>JAWKKD010000008.1:0-211005 GCA_041393435.1 Solirubrobacterales bacterium | reverse complement strand
CGGCGACTGAACCGCTCGCTGAGGGCGGAGGTCCCGCCCGGCGGGCGCTGCCCGAGTTCCGCAGTTGATGGGCATGCGGAGGTGGGCTGAGCGGGCGTGAGCGCGCATGGGCGCTGGCGTTTGCGGGGCTTGTGACGTTTCGCACGCGTGTGTCCACGTGTCGAGGGCGTCGGGAGGGTGCTCAGGCGGGTGTCAGCGAGGTGACGCGTGGCGGTGCGTCGATGTCCAGCGCGCTGAGGATCCGTTGCTGGGGCTCGGTCAGCGCGGTGGTCTGCGCGACGGTGCCGGCGGGTCCTTGGAGGGTGACGAGGTGCAGGCGCTGCAGGTCGAGCGCGATCCGCCGCCAGGTCTCGCTCGTCTGGCGTTCGGCGATCCGGATGAGCAGCAGGGCCAGCCAGCAGAGCAGGATGTGGGCGCGGATCCGGCGCTCCAGGCGGTGAAACACCGGTCTGAGTTCGAGGGTGCTCTTGAGATCGCGGAAGCCGCGCTCGGCCTCGAGCAGGTTCTTGTAGCCCACCGCGACGTCCTCGGCCGACAGGTCGGGATCGCTGGTGGACAGCAGGTACTTGCCGTCCAGGCGCGCCTCAGCGGCGATCTTCGCCCGGTCGATGCGCAGGCGGCCGGTCTTGGTCTGGCGCAGGTAGCGCCCGAGCGTGGGATGGTCGCGCAGCGCGCACTCGGCCTTGCTGTGAGCAGCGGCGGCCTTCTTGGTCGTGGCCTTCGCGGCGGCGGCCGTGATGCGCTCCAGCTCGGCCTCCAGCCGGGCGATCGTCTCCTCGCGGCGTGTGCGGTCGCGGTCGGCCTCGGCCGGGTTGTGACAGACGACGAAGCGCTTGGCCGCGTCGCCCTCGCCGACCATCACCTCCTTGACGCGCAGGTTGTCGCGCACCGCTTGGTAGCGGCCCGGCCGAGACAGCGCCGCTTGGGCGTCGGGTGAGCCGTCGCGCATGCGCTCGCCGGCGATCCAGTGCCCGCCCGCCCGGGTCAGGTAGCGCAGATTCTCGTCGCTGGAGAAGCCGCGGTCGACGACCGTCACCACCCGGCCCAGCCGCCAGCCGCGCAGGTCGTCTTTGACCGCGGCGATGACCGACATGTCGTTGGTGTTGCCGGGCCACACCCACACGCGGACCGGGATCCCCTCGCGGGTGACCGCCAGGCCGATCACGACCTGGGGCAGGTCGGGACGGTGGTCCTTGCTGTGGCCGTAGACCCGGAACGCCGCGGCGCCCGCCTCGGGCTCGTCACGCTCGAAGTACGTGCTCGTCGTGTCGAAGAACAGCAGGTCGACCTCGAGGTTGAGCAGATCGGCGCAGGCGAAGAACACCGCCTCCTGAACCCGGCCCTCGGTGTCGGCCTCGACCAAGAGGTCCATCGCCCGGTAGCACTGATCCTCGTCGATCCCGGCCAGCCCCGGGATCGCGACGTCCCGGGTCGCCCACTCCGAACAGGCCAGCTTCGAAGACGGCTCCAACGCCCGGTTGGCCACCATCGAGAACAGCACCCGCTCGACATCCGTGCCGAAGCGGCGCGCACCGAGCACGCGGCCCAGCGCCTCGTGCACGCCGAGCCGACGCCACAGCCCGTCCAGCAGCCACACGCCGCCCAGCGCCCGCGAGCTGCGGACCTCCAGCCCCGCCTCCTCGCCCGCGCCGCCGCCACCGTCAGCCGCGACGCCGAGCGGCGCGAGCGCGCCGTCGCCGTCGGTGTAGCGCGTGATCGACGCCGCCAACCGCCGCAGCCCGTCGACGTCGAGCTCGTCCTCGCGGCCGAGGTTCAACAGCACCTCGGCGCGTGTGACGCCGCCGACGCGGCGGTTGTGCGCCAGCTGCACATAGCCGACGACCGACCCGTCCTTGCGCCTCCGCTGCGTCCGCCGCAGATACATGCCCACATCACTACCACAAACAACAGATGAACAGCAGACTCAAGCACCAAATCGTGTGCCCACGCTTTCCAGGCCCGACCAGACACCGATTTGGCTCTACCAAGCCAAATACGACCACGAAATCAGCCGCGAATGCCCATCAACTGGCGGAACTCGGGCGAACCCCGACGCGAACACTCCAGCGGACCCGACACCTGAACCTGCGACGGGTCGTGCATGACGCCTCCTCTCACTCACTCGACAAAGAGCGCCAGCATCGACCGACCGGCTTGCGTTATGCCGACAATCTCAACCGTAGCCCGCGATGACCACAGGCCTGTCGCACGGAAGTCGGCATAACGCGAGAGCTGCGGCATAGTGCACGTTATGCCGACGTCGGCATAAGGTTCACTTCCTGCGTGACCTTCGTGGCCATGTCCGCAAGGACCAGCACGATCTGCTCGGCGCCTTGATCCGCGCGATCTTCACCGCCGGCTCGTTGCAAGAGGCGCGGCAGCGCCTGGGCGAGGCGATCAGCCAGCTCGAGAGCCGGCTGCCGAAGATCACCGCGATGCTCGAGGAGGCCGAAGACGACATCCTCGCCTTCTACGCGTTTCCGGCCGAGCACTGGTTTGTGCCAGGTCGGACGAACCCGCTGGAAAGGTTCAATCGCGAGATCGGTCGCTTCGCACCGACGTCGTCGGCATCTTCCCGACGACGCCAGCCTGGTCCGGCCATTTCGATGCTCGCCATCGAGGCCACGACGAGTGGCTGGTCGGCCGTGCCTGCATCAGCCAGAAGTCGATGGCCGAGGCTCTTCGCTGATGACCGGGCGATGACCATGACCAAGAACATCGATCAGGAGGAGGCCGCTGCGCCTGTCGCGGCCTTCGAGCAGCCACCAGCATCGACGAGCGCCTCGGCCTATGACCCACGTCCTGGGACTTGGACCTGACGCGGACTTTGGCTTCGCGATGACCCGACGACGCCCGCTAGAACGGTGGTCACGCTGAGCAGCAGAACGCCGATGAGGCGCAAGGAACCGCCGGCGTGGCCCTACTCCCCGGTACCCTGCTGTGCAGCCCTTGTGATCTCCGGTCGCGCTCGATGCCGTTGGTGATGCTCAACCTCAAGTCCTCGTCGAGGGTTGGCCAGCTCCAACCGGCACCCACGCCTACATGGCGCAGGTCACGGGGCCGCTGAACGTCATTGGGCTATCACCCCATGGCAAGTTCTCTGGTGCGATCTCGTGCCTTCAGGTCAGGGCTGATGATGCATCCTGGCTGCGTCGGTTCCGGCACCGAGACTCCGGGAATCGCTCGTGTGGGTGATGGCTACTGCGAGCGCGCTACCCGCCAGCAGAACGGCGATGATCGATGTTGTACGATGGGCGATCCTTGAGCCATCGAGACCTTAGCCACGCGCCATCAAATCCGCGCCTCGTGGGTCGCAGGGTCAGGTCAGCTTGAGGGACGGAGTTCGCGGAGCTGCTGCCCGCACGTGCGGGTCGCGGCTGATGGCGTCGCCGCGCTCGCTATGTCTGGTGAGTGGCGGGTGACGGCCTGCGCCAGCGGTTGAGGAACGGCTCGATCTTGCCGTCCACCGTGATGCCGGAGCCGGCCGACGGCGGACCAACCGCCACAGCAGATGCCACATGCCCTCCTGGTCCGCGGCGAGTCGTGTTACTCTGCGGCGCGGATGCCGCGCTGATCGCAGGTGCTGATGTAGCGCAAGCGCTCTCGCCTGGGCCAGTTGCCCGCCGTTGATCCCGCTGTGCGTCAGGCCGCTGGCCGCATTGTTGTTCGCGATGGCGGCCGCGGGGTTGGACGAGTTCATACGTCCGATCGTCCACCCAGGCAGGAGCTGCCCGTTCTGCTCCGCACTTTCCCTTTACCGGCGGTCACCCGCGCCAGGCCAGGGCGGCGCGCCCGATCTGCGCCACGAGCAGGCCGAGCAGAACACCCCATCCAGCGGCGATGGTCTCGACACGCTCTTGATCGTCTCGCAGGAGCCCATCTCGTCGTCAATCGCGATCTTACCCTGGTGGTTTCGATGCTCGGCGGGGGCGGCGGAGGCGGGTCCGTCGGCTTGTTCATGATGTTCGTGACCGCCGCACCAATCGCGCCTCCAACGCTGCTGCTCACGATGGGCAACACCACGTCCGTCACGAGCCCCCGCGCACATCGCCCGGTTCGGCTGGCTGGAACTTCCTGATTCCCGTCTGGACACGTTGGCCTCCTTCAATTCCCCCTTCATGTCGTCTGACTGACATGTAGGGTTGTAGGAAGAAGGGTCGAGTGAACATGGAGAGTGCCGAGGCAACCTCGACCTTCCCGGTATCGCGGCTACTTGCGGGTGCTTATCTTATCGGCGCGCGCCGTAGCCCATCCCCCGGCTTCGGGGTGGGCGCGGCAGCGGACGACCCCGGACGATTTGTGACCCGGACCTCCGGTCTCGCCCCTCAGGGGGCCGAGCACCGGGTACTGGCCACTGACAGGGGCATCCTGGCCCGGCTTGTACCGGCGGCATAGCGATCACCTCCTCTTCTTGCCTGTAGGGAACAGGAAGTATCACCCGGGCAGCGGTCGGAACGACAGCGTTCATGGACGACAGCCACTTCGACCGCCGCCCGCCCATCACGGCGCAGCTGCTCGCTGGCGCACACACCTTGCAGTCAGAACGCCACCCGTCGCGGGCGCATTTCCTGGAGCGCTGCTTCACGACTCCGCGCAGCATCACACGGCTTCTCCGCTCGAGGCTCAAGTGGCAGAATCGACACCCGCTTGCGCAGCGTGGTTTCCAACGTGTGGGAGGAAGCGCAGCGCGTCGCTCATACGTCGCCGCAGTAGTGCCGCAGCGGTCTTCAGCCACCTCCACGGAGGCGTTGTGGCGCGGGTTCCCAACCGCCGCCCGGATCAGGAACCGCACCGGCATATCTTGACCGGTCCGCGGTCCGGTTCTGGTTCCCCAGCTTGTGCTCCAGTGGCCCTTGTTCTACGTTTGTTCCCGACTTCGGCAGCATTGCTTGCGCAAAACTGCTGCTGACACCATTAACCTCGTTAACTCACGAATACTGAGAAACTCAGGAGACTCTCCGGAGCAGGGGGCCGGTGTTTTCGATCCGGTCGCGGCGCGTACGAATGCTGATCCGTAGCCGCGGGCCGCTGGCGATCCTCGGTCTACGGTCGAAGCTCGCCGACGCGAGGTCGATGACCGAGGCGAGGGTTCGGCAGGCTGATGGCGGCGGCCGTACCGTAACGCGCGCGGGGCCGCACCAGGTGACCTCGGATGCGGTCGTGGTTGAAGGGGTGCGCTGCTCGGCTACTTCGCCCTGGTCATGGCGACGGACTGATCGCCGTGGCGTGTGAGCAGCAGGCGTTGCGGCAGCCGGCGGAGGTCCTGTACATCGTCGCGGCGATCGTCACGTGGTGCTGTGGGACCGTTTCGTGCTACGATCGCGGTCGCAAAGCCGTGGCGGCGATCTGATCCACCACGCCACGTGGTTCACGTTCGACCGTCGTGGCGACGAACGTGCTCGGTTCGGCCCGGACGCACGGATGAAGTGGGGCCGGCGTGGGCGCTGGGTGTCGCTGCCGTTGGTGGTGGCGGGCGCTCCGGTGCCGCCTATCTCGGTGATCCTGCGTCGCGACGCCCTGGCCTGCAGGAGGCATCAACGGCACGTGGTTCCTGCTGGCGGTCGCGATCGGAGTCGGTGGTGCCGCTGGCCGATTGCTGCTCGCGCGGCATCCGGATGACCTGCTCAGCGTTCGTGACCACGGCGGCGTTCGCCGTCGGGTTCCTGCTGTACGTCGTGGTGATGACGCTGATCTTCCTGGGTGCTGGGCGTTTTCCGCCTGATCCCACCGAGGTGCACCCGCCGCGGATTGCCGCTGGCGCCGTGGCGATCACCACGCTCGCCGGCTCCAACCTCCTCGCCGCCGCGCCGCAGGTGGCGCGCCTCGACCACCTCGCCGTGCTCATCGAAGGAGTGATGATCCTGGCTTGGGGCACGGCGACCTTCTGGTTTCCGGTGATGATCGCGATCGGCGTGTGGCGGCACGTGGCGTGCCGCGTCCCGCTGACCTACGACCCGTCGGTCTGGTCGATGGTCTTCCCGCTGGGCATGTACGCGGCCGCGACATGGCACATGCTCGATGTCGAAGGGGTCGCGCATCTGGACGCCATCCCCCAGGTCGCGCTCGCGATCGCCGCCGCGGCGTGGCTGGCGGCGGCGGCGGGACTCGTTCATCGGTGGTGGTCGTCGTGGCGCAACTCGGCGATCGGCCAACACCGTCGACAGGCGTCGTAGGTGCCGGCGGTCGGCGCGACGCAGCCGGCCGAGTCGACCGAGTCAACCGAGTCGGCCGCGTCGCCGGAAAGCGGAATCCTCGCGCGCGCCGGCGCCCGGCCGCTCAGCCGGCGCGGCCGTCGGCGCAGGGCGCGGCGGGGGCCTGAGCCACGGTGCCGGGCGCGCAGCGCTCGTAGAAGTCGAGCTCCTCGGGCGGGCACAGCTGACAGCCCAGGCACTTCTTGGGGGTCGGCAGGCGGCGCACGCGCCCCTTGGCGGCCAGCCGATCGAGCATCCCGCTCAGCGCGCCGGGGGCGACGTCGAAGCGCGTCGCGCACTCGGCCACGGAGGCGCGGCCGCGGTCGTCGAGGTAGGCCTGGATCTCGGTGAGGATCATCCGGGCGCCGCCGTGGGCACGGGGACAGGAGCGCCGGCACGGCGCGTGCCCAGGATCCGCATCGTCGTGACGACCAGCGCCATCGTGCCGACGAGCACGGCGATCCAGGTGGCCGACGCGGCGGGGTGCTGCCCGAAGGTCGCCAGCTGGAAGAAGACCGTGGCGGTCACGTAGGCCACCCCGGTCGTCCAGCCGACCGCGAAGAGCGTCCAGCCGAGGGTCGTCTCGCGCCGGATCGCCCCCGTCGCCGCGGCGCACGGCGCGTAGAGCAGCACGAAGAGCAGGTAGGCGAGCGCGGCGGCCGTTCCGTTGAACCGGCGGGCAAGCTCGCCGAAGGTCCCGGCCACGACGCCGTCGTCCGCGGCGGCGCCGACCGACATCCCGAGCGGGTCGGCCACCTTCTCGCGCAGTGCGGCGAGGTTCGCCGGCACCGTCGCGAACGCCGCGCCGACCTCCTCGCGCACGGACGGCTCGTCCGCGGCGCTGCCGTCGTCGCCGAGCGATCCGTAGAGCGCATCGAGCGTCCCGACGACGGTCTCCTTCGCGAAGATCCCCGTGACGACGCCCACCGTCGCGGGCCAGTTGTCCTCGCCGACGCCCAGCGGGGCGAGCGCCGGCGTCACGGCGCGACTCGCCGCGCCGACGATCGACTCGCGTCCGTCGTCGTGCCCCCAGGACCCGTCGGTCCCGATCGAGCCGAGCACGCTGAGCACGATCACCATCACGACGATGATCCGCCCGGCGCCGAAGATGAAGCCCTTCAGCCGCATCCACGCGTGCAGCACCACGCTGCGGGGCCCGGGCAGGTGATACGGGCCGAGCTCCATCACGAACGGGACCGACGGACCGCGCAGCAGCGTGTGCTTGAGGACGACCCCGGTGAAGATCGCCGCCGCCATGCCGACGAGATAGAGCACGAAGACGACCTGCTGCCCCGTGGCCGGGAAGAAGACCGCGGCGAAGAGCGCGTAGACCGGCAGGCGCGCCCCGCACGACATGAACGGGTTCATCATGATCGTCATCGTCCGGTCGCGCCGGCTGTCGAGCGTCCGCGTGGCCATGATCGCCGGCACGTTGCAGCCGAACCCGAGCAGCAGCGGAACGAAGGCCTTGCCGGGCAGGCCCATGACCTGCATGACCCGGTCCATGACGAACGCGGCACGGGCCATGTACCCCGAGTCCTCCAGGGCGCTGAGCAGCAGGAACAGCAGGCCGACGATCGGGATGAACGTGGCGACCGTGGTCACCCCGCCGCCGGCGCCCTCGGCGACGATGACGCGGACGGCGTCGGGGGCGCCGATCGCCGACAGCAGGTCGCCCAGGCCGTGGACGAAGATCGCCTGTCCGAGCCCGTCGAAGAGGTCGACGAACGCGCCACCGACGTTGATCGTCAGCATGAACAGCAGGTACATCACCGAGAGGAAGATCGGGATCCCCAGCCAGCGGTTGAGGACGATCCGGTCGATGCGCTCGGACGCCGTGGCGCTGACGCGGCCCGACCGCCGCACCGCCCCGGCGACCGCGGCGCGCGCAAACCCGTAGCGGCGGTCGGCGACGATGATGTCGACATCGTCGCTGAGGGACTCCGCCAGGTCCGGTGGGTTCTCGGCTTCGAGGCGGGCGATCGCCTCCCAGCGCGTCATCTGGTCACGGTCGCGACACGCGGCGATCGCCCGTTCGACGGGCTCGGGGTACACCGGGCCGGTGGCGAGCTCCGTGCCGTCACGCAGGATCGCGTCGAGCGCGTCGCGCAGCCGGTTGGTGCCGAGCCCGCGCCGGGGATCCACCGCGACGACCGGGCAGCCCAGGTGCCGCGACAGCTCGTCGGCGTCGAAGCGCACGCCGCGGCGGACCGCGACGTCGCACAGCGTGAGCGCGACGACGACCGGGAGGCCGAGCTCGAGCAGCTGCGTCGTGAGGAACAGGTTGCGCTCGAGGTTGGAGGCGTCGCCGACGTCGACGACCACGGCGGGGCGCGCATGGAGCAGGTAGTCGAGCGCCACACGCGCGTCGAGCGCCGAATCGTCCTCGGCGCTGTCGAGCGCATAGATCCCCGGGAGGTCCACGACGAGGACGTCGCGCTCGGCGTGGCGGTAGCGGCCCTCCTTGCGGTCGATCGTGACGCCCGGCCAGTTGCCGGTCTTCTGATGCAAGCCCGTGAGCCGGTTGAACAGCGACGTCTTGCCGCAGTTGGGGTTGCCGGTCAGGGCGATGGTGGCGACGGCGGAGCCGGACGACGATGGCGGCGGCTCCGGCGTCGAGCAGGAGCAGCACGCGCTAGCCACCCGGCGACTCCTGCACCTGCACGACGGCCGCCTCCTGAGCGCGGAGCGAGAGCTGGAAGCCGAGGATCTCGACCAGGATGGGATCGCCGAGGGGAGCGCGACGCACGACCGTGAGCTCCGCGCCCGGGATCAGGCCCATCGCCAGCAGCCGGCGCAGGTAGGCCCGCGACCCGCCCGAGAAGCCGACGACCCGGGCGCGGGCGCCCGTGGCCAGATGCTGCAGCCCCTCCGCTGGGAGGGGCTGCGAGATCGTCGCTGCGAGGTTCACCGCCATGCCTTAGGCGACCCTAAGGCGAGAACCGGGTGTCGGTATCCGTAGTTCACCCCCATTTCGGCGCTCGGCGCGGCGTCCCAAGCGCCGGCGCGCCATGCTCGCCGGGGCGGTCAGCGGCGCACCGCCGGCCGAAGCGAGATCAGCGCCGCTTGGACTCGTTCAGCGCCACGGCGGCCCGCACCAGCGCCGTGAACGCCGCTTCGTCGATCTCCTCGCCCTCGTGGATGTCGATGGCGCGCCTGGTGTTGCCCTCGAGGCTGGAGTTGAACAGGCCGGACGGGTCCTCCAGCGACGCGCCCTTGGCGAACGTCACCTTCACGGCCTTCTTATACGTCTCACCGGTGCAGATCATCCCGGCGTGCGACCACACCGGGACCCGCGCCACTTCCACTCCTCGACCACGTCGGGGTCGGCCTGCTTGACGAGGCGGCGGATCCGGGCCAGCGTCTCGCCCCGCCAGTCGCCCAGCTCCCTGATGCGCGCGTCGATCAGCTGCGCGGGAGCGTCGGCTCCCCGTGTCTGATCCTTGCCGTCCGCCATGGTCCCCGCCCCTCGGTCGTTGCCGTCGCCCGGGTTCCCGCCGACCCGCGCGCCGGGACGGCGGACGATACAAGCCGGCTCAGAGCCCCAGCGGATGCCGGGCCGCGAAGCCTCGGCTCGACCGCGGCTCCGTGCGCCAGCGGGGACCGCTCCCGCCCCGACCCGACGTGTCGAACCGCAGCCCGGCCACGACCAGGTAGGCGTGGCCGCCGTGGCCGTAGACGGTGATCCACTCGCCGCGGCCGGGCTGCCCCCAGCGGGCCAGCGCGCCCGACACGAGCGGAGTGCCGAGCAGTCCGCCGCCGTGCAGCGCGTAGCTCACCGCCCCCGAGCAGTCGTAGCCGCGCGACTCCCAGCCCCCGTGGCCGCCGCCGTAGACGTACGGCTTGCCGGCGATCCGGTTGGCCGCGGCGATGACGCCCGCCACCACGGGCGGCGCACCGGCCGGAGCGATGGCCGTGCGGCCGTCGCCGGAGAGCGCGGCCGTGGCCGTCGGCTCGACGACCGCGCTCGGCGCGGCGTCCGCCCCGCCCTCGACCAGCGCCCGCAGCCGGCGCGCCTCGGCCCGGCTGAGCCGGCCGTCGACCGTGCCCCCGTGCCGGCGCTCGAACCGCCGCAGGCTGCGCGCCGTTCCCCGGCCGAACGTGCCGTCCACCGCCGTCGCGATGCCGACGTGCGAGAGCCAGCTCTGCAGCACCCGGACGTCGTGGCCGCGCGTGCCGACGCCGAGCGGGCGGTCGCCGAACGCCGCGGACGCCGAGCCGGGCAGGATCAGGACGACGCCGGCGGCGACGGCAGCCGCCAGCGGATGCGCGCAGGCGCGCGCGATGGACGCAGGCATGGACGGTCCTCTTTCGGTCGCGCTTGCGGGGTGAGCTGTCGGGCTCGCGCGGAAAGAGCGGCGCGCTACCCGCCCGCAGGCAGGATTCGCCCCGTACGACGTTGGGTCCCCCGCCCGCCCCGGTGCCGGAACACGGCGGGGCGGTTCAGCGGTGTCGTGTCGGGTGTCTCAACAAGCCGGCGGCGGCGAAGTTGCGACCTTCGCGCCATCGTTCTGGGCGGCGGGTCGTCGCGCGCTTTGCCGAACCTTTGCCCAACCGTGGCCGGGGGTTGGGCGGCGCCGGCGCAGACTGGACTCGATCATGCCCAGGCCCTCCCGCGATCCGGTCCGCGCCCGCGATCGGGCGCTGCGTAGCGCCCGCCGGACGACCCGCACCCTGGTGGTGGGCGGGACGGCGCTGACCGTCGCGCTGTCGTTGATGGCGGCGCGAGCGGTGCGCGGCCATGCTCAGGCCACACCCGCCGCGCCCGCCGAGACCGCGCCGCCGGTCACCGTCCCGCCCCCGCAGCACGTCCCCCACATCGCGGGCGCCCCGCCGGCGCCGCGGCCCCCCGCCGAGCCCCCGGCGCCCGCGCCGCCCCCGACCCCGCCCGCCGCCGTATCGGGAGGGTCGTGAGCCTCCCGACCGCCGCCTGGCCTGCGCTGGGGACCACCGCCGTCGTCGTCGCGGCCGACGGCGAAGCGCTCGCCGGCGCCCGGGCGGCGGTCGAGGAGGTGCTCGCGGCGGTGGACGCAGCCTGCAGCCGCTTCCGCGACGACTCCGAGCTGCAGCGCGTCAACCGGTCCGCCGGCCGGCCTGTCGCCGTGAGCCCGCTCCTGCTGGACGCGGTCGACGCGGCGCTGTGGGCGGCCGCGGCGACCGGCGGCGCGGTGGATCCGACCGTCGGGCGGGCGGTCGTCGTGTCGGGCTACGACCGGGACTTCGCGCTCGTCACGCGCGGGCCCGCACCGCGCGCCGGCGCACTGCGGGCAGCGCCGGCCGCGGACGGCCGCCGTCTCCGCGCCGCGACGGTGCGGGCAGCGTCGGGCGCGAATTGGCGCCACGTGGCCGTCGATCGCCGTGCCGCGACGGTGCGGATCCCGCCCGGCGTCGCGCTCGACCTCGGAGCGACGGCCAAGGCGCTGGCCGCGGAGCGGGCGGCGACGGCCGCGGCCGCCCGCACCACGTGCGGCGTGCTGGTCGCGCTCGGCGGCGACGTCGCGGTCGCCGGCCCCGCCCCGGCCGGGAGCTGGCGCGTGCGCGCGTGCGAGGACCACCGGGCCGGACCCGACGCCCCCGGGCAGACGATCACGATCCGCTCGGGCGCCGTCGCCACCTCGAGCACCACCGTGCGCCGCTGGGGGTCCGGTGCGTCCGCGGCCCATCACATCGTCGACCCCGCGACCGGCCGTCCGGCGGGCGTCGTCTGGCGCACGGCGACGGTCGCCGCGGCCACGTGCGTCGAGGCCAACGCGGCGAGCACCGCCGCGATCGTGCTCGGCGAGCGGGCGGTCGCGTGGCTGGAGCGCACGGGGCTGCCGGCCCGGCTGGTGGCGGCCGGCGGCGCCGTGCTCGCCGTCGGCGGCTGGCCGGCGCAGGAGCGCGCGGCGTGATCGCGGCCGCCGGGCCGTCGGCGCTCTGGTACCTGTCGCGCGGGGCGGGCGCCACGGCGCTCGTCGGCCTGACGGCCACCGTCGTGCTCGGCATCGTCCACGCCGACCGCCGGCGGCCCGCGAGGGCACCGCGCATGCTCGTCGAGTCGGCGCATCGCACGATCTCGCTGCTCGTCCTGGCGCTGCTCGCCGTCCACATCGCGACCGCCGTGCTCGACCCGTTCGCGCCGATCCGCCTGGCGGACGCGGTCGTCCCGTTCGCCTCGGCCTACCGGCCGCTGTGGCTCGGCCTGGGCGCGCTGGCGTTCGACGTCCTCGCGGCGGTGGCGATCACCAGCGCCCTGCGCCTGCGGCTCGGCGCCCGCGCGTGGCGGGCCGTGCACTGGCTGGCCTACGCGTGCTGGCCACTGGCCGTCGTCCACGGGCTCGGCACCGGCACGGACGCCCGCCAGACGTGGCTGCTGGCGCTCACCGCCGCGTGCGTCGTGGCGCCCGCCGCCGCCCTCGCCGTGCGCCTGGCGGGGGCCGGACCGCAGCGACGAGCGGTCCGCGGCGCGGCCGCCGCCACGCTCGTGCTCGCCCTCGTGGCGCTGCCGGTCTGGCTCGCCCAGGGCCCACTGGCCCGCGGGTGGGCGCGCCGCGCCGGCACCCCGCCCGCGCTGCTGGCCACCGCGGCCGTGGCACGCCCGAGCCGGGTGCCGGCGTTCTCGACCGCGATCGCCGGCACCGAGCACGACGGCCGGTCCGCCGACGGCCGCGTCGTCGTCGACCTCGCACTGCGCCTGCACGACGGAGGCGACCTGCGCGTCCGCCTGGCGGGCGATCCCATCCCGGGCGGCGGGGTCGCGATGGGCACCAGCGCGGTGACGCTCGTGCGCCACACCACGTACCAGGGGCGCATCGAGCGCCTGCGCGGCAACGTCGTCGACTCCGTGGTGGCCGCTGCCGACGGCCGGACGCTGCGCTTGCGGCTCGTGCTCGACCTCGGCGGCGGGACCGTGGGCGGGCAGCTGACCGGGCAACCGCTGGGGGCGTCGTCGTGACCGGCACCGGTCTGCCCCGCCTCACCGCGGGCCTGGATCGCCGGGGGCGCCTGGACCTCGCCGCCCACCGGGCCGCCCACGGTCCGCTCGACCTGGACGCGATCGCCCCGGACGCACTCATCGGCGAGGCGGCCGCCGCCGGGCTGCACGGCCGCGGCGGCGCGGGCTTCCCGACGGCGCGCAAGCTCGAGGCGGTCGCCGCGGGGCGCCGGCCGATCGTCGTCGCCAACGGCGCCGAGAGCGAGCCTCTGAGCGGCAAGGACCGGGTCCTGCTCGAGGCCGTCCCGCACCTCGTGCTCGACGGCGCCCTCGCCGCCGCGCGCGGTGGGCGCGCGCACGGTGATCGTCGCCGTCCCGGCGGACGCCGGCCGAGCGCGCGCGTCGCTGGCCGAGGCGCTCGCCGCGCGGCCCGACGCGGGCGGCGTGACCGTCGCGCCCGTGCCCCGCCGCTACCTCGCGGGCGAGGAGACCGCGCTCGTCCAGCACCTCGGCGGCGGCCCGCTCAAGCCGCGGGTCGTGCCGCCGCGGCCGTCCGAGCGCGGGCTGCGCCGGTGCCCGACGCTCGTGCAGAACGTCGAGACCCTCGCCCACCTCGCCCTCATCGCGCGCCACGGGGCGGCCTGGTTTCGCGCGCTGGGCGCCAGCACGCGGCCCGGCTCGGCGTTGATCACGCTGAGCGGCGCGGTGGCCCGACCCGGGGTCTACGAGATCGAGACCGGCACCGCGCTCGGCCGGATCGTCGACGCGGCCGGCGGGCTGTCCGAGCCCGCGCGCGCCGTGCTCACCGGCGGCTACTTCGGGACGTGGGCGGCGCTCGACGCCGGGCGGACGGCGCCCCTGGACGCGACGCTCGGCTGCGGCGTCATCTGCGTCCTGGGCGAGTCGGCCTGCCCCGTCGCCGAGCTGTCGCGGACGGCGAGCTGGCTCGCCGCCGAGTCCGCCCGCCAGTGCGGCCCCTGCCTCCACGGCCTGGGCGCGATCGCCGCGGCCCTGCGCCGGATCGAGGCCGGCGGCGCCGACGAGGTCGCCGCCGCGCGCATCGCGCACTGGGCCGGCCAGGTCGAGGGGCGCGGCGCGTGCCACCTACCCAACGGCGCCGTGCGGTTCGTGCGCACCGGCCTCGCGCTGTTCGCCGACGCGGTCGAGGACCACCGGCGCCACGGGCCGTGCCCCGCGTGCGGACGCGCCCCGGTGCTCGAGACGTTCGCGCCGACCGCGGCGGCCGCGGCATGAGCGCCCGCCTGCGCGTCGACCCCATCGCCTGCAGCGGCCACGGGCTGTGTGCCGAGCTGTTCCCCGAGGGGGTCGCGCTCGACGACTGGGGCTATCCGATCGTCCTCGACCCGCAGGTCCCCGACGAGCTGCTCCCCCACGCCCGTCGCGCCGTCGCCGCGTGCCCGGCGCTGGCGCTGCGCCTCGAGCCCGTGCGAGGCCCGCGGTGAGCGTCCACCTCGCGGCGCGCGCCGGCGTCGGCCCCACCGGCAACGAGCGGCTGACCGCGACGGTCGCCGTCGTCCTGCTCGTCCTGCTCGCCGTCGAGGGCGTGACGATCCTCTTCCTCGGCCCGCTGCTGTCGGTGCACCTGTTCGTCGGCCTGCTGCTCGTGCCGCCGGTCGCGGTGAAGCTGGCCAGCACCGGCTGGCGCTTCGCGCGCTACTACCTCGGCAGCGCGCCCTACCGTCGCCGCGGACCGCCGCACGCGATCCTGCGCGCGATCGCCCCGGTCGTCGTGCTGAGCACCGCGGCGGTGCTCGGCACCGGAGTCGCGCTGCTGTTCGCCGGCCCGGCGTCGCGCGACACGCTGCTGCCGTGGCACAAGGCGACGTTCATCGTGTGGATCGCGTTCACCGGCGTCCACGTCCTCGCCCACCTGCCCGCCCTGCCGCGCGCCCTGCGCCCGGCGCCGCTGCCGGGGCGCCCGGCCCGCGCCGCGCTGGTGGCCGGCGCCCTGCTGGCGGGCACCGCCCTGGCGGTCGCGCTGTCGGGCCACTTCGCCGCCTGGCTGAACGCCGGCGGCGGCTGACCCCGGTCAGGAGTCGACCACGATCAGCACGCCGGTCGCCACGGCGAGCGCGACGCCGGCCGCGGTGAGCGCCAGGACCATCGCGCGGTCCTGCCCGTGCCACCCGGCCCGGTCGACCGCCGTCTCGACCTGCCGCTGGCGCCATGTGCCGGCCAGCACGAACAGGATCCCGTACAGCACGTAGCCGACGCCGACGACGGCATAGGCTGCGTGCGACCCGTTGCCGAGCTCAGGCACCACGCGGCCGATCCCCACCCCCACCGCGACCGACGTCAGCCCGGTGCGCCACCACGCGAGCTGCGTGCGCTCGTTGGCGAGGTGGGTGCGGCGCGTCGCGTCCTCGGCGCCGGGGCGGTCGGGCTGCTCGGCCATCACGCCAGACGATGTCAGGTCCCGGCCGCGCAGGCGGCGCCGATCAGAACAGCCGCTGCGTGGCGATCTTCGCTCCCTCGACCAGCGCCTCGAGCTTCGCCCACGCCACCATCGGGTGCACGCGGCCGCCGAGCCCGCAGTCCGTGCCCGCGATGACGTTCTCGCGCCCGACCGCGTTGGCGTAGCGCTCGATCCGGTCGGCGACCAGCTCGGGATGCTCGATGACGTTCGTCGCGTGGCTGACGACGCCCGGGACGAGGACCTTGCCGTCGGGCAGGTCGACGTCCTCCCACAGCCGCCACTCGTGCTCGTGGCGCACGTTGCCGGCCTCGAAGGAGTAGCTGCCGCAGTTGATCTTCAGCAGCATGTCCGCGATGTCCTTCATCGGGATGTCGGTCACGTGCGGGCCGTGCCAGCTGCCCCAGCAGCAGTGGAAGCGCGTGCGCTCCTCGGGGATCCCGCGCAGCGCGTGGTTGAGCGCCTCGACGCGCACCATCGTGAACGTGCGGTAGTCCTCGAGCGACGGGGCCGGGTCGAACTGGTCCCAGTTCTCCGCGAACGACGGCTCGTCGATCTGCACCATCAGCCCGGCGTTGGTGATCGCCAGGTACTCCTCGCGCATGACCTCCGCGCAGGCCCAGACGAACTCCTCGTCGGTCTTGTAGTGCTGGTTGCCGATCCGCGACGCGCTGCCCGGCCCGACCGCGCACAGGAAGCCCTGCTGAACGCCGGCCGCCTCCATGCCCGCCTTCATGTTCGCGATGTCGCGCTCGACCTCGGCCTGGCCGGCGTAGGTGAGCTCGGACTCGACGACCGGCAGCGACATGCCCGGTTGCTCGGGGTCGTCGTTGCGCGACTTGGCCTTGACCGCGATGCCGGAGTCCGGGTCGGCGTAGGCGTCGTGGAAGATGTTCCAGTCGCGGCGCTGCGGGAACGAGCCGAGGTCGATCGTCGACTCCGCGGGGGCGACGGGGACGCTCGCCATGTCCGTCCACAGGCCGGTGCCGCCCAGGCGCTGGAAGGAGTAGCTCCACCAGGCGCCGTAGTCGACCTTCGCGCCCATCGTGTGGCCGTACTCGCCGTCGTTGGGCAGGTCGATGCCGATCTCCGCCTGCCGGCGCACGACGTCGATCGTGGCCTGACGCAGCTGCTCGGCGTACCGCTGCTCGTCGTAGGACTCCCCGTCGAGCCGCTGGCGGTTGAGCTCGATGAGGTCCTCCGGCCGCGGCAGGCTGCCGGCGTGGCTGGTGAGGATGCGGTCGGTGCTCTTCACCCTGTCCTCCTGGAGGTCGGCCCCGCCGAACGGGCCCGGCGGGCTGGTGGGCGCGATGCTAAGCGCGCGGCGCCATCCCGGCGAGCTTTGTGCGCCACCGGGCACGAACTGCGGCACGCAAAGTCAACTGGGCCGAACCGTCCCCCCCAGCGCTCGCGCGACGTTAGGCTGGAGCCGGTTCGGGTAGCGAGACCGCCATGGCCACCGACATCGACTCAACCCGCGTCGACACCGCGTTCGCCGATCTGCGCGCCCGCGCCGGCACCGAGCGCGTCGTCACCGTCTGCGATGTCGACCAGGCGGCCCAGGCGGCCGAGCTCGAGGGCGAGGCGATGACCGTGCTGCAGTCGCGCCTGGAGCAGGCCGGCATCGAGATCGACGACGACTGCGACCGCGACCCCGCCGAGCAGCCGAGCTACACGATCGCGTCGCTGGCCCACAGCACGAGCGACGCGCTGGCCCAGTTCCTCGACGGCATCGGCCGCCACCGGCTGCTGCGCCCCGACGAGGAGCTCGAGCTGGCGCGGCGCATCGAGCGCGGCGACCTCGTGGCCAAGGACCGCCTGATCAACTCGAACCTGCGGCTGGTGGTGTCGATCGCCCGCCAGATGCAGGGCAACCACGAGCTGTGCCTGCTCGACCTCATCCAGGAGGGCGTCATCGGCCTCATCCGCGCAGCGGAGAAGTTCGACTACCGCAAGGGGCTGCGCTTCTCGACGTACGCGACGCTGTGGATCCGCCAGGCGATCCAGCGCGGCATCGCCGATCGCGGCCGGACGATCCGCCTGCCCACGAACATCGCCCAGCGCGAGCGCAAGGTCGGCGCGGTCCAGCGGCGGCTGACCGTCGAGCTGGGGCGCGAGCCGACCCCGGCCGAGATCGCGCGGGCGGCGGACCTCCCGCAGGAGCAGGTGCAGCAGATCATCGACGTCTCGCGGGTCGTGACCAGCCTCGACCTGCCCGTCGGCGAAGAGGGCGACACGAGCCTCGGCGATCTCATGCCGGGCGCGGAGCCCGCGGTCGACGAGGCGGTCCACGTGACCATGCGCCAGGACATCGTCAAGGCGAGCGTCGACCGCCTGCCCGAGCCGCAGCGCCACGTGATCCGGCTGCGCTACGGCCTCGACGGGGGGACCGAGCCGCTGCCGCTGCAGCGGGTCGCGCGCGAGCTGGACATGCCCGCGCGGGAGGTCCGCCGCTTCGAGGAGCTGGGCTTGCAGGCGCTGTCGCTGAGCAGGGAACTCGACGCGCTGCGCGAAGCAGCGTAGATCGCCCTCTCCGCACTCGCTACCGTGGACGTCGTGCCGAGGCATCGTTTCCTGATGCGCGACGCCCTGCGCGCGCGTCCCGACGAGCAGGTCGTCGACGCCCTGCGCGCCGGCGACGACGAGGCGATGGCGATCATCGCCGAGCGCTACCGCGACCGGCTGGTCGCCTACGTGCGTCGCATGTCGGCGGGCGCGGACGCCGAGGACGTCGTGCAGGACGTGCTGGCCCGGGCCTTCCTGGCGCTGCGGGCCGACGACCGCCCGATGACGCTGCGGCCGTGGCTGTACCGGGTCGCCCACAACCGCTGCCTGGACGTGCTGCGCCGGCCGGTGCCGCTGCCGACCGACGCGGTCGACCGCGGCGCCACCGGCAGGTCGCTGTCCGAGCAGGTGGCCGGCCGCGAGCAGCTGCGCCAGGTGATCGCCGACATCCAGGACCTCCCCGACCAGCAGCGCTCCGCGCTCATCATCCGCGAGCTCGAGGGCATCTCCTACGAGGAGCTGGCCGAGGCGCTCGACACAACCGTGCCCGCGATCAAGTCGCTGCTGGTGCGGGCGCGGATGAACCTGGCCAAGGCGGCCGAGGCCCGCGCGCTGGCGGAGCAGGCCGCGCTGGACCGGGCGCGGCCGGCCGGCGCCGCCGCGCAGCCCGCGACCGCGTAGCGCGCGCGGTCATCGCCCAGCGGCCAGCAGCGTGCGCAGCTGCGCCACGCAGCCGGCGTGGCCGCCGAGGCTCCAGCGCGTCGGCGCGGCATCGTCGACGGTGACCGCCTCGCCGCCCGCCTCGGCGACCAGCAGCGCGCCCGGCAGCCAGTCCCAGTCGGCCGCGTCGGGCTGCATCCAGCCGTGCAGGCGGCCGGCGGCGACCCAGGTCAGCTCGAGCGTCCCCGAGCCCGGCACCCGCAGCGCGCCGACCTCGTCGACGATGCGGTCGACCACGCCGCGCACGCCGGGCAGCGCGAGCTTGCCGTAGCCCCACTGCACGGCGACGATCATGCGCTCGAGCGCCACCGGCTCGCGGACCCGCAGCGGCCGGTCGCCGCAGAACGCGCCGCGGCCCCGAGCCGCGCTGAACAGCTCGTCGCGCTGGGGGTCGAACACCGCACAGGCGAGCGGGCCGGCGCCGTCGCTGAGCACGACGGCCGAGCACCAGCCCGGGATGCCGTGCGCGTAGTTCAGCGTGCCGTCGATGGCGTCGATGACCCAGCGCCGGCCCGACGCACCGGCACGATCGGTGCCCTCCTCGCCGAACACGGCGTCGGCGGGCCGGGCGGCGCCGATCGCCGCGACCGCCGCGGCCTCGGCTTCGCGGTCGGCGACGGTGACGACGTCGGTCGCCACCGCGGACTTCACCTCGACGTCGAGCGGGCCGCCGTGGTGGCGCACCGCGACCCGGCCGGCGGCGCGCGCGGCCGCCCGGGCGACGTCCAGATCGTCCAGGGTCAGCGCCCGCCCGCGACCGCGGGCAGGATCGTCACCTCGCCGCCGGCCGCGACCTGCGTCGCCAGCCCGTCGAGGAAGCGGATGTCCTCGCCGCCGACGTAGACGTTCACGAACCGGCGCAGCTCGCCGTCGTCGCCCGCGATCCGCCCGCGCAGCCCGTCGTAGCGGGCGTACAGGGCGTCGAGGACCTCCGCCACCGTGCCGCCGTCGACCGTCGTCTCGGCCTCGCCGGCGGTCGCCGACCGCAGCTGCGTGGGGATCTTCACCGTCACTGCCATCAGATGCGCACTCCCTGCTCGACCGTCGCCTCGAAGTCGTCGAAGGACGGGGTGATCTCGTGGGCCTCGAAGGTGCCGCGCACCGCGTCGAGGGTCTTCAGTCCGTCGCCGGTGATGACGAGCACGACGCGCTCGCCGGAGCCGATGTCGCCGCGCTCGGCCAGCTTGGCCAGCGTGGCGGTCGTCACACCGCCGGCCGTCTCGGTGAAGATGCCGGTGGTCTCGGCCAGCAGGCGGATGCCGGCGCGGATCTCGTCGTCGGTGACCGCGTCGACGCCGCCGCCGGACTCGCGCGCCAGGTCCAGCGCGTAGGGGCCGTCGGCCGGATTGCCGATGGCCAGCGACTTGGCGATCGTATCCGGCTTGACCGGGCGGCAGACGTCGGCGCCCGCCGCGAAGGCCTGAGCGACCGGCGAGCAGCCCAGCGCCTGGGCGCCGTTCATGGCCGGCACCTGGCCGTCGAGCAGCCCCAGCTCGATCCACTCGGCGAAGCCCTTGGCGATCTTCGTGAACAGCGAGCCCGAGGCGATCGGCACGACGCAGCGGTCGGGGACCGTCCAGCCGAGCTGCTCGGCGATCTCGTAGGCGACCGTCTTGGAGCCCTCGGCGTAGTAGGGCCGCATGTTGACGTTGACGAAGGCCCAGCGCTCGCGCTCGCCGGAGACCTCGGTGCACAGCCGGTTGACGTCGTCGTAGTTGCCGGCGACCTTGACGAGGTGGCTGCCGTAGACGCCGGTGGCGAGGATCTTCGGCTCCTCGAGGTCAGCCGGGATGAAGACGTACGACGGCATGCCCAGCGCGGCGGCCTGGGCGGCGACCGCGTTGGCGAGGTTGCCGGTCGACGCGCAGGCCAGCGTGTCGAAGCCGAGCTCGCGGGCGCGCTGCGAGGCGATCGCCACGACGCGGTCCTTGAACGAATGCGTCGGGTTGTGGGTGTCGTTCTTGACCCACACCTCGCCGATCCCGAGGCGGTCGGCCAGGCGGTCGGCGCGGATCAGCGGCGTGCAGCCGGCGGGCAGGCCGACACGCGACGAGCTGCGCCCCGACGGTCCCGGCGGCGCCGCGAGCGGCAGGAAGTCGCTGTAGCGCCAGATGTTCTGCGGTCCGGCCTGGATGCGGCGCCGCAACGCCGCGGCGTCGGTCCCCAGCCCGGAGTGGTCGTAGGCGATCTCGAGGGGCCCGAAGCACTGCTCGCAGACGTAGTGCGCCTCGAGCGGATAGCGGGCCGCGCATTCCCTGCACTTCAGCTCTGTCGCAGACATGAAGAAACCTCCGCCAGTTCGGTGGCGAAGGCCTCTGGGAACCTGCCGCCACATCTCACAGGAATTGGCACCTTTCCCGCGTGGCGTACGCGGGGGGTTGCCGGGGCTTCTTCGGGCCAGTCCCTCCACCCCTCTGGATGTGTCCAGCTATGTGAGCCGCAAGGATACAGGTTCTCCGCGGCAGATAAACCCCGCTGGGCCAGCGGATACCATGAGGGCGACGCCGAACGGAACTCTACCATGACCGACGAGCCGGCGAAGTCCTGATGCTCAACCTGCCCCGCCTGCGCCGGGTGCTCGCGCATCCCGCCCCGTCGGCCTTCGCTTGAGCAGCCCGACACCCGAACATCGAGGAGATCGAGGCCTGCGGCCTGCGCTGGCTCAACATCGAGCGCCCGCGCCAGGCCGATCGCGCCTGGCTGGAGGAGCACTTCGACTTCCACTCGCTGGCCTACGAGGACGTCTATTCGCGCAACCAGCGACCCAAGGTCGACGAGTACGACGACTACCTGTTCGTCGTCCTGCACTTCCCGCGCTTCGACAAGCAGGTCGGCCGCCTCAACGCGGCCGAGCTCGACGTCTTCGTCAGCGCGAACTTCGTCATCACGCTGCCCAACGAGCGCATCCAGCCGCTCGACTACCTCTTCGAGCGCTGCCGGGCCAACGACGACCTGCGCGAGCAGATGTTCGCCAAGGGCGCCGGCTACCTGCTCTACAAGATCGTCGACGACTGCGTGGACGCGTCGTTTCCGATGCTGCGCAAGATGGGCAACAAGCTCGAGCGCCTCGAGGAGGACATCTTCGAGGGGCGCTCCGAGGAGATCGTGCGCGACGTCTCCAACGTCAAGCAGGAGATCATCAACTTCCGCAAGATCGTGCGCCCGCAGCGCGCGCCGCTGCGCGACCTCGATCGCACCCGCCGCTACGTGTCCGAGGACCTCGAGGTCTACTTCGACGACATCGTCGACGCGTCCGAGCGCATCTGGGACATGCTCGAGAACTACAAGGAGGTCGTCGAGGCGCTCGAGTCGACCAACGAGTCGGTGATCTCGCACCGCGTCAACGACATCCTGCGCGTGCTGACGGCGATCAGCGTGGTCGTGCTGCCGCTGACGCTCATCGCGAGCGTGTTCGGCATGAACGTCCGCGTGCCGGGCGAGGGGTCGATCGAGGCGTTCTGGATCGTGATCGTCGTGATGATCGCGATGCTCGGCGGGATGCTCGCCTACTTCCGCCATCGTGGCTGGCTCTGAGGGCTGCGACCGCGCGTTCCAGCGCATCGTGGCCGAGCTCGGCGAGCCGATGCTGATCGTCACCGCCGCCGCGGACGGCGAGCGCTCCGGCTGCCTGGTCGGCTTCGCGACCCAGACGAGCATCCACCCGCCGCGCTTCCTCGTCTGCGTGTCGCAGCGCAACCACACGCACGGGGTCGCGCTGCGGGCCACGCACCTCGGCGTGCACGTCGTGCCCGAGGAGGCGCGGGCGCTGGCCGAGCTGTTCGGCGGCGAGACCGGCGACGCGGTCGACAAGTTCGCGCGCTGCTCGTGGCACGAGGGCCCGCACGGGGTCCCGCTGCTCGACGACTGCCCGAGCCGGCTGGTGGGCGAGGTCCTCTGGCGCCGCGACGCCGGCGACCACGACGCGTTCGCGCTCGCGCCGGTGTTCGCCGAGCACGGCGGCACGGACGACGAGCTGCGCTTCGAGCAGGCCAAGGACATCGAGCCCGGCCACGCGCCGTGACCGCCGGGGTCGCGTAACCGGCGGCCGGACGCACGCCCGCCGCCGGTCCGCCCCCGCAACCGGCGGCCGGACGCACGCCCGCCGCCGGTCCGCCCCCCGTAACCGGCGGCCGGACGCCGGTGTAGCGTTGGCCGAACCGCCTTGGCGACGATCACCACTCCCTCCCTCGCGGCGCTCGAGCGGCTCGCCTCCGCGGCGCAGCGCGACGCCGCCGTCGACCGCAAGCGGATGCTCGTGGTCGTCAACCCGTACGCCACGACGGTGTCCGACCGGCTGCGCAACCTCGTGGTCTACGCGCTGCAGGGCCGCTACGAGGTCACGGCGATCGACACCGAGAGCAAGGACCACGCGACCGAGGTCTGCCGGCGCGTCCATGACGAGGGCTACGACGTCGTCGTCACGTTCGGCGGCGACGGGACGGTCAACGAGGCGGTCAACGGCCTGGCCGGCAGCGAGGTGCCGCTGTTCCCGCTGCCCGGCGGCAACACGAACGTGTTCTGCCGCATGCTCGGCATCCCCAGCGAGATCGTCGACGCCACCGAGCACCTGCTGCGCATCGCCGACCACTGGCGCCCGCGGCGCGTCGACCTCCCGGCGGTCAACGGGCGCGCGTTCACGTTCGCGTCGGGCATCGGGCTCGACGCGACCGTCGTGCGCCGCGTCGACGCCCGCCCGCACCTGAAGGCGCGCTTGGGCCCGTGGTTCTTCACGTCGGCCGCCGTCGCGTCGTTCTTGAAGGACTACCTCGTGCACCCGCCGCGGCTGGAGGTGGCGGCCGACACCGGCTGGCGCGACCGCGGGGTCACCGCGATCGTCCAGAACGGCGACCCCTACACGTACTTCCGCCACCGGCCGATCTCGCTGGCCGAGGGCGTCACGCTCGACTCGGGCACGATGAGCGCGGTCGTGCTCGAGCGCGCTACCGCGCTCGACCTGCCGACGATCTCCGCCCGCGCCTTCCTGCCCCGGGCCCGGATCGTCCGCCACCGCCGCGTCGGCCACGTCGAGGGGATCGGCGCGCTGACCGTCCGCTCCGCCGACGGCCGCGAGATCCCGCTGCAGGTCGACGGCGACTACGTGGCCTCGGTCGTCGAGGCCCGCTACACGATCACGCCGGGCGGCCTGACCGTCGTCACCTGACGGGTGGGCCGCCGCGCGGGCCGCACGGACGGTCGGCGTTCACGGCGCGCTCGCCATGCCGAGCCAGGCCAGCAGCGCCGCCCGCGAGAAGCGCCATTCGTCGCCGATGCGCCGGGCGGGCACGTCGCCGTTCTCGGCGCGCTCGAGCAGCGCGGCCGGCGAGACGCGAAGCAGCTGCGCGGCGTCGTCCAGGGTGAGCACCTCGGCGGCCGGTGCCGGCGTGAACGAGTGGTGGCCGACGGTCATGGCGTCCGGATCGTCGACCAGCGGACGCCGGACGGGCGAGGGAGCGGCGCCGGCCGACGCGGACCGGCGCGGCCCGCCGACGAGGACGTCGTCGGCCTCGGGGTCCAGATGGTCGGCCAGGAGCGCGGCGATCACGTCGCGCTTGGAGGCGCGCAGACGCTCGACGGCGCGGTCGAGCTTCTCGGCCTCCGGGACCGGGATGCGCACGTAGATCGCGCGGGTGGGTTCGGGTGAGCGGGGCACGAGCTCGTCCTCCAGATATCGAGATAGCTATCTAGAGGATATCATGCCGGTCTCTGTGCGCCGCCGCCCGCGCCGGTAGTGTCGCCGTGTCATGGACGGGATGCTGCTGGCGGCGACGGAGGTGGTCGGCAAGCTCGGCGAGTCCAACCAGGAGCATCTGCTCTGGGCGCGCGAGCTGCAGGCGATGTCGTTCATCTTCCACATCCCGCTCGTCGCGTTCGGGATCGCGTTCCCGGCCATCGTCGTCTTCATGGAGGGCCTGTACCTGCGCACGGGCCAGCCGCACTACCGCGCGCTGGCCAAGCGCTGGTCGAAGGTGATGATCATCCTGTTCGCCGTCGGGGTGGTCACCGGCACGATCCTGTCGTTCGAGTTCGGCCTGCTGTGGCCGGACTTCATGGCGACGTGGGGCGAGGTGTTCGGGCTGGCGTTCGGCCTGGAGGGCTTCTCGTTCTTCGTCGAGGCGATCTTCATCGCCATCTACGTCTACGGCTGGGACCGCATCCCGCCGCGCCAGCACATCCTGCTCGGCATCCCGATCGTCATCACCGGGATCACCGGGTCGCTGACCGTGATCGCGGTCAACGGCTGGATGAACCACCCGGTCGGCTTCGACCTCAATGCCGCGGGCGAGGTCATCAACGTGCGGCCGTGGGAGGCGCTGTTCAACAGCTTCTTCTGGCACGAGCTGACGCACATGTACATCGCCGGCTACATGGTGTGCGCGTTCATCGTGGCCGGCGTGTACGCGGTCGCGTGGCTGCGCGGCGACCGCAGCGACTACGTGCGCGCGGGGCTCGTCGTGCCGCTCACCATCGCCTGCCTGGCCGCGCCCGTGCAGGTGGTGGTCGGGGACTGGGCCGGGCGCACCGTGGCCGAGGACCAGCCGGTCAAGCTCGCGACGTTCGAGGGGCTGCCCAAGACGACCAAGGGCGCGCCGTTCCACATCCTCGGCTGGTACGACAAGTCCACGCAGGAGGTCAAGTGGGCGATCGAGATCCCCGACCTGCTGTCGATCCTCGCCTACCACGACCCGGACGCCACGGTCCAGGGGCTCGACTCGGTGCCCGCCGATGATCAGCCGGGACCGATCAACCTCGTGCGCTACGCGTTCCAGACGATGATCGGGATCGGCACGCTGCTGGCGGCGATGGGCCTGTTCTACGCGGCGGTGTGGTGGCGCCGGCGGCGGCTGCCGCGCTCGAAGTGGTTCTTCCGGCTGGCGGTGGCGGCGGGACCGCTGGCGCTCATCGCGATGATCGCCGGCTGGGTGACGACCGAGGTGGGGCGCCAGCCATGGGTCGTCTACCAGCTCATGCGGGTCGACAACGCCGTCACCGACGCGGGCGGGCTGCCGATCGCGTTCTTCGTCGCGCTGGCCATCTACGCGTCGCTGACCGCCACCGTGGTGTGGCTGCTGCGCCGCCTGGCGCGCCACCCGCCGGACGTCGAGGTGCCCGAGTCGCTGGAGGCGACGTGACGGCGCACACCCACACCCGGCCCGCCGCGGCGGCCGGACGAGCATCCGGGAGCCGGCGCTGATGGCCGAGGTCTGCCTCGCGCTCGCGATCCTCGGCGTCACCGCCTACTCGGTGCTGGGCGGCGCCGACCTCGGCGGCGGGTTCTGGGACCTGACCGCGGGCGGCGACCGGCGCGGCGGGCGCGTGCGCGGGCTGATCCAGTGGTCGATGAGCCCGGTCTGGGAGGCCAACCACGTCTGGCTGATCTTCGTGCTCGTGATCCTGTGGACGGCGTTCCCGCTGTTCTTCGGGTCGATGATGTCGACGCTGTACGTGCCGCTGTTCGGTGCGGCGTTCGGGATCATCCTGCGCGGAACGGCGTTCGCCGTGCGCGGCCAGGCCGCGACGATCAGGGAGGCACGCGGCTTCGGCGCGGTCTTCGCGGCGTCGTCGGTGCTCGTGCCGTTCTGCCTGGGCGCGGCGCTGGGCGGGATCGCGTCGGGCCGGGTGCCGGTCGGCAACGCGCTCGGCGCGCCGTTCGAGTCGTGGATCAACCCGACCTCGATCATGGTCGGCGTGCTCGCCGTGGTCACCGGCGCGTACATCGCCGCGGTGTACTTGGCCGCAGACGCGGTGCGCGCGGGCGTGCCCGATCTCGTCGACGCGTTCCGCCGCCGGGCGCTCGGCGCCGGCGTGGTGGCGGGGGCGATCGCGATCGGCGGCCTCTTCGTCCTGCGCTCCGACGCGCGCGACCTGTTCGACGGGCTCACGTCGGGTGGCGGGCTCGTGTTCGTGGCGCTGTCGGCCGCGTTCGGGATCGCGACGCTCGCGCTCGTGTGGACGCGACGGTTCGCGCTCGCGCGCTGGACCGCGGCGGGTGCGGTCGGGTGCATCGCGATCGGCTGGGCGTTCGCGCAGAGCCCGTACCTGCTGCCGGGCGAGCTGACGCTCGATGCGGCGGCGGCACCCGACGCGACGCTCACGGCGCTGCTGATCAGCGTCGGCGTCGGCGTGCTGGTGCTGGTGCCGTCCCTGCTCTACCTGTACCGGCTCGTGCTGCGCGGCACGCTCGATCAGCGCTTCGAGGCGCTCGACCAGCGCTTCCGCCCGCTGACCACCGACGACCACCCGGAGGGCTCGTGAACCTCCGCCGCGTCAGCCTCCTGCTGTTCGTCCTGACGCTCGCGCTGATGCTGCCGTTCGAGTACACGATCACGCGGATCCTCGGCGTCGCCTGCCTGGTCGGCTTCGTCGTGACCGGGCTGTTCGCGATCGCGACGCCGGCCTACCTCAGCGAGACCGAGCACGAGGAACCGCCCGCCGCCGACTGAGCCGCGGCCAGGCTTGCGCAGCACCGCGAAGGGCCCGAGGACGAGCGTGCCGTGCCGCTGACGCGGCATCACGCGGCGAGGATCTCGGCCGCCGGGTCGGCCTCGCCCGGTGCGAGCTCGGGCTCGACGCGGACGCTGCGCATCATCGTGCCGACCAGCACCGCGCCCGCGGCGAAGATGCCGGCGGCCACCCAGAACGCCACCGTGTAGCCGTGGACCGTCGCCTCGACCATCGCGTCGGGCGTCTGCGGCCGCCCGGCGGCGTAGGCGGTGACGGCGCTGGCGAAGATCGAGCTGAGCGCCGCGGTGCCGATGGACCCGCCGACCTGCTGCATCGTGTTGACCATGGCCGAGGCCACGCCGGTATCGCTCGGCGCGACGCCGTACGTGGCGCTGGCGATGGCGGGAGCGAAGATGTTGCCCATCCCGAGCGCCAGGACCACGAGGGCCGGCAGCACGTGGCCGACGTAGCTCGAGCTCGGGGTCAGCTGGGCCAGCCACACCATGGCCGCGGCGCCCAGCACCATGCCCAGCGTCAGCAGCGGCCGGGGACCGACGCGCGCCAGGAAGACGATGTTCACCGAGGTCGCGGTGAGGATGATCACAGCGGTCATCGGCAGGAACGCCAGCCCGGTCTCGATCGGCGTCAGGCCCTTGGTCTGCTGCAGGTAGTAGGTCAGGAACAGGAAGACGGCGAAGATCGCGATGCCGGACAGGCCGATCGCGAGGTAGGAGCCACTGCGCGTGCGATCGGCCAGGACCCGGAGCGGCAGCAGCGGGTGGCGGACACGCGACTCGATCGCCACGAACGAGCCCAGCAGGATCACGCTGGCGGCCAGCGCGGCGATCGTCAGCGGATCGCTCCAGGAGTGCATCTCGGAGTTCGAGAAGCCGTAGACCAGTGCGAACAGGCCCAGCGATGCGGCCAGCGTCCCGGGCAGGTCCAGCGGTGGACGGTTCGGGTGCGCGTGCTCGACGAGCAGCCGCCCAGCGGCCAGCGCGGCCGGAATCGCGAAGAGCAGGTTGACGTACAGGCACCAGCGCCAGGAGGCGATCTCGGTCAGCACGCCGCCCAGCAGCAGTCCGACGGCCGACCCGCCGACCGCGATCGCGCCGAAGATCCCGAACGCCTTGCCGCGCTCGGACGGGTGGGTGAACGTCGTGGCCAGCAGCGCCAGCGCGGACGGCGCCAGCAGCGCCCCGAAGATGCCCTGGGCGGCGCGGGCGCCGACCAGCACGGCGAACGACCCGGCGGCGCCGCCCACCGCGGAGGCGGCGGCGAAGCCGAGCAGACCGCCGATGAACGCCCACTTGCGGCCGAAGAGGTCGCCGAGGCGGCCGCCGAGCAGCAGCAGCGAGCCGAACGCGAGGGCGTAGCCCGTGATGACCCACTGGCGGGCGTCGTCGGAGAAGCCGAGGTCGTGCTGGGCGGACGGCAGCGCGATGTTGACGATGGTCATGTCGAGGACGACCATCAACTGCGCGATCCCGATGATCACGAGGATCCACCAACGGCGGTCATGCTGCGAGCTGGTCATGGCCAACATGCTCCGCCGCAGCGGCCCGACCGGCGATGGGGCTGACCGGCGAAAGGCGGGTGCGGCTGTCCACACCCCGGGGCGGCGCGATCGGCACCCGTCCCGGGCCAGCCCGAGCACGATGGGCCGCTCGTCGTGCTCGTTCTCGGTGACGCGAGGTCGCTCTCACCCACCGCCGCGATGGGCGCCCTGGAGCACGACCTTCAGCGCGTTGGTCGACGCGGCGTCGGCGAACGTGTCGTAGGCGGCCATCGCGTCCGGCAGGCCGAAGCGATGCGTGGCGAACAGCGACGGGTCCAGCCGGCCGCGGGCGATCAGGCGCATCAGCGGCGGAATGCTGAACGTGTCGACCAGCCCGGTGGTGATCGTCACGTTGCGGATCCACAGCCGCTCCAGATGCAGCGCGGCGGGCTTGCCGTGCACCCCGATGTTCGCCACGTGGCCTCCGGGGCGGACGAGCTCGGTGGCCAGCTCGAAGGTCTCGGGCACGCCCACCGCCTCGAAGGCGACGTCCGCGCCCAACCCCTCGGTCAGCTCCATCACCCGTGCACGGGCGTCCTCGCGCCCGCTGTTGACCGTGACGTCGGCCCCGAAGCGGGCTGCGCTCTCCAGGCGGCTGTCGGCTAGGTCGATCGCGACGATCATGCCGGGCGTGTACAGCCGCGCGGTCAGGATCCCCGCCAGGCCGATCGGGCCCGCGCCCACGATGGCGACGACGTCGCCGGGCGCAACCGTCCCGTTGAGCACACCGACCTCGTAGGCGGTCGGCAGGATGTCGGCCAGGAACAGCACCTGCTCGTCGCCGAGCCCCTCGGGGACCTTGTAGACCGACGTGTCCGCGAACGGCACGCGCGCGTACTCGGCCTGCACGCCATCGATCGTGTGGCCGAAGATCCAGCCGCCGCCGCCCAGGCACTGGCCATAGCGGGCCTCGCGGCAGTAGCGGCAGCGCCCGCAGGCGGTGACGCAGGACAGCAGCACCCGGTCGCCCTCGGCCACCGTGCTGACGGCCCGGCCGACCTCCAGCACCGTGCCGACGGCCTCGTGCCCGAGGATCGTCCCCGGCGTGGTCTCCGGGACGTCGCCCTTGAGGATGTGCAGATCGGTCCCGCAGATCGTCGTCGTGTCGACCCGGACGATGGCGTCGGTGGGATCGACGATCGTCGGATCGGGCACCGTCTCCCAGGCGCGCTGGCCCGGACCGTGATAGACGAGCGCTTTCATCCGATCCTCCTCGTCTTCGCTGGCAGTTGCGACGGTCAACGTACACCCGCCGTCCCGGCGCCCACATCGGGGACTGTCCCGTATCGGACGTCGGGAATCGGCGCCGATGGGCGCCGCGACCGGGCCCCGCTATCCGCCCGCGCCGGGCGTCACCCGGTAGGCGTCGAACACCGAGTCGATGTTGCGCAGCCGGGTGATCGTGCCGCGCAGGGTCTGCGTGTCGGCGACCTCGACGACGAAGCGGTTCTGGACCATCGGCGGCGAGACGATGCAGCGGGCCTCGACGATGTTCATGCCGCCCTCGGCGATCGCGCGCGAGAGGTCCTCGAGCAGCCGGTGGCGGTCCCAGCCGTCGACCTGCAGCTCGACCTTGAACGAGTTGTTGTGCTCGCCCTCCCAGTCGACGGGCACGAACCGCTCCGGGTCCTTGCGCAGCGCGACGGCGTTCGGGCAGTCCTCGCGGTGGATGGTGATGCCGCGCCCGAGCGAGACGTAGCCGACGATCGGGTCGCCCGGCACCGGCCGGCAGCACTTGGCCAGGCGGATCATCACGTCCTCGACGCCCTCGACGCGGATGCCGTACGACGTCGCCGACCCCGTCGGCTGGCGGCGCTGGCGGCGCGCGTCGCCGACGAGCGTCTCGGCCGGCGTGTGCTCCTCCTCGGCCGCCTCGCCCTGCTTGAGGCGCTGCAGGACCTTGTTGACGACGACCTTGGCCGAGATCTTCGCGCCGCCGAGCGCGATGTAGAACTCCTCGGCCTTGCGGAAGCCCATCTCGCGGATGACGTCGGCCAGCAGCGCGCTGCCGGAGATCTTCTGCGCCGGCAGCCCCGCCTTGCGCAGGTGCTCCTGCAGCAGCTCGCGGCCCGTGTGCTCGGTGTCCTCGCGCGACTCGGCCTTGAACCAGGCCTTGATCTTGTTGCGCGCACGGGTCGTGCGCACCAGCGCGAGCCAGTCGCGCGACGGGCCGCGCTCGCGCTTGGCGGTGAGGATCTCGACGATGTCGCCCGAGCGCAGCTCGTAGTGCAGCGGCACGATCTTGCCGTTGACGCGCGCGCCGACGCAGCGGTGGCCGATCTCGGTGTGGACTTCGTAGGCGAAGTCGAGCGGAGTGGCGCCCGCGGCCAGCGACTTCACCTCGCCCTTGGGGGTGAACACGAAGACCTCGTCCTCGAACAGGTCGACCTTGAGGTTCTCCATGAACTCCTTGGGATCGGAGAGCTCCTGCTGCCAGTCGAGCATCGACCGCAGCCACTTGAGCTTCTCGTCGCCCGAGGCGTTGGCGGGGACCGACGCCTTGCCCTCCTTGTAGATCCAGTGCGCCGCGACGCCGTACTCGGCCATGTCGTGCATCTCGCGGGTGCGGATCTGGATCTCCAGCGGCTGCCCCTCGGGTCCGATGACCGTCGTGTGCAGCGACTGGTACATGTTGAACTTCGGCATCGCGATGAAGTCCTTGAAGCGGCCCGGCAGCGGCTTCCACAGCGAGTGGATGACGCCGACCGCGCCGTAGCAGTCCTTCACCGAGTCGACGACGACGCGCATGGCCGTGAGGTCGTAGATCTCGTTGAACTCGCGGCCCTTCTTCGTCATCTTCGAGTAGATCGAGTAGAAGTGCTTCGCGCGCCCGGCGATCTCGGCGTGGATGCCGAGCGCCTCCAGCTCCCGCGCGAGGTACTCCCCCGCCTCGTTGACGTAGCGCTCGCGCTCCGCGCGCTGCTGGGCGACCAGGCCCTTGATCTCCTGGTACTTGCGCGGGTGCAGCGCCTGGAACGCGAGGTCCTCGAGCTCCCACTTGATCGCGTGGATGCCCAGCCGGTGGGCGATCGGCGCGTAGATCTCCAGGGTCTCCTTGGCCTTGTCGATCTGCTTCTGCTTGGGCATCGCCGCGATCGTGCGCATGTTGTGCATGCGGTCGGCGAGCTTGATGAGGATGACCCGGATGTCCGAGGCCATCGCGACCATCATCTTGCGGTAGTTCTCGGCCTGCGCCTCGTCGCGCGACTGGAAGGTGATGCCGGTGAGCTTGGTGACGCCGTCGACCAGGCTGGCGATCTCGTCGCCGAAGCGCTCGCGGACCTCCTGCAGGCTGGCCGTCGTGTCCTCGACCGTGTCGTGCAGGAGCGCGGCGCACAGCGTCTCGGTGTCCAGGCGCAGGCCGGCGCAGATCTTCGCGACGCCGACCGGGTGGACGATGAACTCCTCGCCGGACTTGCGGCGCTGGTCGGCGTGGTGCTCGCAGGCGAAGACGAACGCCCCCTCCACGCGGGCCCGGTCGATCTGCACGACCGAGTCGGCCGCGTGCTCCTCGACGACGGCGAACAGGTCGCCCAGCAGCTGGCACTCGTTCTCGGTGAGGCCGGCGCGCTCGGAGACGTGGTGGGCCTCGGGATGGGCCACGCGGTCCACGGGCTCGCGCGCGACGGGTGCGTGGCCGCCGCCGTTGACCGGGCCGCCCGACCGGTCCGCGCCGGGGTCGGCCACCGTGCCTGCAGCGGCGTCGCGGCCGTCGGCCCGGCCGTCGTCGGCGGGCGCGCTCGTGGCGTTGGCGCCACGCTCGTCCGCCGGTGCGCTCACGCCGCCCGCGCCACCGGGCCCGCGTCCGGCACGCTCAGCCATGCCAACCCCTCCTCCAGGCGCCGCTGAGACGCGCGGTAGCTGGCGCTGCGCTCGAGCTCCGTGCGCTGGGCGGCGGGCACGCGCACGGCCCGCGCCGCGCGGTCGAGGTCCACAAGCTCGAGCTCCTCGAGCACGCGCAGCAGTCGTCCGGCCAGGGCCGCCGACCACCGGCGGTCGGGCCCGTGGAGCAGGCCCGCCAGGTGCTCGCCCCGAGCGCCGCCCGCGTCTCGCAGGGCGCGGTACAGCGCGGCGAGCGGCTCACGGAGTCGATGTTCACGCTCATGGATCTGCCTGGCGAAGTGTAGCTCCGGCACCCCCGCCAGGACGGTCATGTGGGCCAGACCGCCGCGCCGGGACGGCGAGTCGATAGCCACCACGTGGGCGTACGGCGCGGCCAGCGCAGGGTCGGCCTCGAGCGCGGCCCACGATGCGAGGGCAGGCCCGCCCAGCCGCCGCTGCAAAAGCGGGCAGCCGCGCAGGCACGTCCGCGCAGACGGCGAGGACCGGCTCGCCGGAGGCGACGAGCGCGGCGAGCGTTCCCGCCACGCCGCGGCCGCGGCGGTCGAGGACCGCGGGTCGAAGGGGACCGAGGCCGGCGCGGCCGGCGCGCGGCGGCGGCGGCCGACTCGGCCGGCAGTGACGCGGCCAGTCCCGCAGGGAGCGGCGGCCGGCCCGGCCGGCTGTGAGCGCGGCCAGTGCCGCGGTGGCGGCGGCCGGCCCGGCCGGCGACGCGTCGCTGCGAGCGGCGCGGTGGGGTGCGCCGGGACGGGGGTCGAGCGCGGTGCGGGCGAGCGGGACGACGACGGGCTCGTCCGGTTCGAAGGCGGGGCGTCGAGGGCGGCAGCGCAGCGCCCAGATGGTCCTCGGGCTCGCCGACCACCACGATCGGCGCGGGTGCGCAGGGCTGCGCGTGGCGCAGGACGAGGCGCGGCTCGACGCTGCCGTTGTAGTGGTTGAGCTCGAGCGCCACCGCGACGTCGGCCGGCGTGTCGCCTCAACCCGGCAGGCGTCCGTCGCAGCCGAACGCGACCGCCCGCGCCCGCACGCCGCCGGAGTGCACGCTGAAGCGCAGGTGCGCGCCGCCCTCCCCCATCGGCCGCGCGTCCGCCAGCTGCGCCGCGGGGATGAGAAGAGGTCACCGACGGGTTGCCCTGACCGAACGGCTCGAGCCGCTCGAGGCTCCACTCGGCCAGCGCATGGCCGATGTCGCCACTGACCGCCACCGCGTCGATGCGCTGCACGGGCACGAGGTCCTCCGCGCTGAGCACCGACTCGGCGTGGGCGCCCCAGCGCGGCGCGGAAGGCGTCGATCGCCGCCGGGTCGATCTCCAGGCCGGCCGCGGCGCGGTGGCCGCCGTGGCGGCCGAGGTGCTGCGCGCAGGCCTCGAGGCCGCCGAGCAGGTCGAACGCCGGGATCGATCGCGCCGACCCGGTCGCCCCGCCCTCGCCGTCGATCGCGATCACCACCGTGGGCCGGTGGTGGCGCTCGACGAGCCGCGAGGCGACGATCCCCGCCACCCCCGGATGCCAGCCCTCCGCGGCGACGACGTGCGCGAACCCGCCCGCCTGCTCACGCACCTGCGCCTCGGCCTCGTGCAACATCCGCTGCTCGACCTGGCGGCGCTCGTGGTTGACGCGATCGAGCTCCTCGGCGACCGCCTGCGCGCGATCGGGGTCGGTGGTGAGGACGAGCTCGAGGCCCGCGTCGGCGCGCTGGAGCCGGCCGGCGGCGTTGATGCGCGGGGCGAGGCGGAACGCGACCGCCCGGGCGTCGAGCCGCGGAGCGTCGCAGCGGGTGACGGCCATCAGCGCGCGCAAGCCGGAAGCAGCGGTCGTGCGCAGCGCCTGCAGGCCTCGCGGACCAGACGCCGGTTCTCCCCGCGCAGCGCGACGGGCCGTCGGCGACCGTCGCGAGCGCGACGAGGAAGGTCCTCGGCAGCGGTGGCGGCGCCCAGCGCCTCGGCGAGCTTGTGCGCCACGCCGGCCGCGCACAGGTCGGGGCACGGGTAGCCGCCCAGCGCGGGATGGACGATCGGGGCGTCGGGCAGCGCCCCGTCGGCGCGTGGCGCGTGGTGGTCGGTGACGAGCACGTCCAGGCCGGCGTCCCGCGCGCCGCCACCTCCTCAACCGCGGTGATCGCGCAGTCGGTCGCGATCAGCGGCCTCGCCCCGCTCGCGGCCAGCCGCGCGACGGTGTGCGCGCGCAGGCCGTAGCCGTCCTCGCTGCGGCGGCCAGGTACCGAGGGCTGGGCCCCAGCGGCGCAGCGCCCGGACGAGGATCGCCGTCGGCAGACCCCGTCGAACGTCGTAGTCGCCGTGGATGGCGATCGGCGAGCCGGCGGCGACGGGCGGCGCACCAGCGCCACCGCCGCGTCCATCCCCCGCGAACGCCGACGGCGGGTAGCTCGTCGGCAGCCAGCCACTTCCACGCCGACTCGGGCTCGTCGAATCCCCGCCGGACCAGCACCTGCGCGGTGACGTGGCTGAGCCCGAAGGCTCGCCCTCGAAGCCGCCGCACCGCGGCGGTGGAGCATGGGGTCAGGTCGAGGCGGCGCTGTGGTGGCACCGCCGGAACGCTAGGTGCGCCACCCGACGGAACCGCGCGCCCACCGCGAGGCGCCGGTCAGTGCACGAGCGGCTCGTCGCCGCGGCGACGAGGCGCGCCACCCGACGGAACCGCGTGCCCACCGCGAGGCGCCGGTCAGTGCACGAGCGGCTCGTTGCCGCGGCGCGCGCCCGCGTACCAGCAGATCGCGAGCCCGATCACCGTGCCCGGGATGGCCTCGATCGCGCTGACGATGGTCGTGTCGTCGCGGCCCGGCACGGTGAACCCGTTGACGATGAGCCCGAACAGCACCGACCCGATGAGCGCGGCGACGAACGCACCGACGATGCCGCCCAGGAACCGGTCGGGGATGAAGATCGTGAAGTGCCAGAGGGCCAGGCCCATCATGACCCAGGCGAAGATGGCCATCAGCAGCGCTCCTGCGGACGGGAACGATGGACACCGGGGGCGCGGACGTGCGTCGGCCGGCGGGACGTGGGGGCACGCAGCGCCATCAGCGCGGCCTCCCGTGGCGCTTGTTGCGCGGGCGGCGCTTGCCGGTGCTGCTGGAGCGCGACGGCTGCTTGGGCATGACGACCTCGTCGGGGGTGAGGTCGGCACCCGAGCCGGGGGCCGGCGGGGCGGCGTCCTCGGGCGCGGCCGCGCCGTCGCCGCCGTCGTCGCTTTCCTCGACGTCGTCGGCCGGTGTGGGCGCCGACGGCGCCGGCTTGGCCTTCGGCTCGGCCACCGCGGTCTTGCGCGCGCGCCGCTCGCGCGCCGCCGTCGCGTCCTCCTCGGCGACGTCGTCGGGGGCCCCGCCCTGGTCGGGCGTGGAGCGGTACTCGCCGTCGGCGCCGGGCAGCTCGCGGACCATCTCGTCGAACTCCTCGCGCGAGACCTGCGTCGGGTCTTCGGGCTCGATCACCGTCCCGCGCCGGCGCAGGCCCCGGCGCGCCTTCTCCGGCGGCGCGACGTCGATCGGCGCCCCGTCCGCCGCCGTCGCGTAGGCGGGGATGAACCCGAACTGCCGCTTGATCTTCGTCGCGCGGGCCCGCCACATCGGCTCCTGCTCCTTCCAGTGCGTCAGCACCGGCCCGGCGATGAAGATCGACGAGTAGGTGCCCGACGCCGTGCCGACGAGCAGGGCGAACGCGAAGTCCTTCAACGTCGCGCCGCCGAACAGCAGCAGCGAGAGCACGGGCAGCAGCGTGCACAGGCTCGTGGCCAGCGAGCGGATGATGACCTCGCTCATCGACCGGTTGACGATCTGCGAGAAGGCCGCGCGCGGCATGCGCGGCACGTTCTCGCGGATCCGGTCGAACACGATGATGGCGTCGTAGAGCGAGAAGCCCAGGATCGTGAGCAGCGCCGCGACCGTCGACGTCGTCACCTCCCGGCCGACCAGGGCGTAGACGCCCGCCGTGATGAGGATGTCGTGGGTGACGCCGATGAGCACCGGCACCGCGAACTTCCACTCGAATCGCAGCGTGATGTAGATCGTGATCACCAGCAGCGAGGCGATGATCGCGATGATCGCGCTGCGCGCCACGGTCTGGCCGAACGTCGGCCCCACCGACTGGTTGGTGAACTGCGGGGTCCCGCCGAAGTCCCGGGCCAGCTCGCTCTTGACCTTGGTCACGTCCTGCGGGCTGATGTCGCCGGTGATCTGGAACCCGTTGTCGCCGAGCTCCTTGTTGGTGACCTTCTGGACCTCGGCCTTGGCGAAGCCGATGCGCGCGAGCGAGTCGCGCACGCCGTTCTCGTCGGTCTTCTGCGTCAGCGCGGTGGTGATCCGGGTGCCGGACTCGAAGTCGATGCCGAAGTTCAGGCCCTGGGTCCCCAGCGCGAGCGCGCAGATGACGAGGATGACGCCGGAGGCCGAGAAGAACCACTTCGACTTGCCCATGTAGTCGAAGCGCATGCGGTGCTTCTGCTCGCCGGCGCCAAGCGCCGAGCGGTGCTGGAGCAGCGACGACTTGCCCATCGTGCCGAGCACGGCCTGGGTCGCCAGCACCGCGGTGAACAGCGAGACGAGCGTGCCGATACCCAGCGTGAACGCGAAGCCCTTCACGCCGGCGGTCGCCAGCATGAACAGGATGAACGCGACCATGAACGTCACGACGTTGGCGTCGATGATCGCCGCCAGGCCCTTCTTGTAGCCGGCGGCGATGCCCGCCGGGATCGAGCGCCCGCCGCGTATCTCCTCCTTGACGCGCTCGAAGATGACGATGTTCGCGTCCGCGGCCACGCTCAACGTCAGGATCAGGCCCGCGATGCCCGGCAGCGTCAGCGTAATCGGGATCAGCTTGATCAGCGCGAAGAAGTAGATCGCGTAGATGAGCAGCGCGCCGACGGCGATGACGCCGAGCACGCGGTAGAACGCCAGCAGGAAGAGCGCGACCACGATGAAGCCGGCGATGCCGGCGACCAGGCCCTCGTTGAGCGCCTGCTGGCCGAGCGTGGCCGAGACCTGCGACTGCGAGATGAGGTCGAGCTTGATCGGCAGCGCGCCGGTCTTGAGCAGGTTGGCCAGGTTCTGCGCCGACTGGATCGTGAAGCCGCCCTCGATCTGGGACCCGTTGGTGGCGTCGATCCCGTCCGGGTTGGCCCGGAAGTCGATGTAGGGGACCGAGATGAGCTCGTTGTCGAGCACGATCGCGAAGTGCTGGGCGGAGGCGAGCGGGTCCTGGCCCGGGATCTGGCTGGCCTGGCCGCGCTGGGCGATCTCGCGGGTCGTGTCGCGCCAGATCTGGCGGCCCTTGTCGGTGAAGCCGAACGTGACGATCGGCGCGCCCGATCCGCCGGGGCCGTTGTCGTAGTTCTGCTCGGGGTCCTTGATGTCCGTGCCGTTGAGCGCGGGCGCGTCGTTGAGCACGTACCAGCGGTCCGGCTTGATCTTGACGTTGTCGGGCGACTCGGCCCGCACGATCACCGTGCCCGGCTTGACCTCATAGACCTTCTCGCCCGGGCGCGGCTCGTCCGTGGCCCGGTCGGCGAACAGCGCGTCGCGGCTTTCCTCCGGCCCGGCGACGACCTTCTCGTTCTTCGTGTCGAGGAGGTAGTAGAGGGTCGGGGTCGTCGCCTTGTCCGGGTTGCTGGCCGGCCGCTTGGACGCCCGGATCACCGCGTCGTAGAGCGAGATGCCGCACTGCGGCTGGCCCGCCCGCGGACCGCAGGTCACCTCCTGGTTGCCGGGCTCGGGCTTGCCCGACGGACCGATGACGTTCGCTTCCCAGTCGTAGAAGTGCATCTGCGCCGTCGTGCCGACGGCGTTGATGGCGCGCTGGAGGTCGTTGGTGCCCGGCAGGGAGACCTGGATCTGGTCCTCGCCCGTGCGCTGGATCTCCGGCTCGGCGACGCCGAGCTGGTCGACGCGCTCGCGCATGATGTCGATCGCGCGGTTCAGCGACTCGGGCGTGACCTGGGCCTGGCGCGTCGGCTTGCCCTGGTAGATGAGCTCGACGCCGCCCTTGAGGTCGAGTCCCAGCTTCGTCGGCTTGCTGAAGATGACCGCCAGCGATGCCGCGAGCAGCCCCGCGACGAGCAGCAGGATGAAGGTGTTGCGCCGACGATCGGTCATGTGGAGGACTGGGCGGCCTTCACCGGCGTGAGGATGATCAGCAGCCCGCCGTCATCATCGTAGGCCGGGAAGAGGTCGGCCGTGGCCTCGGCCGGCAGGTCGCCCTCGGCGTGGACCCGCACGCGCTTGTCGCGCACGCGCACGCCCCACTCGAGCGCCTGCTCCACGTAGTCCGTGCCGTCCTCCCAGTCGAGCCCGAGCACCTCGGTGGCGCGGCGGCCGATCACGCGCTCGTTGTCGAGCCCGGTGAGCTCGAACGCGCCGCGTCCGCAGTGGATCATGCGGCCCTGCTGGTCGGTGGCGAAGAAGGCGGCATCCGGCGCGGGGTAGTAGTCGTCGAGCAGCTCGAACATGAACGTGTGCCCGCACTTCGGGCATCCGCGCGCCTCACGGGAGAACCCGCGCTGGCGGTCGCTCGCCGTCGAGCGGGTCCCGCAGTTGGGGCAGATGAACAGATGCGCCATGAGCGTCCGTAGGGTAGTGACCTGGGCCGTCGCCGACGCCGGCGCGCACGTCAGAACAGCGCGTGGTCGGGCGGCTGCAGGCCGAGGTGGCGAAACGCGGCGGGCGTGGTGACACGGCCGCGCGGCGTGCGCTTCAGCAGGCCCTTCTGCAGCAGGTAGGGCTCGTAGACGTCCTCGATCGTGTCGGCCTCCTCGCCCACGGCGACCGCCAGCGTCGACAGGCCGACCGGGCCGCCGGCGAACTTCGCGCAGATCGCCTCGAGGATCTCGCGGTCGAGCCGGTCCAGGCCCTCGTGGTCGACCTCGAGCATGGCCAGCGCGGCGTCGGCCGCCGCCTCGGTGACCACGCCGCGGCCGCGCACCTCGGCGAAGTCGCGCACGCGGCGCAGCAGGCGGTTGGCCACCCGCGGCGTCGCCCGGCTGCGCGCGGCGATGGCGCGGGCGCCGCCGGCGTCGATCTCGATGCCGAGGATGGTGGCCGAGCGCCGCACGATCTGGGCGAGCTCGTCGGGTGAGTAGGTCTCCAGGCGGGCCTGGATGCCGAAGCGGTCGCGCAGCGGGGTGGTGAGCAGGCCGGCGCGGGTGGTCGCGCCGACGAGCGTGAACGCCGGCAGGTCGAGCGTCACGACGCGCGCGCCGGCGCCCTGGCCGACCGTGATCGGCAGCTGGCGGTCCTCCATCGCCGGATAGAACGTCTCCTCCAGCGCGCGCGGCAGGCGATGGATCTCGTCGACGAAGAACACGCTGCGCGGCTCGAGCGCGGTCAGGAACGCGGCCACGTCGCCCTTGCGCTCGAGCGCGGGCCCGGCGGTCTGCACGAACGGGACGTCGAGCTCGGCGGCGACGATCTGGGCCAGCGAGGTCTTGCCGAGGCCGGGCGGGCCGGCGAGCAGGAGGTGGTCGAGCGCGTCGCCGCGGCCGGCCGCGGCCTCGATGGCGATCTGAAGCTGCTCCTTGAGCGAGCGCTGGCCGACGAAGTCCTCCAGGTGCTGCGGGCGCAGCGAGCGCTCGAGCTCGTCCTCGACCTCGATGATGTCGGGGGTCTGGATGCGCACGGTCACCGGCGGCTCCCGCGCAGCGCGCTCGCGATGAGCTCCTCGGCGGTCTCGCCGTCGGCGGAGGCGAGCAGCTCCTCGACCTCGGCCGCGCTGTAGCCGAGCCCGAGCAGGCCGTCGCGGGCCGTCGTGCGCGGGTCGTCGGCGCGGGCGATCGTGATCGGCGGCTCGTCGGCGGCGGCGCCGGCCTTCTCGCGCAGCTCGACGATGATCCGCTCCGCGGTGCGCTTGCCGATGCCGGGCACGGCCTGGAAGCGGGGCGCGTCGCCGGCGGCGATGGCCCGCAGCAGCTCGCGCGGGGGGCCGCCCGAGAGCACCGCCAGGGCGACCTTGGGGCCGACGGACTGCACCCCGAGCAGCAGCAGGAACAGGTCGCGCTCCTCCTCGGTGGCGAAGCCGTAGAGGGTGATCGCGTCGTCGCGGAGGATGAGGTGGGCGAACAGCGTCGTCTCGTGGCCGGCCGCGGGGACGTGGCGCAGCGTCTCGGCGGAGACCGAGAGGCGGTAGCCGACCCCGCCGGCGAGGACGACGACGTGGTCGGGCCGGCGGACGACGACCTCGCCGCGGACGAGGCCGATCATGCGGCGGTCCTCCCGGAGGCGGCGCGGCCGCGCGGGCCGGCGGCGGGGCGCGACGCGGCAGCGGTGCGGGCCGTGGTGCGGTCGCCCGGACCGGCGGCGGGCCGGGGTGCGGAGCCGCCGCGCGACGCGTGCTCCGGTGCGGGCTACGTGGCGGCGGCCAGCGGCGCGCGGTTGACGTGGCAGATCGCGACGGCGAGCGCGTCGGCGGCGTGGTCGGGCGCCGGCGGCTCGGCCCAGCGCCAGCAGCGCCTGGACCATCCGCTGCACCTGGTCCTTCGCCGCGCGGCCCGAGCCGCACACCGCGCCCTTGACCTGCTGGGGCGTGTAGGCCGCGCACGGGATCCCACGCTGGCCGGCGGCCAGCATCACCACCCCCGCGCCTGGCCGACCGCGAACGCCGACCGGGCGTTCGCCCCGAAGTACAGGTCCTCGAGCGCGACGCAGTCGACGTCGTGGAGGTCGAGCAGCTCGCCGACCCGGGCGTGGATCGCGGCCAGCCGCTGCTCGGGCTCCGCGCCCGCCGACGTGGCGATGACCCCGCCGTCGTGCGCGAGCAGCCGTCCGCCGCGGCGCTCCACGACGCCGTAGCCGGTGTTGGCGGTGCCGGGATCGATGCCGAGGACGCGCATACGAAGACCGGATTCTGCGTCGCGGACCGACGCCTCCATCGGACCGCCCCGGTCGGGCCGGCCACCGGACCGGCCCGGGCGTCGCGCCGCGCCCCTACCCGGCGGACCCGGCCGCACCGTCGAGGCGTTCGAGCCCCCGCCACGCGAACGCCATCGCGCGGTCCACGAGCACCGCCCGCGGCACGTCCTGGTGGTCGTACCACCAGTTCGCCAGCGCCTGCACCGCCCCGAGAGCATCTGAGCGACCATCTCGACGTCCCGCTGGCTCCCCTGCGGTTCGGCGCCGGCCAGCATCAGGTCGACGATCGCCGCGGTCGCCTGGGCCTCGACGCGCTCGACGACCTCGCCGAGATGCGGGTCGGCGGCGTCGCGAAACAGCGCGCGCCACGCCTCGCGACGCTCCTCGACGAAGCCCAGGAAGACGTCGATCCCGCCCCGCAGCCGCTGCTCAGGGGCCAGCGCGGGTCGGCGGCCGCCGCCAGCCGCCCGAACAGGTCCCCCGCCTGCACGGAGATCAGCGTGTCGTGCAGGTTCTGCTTGGAGCTGAAGTGCTCGTAGATCAGCGCCTTGGAGACGCCCGCCGCCGCGGCGACGTCGTCGAGCGACGTGCCGTGGTAGCCGCGGGTGGCAAACGCCTCCATGGCGGCGTCGAGGATCGCCGCGCGGCGGTCGGCGGCAGACATGCGGGTGCGCCGGGCGGGCGGCGGTGAGCCTCACGGGCGCAGACTCTAGGCGCGGTCGCCGATCGGCTCGGGCGCCCCACTAGAGTCGCCGTTCATGGTCGACTTCGCGGCCGAGGGACTGCTCGACGGGCTCGAGGGACCGCAGCGCGAGGCCCGCCGGCGCTTGCTCGAGGATCTCTCTACCGCGACGGCGCCGGCCTCGAGGAGCTGCGGACCGCGGTGGCCGACGACACGCTCTTCCTCCTGCCCGCCGAGCGGCTGATCGGCGGTGAGACCCGCTACACCGTGCACGAGATCGCCGAGCGAACCGGTCTCGACGCCGCGTTCCTCGTCGAGCTACGCCGGACCCAGGGCCTGCCGCTGGCCGAGGATGGCGCCCGCGTGTTCGCGCAGTCGGATCTGCAGGCGGCGCGGACCGTCCGCGCGCTGGAGGTGGCCGGCCTGCGCCGCGAGGACATGCTCGAGGTGACGCGGATCCTGGGCCGCGGGCTGTCGCACGCCGCGGACGCGATGCGGCGCATGACGCTCACCCTCGTGCTCGATCGCGACGCCGACGAGCACGAGCTCGCCCTGCGCTACGCGCAGGCGGCGGCGCAGCTGGAGCCGATGACCGCGCCGGTGCTCGGCCAGATGCTCAACGCGCACCTGCGCCACGCCGTCCGCACCGAGCTGCTCCACGTCGCCGAGCAGGCCACCGGCGCGCTGCCCGGCGCGCGCGCCGTCGGCGTCTGCTTCGCCGACCTCGTCGGCTTCACGCGGATGGGCGAGGAGGTGGCGGCCGACGAGCTCGGCGCGGTGGCCGAGCGGCTCGAGCTCCTGGCCGCCGAGGTCGCGCAGCTGCCGGTGCGGATGGTCAAGACGATCGGCGACGCGGTGATGCTCGTGTCCGTCGACCTCGACCAGCTCGTCGCCGCCGCGCTCGGCCTGGTCGAGGCGGCCGATGCCGAGGGCACCGGCTTCCCGCAGCTGCGCGCCGGCATCGCTCACGGGCCCGCGCTCAACCGCGCCGGCGACTGGTACGGGCAGCCGGTGAACCTCGCCAGCCGGCTCACCGCCCTGGCCCGGCCAGGCTCCGTGCTGGCCAGCCAGGACGTGCGCGACCTGGCTGGCGAGCAGTGGCGATGGTCGTTCGCGGGCGTGCGGCGGGTGCGCGGGCTGCGCGAGCCGGTCAGGGTCCACCGCGTGCGGCGGCCGCGCGGCCGAGCCGGGCGCTCGCCTCGGCGGCCAGCGCGCGCACCAGCTCGCCCGCCGGTAGCTCGCGCGCCAGCGGATAGGCCTGGCCCGCCCACAGGTTGACGCGCTCGGCGTCGCCCGCCGCGCGGGCGGCGGCGCGCAGCGGTGCGGTCGCGTGGTGGATCTCCGGGTAGGCGCTCGGCGCACCGGCGTGCTCGCGCTGGAAGCGGTTGACGATCCCGCGCGCGGTCCGGCCGCTGAACGCGCGCGTCAGGCCGGTCGAGGGCGTCGCCGCCGAGCGCGGCGCGGTGCGGAGGGCTCGTGCCCGCCTCCGGGGTGCGCATGAGCGCGCTGCCGAGCTGGGCCGCGTCCGCGCCGGCGGCCAGCACGGCGGCGATGGCCCGGCCGGTCATGATCCCGCCGGCGGCGACCATCGGGCGGTCGACGCGGGCGGCGACGAGCTGCACCAGCGCCAGCAGGCCGATGTCGCCGGGCGCGGCGTCGTCGAACGAGCCGCGGTGACCGCCCGCCTCGGCTCCCTGCACCACCAGCGCGTCCGCGCCGGCGGCGGCCGCCTGCTCGGCCTCGCCGGGGGTCGTGACCGTGACCCACACCGCGCAGCCGGCGGCCTGCATCCGCGTGACCACGTCCGGGGCCGGACACCCGAACGTGAACGACACCACCGCGGGGTGCCGCGACTCGACGAGATCGAGCTTGGCGGCGTAGGCGTCGTCGTCGTGGCGCGACTCGCCCAGCGGCGCGTGGCCCTCGTCGCGCAGCGCGCCCACGTACGCCGCCACGGCCGCCGCGTCGGCGGCCCGCGCGGGCGGCGCGAAGAGGTTGATCGCGAACGGGCGCGACGTCGCCGCCCGGACCTCGTCGACGTCGGCGGCGATCGCGTCGACCGTCCGGTAGCCGGCCGCGAGCGTGCCCAGCCCGCCCGCCGTGCAGACCGCGATCGCCAGCGCCGGGGTGGACGGCCCGCCCGCCAGCGGCGCTTGGACGATCGGCACGTCCAGCTCCGCGGGCTGCAGGCGCCCGCGCATCAGCCCGCGATCGCCTCCATGACGTCGGCGGAGACGTCGAAGTTCGCGTGGACGGCGTCGACGTCGTCGTTGTCCTCGAGCGCGTCGATGAGCTTGAGCACCTTGCGGGCGCCGTCCTCCTCGAGCGGCACCGTGGTCTTGGGCCGGTGAGCGACCTCGGCGCTCTGCACCTCGATGCCCGCCTCGGTCAGCGCCGTGCGCACCGCGGCGACGTCGGCCGGCTCGGTGAGCACCTCGAAGATGTCCTCGTCGACCGCGATGTCCTCCGCGCCCGCCTCGATGGCCGGCAGCAGGTCGTCCTCGCCGTAGCGCTCGCCGTCGACGGCGAGCACGCCCTTCTTGTCGAACAGGTAGGCGACCGAGCCGGGCTCGCCGAGGTTGCCGCCGTGCTTGCCGAACAGGTGGCGCATCTCGGCGCCGGTGCGGTTGCGGTTGTCGGTCACCGCCTCGACGAGGATCGCCACGCCGCCGGGGCCGTAGCCCTCGTAGACGACGTTCTCGAGCGCGTCCGCGTCGGCGCCGGCGCCGGTTCCCTTGGCGATCGCCCGCTCGATGTTGTCCTTCGGCATGGACGCATCGCGAGCCTTGGAGACGGCGAGCGCGAGCGCGGGGTTGCCCTCGATGTCGCCGCCGCCCTCCTTGGCCGCGACGGTGATCGCGCGGGCGAGCTTCGTGAAGAGCTTGCCCTTGCGGGCGTCGACGACCGCCTTCTTGTGCTTGATGCTCGACCATTTCGAGTGCCCGGACATGGCATCTGATCCTAGTGGCGGCGATACCAGTCGATCGTCCGGCGCAGGCCCTCCTCCAATGCCACGCCCGGGCGCCAGCCGGTCAGCTCGCGCAGCTTCGTCGAGTCGACCCACTGGCGGTCGATCTCGCCGTGCGGGCTGCCGGTGCCGCGGATGTCCGGCGCGACGTCGGTGCCCGCCAGGCGGCAGACGAGCTCGACGACCTCGAGCACGCTGTGGGGCCGGTCGCCGCCCGCGTTGAACGCCTCGCCGCACGCGCCGTCGCCGTCGAGCGCGCCGGCGATCGCGAGGTACGCGGCGGCGGCGTCGTCGACGTAGAGGAAGTCGCGCTCGGGCGTGCCGTCGGAGCGGACGACGGGCGCGCGGCCGGCCAGCGCCGCCGCGATCGCCTCGGGGATCAGCCGCGAGGGGTTGCGGTCGCCGCCGCCGTACACGTTGGCGAAGCGGGTCACCGCGACCGGCACGCCGTACGTGTGCCAGTACGAGCGAGCGATGAGGTCGGTGCACGCCTTCGACACGTCGTAGGGGAACCGCGGCGCCAGCGCGAGGTCCTCGCGGTAGGGCAGCGCGTCGTGGGCGCCGTAGGCCTTGTCGGAGGAGGCGACGACGACCCGCTGCACCTGCTGGGTCCGGCACGCCTCCATGAGCAGGTACGTGCCGCGGACGTTCGTCTCCCAGGTGGACAGCGGGGCGCGCCGGGCCGTGCCGACGATCGTCTGCGCGGCGAGGTGGAACACGGTGTCGACCTCGTGCTCGGCGATGCTCCGATCGATCAGCCCCGGGTCGGTGAGGTCGCCGTGGACGACGGCGCAGCGCGGCTCGAGGTCCTCCACGACCAGCGCCGCCCCGGGCACGTCGTCGCGCTTGAGCACGGTCACGCGGTCGCCTCGGTCGAGGAGCGCCTTGACCAGCCAGCCGCCGAGCATGCCGTAGGCGCCGGTGACGAGCGCGCTCACGCCCACGGCGCCGCCCCGCTCGCCCACAGGTCGTTGAGCGCGACCGCGTCCTTGTAGGTGTCCATGCACTCCCAGAAGCCGGTGTGGCGGAAGGCGTGCAGCTGGCGGTCGCCGGCCAGGCCCTCGAGCGGCTCGCGCTCGAGCACGCTCGAGTCGGACAGGTAGTCGAACACGCCGCGCTCGAAGACGAAGAACCCGCCGTTGATCCAGTGCTCGGAGCGCGGCTTCTCGCGAAAGCCGGTGACGAGGCCGTGGTCGCCGTCGAGCTCGGTCACGCCGAACTGCAGCTCGGGCCGCACGACGGTCATGGTCGCCAGCCGGCCGTGGCGCTCGTGGAAGGCGCGCAGCGCCTCCAGGTCGAGGTCCGCGAGCCCGTCGGCGTAGGTGGCGCAGAAGCGGTCGCCGGCGATGTGGTCGCGCAGGCGGTGCAGGCGGCCGCCGGTGGGCGTGTCGGGGCCGGTGTCGACGCAGCGGACGTGCGCCCCGGCCGGCCAGTCCTCGTAGGCCGCGATCTGCTCGCCCTTGTAGCCGGTGGCGAGCACGAAGCTCTCGAGGCCCTGGCGCGCGTAGAGCGCGATGACGTGCCAGAGGATCGGCCGGCCGCCGATCTCGACCAGCGGCTTGGGGATCTCCTGGGTGCGCTCCTGCAGGCGGGTCCCCCGCCCGCCGCACAGAATCACGACGTCCACGTCACGAGACTGTCACAACGCCCCACAGCGCGCCGAGCGGCCCGGACACTGGCAGGCGTGTCTCGAGAAACAGACCCCATGCGGCCCTTTCTCGGGCCACGTAGCCTGGCGAAGCTGGCCGAGCGGCAGTACGGCGTGGTCACGCGAGGCCAGCTGCTCGTCGCGGGGCTGAGTCCGACGACCGTGCGACGGCACGTGGCGCAGGGGCGGCTGCACCGCATCCACCGCGGCGTCTACGCGTTCGGGCACCGCGCGCTGCGCCAGGAGGGCTGGTGGATGGCCGCCGTGCTCGCCTGCGGCGAGGGGGCCGTGCTCTCGCACCGATCGGCCGCGGTCGCGTGGGGGCTGCTCAAGCCCGCCGACGGGCACATCGAGGTCACGAGCCCGCGCGCGGGCGGCGCCGCGCTGCGCAGCGTCAGAGCCCGCCACGGCGATCTCGCGCCCGCCGACGTCACCGCCCGCCACCGCATCCCGATCACGGCCGTGGCGCGGGTGCTGCTCGACCTCGCCGAGACCGGGCCGCGCCGCCAGCTCGACCGGGCGATCGACGAGGCGATCCGCCTGCGGCGGTTTCGCTGGCGGGACCTCGACGAGCTGCGCGCCCGCGCGCACGGCCGCCACGGGCTCCGGCCGCTGAGCGCGGCGCTCGCCGGCCTGGAGCCCGCCCGCGCGCGCACGAGGTCCGAGCTCGAGATCGAGGGGCTCGCCCTGATCCACGGCTTCGACCTGCCGCCGGCCGAGGTCAACCGCCACCTGCTCGGCTACGAGGTCGACCTGCTGTGGCGCGACCGCCGCGTCGTGGTCGAGCTCGACAGCCACGGCTTCCACTCGACCCCGAGCGAGTTCGAGCGCGACCGCCGCCGCGACGCCGACCTGCAGGCCGCGGGCTATCGCGTCCTGCGCTTCACCTGGCGCCAGGTGACCGGGCAGCCCGGGTGGGTGGCCGATCGGATCCGCGCCGTCCTCGCCGCCTAGATGATTGAGTCCGCGGCCGTCGTGCTCGGATGTGCGTGCATCGTGGATGCCGGGCGCCGCCCGCCAGACCCGGGAAGTACTGGACGTACGGAAGGGTCTGGCGGGTGGCGATCCGGCGCCGCGAGGCGCGTGCAGCCGAGCACGAGGGTCGTGGAATCAGTCATCTAGACTCGCGACGATGGAGACCCTGTTCTTCGAGGACGCCGGCGGGTGGGAGCGCTGGCTCGAGGACCAGCACGCGACCACCGACGGCGTCTGGCTGCGCTTCGCCAAGAAGGGCTCGGGGATCGCGAGCCTCACCTACGGGCCCGCCCTGGAGGTCGCGCTGTGCTTCGGCTGGATCGACGGGCAGTCCCGGGGCGAGAGCGACACCCACTACCTGCAGCGGTTCACCCCGCGGCGCAAGCGCAGCATCTGGTCCAAGCGCAACCGCACCCTTGTCGAGGAGCTCGCCGCGAGCGGCCGGATGCGGCCCGCCGGACTGGCCGAGGTCGAGCGGGCGAAGGCCGACGGGCGCTGGGACGCCGCCTACGACGGGCCGGCCACGGCGACCGTGCCCGACGACCTCGCGCAGGCCCTGGACGCCCGCCCCGGCGCCCGCGCGTTCTTCGAGGCGCTCGACGCCCAGAACCGCTACGCGATCCTGCACCGCGTCCAGACCGCGTCCAAGCCGCAGACGCGCGCCAGGCGCGTCCAGAAGTTCGCCGACATGTGCGCGGCGGGCGAGCGGATCTACTCGTAGCGGCGCCTCGGTGCGTGCGCGTGCGGGGCGGGCGCCCGCACCCCAGCGCATAGGATCCGCCTGGATGCCGATCGATCCCTCCATCTTCAAGGCCTACGACATCCGCGGCCTGTACGGCGACCAGCTCGGCCCCGACGACGCCGAGCGGATCGGCCGGGCGTTCGTGCGCGTCATCGCCGGGCTGGCCGGCAAGCCCGCGCGTGAGCTGCGCCTCGGCCTCGGCCGCGACATGCGCCTCACCGCCCCCGAGATGGCCGCCCGCTACCGGGCCGGCATGGTCGCCGAGGGCGCGCACGTGCTCGACGTCGGGCAGGTCGGCACCGAGATGCTCTACTTCACCGTCGGCTCGCGCGGGCTCGACGGCGGGCTCATGTGCACCGCCTCGCACAACCCGAAGGCCTACACCGGCGCGAAGCTGGTCAAGGACGGCGCCATCGCGCTGTCGGGCGACGAGGGCATCCAGGACATCCGCCGGTTGGTCGAGGACGGCCTGGGCGACGCGCCCGGCGGCGGCGGCGTCGAGGAGATCGACGTCCACGCCGACTTCCAGGCCGCGGCGCTCGCGTTCATCGATCCCGCGAACGTGCGGCCCATGAAGGTCGTCGTCGACGGCGGCAACGGCATGGCCGGCCCGATGGTCGGCCCGCTGCTCGAGCGCCTCGACCTGGACCTCGTCGAGACGTACTTCACCCCCGACGGCAACTTCCCCGACCACGAGCCCAACCCGCTGCTGGAGGAGAACCGGCGCTTCATCGTCGACAAGGTCAAGTCCGAAGGGGCCGACCTCGGCATCGCCTGGGACGGCGACGCCGACCGCTGCTTCTTCATCGACGACACCGGCCGCTTCGTCGACGGCGACTTCCTCACCGCGATCCTGGCCCAGCACCTGCTGGTCAAGCAGCCCGGGGCGCACATCCTCTACGACGCCCGGGCGTCCCGAGCGGTGCCCGACACCGCGCGCGCCGCGGGCGGCACGCCGCACATCAACCGCGTCGGCCACGCCTTCTTCAAGACGCGCATGCGCAAGGAGGGCGCGATCTTCGGCGGCGAGGTCTCCGGCCACTACTACTTCCACGACTTCTACAACGCCGACTCGGGCACGATCCCGGCCCTGCTCGTCCTCGAGAAGCTGTCGGTCGAGGGCAAGACGATGAGCGAGCTGCTCGAGCCGTACCGCTCGACGTACTTCATCTCCGGGGAGATCAACTCCGAGGTCGCCGACGCGCCGGCGAAGATGGCCGAGATCGAGCAGCGCTACGCCGACGCGCGGATCACCCACGTCGACGGCGTCTCGGTGGACTACGACGACTGGCACTTCAACGTCCGCCCGTCCAACACGGAGCCGCTGCTGCGGCTGACCCTCGAGTCGCTCGTGTCGGTCGCGGACATGCAGCGCCGCCGGGACGAGGTCCTTGGGCTCATCCGCGCCTGACGCGGGCATCCGCACGCTGGCCATCCCGATGCCGTTCGCGGTCGGGCGGGTCAACTGCTACCTGATCGAGGACGACCCGCTCACGCTGATCGACACGGGCCCCAACAGCGGCCTGTCGCTCGACGCGATGGACGTGATGCTGCGCGAGGCGGGCCACACGATCGCCGACCTCGAGCGCATCGTCGTCACCCACCAGCACATGGACCACCTCGGGCTGGTCGACATCCTCGCGCGCCGCTCGGGCGCCGAGGTCCACGCGCTGGACCTGCTCGCGCCGTGGATGGCGACGTTCGGGCCGAGCATGGAGGCCGACGACCGCTTCGCCGAGGAGGTCATGGCCCGCCACGGGATCCCTGAGGAGCTGCGCCTCGGCCTGCGGGCGCTGTCGCAGGGCTTTCGCGCGTGGGGCGCCCGCGCCGACGTCACGCACGAGCTGCACGACGGCGGCACGCTCGACTTCGCCGGCCGCTCGCTGCGCGTCCTGCACCGTCCCGGCCACTCCCCCACCGACACGGTGTTCCACGACGCCGAGCGCGGGCTGCTCGTCGGCGGCGACCACCTGATCAAGCACATCTCGTCCAACCCGCTCGTCTCGCGCCCGCTCGACGGCTCGACCGAGCGGCCGCACGCGCTGGAGATCTACCTGGCGTCGCTGCGCAAGACCCACGAGATGGACCTCGAGCTGGTCCTCGCCGGCCACGGCGAGCCGGTCACCGACCACCGGGCGCTGATCGACGAGCGCTTCCGCGGCCACGAGCGCCGCGCCGACAAGCTCGAGCGGCTCATCCGCGACCACCCGCAGACGGCGTTCGACCTCGCCCACGCGATGTGGGGCAACGTCGCGGTCACGCAGGCGTACCTGACGCTGAGCGAGGTGCTCGGCCACACCGACCTGCTGGTGGCGCAGGGCCGGGTGCGCGAGGTCGTCGAGGACGGCGTGGTGCGCTTCGTGGCGGCGGCCTGAGCCGGTTCGCCGCCGACCCGGCGTGGTCAGGACGCCAGCTGCGCGTTGCTGTACGCCGGGTCGCCGGTCACCTCGGTGCCGAGCCACGCCGGCGGCGTCCACGCCCGCGCGGCGTCCACGCCCCCGAACTCGACCTCGGCCACCACCAGCCCGTCGTGCGCGCCGGCGAAGACGTCGACCTCGATCGTGCGGCCGTCCTCGTCGATCAGGTGGCGCACCTTCTCGACCCGGCGGCCCTCGGTCAGCGGCCACAGGCGGTCGAAGCGGTCGGGCTCGATCGGCATCTCCTCCTCGGCGCGCACGAGCCCGCCGCCCGCCTTGATCGTCAGGAACGTCTCGTCGTCGGCGCGCCGCAGCCGCACCTCGACGTCGCCGGTGACGAGGTAGCCCTGGCTGATCCGCCGCCGCGGCGCGCGGTCGAGGCCGGCGGGCCGCCGCGCCACCAGGAACTTGCGCTCGACCTCCGCGCCGCGCCGGGCCCACGCCGTCAGGAGGTCGCGGTCGTGGGGGTAGCTCAGACACGCGACCGCCTCGTGCGGGGCGAGCCAGGCGATCTGGTCGACCTCCTCGTTGGGGGCGAAGCCGGCGTCGCCCGCCACGGTCATGACCCAGTAGCGGACGGTCTTGCGCCGCCCGCGGTTGTCGGTGTAGTGGACCGGCTCGAGCTCCTCGCCGAGGCGGACCCGCACGCCGGCCTCCTCCTCCACCTCACGCGCGGCCGCCGCCTCCCACTCCTCGCCCGGCTCGAGCTTGCCCTTCGGCAGCGACCAGTCGTCGTAGCGCGGGCGGTGGACGACGAGCACGCGGCCGTCGCGCACGACCAGCCCGCCGGCGGCCCGGACCTCGTCGCTCAAATCTCGGCCAGGTGGTCGATGTTGGCGCGGTCGTCGGCGTCGTCGCTGGGGCCGGCGGCGAACCAGGCGTCGAGGATCTCCTCGAGCTCGGCCGACGAGGTCGAACGCAGCGAGAGCGCCAGCACGTTGGCGTCGTTCCAGCGCCGCGCCCCCTCCGCGGTCGGCGCGTCGGCGCACAGCGCGGCGCGGATGCCGTCCACCTTGTTGGCGGCGATGGCGGCGCCCGTGCCCGTCCAGCAGCAGACGACGCCCTGCTCGGCGCGGCCCTCGGCCACGTCGCGCGCGGCGCGCTCGGACGCCCAGGCCCAGTCGGGCCGCTCGCCGTCGGCCAGGACGCCGTGGACGAGCGGCTCGTGCCCGCGGCGGCGCAGCGCGTCGACCACCGCGTCGGCGATGCCGGTCCGTTCGTCGGCGGAGACCGCGATGCGCATGCCCACAGCATGGCAGGGGGCCCGATCCCCGCGCGCCCGGCATCGTCGCGTAGCCTGCCCCGCCGTGACGGACGTCATCGTCAACGCGCGCGTCGCCGGACGGCGGCAGCTCAGCGGCGTCGAACGCTGGGCGGTCGAGCTCGTGCAGCGGCTCCCGGTCCTGCGTCCGCGGCGCTACGCCGTGGCCCGCCCCCCGCGCGGCCTGGCCTACCAGGCGGGCCAGGCGTGGGAGCAGGTCGTGCTGCCGGCGCTCGCCCGCCGGGCGGGCGCGCCGCTCGTGCTCAACCCCGCCAACCTGGCGCCGCTGGCCTGGCCGGGCAACGTCGTCGTGGTCCACGACGCGGTCGCGCTCACGCATCCCGAGTGGTTCTCGGCGCCCTACGCGGCGTGGCACCGCCGCGTGCTGCCCGCCGTCGTGCGGCGCGCGCGCCGGGTCATCACCGTGTCGGCGTTCTCGCGCGACGAGATCGCCGCGAGCACGGGACGCGAGGACATCGCGGTCGTCCCCGGCGGCGTCGACGAGCGCTTCTCCCCGGCCGTCGACCCCGAGCCGGCGCGGCGCGCGCTCGGCCTGAGCCGGCCCTACGCGCTGACCGTCGCCGGCGAGGGCGCGCGCAAGAACCTCGCCGCGCTGGGCGCCGGCGCCCGAGCGCTCGCCGCCCACGGCATCGACCTGGTGGCCGCCGGGTCGCGCCGCGCCCACCACGGCCGCGCGGCCGACGTGCCCGGGCTGCGCCACCTCGGCTACGTGGACGACCGGCTGCTGCCGGCGCTGTACGCGGGGGCAAGCGCGTTCGTCCTGCCGTCGCTGCACGAGGGCTTCGGGCTGCCGTGCCTGGAGGCGATGGCGGCGGGCGTGCCCGTCGTCGCGTCCGACCGGGGCGCCCTGCCGGAGACCTGCGGCGAGGCGGCGCTGCTGGTCGAGCCGCGGCGGCCGGACCTGATCGCGCAGGCGCTGCTCGCGGCGTGCCTGGAGGAGGCGACGGCCCAGCGGCTGCGCGCGGCGGGGCTCCGGCGGGCGGCGCGGTTCGGCTGGCAGCGCACCGCCGAGGCGGTCGATGCCGTGGTGGCCCAGGAGCTGGGCCGCGCGTAAGCTCCCCGCCGATGGCCGACGCGCGCGCCGCGGTGGACGATCCCACCCTGGAGGAGGAGATCCGCAGCATCGGTGGCGCGCTCGCCGCCGCGTTCCCGTCCGCGGCGCGGCATCCGCTCAAGGCGCTCGACGCACGCGCGCTGGATCTCGCCGCGCACGACGACGAGCTGCGCGCCGCGCTGTTTCGCTTCGTCGACGTCGCGCCCGCCTGCCGCTCGCTCGACGACCTCGCCGGCCACCTGACCGGCTTCCTGGAGGAGGTCGACGACAAGCCGCCGCCGCTGGCGGCCGCGATGCGGATGGGCGACACCGCCGCGGGGCGCCGCGCGCTCGGAGCGGCCGCGGCGGCCGGGGTCCGCCACATGGCGCACCGGTTCATCGTCGGCGAGACGCCGCACGCCGCCCGCCACCTGGTGCGCCGCCTGTGGCACCAGGGCGTCGCCACGAGCGTCGACCTGCTCGGCGAGGCGACCGTCACCGCCGCCGAGGCCGACCGCTACGCCGAGCGCTGCGCCGACGCGCTGGACCGCCTGGCCGCCATGCACGCGGACCTCCCGCCCCGCCCGCACCTCGAGCGCGACCGCCACGGCCCGATCCCGCGGGCCAACCTGTCGGTGAAGGTCTCCGCGCTCACGCCGCTGCTGCGCCCCGACGCGCCGCAGCGCGGCATGCGCGACGCCGGCCCGCGGCTGCGCGCCCTGCTGCGCCACGCCCGCCGCGTCGGCGCCCACCTGCATATCGACATGGAGTCGCTGGACTCGCGCGAGGCGATCACCGATCTCGTCCTCGAGCTGCTCGCCGAGGACGAGTTCCGCGACGGCCCGTCCGCCGGCGTCGTCCTGCAGGCCTACCTGCGCGACAGCCCGCAGCTGGCCGAGCGGTTCGTCGCGTGGACGGACGCCACCCCGCGCGCGGCGCCGCTCGTCGTCCGGCTCGTCAAGGGCGCCTACTGGGACCACGAGATCGTCGAGGCGCGCCAGCACGGCTGGCCCACGCCGGTCTTCGACGTCAAGGCCGACTGCGACCGCAATTTCGAGGCGCTGACCGTGCGGCTGCTCGAGGCGGCGCGCGACGGTGCCCCGGTGCGGCCAGCGATCGCCTCGCACAACCTGCGCTCGGTCAGCCACGCGATCGCGGTCAACCGCCGGCTGGGCGCCGACGACCGCGACCTCGAGCTGCAGGTGCTGCGCGGCCTGGGCGACGACCTCCAGGACGCGCTGGCCGCGGGCGGGCTGCGGGTGCGCACCTACTGCCCGGTCGGCGACCTCGTGGCCGGGATGGCCTACCTCGTCCGCCGGCTGCTGGAGAACACGAGCAACGAATCCTTCCTGCACGAGCAGGCGCGCGGGATCGCGCTCGACGACCTGCTGCGGGCGCCATGAGGGGCCGCCGCCCGCGGCGGCGCGGCGCGACGGGAGTCGGCGCGGACAGGGACGCGCGGCGGCGAGGTCCACGATGAGCCTGCCACCGTTCGCCAACGAGCCGATCCTCGAGCTGCGCCGCGCCGCCGCCCGCCAGACGCTGCTCGACGCGCTCGACCGCGTCGACGCGCGCCTGCCGCTGCGCGTGCCCGTCCTGGTGGGCGAGGACATGCGCGAGGGCAACGCGCTCGCCTCCACCGACCCGGGCCGCCCCGACCGCGTCGTCGCGTCCGCGGCGGCGGCGACCGACGCCGACGTCGACGCCGCGCTGGAGACGGCGATCGACGGCTTCGCGCGCTGGCGCGCCGTGCCTGCCGCCGAGCGCGCCGCCGCGCTGCTGCGCGCAGCCGCCTGGCTGCGCGAGCGCCGGGCCGAGGTCGCCGCGCTCGAGGTCCGCGAGTGCGCCAAGCCGTGGCCGGAGGCCGACGCCGACGTGTGCGAGGCGATCGACTTCCTCGAGTACTACGCGCGCGGCGCGCTCGCCCTCGCGCAGGGCCGGCCGCTGCTGCAGGTCCCGGGCGAGCACAACGAGCTGCGCTACGTGCCGCGCGGCGTGACCGCGGTGATCGCGCCGTGGAACTTCCCGGTCGCCATCCCGATGGGCATGACCGCCGCCGCCCTGGCGGCCGGCAACACGGCGATCCTCAAGCCGGCCGAGCAGTCGCCGGCGTGCGGGCACGTCGTCGTGGCGGCGCTGCGCGCGGGCGGCGTGCCCGCCAGCGCGGTCGCGCTGCTGCCCGGCGACGGGACCGTGGGCGCGCGCCTGGTGGCGGACCCGCGCGTGGCGACGATCGCGTTCACCGGCTCCGCGCCCGTGGGCCTCGAGATCATGCGCGCCGCCGCGCAGCCGCGCGACGGGCAGCGCCACCTCAAGCGGGTGGTGGCCGAGCTCGGCGGCAAGAACTGCGTGCTCGTCGACTCCGACGCCGACCTCGACGAGGCCGTCCCCGCGATCGTGCACAGCGCCTTCGACTACGCCGGCCAGAAGTGCTCGGCCGCCGCGCGGGTGCTCGTCCACGAGGCGATCGGCGACGCGCTGATCGAGCGGCTCGCCGGCGCCGTCATGGCGCTCGAGACCGGGCCGGCGGACACGTTCGGCACCGACGTCCCGCCGCTCATCGAGCGCGCTGCCCAGGAGCGGGTCGACCGCTACGCGCAGCGGGCCGCGGCCGACGGGCGGATCGTCGCCCGCGGGCAGCGGCCGGCCGGCGGCTGGTTCTGCCCGCCGGTGCTGGCCGCCGACCTCGACCCCGCCTCGCCCGTGCTGCGCGAGGAGGTCTTCGGCCCGCTGCTGGCGGTCGAGCGCGTGCCGTCGATGGACGCCGCCGTGGCCGCCGTCGCCGACCTGCCCTTCGCGCTGACCGGCGGCCTGTTCGCCCGCAACCCGCGCACGGTCGAGGCGGTGGCCGCCGCGCTGCCCGTCGGCAACCTCTACGTCAACCGCGCGACCACCGGCGCGCTGGTCGGCCGCCAGCCGTTCGGCGGCAACCGGCTGTCGGGCACCGGGACGAAGGCCGGCGGCCCCGACTACCTGCTCTCGTTCGTCGAGCCGCGGGTGATCACGCACAACACCGTGCGTCACGGGCTGGTGGTCTGAGCCTCCCGCACCAGCGCGAGGAAGCGGGCGTGCAGCCGCGGGTCGCCCGACAGCTCGGGATGGAACGCGACCGCGAGCAGGCGGCCCTGCTGAACGGCGACCGGATGGCCGTCGACCTCGGCGAGGACCGTCACCTCCGGGCCGGCGTCCTCGATCCACGGCGCGCGGATGAACACGGCGCGCACCGGGCCGCCGTCGATCCCCGGCAGGTCCAGATCCGCCTCGAACGAGCGCGTCTGGCGGCCGAACGCATTGCGGCGCGCGGTGACGTCCAGCACGCCGAGGTGCTCGCGGTCGAGCATGATGAGCCCTGCGCACGTGCCGAACACCGGCGTGCCGGCGGCGACCAGCTCGCGCAGCGGCCCGGCCAGGCCCTCGCGGCGCACGCCGAGCATCATCGTCGTCGACTCGCCCCCCGGCCACACGAGCCCGTCGAGGCCGTCGAGGTCGGCCGGCGTGCGGACCTCGCGCACCTCGGCGCCGAGCGAGCGCAGCATCCGGGCATGGGCCGCGAACCCGCCCTGGAGGGCGAGCACGCCGATGCGATCGGCGCGCACCGAGGCCCGCCTCCCGTCGGCCCCGCGCGTGGAGTCGGCGGCGCCGTCTACCAACCGCGGCCGGCGAGCAGCTGCGACTCTTCGAGCTTGCGCGTCTCCAGGCTCTCCATCGCCTTGCCCAGGCCCTCGGAGGCCTTGGCCACCCGCGCCGGATCGGCGAAGTGCGTCGTCGCCTCGACGATCGCCCGCGCCCGCGGCGCCGGATCGTCGCTCTTGAAGATCCCCGACCCCACGAACACCGCCTGCGCGCCCAGCTGCATCACGAGCGACGCGTCGGCCGGCGTGGCGATCCCGCCCGCGCAGAACAGGGGCACCGGAAGCTGGCCCTCGCGCGCGACGTGGCGCACCAGCTCGACCGGCGCCTGCAGCGCCTTGGCCGCCCCGAACAGCTCCATCTCGTCCAGCGTGCCCAGCCGGCGCAGCTCGCCGCGGATCGAGCGCAGGTGGCGCACCGCCTCGACGATGTCCCCGGTGCCGGCCTCGCCCTTGGAGCGGATCATCGCCGCCCCCTCGGAGATGCGCCGCAGCGCCTCCCCCAGGTTCGTCGCCCCGCACACGAACGGCACCCGAAACGCCCACTTGTCGATGTGGTGCGCCTCGTCGGCCGGCGTGAGGACCTCGGACTCGTCGATGTAGTCGACCTCGAGCGCCTCCAGCACCTGCGCCTCGGCGAAGTGGCCGATGCGCGCCTTGGCCATCACCGGAATCGACACCGCGGCCTGGATGCCCTTGATCATCACCGGATCGCTCATCCGGGCGACCCCGCCGTCACGGCGGATGTCGGCCGGCACCCGCTCCAACGCCATCACCGCGGAGGCACCGGCATCCTCGGCGATCTTCGCCTGCTCGGCATCGACGACGTCCATGATGACGCCGCCCTTGAGCATCTCGGCCAGACCGGCCTTGACGCGGAACGTGGACTCATCTCGAAGCACGACACGAGTCTATTACGCCGGCTACTTCAACCGAAACGCCTTGATGCGATCCGCGTACTGCGCGGCGTCGCGGCTGTACACGCCGTAGGCCAGCGCCTGGATCATCGCCAGCAGCGCGGTGTGCGAGCGCACGAAGGCCGGCGAGTTCGACGAGTAGTACAGGCGGATCTGGGCGAGCTTGGCCACCTCGCTGAGCGTGGCGTCGGTGATCGCCACGGTGCGGGCCTTGCGGTGGCGGGCGAGCTTCATCGCGCGCACGACGAGCGGGTGCGGGCGCCCCGCCGACAGGCCGACCACGAGCGTCGTGTCGTCGATGCGCGACAGCCGGCCGAGCGCCTCCTGGGACGGGCTGGCGACGATCTCCGCGCGCAGGTCCAGCAGCGCCAGCAGGTGGCGCATGTAGGAGGCGAAGAACGCCATCTGGTCGGTGCCGGCGATCAGGACGCGCGGCGTGGAGGCGATGAGGTCGATCGCCGCCTCGACGTCGCTGCGCGACGACTTGCGCGCGGTCTCCTCGACGTTGACGTGGTCGGCGGCCAGCGCGGTCTCGAACTCGCTCTGGTCCAGCGAGAACAGCGGCGCGGCCGCCGTGCTCGCCCCCGGCGCGCCCACGGCGACGTGCGCGCGGCGGTACTCCTCGCGCGCGGCGCCCTGCAGCTCGGGGAAGCCCTCGAAGCCGAGCGCCTGCGAGAAGCGCACGACCGTCGAGCTCGACGTGTTGGCCCGCCGCGCCAGCTCCTCGGCCGTCTGGAAGGCGGCCTCGTCGAGGTGGTCGACGATGTACTGGGCGACGTCCTTCTGCGAGCGCGAGAACTCGTCGAACCGCGCTTGGATGTACGCCGACAGGGTCTGGTGGCGCGAACCCTCGTACGGGAGCGGGCTCGCGGTGGTCGTTGCCGCACGCTTCATTGCGAGGGGGTGTTTCGCCGTCCCCTCCCGCGGTCCTTCCGCGGCGGTCGCCACAACGCGAACGCCGAGCTGCTCGCCGGGCGTCCTGCGCAGTCGCTACGACGCGACGCCCAGCCCGCTCGGGACGGTCGCCACAACGCGAACGCCCAGCTGTTCGCCGGGCGTTCGGGGCAAGCGGTTCGGTGTTCCGCCCTTTCGCTTGCCGTCGAGGAGCTGGCGGGGGGTATGTGCCGAATGACCGGCTCCTCGATGTGTACCGGTGACCTACCCAAGGCGCGGCGGACGACAAACGGGACAGTCGGCCGCGATGTCGGGCAGCAGACGTCCCGCCGCGGCGGGTGACCGCCGGCGGACATCACGCTGCCGGCCGCGGCGCGCCTACTTGTGGAGCATCACGATCACGCCGAGCACGACGGCCAGCGCGCAGGCGGCGACGCAGATGGCCGTGATCGCGCTCCACACGACCGCGCCGCTCGCGTCGCCGGCGCGGCGGCACTGCGACGCGCGGGCGGCGCCGGCGATGGCCAGCGAGAAGATGAGCGACAGCCCGAGGCCCGCGGCGATGCTGACCCACACCACCTGCGCCAGCGCCCCGCCGTCGACGATGGTGGCGAGCGTCACGCCGGCTCGGGCTCCGGCATCGCGGACGCCTGGCGCATGCGGACGATCGACAGGAGGACCAGCCCGGTGACGAGCAGCGCCGCGATGATGACCGGCCCGGTCGCGCCGCTGCCGAAGATGCTGCTGAACGCGTAGACGACCGCTCCCGTCGCCCCCGCCATCGGCAGCGTCAGCAGCCAGGCGATGAGGATGTTGCCGGCCAGGCCCCAGCGGACCGCCGACAGCCGCTTGGCCGCTCCGGCCCCCATGACCGCGCCGGAGATGACGTGCGTGGTCGACAGCGGGAAGCCGGCGTGGGTGGCGGCCAGGATGACCGCCGCGCCCGAGCCCTGCGCGACGAAGCCCTGGGCGGGGTCCATCTTGATGATGCGGCTGCCCATCGTGCGGATGATCCGCCAGCCGCCCGAGTACGTACCGAGCGCGATGGCCGACGCCGACGCGACGACGACCCAGATCGGCACCTGGGGGTTGGCGGCGGGCAGCGAGCCGTGGGCCACCAGCGCCAGCGTGATGACGCCCATCGTCTTCTGGGCGTCGTTGGTGCCGTGCGCGAGGGCGAGCAGGCCGCCCGAGACGATCTGCCCGGCGCGGAAGCCGCGGGCGACGGGCCCCGGCCGCTGGCGGCCGACGACGCGGTAGGCGACGAGGATGCCCAGCCCGGCGACGCCGAAGGCGAGCACCGGCGCCACCAGCGCCGGGATGATGACCTTGCCCAGCAGCCCCTCGCCGATGACGGCGTCCGGCCCGTGCGAGACCAGCACCGCCCCCACGACGCCGCCGATCAGCGCGTGCGAGGACGACGACGGCAGGCCGAAGTACCACGTGACGAGGTTCCAGACGATGGCGCCGACGAGGCCGGCGAAGATCACCGGCTGGGTCACCGCGCCGGCGTCGACGATGCCGCTGGCGATAGTCGCCGCCACCGCCAGCGACAGGAAGGCGCCGACGAAGTTCAGGATCGCGGCCAGGCCGATGGCGGCCCGCGGCCGCAGCGCCCGGGTCGAGATCGAGGTCGCGACGACGTTCGCCGTGTCGTGGAAGCCGTTGGTGAAGTCGAAGGCCAGGGCCGTGCCCACGACCAGAACCAGCAGCAGATCGGCGTCCATCAGCTCGCTAGAGACGAACCATCAGGCGTTCTTGATGACGATTCCCGAGAGGCTGTTGGCGACCCGCTCGGTGGCGTCGATCGCGTCCTCCAGGCGCTCGTAGATGTCTTTCCAGCGGATGACCATCATCGGGTCGATGCCGTTGTCGAACAGCGCGGCGGTCGCCTCGCGCACGGTCCGGTCGCCGTCGTTCTCGAGCCGGTGGATCTCGGCGGTGTAGGGCGCGATGTCGCCGAAGTTGCGCAGCAGCGGCATCGCCTCGCAGATCTGGCGGCAGGCGAGCAGCAGGATGTGCGCGAGCCGCTGGGCCTGCTCCATCGGGGCCTCGATCTTGTAGAGGCCCATGAAGTCCGAGACCTCCTCCATGAAGTCGATGATGTCGTCGAGCCCGGTGGCCAGCTCGAGGATGTCCTCGCGCTCGATCGGCGTCACGAACGTCTGGTTGAGGCGGTTGACGAGCTCGGCGGTGATGCGGTCGCCCTCCTGCTCGCAGGCGAGGATGTCGCGCGCCAGCTCGGGCCGCTCCGGCCAGTCCGCCATCAGCTGGTCGAGCTGGTCGGCGGCCTGGACGATGTTCGTCGCCGCGGCCTCGAACAGGTTGAAGTAGCTCGGGTCGCGCCCGACGAGCGCGGAGGTGAGGCGAGACACGGCCGGGAGCGTAGCCCCGGGGTGGTAAACGAGTTGTCAACGAATTGTGAACCGGACCGCAACAACCCCGCCCGGCCGCCGCCACGGTACGGGTCGTTTGCCCGCGCGCGCTGCGGGTAGCCGCAGGACATGGGTGCCGCAACCGCCTTCCTCCTCGTCATCATCGTCCTGATCGCGATCGGCCTCGGCGTCGCGCTCTACGCGATCCGCGCCGGCCTCTGGGTCCGGGAGACGTCGCCCAAGGGCGACACCGCCGAGTCCACCCGCGACGAGCGCTTCGAGCGACGGCCCGAGCACGCCGAGGTCGACGAGCCGGGCCAGCAGACGTACGTCGGCACGGGCGAGCGGACCGAGCGGCGCTCCGCAGCGCACGGCGCTCGCGGGTCCGACCGGCGGTCGTGAGCGCCTGACGGACCCCGCCGCGGTGTCGAGTCGGACGGCGCGCGCGGCCGCGGCCGCGTAGGGTCCCCGTCCGATGTCGCTCCTCGAAGGCCGTCGCCTGCTCATCACCGGGGTCCTGACGGACCGCTCCATCGCGTTCGCCGTCGCCGCCGCGGCCCAAAGGGAGGGCGCCCAGGTCGTCCTCACCGGCTTCGGCCGGGGCCTGCGCATCACCCAGCGCATCGCGCGCCGGCTGCCCGTCGAGGCCGACGTGCTCGAGCTCGACGTCAACGAGCCCGAGCACCTCGCCGCGCTCGCCACCGACCTCGAGCAGCGCTGGGGCGCGGTGGACGGCGTCCTGCACGCGATCGCGTTCGCGCCGGCCGACGCGCTCGGCGGCGCGTTCCTGCAGACGCCGGCGCCGTCGGCGGAGATCGCGTTTCGCACCTCGGCGTACTCGTACAAGGCGCTGGCCGCGGCGCTGCTGCCGCTGCTCGAGCGCGGCGACCACGCGTCCGTCGTCGGGTTGGACTTCGACGCGTCGGTCGCGTGGCCGATCTACGACTGGATGGGCGTGGCCAAGGCCGCTCTGGAGTCGGTCTACCGCTATCTGGCCCGCGATCTCGGCCCGCACGGCGTGCGCGCCAACCTCGTCTCGGCGGGACCGCTACAGACGGTGGCGGCCGGGTCGATCCCCGGCTTCGAGCAGCTCGCGGACGCCTGGAACGTGATGGCGCCGCTGCGCTGGGACATCCACGATGCCGACGCGGTCGCCGAGGCGTGCCTGTGGCTGCTGTCGGCGCGGTCGCGGGCGATCACCGGGGAGATCGTGCACGTGGACGGCGGCTTCCACGCGATGGGCGCGCCGCTGCGCCCGGCGTAGCCTGCGTCGCCGCATCGAGCGTCGAGTTCCTCGGCCTCACGCCGAGGAACTCGACGCTCGGTGCTAGGCGAACGCCACCTTGACCGCCTTCGCGCGCGGGTGGCGCGCCGCGAGGGAGGCGCTCGCCTGCGGCGACGATGTCCCGGCGCGCCGGCCGCCCGAGCTTCACCCCCGGCCCCAGCGTCACCGTCAGCGTCGCCTGGCCGCGCTTGACCTCGTCGCCCCACACCCCGGCCACGAACCCGTCGACCAGCACCGTCGCCCGGATGCGCAGGTTCCCGCGCACGTACACGAGGTCGCGCAGCGCCGCCGGCCACAGCCGCTCGCGGTGGCGGACCGCGTAGGCGAGCAGCATGCTGTCGAAGTCGCCGAGGAAGCGCACGGGCGCCGGCGCGTCCTCGCCCGGGCGCGGCGCGTCCGGGAGGTCGTACAGCCGCCGCCGGCCGACCTCGACCACCGACAGCGAGTCCGCCAGCGCCTCCAAGCGCGGCCGCACGACCGGCGGCGCCAGCCCCATCCAGCCGGCGACGTCGTCGACCGCCGCCGGCCCGAACGCCCGCAGGTGCCGGCGCACGACCTCGTCGACCGCCGGCTCGGCCGCCGGCGCCGCCGCGCGCGGTGCCGCCGCCGACAGCGCCGGCGTCTTCGGCCCCCACGCCCCGCCCGCCGGCACCCGCACCAGCCGGCTGCAGCGCAGCAGCGGGCGCCACTTGACGGCGCGCTGGGCCTCCACCTCCTCGGGCGCCACGGCATCCGGATGCGCGGCGACCCACTCCTCCGCGAACGGCGCGACCTCCGCCACCTCGCGCGGACGGCGCGCCGCCCACGCGAGCAGGTCGGCGCGCAACCCATCGCCGGCCGCCGGCAGCGGCGCCTTCGTCCGCCGCCAGTCGTTGACCCCGCCGGCGTCGGCCACCGCCGCGTACGCCGGATGCTCGCGCGCCGACACGACGTGCAGCGTCCCGCGCAGCGAGATCCCCACCAGCAGCGCGCCCTCCGCCAGCGCGCCGTACAGGGCGTCCGGCGCGAACGTGCGCATCCGCGCCCACAGCCCGACCGCCACCGCGGGCCAGTGCTGCGCCTGCATCGCCCCGATGCGCTCGACCACGTCGACCACCGAGCCGTCGTGCGGCTCCAGCAGCCCCTGCCGGGCCAGCAGGGCGCGGTTCAGCGCCCGGTCGTGCATGTGGGCCGATTCCGCCGGGCGCGCAGCGTCAGCATCCGGACCCCCGGCACGGACCGATCAGGACGAGGCCGGCGGGAACAGGTACACCGCCCGCCACCACAGCTCGGCCAGCGTGCGCACCGACTCGGTCACCGACTGCTGGTTCTTGATGACCTCGGTCGTCAGGTGGCGCTCGACCATGGCCGACAGCGCCCGCGCGCAGATGCCGGCATCGATGTCGTTGGGCGCGTGCCCGCGCATCTGGTCGGAGCGGATGCGCCGCTCGGCCGCGCGCACGAGGCGCCGCACGTAGGGCTCCCACTCCGCCGGCAGCCGGTCCTCGGCCCCCGACAGCCGGCCGGCGAGCAGCAGCACGTGCCCGTTGTCGTTGACGACCCGCACGATCCGCGCCAGCCCGATGCGCAGCTCGCGCCGCGGATCGCCCGAGCCGTCGAGGTACGGCGCGCCGGCCACGAGCATCTCGGCGAACGCCTGCTGGACGAGGCGATCCATGACCGCCCGCTTGTTGGCGAAGTAGAAGTAGACGTTCGTGCGGCTGACGTAGGCGCGCTGGGCCAGCCCGTTCATCGTCATGCGGTCGTAGCCGCCCTCCGCGATGATCTGGCGGGCGGCGTCGAGGATCGCGGCCTCGGTCTCGTTGCGCGGGGCGAGCCGCGCGACCGCGACGGAGCTCACGCCCCAACCTCGGCCCGGCCCGGCGCGGACCCGACCCCGCTCAAACGAAGGCTCCCAGCGCCTGCGCGATGCGCTCGCGCGTGTCCACCGGCTCGATGACCTCGTCGATGTAGCCCTCGGTCGCGGTCACGTCGACATCGAGGCGCTCGATCTCGTAGGCCGCCTCGAGCGCCATCCGGTCCGCGCCCGCCGCCAGCTCGCGCCGCCCGACGACCTCCACCGCCTGCCGCGCGCCCATCACGCCGACCCGCGACGCCGACCACGCGAGCGTCAGGTCCGCGCCCAGGTCGCGCGAGTTCATGACGATGTGGGCCCCGCCGAAGGCCTGGCGCAGCGTGACGGTCACGCGAGGTACGGTAGCCCGTGCGAAGGCGCGCAGGAACGCGGCGCCGTAGCGGATGACCCCTTCGCGCTCCTGACCGGTGCCCGGCAGGAACCCCGGCGTGTCGACGAGCACCACGATCGGCAGCCCCATCCGCTCGCACCAGTCCACGAACCAGGCGCCCTTCTCGGCGGCCCGCACGTCGAGCGTCCCGCCGAGGTGGCGCGGCTGGTTGGCGAGCACGCCGACCGGCATCCCCTCCACCCGGCCCAGCCCGGTGACGAGGTTGCGCGCCCAGCGCGGGCAGAACTCGACCAGCTCGCCCCCGTCGAGGATCCGCGCCGCGACGTCGCGCACGTCGTAGACCTGACGCGGCGACGGCGGCAGCACGTCGCGCGGGTCGCCGCCCACGGGCTCGCGCGGCAGCGCGGCCGGGGGCTGCTCGCCCAGCCGCGCGGGCAGGAAGCCGAGCACGTCGCGCACGAGCCGCGCGGCGTCATGGTCGTCGTCGGCGGTCAGGTGGATCACCCCGTTGGCCGAGTGGACCTTCACGCCGCCGAGGTCGATCGCCGTCACCTTCTCGCGCGTGATCTCCTCGACCACCCGCGGGCCGGTCAGGAACAGCTTGACGTCGTCGCCCGCAGCGATCGTCAGGTCGCCGACCGCGGCCCCGTAGGCCGCGCCGCCCGCGCACGCGCCCGCCACCACCGAGATGACCGGCACCCGCGCGACCGCCTCGGCGCGGAAGATCGCCCCGTAGGCGGCCAGCCCGGCCGCGCCCTGCTGCACGCGCGCCCCGCCGGACTCCGGGAAGCAGACGACCGGCGCGCCGGCCCGCTCGGCCAGCGCGAACACGCGGGTGATCGTCTCCCCGCCCGCGGCGCCCAGCGAGCCGCCCTTGAAGCGGCCGTCCTGCGCCCAGCAGAACACCGCGCGGCCGTTGACGCGGCCCGAGGCGGCGACCACGCCGTCGCCCACGGCGGTGCGCAGCAGGTGCAGGGTGCCGGGATCGACCAGCGACTCCAGGCGGGAGATCGGGGTCTCGGTGGCAACAAGCTCGGCGGCGCTCACGGGTTCATGCTCCAGTCAGGACGAGGGTCGCGTTCTGGCCGCCGAACCCGAACGAGTTCGACAGCACGGCCTGCAGACCCGGGGCCTCGCGAGGCCCGTCGGGCACGTAGTCGAGATCGCACTCGGGGTCCGGCTCGGTGAGGTTCAGCGTCGGGGGCAGCACGCCGTGCTGGATCGCGCCCAGCGAGGCCACGGCCTCCACCGCCCCGGCCGCCCCCAGCAGGTGGCCGATCGCCGACTTCGTCGAGCTGATCGGCGGCACCGAGCCGTTGGTGCCGAAGACGGCCTTGATGGCGACCGTCTCGATCTTGTCGTTGTACGGGGTCGAGGTGCCGTGCGCGTTGATGTAGCCGATGTCGCCCGGCTGCGCGCCCGCGTCCTCGAGCGCCCGCGTCATCGAGCGGATCGCGCCGCGGCCGTCCTCGTCGGGCTGGGTGATGTGAAACGCGTCGTTGGAGGCGCCGTAGCCGGCGACCCGGCCGTAGACGTGCGCCCCGCGCGCCCGCGCGTGCCGTTCGCTCTCGAGCACCACCACCGCCGCGCCCTCCCCCATCACGAACCCGTCGCGCTGGGCGTCGAACGGCCGCGAGATGCCCTGGCGCGACGTCGCCCCCATGCGCTGGAACGCGGCCAGGCAGACCTTCGTCAGCGCTGCCTCGGTGCCGCCGGCCACGACGAGGTCGGCATCGCCGCGCTGGATCATGCGCGTGGCCTCGCCGATCGCGTGGGTCCCGGTCGCGCACGCGGAGGCGATCGACCAGCCGGGCCCCTGGATGTTGAAGCGCATCGCGATCAGGCCCGCGGCCGCGTTGGGCATCATCATCGGCACGAACATCGGCGAGACGGCGCGGTCGCCCTCCTGCAGCCAAGCGAGCGTGTTGCGCTCCATCGTCTCCAGACCGCCGACGCCGGTGCCCACGACGACGGCCGCCCGCTCGGGATCGATGCCCTCCGGGGCGGCGTCCTCCCACGCCTGCTGCGCGGCGGCCAGCGCGAACTGCGCCACGCGGTCGGACCGGCGGGCCTCCTTCGCCGTCATGACGGTCTCGGGATCGAACTCCGTGCAGGCGCCGGTGCCGTCGGCGATCCCGCTGCGACGCCCGATCAGCGCGTCGAAGAACCCGTCCGCGGTCTCGCCCAGCGACGTGACGACGCCGCGCCCGGTGACGACGACGTCGCTCACGACGAGAGCCCCCTCGTGGTGTGTGAGGACCCGCGGGGCGTCACGCGTTCTGCGTCTCCGCCAGACGGATGGTCAGCGCGACGGCGTCGCCCACGCCCTTGATCGGCTTGAGCTCGTCGTCGCTGATCTGGATGCCGTACTCGTCCTCCAGGGCCTTGACGAGCTCCACGAGGTCGAGCGAGTCGACGTCGAGCTCCGACCACGGGGTGTCCATGGTCGCCTCCTCGGCGCCGGGCACCTTGATCGCGGCCAGCTCCTCGCGCACACGGGCGAGGACCTGGTCTTCGGTCGGGACGGTGGTCTCGGGCACGTTGGGTCTCCTTTCAGGCGCTCATCGCGCCGTCGACGGTCAGGGTGGCGCCGTTGACGTAGCCGGCCTCGTCGGAGGCGAGGAACGCGACGGCGCTCGCCACCTCCTCCGGGGTGCCGACGCGCCCCGCGGGGATCGCGGCCAGCAGGTCCTCGGCGACGTCCTTGGTCATGTCGGTCGCGATGAACCCGGGGGTCACCGCGTTGCAGGTGATGCCCTTGCGGGCCATCTCGCGGGCGATGGTCTTCGTGAAGCCGACCAGCCCCGCCTTCGACGCAGCGTAGTTGGCCTGGCCCGGGTTGCCGATCCGCGCGCCGACGACCGAGCTGACGTTGACGATGCGCCCGTAGCGCCGGCGCATCATCGTCGACAGCACGCGGCGGGTGCAGTGGAAGGCGCCGGTCAGGTTGGTGCGCAGCACGACGTCCCAGTCCTCGTCGGACATGCGCAGCGCCAGGCCGTCGCGGGTGACGCCGGCGTTGTTGACGAGGACGAGGATCGGGCCGTGCTCTTCCTCGATGCGGGTGAACGCGGCGTCGACGCTCGCGGTGTCGGTGACGTCGCAGTCGCGGCTGGAGAGGCCGACGACGTTGCCGCCGACGCCGCGCAGGCGCTCCACGATGGCGGCGCCGATGCCGCGCTTGCCGCCGGTGACGACCGCGCAGCGCGTCTCAGGCGCAGACATGCACGCGCTCCTTCCAGCGCACGACGCCGGCGCTCCAGACGAAGCCGGCGCCGAACGCGGCCATGAGCAGGTGCGCGTCCGGCCGCAGGCGGCCGTCGGCCTCCGCGCGCTGCAGCGCCAGCGGAATCGTCGCCGAGGAGGTGTTCGCGCACCGGTCGACGTCGAGGACGACGCGGTCGGCGTCCAGGCCGAGCTCGGCGGCGGCCGCCTCGATGATCCGCGAGTTGGCCTGGTGGGCGACGAGCAGGTCGACGTCGTCGACGCCCAGCCCCGCCCGCGCGAGGGCCTCGGCCGTCGCCTCGACCATGCGCGCGATCGCGTGGCGGTAGACGGTCGGGCCCTCCATGCGCAGCATCCCCTGGTCGGGATCGACGTACAGGGCCTCGCTTTGCGACGGGTCGCTGCCGCTGACGAAGCCGGCGATGCCCATCTCCAGGTCGCCGCCGGCGACGACCACCGCGCCGGCCCCGTCACCGAACAGGATGGCGGTCCCGCGATCGTCGAAGTCGGTGACGCGCGACATCGCGTCGGCGCCGCACACCAGGACGACGCCCGCGCGGCCGCTCTCGACGAGCGCCGCCGCCTCCTCGAGCCCGTACGTGAAGCCGGCGCAGGCGGCGTTGAGGTCGACGGCACCGGTCGACGGCGGGCAGCCGAGCAGGGCCGCGACCGCCGGCGCTAGCCCGGGCATGATCCGATCGGGGGTGGTCGTCGCGACGATGATGCGGTCGACCTCGGCCGGGACGCGGCCGGCGTCCTCCAGCGCGGTTGCGCAGGCCTGCGCGGCCAGCGGGGCGAGCGGCTCGCCCGGCTCGAGCCAGTGGCGCGTGCGGATGCCGGTGCGCCTGACGATCCACTCGTCGCTGGTGTCCAGCCGCCGGGCGAGGTCGTCGTTGGTCACGATCCGCCCGGGCAGCGCCGCCCCGAGGCCGAAGATGCCGGCGTGGGCCGGCGGCCGGCGGGCAGGGAGACGGGTACGCCGCGCAGCGGGCGCGGCGACGGGCACGGTGATGGCCATCAGGCGGCGACCTCGCTGGCTCGGAGGATGCGCTTGACCAGGCCGCTCAGCACCCGGCCCGGGCCCAGCTCGACGAAGTCCTCGGCGCCCATCCGGCGCAGGGCGAGGACGGTCTCGCGCCAGCGGACGGGGCTCAACAGGTTCTCCACCAGCTCGGCGCGCACGTCGCCGAACGGCGCGGCGGTGCCGTTGGAGATGACCGGGAACCGGGGCGCGTGCACCTCGACGTCCTCGAGCGCACGGGCCAGCTCCTCGGCGGCGGGGGCCATCAGCGGCGAGTGGAAGGCGCCCGAGACGTCCAGGCGGCGCGTGCGCAGGTCCGACGCGTCGACCGCCTCGACGCCCGCCACCGGGCCGGAGAGCACGAGCTGGCCGGGCGCGTTGTCGTTGGCGATCGTGAGACCGTGCTCGTGGGCGGCGGCGCGCACGGCGGCGTCGTCCTCGCCGAGGACCGCGACCATCGAGCCCGGCCGCTCCTCGCCGGCGCGGGCCATCGCGTCGCCGCGCAGCGCCACGAGCGCCAGCGCCGCCTCGAAGTCGAGCGCGCCGGCGGCCACGAGCGCGGCGTACTCGCCCAGCGAGTGGCCGGCCGCGGCGAGCGGGCTCGCGAGGCCGCTGCGCTCCCACGCCACCACGGAGCACAGGAAGAGGGCGGGCTGCTGGAAGCGCGTGCCCTCGTCGAGACGGGCGAACGGGTCGAACCCGAGCACGTCGAGGCCGCGGACGAACAGCGGGTCGTCCCGCAGGCCCTCGTCCATGCCGTGCTCGTGGGATCCCTGGCCAGGGAAGATGATCGCGACGCTGGTCACCGTGGGCATCCAACACCGCTCACCCCGGTCGGGGACACGCATTCGACGCTCGGGCGTGGAATGTCGAGCGGTGGTCTGCGCCATTCGACGGCGGGCTTATGTCTCCTCCTGGCGTGGCACCACATCGCTGTGCAGGCGGGTCAGCTCGGTCCGCAGCTCGCGGATCTCGCGCTGCAGGTCGGACAGGCTCGGCTGGCTGGAGTCCTCGTCGCCGCCCCCGGCGACGAAGCGCTGCGAGGCCGCGCCGACGAGCAGCGCGGCCGTGCCGATGCCGGTGACCATCACCACGACCGCGACCGCCCGCCCCGCCTCGGTGTGCGGGACGATGTCGCCGTAGCCGACGGTGGTCACCGTCACGATCGCCCACCAGACCCCGCTCTCGAACGACAGGTGCTGGGCGCTGCGCTCGACGGCGGTGAAGACCGCGCCGCCGCCGACGACGACGATGAGCAGGACCAGGCCCGCGTAGAGCAGGCCCTGCGTCGAGAACAGGCGCCGGGCGTGGTGGGCGGCGCCGAGCAGGGCGCCGAACCGCAGCAGCCGGAACATCTGCAGGCCCGCTGGCGCGAACGGCGTGGTCAGGACGACGATGAGCGGCATCATCGGGTTGGCCTTGATCGCCTTCCACGGCGACGGCGCCCGGACGAGCACAGCGATCAGCGCGACGAGGAACACCGACCACACCGCCCAGTTCAGGACGCTGGCGAAGACGTCGAGCCAGTGCGGGAGGCCGACGACGACGTCGAGCAGGACGCTGGGGATGGTCAGGATCGCGGCGACGAGCGTGGCGTCGCGCAGCCAGCGCGGGACCAGCGCTTCGAAGGCCGCCTCGTTCACGGGCGCAAACGGTAAGCGGCGGCGGGGACGACACCGCGGGCGCGGCGAGCGGCGCCTACGTGAAGAACGTGATCACGCCGGCCAGGACGAACGCGCCCGCCCACAGCCAGTCGAGGTTCAGCCACGCCTTGCGCAGCAGCGCCGTGCCGAAGCGGTCGTAAACGAGCAGCGAGATCGCCCCCATCGCCGCGAGCATCGCCGCGACGTGGACCGACACGGCGAGCACGGTCGTGATCACCGACAGCCCGCCGACGTCGACGTGGCCGAGCGTCTGGCCGCTGTCGGCCGTCGCGCCCGCCGCGCCGGCGCCGATGAGCACTGGCGCGACCATCAGGCCGGCGCCGTGCGCGCTCGACATGAGAAACGACCACCACGTCAGCTCGCCGCGGTTGACGCGCATCCGCGTCCAGCGCGGATGCGCGCGGGGCCGGGCGAAGCGGAACAGGCCGAAGCCGACGAGCACCGCGCCCGCGACCATGTGCAGGATCGACTGGTCGGCGACCACCCCGAGCCCGAGCACGAGCGCCGCCACGACCGCGATCGACGCCTCGTGGCCGATCGCGATCGGCACCAGCGCCCGCTTGACCGAGCCCCGGTCGTCGTCCTGCAGGCCGAGGCCGACCGCGAACAGCCACCCCATCGCGGGGTTCAGGCCGTGGTACACGCCGAGCAGCGCGACGAGGATCCAGGGCCAGGCGCCGTCCATCTGCGCGCGAACCTCCCCGGTGCCGCCTCAGCCCGGGAAGCAGTAGCTGTCGCTCGACGCGTCGCCGCCCTCCAGGCGCACCTGGTGGGGCCGCTCGCCGTGGAACTCGAGGAAGAAGTCCGGGTCCACCCGGAAGTCGCCTTCGGCGTCGAGCTTGACCATCCAGCCGTCGATGCCCTCGGGGTAGAACTGCGCGTCCCACGCCGCGTACAGCGAGTTCGTGAGGTACACGCGCTTGCCGTCGCGCGAGACCTCGACCATCTGCGGCCCGCCCTTCAGCGGCCCCGCGGCGGGATGCGCGGTGCGCTCGACGATGCCGCCCAGCCGCACGGACCCCGTCTCGCGTGGATGGTCGGGGTCGGTGACGTCGAAGCGCTTGATCTCGCCGGTGCCCCAGCACGACACGTACAGCGCCGAGTCGTCGACCGAGAGCGCGATGTCGGTGACCAGCGGCGGCACCGCGCCGAACGGCTGTAGCAGCGGCGGCAGGTGGTCGGCCTCGGCCGGCTCCGCCGGGATCGTGACGACCTTCTTCGCGCTCACGGTGCCGTCGTCGGCCCGCCGCCAGAGGAAGACCGACGCCGAGAGGTCGGCGGTCGAGACGACCACGCCGACGAACCCGTAGGCGTTGCGCGGGTCGTGCGCGGGACGCAGCTCGAGGACCATCTGGTTCTCCGCCCCGAGGTCGATCGCCTGCTTGTGGGTGCGGCGCTTCCAGTCCCACACGTGCAGGTGGTGGCCGTACTCGTGGCCGAGCAGCAGCTCGCCGATCAGGCCGTCCTCGACCATGTTCGGCGTCCCCCACTCGCTGCTGACCACCGTGTCGTAGCCGATGTGCCACCAGAAGTCGTAGGCGAGCTCCTGCGGTCCGCGGTCCTGCTCCCAGGCGCCCTTGACCGAGAAGCTCTCGTGGTCGAGCAGGAAGATGCCGCCCGGGCCGTCGCCGTCGGGCGCGCCGAGCGCGCTGACGTAGATCCCGTCGGGGCCGCAGTGGATGGTGTGCGGGCGCGAGTAGCCGGCCTTGCCCGCGATCTCGTCGGCCGAGACGACCTTCTCGAGCTTCGGCTGGTGGCGGTCGGCCTTCACGTCGACGACGTGCAGCCGCGACGAGCGCAGGCCGGGGATGAGCAGGTAGCGGCGCTCGACGTGCGGGTGCGCCGCCCACGGGCACAGCGCCGACGAGCAGGCGTTCCAGCCGAAGTGGTGCAGCTCGTCGCCGACCTCCGGCATGTCGAGCCGGCCCACGATCGTGCCGTAGCTCGACGAGGCCGGATCGAGGTCGACGACGCTCAGCGCGTCGGGGGCGCGATCGCCGTTCGTTCCCGTGTTGAGCGTGACGACGTAGCCGAGCGTCTCCGGCGGCGCAGCGGCCGCCTCGCCCGGGCTGGCATGGAAGGTGGGGTCCGGCTTGAGGAGGGCCATACCCGAAATCCTATTAATCCGATCGAGATTTGTAAATACGGGCGACCGTCCCGGCGATCGTCAGCAGCGCCAGGCCGGCGGTCACCGCCGCGATGACGTGCAGGCCCGTCCCGCTCACGGTGTCGGCGAACGCGGCGCCCATGATGACCGTGGCCAGGATCGCGCCGACGTAGCGGCAGGTCTGGAACAGGCCGCCGGCCGCGCCCATCTGCGCCGGCGGCGCCCCCTCGTACAGCGCGGTCTGCAGGCCGAGGTTCGCGAAGCCCAGCCCGCCGCCGAGGACCGCGCCGGCCGCGACCACGACCGCCAGCGACGTGCCGGCGTCGTAGGCGAGCATCGGCACCGACCCGGCCACGACGCACGCCGCACCGATGACGATCGCCGGCGCCGCGCCGCGCACGCGGATGAACCGCGCCGCGACCGGCGTCGTCAGCATGCTCAGGCCGGCGACGGGCGCCATGATCAGCCCGGCGGTGCTGGCCTCGAGGCCGCGCGCCTCCTCCAGCCACACCGGCAGGCCGAACACGATGCCGTAGAACGCCAGCGTGACCGCGACGAACCGGGCGTAGACGCCGCGCAGCTCCCGCAGCCCCAGCAGCGCGAGCGTGCGCCGCCGCGCGTGCGCACCGCCGGCTCCCGCGCCCGGCAGCGCCGGCAGCCACATCTGTGCGAGCACGATCGCGGCCAGCGCCAGCGGCACGTTGACGAGGAACACAGCCTGCCATCCGGCGAGCGCGACCGCCAGGCCGCCGACCACCGGTCCCAGCGCGGCCATGCCGTTGGCGGCGATCGACATCGCCCCGAGCGTGCCGGTGGGCGCCGGCCCCTCCCCCGCCACCGCGCGGATCATCGCCATCCCGGCCGGATACGACGCCGCCGAGCCGAACGCCAGCAGCGAGCGGGCGGCCACCAGCCACGCCAGCGTCGGGGCCAGCGGCGCCAGCAGCGACGTCGCGATCACCACGCTCAGGCCGGAGACGAACACCCGCCGCGGCCCGAAGCGGTCGGCCAGCCGGCCCATCACGGGCTGCGCGACCGCCCCCACCAGGTAGAAGCTCACGATCAGCGCGCCCGCCGCCGCCAGGCTGGCGTCGAAGTCGTGGCTGACGTCGACCAGCGCGAGCGCGATCATCGACGAGTTCAGCGGGTTGAGCGTCGTGCCGAGCAGGACGGCGGCGACGACCCGCGGCGGGACGCGCGGCGCCGGCCGCCCGGCGCTCAGCTGCGCGCGGTCAGGTCCGCGGACCGGCCCATCGCGCCCCGGCTCGCGGCCCACCCCCGCTCAACGCCGCGCGGCCAGCTCGACGAACCAGTCGAGCGCGGCGGGGTTGGCGAGGCTGTCGCGGCTGGCCGCCTTGTCGGCCGGGGTGCCGAGCAGGATGCGCTTGACCGGGACCTCGAGCGCCTTGCCCGACAGCGTGCGCGGCACCTCGGCGATCGCGTAGACGTCGCTGGGGACGTGGCGCGGCGAGCAGTCCTCGCGCACCCGCGTGGCGATCTGGCGGCGCAGGTCGTCGTCGAGCGTCGCGCCGTCGCGCAGCACGACGAACAGCGGCATCCAGCCGTCGACGTCGACGACGAGGGCGTCGGTGATCTCGTCGATGGCGAGCACCGCGCGGTAGATCTCGCTGGTGCCCATGCGCACGCCGCCGCGGTTGATCGTCGAGTCGCTGCGGCCGTAGATGATCGCGGTGGCGCGGTCGGTGATCTCGATCCAGTCGCCGTGGCGCCAGACGCCGGGATAGACCTCGAAGTAGGCCTCGCGGTAGCGCGCGCCGTCGGGATCGTTCCACAGGTACAGCGGCATCGACGGCAGCGGCTCGGTGATCACGAGCTCGCCGACCTCGCCGATCAGCGGCGTTCCCTGCTCGTCGAAGGACTCGATGCGCGCGCCCAGCGAGCGCGCCTGCAACTCGCCCTCGTAGACCGGCAGCGTCGGCACGCCGCCGACGAAGGCGGTGCACACGTCGCTGCCGCCCGAGGTCGAGAACAGCCACGTGTCGGCGCCGACGTGCTCGTAGACCCAGTCGAAGCCCTCCGGCGCCAGCGGCGAGCCGGTCGAGCCGACCGAGCGCAGCGCCGACAGGTCGCGCCCGGCGCCCGGCTCGACCCCCGCCTTCATGCACGCCGCGATGTAGCTCGCGCTCGTGCCGAACGTCGTGACACGGGCCTGCGCGGCCAGGTCCCACAGCGTGGTCATGTCCGGGTAGCCGGGGTTGCCGTCGAAGAGCACGATCTCCGCGTCGGTCAGCAGGCAGCCGACGAGGAAGTTCCACATCATCCAGCCGGTCGTCGTGAACCAGAAGATGCGGTCGCCGGCCTGGGCGTCGAGGTGCAGGTGCTGGTGCTTGAGCTGCTCGAGCAGGATCCCGCCCTGGCCCTGGACGATCGCCTTGGGCAGCCCGGTCGTACCCGAGCTGTAGAGCACCCACAGCGGGTGGTCGAACGCCACCGCCTCGAAGGCCAGCTGGGCGTCCGCCGGCCCGAGGAAGTCCTCCCAGCCGATCGCGCCGTCGAGCGTCGCCGCCGCGTCGAGGTAGCCCAGCAGCACCGTCGCGCGCAGCGATGGCATCTCGCGCCGCAGCCCGTCCACGACGTCGCGGCGGTCGAACGCGCGGCCGTTGTAGCGATAGCCGTCGACCGCCAGCAGCACCGTCGGCTCGATCTGCGCGAAGCGGTCGACCACGCTGCGCGCCCCGAAGTCCGGTGAGCACGACGACCACACCGCCCCCAGCGACGCGCAGGCCAGCACCGCCGCGACCGCCTCCACGCAGTTGGGCAGGTACGCCACGACGCGGTCGCCGGGCGCCACGCCCTGCGCGCGCAGGCCCGCGGCGGTGCGCGCCGTCAGCGCCCGCAGCTGCGCCCACGTCGTCGCCTCCAGCGCCCGTCCCTCCCCCGCCGCGCGGATCGCCACCGCGCCGTCGTCCTTGCCGCGGAAGACGTGCTCGGCCCAGTTCAGCCGGGCGCCGGGAAACCACTGTGCGCCCGGCATCTCGCGCCGCCCCAGCACCCGCTCGTACGGCGCCGACGCCCGCACGTCGAAGAAGTCCCAGATCGACCCCCAGAACCCCTCGACGTCGTCGACCGACCACTGCCACAGCTCGTCGTAGGAGCGCAAGGACCGGCCCAGCCGCTCCTCCACGAAGCGCTCATAGCGGGTGATCGTGGCGTTCTCGATGCGCTCGGCAGACGGCTGCCAGAGCACGGGCGGGGCGGTCGCGGGCATGCGCGCGAATATACGCGGCCCGCGGGCCGTCAGGCCGTGGACAGCGGCTGCGGCCCGGAGGCCGGCGCGGCCGGGTCGCTCAATGCCGCGCGGCGGACCATCTCCACCCCGGCCACCGCGATGATCACCAGCATCAGCGCCGCCAGGGCCGTCCGAATGCCGGGCACGACGCCGATCGCCAGCAGCGCCAGGAGGACCGCGAGCACGGCACCGTGGACCATCTCGGGCCGGGCGGCCAGCACCGGGTGCAGGAAGCGGCGCGCACGCAGCGCGAGCTTGGCCGGGCCCGCGAGCCAGGCGGCGACCAGCAGCACGACCGCGAGCATGAGCACCGTCCGCGCGATCTGCACGAGCAGCGACGTGCCGATCGCGAAGACCGAGTCCGCGGCGTCCTGCCCCGTCGTCGTGTTGGCCAGGTCCCCGACGATCTGGTTGCCGACCACCCGCCGCAACAGCAGCACGACGATCGCGGCGACGATCAGCGACAGCGCCGCGGCGGCGGTGATCTCGCGCCGGTGCCCGCGCGCCAGCCAGATCGCGGCGACGATCAGCACGAGCGCCAGCGCGAACAGCCCGATGGCGAGGGTCTTGAGCAGCTTGACCGCGGTGCGCATGGTGTCGAGCTGCTGGGCGTCCATGATGCGGATGACGCCGACGCCCTGCGGCAGCCGCGAGCCGTCGATCGGCAGGCCGAGCCGGTCGCCGACCGCCGCCACCAGCGGCCGCAGATCGAGCACCACCGCGTCGCCGCTCTGCGTGACGAAGCGGCTCTCGTCGTTGACGAGCGCGATGAACTGGGCGTGCGTCAGCGACGCCGCCTTGTTCCACAGCGCCTGCAGCCGCGGCGAGTCGAGCAGCCGCTCCACCGCCCGCACCGCCGGCTCGCGCAGCGCCCCCACCGCGGGTCCGGCCAGCGGCGCCAGGCGCGGCGGCAGCGCGGCCCGGAGCCGCGCCGCCGGATCGGCGTTCTCGTAGACCTGGTCGACGAGGTACGTCGCCAGCGCCGCGTGGACCGCCTCGTCGGCGATCAGCGCCTGCGTCGTCTGGTTCCAGTTGCGCTCCTGCAGCAGCTGGCGCGCGGTCCACACGGCGAAGATCGCCAGCACCGCGACGATCGTGGCGCTCGCCAACAGGGCGTAGATCCCGGCGCGCCGGCCTCGAGACATCTCCATGGCGCCATCATCCACGGCCGACCGGCGGCATCTCAATCGTGCATACATGCCGGACGGCCTTCTAGAGAACCGCGGGGGGCCACGCCTGCCCACCGCAGGCTGCAGCAGCGCACCCTCTGTGCGTGCGGGCGACGCGCCTCCCCGCCGCAGGCTTCAGCGCTTACCCTGCGTGCGTGCGGGCGGCGGTCAGCACCCCGACAGAACCCACGAGATCCCGCCTCCCCGCCGCAGGCTGCAGCAGCGCACCATGCGTGCGTGCGTGCGTGCGTGCGGGCGGCGGTCGCCACCCCTAGGCTGCCGCCGTGGCAACAGATCGACTGACCTGGCTCGGGCATGCGCTGAGCGTGCTGCTCGAGCCGACGGCGCGCCGCCTGCTGACCGACCCCGTGCTGCGCGGGCGCGTCGCCCATCTGCGCCGCCACGCCCCGCCGCCGACACCGGCGCGCTCGACCGGTGCTCGTGTCGCACGCGCACCGCGACCACCTCGACCTCCCCACGCTGCGCGCGCTGCGCCCCGCGCCGCGCCAGATCCTGGTGCCCCGCGGCGTCGGCCGCCTCGTCCGGGCGAAGACGAGCGCCAGCGTGCACGAGCTGACGGCCGGCGAGACCGCCGTCGTCGGCGCGGTCACGGTCCGCGCGGTGCCCGCCGTCCACGACGGCCGCCGCAGCCCGTTCTCCGGCCCGTCGGAGTCGATCGGCTTCGTCGTCGAGGCCGGCGGTCGGCGGATCTACTTCGCGGGCGACACCGCCGTCTACCCGGGCATGCGCGACCTCGGGCCGCTCGACGTCGCGCTGCTGCCGATCTGGGGCTGGGGGCCGTCGCTGGGCCCCGGGCACATGAACCCCAGCGAGGCGGTCGACGCGCTCGAGCTGCTGCGCCCCGCCGTCGCGGTGCCGATCCACTGGGGCACGCTGCTGCCGATCGGCCTGCACCGCGCACGCGGCGGCGTGCTGCGCGCCCCGGTCGAGGTGTTCACGCGCGAGGCCCGTGAGCGCTGCCCGGAGGTGCGCGTGGCGGTGCTCGGCGTCGGCGACCCGGTGGCGCTGTGATCCGCCGCGCGCTGGTCACCATCGTCGTCTCGGCGCTCGCGCTCGGCGTCCTCAACGCGATCCTGCCCGGCTTCCACGTCGACACCGTCGCGGCGGCGATCAGGGCCGCCGCGGTCTGCGCGGCCTACAGCACGCTCGTCTGGCCGATCGTCATCCGCTTCGCGCTGCCGATCACCGTCCTGACCCTGGGCGGCGCGGTGCTGCTGCTCAACGGCCTCGTGGTCATCGCCGCGGCGTGGGTCGTGCCCGGCGTCCACGTCGAGGACATCTGGACCGGGATCGGGGTGACGTTCGGGCTGACCGCGGCGACCACGCTCGCCGGCTCGGCCGCCGCGATCGGCGACGAGCGGCGCGTGCGCCGCCACCTCCTGCGCCGCGCGCCCGCCGGCCGCGGCGCCGACGGGGTGCCCGGCGTGCTGTTCCTCGAGATCGACGGACTCGCGCACGACGTGCTCGTCCGCGCCCTGCGCGACGGCAACGCGCCGACGCTGGCCCGCTGGGTGCGCGACGGCACGCACCGGCTGCTGTGCTGGGAGACCGACTGGTCGTCGCAGACCGGCGCCTGCCAGGCGGGGCTGCTGCACGGCGACAACGAGGACCTGCCGGCGTTTCGCTGGTGGGAGAAGGAGCACGGTCGCGCGATCGTCACCAACCACCCGCGCGACGCCGCCGAGATCGAGCGCCGGGTCTCCGACGGGCGCGGCCTGCTGCACGCCGACGGGGCCAGCCGCGCGAACATCCTCTCCGGCGACGCCCCGCACTCGCTGCTGACCATGAGCACCGTCCTCGAGGTGCGCCGCAAGGGGCAGCGGCTCGGCGAGGACTACGCCGCGTACTTCTCGAGCCCCTACAACGTGGCCCGCACGGTGCTGGCGGCGATCGGCCACACCGCGCGCGAGCTGGCCGCCGCCGCGCAGCAGCGCCGCCTGGACGTCCAGCCGCGCATCCGCCGCACGCTCGGCTACGCGCCGGTGCGCGCCTGGGCCACCGCGGTCCAGCGCGACCTGCAGGTCGCCGCGGTGGTGGCCGATGCGCACGCGGGCCGGCCGGTGGTCTACACGACGTTTCTCGCCTACGACGAGGTCGCCCACCACTCGGGCATCGAGCGCGTCGACACCCTGTCCGTCCTGCGCGACGTCGATCGCCAGATCGCGCACATCGCCAGCGCGGCCGCGGCGGCGGCGCGCCCCTACGAGCTCGTCGTGCTCTCCGACCACGGCCAGTCGCAGGGCGCGACGTTCCGCGACCGCTACGGGCTGACGCTCGAGGAGCTCGTGCGCGCGACGTGCCGCACCGACGACGTGGCCGGGGCGGGCTCCGGCGAGGACGAGGCGCGAGGCCGCATGGGCGCCGCGCTGACCGAGGCGGCCGCCGGCCCCGGCCTGGCGGCGCGGACGGTGCGCGGGGTCACGCGCAATCATCGCGTGGACGGCGAGGTGCGCCTCGAGGACACGCCGCAGCTGCCCGCCGGCGACGACGGGACGCCCGAGGTGGTCGTCATGGCCTCCGGCTGCCTGGGGCTGATCAGCTTCCCGAGCATCGCGGGGCGCGCCACGCGCCAGGAGATCGACGCCCGGTACCCGGAGCTGCTCGGAACACTGCGCGAGCATCCCGGGATCGGCTTCGTCTGCGTCCGCTGCGCCGAGCACGGCGCCGTCGTGCTCGGCGCGGGCGGCGAGCACCGGCTGCGCGCCGGCGAGGTGGACGGCGAGGACCCGCTCGCGCCGTTCGGCCCCAACGCCGCCGCCCACGTCCTGCGCACGGACGGCTTCGCCCACTGCCCCGACATCCTCGTCAACAGCACGTACTGGGCGCAGACCGGCGAGGTGGCGGCGTTCGAGGAGCTCGTCGGCTCCCACGGCGGGATGGGCGGCACGCAGTCCTACCCGTTCGTCCTCGCGCCCGCCGGCTGGTCGCTGCCGCAGGACGAGGTGGTGGGCGCCGAGCGCATGCACCGCTGGATGCGCCGCTGGCTCGCCGACCTCGGCCACGAGGCGTTCCGCGACGACGCCCTCGGCCCGTAGCAGGGCGCCGTCGGCGCCCCTAGCCTGGCGGGATGCGCCTCGCCGAGCCGGCCCACAACGTCGAGCTGCGCGAGCGCCCCGAGCGGGGGCGGATCGTCGTGCTGTCGTTCCCGTACCGCTCGGACATCGTCGACGCGGTGCGCGCGATCCCCGGCCGGCGCTTCGACTGGGACGTGCGCGAGTGGTGGGCGCCCGCCGACGACTGGGCCGGGGCGCACGTCGCCGACATCGTGCGCCGCTTCCCGCAGCTGCGCGTCGCCGACGACGCCGCGGCGTGGCTGGCCGGCCTCGGCGAGCGCTGGATCGGCCGCGTGACGACCGGCAAGCACCACGGGCGCGGGTGGTTCGTCTGCGAGACCCGCGCCGGCACGCTGCCCGCGGCGCTGGCCGCCCGCGCCACCGCCCAGGGCGCGCACCAGTGGCTGCCGCTCGAGCCAGACGTCGCCGAGGCCCTCCAGGAGCTGCCGTCCGCGCGCCTGGACGCGCGCGCCGCCGACTGCGCGAGCCGCCTGCAGGTCGGCCTCGAGCCGCCGCCGGCGATGATCACGCTGGCCGACGGCGTCGCCGGCGAACGGCTGCGCCTCGACGTGCTGTGGGACCCGCAGACGGCCGCCGCGTTCGCCGAGCTGCCCGGCGCCGAGCGCTCGAGCCGCACGCTGCCGGTCGATCCGTGGGTGGTGCCGGCGATCGACCGCTTCGCGCGCGACCACGGCGTCGAGATCGGCGGCCGCGCGCGGCCGGTGCTCGACGCACTGCGCCGCGAGCACGACGCCGCGCTGGCGGCCGTCGACCGCTCGCGCGCCACCGACGGCCCGCCGCTGGACCCGGCGCCGCGGCTCGGGGGCACGCTCGAGCCGTTCCAGCGCGCCGGTGTGCGCTACGTTCTCGACGCCCGGCGCGCGTTCCTGGCCGACGAGCAGGGCCTGGGCAAGACCGTGCAGGCGCTGGCCGCGCTCGAGGCCGACGGCGCGTTTCCCGCGGTCGTCGTCTGCCCCGCGTCGCTGAAGCTCAACTGGGAGCGCGAGGCGGCGCGCTGGCTGCCGCACCGCACGCGCACCGTCGTGTCGGGACGCGGCGGCGTGGCGGCGCGCGCCGACATCGCGATCCTCAACTACGAGATCGTCGAGGCCCACAGCGACGGCCTGCGCCGGCGCCGGCCGCGCGCGCTCGTCGTCGACGAGTCGCACCTGGTCAAGAACCCGCGGGCCAAGCGCACGCGGGCGGTGCGCCGCCTGGCCGACGCGGTGGCCACCGGCGGCCTCAAGCTCGCGCTCACCGGCACCCCGGTGATGAACCACCCCGACGAGCTCATCGCCCAGCTGCGCGTGATCGACTGGCTCCCGGACTTCGGCTCCGGCGCGCGCCTGCGCCAGCGCTTCCGCGGCGGCCCCGGTGCCGAGGAGCGCCTGCACTGGCACCTGCGCCGGCACTGCTTCGTCCGGCGCCTCAAGAGCGAGGTGCTGCCCCAGCTGCCGGCCAAGCGCCGGACGGTGGTGCCGGTCGCGCTGACCAACGAGCAGGAGTACCGGCTCGCCGAGCGCGACGTGATCGCCTGGCTGCAGTCGCTGCCGCTGGACCTCGACGAGCTCGACGCGAAGGTCGCCGCCGCCCGCCGCGCCGAGCGCCTCGCGCAGCTGGGCGCGCTCAAGCGGATCGCCGCGCGCGGCAAGCTCGCCGCCGCGTTGAGCTGGATCGACGACTTCCTGGCCAGCGAGGAGCCGCTCGTCGTCTTCGCCCACCACACCGACATCCAGGCGGCGGTCCTGGCCCGGTTCCCCGGTGCGCTGCACCTGCTCGGCCGCGACTCCGGCGCCGCGCGCGACGCGGCCGTGCGCACGTTCCAGGCCCCGGTGGGGCCGCAGCTGCTCGTGTGCTCGACGCCGGTTGCCGCCCAGGGCATCACGCTGACGCGGGCGACGAACGTCTGCTTCCTCGAGCTCGAGTGGACGCCGGCCGTCCACGACCAGGCCGAGGACCGGGTGCACCGCATCGGCCAGCGCGACGCGGTCACCGCCTGGTACCTGCTGGCGGCCGAGACGATCGACGAGACGATGGCGCGGCTCATCGAGCGCAAGCGCGACCTCGTCGCGGCGGTGACCGACGGGCGCGAGCGCGACGCCGAGCCGCTCGTCGCCGCGGTCGCGCGCGAGCTGCGCACGCGCCGATCCGCCATCTGCGAGCGGTCTGAAGGGGGTGCCGAGGACGCCGCCGCCGTCCAGGTGGAGTACTGACCGCTGCGTCCGTGGGCGGGGCCCCGGGATCACCGCCGATAGCATCCGTGGACCGGTGCGTGCGCGCCGGCGCTTCCCCATCATGTCGTCCCCCTCATCCACGGCCGCGACGCCGATCCACCGCGCGGACGAGCCTGCGCGGGTGCTGCTCGTCGAGGACGACGAGGGCGACGCCTTCCTCGTCCGCGAGCTGCTCGCCGACGTCGCGCCCGAGCTGGACGTCGTCACGGCGCGGTCGCTGGCCGAAGCGGAGGCGGCGATCGCCCACGCCGACTGCGTGCTGCTGGACCTGGGCCTGCCGGACACGACCGGGCTCGACGGCCTCGTCCGCCTGCGCCGGCGCGCGCCCGACACGGCGGTGATCGTGCTCACCGGCCACGGCGACGCGCACCTCGGCATGGAGGCGGTCGCCGCCGGAGCCCAGGACTACCTGATCAAGGGCCGCGTCGACGGCGAGATGCTGGCCCGCGCGATCCGCTACGCGATCGTGCGCCGCCGCGCCGAGCGCTCGGAGCGCGCGCTGCTCGAGGCCGAGCTGCACTCGCGCGAGAACGCGCGGCTGGAGCGCGGGCTGCTGCCGACGGCGCTGCTGCGCGACGAGCGCACGTCGCTGACCGCCGGCTATCGCCCGGGCCGCCGGCGCGCGGTGCTCGGCGGCGACTTCTACGACGCGGTCGAGCTCGAGGACGGGACGCTGCACCTGATGATCGGCGACGTCTGCGGCCACGGGCCCGACGAAGCCGCGCTCGGCGTCGCGCTGCGGATCGCGTGGCGCACGCTGACCCTGGCCCGCCGGCCCGCGCCCGAGGTCTTCGACACGCTCGAGCAGGTGATCGTGGCCGAGCGCCATCGCTCCGACATCTTCACCACGCTCGCCGCGCTGGCGGTGGCGCCCGACCGCCGCAGCGCCGACGTGTGGCTCGCCGGCCACCCCGCGCCGATCATGCTGGCGCCCGGATCGCCGACGGAGCTGCCGGTCGGGCGGGTGCACCTGCCGGTCGGGCTCGGGCTCGGCCGCCCGCTGGTGACGACGACGGTCGCGCTGCCCGCCGCCTGGTCGCTGATGCTCTACACCGACGGCCTGATCGAGGGCCGGACCGGGGCGGGGACGCGCGAGCGGCTCGGCACCCGCGGGCTGACCGCGGTGCTCGACCGGCTCGTGGCCCAGCGGCCGGGCTGGCCCGCCGAGCCGGCGGCGCTGCTGGACACGCTCGTCGATCAGGTCGAGAAGCTCAACGGGGGACCGCATGCCGACGACGTGGCGGCGCTGATCGTGTCGTCGGGCGAGCCCTGAGTGGCCGACGGCGCGGCGAAGCTTCCGCTGGTCTCGCGGCTGCGCGTGGGCCAGTGGTTCGCGCTGGCCACCGTCGTCTTCGTCGTCGCCGCCGCGGCGGCGGCGACCGTCGGCATCGTCGGCATCGTGCGCCTGTCCGACGCGCGCGACGAGGTCGTCGACCGGCTCGACCCGTCGCTGGTCGCCGCGCTGCGGCTCTCCAACGCGCTGGTCAACCAGGAGTCCGGCGTGCGCGGGTACGCGCTGACCGGGCGCGACCCGTTCCTCGACCCCTACCGCACCGGCCGGCGCGACGAGCGCACCGCGATCGCGCAGCTGCGCCGGCTGGCGCCCGAGGACGAGTCGCACGGGCTGCACGACGACATCCAGCGGGTCAGCGATCGCGCCGCCGCCTGGCGCCGCGAGTACGCGCAGCCGACGATCGTCGCGGTGCGCACGTCCGGGCGCCGGCCGGCGGCGCTGTCCGACGAGCGCGGCCGGGCCAGCTTCGGCGCGGTCGACGCCGCCCAGCAGCGCATGCAGCGCGATCTCGGCGCGGCGCGCGACGACGCCCGCGTGCGGCTGCGCAGCGCGTCCCGGATGCTGAACGTCACGCTCGCGATCATGATCGGACTGCTCGTGGTGGCGGGGGCGGTGCTGCTGGTGGCGCTGCGCCGGATCGTCTCCCGCCCGCTGGCCCGCCTGGGCGGCGAGACGCGCCGCGTCGCGCGCGGCGCCTTCGGCCACCCGGTCAGCGCGCGGGGCCCGCGCGACATCGTCGCCCTCGGGGGTGACGTCGAGTCGATGCGCCGGCGGATCGTCACCGAGCTCGAGGCGCTGCAGAGCGCCAACGCGCGGCTCGACCGCCAGGCGCTCGAGCTGCAGCGCTCCAACGCCGAGCTCGAGCAGTTCGCCTACGTCGCCTCGCACGACCTGCAGGAGCCGCTGCGCAAGGTGGCGAGCTTCACGCAGCTGCTGAGGCGCCGCTACGCGGGCCGGCTCGACGAGCGCGCCGACCAGTACATCGAGTTCGCGGTCGACGGCGCCACGCGCATGCAGCGGCTCATCAACGACCTGCTCGCGTTCTCGCGCGTCGGACGGCTGACCGGCGAGCAGGAGCTCGTTCCGGCCGCCGAGCTGGTCGACGCCGCCCGCCGCAACCTGGCCGACGCTATCGAGCAGGCGGGCGCGCGCATCGAGGTCGGCGAGCTGCCGGTCGTCCGCGGCGAGGTCGCCCTGCTGACCGCCGTCTTCCAGAACCTGATCGGCAACGCGCTGAAGTTCCGGGGCGACGAGCCGCCGGTCGTGACGGTCGGCGCGATCCGCGACGGCGACGCCTGGCGCTTCACCGTCGCCGACAACGGGATCGGCATCGAAGACGAGTACGCCGAGCGGATCTTCGTCATCTTCCAGCGGCTGCACACCAAGGAGGCCTACGCCGGGACCGGGATCGGCCTGGCGCTGTGCCGCAAGATCGTCGAGCATCATGGCGGGCGCATCTGGCTCGACACGTCCGTCGCCGCCGGCACGACCTTCCACTTCACCCTGCCCGCCGCCGAGGAGCGCCCATGAACGACACCCCCGAGCCCATCCACGTCCTGCTCGTCGAGGACGACCCGGGCGACACGCGGCTGATCAAGGAGGCCTTCGAGGAGAACAAGGTCCGCAACAAGCTGTCCTGCGTCGCCGACGGCGTCGACGCGCTGCGCTTCCTGCGCCACGAGGACGAGTTCGCCCACGCGCCGCGGCCCGACCTGATCCTGCTCGACCTCAACCTCCCGCGCAAGGACGGGCGGGAGGTCCTGGCCGAGATCAAGGGCGACGAGGCGCTGCGCGCCATCCCGGTGGTCGTGCTGACCACCTCGGAGGCCGAGGAGGACATCCTGCGCAGCTACGCGCTGCACGCCAACGCCTACGTGACCAAGCCGGTCGACTTCGAGCGCTTCATCTCGGTGGTGCGTCAGATCGACGAGTTCTTCGTCGAGGTCGTCAAGCTGCCGCGCACCTGAGCGCGTGCCGCTGTTGCGCGCTCAGCCCGGCACCGGCCGCGTGCCCACGATCCGCGCCCGCTGCAGCCGCCACCGCTCCACCCCGCGGGCCGACAGCCGCAGATGCAGGATCGCGGTCCGTGCGCTGGCGGGCGAGCCGGCCGCCCACACGAAGTTGCCGAGGCTGTAGGCGATCAGCCGCCGGGGGCCGGCGCGCCGGACCGGCTGCAGGACGTGCGGGTGGGCGCCGATGACGGCGCTCGTGCCGGCCTGGATCGCGGTGGCGGCGAAGGCGCGCTGGCGCGCGGTCTCGCGCGGGTCGCGCTCGATTCCCCAGTGGAAGGTGGCGATGACGACGTCGGCGCGGCGGCGCGCCGCGCGGACGCCGGCGCGGATCGCTCGCGGCGAGGCGAAGGCGGTGCCGGGCTGGTGCGGGCCGGCCGCGAACGACGCCGGGCCGATGTCCGAGAAGCCGACGAACGCGACCCGCAGGCCGAGGCGCTCGATGACCTGCGGCCGGCGGGCGCCGGCCAGGTCGCGGCCGGCGCCGACCGCGAGCGCCCCGGTGGCGCGGACGTGGCGGATGGTGTCGGCCAGCGCCGCGGTCCCGTAGTCGCCGACGTGGTTGTTGGCCAGGTTGAGGACGTCGAGGCCCGCGTAGGCGACGACCTCGCGCAGGGCGCCCGGGCTGCCGCGGAACGTGAAGGCCTTGACCTCCGGTCGCCCGCGCGTGGAGATCGAGCACTCGAGGTTGCCGAACGCGATGTCGGCGGACCTCAGCGTCGCCGCCACCCCGCCCCACGGCCAGCGGTTGCCACGCTGGCGCATCACGGCCTGGACCCCGTCGCCGAGGTTGGCGTCGCCGAACGCGGCGAGGGTGACGTCGCGGGTGCGGACGGTGCGGGCGGCGGAGGGCAGCGCGCCGGGCGCGGCCAGGCGGACGCGCAGGCGCGGGCGCGAGCGGCGCGGGCGGTAGCGGATGACCACCCGGCCGCGCGCGTCGGCCGCGCGCCGCCGGACCGGGCTCCAGCCGTTCTCGGTGCGCACCTGGAGGCTGACGACGGTGCCGGCCGGCGCCGCGGCGCCGCGGATCTCGACGGGCAGGCCGGTGGCCAGCAGCCGCGGCGCGCGGATGACCAGCGGCGCGGGCGCCGGGACGGGGACGGGCGGCGGCGGAACGTCCTGGGCGAGCGGCACGGCGAGATCCTGTCGCATCGGCCGGCGGCGCGGCGGGCAACGCCGGTCTCGCGTACGCCGAGCCGCCTAGGATGCCGGCGTGCGCGTCCCCTTGCTCGCCGTCCTCGCCACGCTGCTGCTCGCGGCGCCGGCATCTTCGGCCTCCCGCGCGCCCGCCGCCGGCCCCGCGCGCGCCGCCCAGGCGCCCACCCCCCTCGCAGCGCAGCTCGTCTCGGCCGACGGCCGGATCGGCCTGCTCGTCACCGGCCCCGCCGGCGCCCAGGCCGCCGGCGGCGAACGCGTCGGCCCGGCGATCGCCGCGCTCACGTCGGTCACGCTCGACGGCGGCCACGCCGAGGTGGCCGACCTCGCGCCGTGGCGCTGCGACCGCACGCTGCGGCGCTTCGTCGTCACCGCCCAGAACGCGGACGGCACGCTCGCCACCGCCGATGCCGCGGTCCGCACGCCGTCCTGCGCGCGGCGGATGCGCCTGTCGGTGGCCTCCGGCCGCGTGCGCAGCGGCGGGCGCGTGGCGGTGCGGGTGGCCGACACCTGGCACGTCGGGGACGCCGCGGCGCGCGTCTGCGCGACGCCGCCGCACGGGCCGACGCGCTGTCGCACGCTGCGACCGGGCGCGCAGGAGCCCGCGACCGCGAGCTGGCGCGCGCGCCGCGCCGGGCGCTGGCGCATCGGCCTCACGACCCCGGCCGGCCAGCGCTCGCAACGGACCGTCCGGGTCTCGCCCCCGGCCCGGCTGCGGCTGCTGGCCACCGGCGACTCGATGATCCAGATCATCGACTCCGACCTGGCCGCGCGGTTGACGCGGGCCACGGTGCGCAGCGACGCGCACATCTCGACCGGGATCTCCAAGCCGTTCATGCTCGACTGGGTCAAGCTCGCGCAGCGCCAGGCGCGCTCGCGGCGCCCGGACGTGACGGTCGTCTTCCTCGGCGCCAACGACGGCTTCCCGATCGGCGACGCAGCCTGCTGTGGGACGGCGTGGGTCGCCGCGTACGCCCGCCGCGTCGGGCAGATGATGGACGCCTACCGGCGCGGCGGGGAGGGCCGCGTGTACTGGATGCTGCTGCCGCCGCCCGGCCGGGCCGCGTTCGCCCGGGTGTTCACGGCGGTCAACCGGGCGATCCGGCTCGCCGCGCGCAGCGCGAGCCGCGCGTGCGCCTGATCGACGTCGGCGCGGTCGTCGCGCCGGGCGGGCACTTCCGGCGCACGATCACCTACCGGGCCGGACGGTCGTCGTGCGCCAGGACGACCAGGTGCACCTGTCGACCGCGGGCGCCGCGATCGCCACCGACCTGATCGTCGCCGCGCTGCGGCGCGACGGGCTCACCCGCTGACCGCGCGCCAGGCCAGCTCGACGTGCACGCCGCGCAGCGGCGCCAGCAGGCGGGCCAGGCCGCTTGCGCCGCCCGGGCCGAGGTGGATGCCGTCGCCGGCGAACCACGACGAGTGCCCGGCGCTGTAGGCGACCCAGTCGATCACGCGCACGCGGTCCGGCCACCGGCGGCCGGCCGCGCGCACGGCCCGCGCGTCCGCGCCTGAGACGCCGCCCGTCTCGCGCGGCGTGACGAGCCCGAGCACGCGGTCGGGCCCGATGATCGCCAGCGCCCGGCGCACGTCGGTCGTCGTCACCGACGCGTTGGTGCCGAGCGCGAGCACGACGAACCCGGGCAGCGAGCCGGCGCGGCGGCGCTGGCGCAGCAGCGCGAGGCCCTGATCGATGCGCCGGCAGCCCTTGGCGTCGACCTCGAAGCCGGCGCGGGCAACCTGCGCCACGGCGCCGAGGAGGACCGAGTCGCCCACGATCAGCGGCGCGCGGCCGCCGGGCCCGGCGTGGGCGGCGCGCATGGCGGGAGGCGTCGCAGGCGGCGGCCGGCGCGGCGGCCAGGGCGGCCGCCGCGGCCGCAGCGGCCAGGGTGGCGATGAGGGTCGTGAGCGGTCGTGGCATGTGGTCGAAGTAGTGTCTCCGCGCTCCGTGGTCTTCCCGACGGTCCAGTTCGCGATCTTCTTCGTGGTCGTCCTCGCCCTGTCCTGGGCGCTGATGCCCAAGCCGAGGCTGTGGAAGCCGTTCATCCTCGCGGCCAGCGCCGTCTTCTACGGTGCCGCGAGCTGGCGCTGGGTGGTCCTGCTCGCGGCGGTCGTCCTGGCCAATCAGCTCGCGGCGGTGCTCGTCGCCCGCACGCCGGCCGCAGGCCAGGACGGCGATCGTAGCGGTGGCGGTGGCGGCCGACCTCGGGCTGCTCGGGCTGTTCAAGTACTACGACTTCTTCGCGCAGGACTTCAACCGCGTCCTCGGGTCGGTCGGGCTCGACCTGCCGCTGCCGCTGCTGTCGCTCGCCCTGCCGGTCGGCATCAGCTTCTTCGTCTTCCAGGCCATCTCGTACGTCGTCGACGTCAAGCGGGGCCTGCTGGCCCCCGCGCGGACGATCGACCTGGCGATCTACCTGAGCTTCTTCCCCCACCTCGTCGCCGGTCCGATCGTGCGCGCCCGCGAGTTCCTGCCCCAGCTCGCGACGCCGCGCAACCCGCGCGACGTCGCGGTCGGCGCCGGGGTCGTCCTGATCGCGGTCGGCCTGATCAAGAAGGTGATGCTGGCGGACTTCCTGGCCCGCGCGATCGTCGACCCGGTCTTCGCGGTGCCGCAGCTCTACCACACGCCCGACGTCCTGGTCGCCGCGTATGCGTACACGGCCCAGATCTACTGCGACTTCTCGGGCTACACCGACATCGCGATCGGCCTGGCCCTGCTCATGGGGTTCGTCTTCCCCCAGAACTTCAACTCGCCGTACCGGTCGGCGAGCTTCCGCGAGTTCTGGCGGCGCTGGCACATCACGCTCTCGCGCTACCTGCGGGACTTCCTCTACATCCCGCTCGGCGGCAACCGCGGCGGGCGCTGGATGACCGCGCGCAACCTGATGATCACCATGCTGCTCGGCGGGCTGTGGCACGGCGCGGCGTGGACGTTCGTGCTGTGGGGCGCGCTGCACGGCGGTGCGCTGGTGGCCGAGCACCTGATCGGCCACGACCGGGTCGAGCGCGTGCCGGCGTGGCTGCGCTGGATCGTCGTCTTCCACGTCGTCGTCTTCGGCTGGATCCTCTTCCGCAGCCCGGACCTCGCCATCGCCGGCGCGTTCCTGGGCCAGCTCTTCAGCCCGGGCGCGGCGACGCTCGTCACCCCGGCCGTCCTCGCCGCCGTGCTCGTGGTCATCGGGGGGCAGCTGCTGCCGCCGCGGCCGCTGGAGGCGCTGCGCCTGCGCATCGAGGCCTGGCAACCGACCGCGCTGGGGGCCGGGCTGGCGGCGGTCGTCCTGCTGGTGGCGGCTACCGTGCCCACCCAGGGCGTCCCGCCGTTCATCTACTTCCAGTTCTGACCCGGCGTGTCCCCCCGTCCCTCCACCCCCACCCCCGGCGAACCGCCGCCGCCCGCGTCCGCCGACCCGCAGGACGCGCTCGCCCACGGCGACGTGCCCGACACGCAGCGCCCGTTCGCGACCGACGCGGCGGCGCCGATGGACGTGCGCGCCCGCCGGTTCCGGGCGCGCGACGCGATCGTCGCGGTGCTCGTCGCCACGCTGATCGTGCTCGTCGCGGCGGGCCCGTCGATCCGGCGCACCGGCAACCGGATGGATCCGGGCTTCGAGCGCGACATGGTGCTGGCCGTGGGCAAGCCGGCCGACGCGGTCGCCGGCGCCCTGCCGCTGCACGACTGGGCGCACACGCTGACGAGCTGGCTGGCCCCCGACGAGCAGGTCGGCGGCGAAGGCGCGTTCGGCACGACGGCGGTGGCGGGGGGCGGCGGGGTCGCGCCGGTCGGGCCCGAGGCGTTCGACCCGCGGACGCTGGGCGCGCCCGCGCCGGCGCGCCGGCCGCTGCGGACGCTGCTGGTCACCGGCGACTCGATGACGATGCCGCTCGACGCCGAGCTCGCCCGGCGCCTCGCGCCCGAGGGGGTCGACACCATCCGCGACCCGCACATCGGCACCGGCATCTCGAAGACCGACCTGCTCGATTGGGGCGCGCTGTCGCGCCGGCAGGCGCGACAGGACCGCGCCGACGCGGTGGTGGTGTTCATCGGCGCCAACGAGGGCTTCCCGCTGCCCGGCCCCGGCGGCAAGCCCGTCGAGTGCTGCGGCCCGGCGTGGGCGGCGGCCTACGCGACGCGGGTGCGGACGATGATGAACACCTACCGCCGCAACGGCGCGGCGCGCGTCTACTGGCTCCAGCTGCCGCTGCCGCGCGACGGCGACCGGCGCGACATCGCCCGGGTGGTCAACGCGGCGATCGCCGTGGCCGCCCAGCCCTACCGAGCCCAGGTGCGCGTGCTCGACCTGGCCTCGGTGTTCACCCCCGGCGGCCGCTACCGCGTGAGCATGCCCGTCGACGGCCGCGACACGATCGTGCGCAAGCCCGACGGCGTGCACCTCAGCGACGCGGGCGCCGGGGTGGCCGCCGACCTGGTCCAGCGCGCGCTCGACCAGGACTTTCGCTGAGCGGCGGCCGGCCGCGCCCGCCGACCCCTGTGCAGCCCGGGCCGGTCAGGCGCTCACGTGTACTGCGTGTACGTGAACACCACGCGCGCCGCCCGACGCGAGCAGGTCACCTTCGCGTCGAACTGCGTCTTGATCGACGACAGCCGCTGCTCGCGGCAGCGGAAGCGCTTGACCCGGCGGGTGCAGGTCCCCTTCTTGGCGCCGCCGTGGGCCACGCGGCAGCGGTGGTAGGCCCGGACGACCGCCTGGCCCTTGGCGCAGGAGACCTTGCGGACCGACATCTGCGGGACGTAGGTCGGTCCCCAGGCGTCGTCGGTGGGCACCTTGCAGCTCGCGGCGGCGGTGGCGACGGGCGCGGCGCCCGACGGCGCGGCGAACGCGGGCACGGCGGCCGCGGCGAGGATCGCGGCGGACAGGACGGCGGCACGGAACACGGCTGGACCTCGGGACGGTGACGACGGGTGCAGGCGGGCAGGATAGGCGCTCACAGACAGCTCTGCGCGGCCTGGGCGTAGAGCTCGGCTCGCGCCCGGTAGCCGGCGGCGGTGGCGTGGACCTGGTCGGAGATCAGCCACTCGGGGTGGTCGGCGGCCGCCGACGCCCACGGCACGACGACGACGCGTCCGGGCAGCTGCGCCGCCAACCGCTCGAGCGTCGCGTTGGCCCGAGCGTAGGAGACCCCACCCTGCGGCGGGCGCGAGATCGTGGCCCAGACCGCGCAGCCCGCGGCCGCGGTCTCGCGGACCGCCGCCTCGAGCGCCGCGATGTTCCCCGGGTTGTCGTTGGTGAACAGGCTGAAGGCGTTGACGAGCGCGTTGCCCTTCTCCAGGCGCCAGCGCGCCATGCCCTCGGCCAGCGTCCGGTTGTTGCGCGCGTCGGTGGCGATGCTCCAGCCCGGAAGCTGAGCGGGCAGCAGGCTCTGCGTGCCCACCGCGAGCGAGTCGCCGACCATCAGCAGACCGGTGGCAGCGGCGCTCGACGCGGGTTCCGGCGGCGCGGCGGGCGCCGCTTCGGGCAGCGTCGCGGGCGGCGGCGGCTCGGGCACGCCCTCCGTGCCCGCGCGAACGCCGGAGGCCGCCCCCGCGCGGTGGCGACGGCGCTGGGGCCGCGCGCCGGCGCGCCGCTGGTCGTCGGCGCTGGCCCGTTCGCGCTCGGCCGCCGGCGGGCGCAGCTTGACGAGCGTCAGGGCCGACTGACCGGCGAGCTCGGCGACGATGCGGGCGTACGGGCGGGCCGGCGGCGCCTGCGCCCGCAGCCGCACCCACCAGCGCCCCGCGCCGTCGGTCTGCGCGCTGCGCTCGCACGCCGGCTGGCGGCAGCCCGTGGTGACGCGGACGAGCGAGCCGGGCTGCGACTGGCCGGCGACCCGCACGTCGGCCACCCACGCCCCGTCGACCACGCGCGCCGGCACGGTGTCGCCGTCGGGCTCCTGCACGCTCAGCGTGACCGCGGGCACCTGCGCCACCGAGGGGTCGGTGGTCGCGCGCCCGCCGTCCCCGCCTCCGCATCCGGCCGTGAGCGCGGCGGCGACGGTCGACAGCATGGCGACAAGCGCGGCACGGCCGGCCATTGGTGCGTCATGGTAGGCGGGCCGCGCCACCCGCCGGCGCCCGCGTGGCCGCGTACTCGACGAACGCGTCGAGCGCCTGCGGATCGGCCAGCGCGTCGCGGCTGGCGACCTGCTCGCGGGCCACGCCCTGCAGGATGCGCTTGACCGGCACCTCGAGCTTCTTGCCCGTCAGGGTCCGCGGGATGGTGTCCACCGCGATGATCGAGTCCGGCACGTGCCGCGGCGACAGCGCCGCCCGCACCGAGCGGGCGATCCCCGTGCGCAGCGCCTCGTCGAACGCGCACCCGTCGCGCAGCACGACGAACAGCAGCAGCTCGCCGGCGCCGCCGCCGGGGTCCTCGAGATGGACGACCAGGCTGTCGTGCACCTCGTCGATCTCCTCGATGACCGCGTAGATCTCCCCCGTGCCCAGCCGGACGCCCCCGCGGTTGAGCGTGGCGTCCGAGCGGCCGCTGATGATGCAGCTGCCCCGCTCGGTGAAGGTGATCCAGTCGCCGTGGCGCCAGATGGGTGGGTCGGTGTCGTAGTGGTCGAAGTACGCCGCCCGCAGGCGGCGGCCGTCGGGGTCGTTCCAGAAGGCGACGGGCATTGACGGCATGGGCTGGGTGATGACCAGCTCGCCCACCTCGCCGACGAGCTCGCGACCGTCATCGTCGTACGCGTACGCCGCGACGCCCAGCATCCGGCCGGCGATCTCCCCCGCCCACACCGGCAGCAGCTCGCTGTTGCCCACGATGCCGCTGCACACGTCCGTGCCGCCGCTGCCGACGTTGAGGAAGACGTCGTCGCCGAGCTGCTCGTAGATCCAGGCGAAGCCCTCGGGCGGCAGGGGCGAGCCGGCGGCGCCGATCTGCTCGAGCGCGCTGAGGTCGTACTCGCGGCCGGGCTCGATGCCCGCCTTGCGGCAGGCGGTGACGAACGCCGGGCTGACGCCCATGAGCGTGGCGCCGGTCTCCTCGGCGATCCGCCACTGCCAGCCCAGGTCGGGATGGGCCGGGTTGCCGTCGACCGTGACGATCGCGCCGCCGGTCAGCAGGCCGGAGACCAGCGCGTTCCACATCATCCAGCCGGTGGTGGAGAACCACATGAGGCGGGAGCCGGGCCGCAGGTCCCAGTTGAGCCCCATGACCGTGTAGTGCTCGAGGAGGATGCCGCCGTGGCCGTGGACGATCGCCTTGGGCAGCCCGGTGGTGCCCGACGAGAACAGCACGTACAGCGGGTGGTCGGGCGGCAGCTGCTCGAACTCCAGCGGTCCCGGCTCGGCCACCAGGTCGCGCCAGGCGACGGCGTCGGGCAGCGGATCGCCCGCGTAGGCGATGTCGACCACGTGCTCGAGGCCGGGAGCCAGGCCGGCGCGGATCGCGGCGACCTCGTCGCCCCGCGCGATGAGCTTGTCGCCGTACACGTAGCCGCCGACCGCCAGCAGGACCTTCGGCTCGAGCTGGCCGAAGCGGTCCACCGCGCTGCGCACGCCGAACTCCGGCGAGCACGACGCCCACACCGCGCCGAGGCTGGCGCAGGCGAGCATCGCCGCGACCGTCTCGGGCACGTTGGGCAGGTACGCGACCACGCGGTCGCCGCGGCCGACGCCGAGCCGCTTCAGGCCGGCGCGCGCCCGAGCGACCAGGTCGCGCAGGTCGCCCCACGTGAGGTCGACGGCGTCGCGCGTCTGCGAGCGGCCGAAGATCGCCGGATCGTCGTCCGGGTAGCCGCGGTCGAGGAGGTTCTCGGCGTAGTTCAGCCGCGCGCCGGGAAACCACTGCGCGTCCGGCATCGCGCTCTGGCCCAGCATCCGCTCGGGCGGCGTGCTGGCGCGAACCGCGAAGAAGTCCCAGATCGAGCTCCAGAACCCTTCCAGGTCGGTGATCGACCAGGTCCACAGCGCCTGATGGTCGTCGAAGGCCAGGCCGCGCTCACGCTCCAGCCAGGCGAGGTAGCGCCCGACCTGGGTGTGCTCGCGCAGGCCGGGCGGCGGCGTCCACAGCAGATCTCCCTCGCGGACCGGCATGGGCGCTCGCGACAGTATCAGCCTGCCTGACGACCCGCTACGGTGCCGTCATGACGATCGACCTCCAGCGCGTGCGCGCCATCGACGTCCACACGCACGTCCACCGCAACGCGGCCGGCGAGCCGCTGCCCAGCGACGGGCCGGAGGGCGCCGTGGCCAAGGTCTTCGGCAGCGACGCGCTGCTCTCGGTCGCGCAGCTCGCCGGCTTCTATCGCGAGCGCGAGATGGCCTGCGTCGCCTTCTTCGTCGACCTGATGGGCTTCGAGAGCCCCCTGTCCAACGACGACGTCTTCACCGAGGCGGCCAAGCACGACGACGTCGTGATCCCCTTCGCCAGCATCGATCCCCGGCGCGGGGCCGAGGGGGTCGAGGAGGCGCGGCGCCTGCTGGCGACCTATCCGGTCCGCGGGTTCAAGTTCCACCCCAGCCTGCAGGCCTTCTGGCCCAACGACGAGGCGTTCTATCCGCTCTACGAGGTGCTGGCCGAGGCCCGCGTGCCGGCGCTGTTCCACACCGGGCAGACCGCGGTCGGCAGCGGCCAGCCGGGCGGCGGGGGCATCCGGCTGAAGTACGCCAACCCGATGGCGCTCGACGACGTCGCGGCGGACTTCCCGGACCTGCCGATCGTCATGGCCCATCCCTCGGTGCCCTGGCAGGACGAGGCGCTGTCGATCGCCGTGCACAAGCCGCAGGTCTACATCGACCTGTCCGGGTGGTCGCCGAAGTACTTCCCCGAGAACCTGGTGCGCTACGCGAACACGCTGCTGCGCTACAAGGTGCTGTTCGGCACCGACTACCCCGCGCTCACGCCCGAACGCTGGATGCGCGACTTCGACACGCTGCCCATCAAGGACGAGGTCAAGCCGCTGATCCTCAAGGACAACGCGGCGCGGCTGTTCGGCCTCGCCTGACTAGCGCAGCGCCCGGGCCACCACCCGCGCGTAGACCTTCTGGCCCGCCGGATCGGGATGGGCCTGGTCGTAGAGCAGCGCGCTGTCCCCGCTGGCCCCGTACCAATCGGCGATCTGGGCCTGCGGCCAGTGCTTGACCGCGTCCTCGAGCGTCGCGTTGACCTGCGGTTGCCAGCTGCGCGGGACGCGCACGTTGATGAACACCACCCGGCGGACGCCCTTGAGCACCTCGCGCAGACGCTCGACGTCGGCGCTCCAGATCGGTCCGTTCTCGCCGATCTGGACGATCACCGTGTCCGGCAGCGTCCCCTCCCGGCGGTAGGCCTCGAGGCGGCCGATGATGTCGGACGCCTGCCGGCCGACCGCGGCGTCGATGCGCAGGTTGGGCCCGAAGCGCTGCGTCAGCGCCGGCTGCGCCGCGAGCATCACCGACGCCCCGACGGCGAGCATCCCGCGCGGGAGCGTGCGCTCACTGCGGGGGTGGTGGGCGGGCTGCGCGGCGTCCTTCGGTCGCGCGGCGGCCGGCTCATCGGTGGCCGCCTTGGTGGCCAGCGGCCGCGCGGCCTCGGTGGATGCGGCGTGGCCGACCGGCCGCCCGAACGCGAACCCGACGAGCAGCACCGCCGCCACCGCCGCGCCCGCCACGACCGCGAGGCGCTGACGCGGCCGCCAGCGGTCGAGCAGCACCGCGAGCCGCCGGCGCGCCTCGCCGCGCCGCACCGGCATCTCGAGGTAGCGGTACGACAGCGCCGCGATGGCGATGGTCAGCGCGATCTGCCCGGCGATGATCAGCGGCCGGCTGGCGTGCACGTCCACCCCCGGCCGACTGAGGGCCATCACCGGCCAGTGCCACAGGTAGATGCCGTAGCTGCGCTGTCCGATCCACCGCATCGGCGCAACGCCGAACAGCCGCCCGATGTGCGCGGCCGGGTGCACGAGCGCCGCGATCAACAGCACCGTGGCCAGCTCCGCGACCAGGAAGCCGCCGCGAAACAGGCCCTGGTCGTAGTCGTGCCACGCGACCATCGCCCACACGAGCACGCCGAGCCCGATCGCCCCGAGCGCATCGAGCACCACCACAGCGCCCCGTCCCGGCGCGCCCGTGAACCGCTGCGGCGGCCACGCGAACGCCAGCAGGGCACCGGCCAGCAGCGGCGCCGCGCGCGTGTCCGTGCCGTAGTAGACGCGCGACGCGTCGACGTGCGGGTCGTAGATGACGGCCATCAGCGCCGCCGACAGGACGAGCCCGGCCGCGGTCAGCGCCACGACCTGGCCCCGGCTCAGCCGCGTCAGCATGAACGTCAGCAGCAGCGGCCAGACCAGGTAGAACTGCTCCTCGACCGCCAGCGACCACAGGTGCTGGAACAGCGACGGCCGCCCGAACGTCGCGAAGTAGGAGCGGTCGGCGAACACCTGGTGCCAGTTGTTGACGTAGAAGATCGACGACACCGCGTCGGCGCGTGCGTCGGCGAGCTGGCCGGGCAGGAACACGGCGGCGACGATCAGGCAGACCGCGATGACGAGCATCGCCGCGGGCAGCAGCCGCCGGGCACGGCCGAGCCAGAACCGCTTGAGGTCGATGCGGCCGGTGCGTCCGTACTCGGTGAGCAGCAGCGACGTGATGAGGTAGCCGCTGAGGACGAAGAACAGGTCGACGCCCAGGAACCCGCCCGGCATCCACGTCACGCCCGCGTGGTAGAGCAGGACGCCGCCGACCGCGAACGCGCGCAGTCCGTCCAGACCGGGCATGTAGGGCAGGCGGGGACCTGAGCTGCTCATCGAACTCCGTTCGACCCTTTCGATGGTCGCCTCGAGTCTCCCTGCGGCGCGCAGGACGCCGCGGGGCGCCCGCCGACGGTAGCGAGCGCCGGCCCCCGCGTCGCCCGGCGGGCGCGCGCGTGCACGCAGCCGGCGGCCGCGCCGGATCTGGGCGCCGGACGGCGCCTACCGAGACCGCAGCATCCGCATGCAGCTGATCAGCCCGTCGAGGACGATCCCGCGGTGCTCGGGGGGCACGTCGGCCAGCATCTCGCCCTGCAGCGCGTCGACGACCGGATCGACCTGCGCGAGCAGCTGCTGACCGGCGTCGGTGAGCCGCGTGCGCAGGATCCGCGCGTGGGCCGGGTCGACGGTGCGCTCCACCAGGCCGCGGCGCTCGAGCGCGGCGATGACGTCGTTCATCGACTGCGGGGTCGTCAGCGAGCGGCGCGACAGCTGGGCGTTCGACAGCCCAGGCCGCGCGCGCAGCACGGACAGCGCGGTCAGCTCGGGCACACTGAGCCCCCAGGGGGTCAGCGCCTTGCGCAGCTCGCGGCGCACCCCGTGGTTGACGCGCCCGACCACGTAGACGAGCGACGGCGTCGACGGCACCGCGGATCGAGGGGCGTGCACGATCGGAACGTACCAACGCTGCGCGCCCGTGTGGCGGCGCGATGGGTCAGGCTGACCGGGGCCGGACCGCCATCGTCACCCGGCTGGTGGCGCACAGGCGGCCGTCGTCGTCGAGGATGTCGACGTCCCAGACCCACGTCGTGCGGCCGCGGTGGCGCGCCTGCGCCCGCGCGTGCAGCGTGCCCGACCGGCACGGCCGCAGGAAGCTCGTCGCGTTGGCCTGGCCCACCGCGCCGTCGCCGCGCGGCCAGACATGGTGGATGGTCGCCTCGCTGGCCACCATCTCGGCCAGCGCCGCGTACGCCCCGCCGTGGACGAGGCCGAAGCGCTGGCACACGCGGTCGGTGACCTCGACCTCGCCGCGCGCCTCGCTCTCGCCGATCGAGGTCAGGCGGAAGCCGAGGATGCCGTCGAGGCTGCGCGGTCCCGGAATCGGGTAGCGCTCGAGCACGTCGGGCATGCCGAGCGTGTCGCGGTGCTCGGTATCGGTCATGCCGTCGTCCACGGCCGGCCACGATACCCGTCAGCCGGCGGCGGCGGGCTCGGCTGAGCGCCGCCGCTGCCGGCTCCCATCTAGCTGCGGCCGGCGGCGGCGAGCGCGTCGCGCAGCTGCTGCTCGTTCTCGTCGCTCAGCGACGTCTGGATGACCGTGCCCGGGACCTGGATCTGGGGCAGGATCTTGTCGGTGGTGACCTTGCGGATGAGGAGGATGAGCGCGGCCTTGCCGGGTTCGAGCTCGCTGCCCAGCTGCTTCATGAACTTGTCGTCGACGCCGTGGTCAGCCAACGCGCCCGACGCGGCGCCGGCGGCGGCGCCGAGGGCCATGCCGAACAGCGGCATGAAGAAGATGAGGCCGATGAGGCCGCCCCACAGCGCGCCCCCGGCGGCGCCGATGCCGGCCAGCGACGGCTGGTGCAGCTTGACCTTGCCGTCCTCACGGCGCTCGACCACGACCACGTCGTCGAGCTCGATCAGATGCTGCTTGACGGCCTCGCCGAGGTTGCCGGCGACCTGCTGGGCCGTCGCCACGTCGGGGTAGGCGATCGCGACCAGATCGCTCATGTGATGCTCCTGTCCTCGCTGTGCGTGGGTCCGCGCCGACCACCGGCGCACGACCATCAAAGCGCACCCCGTCACCGCGGAGCAAGCCCGGCGATCATCCGCAAACCGGCGCGTCGCGGCGCTTGACCTGCCGCGCGGCGCCTGCGCAGAATGGCGCCAACCTGTCTGCGGGAGGAAGGATGACGATGGGCATGGACAAGTCGGGCACGAGGCGGCGGGGGCTGGTGGTCAGCCTGCTCGCCGCGATCCTGGCGCTGGCGCTGTTCGCGCCGGCCGCCGGAGCGCAGGTCTTCTCGAACCAGACGCTGATCAAGATCCCGGCCACGGGGACGTCGGGGCCGGCGAACCCGTACCCGTCGGCGATCCCGGTCAGCGGCCTGACCGGGGCGGTCACGAACGTCACCGCCACGATCACCGGCTTCAGCCACACGTTCCCCAGCGACGTCGACATCCTGCTCGTCGGCCCGTCGGGCCAGAACGTCGTGCTCCTCGCCGACACCGGCGGCGGCACCGACGTCAACAACGCCACGATCACGTTCAACCAGGCGGCGCCGACCCTGGTCACGGCGCCGGTCGTCTCCGGGACCTTCCGGCCGACGAACAACGGCGCGTTCACCGGTCCGGCTCCGGCGCCGACGCCGCCGTACGGGGCGTCGCTCGCACTGTTCAACGGGACCGTCCCGAACGGGACGTGGAACCTGTTCGTGTTCGACGACGCGGGCGGCGACGTGGGTCAGATCGCGCTCGGCTGGAGCCTGGACATCACGACGAACGGCCCGACGATCGCGTCGTTCAACCCGCAGACCGGTCCGGCCGGCACCCAGGTCGTCATCACCGGCACGAACCTCACCGGCGCGACCGCGGTGACCTTCGGCGGCATCCCGGCCGCGGCGTTCACCGTGAACTCGCCGACGACGATCACCGCCACGGTGCCCGCCAACGCGACCAGCGGCCCGATCTCGGTCACGACGCCCAACGGCACGGCGAGCAGCACGACCCCCTACCAGGTCAGCCCGCCGCCGACGGTCACGTCGTTCAACCCGACGTCGGGCAAGGTCGGCAGCCAGGTGACGATCACCGGCACGAACCTCACCGGCGCGACCGCGCTGACGTTCGGGGGCACCCCGGCGACGCAGATCGCGGTCAACTCGGCGACGCAGATCACGGCCACGGTGCCGGCCGGTGCGGGCGCCGGCACGCTGCAGGTGACCACGCCCGGCGGCCAGGGCACGAGCGCGACGCCGTTCCAGGTGATCCACAGCCGCCGCGTCTCGCTGTCGCTGACGCGCACGCGGGCCCGCGGCACGGTGACCGCCACCGACGGCTTCGCGAAGTGCGCGTCCAGTGTCCCGGTGCGGCTGCAGGTCCGCCGGAACGGGCGCTGGCGTCGGGTGTCGAGCGAGCTGACGACCAGCACCGGGAGCTTCAGCTTCGCGAGCAGGGCCGCCGGTCGCTACCGCGCGGTCGCGCCGCACGCGAACCTGACCAGCGGCGATATCTGCAACCGCGGCGCGTCATCGTCGGCGAGGCGCTCCGCACGCCGCTGAGCGCAGGCTGATCACCGGCATCACGGCGCCGCCGGGCCTGAGTGTCCCGGCGGCGCCGCGCGTCCACGCCGGTTGGACATCGTGATCGTGTGGTGTCCTTCGAAGTGTGGTTAGCCCCGGATACCAAACCGCTACCCCGTGGCTAACCACACCCGCAGAGCAACCCCATGGTCCTTGCCATGGTCCTCGGGCCGGCCCTGGCGAAACCGGCCAGCGCCGTCCCGAGCCGGTGCGGCCGCACCGGCTCGGGCGACGTCGAGGCGTCAGGCGGCGGCGCGGGTCAGCGCGCCGAGTCAGCACCCGCGCGAGGTGCTGCTTGTACTCGGGCGTGGCGTTGAGGTCGCCCGGCGGGTCGGTGCCCTCGGCGGCGTGCTCGGCGGCGCCGGCGATCGCGTCCGCGTCCAGCGGGCCGCCGCGCAGCGCGTCCTCGACCGCGCGGGCGCGCAGCGGCGTCGCGCCCATGTTGGTGAACGCCACGCGGACGTCCTCGCACGAGCCGTCGCCAGCCTTCTTGACCAGGGCGCAGACGCCGACCATCGCCCAGTCCTCGGCGCGCCGCGTGAACTTCTCGTAGGCGTGGCCGTAGTCTTCCAGCGCGGGCAGCCGCACGTGCGTGACGATCTCGGTCGGCTCGAGCGCGGTGGTGAGGTAGTCGACGAACAGGTCGCCGGCGGCGATCTCGCGCTGGCCGCCGGGGCCGCGCGCGACGACCGCGCCTTCGGTCGCCAGCAGCACGGTCGGCAGGTCCGAGGCCGAGTCGCCGTGGGCCAGCGAGCCGCCGATCGTGCCGCGATTGCGCACCTGCTGGTCGGCGATCGTGCTCGCGACCTCCGACGCCAGGCCGACCTCGGGCTGGCCCTGCAGCTCGGCGTGGCGGGTCAGCGCGCCGATGCGCCAGTCGCCGTTGGCGCGCTCGATGCCGCGCAGGTCACCCACGTGGCGCAGGTCGACCAGCAGCGACGGCACCGCGAGGCGCAGCTTCATCAGCGGGATCAGCGAGTGACCGCCCGCCAGCAGCTTCGCGTCCTCGCCCCCCTCGCGCAGCAGCGCCAGCGCGTCGTCCAGCGACGCCGGGGCGACGTAGTCGAACTCCGAGGGGATCACTGGCCCTTCGCCTCCTCAATCGCGGTCCACACCCTGACCGGCGTCAGGGGCATGTCCATGTAGTCCACGCCGAGCGGGCGCAGCGCGTCGATCACGGCGTTGAGGACCGCCGGCGTGGCGCCGATCGTGCCCGCCTCGCCGATGCCCTTGACGCCGAGCGAGTTGACCGGCGACGGCGTCTCGGTGCGGTCGGTCTCGAACGACGGCACCTCGGCCGCGGTCGGCAGCGCGTAGTCGACGAACGTCCCGGTCACGAGCTGGCCCGCCTCGTCGTAGGCGACCTGCTCGTAGAGCGCCTGGCCGATCGAGTGCACGATCCCGCCGTGCACCTGCCCGTCGATGAGCAGCGGGTTGATCGCCGGGCCGCAGTCGTCGACCGCGACGTAGCGGATCACCTCGACCTTCCCGGTCTCCGCGTCCAGCTCGACGATCGCGGCGTGCGCGCCGAACGGGAAGACGAAGTTCTCGGGGTCGTAGAACGCGACCTCCTCGAGGCCGGGCTCCATGCCCTGCGGGATGTCCTGCGGGATGTAGGCCAGGCCAGCGACCTCGGCCAGCGTCAGCCCCTGGTCGGGCGAGCCGCGCACCGCGAACTTGCCGTCGACGAGCTCGATGTCCTCGGGCGCGGCCTCGAGCTTGTGGGCGACGAACGCCTTGGCCTTTTCGACGACCTTCGCCGTCGCCCGCGCGACCGCCTCGCCGCCGACCGCCAGCGTCCGCGACCCGTACGTGTCGAGCCCGTTGGGCCCGGTCGCGGTGTCGCCGTGGATGATCTCGACCTGCTCGGGGTCGAGGCCCAGCCGGTCGGCGACGATCTGGGCGAAGCCCGTCTCGTGACCCTGTCCGTGCGGCGAGGTGCCGGTGTACACGGTCACCGTGCCGGTCAGGTGGACGCGCACGAGCGCCGACTCCCAGCCGCCGGCCTGGAGGCCGAAGCCGCCCGGGCCCACGACCCGCGACGGCGCCAGCCCGCAGATCTCGGTGTACGTCGAGAACCCGATCCCGCGGTAGATGCCTTCGCCGCGCAGGCGTTCCTGCTCGGCGCGGAACTCGTCCACGTCGACGTGCTCGAGCAGCCGCGCGAGCGTGCCCTCGTAGTTGCCGGAGTCGTAGACCACCCCGATCGCCGTCTCGTACGGGAAGGCGTCGGCGGGGATGAAGTTGCGCCGGCGGACCTCGAGCGGATCGAGCTCGAGCTCGTGGGCGAGCTGGTCGAGCGCGACCTCGATCATGTGCGTCGCCTCGGGGCGGCCCGCGCCGCGGATGGCGTCGGTGGCGAACTTGTTCGTCATGACGCCGGTGATGTCGGTCTGGACCGCCGGGAACTTGTAGCAGCCGCTCATCACGAACGCGCCAAGCGACGGGATCGCCGGCGTGAGCAGCAGCATGTACGCGCCGAGGTCGGCGAGGATCTTCGCGTGGAAGGCGGTGACCGTGCCGTCGCGCTTGGCCCCGACCCGGACGGTCGCGATCTGGTCGCGGCCGTGGTGGGTGACCATCATCCCCTCGGAGCGGGTCTCGCACCACTTCACCGGGCGGCCGAGGCGGCGGGCGGCCCAGGCGCAGAGGATCTCCTCGCCGTAGATCTGCAGCTTGGAGCCGAAGCCGCCGCCGACCTCGGGCGCGATCACGCGCACGCGCTCCTCGCTGAGGCCGAGCATGATCGCCACGAACAGGCGCAGGAAGTGCGGCACCTGGGTGGCCGACCACACGGTGACGTGGCCCGCGCGCTCCTCGGCGAGCACCGCCCGCGGCTCGATCGCGGCGCCGGCCGTGCGGTGGTTGACGATGCGCCGCTCGATGACGACGTCGGCCGCGTCGAACCCAGCCTGCAGGTCGCCGCCGCCCAGCGACCACTCGTGGACCCGGTTGGACGTCGTGCCGGAGTGGACGAGCACCTCGTCGCTCAGCGCCGCCTCGGGATCGGTGATCGCGGGCAGCGGCTCGTAGTCGACGATCACCTGCTCGGCGGCGTCGACTACGCGGTAGCGGTCATCGCCGACGACGACGGCGACCGGGTCGCCGACGTGGCAGACCTCGCCCTTGGCCAGCGGCCAGTGCTCGGGGACGTTCATCTCGACGCCCGGCGGGACCCACGCCGTGGGCAGCGGCGCCTGCAGGTCAACGAGGTCGTCGCCGGTGAAGACCGCGACGACGTCGTCGCGCTCGAGCGCGGCCGAGGCGTCGATCGACGTCACGCGGGCATGGGCCTCGGGCGAGCGCACGAACGCCATCCACAGCGTGCCGACCGGGTTCATGTCGTCCACGTAGGTCGCGCGGCCGGTGATCAGCCGCGGGTCCTCCTTGCGCTTCAGCGCGCGCCCGACGAAGCCGCTGGGGTCCTGCTCGATCGCCGTCATGCGCTGACACCCTCAGCCGCGACGGCGCGGCCGATCGCCGCCCCTTCGGGCGTCGGCCCCGGATGGTCGATCTCGCCCGCGTGCGGATGCTCGGCCGCGGCCGCCACCGCCTTGACGATGTTGTGGTAGCCGGTGCAGCGGCAGAGGTTGCCCTCGAGGCCGCTGCGGATCTCCTCCTCGCTGGGATGCGGGTTGCGCGCCAAGAGGTCGGCGGCGGACATGATCATGCCCGGCGTGCAGTAGCCGCACTGCAGGCCGTGGTGCTCCCAGAAGGCCTCCTGCAGCGGGTGCAGCTCGTCGCCGTGGGCGAGGCCCTCGATCGTCGTGACCTTCGTGCCGTCGGCCTGGACGGCGAGGACCGTGCAGCTCTTGACCGCCTCCCCGTCGAGATGGACCGTGCAGGCGCCGCAGTTGCTCGTATCGCAGCCCACGTGCGTCCCGGTCAAGCCGAGGCGGTCGCGCAACAGGTGCACGAGCAGAAGACGCGGCTCCACGTCGAGCTCGTGGACCTTGCCGTTGACGGACAGGCGAACCGGGACCTTGTTCACGTCGTCTCCCCTCCTTCAGGGCGAAACCTGGGGCTCACTGCCGAGGACATTGGCACTCCCGATGGGGTTGCGCAAGCCATCGTGCGCGCGCGGCACAGCGATTCTGCGCGCCCGGCCAACTCCGGCGCGCCGCGGTTCGCGGCGGCGCGGCGGCCCCCCCGCCACCGTCTCGCCCGCGCCGGCCGGCAGGACTCAGCCATCCTGGTCCTCCCGCCCCAGCGAGAGCGTGTTCAGCGAGGCGCCGCCGTCGATCCCGATCGCCTGGCCGGTGATGTAGCCAGCGTCGGGCGAGACGAGGAACGCGACGAGCGCGGCGACCTCCTGCGGCGTGGCCATCCGCCCCATCGGCATCATGCTGTCGCGGACGCGGTCGACGACCTCGGCCGGCATCGCCAGCACGGCCGGCGTGGCGACCATCCCCGGCAGCACGGCGTTGGCGGTGATGCCACGGCGGACGTTCTCGGCGGCGATCGACTTGACCATGCCGACCAGCCCGGCCTTCGACGCGGCGTAGGCGACCTGGCCCGGCGCGCCGAAGCGGCCGAACATGCTCGAGGTCACCACGATGCGCCCGAAGCCGCGCTCGCGCATCCCGCCCAGGCACGCCTGCACGACGCGGAAGCTGCCGCTGAGGTTGACCGCCAGGTCGCGCTCCCACTTCTCGCGGCTCATGCGGTGCGCGGGCGAGAGGATCGCGGTGAGCCCGGCGTTGGAGACGCAGACGTCGATGTCGTCGAGCGCGGGGACGTCGTCGTGCTCGAGGTCGATCAGCAGCTCGGCGGGCGGCGCGACGTCGAGCGTGACGACGTCGAACCCGTCGGCGCGCAGCCGCGCCACCAGCGCGGTGCCGATGCCGCCGTTGGAACCCGTGACCAGCGCACGCATGTCAGCCCACCTTCACCAGCACCTCGAGATCGTCGCCGGGATCGTACGCGAGCCGCTCGAGCTCGCCGGGCGCGTCCTGAGACCGACACGCCGCGTGATCAGCGCCTCGGCGTCCAGCGCGAACGAGCGCGTCTGAGCGCCCGCCGCGGCGGTCCCATAAGCTGACGGCCCGAGCCTGACCGCCCCCGCGCCCCGCCGATCTCCCGCCGCTGCCGACTGACAGCCACCGCCCCGACAGGGGCTCCTCCCGGTCGATGACCGGTCGTGTCCTTCCGTGGGCGTCCGTGGCCACCGCGATCGCCGCCTTCGCCGCCTGCCTGGTCGGCTGGCGCACCGGCGGGGTCGCGATCGACGTCGCCTGGGCGTCCGAGCTCGACCTGCGGCTCGACCTGCGCCTCGACGGGCTCGGTGCGCTGTACGCGCTGCTGGCCACCGGGATCGGCGCGGTCGTCTTCGCCTACGCCGCCGCGTACCTGCCCCGCCACCTGCGCCACGAGGACCGGCCCGCGGCCGACGCGTGGCGCTTCTGGGCGTGGATGGTCCTGTTCATGGTCTCGATGGTCGGGCTCGCGTGCGCGCGCGACCTGATCCTGCTGTTCGTCTTCTTCGACCTGACCGCGGTCGCGTCGTACTTCCTCATCGGCTTCGACCGCCATCGCATCGCGGCCCGCGGCGCGGCGCTCATGGCCCTGCTCGTCACCGGGGTCAGCGCGGTCGGCCTGATGATCGGCGCGGTGCTGCTGTACACCGAATACGGCACGTTCGCGCTGGCGGACCTCGTCGCGCGCGCCGAGCCCAACGCGACCACGGTCGCCGCCGCGATCCTCATCGCGGGCGCCGCGCTGGCCAAGAGCGCGCAGGTGCCGCTGCACTTCTGGCTGCCGCGGGCGATGGAGGCGCCCACCCCGGTCTCCGCCTACCTGCACTCGGCGGCGATGGTCGCCGCCGGCGTGCTCGTCATCGGGCGCGTGCACCCGCTGCTGGCCACCAGCGACGGCGTCCTGGACGGGCTGCTCGTGGTCGGCTTCGCGTCGATCGCCATCGGCGGCGTGCTCGGGCTGGCCCAGGATCAGCTCAAGCAGATCCTCGCCCACTCGACGATCTCCCAGTACGGCTACGTCGTCGCGCTGTACGGCATCGGCGGGCCGAAGGCGGCCGGCGCGGCGGCGCTGTACGTCCTCGCGCACGCGATCGCCAAGAGCGCGCTGTTCATGACCGCCGGCGCCGTCACCGAGGCGACCGGCGAGTCGCGGCTGCACCACCTCGGCGGCCTGGCGCGCGACATGCCGGTGCTCGCCGCCGCCAGCGGCGTGGCCGCCGCCACGCTGGCCGCGCTGCCGCTGACGATCGGCTTCTTCAAGGACGAGCTGTTCTTCGCCGCCGCCCGCGGGGAGAGCGGGCTCGTCCAGGGGCTCGCCGTCGCCGCCGCCGCGCTCACGTTCGCCTACATCGGGCGCTTCTGGCTCGGGGTGTTCGCCGGGCCGCGGCGCAGCGCGGCCCAGCCGGTTCCGGTCCTGCTCGTCGCGCCGGTCGTGCTGCTGGCCGCGGTCGCGGTGGCCGGCGGCGTCTACGTCGCGCCGTTCGCCGACCTGGCCGCCGGCGCGGCGGCGGTGTCCCATGGAGCGCCGGTCGCCGTCGATCCCACCTACCACCTGGACGCGCGGGGGGTGAACGTCATGGCGCTGGCCGCGTGGGGGCTCGGCGCGCTCGTCCTGCTCGCGGGCCGACCCGCCGGTGGGTGGCCGCCGCGGTCGCCCGGGCCGGCGACGTCGCCGGCCCGCGCCACTGGTACGGGCTCGCGCTGCACGGCCTCAACGCCGCCTCCGACCGCGTGCACCGCACCGAGGTCCGCGACCTGCGCAACAGCATCGCCGCCGTGCTGCTGCCCAGCGGCGTGGTCATCGCCGCCGCGTTCCTGGTCTCGTTCTCGGCCCCGGACTACGACGTCGGCAGCATGTCGGTCGAGGACCTGGCCATCGTCGTCCTGCTCGCGGTGGCGGTGGCCGCCGCGCTGACCGCCGCGCGCGACCGCGGCCGCCTGCGGCCCGTGCTCGCGCTGGCGGTGCTCGGGTTCGCCCTGGCCGCCGTCTACGCGTTCGCCGGCGCGCCGGACGTCGCGCTCGTCGCGGTGCTGGTCGAGACGATCCTCACGGTCGTCTTCGTGGGCGTCTTCTCGCGGCTGCCGGCCACGCGCCGCGGCGTGAACCCGGCCCGCCCGGCGATCCCCAGCCGCCGGCGCTGGAACCTGATCGCGGGCGTCGTCGCCGGCCTCGGCGCGTTCGTGACGATCTGGGCCGCGCTGTCGCGCCCGACGCTCGGCGGCGGCGCCGCCAAGGACGAGCTCATCCGGCGCACCCCGGGCGCCCACGGCGGCGACGTCGTCACCGTCATCCTCGCCGACTTCCGCGGCCTGGACACCGCGGTCGAGATCACCGTGCTCGCCGTCGCGGTGTTCGGCGTGGCCAGCCTGCTGCGGCGCGGGAGGAGCTGGTGATCCTCCAGGTCGTCGCCCCGCGCCTGCTCGGCCCGGCGCTGATGTTCGCCGCCGCCATCATCGTCAAGGGCTACGCGGACGTCGGCGACGGCTTCAGCGCGGGCGTCGTGGTGGCGCTGGCCATCAGCCTGCGCTACGTCGTGCTCGGCCCCGACCAGGCCGAGCACGGCCTGCCGATCCTGCGCCGCGCCCCGGTCGTCGCCGTGGCCGGGCTGCTCGTCGCGCTGGCCAGCGGCTTCTTCCCGCTGCTGCTGGGCGAGCCGCCGTTCACCCATCAGCCCGGGCCGGGCGAGCACGTCGTCAAGATCGGCACGCTCGAGCTCATCACCGCGGTCGCCTTCGACATCGGCGTGTTCCTCCTCGTCACGGGCGTGCTCGTGGTCCTCGTCCACCACCTCACCCGGCTGGTCGAGAGGTCCCAGGCGTGAAGCTCGTCTTCGCCCTCGCCATCGCCATCCTGTTCGGGACCGGCGCCTACCTGCTCCTGCACCGCGATCTCGTGCGCGTGGTGCTCGGCATCGTCGTCATCTCGCAGGCGTCGGTGCTCACCCTCATCGCGGCGTCGCTCTCGCGCGGCCACGCGGCGATCTACCCGCTGACGGGCCGCATCAGCGACCCGCTCAGCCAGGCCATGGCGCTCACCGCGATCGTCATCGGGCTCGCGGTGACGGCGCTGCTGCTCGTGCTCATCCTGCGCGCCGTGGTCGCCTACCGCACGCAGGAGCTCGACGAGATCGCCGAGGAGGAGGCCGCGCGCGAGGAGGAGAGCGAGCGCGCGCTCGCACCCGAGCACGAAGACGAGGAGGCGGCGGCCCGGTGACCGCGCTCGCCCTGGCGCTCCTGATCCCCTGGGCCGCCGGCCTGCTGCTGGTGCTGGCCGACGGCCGCCTGCGGATCGTCGGCTGGCTCGCGGTGGCGGCGCTGGCCGCCAACCTCGCCGCGCTGGTCGTGCTCACCGTCACGGTGCTGGACGACGGCCCGGTGCGGGTCGTCACCGGCGACTGGCCGGCGGGCGTCGGCATCACGCTGCGGGCCGACGCGCTCGGCGTCCTGTTCGCGCTGCTGTCGACCGTCGCGCTGCTGGCCGCGGTCGTCCACGAGGTCCTCGACGGAGTCCGCGAGCGCGTGTTCCCGGGGATGGTCGTGCTGCTGGCCGCCGGCCTGACCGGGACGTTCCTCACCGGCGACCTGTTCAACTTCTACGTCTTCTTCGAGCTGTCGATGACCGCGTCCTACGTGCTGGCGACCTACGGCGGCCGGCGTCGCGAGCTCGGCGCGGCGCTCGTGTTCACCACGGTCAACCTGCTGGGCACGTTCGTGTTCGTGCTCTCGGTCGCCGGCGTCTACCACATCACCGGCTCGCTGGACATGGCGATGATCGGCGAGCGCATGCGCGACGTCGACCCCGACACGGGGATCCTGGTCGCCGCCGGGTTCTTCGTCGCGTTCAGCGTCAAGCTCGGCCTGTTCCCGTTCCACTTCTGGCTGCCGACGGTCTACGTCGGCTCGCGGCCCGCCGTGGCGGCGATCCTCAGCGGCGGCCTGGCGAACATCGGCGCCTACGGCGTGCTGCGCTTCGGCGGCGAGATGCTGCCCCGCGAGCTCGAGCTCGCGGCGATCGCGATGATCGTCGTCGGCTGCGCGTCGATCCTCTACGGCGGGCTGCTCGCGGTGTCGCGGCGCACGACGCCGGAGATGCTGGCCTACTCGGCGATCGGCCAGGTCGGCTACATCCTCGTGGCAATCGGCATCGGCGGACCGGTCGGCTTCGCCGCGGCGATCCTCTACGCGGTGATCAACGCGCTCAACAAGACGCTGCTGTTCCTGACCGCGCGGATGCGGGGCGCGCTGGTCGGCGCCGCGTTCGTGGTCGGCGCGCTCAGCGTGGCCGGGGTGCCGCCCGCCGGCGGGTTCATCGGCAAGGTCCAGCTCTTCCACGCCGCCGCCGGGGCGCCGGCGCTGATCGCGCTGATCTTCCTCGGCGGCCTGCTGTCGTTCGTCTACGTCTTCCAGATCTACCAGTACGACTTCTGGCGCGGCGAGCGGCGGGGCCGGCGCAGCGGCTGGCCGCAGCAGGCGGTGGTGGCGGTGCTGGCGCTCGCGGTGCTGGCCGCCGGGGTGTGGCCGGAGCCGCTGCTGGCGCTCAGCCGCGACGCCGCGCGGGCGCTGCCGGGGGCGGGCGGATGACCGGCGTGCTCGTCCGCGCCGCCGCGCTGACCGGCATCTACCTGCTGGTCCTCACGAGCCTGAAGTGGGGCGACGTGCTGATCGGCGCGGCGCTCGGCCTGGCCGTCGCGCTGGCGCTGCGCGGCGCCGAGCCGGTCGTCGGCGAGGCCCGAGTGCTGGGACGGGTGTGGGCGGCGGCGGGGGTGGCGGGATCGACCGCGGTGGAGATGGCGGTCGGCAGCGTGCGCGTGGCGCGCTTCTGCCTGCGCGCCGGCCGCGGCGCCGACCCCGGGTTCGTCGAGATCCCGCGCGACGGGCGCTCGCGACGGGCGGTGGCGCTGTGGGGCGTGCTGACCGGGGAGGCGCCCGACGAGATCCCCGTCGACGTCGACGAGGAGCGCGACGTGCTGATCGTGCACCTCATCGACGCCCGCGACCCCGACGCCGTGCGCGCACGCCACCGGCGCAACCGCGAGGACGGCCAGCGCAAGGTGATCGAGTGACGACCCCGCCGCGGGAGGCCTGACCGTGCCCGACGTCGTGCTCGCGATCGCGCTGGGCTGGGTCACCCTGCTGCTGTTCGCCGGCGGGGTGCTCCTGCTGCGCTCCAAGGACACGCTGCACCGCGTGCTCGCCCTCGACGTGCTCGTCGTGCTCGTGATCGTGCTGCTGACCCTGCTGTCCTACCGGCGCGCGGTCTCCTACTACATCGACGCGGCGCTCGCGCTCGCGCTGCTGTCGTTCACCTCGACGCTGGTGGCCGCCGGCCACGTGCACCGCAAGGAGCAGCGGTGACGGGCTCGGCGATCCTCGACGTGATCGCGATCGTCCTGCTCGCCGCCGGGCTCGGGCTGACCACGATCGGGCTGTACGGGATGCTGCGGATGGACGCGATCATGCATCAGCTGCACGCCGCGGGCCTGATCACGGGACCGGCGGTGATCCTCGTCCTGCTGGCCTCGATCGCGACCGGCCGGGCCGCGATCATCACGAGCGCGGCGCTGGTCATCCTGTTCGTGCTGATCACCTCGCCGCTGTCGGCCCACGCGATCGCGCAGGCGGCGCGCCGGCGCGGCGACCGCACCGACGAGGACGACGACTGACGGCCACGGCGGCGTCTGTCGCATTCGACAAACGGCCCGGCGCGAGCGCGCCCGCGGGCGGCCGGGCGGACCTAGGATCGCGCCAATCCAGCTCGATCGAGGGAGACTCATGGGTCGTCTTGCAGACAAGGTCGCGGTCATCACCGGCGCGAGCAGCGGCATCGGCGGTCAGACGATGGAGCTGTTCGGGCGCGAGGGCGCGAAGGTCGTCGGCACCGCGCGCAGCGAAGACAAGCTCGACGCGCATCTCGAGCGGGTCAAGGCCGTGGGCGGCGAGGGCATCGTCGTGCCCGCCGACCTCGAGGACGCCGCGACGCCGGACCGCGTGGTCCAGGCGGCGCTCGACGAGTACGGCAAGATCGACATCCTCGTCAGCAACGCCGGCGTGGGCTGGCAGTACGGCATCGACAACCCGGGCACGATGGCCGGCGTCCACGAGGCCACCGTCGAGAACTGGCGGGCGATCATCGGGGGCGTCGACCTCGAGGGCTACTTCACGATCATCCACGCCGTCCTGCCGAAGATGCTCGAGGCGGGCAGCGGGTCGATCGTCAACGTGTCGAGCATGGCCGGCGTCACGGGCCTCTACGACGCCCACGCCTACACGGCGGCCAAGGGCGCGATCCTCAACCTGAGCCGGTCGATGGCGATCACCTACGTCAAGCAGGGCGTGCGCACCAACACGGTCTGCCCGGGCTTCGTGGACACCCCGATGATCGCCCCGGTCGTCGGCGCGTTCGACGACCCGGCCACGGCCGCGGCGCTGTGCCCGATGGCCCGGCCCGCGCAGCCGCAGGAGATCGCCAACGCGATCCTGTTCCTCGCCTCCGACGAGGCCAGCTACGTCAACGGCGCTGCGCTCGTCGTCGACGGCGGCTGCACGGCGCGGTCGTTCCCGGGCTGAGCGCCATGGCGCCGGACTTCCCGCCCGCGCGTCGGGTCCCGACGAACGGCATCGAGCTCGCCGTCCACGAGGCGGGCGAGGGGACGGCCGTGCTGCTGCTGCACGGCTTCCCCGAGCTGGCCTACTCGTGGCGCCACCAGATCGCCCCGATCGTCGAGGCGGGCTTCCGCGTGATCGCGCCCAACCAGCGCGGCTACGACGGCAGCTCGGCGCCGGAGGACGCGCAGACCTACAGCGTCAAGAACCTCGTCGCCGACCTCACCGGGCTGCTCGACGCGCTCGGCGTCGAGCAGGCGGTGTGGTTCGGACACGACTGGGGCTCGATGCCGGCGTGGTACGGCGCCGTCTACGCGCCCGACCGGGTGCTCGGCATGGGCAGCCTGTGCACGCCGTACTTCACGCCGGGCGAGGCCGATCTGCTGGCCATCTACGACGAGCTGCGCGGCCCCGATCACTACATGGCGACCTTCCAGGAGCCGGGCGTCGGCGAGGCGTTGCTCGAGCGCGACGTCGAGGCGACGTTCCGCGCGTTGCTGCGGGGCCGCGGCTACACGATGGACCAGTTCGAGGCGGCGCCGGCCGAGGTGCGCGAGGTGCGGGCCGGGGTGTTCGTCGGCGACCCGCAGCTCTTCGGGGACCCGATCGTCAGCGACGACGAGCTGGCCGTCTACGTCGACGCCTACCGGCGCACCGGGTTCACCGGCGGCCTGAACTGGTACCGGGCGCTGCACAAGGACTGGGAGGAGGCGCTCGGCCACGAGTTCGTGATCGACAAGCCGGCGCTGATGATCTCCGCGGCCGACGACTGGTTCTTCCCGCGCGGCGCGACCGACGGCATGGAGCAGCTGCTGCCGCAGGTCGACAAGCACGTGATCGCGGACGCCGGCCACTGGCTGGCGCAGGAGAAGCCGCAGGAGGTCAACGCGATCCTCGTGCCCTGGCTGCAGCGCACCTTCGGCTGACGGCGGGCGGTCAGCCGTGGCGGCCGGGCGGCCTCACCACGTCCCGCGGTGGGCCACCTCCTCCAGCGGGCGCCGGTCGGGCCGGCGCAGCGGGCGCAGCGGGCGGTCGGCGGGGTGGCCGAGATCCATGAGGTAGGCGGCGAAGCGATCGGCGGGCAGCCCGAGCACGCGGCGCGCCTCGTCCTGGTCGGCGACGGACGCGTGGCCGACGCCGACGCCGAGGTCGGCCGCGGCGATCTGCATGGCCATCGCCGCCTGGCCGAGGTCGAAGTACGCGGTTTGCCGGGTCTGCTCGTCGTCGAGCACGGGCAGCACGAGCGCGACCGCGGCGGCCGCCTGGGCGACGTGCCCGGCGCCGCGCCACACCTTCGACAGGGCGGCGAGCTGGTCGCGGTCGGTCACCACGACGAAGTCCCACGGCTGCCAGTTGCGCGACGACGGCGCGCGGCGGCCGGCCTCGAGGATGCGGTCGAGCTCGTCGTCGGTGAGCGGGCGGTCCTCGAAGCTGCGCACGTCGCGCCGTGCGGTGATCGCGTCCCAGGTCTGCATGGTCTGCCTCCCGTCGTGGTCACGTCCACGCTACGCCAGCGCGACGATCCGCGCCTCGTGGCCGGCGAGCCGCGCGTCGTCGGGCGCCTCGTGGGTGCAGAGCAGCCGCCGGCCGCCGGCCACCGCGGCCGGCAGGGGCCGCGGGAACGGGGCGAAGTTGGCAGCGACCGCGATCCGCTGCTCGTCGTGCTCGCGCACGTAGGCGAAGACGTCGGGCGCCGCGTCCAGCGAGCGGTAGGCGCCCAGCTGCAGCGCCGGAGTCGCGCGGCGCAGCGCCAGCAGCGCGCGGTAGAGCTCCAGCGACGACGCCGGGTCGCCGGCCTGGACGCTGACCGCCAGGCGCTCGGCGTCCGGGTGGACCGGCAGCCACGGCGTCCCGGTGGTGAACCCCGCGCCCGGGCCCGGCGTCCACACCATCGGCACGCGCTCGGGGTCGCGGCCGTCGACGTCCACGACCGCCTCCGGCGGCACGTCGCCGTCGGTCATCCCGAGCTCCTCGCCCTGGAACAGGAACGGCGTGCCGCGCAGCGTGAGCACCAGCACCGCCGCGACCCGGGCCCGCACCACCCCGTAGCGGGTCGCCGTGCGGGAGTGGTCGTGGTTGTTCAGGCACCACGCCGGCCAGCCGCCGTCGCGCGTCAGCGCCTCGAACTCGTCGACCGCACAGCGGAACCGCTGGGCCGACCAGGGCAGGTTCATGAAGTGGAAGTTGTGCGCGAGGTGCAGCTCGTCGCCGGTCGTCACGTACGCGGCCAGCGCGCGCTGGTCGAGCAGGTAGACCTCGCCCACCGCCATGCGGTCGCCGTCGAACTCCTCGAGCACCCGACGGATGCCGCGCAGGCGCTCGTGGCCCGACGGCCAGTCCTCGTCGTGGCGGCGGCCCGGCTCGTTGTCGCCCAGCGCCGGGTCCTTGCCGATCCGGTGCGCGACGTCGATGCGAAAGCCGTCCACGCCGCGCGCCAGCCAGAAGCGCAGCACGTCGTGCATCGCCGCCTCGACCTGCGGCTCGTCCCAGTTGAGGTCGGGCTGCTGGGGCAGGAACGAGTGCAGGTACCACTCGCCCGTCGCCGCGTCGCGCGTCCACGCCGGCTCCTGGTCGCCGAACGTGGCGATCCAGTTGTTGGGCACGTGCTCGCCGCCGCGCCACACGTACCAGCCGCGCTTGGGCGCGTCGCGCGACGCGCGCGACTGCACGAACCACGGGTGGCGGTCGGAGGTGTGGTTGGGCACGAAGTCCAGCAGGACCCGCAGCCCGAGGGCGTGCGCGCGCTCGATCAGCGCGTCGGCGTCGGCCAGCCTGCCGAACAGCGGATCGACGTCGGTGTGGTCGGCCACGTCGTAGCCGAAGTCGGCCATCGGCGACGGGTAGATCGGCGACAGCCAGATCGCGTCGGCGCCGAGGTCGCGCACGTGCTCGAGGCGCTCGGCGATCCCGCGCAGGTCGCCCACGCCGTCGCCGTCGGAGTCGGCGAACGAGCGCGGGTAGATCTGGTAGACGACGGCCGTCTTCCACCAGGGGGTTGCGCTCATCGCGCGCACCGGCCGCTGCGGGGCACCGCGCTCATCGGCACATGAGTAGCAGGGTCGGCCCGGCCGTTGTGCCCGCCCCACAATCGCCGGGCGCCGGTTCTCCGTTGACCATCGCCGATCCGCGTGGCAGCCTTGGGCCGAGAAGCTGATCGGGCCGAGGAGGACGTGTGCGCACGACGACCATCGCGCCGACCCACAACGGGCGTGACGAGGTCAACGAGATCGTCGAGGCGATGAGCGCGGAGCTCGACGAGCTCGCGCGGGCGCTGACCGACATGATCCACGAGCGGATCGCCGAGCTCGACGACGACATCTACGTGTGGACGCTGCAGAGCGTGCGCGCGAACCTCGGGCTGATCGTCACGCTGCTGCGCGAGGGGACGGCGCCGTCGCGCGCGCAGCCGCCGCCCGAGGCGCTGGCCTACGCGAAGGAGTACGTCCGCCGCGCCCTGCCGTTCGAGCTGCTGGGCCGGGCCTACCGGATCGGGCAGGCGACCCTGTCGCGCTACTGGCTCGAGCGGCTGCACGCGCGGGCCGCCGATCAGCACGACCTCGTCGACACGTTCGGGTTCCTCAGCGACTGGCTGTTCGCGTGGGTCGAGACCCTCGAGCACCACCTGACCGAGTTCTACATGCGCGAGCGCGAGCAGTGGGTGCGCGGCGCCGCGGCCGTGCGCGCCGCCGAGGTCCGCGCGCTGCTCGAGGGCGCGCGGGTCGACGTCCCCGAGACGAGCCGGCGGCTGGCCTACGACCTCGACCGCCACCACGTCGCCTTCGTCGTGTGGAGCGACGAGGCCGACCGCGACGCCCGCGACGCGGCGGGGCTGTTCGGCGAGATGGAGCATCTGGCCGTGCGGGTGGCCGAGACGCTCGGCGCGCACGCCCCGCTCACCGTCCCCCAGGGCCACCACCTCGCGTGCTGGGCCGGCTTTCACGCCGCGCCCGCGCTCGACGGCCTGCGCACGCTCGGCGACGAGGTCGGCCTGCGGGTCGCGCTCGGCACGCCGGCCCCCGGGCTCGACGGGTTCTCGCGCAGCCATCACGAGGCGCTGCAGGCGCGCCGCGTGGCCAAGCTCGCCGGCGACGGCGCGGCGCCGTGCACCGCGTTCGCCGACGTCGCCGTCGACGTGCTGACGACCCAGGACGTCGGCGAGGCGCAGCGGTTCGTGGCGCGCGAGCTCGGGGCGCTGGCCGCCGGCGACGAGCCCGCGCGGCGGTTGACCGCGACGCTGCGCGTCTTCCTCGACGAAGGCTCGAGCTTCGTGCGCGCCGGCCGCCGGCTGGGCGTGCACGAGAACACGGTCGCCTACCGCGTGCGCCGCGCCGAGGAGCTGCTGGGCCACCGCGTCGGCGCGCGCCAGCTCGAGCTGCGCGTCGCGCTGCGGCTGGCCGAGGTGCTCGGGCCGCCGGCGCCGGCCGTGACGGGGTGAGCGGCGGCGCGGGTCAGCGGCGCAGCTCGAGGTCCCAGCGCTCGGTCGACACCCGCACGTAGGGCGTGCGCGTTGCCGCGATGAGCGCCCGCAGCTCCTGGACCTCCGGCGGGCCGAGCGGGTAGTCGCGGCGCACCGGCCCCGCCGCCTGCATCGCCGCGATGTCCGGCTCCGGGATCAGCGCGCGCAGGATGAGCAGGTCGTCGTCGCGGCCCGTCCCGTGGCGGGCGCGCAGCTCGGCCAGCGTCGGCTGCTCGGGCGGCGACGCCGCGATCTCGCCCGCGCGCGGCGAGGCCATGATCCGGTCGAGCACGTCCGGCTCGATCGGCGCCGGCGGCGTGCCGTAGTGGCCGCAGGCGTAGGCGACCACCTCGTCGGGCACGAGCCGGTAGCGCTCGCCGGTGACGACGTTGAGCACCGCCTGCGTGCCGACGAGCTGGCTCAGCGGCGTGGCCATCACCGGCCAGCCCAGCTCGCGCCGCACCGCGCCGGTCTCGGCCAGGACCTCCTCGATGCGGTGGGCCATCCCGTGCTGGTCGAGCTGGGCGCGCAGCGTGCCGATCATCCCGCCCGGCACCTGGTGGGTGACGTTGAACAGGTCGTACTCGCTGACCTGGTCGACGAGGTAGCCGGCCGCCCGGCCCACGGCGCGGAAGTGCCGCTCCACCGGCGCCAGCAGCGCCGGGTCGATTCCGTGCTCGACGCCCAGCAGCTCGAGGTTGCGCACGACGCTCTCGGTCGAGGGCACCGACGGCCCGTTGGCCATCGAGCGGGTCGCCGTGTGCAGCGTGGTCACGCCGTGCTGGACCGCCTCGACGTAGGCGAGGCCGGACAGGCCCATGAGGTTGTTGGAGTGGAACTCGACCGGCTTGCCGGCCGCCGCCGCCGCGATCTTCGGCAGCAGGACCCGCAGCCGCTCGACCTCGAGCACCCCGGCCGTGTCGTAGAGCAGCACGCCGTCGATCTCGGCCACCGCCGCCAGCTCCGCCGTCCGCGCCGCCAGGTACTCGTCCGTGTGCACCGGCGAGACCGTGTAGAAGACCGTGCCCACGACCTCTGAGCCGTACTCCTTGGCGATCCGCGCCAGCCGGGCGAAGTTGTCGATCCCGTAGAGGACGTCGTAGACCCAGAACGAGCGGATCCCGTGCTCGTTGAGCCGGCGCATCCACGTGTCCATCAGCGCGTCGGGCGAGACGCCGAACGACACGCAGGCGTTGGCCCGCATCCCGCCGCGCAGCGGGGTGCGGCGGATCGCGCCGCGGATGAGGTCCAGGCCCTCCCACGGGTTCTCGCGGCAGTACTTGACCAGCACCTCCATCATCGAGCTGCCGGCGAAGTCGATGACGCGAAACCCGGTGCGGTCGAGGATCGGCGCGACCGGCAGCGCCATCCCGGCCTGCATGCGCATCCCCCACAGCGACTGCTGCCCGTCGCGCAGCGTCGCGTCGAGCAGCTCAACGCGCGCCATCGCCGGCTCCCTCGCGCAGCTGCGCCTTGAGCACCTTGCCCGCCGCGTTGCGCGGCAGCTCGTCCACGACGACGTACTCGCGCGGGCGCTTGTGGCGGGCGATCCGCGCCAGACAGCGGGCGTCGAGCGCCGCAGCGTCCACCGCCTGCCCGGGCGCGGCGACGACGAACGCGACCAGGCGCTCGCCCCACTGCGGGTCCGCCCGCCCGACGACCGCAACCTCGGCCACCGCCGGGTCGGCGACGAGCACGTCCTCGACCTCCCGCGGGTAGACGTTGTAGCCGCCCGTGATCACGACGTCCTTGGCGCGATCGACGAGCGTGAGCCGGCCCGCGTCGTCGAAGCGGCCGAGATCGCCGGTGTGCAGCCAGCCGCCGCGCAGCGTCCGCGCGGTCGCCTCCGGCGCGGCGAGATAGCCCGCCATCACCGTCGGCCCGTCGACCACGACCTCCCCCACCTCGCCGACAGGCGCCTCGCGGTCGTCGGCGTCCACCACGCGCACGCGCGTAGCCCAGCGCGCCACGCCGACCGAGCCCAGCGCGTCCTCGTCGCCGTCCGCGACTGCGGCGGCGATCGCCGCGCAGCCGTGCGCGGTGATCGTCAGCGGCGTCTCGCCCTGGCCGTAGCCGTTCCACAGCCGCGGGCCGAGCGCGGCGACCCCGGCGCGCAGGTCGTCGGGGTGCACCGGCGCCGCGCCGACCAGCACGGTGGCGATCCGCTCGACGTCGGCCGACCGCAGCGCCGGGGCTCCGCACAGCCGGCGCAGCAGCGTGGGCGGCACGAAGAACGTCGAGCGCTGGTGGCGGGCGACCAGCTCGAGGACCTCCGCCGCGTCGAAGCGCCCGGACGCGGGCAGCACCTGCGGCCCGCCGCGCGCCACGAAGGGCAGGCTGAACAGCCCCGACGCGTGCGAGAGCGCCGCGACGTGCAGGATGGCGTCGTCGGGCCCGACCGCCGCCACGTCGGCGTGGTAGGCCGCGGCCATCGCCAGCAGGTTGGCGTGGCTGATCCGCGCGCCCTTGGCCCGGCCCGTCGTCCCCGACGTGAAGAAGATCCACGCGTCGTCGGCGGGCGCGCGGCGGACCGGCGCGATCGCCTCGCCCAGCAGCGCGCGGTCGTCGAGCGCCGCGACGGCGGTGGCGGGCGGGGCGGTGGCGGCCAGCGCATCGGCGACGTCCGCGGTGACCAGGCACGCCCGGGCCCGCGACGCGTCGAGCAGGTCGGCCGCCTCGCGCGCGTGCAGGCGGCTGGAGATGGGCACCGCGACGGCGCCCGCGTGCCAGATCGCGAACAGCGCCTCCAGGTACTCGGAGGCGTTGGCGGCGAACAGCGCGACGGCGTCGCCCGGCCCGACGCCGAGGCGGTCGCGCAACCCGCCCGCCCGCCGCGCGACCGCACCGGCGAAGGCGGCCCAGTCGCGCACGACCTCGTCGCCCACGACGATCGCCGGCCCGCCCGCGTGCCAGCGGGCGGGCCCGTCGATCAGGCCGGCGAGGTTGGCGCCGCTCACCCCCGGCTCAGCGCCCGGCCGCCGCGCGCGCCTGCTCGATGTCGTCCTCCAGCAACGTCGAGCCGCGGTCGCGCAGCACCGGCGACTGCGCCTGCGTCGCCCGGTAGAGCTGCTCGGCGCGCGGGTCGCCCGGATGGTTCTTGACCCACCAGTCGTCGTCGTAGTGGCGCAGCTCCCACATCGACGGACGGAACTCGCGCGCCAGCCGGTTGTTCTCCTCCTGCGTCAGCTTGCCGCGTGTCGTCGTCCACTTCGCGGTCTTCTTCGGCAGCGCGGTGCTTCCCGGCCCGATCGGCCCGACGGTCGACGTCCACTCGTCGTCGGCGAGGATCGAGTACGGGATGCCCGTCCACATCTCGCCCCGCGCGTCGGTGAACTTCGTCATGTGGTGCTCGCTGTGGTTCTGCGAGCTCATCGACAGCAGGCCGACGATCTCGGCGATCAGCATGCCGCCGTACTCGTCGTTCATCAGCGGCTTGAAGCGCTGGCACTGCTCGTCGACGTCGAACCAGTCGCTCTGCTCGTAGACGCCGGCGAAGTGGGCGAGGTCCTTGGCCACGCCCGAGTAGACGAGCAGGCCGGCCTCGACCATCTGGTCGCGAGACCAGCCAGCCATCATCTTCCACATCTCGGCCGTCGCCTCGGTCATCTTCGCGCGCAGGTCGTCGAGGTAGTCGGCGAGCTCCGCGGCCGAGTCCATGTGGACGGGGATGTAGCCGTCGGACAGGTGGTCGGAGGTGTAGACGCCGACGGCGACGAGGTTGTCGTTGTCGTAGGCCGGCGTCGCTTCGAAGGACCCCAGTCGTCGACGATGTTGAAGTGGGTGTCCTTCATGATCACGACGACGTTGAGGTTGTTGTGCTCGATCTCCGACGCGACCCCGTCCATCCACGGGTAGTCGCATTCGGCCAGATCGAGCATGTCGCGCACGAGCATCTCGTGCCCGCCCCGGGTCATGTACGGCCCGTGGTTGTTGAAGCTCAGCCGGCACTCGCAGTGGGTGAGAAAGCCGTACGCCGAGGCGGTCGCCATGAAGTGGCTGAACGCGGTGTGCAGCTTGTCGCCGGGCGTGACGCCGAGCGCATCGGCCTCGAACACCTGGGTCTGGCGCTCACTGTGCACCTGCGCGCGCTGGCCGGCGTCGCTGGGCATGACGTGGGCGTGCCCGCGGTGGTAGCTGAGGTTCAGCCGGCGCGCGAAGTCGAGGACGTCGAGGACGTCGTCGATCGCATCGGTCGGCTTGAGCATCCCCGTGTCGAGCAGGATCTGGCGGCCGCCCAGGTAGAACTGCGAGATGATCCCGGCGGTGATCGTCGAGACGTAGCTGCCGACCTGCCGCGCCCGGTCGCCGATCTCCTCGGCGGGCATCGCCGCGTCGATCCGGCGCAGCAGCTCGGGCCAGCGGTACCAGGCGTTGAGGTACGACATCGCGATGTACGGGTTGACCGGGAACAGCTTGGACTCCTGGACCGTGCGCGTCGTGCACTGGAAGAAGAACGACTCGCTCGCCTTGCGCAGGTACGTGTTGGCGTCGAGCAGCTCGATGTGGGTTCGCTTGGAGGGCATCGCTCGCGGTCCTCTCAGGAGAGCTTGATGATCCGGGCGCGCCGCGCCTGGGCGGTCTCGGCGTCGGCGTAGGCGTCGGCCGCGGGCTTGGAGTACTCGACGACGATCCGGTCGCCCTCGGCCAGGCCGTCGAGCTGGGCGGCCATGAGGCACGGGACGTTGTACTCGCGGGTCAGGATGCCCAGATGCGAGCGCACCGTGCCGCCCATGCAGATCACCGCGGCGAAGTCGCCGAGGATCGGCGCGGTCAGGGTGCCGCCGGAGTCGTCGATGACCGCGATCGTGCCCTCGGGCACCCCTTCGGTGAGCATCGCCATGACGCGCTCGACGTCGGAGACGAAGCGGGCCACGCCCTCGACGTCGCCCCTCGCCTTGAACACGTTGTCGCCGGTGCCGACGATCGGCCGGCCCTGCTCGTCGGACTCCTGCGCGCCGGAGTCGGTGCGCTCGGCGGGCGCCGCGTACTTCTCGGGCTCCTCCTGCAGCGAGACGACCGCCGACATCTGGAAGCGGTAGCCGGTGGCCAGCAGGTCGGCCTCGACCTGCTCGAAGTCCGCGCGGGTGAGCTGCAGCGACTTGTCGTGGACGGCCTCCTCCCACGACGTCCCGCAGGCGGCGAAGCGCTCGGCCACGAGCTTGCGGATCGCCGTGTGGTAGGCCTCGACGATCGGGGTGCCCGACGGGCGGGCCCACTTGTCGGGATACGGCGTCACGCCTGCGCCCGGCACGCTGTCCGTCATCACTCCTCCTTCGCTGTCGTCGCCTCCTGCGCGAGGCGCAGGAGCAGGATGGCCTCGTGCTGTCCCGGCAGCGCCACGACGCGGGGCACGCCGCTGCGCACGACCGCACGGGCGCCCTCGGCGGTGGCCAGCACCGAGCCGCGCGCCGCGCTGGCCCCGGCCAGCCGCGCCGCGATCGCGTCGGTGTCCGGCGCCGCGTCGGGGTCGAGCACGAGCCCGGCCTCGTCGAGGTCGGTGACCGCCGGCGCGTCGTCGACGACCGCGGCGGGGCTGAGCTCGCGCGCCCAGGCCACGAGCTGCGCCAGCCCCGGCACGTCGTCCTCGGTGACCTCCCCGGTCGGCAGCCGCCCCGCGTAGACGACCCCGGCCGAGCCGTCGACGGTCACCTCGCGGCCCACCCACGCGGCGGTGGCGCCGTCGCCGACGCCGACGACGCTCGGGCGCCCCAGCGCGCGGGTGACCACGGCCGCGTGCGACGTCGAGCCGCCGCGCTCGGTCACCACGCCGCGGGCGGCGATCATCCCGGCCACGTCCTCGGGGCTGGTCGTCGGCCGGGCGAGCACGACATCGTCGGCGGCGTCGTGCGCAGTGTCGGAGTCGGCCACGACGCGGCCCGCCGCCACGCCCGGGCAGGCCGCGGTGCCGCGCGCGAGGACCTCCGCGCCGTCGGCGGTGGCCGCCGTCAGCCGGGGCGCGAGCACGCTGGCGAGCTGCTCGGCGCTGACGTGGCCGATCGCCTCGGCGGGCGTGATCGCGCCCTCGGCGCCGAGGTCGACGGCAATGCGCACCGCGGCCAGCGGCGCGCGCTTGGCCGCGCGCGTCTGCAGCAGGTACAGCCGCCCGCCCTCGACGGTGAACTCGATGTCCTGGACGTCGCCGTTGGTGCGCTCCAGCAGCTCGCCCGCGGCCAGCAGCTCGTCGCAGACGGCGGGCAGCTGCTCGCGCAGGGCGGCGAGCGGCAGGGGGTCGTGGCTGCCGCTGACGACGTCCTCGCCCTGCCCGCCGGGCAGCCACTCGCCGTACGGCTCGGGCGCGCCGCTCAGCGGGTCGCGGGTGAACAGCACGCCGGTGCCCGAGCGCTCGCCGAGGTTGCCGAACACCATGGCCTGCACCACGACCGCGGTGCCGCCGTCCTCGGGGATGCCCCAGTGCTTGCGGTAGGCGATCGCCCGGCGCGACGACCACGACTCGAAGACGGCGTGGATGGCGGCGCGCAGCTGGTCGTAGGGGTCGTCGGGCACGCGCTCGTCGGTGTCGCGCTCGATCGCGTCGCGCACCATGTCGGGCGTCTCGTCGTCGCCCGGGCGGTCGAGGTCGGCGCCGAGCACCGTGTGGCCGAACTCGTGGCAGAAGCGCACGTGCGTCGCGCGCGCGAACCGCGGGTCGCCCGACAGGCGGCCCAGGCCCTCGCGCACCGCGTCGGTCATGCCGAGGTTGAGCACCGTGTCCATCATCCCGGGCATGCTCACCGCGGCGCCCGAGCGCACCGACACGAGCAGCGGCGCCTCCGGATCGCCGAGCCGGCGGCCCGTCCGGCGCTCGAGCTCGGCCACGCCGGCGCGCACCGCGGACCACACGTCGTCGCCGAGGCGGTGGCCGCCTGAGTGGTAGTGGCGGCACTCGTCGATCGGCAGCACGAACGCGGGCGGCACCGACAGCCCGAGGCCCATCATGCGGGCGATCGACGCGCCCTTGTTGCCGATCTGCTCCCGGTCGGCCGCGGTGTCGCCGTCGAGCACGATGACGTGCCCGCTGACGTCGCTCACGACGCAACCTCGCGCAGGGTCGTGACCGCAGTGGGTGAGGACCCGCGGGGTCTCACGGCGCCTCCTCGCGCTCGCGGCCGAGCATCCGCAGCAGGTCCTCGTGCAGCTCGAACCACACCGTGTGGTAGCTGTCGATCCGGGCGCCGCTGACCCACTCGCGCTCGCCGGCCAGCGCCATGTCGTACGCGTGGTCCAGGCGGCGGCGGTACTCGCCCATCCGCGGCACCAGCGCGGCGAAGCGGTCGAGCACCTTCTCGGCCCGCTCGTGCTGGCGGCCGAGGCGATCGATGACGCCGGTGTCGTAGTCGTCGTCGGTGTGGTCGTTGGGCACGCGCTCGCCGCCCGGCGCGGGCATCATCTGCCAGTCGGTGAACAGCGCGAGCAGCTCGCGGTTGATGCGCTCGAAGCGCTCGTAGGCGGCGGTCGCCTCCGGGTCGGCGCGGAACGCGGCGAACGCCTCCGGGTAGCGCTCGGCCAGCCACTCGCGCCCGGGCGGCGTGACCATGAACGTGCCCTGGGCGCCGATCGCGCGGCCCGCGGCCACGGCGGCGTCCAGGGCCGCCGACACCGCCGCCGGGTCGACCCCGAGGATGTCGGCCACCGCGTCGGGGCCACCCGCCTTCTTGACGGCGAGCCCGTGGAGGGCGAGCAGCTCGAGATCGTCGGTCATCGCGCCCGGCACGCTAAGCGCATGGCCTCGCGCGCGGGCGCGCGGCGCCGGCCCGGATTGTGAACTCCGACAAACTGCTAGGGGTGCCGACCGCCGCCCTGGCGCACACAGGGTGCGCTGCTGCAGCCTGCGGCGAGAGGCGGGCCCCCGTGGAATCTCACAATCATGACCAGAGCCGCAAGAGCGCCGCGGCGGTCTCCTGCGGGCGCTCGAACGGCCACCAGTGACCGCACTCGAGCACCACGAGCTCCGCCCGCATGCGCTCGGCTAGGCGCTCGGCCCACTTCAGCGGCACGTACGGGTCCTCGCGACCCCAGATGACCATCGCGGGCACCGTGAGCCGCTCGAGGTCCGCCTGCCACTCGGCCCCGATGTCCACCGCCGAGCGGTAGAGCTTGAGGATGACCGTCTTGTTGCCGGGGTCAGCCACGCGTTGCGCTCGGCGTCCTCCCGGGGCACCCCGTGCTCGACCAGGTAGGGGATCGAGACCTCCGGGGTCAGCTCCTCCTCCATGTAGCGCTCGCCCTCGCCCGGCGTCTGCCAGACCTGGGCGATCTCGTGCCACGGGTAGTCGACGTCCACGGCGGCGCCGCCGCAGGCGACCGAGCGCAGGAGGTCCGGGCGGATCGAGGCGATGCGCTGGACCAGCAGCGAGCCCCAGTCGTGGCCGACGAGGTCGACCGGGCCGCCGCGGTCGCGCAGCGCCTCGAGCTGCGCGACCAGCCAGTCGACGTAGGTCTCCTTCGTGGCGGGATAGTGGTCGGCGACGGGGTCGGCGAACCCGGGCAGGTCGACGGCGACGATCTCCTGGCCGTAGCCGCCGAGATGCTCGACGACCCGATCCCACAGGTGGGCGGTGTCGGGGTTGCCGTGGACGAGCAGCGCGGGCATCCATGCTCCTTTCAGCCGGCGGGACCGGTGGGATGGGTGAGATGGGCGATGTCGTTGAACGAGCGCAGCAGCCAGCGGCCGTCGGCCTGCACGACCAGGCGCGAGATCGAGCAGTTGTCGGCGTGCACGAACGCGAACGGGCGGCTCGCGGACGCCTGCGCGCACAGCTCGCCGATGACCGCGCCGTGCGCGATCGCCACCGCGACCGCGTCGGGCCCGGTGCGCGCGACGATCTGCTCGACCGCCCGCCGCACGCGCGGGGCGAACTGCGCCCGCGGCTCGCCGCCGGGGATCGCGTCCCAGCGCTCCTGGGCGAAGACCTGCTTGATGATCGGATCGCCGCGGGCGACGCGGATGCGGTACTGGCCGCCCTCGAACTCGCCGAGGCCGACCTCGGTGAGCTCCGCGATCACCTGCGGCTCGAGCCCGAGGGCCTGCGCGATCGGCGCCGCGGTCTGGTGGGTGCGCCGCAGCGGCGAGACGAACAGGCCGGCGAACGCCTCGTGCGCGAGGCGGCGGGCGACCTCGCGCGCCTGCGTCAGGCCGGTGTCCGACAGCGCGGGGTCGCTGCGGCCGTCGACGAGCGGGAACGCCGTCCCCTCCATCGCCGCCTCGGACGCGCCATGGCGCACGAGCACGATCTCGGTCGCGCCCGCCGGCAGGCTGAACGGGTGCTGGTGGAAGGCGTCGCGGTCGGTCACGAGCGCGCCGTCGGCGTCACGACGACCTTCAGCGACTCGTCCTTGCTCATCTGCGTCTCGAACGCCTCCATCACGTCGTCGAGCGCGAGACGGTGGGTGATGAGCGGGTCGGCCTGGGCGCGCCCGCTCGACAGCAGCGCGACCGCTTCGCCGAAGTCGTCGCTCGTGTAGGCGATGCTGCCCTGCAGGCGGATCTCCTTCTGCACGAGCGCGGTCGGGTTGAACGTGATCGGGTCGTCGTAGAGGGCGAGCACGACGATCGCGCCGCCGGCCTTGATCGTGTCGAGCGCGGCGTCGGCGAGTTTCGGCACGCCGGAGCACTCGAAGACGACGTCGATCTCCTCGCCCTCGCTGAGCGCGGCGTCGATGGCCTGCTCGATGCCGGCGGCGCCGTCGACGGCGTCGGCCCCGAGCGTGGCGGCCGCGCGCAGGCGCAGCTCGGACAGGTCGATGCCGACGACCCGGCGTGCCCCGTAGGCGCGCAGGACCTGGACGACCTGCTGGCCGATCGTGCCCAGGCCGAGGACCAGCGCGGTCCGGCCCTCCACCGCGCCCGCCAGGCGCACCGCGTGGACGGCGACCGCGAGCGGCTCGACGGTGGCGCCCTCCTCGTCGGACATGCCGTCGGGCAGCTTGAAGACGTTGCGGCCCAGGACCGCGTTCGGGATGTGGATGCGCTGGGCGAACGCGCCGGGCCGGCCGTAGGCGAGGCCGGTCGTCCACGCGGACGCGCACAGGTTGTAGCGGCCCTCCAGGCAGCGCGGGCAGTCGCCGCAGGGGACCAGCGGCAAGGCGGTCACCCGGTCGCCGACCTGCAGGCCGCTGACCTGGTCGCCGGCCTCGACCACCTCTCCGGAGAACTCGTGGCCCATGATCTGACCGGGCGCGACGAACGAGCCGTGCTCGTAGGTGTGCAGGTCCGAGCCGCAGATGCCGCACATGCTGACCGCCACCACCACGTCCTCGGGACCCGCGTGCGGGTCGTCGACCTCCTCGACCCGGATGTCCTTGATGCCCTGGAAGACCGCCGCCTTCATGCCATTCGCCCCTTCACCGTTTGTCCCGATGGTGTCCCATCGCCCGAGGCGCGGCGCCGCGCCGCCAGCCGCCGGCTTGGAGGATTCACCAAGGATCCCACCCACCCGCGCGCGGGAGGAGAGTCGGCGCGCAGGGTGGATGGGACGTCTGTCACGGCGCGGTGTAGCCGCCGTCCACGCTCAGCGCCGTGCCGGTCACGAACGACGCCTTGTCGGAGAGCAGCCAGACGCAGGCCGCGGCGATCTCGGGCGGCTGGGCGAACCGGCCGATCGGATGGTTGGCCCGCGCCGCCTCGACGGCCGCCGGGTCGCCCCCGAGGAGGTTCTCGAAGAGGTCGGAGACCATCGGCGTCTCGGTGTACGACGGGCAGACCGCGTTGACCCGGATGCCCTGGGTCGCGTACTCGAGCGCGGCCGCCTTCGACAGCCCGACGACGCCGTGCTTGGCGGCGACGTAGCCGACCGCGCCGGGCCAGCCGATCAGCCCGGCCGCCGAGGCCATGTTGACGATCGACCCGCCGCCGGTCTCCAGCAGGGCGCGCAGCTCGTGCTTGGTGCACAGGAACACGCCGTTTAAGTCGACGTCGCAGATGCGCTTGAAGTCCTCGAAGCGCGTGTCGGCGGTCATCCCGATCGTGCCGAGGATGCCGGCGCAGTTGAACGCGCCGTCGAGGCCGCCGAGCTCGCGCCGCGCGGTGGCCACGAGCGTCTCGACCTGCGCCTCGTCGGTGACGTCGCAGGCCGCGAACGTCGCCTCGCCGAGCTCTGCGGCCAGCGCGCCGCCGCGCTCCGCGTCGACATCGGACAGCAGCAGCCGTGCGCCCTCCGCCCGCGCCTCGCGGGCGGTCGCCTCGCCGATGCCGCTGGCCGCGCCGGTGATCAGCACCGCCTTGCCGTCCAGGATGCCCATCGTCGTCGCCTCCTCTCACGCCGGCGCCGCCGGCGGACCCGGTCGCGCAGCGGCTTCTTGTCGATCTTGCCCGTCGAGGTCTTGGGCAGGTCGTCGACGACCTCCCAGCTCGACGGCACCTTGAACGCCGCCAGGCGCTCGCGGCAGTGGCGCTCGACCGCGCCGAGGTCCGCCCCGGCGGCGAGCACGACGACCGCGTGCACCTCCTCGCCGCGTACCGGATCGGGGCGGCCCACCACGGCGGCGGCCTGGACGCCGTCGTGCTCGAGCAGGACGTCCTCGATCTCGCGCGGGTAGATGTTCTCGCCGCCGCGGATGATCATGTCCTTCTTGCGGTCGACGAGGAAGATGTAGCCGTCCGCGTCGCGGTAGCCGACGTCGCCGGTGTGCAGCCAGCCGTCGCGCAGCGCCTCGGCGGTGGCGTCGGGCCGGTTGAGGTAGCCCTGCATGACGTTGGGCCCGCGCACGCACACCTCGCCCGGCTCGCCGGTCGCGGCGACCCGACCCGCCTCGTCGCGGATCTCGACGTCCTGGCCGCGGACCGGCAGCCCGATCGAGCCGATCTTGCGCGGCCCGGGGAACGGGTTGAGCGTCGAGGTGCACGAGCCCTCGGTCAGGCCGTAGCCCTCGAGGATCGCGATGCCGAACTTCGCCTCGAAGCGCTCGAACAGCGCCGGCGACAGCGGTGCGGCGCCGCAGACGACGAAGCGCACGGTGTTCGTCTCGGCCTCGTCGGCGCCGGGCGCGTGCAGGAGCGCGGCGAGCATGGTCGGCACCGCCGAGAACGTGACCGGCTCGAAGCGCGCGACCGTGTCCCAGAACGCGGAGGCCGAGAAGCGCTCCATCGCCACCTGGGCGCCGACGACCATCGGCATCACCGTGGTCACGAGCTGGGCGTTGACGTGGAACAGCGGCAGGACCATGCCGAGGACGTCGCCGCGCACGACGGGGACGAGCTCGGCGAGCATGCGCGTGTCCGACAGGAAGTTGCGGTGGCTGAGCATCGCGCCCTTCGGCCGGCCGGTCGTGCCCGACGTGTAGACGAGCGACATGAGGTCGCCCGCCGCGACGCCGGCCTCCTCGGGGACGGTCCCGTGGGCGCGCAGCGCGGCCAGCGGGTCGCTGGCCTGCTGGTCGACGCCGATGACCTCGCGCAGCGCCGGCAGCTGCGCGCGGGCCGCCTCGAAGTCCGCGGCGCGCGCCGCCTCGCAGACGATCGTGCTCGCGCCCGAGTCCTCGAGGATGGCCAGCGCCTCGCGGGCCGTGAGGTCGGGGTTGACCGGGTTGAAGACCGCGCCGAGCCAGAGGATCGCCCACCAGGCCTCGAGGTACTCGGGCCCGTTGCGCAGGACGACGCCGACGACGTCGCCGCGCTGGACGCCGGCCGCGCGCAGCCCGCGGCGATCTCGGTCACGCGGTGGTGGAGCTCGGCGTAGGACCACGCCACGCGCTGGTCGCGCACGAAGCGGGCATCGCCGAGCCTCGGCCGCGCGTGCGCAGCAGCTCGGGCAGCGTCTGGGTCTCGGTGTTGAGCACCCCGGCCATGGCCTGAGCGTCGCACGCGCGGCCGGGACCCGGCAGGGCGCGGGGCCGGCGCGTTGTGTGGTTTCCCCAACGGACGAGACCGCGGCGCGGTCAGCCGCCGCTGAGGATCATCAGCGACACGAGCGGCAGCCGGTCGGGGGCCCGCCGCTCGCTGAGCGCCAGCCCGACCCGCGCGCCCGACACCTGGCGGCAGCCCGCCTCGCCGCGCAGCTGCCACGCGATCTCGCAGATCTGCGCGATCCCCGACGCGCCGACCGCCTCGCCCTGGGCCAGCAGCCCGCCGCTCGTGTTGACCGGCAGCACCCCGCCCAGCGCGGTGAACCCGCTCTCCACCAGCTCCGGACCCTGGCCGTGCGGCGCGAACTGCAGCGCCTCGTAGGCCGCCATCTCCCCCGCCGCGGTGTCGTCGTCGACCTCGGCCAGGTCCATGTCCTCCGGTCCCAGGCCCGCGGTCTGGTAGGCGAGCGCGGCCGCCCGCGAGACCGCCGCGCCCACGTCCCCGTCGCCCAGCAGCACCGACGCCCGCACGCGCGCCGCATGGCTGCCGCGGCGCCGGCGCACCGGGCCAGGCGAACACCGCCGCCGCGGCGCCGTCGGCGCTGCCGGCCACCATCAGCCGCCGCAGCGGCCACTCGAGCAGCTCGCTGCCGAGCACGGTCTCCGCGTCGACGCGCGTCGCCAGCAGCGCGCGCGGGTTGTCGGCGCCCAGCGAGCGGTTCTTGGCGGCGACGCGCGCGAGATGCCGCTCCGTGGCGCCGCTGGAGTCCATGTACCGCAGCGCCGCGGCGACCTGCGCCGGGAGCCCGCCGTTTGCTTCGACTCCCTCCCCGCCCAGCCCGAGCCGCTCGGCCCCGACGCACAGCACGACGTCGTACTCGCCGCCGGCCACCGTCTGCCACGCCATCTGCATCGCCCGCGACGCCCAGGCCGCCGGCCGCCCCACCTGCGCGACGTGCGCGTCCCCCAGCCCGAGGTCGGGCAGGCCGCTGCGCTGCGCCGCGTCGCTGATGCCGAGCGCCACCGCGCCCACGTCGTGCGCGGTCAGCCCGGCATCCGCCAGCGCGGCAGCGGCCGCCTCGGCCGAGCTCCTCTTCGGATCGCCCAGAACGCCCGAACCCGGTCGCCCCGACACCGACGAGGAAGACCTCGCGCACGAACACCTCCAGTTCGGGTACGGCGTTGACGTGCGCGAGGATGATGCACTGCGCCCGGCCGCGTCGGCGCGGCGCCGCGGCGTCTTGTGCGAACCCCCAACCGCCTGGTGGACCACCTCGAGCGCGCGGGGCGCGGCGTCCGCCGGCGCGCTGCCGGCCGGCTCCGGCAGCCGTCCCTGCAGCAGCAGCACGAGCAGCGCCATGCGGACGCGCAGCTGGGCGTCGGGGTCGTGCGTGACGGCCAGGCCGGTGAGATCCTCGATGCGCGCCAGCCGGTAGCGGATCGTGTTCTCGTGCACGTCCAGGCACGCGGCGCAGCGGCGGATCGACGCCATGTTGTCGAAGAACGAGCACAGCGTCGTGAGCAGGTCGGCCTTGGACGGGTCGTCGACCAGCGTGCCGAACGTCTCCTCGGCCGACGCGGCGACCAGCTCGGCGTCCGACGTGGCCAGGAACAGCGCGCCGGCGCCGAGGTCGGCCGACGAGAACACGGCCGGCCCGCCCGCGGGCGAGTGGCGGCGGATGCACTCCACCACCTGGCGCGCCTCGCCGTAGCTGCTGCGGTAGCCGTCGCGCTCGCAGCGCACCGGCCCCACGCCGGCGACGAGCCGCTCCCCGCGTGGCAGCTGCGCGCACACCTCGGCCAGGGTCGCCTTCAGCTGCGTCGTGAAGGCGGCCTCGTCGTGCTCAGGCGGCTGCTGCGCCAGCACCGCCACGCCGCCGGCGACCGCCGTCGCGTGGACGACCAGGCCGGGAGCGACCTTGCGCAGTGCCGCGGCGACCGCCCGGAAGTCGAGCGTGGCCGAGCCCGACCGCGACCGCGGACCGATCAGCATCACCGCGCGCGGCGCCCCGAGCCGGAAGCCGATGCGCTCGGCGCGGCGGCGCAGGACCGTCTCCTCGCAGCAGCCGCCGAGCACCTCGGCGGCCAGCGACGCGCCCGCGTCCCAGTCGGCCTCCATCGCCTGGCGCTCGGCGCCGACCTGCAGCGCGATCAGCGTCGCCGCCCGCCGCAGGGTGAGCATGTCGCCGCCGACGAAGCGCGACTTGTGCTCCATGACCACCAGGCGCCCCCACGTCTCCGATCCGACGATGATCGGGGCGACGACGTGGCGGTGCATGACCCCGGCCAGCGGCAGCGGCCCGACGACGAACGCCCGGCTGCCGTCGTGGGCGGCCAGGGCGTCGCGGACCTCGGTCCGCTCGACGGAGGGCGGCTCGAGCAGGCGCGGGGCGATGCCGTCGTCGGTGCCCGACGGCGCCGCGGTCGCCAGCCGGGTGTTGTCGGCGTCGAAGACCGCGCACGGCTTGACCAGCAGCTCGGCCAGCTGGTCGAGCAGCTCCTGCAGCGTCGCGCCGCCGAGCACGAGATCGCTGAGCCGCTCGTCGACGACGCTGGAGCGCCGCAGCGCGTTGACGTGACGCTGGCCGGCGTCGATCTGGGCGCGCAGCTCGGCGCGCGCCTGGGCGTGCATGATCGAGACCGCGGCCAGATCGCCGAACGTCGAGGCGATCTCGGCGTCCTCGGCCGTGAACACGTGCGGGCCGCACATGTCGTCGAGGAAGATCACGCCGATGACCTCGTCGCGGAAGATCATCGGGACGGCCATGATCGCGTGGATCTTCCAGAAGCGGACGGTGGACTTGATGATCCGCGGGTCCTGGAGGGCGTTGTCGACGATCACCGGGCGCTTCGTGCGCAGCAGCTCCAGGATCAGCCGGTCCGACGGGCCGCCGACGCGGGAGCGCTTGATGTCGGCGTCGCGGGTCGGCTCGCCCGCGTAGCAGACGCAGCCGATGTAGAGCCCGGCCTTCTCGTCGCGCAGGTGGATCGAGCAGCGCTCGACGCCCACGAGGTCGCAGATGTGGCGGGCGACGACGTGCAGCAGCGCGTCGAGGTCGGCGGCGCCGTCCGCTGCCGCGGCGACGCGGGAGAACGCGGCCAGCGCGCGGCGCAGGCTGGCGCTGCCGGCATGGCCGGCGGGCTCGGCCGCCGGCTCGCTGTGGGTCGCCCTGACCCGTGGGCGCACGATGGTGGTCACAGGATGCCCCTCCTCATGGATCCTCCTCCTGATCCGGCCGGCGCTGTGGCGGGTGCCGCAAGTCGCGCTTCGACACTCACGGTCTGACAATCTACGCCCCGATCTCCGGTTCGTCGTCGTACCCAGCGGCCGACACTCCGCCGCGCCGTTGTAGTCGCCCTACAACGAAATCGCGTGGTCGGGCCCGGCGACCGCGCGTCGGGACGGGCGCGCTGTGGGTTCTCCAACGCGGGGGCGCTCGCGCGCACGCGCGCACGAAGGACCGGTCTAGCGTGCGCGGAGCCCCGTTCCCGCCAGCCAGGAGGCACCAATGGGCTTCGTCAAGCAGCCGGACGAGATCGCCAAGATCGAGCACGCGCTCAGCCACCCCCGGTTCGTCAACGGGGAGATGCTGTCCGTCGACTTCCTGACCGATCCGGCCGTGGTCGCGCACATCCTGCCGCCGCCGCTGGAGCCGGCGGACGAGCCGCGCATCACCGCGATGGTCGGACGCTGGCAGTCCAACTGCGTCGGTGACTTCTTCGGCGGCGCGATCTACGTCGCGGCGCGCCACGACGGCATCGACGGCGACTACGTGCTCGCCATGTACATGGACGGCGACATCCCGACGATCTACGGGCGCGACCTGTTCGGCGAGCCCAAGAAGCTCGCCACGAGCAACGTCTACAAGCACGGCGACGTCTTCACCGGCTACGTCGACCGCCACGGCACGCGCCTGATCGAGCTGCACGCCACGCTGCCCAAGGACGCCGGCGCGTTCGAGGCCACCGGGTACAACTTCAACTTCAAGGCGCGCCCGTCCGCGGACGGCATCGGGCTGCAGGAGGACGCCATCCTCACCCGCGCGCGCTTCGACGTGCACGCCGTCGCCGCCCGCGAGGGCAGCGGCTCGGTGACGCTGCGCGGGACGGTCCACGATCCGCTCGACGAGCTGCCGGTCGTCTCGGTGGTCGGCGCGCGGTTCGTCGAGTGCGACCTGATCGCGAGCTGCGAGGCGGTGGCGACCACGCCGGCCGACGTGTTCGCCCCCTACCACCACGGGCGCCACGACGACTGGAGCGCGCTGGACACCGAGGCCGCGGTCCTCGCCGCCGTCGTCTGACGCGCGGGGCCGCGCGCCGGTCAGACCGGCGGCTGAGGCTTGGCCCCCGGCCGCGCCTGGGCGACGGCCTCGGCGGAGAGGTAGGTCGCCTCGATCTCGCCCAGCCGCGCCTGCGCCTCGCCGGCCGAGAGCGCCATCGCCAGGCGCCCGCGGCTCATCACGTAGACGCGATCGGCGTAGCGCAGCGCCTTGCGCGCGTGCTGCTCGACGATCAGCGCGCCGGTGCCGCGCTCGGTCGCCGCCCGGCGCACGGCGGCCAGCAGGCGGTCGACGACCAGCGGGGCGAGGCCGAGCGACAGCTCGTCGGCCAGCAGCACCCGCGGCTGGCGGCACAGCGCGCGCGCGAGCGTGAGCATCTGCTGCTCGCCGCCCGACAGCAGGCCGCCGCGGGTGCCCATGCACTTCTCGAGCTCGGGGAACAGCGCGATCGCGTCCACCGGCGTCACGCCCGCGCAGCGCAGGTTGTCGCGGGCGGACATGCCCTTGAACACCGAGCGCTCCTCGGTGACGTAGGACAGCCCGCTGCGGGCGCGGCGGTGCAGCGGCGCCTTCGTCGGGGCGCCGTCGAAGAGCACCTCGCCGGCCAGCAGCGGCAGCTCGCCGCTCAGCGCCAGCATCGTCGTCGTCTTGCCCGCGCCGTTGGGGCCGAGCAGGCAGACCACCTCGCCCGCGTTGACCTCGAGCTCCACGTCGTGGATGACCGGCTGGCCGCCGTAGCCGGCCGCCAGGCCCTTCGTCGCGACGACCGTGCTCATTCGACCACCCCCGTTCCCGTTCCCCGGTCGCCCGTGCCGACCCCGGCGGTCTCCGACTCGTCCTCGCCCAGGTAGGCGGCGATCACGCTCGGGTCGCGCCGGATCACGTCCGGCGTGCCCTCGGCGATCTGGCGCCCGAAGTCGAGGACCACGATCTCGTCGCACACCGACATGACGAAGTCCATGTCGTGCTCGACGAGCAGGACCGCCATCCCCCAGTCGTCGGCCAGCCGCCGCACGAGGTGGGCGAGCTCCGAGGTCTCGGCGTCGCCGAGGCCCGCGGCCGGCTCGTCGAGCAGCAGCACGCTCGGCTGCGTCGCCACCGCGCGGGCGATGGCCAGCAGCCGCCGCTTGCCGTAGGAGAGGTCCTCGACGTTGCGGTCGAGATCGTCCTGCAGCCCGAACTCCTTGATGGCGCTGATGACCTCCCCCGGCAGCTTCGGGTTCACCGGCCACACGAGGTCGCGGATGTAGGAGGCCGAGTCGCGCGGGTCGGAGGCGACGCGCAGGTTGTCGATGACCGTCGAGTCCTCGAAGAGCTCGAGCGACTGGAACGACCGCCCGATCCCCGCCCGCGACCGGCGGGTCGCCGACCAGTGCGTGATGTCGCGACCGTCGAGGTGCAGCTGGCCGCCCATGCGCGTGAACCCGGTGACCGCGTCGATCAGCGTCGTCTTGCCGGCGCCGTTGGGGCCGATGAGCCCGGTGATCTGCCCGGGCAGGACGGTCAGCGACGCCGAGCTGACCGCGACGGTGGCGCCGTACTTGACGGTCACGTCGCGCACCTCAAGCGTGCACGGCGTCACCGGCACCACGGCGCGGTCGGGCAGCACGCGCTGCGGCGCCCGGCGCGGACGCAGGAGCGGCACGTTCGCGAACAGCTTCTTGCGGGCGAAGTTGACCTGCGCGATCCACTCCTTGGCGATGCCGTTCTGGTTGAGCAGGACGATGATCAGGATGCTGACGCCGCCGATCAGGTCGATGTACTTGCCCACCGAGTCGGAGAAGATCGAGGTCAGGATCTGCTGGTTGAGGCCGCCGCCGGTGAGGGTGGCGCCGATGACCGGTCCCACGACGTAGCCGATGCCGCCCAGCAGTGCGAGGCCGACGTCGGTGATCGACGTGAAGTTCGTGAACTGCGTGTAGTCGATGCTGGTCAGGCGGAAGACGAGCAGGATGCCGCCGAGCGCGGCGATGCCCGCCGACACCCCGAACGCGTACAGCTTCGCGCCCGGGACGCTGATGCCCAGCGCCGCGGCGGCCCGCTCGTTCGTGCGCACGGCGATCAGCCGCCGGCCGCTGCGCCCACGGCGGATGTTGCACACGATCAGCGTGCAGACGACGAACAGCGCGAGGACGAAGATGCCGTAGCGGGTCGGGTGGGTGATCGAGTTGATGTCCCAGCCGAACAGCTTGGCGTCGCCGACCTGCGTGCCCTGGATGCCGCCGGTGTAGGCGGGGTTGCGGAACAGCATGAGCTCCATCGCGGTGCCCAGGCCGAGCGTGACGACCGCGAGGTTGATCCCGCGTGTGCGGACCGCCGGCACGGCGAACAGCACCCCCAGCGGGACGGTGGCGACCACGCCGATCACCAGCCCCAGCCAGAACGGGATGCCCTGGGTGGCGACGAGCCGGCCCGCCACCCAGGCGCCGAAGCCGCCGATCGCGTACTGGGCGAGCGAGAGCTGGCCGGCGTAGCCGGTGACGACGACGATCGACAGCAGGATGAACGCCACGCACAGCGTGATCGTGATCGAGTCGGTCCACTGGTCGTTGAGGACCGCGAGCAGGAACACCGTGACGGCCACGCCGAGCGCGATGCCGCCCCAGCTCTTGCGCCCGCTCCCGATCGACGGCAGGCGCTGCAGGAAGTAGTCGCGCAGCGGCAGCGCCTGCCCGGTGACCACGAGCACGATCACGATGACGATGAACGGCACGGAGTCGCCGAACCCGGGCTGGTCGACGTAGCGGTTCAGCTCGGTCTGGACGATGCCGATGGCCAGGCCGGCGACCAGCGCGATCGGGAACGAGCGGAACTGCGCGACCAGCGCGGCGGCGATCGCCGCGAGGATGAGGTTCGTCATGACCGTCACCTGCAGCGTGACGATCGGCGCGATCAGGATCGCGGCCAGCGCGGCCAGGGCCGAGCCCAGGATCCAGTTGGCCACCGCGATGCGGTCCGGCGACCAGCCGATCGCCGCCGCGGCGCGCTCGTTCTCGGCCACCGCGGTGGTGGCCAGGCCGAACTTGGTGAAGCGATACAGCGCCCACAGCACGACGGTCAGGCCGACGGCGATCCCCAGCAGGATCAGCCGGTCGACGGTGATCGTGACCGAGCCGCCGAACGTGACGATGTCGGTCGGCAGCTGGGGCAGGACGAAGCGCGGGGTCGAGCCGTAGCGCAGGACCGCGATCGCCTGGAGCGTGATCAGCACGCCGAGGGTGGCGATGATGCGCACCAGCGGCGCCGAGCGCCGCAGCGGCCGCATCAGGAAGATCTGCATGAGCGCGCCGATCAGCGCGGCGAACAAGATGCCGGCGATGGCGGAGGGGATGAACGCCCAGCCGGCGTTCGTGTGCAGGTCCCACTGCACGAAGACGCCGGCCATGCCGATGGCGCCCATCGCGAAGTTCAGGACGCCCGAGCCGCGATAGATGACGATGAGACCCTGCGATCCGAGCGCGTACAGCGCTCCGATGCCGAAGCCGAGGAGGGCGAACCGAATGACCTCTTCCACTGTTGTGTGTGCTCCTCAGGGCTCTGTCGTTGGACACCACGAGATCGGTCACCGGCTCCGGGCCACGGCGGCCCGGAGCCGGCGCACCGGTCACCTGCCTACTGCGCGGGCTTCTTGCCCAAGGCCAGCTCGCCGACGTCCTGGAAGTCGGTCGTCAGCGGAACGACCTTGCCGTCCTTGATCGTGCTGAACACCACGGTGCGGTTGAACAGCCGGCGGTAGTCCGGATACTCGGTCCACTCCTTGGTGAAGTCGAGCACCGGGACCATGCCCTTCGTGTCGAGGTTCGTGGTCTCGGCCGCCTGCTTCATGAACGACGCGGCGTCGATCGAGTCGGCCCCGCCGGGGATGGCCTCGGCGACCTGCTTGAAGCCGGTGTAGGCCGCCCACGTGCCCATGCCACCCAGCGAGTTGAAGTCGACGTCGGAGGGGGCGTTGTTGTCCTTGAGCACCTGCCGGTACACGGCCCACGGCGCCGTGGCCAGGTCCGGGTACATGCCGCTGATGATGCTGCCGTCGAGCGCGTTGCCCAGGCCCTTGATCGACACGTTGTCGAGGTTGCCCTGCGGGCCGAACAGGCGAGCCTTCGTGCCGGACTGCACCCACGCCTGGTTGAACGCGACGAACGGGGTCTCGGAGACGACCGCGAACACGCAGTCGGCATTGCCGCTCGTCGCCTCCGCCACTTGTGGTGTGTAGTCCTGACTGGTTGGTGGCAAGATGATCACCTTGTTGAACTTCTTGCCGTAGGCCTTCATGGAGTTCTCCATCGGCGGCAGGAAGCCCTGGGCGCCGTCGATGATCACCGCATTGGTCGTCTCGCAGTGCTCCTCCTCCATGGCCCACTTGGTGAAGCCCACCGCGTACAACGGCTGGTTGCCCATCGGGAACGAGTTGCTGGCCGTCCACTCCGGCGGCGTGATCGGGCAGCACTCGCCGAAGTTGGCGATGCCCGCCTTCTCGAGCGCCGGCATGATGTTCGTGCCCAGGAACGAGAACGACCCGACGACGGCCACCACGTTGTCGCTGACCGCCTTGCGCGCGCACGCCGCGGCGTCGTTGGGCTTGCCGTGCTCGTCGCACACGTCGACCTGCAGCGGCCGGCCGCCGATGCCGCCGTGCTGGTTGACCCACTTCTCGAAGTACTCCGCCGTGTTGGCGATGTTCGGATACACCGGGCCCTGAGAGTCCAGGGACGTGATCGTCATCGTCTTGACCGGCGTGCCGGTCGCCTGCTTCTCCGGCTGGTTGTTCGCCGTGTCCGCGGCATTGCCCTGCTCCTGCGGCGTCGTCGCCGGCGCCGCGGCGGTGCTGGTGCCGGCGGCGGTCGCCGACGTGCTCGTGCTGCCGTTGTCCCCCCCGCACGCGGCCAGTCCCACCAACAGCGCGCAGCAGGCCAGCGCTGCGACGAGGACACGCGACCAGCGCCTCCTGGCGTGATCGTCTTTCATGACGGACCTCCTCCTTCCTCCTGGGATTGCGGACCCTGGGTCGCGCAATCGCGACCCTGTGCCGCGGCAAGCGTAAGGATGGTCTGACAGACCCGGACGCGGCTCCGGAGGCCGTGTTTGGAGAAACACCAACTGCGCACAGCGATCACGTGACGCGATGGACCCGGTACTCGACGGCCGGGCCGACCATCACGCGCCCGTCGGCGACGAACAGCGTCTGGTTGACCCAGGCGTAGCGCTCGTCGCCGGTCTCCAGGCGCGGCGCGGTGCGGAAGTAGCTGTCGCCGAACTCGCTGTCGCGCTCGCCGCCGACCGCGGCCAGGATCGCCTCCGTGTACTCGATCACGCCGAAGTACTGCACGTAGATCGCCGCGCCGTCGTGCGTGTGCAGCGTGGCGCGGACGTCGAGGCGCCCGTAGCCGTCGGAGCCGGCCAGGATCCAGTCCGCTCCGCCGGTGCCCATCGTGCCGTGGATGCGCTCGCCCGTGACCTGTCCACCGGTGACCTCGAAGATGTTGCGGTCGCCGAACGGCCCGGGGCCGACCGCGACCGGCGCCTTCAGGTCGGCGGTGAACGTGAACTCGTGGATCAGCTCCATCCGTCGCCTCCTTGTCGCTTGGGCCTGCGAGACTGCCAAGCCGCGGCCGTGGGCTGGAGGCGCCGGCGCCGCCGCTCTCGCGGTTCCTCCAACGCCGGCCGGGCCCCGCGCGTGCGCACGAGCGGGGGGCGCGCGATGCTGGCCGCCAGCGCAATCCCCCAAGGAGCTCGCATGGATCAGGCCGCCTTCAACGCGTCGTTCTCGCTGCCGATCGGCCCCGGCGTCGCGTATCCGCCGCCGCCGTACACCTACCGGGGCGTGGAGGACATCTTCGTCGCCTACGAGGCCGATCCGGCCGGCGTGGAGGCGCTACTGCCGCCGGGGATGACGCCCACCGACGCGACGCCCGTCTGCATCGCCTGGGGGCGCTGGATCCCGTTCTCGGCGTTCGGCCCCTACCACGAGGCCTACGTGATGATCCGCGCCGACCTCGACGGCCAGACCTATCTCTACCAGCCGTTCATCTTCACCGACAACGAGATCCCGCTGGTGGCCGGGCGCGAGATCTGGGGCTACGCGAAGAAGCTCGCGGTCATGGAGCGTTCCAGCGGCGGCGCTGGCCAGCCGTTCGGCGAGCAGATGCTGTTCACCGTCGAGCGCCCGCGCGGGCAGCGGATCATGACGATGGCGATCGCCTGCGACCAGCTCTTCGATCCGGCCGGCCTCGAGGAGCTGCCGGTGCTCTCCACGCGCGTGATCCCCAACGCCGAGCCCGGGCCGCCGTCGGTGGCCCAGCTCGTGCGCCTCGACGTCGAGGCGCCGCTGAACCGCAGCGCCGACGGCACGCCGAAGCTGTGGACGGGCCGCGCGTCGGTGACCATGGATGCGCGCTCGCCGGTCGACCCGTGGCACCTGCTGGCTCCCACGCGGATCCTGCAGGGGTGGTTCGGCGTGTTCGACTTCGACCTCGGCTACGGCAAGGTCGTCAAGGACTACCTGGCCGAGGGCGCGGCGACCGGCGTGACGGAGCCGCTCAGCGCCGCAGCGCCACGGTGACGTCGCCGCGGGTCGCGGTGATCGCGCGGCCCGCGCCGTTGCGCAGCACGTCGCCCAGCCAGCCGAGCCCGTTGCGTCCGCCCAGCGGGTAGATCGGCTCGATCGGCTGGGCGGCGGCGTACATGGCGTCGACGTCGGGGCCGGGGATCAGGTAGCGCAGCAGCAGCTCCTCGTCGGACAGCGACTCGCCGTACTGGCGGCGGATCTCCTGCAGCGTCGGCTGCGGCGGGTCGCTGGCGAAGATCTGACGGCCGCGCTCGGTCTGGCTCGCGCGGTCCACCAGCTGCGGGTCGACCGCGCCCGGCGGCTGCCCGTACCAGCCGGCGAGGTACATGAGGTTCTCGTCGGGGATCGTCAGATAGCGCTCGCCCTGGACGACGTTCAGCAGCGCCTGGATGCCGACGAGTTGCGAGAACGGCGTGGCCATGATCGGGTAGCCCATCTCGGCGCGCACGCGGATCGCCTCCTCGAGCACCGCGGGCAGCCGGTCGGCCATCCCGTGGGTGACGAGCTGGTTGCGCAGCGTGCCGGTCATGCCGCCCGGGAACTGCTGCTGGATCGTCGCCATCGAGTACTCGACCGGGCCGCCGAGGTGGTGGCCCTCCTCGACGGCGAGCGCCGCGAAGTGGTCGGAGACCTCGGCCAGGTGGGTGTCGTCGAGCGTCACCTCGTGGCCGAGGCGGCGCATGTTGTCGATCGCCACCTCGACCGACGGCATCGACGGCCCGTTGGCCAGCGACGTCACCGCGGTGTGCAGGATCGTCACGCCCTCCTCGACGCCGATGCGGTGGTTGAGCGCGGCCATCGCCGTCTTGTCGTGGAAGTGCATCTCCAGGGGCACGCCGTGCGCGTGCTCCTGCATGAGGCGGATCCAGCGGCGCGCGCGCTCGGGGCCGAGGACGCCGGCCTCGTCGCCGAGGACGATCGTCTCGGCCACGCCGCCCGCGGCCATCCGATCCATGATCGACGCGTAGTGCTCGTCGGTGTGGACCGGCGACTCGGAGAAGTTGACCTGCGGCGAGGGGGCGACCCCGGCGGCGCGGGCGATCTTCGCCACCTTCAGCATCTTCTCGACGTTGTGCAGGCAGTCGAAGATCCACAGGCTGCCGATGCCGTGCTTGGCCAGCGTCTGCACCCACAGCTCGATGATCGAGTCGGGCGTGATGCCCATGCCGACGACCCCGTTGTCGCGGGTGCCGGCGCGCAGCGGGGTGAGCGGGAAGGCGGCGTGGATCGCGTCCAGGCCGCGCCACGGGTCCTCCTGGCGGAAGCGGACGAGGACCTCGAACATCGAGCTGCCGGTGAGGTCGACGACGCGGTAGCCGGCGCGGTCGATGCGCTCGGCGACCGGCAGGATGTGGCCGGCGCGCATGCGCATCCCCCACAGGCTCTGCTGGCCGTCGCGTAGGGACTGGTCGATGAACTCGATGCGCGCCATCAGGCCGCCTCCTCCTTCGGGGTCCAGCCGGGCAGGAACTCCTCCTCCAGCCATTTCGTGTGGACGCGCCCGGCGGCGACGTCCGGGTGCTCGAGCACGTCGAGCGCGAAGCCGGCGGTGGTGGCGACCCCCTCCACGCGCAGGTGGCGCAGCGCGTGGCCCAGGCGCCGCAGGGCGTGGGCGCGGTCCGGGCCGCGGGCGATGACCTTGGCCAGCAGCGAGTCGTAGTAGGGGGCGACGGTCCAGCCCGGGAAGCAGGCGGTGTCGACGCGCACGTCGGCGCCGGCGGGCGCGGCCCAGCGCTCGATGCGGCCGGGCGAGGGCAGGAAGCCGGCCTCGGGCCGCTCGGCGTTGATGCGCGCCTCGATCGCGTGGCCGGCGATGCGCACGTCGTCCTGGGCGAAGGACAGCGCAGCGCCGCCGGCGATGCGCAGCTGCTCGCGGACGATGTCGATGCCGGTGACCATCTCGGTGACGGGGTGCTCGACCTGCAGGCGGGCGTTGATCTCCAGGAACGCGTAGGTGGCGCGCTCGGTGTCGACGAGGAACTCGCAGGTCGCCGCGCCGGTGTAGCCGAGCTGCACGATGAGGCGCACCGCGGCGGCGCAGATCTCCTGGTCCAGCGCGCCGGGCAGGCCGATGGCGGGCGCCTCCTCGACGAGCTTCTGGTAGCGGCGCTGCAGCGTGCAGTCGCGGGTGCCGAGGTGCACGACCGTGCCGTGGCCGTCGGCGAGGATCTGCACCTCGACGTGACGGGCCCGGCGGACGTAGCGCTCGACGAAGACCCGGCTGTCGTCGAAGGCCTGCTGCGCCTCGCCCGCAGCCGAGTGGAACGCGCGCTCGAGGTCGTCGGGACGCTCGACCAGGCGCATGCCGCGGCCCCCGCCCCCGCCGGCCGCCTTGATGAGGATCGGGTACCCGACGCGCTCGGCGACCTCGAAGGCCACGTTCACGTCGTCGATGACGCCCGATCCCTCGCCGATCGCGATGCCGAGGTCCTGGGCCAGCGCCCGGGCGGTCGCCTTGTCGCCGCTGCGGCGCATCGCCGCCTCCGACGGGCCGACGAAGGCAATGCCGGCCTCCGCGCAGGCGGCCGGCAGCTCGGGGCGCTCGGAGACGAAGCCGTAGCCGGGGTGCAGCGCGTCGCAGCCGGTTAGCACGGCGGCGGCGACGAGGCGGTCGATGTCGAGGTAGCTCTCGGTGGCCGCGGCCGGGCCGATGCAGACGGTGCGGTCGGCGAGCTGCGCGCCGAGGCTGTCGCGGTCGGCGTCGGAGACGGCGAGGACCGCCTCGAGCTCCTCGTCGAAGCACGCGCGGATGACCCGGACGGCGATCTCGCCGCGGTTGGCGACGAGGACGCGGCTAAGTGCCGAATCAGGCAACTCTCACCCCGCCTGTCGGACGCCAGATCGAGGCAAGAGTCACCTGACCCGACACGTCGGCCATCAGCCGGCGGGGTCGATGACCACGAGCGCCTGCCCGTACTCGACCGGGGCGCCGTTCTCGATGAGGATCGCCGCGACGGTGCCGTCGACGGGGGCGACGACGTGGTTCATGAGCTTCATGACCTCGACGATGGCGACGGTGTCGCCGGCCGAGACCGCCTGGCCGACCTCGACGAACGGCGGCGCACCGGGTGAGGGCGCGCGCCAGAACAGGCCGACCGAGGGCGAGTCGACCGTCGCGCCGTCGGGGATCTCGGTGGGCGGGGCGCTGGGGGCCGCCGGCGCCGCTTCGGTGGGGGTCGCCGCCGCTTCGGCGGGGACGGCGCTCGCGGTCGCCGGCGCCGCTTCCGCCGGCGCCGCGGCCGGCGGTGGTGGCGGCGGCGGCGCCAGCCTGTTGGACGACGCGTCGCGCGACACGTGCAGCCGGTCGCCGCCGACGGTGATCGTCATCTCCTGCCAGTCGCTGCGATCGAACGCGTCAAGCAGCGCGCGGATCGTCTCTGGGTTCATCTCCATGTGCGGGTTCTCCGGGTGTGGCGGGAGCCGCCGGGGTTGGCGATCATCGAGGCGTGAAGGTCGATTTTCAAGGTCCACTGCGCCCGCCCGCTGGGGCGCGCGACATCCTGCTCGTCCGCCACGGCTCCGCCGACCCGCCGGCGCCCGACGGTCTCATCAACGGCCGCAGCGACCCGCCGCTGAACGCGCGCGGCCGCGAGCAGGCGGCGGCGGTGGCGCGGCGCCTGGCCGGCAAGCCGGTCGCCGCCGTGTTCTCCACGCCGCTGGTCCGCGCCGCGCAGACCGCCGCCGCGGTCGGCGCCGAGCACGGCATCGCGCCGGTCGTGCTCGAGCAGTTCAACGAGATCTACCTCGGCGAGTGGGAGGGCCACGGCATCCACGCGCGCGGCGCGGCCGCGGACCCCGAGTTCGTGGCGATGATGAGCGCGCAGCGCTGGGACGTGATCCCCGGCGCGGAGCCCACGGACGTCTTCGCGGCGCGCGTGCGAGCGGGGATCGAGGCGATCGCCGACGCCGGCGCCGACGGCGCGCCGACGGTCGCGGTCACCCACGCCGGCGTGATCGCCGAGGTGCTGCGCCAGATCACCGGCAGCCAGCCGTTCGCGTTCCTGCTGTCGGCCAACGGCTCGATCTCGCGGGTCATGCGCCTGCCCGGCGGCCGCTGGCAGCTGCTGGCGTTCAACGACACCGCGCACCTGCCCGCCGGCTGATCCGACGCGGCCCGCCGGACGACCCATGGCGCGGGCGGATCTAAGGTGCATCGGACCGGAGCATCGAACGGCCGCGGACGCTAGCGCGCGCACTGGCCCGCTCCACCCGGCGACCGCCGCCCGCCTGTGCGTTCCTCCAACCCCGCGGACGCCTCCACGTGACGCGGTGCCCGGCCGATGCGGCGGCCCGGCTCGCCTACCCTGGGCGCATGTGCCGCAACATCCGCACCCTCTACAACTTCGACCCGCCGGCAACCGAGGACGAGGTCCGCGCGGCGGCGCTGCAGTACGTCCGCAAGATCAGCGGGTTCACGAAGCCGTCGCAGGCCAACGCCGAGGCCTTCGAGCGCGCGGTCGACGAGGTCGCCACCGTGTCGCGGCGGCTGCTGGCCTCGCTGTCGACCTCGGCGCCGCCCAAGGACCGCGAGGTCGAGGCAGCCAAGAAACGCGAGCGCGCCGTCAAGCGCTACGCGGCGTAGCGCGCCCCGCCCACACGGACGCCACGCCACGCGTATGGCGAAAGACGTCCGCTCGGCGGACGTCTCTCGCCGAACGTCCGGGCGCTACCCGCGCCGCGCCGTGAACTTCAGCTCATGGGTGTCGCACGTCGCGCCGGCGACGATCGACTCCTGGCGGAGGATGCCCCGCGCCGTGGTCGGGCTCGTGAAGCGGCCCTCGAGCGTCGTGTAGAGGGTCAGGTCGCCGTCGGTCTCCTTCAGCCGGCCCGAGAACCGGCCGCCCTTGACCGCCCACGTCAGGTCCGGCCCGACCGTGGTGACCTGGGAGACCGACTCGCCCGAGCACGTCTCGAGCACGTGGGCGACGAGCCCGGAGATCCGCTTGCCGCCCTTGTCGACCTTGAACGTCATGTCGTAGCCGAGCTGGATCTGGCCCTTCGGCGCGGTGAACGTCCCGGGCTTCGGCGTGGCGGCCTGGGCGACGGTGGCGGAGACGGGCAGCGCGGCGAGCGCGAGGACGGCGGCGATGCTGAGCTTGTGCACTGGGTTCCTTGGGTGATGGACGGCGGGAAGACCTGCTTCGGCACGTCCGGCGCGGACCTTGAGCCCGGCCCGCGCCCGGTGCTCTGCGACCCTGTGGCGCGCGCGTTGGAGCATGCCGCCGAGGAGATCGTCGAACCCGCGTAGCATCTGCCCGCATGTTCGAGACCATCGTCATCGGATTCGACGCGTCCAGCCAGGCGCATGACGCGCTCGTGCTCGGCGCCGCGCTCGCCGGCCCGGAGACCGAGATCGTGGTCAGCTGCGTGCACCCACCCGAGGCGCCCGGCGCCGAGGGCCTCGCCGCCCAGGCCGAGGAGCGGCTGCGGGCGGCCCGCGACCGTCTCGGCGAGCGCCCGCACACGCGCTTTCAGACCCGGGGCGCGCACTCCGCCGGCGCCGGCCTGCACGACGAGGTGCACCGCTACGACGCGGACCTGCTCGTCGTCGGCAGCTCCCATCGGGGCGCCATCGGCCGCGTGATCCCCGGCTCGGTCACCCGCCAGGTGCTGCACGACTCGCCGTGCGCGGTCGCCGTCGCCTCGGCCGGCCTGCGCGAGCACCCGCCGGCGCTCGCGCGCATCGGCGTCGCGTTCAACGACCAGCCCGAGTCGGCGGTGGCGCTGGACGCCGCCACCGCGATCGCCCGCGAGAACGACGCCACGTTGACCCTCGTCACCGTGATCGACTTCAGCGCGGTCGTCGACGGCTGGTCGAGCGCCTGGGTCTATCCCGAGCTGCGCGACGACATGCGCCAGGCGGCCGAGCGCGGGGGCCGCGCGGCGATCGAGGGCCTGGAGGGCGTCGAGGCGCACCTCGACGTGATCGACGGCAACACCGTCCAGGAGCTGGTGCTGGCCAGCAGCGAGCTCGACCTGCTCGTCATGGGCTCACGCGGCTACGGGCCGATCCGCCGCGCGCTGGTCGGCACGGTGTCCGGCCGGGTCGCCGAGGCGGCCGCCTGCCCGGTCCTGATCACGCCGCGCGGCGCCGGCTGAGCCTAGTGGCCCGTCCCGCAACCATCGACACGAACCACTACGCGGGCCGCAGCGCCGGCTCGGGCAGCCGCACCGGCGCCGGGCGCACCCGGGCCCGAGCGTCGACGGCGAGCACCCCGTCGGGCCCGGCGATCACCGGGTTGCACTCGAGCTCGGCGATCTCCGGATGCGCGTCGGCCAGCGCGGCCAGGCGCACGACGAGCTCGACGAGCGCGTCGACGTCGCAGCGCGGCGCGCCGCGGTAGCCGTCCAGCAGCGGGAACGTCCGCAGCGAGCGGATCATCTCTTCGGCCCGGCGGCGTCCCAACGGCGTCAGCCGGACGACGCTGTCGCCCAGCAGCTCGGCGCTCGTCCCGCCGGCCGCGCAGGCCACGACGGGGCCGAACGTCGGGTCGGCCACGACGCCGACGAGCATCTCGACGCCCGGCGGCGCCATCGCCTGCACCAGGAAGCCCGACGGCGCCAGGCCCGCTGCGGCGACGCGAGCGCGCATGGCCGCCGCCTCGCGCAGCACCGCGGTGGTGCTCGACAGGCCGGTGGTCACGGCACCCGCATCGGTGCGGTGCACGAGGCCCGGGGCCACCGCCTTCAGCGCGACGGGAAAGCCGATCTCGTGCGCCGCCCGCGCGGCCGCGCGACCGGTCGAGACCAGGCGCTGGGCCGGGCGCGGAATGCCGTAGGCGTCCAGCAGCGCGGCGATCTCGCCCGGCTCGAGCCACCCGTCCGCCCGCGCGAGCGCGCCGGCGATCACCGTCCCGGCAGCGCCCACATCCCCGGCCACCCCGGCCTCGTCCTGCGGCGAGCTGGCGCGCCAGGCGCCGTAGCGCGCGGCTCGGGCCACGGCGTGCGCGGCGTTCTCGGGCAGGCGGAACGTGGGCACGCGCGCCTCGCCCACCGCCGGCTCGCCGGACGGCGCCTGCGCCATCGCCAGCACCGCGGCCACCGGCACGCCGGCGCGAGCGGCGGCGCGGCGGATCGCCGCCGCCACCGCCGCGGGCTGGCTGACCATCGGCGGCACGTAGATCGCGATCACCGCGTCGACCGCGCCGCTGTCCGCCATCTCGCCGATCGCGTGCTCGAAGTCCTCGGGCGTGGCGGCGGCGAGCAGGTCGATCGGGTTGCGCAGCGCGGCGCCGCGGGCGACCGCCGCCGCGATGCCCCGCTGCACGTCCGCCGGCAGCTCCACCACGTCGAGCCCGGCCGCCGCGCACGCGTCCGCGCACAGGATCCCCAGCCCGCCGCCGTTGGTGACGATGCCGACCCGCAGGCCGGCCGGCGGCGGCTGGTCGGCGAGCAGCGCGGCGACGTCGAACAGCTCGCCGAGCGTGTCGGTGGGGATGACCCCGGCCTGTTCGAACAGCGCCTGCACCGTGGCGTCGGACCCCGACAGCAGAGCGCCGGTGTGCGAGCCCGCGGCCTGCAGGCCGGCCGCCGACCGCCCGCCCTTGACCACCACGATCGGCTTGGTGCGCGCGACGCGGCGGGCGACGCGCGCGAACTTGCGGGGGTTGCCGAACGACTCGAGGTAGAGCAGGACGACCGCGGTGCGCGGGTCGCGCTCCCAGTAGGCGAGGAAGTCGTTGCCGGACAGATCGGCCTTGTCGCCCACCGACACGAACGACGACAGGCCGAGACCGCGCTCGCGCGCGGTGTCGACGGCGGCGATGGCCAGCGCGCCGCTCTGCGAGAGGAACGCGACGCGGCCCTCGGGCGGATGCTGGGGCGCGAACGACGCGTTCAGCCGCACCGCGGGGTCGGTGCTCATCACGCCCAGGCAGTTGGGCCCCACGAGGCGCATGCCGCTGCGCCGGCAGACCGTGACGAGCTCATGCTGGCGCTCGCGCCCTTCGGGGCCCGACTCGCCGAAGCCATCGGAGATGACGACGAGCGCCCGCACGCCGTGGCGCGCGCACTCCCGCGCGGCGCCGACGACCGCCGCAGCCGGGATGGCGATCACCGCGAGCTCGACCGGCTCGGCGATGTCGCTCAGCGCCGCGACGCTCTCGATGCCGGCCACGACCGGCCGGCGCGGGTTGACCGCGTGCAGGCGGCCGGTGAACCCGGCGGCGACCAGGTTGGACAGCACCGCGCCGCCGATCGACCCCTGGCGGTCGGACGCGCCGATCACCGCCACCGAGCGCGGGGCGAGCACGTGCGCGACGGCGGCGGCCGCCGCCTCCCGTCGCGGCGGTCGAACGCCTCCAGCGCCTCGGGGCCGAGCGCGGCGGGCATCCGGACGCGCAGCTCGTTGGTGGCGGCCTCGACCGAGGGCCGCAGGCCGCTCTCGCGGAAGACCTCGATCATGGCGCTGTTGCGCGGCAGGACCACCGCGGTCAGCCAGCGCACGCCGGCGCCGCCGGCGGCCTGGGCGAGGTGCGCGAGCATCGCGGTGGCGATGCCCTCGCCGCGCAGGCGCTCGTCGACGGCGAAGGCGACCTCGGCCTCGACGGCGCCGGGCGCGTCGCGGACGGCACACCCGTGGCCGAGGATCGTACGGTCGTCGTCGCCCACCGCGACGAGCCCGAAGCGGTCGCGATCGTCGACCTGCGCGGCCTCCTCGGCGACGGCTCGCAGGTTCACGCCGCCGCTGAAGAAGCGCAGGTAGCGGTCGTCGGGGTCCAGCGACTGCAGGAACGCGAGCAGCGCGGCCTCGTCGCCGGCCCGGATCGGGCGCAGGCGGACGCTGCTGCCGTCGCGCAGCGCGATGTCCACCGCACGCGGGTCGTCGCGGGCCATGCCCGAGAGCCTGGCACAGCCGCCGCCGGAGCGACGTGCCCTCCCCGGTGCATCCGCGCACAGGGCATCATCCGGACCATGCGCGCTGGATCGACGCCTATCGCGACCGCACGATGACCGCGATCGTGCTCGCCGCCCTGCTGGCGGCCGGCGCGCTGTACCTGGCCGGCGACAGCGACGCGGCGCAGGCGGTGCTCGCGGGCGCGCTGGCGCTGATGCTCGTCCCCGTCACCTTCGACGTGCTGACGGTGCTGGTCGTGCAGCGGCGGCTCGGCGTCGACGTGATCGCGCTGGTGGCGATGGTGGGCGCGCTCGTGCTCGGCGAGTACCTGGCCGGCGCGGTCGTGGCGCTGATGTACTCCGGCGGGCAGGCCATCGAGTCGGCCGCGGGACGCCGCGCGCGGCGCGAGCTGACCGCGCTGGTGGAGCGCGCGCCGAAGGTCGCCCATCGCCGCCGCGACGGCGCCATCGAGGAGGTGGCGGTGGCCGAGGTCGCCGTCGGCGACGTCGTCGTCGTGCGCACCGGCGAGGTCGTCCCGGTCGACGGCGCCGTCGTCGCCGGCGATGCGGTGATCGACACGAGCACGCTCACCGGCGAGGCGCTGCCGGTCACCGCGTCCGCGGGCGACGAGGTGCTGAGCGGCACGGCCAACGCGGGCGCGCCGTTCGACCTGCGCGCCGCGCGCCCGGCGGCGGAGAGCGCGTACGCCGCGCTCGTGCGGCTGGTCGAGAGCGCGCAGGCGTCCCGGGCGCCGTTCGTGCGGATGGCCGACCGCTACGCCGCGCTGTTTTTGCCCGTCACGCTGGTCATCGCCGGCGCGGCGTGGGCGGCCAGCGGCGACGCGGTGCGCGCGCTCGCCGTGGTGGTGGTGGCGACGCCGTGCCCGCTGATCCTGGCCGCGCCGATCGCGCTCGTCTCCGGCCTGTCGCGGGCGGCGCGCACCGGCGTGATCGTCAAGGGCGCCGGCGCGATCGAGACGCTCGGCCGGGTGCGGACCGTGCTGTTCGACAAGACCGGCACGCTGACCGAGGGCGAGCCGCAGATCCACGACATCGTCGGGGTCGACGGCACCGACCCCGAGGAGCTCCTGCGCCTGGCCGCCTCCCTGGACCAGCTGTCGCCGCATGTGCTCGCCAGCGCGCTCGTCGCCGGCGCTCAGGCGCGCGGGATCGCCCTGACCGTTCCCACCGGCGTGCACGAAGAGCCGGGCCGCGGCATCGTCGGCCGGGTCGGCGACCGGCAGGTCGGCGTCGGCGGACGGCGCTGGCTGCGCTCCGAGGGCTTCGACGTCGAGCCGCTGACCGTCGGCCCCCACGACGCGGCCGACGCCGGGCTGGCCCGCGTCCACGTCGCCGCCGACGGCAGGGCGCTGGGGACGATCGTCATGGCCGACCGCATCCGCGCGGACGCGCCCCGCGCCGTGGCCCGGCTGCGCGACGACGGCGTGCGCCACATCGCGATGGTGTCGGGCGACCGGCGCTCGATCGCGGAGGCGATCGGCGAGCGTCTCGGCGTCGATCGCGTCTACGCCGAGCAGTCGCCCGAGGGCAAGGTCGAGACGGTCAAGGCGCTCGACGACCGGCCCGACCTGCGCGCGGTGGCGATGGTCGGCGACGGCGTCAACGACGCGCCCGCGCTCGCCGCCGCCGACGTCGGCATCGCGCTGGGCGCCGCCGGCTGCCACGTGTCGTCGCAGACCGCCGACGTGGTGATCACCGTCGATCGGATCGACCGGGTCGCCGACGCCGTGACCATCGGCCGCCGGTCGCTGCGGATCGCCACCGAGAGCGTGATCGCCGGCATGGCGCTGAGCATCGGCGCGATGGGCTTTGCCGCGGCGGGGCTGCTCACCCCGGTCGCCGGCGCGCTGCTGCAGGAGGTCATCGACCTCGCGGCCATCCTCAACGCGCTGCGGCGCTGCGCGGCTGAGGGTGGCGGATGCGCGTCGCATGGCGACGCCAAATCGACAGGCGGACGGTGCTGCGCGGCTCAGGCGTGGCGAATGCGCGTCGCACGGCGACGCCAAATCGACAGGCGGCCGGGGCTCAGCCGGCGGACGCGTCGTGCTCGAGCGGGACCTCGATGTCGATCGTCCGCTGCGCGGGCGCGCCGTGCGCGCGCGGCTCGCGCTCCACCAGCCACGGACCGAGGTAGCGGCCGGCCACCTTCGTCGGCGGCCACCACAGCGCGGCGTCCGCCGTCTCACCGCGGCGGTCGCCGGTGTCGCGGCGCAGATACGGCGAGTCGGCCCCGGTCAGCAGGTGACCGCGCAGGACCGGGCGAAACGGCTGGGGCGTCACCGGCGCGCCGGCCCGCGCGGCGATGTGCTCGGCCGCGGCGTCGGCCTGCTGCGTCGCGATCCCGCCCTGCTTGACCGGGAACCACGTGCCGTCGCCCGCCGCGTAGACGTCCTCGGTGCCGATGACCCGTGCGTGCCCGTCGATCGGGATGAACCCGTTCTCGTTGCGCGGCACGCCGGCGATCCGCGGGCCGTCGAGCAGCGGCAGCGCCACGATCCGCCGGGCCTCGACGCTGCGGCCGTCGCCGAGGTCGATGTGCCCCCCGGGCCGCACGTCGGCCGCGGCCGAGCCCTCGAAGGCCACCCCGGCCTCGTCGAGCATCGCCGCCACCGCGTCGCTCGCCGCCGTCCCGAAGACGTCGAGCGGCCGCGCCTCCGGGGTGACCAGCGTGATCGTCACGCCGTCGATGCCCATCGCGCGGACGTCGCGGGCGGTGAGCAGGGCGAGCTCGTAGGCGGGCAGCGGCCAGCTCACCCCCGGCGGCACGACGAACGCCACGCTGTGCGACCAGCCCTCCTCGAGATCGGCGATCAGGCCCGACAGCGCGGTCGGGTCGTCATCGGCGGCGAACGTCTGGACGTGCCCGTACGCGGGCACCGCCCGGGCGCCCGGCGCCAGCAGCAGCACGTCGTAGCCCAGCTCGGCGCCGTCGGAGAGCTCCACGGTGTGCTCGTGGCGACGGACGCGGGTCACCGCGCCGGCCACGACGCCGACGTCGATCTCGGCGGCCAGCGTCTCCAGCGGGCGGTGGCCGACATGTCCGGCCGAGAACGGCGCGCCCACCGCCATCGGCGTCAGCACGAAGTCCGGTCGCGGGCTGACGAGCGTGATCGACACGCGGTCGCCCGCCAGGTCGCGCAGAGCCAGAGCGGCTTCGACGGCGGCGACGCCGCCGCCTGCGATCACGACATGCATCTGGGCCATACGCTCAACGGTACGCGCCCGGCGGATCCGATGCACGCCCGTCCGGGTGCAGCACCGTGCGTCAGCCCGCGCTCACAGCGCCCGGCGGGATGACCGTGACGGGCCGGTCCGCGTGGCGCACGAGCTCGCTCGACACGCTGCCGAGGCGGTCGACCCCGGAGACGAACCCGCGGGAGCCGACGACGATCGCGGCCGCGTCGACCTCGCGCGCGACCTGCGCGATCGCGTGAGCCGGCGCACCGGTCTCCAGGCGCGCCTCCCAGGCGGCGTCCCGCAGCGCGGGCACCTCCTCGGGCGCCGCCTCGAGCATCGCCCGGCGCCCGGCCTCCCGGTCGGCGTCGAGCAGCTCGCGCCAGTGTGACGTCGCCCGCGACGGCGCGGCCTCGTGCGCGTGGACGAGCACCACGCGCCCGCCGCCGGCCAGCCACACGGCGTAGGCGACGGCGCAGCGCGCGGCGGCGGAGCCGTCGTAGCCGACGACGACGGTGGCGGGGCTGGTCACGACCGAGACGATAGTGAGATCGGCGTGCCGCCCGGTCCCCAGCCGCGCACGTCGCGCAGCAGCCGCAGGTAGGCGGCGATGCCGGGCAGCGTCGGCAGCCAGTACGAGAACGCCCGGTGGGCCACAACGGCCGTGATCGCCAACCCGCCCGGCACGCCGAACCCGATCAGCGTGCCGATCATCGCGCCGCTGATGCCGGCCGGCAGCGGCAGCAGGTTGCCCAGGATCCCGATGAAGTAGGCCATGACGACGACCGTGACCGGCGGCGACCCGCCGAACGCCTGCAGGCAGGCCCACAACACCGCGATGTCGAACCCCCACCAGCCCGCCGCCGCCGCGATCGCCCGCCACTCGCGCGCACCGACCAGCCGCAGCGCCTCGCGCACGCCGTCGCCGACGGTGGCCGAGCCGACGGCCAGCCAGCGCACGAGCCGCCGCCCGTGGTCGCGGGCCGCGAGGTCGTGCGGCACGAGCGCCAGCAGCAGCGCGACGGCGATCACCGCCGCGCCGAAGACGGCCGGCACGACGGTCAGGCCGAACGGCGCCGGCCCTGGCAGCAGGCCGGTGTAGAGGCCGAACCCACCCACCACCAGCGCGATCATGAACACCCCGTAGAGCACCACCATGAAGGCGGTCATGCGCGTGCCGACCATCCGACTGGGCAGGCCCGAGCGCCGCAGCGCCCACACGGTCAGCGCGATGCCGCCCGCGCCGCCCGCGCCCAGCACGCGGGTCGCCGCGACGCCGGCGATCGAGATCAGACCGCACTCGCGCAGGCCCAGCCAGGACGGCGGCCGTGCCAGCACGGACCGAAACACCACGATGTAGCAGGCGTACTCCGCCACCTCCAGCCCGACCGCCGCCGCCAGCCACAGCGGGTCGCCGTCGCGCACGCGCCCCCACGTGTCGTCGAGCCCGGCCAGGCGCGGCAGCAGCAGGTACAGGGCCACGGCCGCGACGGGGAACAGCAGCACGGTGACGACCACTCGCCGGCGGCTGATGCGGGGGTGCGACTCGACGTCGGCGCCGCGGAACGCGGCGGTCATTCGTAGGTGAGCGCGCGGATGACGTCGACGCGCGCCGCGCGGCGCGCCGGCAGCACCGCGGCCAGCACCCCGAGGATCACCGCCACGACGACGACGATCGCCGCCGCGCCCACCGGGAACCGGAACGAGATCCCCGGCAGCACGTCGTCCAGCCCAGCCAACCACGCCACACCGATCACCAGCCCGGACAGTACCCCGACGATCGCGCCGGCGATCGTCACCAGCAGGCTCTCGCCGACCAGGCTCGAGCGCACCAGCCAGCGCGACGAGCCCAGCGCGCGCAGCACGCCGATCTCGCGGGTGCGCTCGATGACCGACATCGCCAGCGTGTTGACGACGCCCAGCAGCGAGACGAGCACCGCGATGACGAGGATGCCGTTGAACAGCGCGAACTGCTGCTTGACCTGGTCGTCGAGCTGCTGGCGCAGCTGCGTGGTCGACAGCACCTCGAGGTTGGGATACTCGCGGTCGACGATCGCGTCGACCTCGCGCCGCAGCGCGGGCGCCTGGTCGGGCGAGCGCGCCTTGATCGCGAGCTGCACGTCGTCGGAGGGACCGTAGACGCGGTCCATCGTCCGCAGCGACATCTGCATGAGCATCCCGCCGAACTCGGTCAGCGTGCGCAGCTCGCCGACCACCGGGGCGCGCACGGCGCCGCCGCCGGCCGTGTCGAGCGTGACGACGTCGCCGACGTGCAGGCCGGCCTCGGCCGCGTAGCCGGGCGCCACGATCACGCCGCCGCGCGCGACCCCTGCAGCGCCTGCTCGCGGCTGGCGCCGCCGATCTCCGAGCGGTCGACCTCGCCGTACTCGGCGGGGTCGAAGGCGACCGCAAAGCCGTTGGCCGCGGTGGCGCGCGTGCCGGGCAGGTGCACGAACCGCGCGCGGACCGGCGTGACCACGCCGGCCTGCGGCAGCCGCGCGATCTGCTCGCGCAGTGCCGGGGCGATCGGGTACTGCTCGCCGGTGCTCAGGCCGCCGCCGATCGCCTGGACGGTCAGGTCGCGCGCGAAGCCGCGGTCGATCTGGTCGCGCATCGTGCCCAGGAAGCTCGAGGTGAAGACGCTGTTGACCACGAACACCGACAGCCCGATCGTCAGCGCCGCCGCGGTCGCCGCGGTGCGGACGGGGTTGCCGGTGGCCGAGTCGATCGCCAGCCGCCCGCCCGTCGGCGACAGCCGGCGCAGCGGGACGGCCAGCAGCCGCAGGATCGGCATCACCGTGTAGGGCGCGCTCAGCGCGATCCCCGCGAACATCCCCATGGTCATCGCGATGCCGAGCACCGCCGCCAGCGCGCCGCCGGTGTTGCCGCCGCCGATCCAGAAGCGCCCGCCGAAGATCAGGCCCGGCGCCAGCAGCGCGACGCCGGCCAGCGCGCGCACCGGCGACGGCCGGCGCTGGACGCCGCGCCCGCCGAGGACCGCGCGGATCGGCTCGACGCGCCCGGCGCGCCGGGCCGGCCACACGGCGGCGACCACGGTGACGAGCAGGCCGACGACGACGGCGGCGATCACCGCGCCCGCGCCGATCGACAGGCCGCCGATGGGCAGGCCGAACCCGCGCATCGCCCCGATCAGCGCCAGCGCCAGCGCCAGCCCGAGGGCCAGCCCCAGCAGCGTGCCCGCGGCGCCGACGACCAGCGCCTCGACGAGCACCGTGCGCACGATCTCCGCGCGCGTCGCGCCGAGGGTGCGCAGCGTCCCGAGCTCGCGGATGCGCTGCAGGACCGTCATGTTGAAGCTGTTGAGGATCAAGAAGCCGCCGACGAACAGCGCCACCCCGGAGAAGAAGTAGAGGACGATGTTCAGCGCGTCGAGCTGCTGGGCGAGGTCGTCGCCGTACTCCTGCGGCGACTTGACCTGGGTGCCCGCGCCCAGCTCGCGCTGCAGCGTGCGCCGCAGCGCCCCCACGTCGCCACGATCGGACGCCCGCACGGTGATCTGGTCCCAGCCCGACGGCCGGTGCATGATCCGCCGAGCCTCCGCGATGGGGATGCCGGCCAGCCCCTGGCCGCCGAACGACGCCCCGCCCGACAGCGCGAACACGCCGACGACGCGCAGCCGCGCACGGCCGGTCGCGGTGGCCACGGAGAACCAGTCGCCGACCTTCAGGCCGCGTTGCGCCGCCCAGTCGGTCTCGATCATCGCCTCCGGCCCCGCCCGCTGCCAGCGGCCCTGCTCGAGGTGGAAGTCGTAGGGCGAGGAGGCCGGGTCGAAGCCGGCCACCCACATCTGGCCGCTGCGCGCGCGGATCGCCCGGCCGTGCTCGTCCAGGCGCACGAAGATGCCGCCGATCATGGCCGAGGCGTGCTCGACGCCGTGGGTGGCCCGCACGCGGTCCAGCGTGTCCTGCGGGAGCTGGCCGCCCTCCTGCGCGGTGATGACCAGGTCGCTCGTCCCCCAGGCCGAGTCGATCAGGCCGTCGAAGGTGTGGCGGATGGTGCCGACGAGCAGCAGCACGCCGAAGACCATCCCGACGCCGAGGACGACCCCCAGGCCGGTGAGCGCCGAGCGCAGCTTGCGCGTGCGCATCTGGCGCAGGGCGAGCCCGTCGAGCGTGCGCAGCGCCATCGCGCCCTCAGCCTCCGGCGCGGGCGCCGCCCGTGACCGCCAGGGCGGCGTCCTCGCCGTCGGGCAGCAGCGTGCGGTAGAAGTCGATGACCGCCTGGGTCGAGCCGCCGGCGATCCCACCGGCGACGCGGCCGTCGCGCAGGAAGATCACGCGGTCGGCGATCGCGGCGGCGCTCGGGTCGTGGGTGACCATGGCGACCGTGTGGCCCTCGTCGCGGCTGAGCTCGCGGATGAGGGCGAGCACCTGCGCGCCGGCCCGCGAGTCGAGGTTGCCGGTCGGCTCGTCGGCGAGCAGCAGCTCCGGCGACAGCAGCAGGGCGCGGGCGATCGAGACGCGCTGCTGCTCGCCGCCCGACAGCTCGCTGGGCAGGTGCTCGGCCCGGTCCTCGAGGCCGACGCGGCGCAGGAGGTCGCGCGCCCGGGTGCGTCGCTCGCGGCCGGTGTCGCGCGCGATGAGCGCGGGCAGCAGCACGTTCTCGAGCGCGGTGAGCGACGGCAGCAGGTTGAAGAACTGGAAGACGAAGCCGATGTGCTCGCGGCGCAGGCGGGTGAGCTCGCCGTCGTCGAGGCCGCCGAGCTCGCGGCCGGCGATGCGCACGCTGCCCGCGGTGGGCGACTCGAGCGCGCCGACGATGTGCAGCAGCGTGCTCTTGCCCGAGCCCGACGGGCCCATGATGGCCACGAACTCGCCCGCGGCCAACGTGGCGTCGACGCCGCCGAGCGCGTGGGTGGCCGCGGTGCCCGTTCCGTAGACCTTCTCGAGCGCCTGGATCTCGACTGCGGGCGGCGAAGCATCGGGCATGGGGTCAGCATCGCCGCGCTCGAAACGGGCCGCGTCGCGAGTTCCCCGTGCGATCGCGGGGCAAACCACGGATGCCGCGGTCAGTCGCCGACCGGGCGCCGGTCGAGCGCGGCGGCCAGCGCGGCCAGCGCGCCGTCGCCGGGCGCGTCGGTGCGCACGGCGACGACCAGGTCGAGCTCGGGATCGCCGTCCAGCGGCTCGAAGGCGGCGGCCAGGCGGGCGGCCACCGCGGGATCGGCGTCGGAGACGCGCGCGGGGTCCTCCAGGCGCCGGCGCGCGCGCTCGGCGACCACCTCGGGGCGCGCCTGGCAGACCGCGGCCACCACCGGCCGCGTCTCGCGCAACGGCGCGAGCAGCCGCCGGCGCAGGCGGCGCGAGCGGCTGGTCGCGTCGACGATCGCGCCGCCGTGCTCGGCGGCCAGGCGCGCGGCCCGGCGGCCGACCTCGTCGTACACGGCCTCGGTGGCCGCCTCGGTGTAGGCCTCGGGCCCGAGCCGGTCGGTGGGCGCCGCCCCGTGCAGCGCCTTGCGGACCGGGTCGGTGGCGACGACCGGCAGCCCCGTGCGCTGCGCCAGCGCGGCGGCGAGCGTCGACTTGCCGCTCGCCGGCGGCCCGGCGACGAGCAGCACGGCGGGCGCGCGCACCCGCCAGGCGAGGCGGTCGGCCAGCGCGAGCAGCCGCCCGAGCTCGTCGTCGTCGCCGCGCAGCGCCGCGATCTTCGCCCGCACGATGGCCCGCTGCCAGGCCAGCAGCGCCCGCAGCCGCCGATCCCCGGCGTCGCCGCCCGCCCGCTCGTAGGCGCCGACCAGGCGCTCGGCCGCCCAGGCGGCGCCGTGCAGCTCGAGGTCCATGAGCAGGAACGCGAGGTCGCCGGCGACGTCGGTGCAGCGCAGATCGCGATCGAACTCGAGCCGGTCGACGATCAGCAGCTCGTCGCCGAGCACGACGTGCTCGGCGCGCAGGTCGCCGTGGCCGTCGCGATGCAGGCCGGCGGCCGCGCGGGCGTCGAGCTCGGGGCCGAGCTGGCGCAGGGCGCGCTCCGCGAAGGCGCGCAGCGCATCGGCGTCGGTGCTGGCGTCGACCAGATCGGCGAGCTCGCCGACGTCGGCGCGCACCCGCCGCGCGAACGGCGCGGCGCCACCGCCCCCGCACGGCTCGGCGGTGGCGTGGAACGCGGCGATCCGCGCGCCGGTGGCGTCGACCTGCTCCGGGGTCAGCGTGCCCGCGTCGCACAGCGCCGCCATCGTGCGCGCCTCGTCGAAGCGGCGCATCTCGACGGCGACATCGACGGCGGCGGGCGCCGGCGCGGGCGGGCCGAGCGCGAGGCCGCCGGGCACCTCGACGAGCGCCCGCACGCCGAGGTAGACGCCGGGCGCGAGCGGCGCGTTGAGCGCGACCTCGGCCTGGGCGGCGGCCAGGCGCCGCTCCGGCGTCGAGTAGTCCAGATACGGCAGGCGCACCGGCTTGCGCACCTTCAGCGCCCGGTCACCGGTCAGCAGCACCCAGGCGCCGTGCGTCTCGCGCACCTCGACCGGGCCCGCCAGCGTCGCGGCCAGGCGGCCCGCGTTGCCGTCCGTCACCGGGCGGCCAGCCAGCGCTCGCGCTTGCGCTCGTACTCGGGCGGGAGCGTGCCCTCGAGCGCGCGGGCCGCCTCGAGCGCGCGCACGGCCGCGCCGAAGTCGCCCCAGCGCGCCTCGCTGTCGGCCAGCAGCAGCGCAAGCTCGCGCGCCTGCTCGTGGCTGTGCGGCGGCGTCGTCGGCTCGGCGCGATCGACGAGGGTGGCCGCGCCGGGCAGCGACGGCCGCGCGGTGGCGAGATACGGCCCGAGATAGCGGGCGGCAACCTTCGCGGGCGGCCACCACAGGGCCTGGCCGGACGCGATCGAGGTCGCCCCCGCACGCTCGGCGGTCCCGCTCGCACCGACCTCCGCGCGCAGGTAGAGCGGCGCGCCGCCGATGAGCAGCATGCCGCGGATGACGCTGCTGAACGGCCTGGGCTCGACCGGCGCCCCAGCCTCGGCGGCGATCGCCTCGGCCACCGCGTCGGCCTGCTGGGCGGCCAGGCCGCCCTGCTTGAGCGGGAACGCGATGACGTCGCCGGCGGCGAAGACGTCCTCGAGTCCGGCGACGCGGCCGTGGGCATCGACGGGGATGAAGCCGCCTCCGTCCGTCGGCAGGCCGGTGATCGGCCGTCCGTGCGGCACCGGCAGCGCGACGACCCGGTCGGCGGCGACGTCGTCGCCGTCGGCGAGCACCAGGCGGCCGGGCTCGACCGCGACCGGCCGCGAGCCGGTGCGCACGCGCACGCCGCGATCGGCCATGACCGGCGCCAGCGCCTCGGCGGCCCGCGGGCCGAACAGGTCCAGCGGCGCGCGCTCGGGCGTGACGATCGTCACGACGGCGTCGTCGACGCCCTGGCCGCGCAGATCGGCGCCCATCATCAGCGCCAGCTCGTAGAGCGGCACGGGCCACACGGACTCGGCGGCCAGCGCGAAGGCGACTGATCGCGCGGTTCCGGCGCGAAGCTCGTCGCGCAGCGCGCGCAGGGCGCTGACGTCCGGCGCGCCGTGGAAGGTGAGGACGCCGGGCATCGGCGCCACGGCGGAAGCCCCGGTCGCGACGACGAGCCGGTCGTAGCCGATCTCGACCCCGCCGCTGAGCACGGCGACGTGATCGCGCGGCCGGACGGCGGCAAGACGCTCGTGGACGAGCCTCGACGCCCAGGTCGGCAGCGATCGAGGGGACGTCGTGGATCGGGGCGATGGCCCGGTCGAACGGCTCGGCGACGGTGATCGGCCGCTCGACCGTGTGGCTGGCCGTCGTGACCAGCGTCATCCGCACCCGGCCGCCGGCGAGATCGCGCAGGGCGAGCACCGTCTCGAGGCCGCCGACGCCGCCGCCGGCGACGACCACGTGCACCTCGCCGCGCGTCATGGCCTCAGTCCGCGGGACCGCTCGTCACCGGCGGGATCGGGGAGATGCCCAGCGGGCGCGCGTCACGCCCGGACGGCAGCTGGGCATCGATCTCGACCGCGTCGGCGCCGACCGGCGCGCGCCCGGCGATCGTCGCGTGGCGCGCGAGCCACGGCGCGAGATAGTGCCCGACCACCTTGGCCGGCGGCCACCACAGCGTCTCGTCGGAGATCTTGCCCCCGTCGCCGCCGCGCGCGCCCGCGTTGCGCATGAACCGCGGCTCGGCGCCGGTCAGCAGCAGCCCGCGCATGACGGGACGGAACGGCACGGCCTCGACCCGGGCGCCCGCCTCGGCCGCGATGTGGCGCGCGGCGGCATCGGCCTGCTGGGTGGCCAGGCCACCTTGCTTCACCGGGAAGTCCGCCCCGTCGCCCACCGCGTACACAGCATTGCAGCCGATGACGCGGCCGTGGTCGTCGCTGGGGATGAAGCCGTGCTCGTCGGCCGGCACGCCGGGGATGACGCGCCCGTCGACGACCGGCAGCGCGACGACGCGCGCGACGGTCAGGCGCCGCTGGCCGGGGGTGAGCATCAGTCGGCCGCCGCGCTCGATCGACGCGTACGAGCCGAGGTGCAGGGTGATGCCACGCTCGTCGAGGAGCTCCGCGATCGCGCTGGTGGCCGCGGGGCCGAAGATCTGCAGCGGGGCGGGCTCGGGCGTGACCACGTGGATCGGCAGCTCGACCCCGGCCGAGTGCGCGTGGCGGGCGATCAGCAGCGCCAGCTCGTAGACGGGCAGCGACCACGAGCCGCTCGGCGGCACGACGACCGCCAGCGACGCGCAGACGCCCTGCTCGACATCGCGCAGCAGGCCGCTGAGCGCGACCGGGTCCTCGTCGGAGAACGTCAGCGCGTTGGCGTAGGCCGGCCGGCTGACCGCCCCGGTGGCGAGCACGAGCACGTCGTAGTCGAGCTCGGCGCCGTCCGAGCACACCACGCGCCGCGCCGCGCCGTCGACCGCGACCACGGCCGCGCGCCGCCGTGTCGCGCCGAACTCCGCGCACACGTCGTCGAGCGGCACACGCGTCACGTGCCCGGCCGAGAACGGCACCGCGACCGCCATCGCCCGCAGGACGAAGTCCTCGCCCGGCGCGACGAGCGTGATGTCGAACTGGGCCTCACCGAGGTCGTGCAGGGCCATGAGCGCTTCGAGCGCGGCCACACCGCCGCCGGCGATCACGATGCGTCGGGGCGCGATGTGCGAAGCGGTCATGTCCTTCATGGTGGCGGCCAATCCGCGCAACACCATCGGGACAAGCACCTCGGCGCATCCGTAGTCCGCCGCACGGTCCGGACACGGACGACCTTACCCGATCGATCCCAGCAAGCCGAGCACGCGCGCGGCGTACGCGGCGGGATGGCGCTCGAGCGCCTGCGTGTGCGCGGCGTCGGGCACCGACCACAATGCGGCCCGGGCGCCGATGCGCCGCCGGTAGATCGCGTCGATGGCGTACTCGTCGCGCGCGCCGGACGCGACGAGCAGGACCGGCACGCGGATGCGCCCGGCGACGTCGGCCAGGGCCGGCGGCTCGTCGCCACCGCCGAGCAGCTCCACGCCGCGCAGGGCCAGCCACGTCACCGACGCCGGCAGCACCCCGCCGGAGAGCAGACGCTGGTCGCCAGCTGTCGACGCCCCGGCGCCGTCGGCGACGACCGCGGCGAGCGGGACGCCGGCGGCCGCGGCCCGCAGCCCCGCTTCTGCGCCCATGGACAGCCCGAGCACGGCGACGCGCTCGATGCCGGGCTGCCGGCGCGCAAACGCGACGGCCCCGGCGACGTCCGCGCCGCCCTGCCATCCCAGCGCGTTGGTCGCGCCCCCGCTCTCGCCGTGGCCGCGGGCGTCGAAGGCGAGGACCGCGTAGCCGGCGCGGGCGAGCAGGCGCAGGTGGTCGACCGTGTCGCGACGGTCGTCGTGCGCGCCGTGGGCGAGCACGACGGCGGTGCCGTTGGCGCCCGGGACGTACCACCCAGCCAGCTCATGCCGTCGCCCGTGGCGAAGGTGACGTCGCGGGCCCCGGCGAGTCCCAGCGTCGACGCGCTCGGCACACTTGGGTGCGCCGCGTTCGTGACCAGCCCCGCGTCGAGCGCCGGCACGACCCACCACTGGACGACAGCCGCCGCGGCGGCGAGCGCGACGACGGCCGCCACCCACCAGCGACGGCCGCGCAGCGCGATGCGCCCGGCCGCGGCGAGGAGCGCCACGCCGGCCGGGATCAGCAGGATGCCGAGCACCTCCACGGGCCCCACGCCGGCGAGGACCGCGCGCGCCAGGAACACCGCCACGCCGGCGCCGAGGGCGGCCAGCCCGAGGAGCGCGGCCGCGAGCGCGCGAACCGCGGCCGGGACGCGGCGGGCGATCGCCTCGGTGTGGGTCTCGACCAGCATCGGCGCCACCGTAGGCGGCGGCCGGCCAACCGCCATCCGGACCCCACCGCGATGCCCGTCCGTGCTGGCTACGGCGCCGGGAGGACGGCTTCGAAGCGAGCGCCGCGGCGGACGGACAGCTCGCCGCCGCCGCGCCGGACCAGGTCGCGGGCGAGGGCGAGGCCGACGCCGCTGCCGCCCGCGGCCGAGTGGCCGCGCAGGAACACGAGCTCGCGGGCGGCGTCGGCCACGCCGGGTCCCTCGTCCTCGACGGCCAGCCGCGACCATCCGGGCCCGGTGGCGACCGAGAGCGCCGTGGCCCCCGCCCCGTGCTCGAGCGCGTTGTCGAGCAGGACGTCGACGAGCTGGCGGATCGCCTCGGCGGCGAGCGTGACCGGCGCCTCGTCGGGCACGTGGACGGCGAGCAGGCGGTGGGCGGCGTCGAAGCGCGGCCGCCACACCTCGGCCTGCTCGGCGGCCACCGCGGCGAGATCGGCGCTCGCGCCCGCTGCCTCGCGCCGGCGGCCCACCGCCTCGAGGTGCTCGATCGTCTCCATCAGCCGGTCGGCCTGGCCCTGCGCGGCCGCCGCCTCGTCGGCGATCGGCCCGTCGCCGGCCAGCCCGCCGATCTCCTCCAGGCGCAGGCGCAGGCCGGTCAGCGGGCTGCGCAGCTGGTGCGACGCGTTGGCGCTGAACTCGCGCTCCGCGCGCAGCAGGTCGCCGATCCGGGCATCGGCCCCGGTCAGCGCCTGCTCCACCGCGTCGACCTCGGGGACGCCGCTCAGGCGGTGCTGGGCGGCGAAGCCCGGGTGGCCGACCCCGGCCGCACGACCGGCCAGCCGCTCGAGCGGCCGGGCCAGCCGCCGCGCCTGCACCAGCGCCAGCACGATCGCGGCGAGGACCGCCATCAGCGACAGCAGGCCGACGGCCAGCCACACCGTCCCCAGCCGCTCGGCGCTCTCGTTGCCGGGCGCGATCGCCACCACGCGCCGGAAGCCGGCCGGCCCGTCGGCGGCCACGCGCTGGCCGCGGCCCGCGACCGGGTCGCCGCCGGACACCACCCGCCCGCTGCGCAGCGTCACCTCGAGCCGGTGACCGGGCGCGGCGACCTCGGTGAGCAGCGCGGCGTCGACCGGCCGCCCCTCGGCGCGCTGCTCGGCGAGCCGGGACGCGGCGCGGTCGGCCTCGCGCTCGAGCCGCTGCGTGGCCGACTGCTGCAGCAGCCGCGTGCCGACGATCCCCAGCGGCACGCCGAGCAGCAGCACGGCCGCGGCGGCGATGAGCGCGGTCGAGACCAGCAGGCGCCGGCGCATCAGCCCTCGAAGCGGAAGCCGACCCCTCGTACCGTCGTGATCGGCCCGGGCTCGCCGAGCTTGCGGCGCAGCCAGCCGACGTGGACGTCGAGCGTCTTCGTCGAGCCCCACCAGTTCTCGTCCCAGACGCGGCGCATGATCTCGTCGCGGCGCACCACGGCGCCGGCGTTCTCGACGAGCAGGGCGAGCAGGTCGAACTCCTTGGGCGAGAGCTCGAGCTCGCGGCCGTCGCGCCACGCCCTCCGCGCCGCCGGGTCGATGCGCACGCCCGCGGCCTCGAGCGGCGCGGCCGGTGCGTCGGACCCGTCGCGGCGCAGCAGCGCCCGCACGCGGGCGGTGAGGACGGCGAGCGTGAAGGGCTTGGTGACGTAGTCGTCGGCGCCGGCGTCGAGGCCGAGGACCTCGTCGAGCTCCGAGCTGCGCGCCGTGAGCATGAGCACCGCCGGCCGCGGCTCGTGCTCGCACAGGCGGCGGCAGACCTCGATGCCGTCGATGCCCGGCAGCCCCAGGTCGAGCACCACGAGCGCGAACGGGGACGCGCCGGCGGTGCGCAGCGCCTCCTCCCCGCTGCCGGCGTGCTCGACCTCGTGGCCTTCGCGCTGCAGCGCGCGCACGAGCGGACCGGAGATCGCGTCGTCGTCTTCCACCACGAGCAGCCGGGCCATGATCGTGAGGCTACGGGCGTCGGGCAGGCTTTGCCGAACCTTGTCGGAGGCTTGCGCGGCGCTTGCCGGGGCGTCGGGCAGGCTGCGGAGCATGACCAGGACACAGGACCTCACCGCCATCGCGCGCGACGGGATCGCGCGAGCGGCCGGCGTCGTCGCGCTGGCCGGCATCGGGCTCATCCACCTGCTCGACGCGCCCGGCAAGTTCGAGGAGACGCCCTACATGGGCTGGATGTACGTGGCGCTCATCGCCGGCTGCCTCGTCGTCGGCGCGGAGTTGATCCGCACCGGCTCGCGCCTGGCGTGGAGCGGCGCCGCGCTGCTGGCGCTCTCCGCGCTCGTCGGCTTCACCCTGACGCGGACGGTCGGGCTGCCGCAGGCCACCGCAGACATCGGCAACTGGGGCGAGCCGCTGGGCCTGGCCTCGCTGTTCGTCGAGGGCTGCGTGGTCGCGCTGAGCCTCGCCGCGCTGGCCGTCGGCGCGCCGGTGCAGCGCACGCACGCCGGCGCCGTGGCGCGCCGCCGGTCGCTGGCCGCCTCGGCGTGAGCCGCTACGCCGCGCGGCAGGCGACGGCGACCGCGCCGGGGCAGGACGGGGGCGTCGAGCTTCGGCGCCTCCGGCCGGCGGCGCGCGGCCGTGCCCGCGCCGGCGCAGGCGCTGGCGCGCGCGTCCTCGCTGCCCCACCGCGTGACGGTGCGCCGCAGTCCGGCCAGGGCGATCGCCCCGGGCGCCACCGGCGTCCACACCGCGAGGGCCCGGTAGGCGAGCACGGCGGCGAGCGTCAGGTCCAGCGGCGAGCCGAACGCGGCGAGCACGGCCACCAGGCCGCCGCTGACGCTGCCCGGCAGCGGGACCGTGTTGGCCAGCTGGCCCACGAAGTAGCCGAGCACGAGCACGGCGACCGGCGGCGCGGCCCCGAACGCGTGGAACGCCGCCCACAGGGCGGCGATGTCGAACCCCCACCAGGCCGGCGCACCGAGCAATCGGGGGTCCGGATGGCGGGCCAGGCGCAGCGCGTCGGCGACCGCATCGCCCAGGACCCCGCCGTAGTCGCGCACACGTGCGAGGCGGTGGCCGCCGGGCAGCCGGGCCAGGCGCCCGTCGGGCGCGACCGGGACGGGCGGCGCGGCGGGGGCACGCAGATGGCGGACCCCGACGGTCACCGCGCCGCCGATGACCGCCGCGCCGGCCGCGATGCCGAGGACCATGAACGCGACGGGACCCTGGCCCGCCGCCGCGCCGGTGGCGAGCAGCACGCCGGCGGCGAGGATGGCCGCGAAGAAGACCCCGTAGAGGATGACCAGGAAGGTCAGGAGGGTGCGCACGGCGGCGCGGCCGCGATGACCGGCGCGCTGCAGCGTCCACAGCGAGAGCGCGATGCCGCCCATCCCGCCGGTCGGCAGCAGCCGCGTGGCGGCCGCCCCGGCGAGCGTCACCTGGTAGCTGGTGCGCAGGTCGATGCGCGACGACCCGCGGCCGGCGACGTACCAGAGCAGGAGGCTGTAGCCGGTGATCGAGACGAGCTCGAAGCCGACGGCGGCCAGCGCCCAGCCCGGCTGGGCGGAGAAGATCCGATCGAGCGCGTCGGCGAACGTCTGCGCCGGGCGGCCCCCGACGAGCAGGACGAGGACGACGGCCGCGCCGCCGGCCGCCGCGAGGAGGAGAGCCCGCGGCGGCCGACGACGCGCTGCATGGGCCGCACCCCTGAGTCGCGACGGGGAGAGAGAGGGAGGGACGGCGACTGCGAGGCGGGGTTCCATGCGCAAGCGACGCTACGCCGCCCTGCGGGCGACGCTCTGGGGCCTCCCTGTCAGTGATGGTGCGGCTATCCGCACCACCTCGCCGCGAGCGCACAACCCGCCTCAAGACGCGAGCGCGGCTTGCAGCGCGCCCGCGACCTGCGGGTGGCGGAAGGCGAACCCGAGACCGGCCGCGCGCGCGGGGACGGCGCGCTGGCCGGTGGTGACGACCATCGACATCTCGCCGTACAGCGCGCGCAGGGCCACGGCGGGCACGGGCAGCAGCGCCGGGCGGCGCAGGCAGCGGCCCAGCGCGCGCGTGAGCTCGCGGTTGGTCACCGGCTCCGGCGCGGTGGCGTTGACGGCGCCCTGCCAGGCCGGGCCGTCCACGGCGGCCAGATACAGGGCGACGAGGTCCTGCGGCGCGATCCACGAGACGTACTGGCCGCCACCGGCGATCGGGCCGCCGAGACCCAGGCGAAACGGCGGCAGCATCCGAGCCAGCGCGCCGCCGTCGCGATCCAGGAGCACGCCGGTGCGCAGGCACGCGACCCGCATGTCCAGGGCGCCCGCGGCCACGGCCGCTCGCTCCCAGGCCCGGCAGACGTCGGCCAGGAACCCGGTGCCCGCCGAAGCGTCCTCGTCGAGCCGGCGCCGCCGCGCGGCCCGTAGTAGCCGACCGCGGAGGCGCACACCAGCGCGGGCGGGCGCGGATCGGCCGCGCGCAGCCCCGCCACGAGGCGCGCGGTGCCTCCTCGCGGCTGGCCCGATCCGCCGCTTGCCTCCGGCGTCCAGCGTTGGTCGATCGGCTCGCCGGCGAGGTGCACGACGGCGCCGCGGCCCGCCAGCGCCGCGGCCGGCGCCGGCTCGGCGGCGGGATCCCAGCCGATCGCCTCGACGCCCAGCGCGCCGGCGGCGCGGTCGGGCGCCCGCGAGAGCACGGTCACCTCGTCGCCGCGGTCGCGCAGCGCCCCGACGAGCCGGCGCCCGATCAGGCCCGTCGCGCCGGTGACGGTCACGCGCATGCGTCCATCATGCCCAGTCTCCACCCGATGCACGCACGTGCGCTGACCACCACGGCGCGCAGCGCGAGCACCCCCGCGCACTCCGAGCAACCCACGGGGGCCGCCTCCCCGCCGCAGGTTTCAGTACTCGACCTTGGTTGCGCCAGGGCGGCGGTCGGCACCCCTAGTGCGGCAGGTCGACCAGCACCTTCCCGACGAAGCCGCCCTCGACCGCGTCGTGCGCGGCCTCGATCTCGTCGAGGGCGAAGCGGCGGGTCGGCAGCGCGGTCAGCGCGCCGTCGCCCAGCGCCGCCGTGATGTCCGCCACCGCCTGGTGCTTGGCCGCCTCGGGCATCGTGTAGACGAGCACGAACTCGATCGTCGCGTTGCGGATCATCATCGTGCGGCTGGCGTGCATCGGCGCCGGCGACACGGCGTAGGCGCTGACCACGCCGTAGTCGCCGATCACCTCGGCGTCGACGTTGGCGTTGGCCGGCAGGTCGACCTCGACGACGCGGCGCACGCCGTCCGGCGCCCAGGCGCGCACGGCGGCGACGACGTCCTCCTCGCGGTAGTCGACGATGAGCTCCGCGCCGGCCGCCCCCGCGAGCTGCGCCTTCTCGTCCGAGCTCACCGTGGCGGCGACGCGCGCGCCGCGCCAGCAGGCGAGCTCGATCGCGGCGTGGCCGACCGCTCCGGCGCCGCCGTGGACGAGCACGTGGTCGCCCGCCTCGATCCCGTCGCCGGAGAACAGGCAGCGGTGCGCGGTCATCGCCGGGATGCCCAGGCCCGCGCCGAGGTCGAGCGAGACGCCGTCGGGCAGCTCCACCGCCTGCTCGGCCGCCAGCGCGACGGCCTGCGCCGCGGTGCCGTGCGCGCGGCGCCACTGCGCCAGCCACAGCCACACCCGCTCGCCCACACGGCCCGGGTCGACCCCCTCGCCGACCGCGTCGATCACCCCCGCGCCGTCCTGGTTGGGGATCACCTCGTCGAGGCCGGCGGCGGTCAGCCCGCCGCCCTTGCGCGACTTCCAGTCGGTCGGGTTGACGCCGGAGACCGCCACGCGCACCCGCACCTCGCCCGGCCCGGGCTGGGGCACGTCGCGGTCGACGATCTCGAGGACGCCGGCGCCCGGCCCCTCGGTGGCGTATCGGGCAGCTCGCATGCGCGCGAGCATACGTCGCCGGCGAAGTAGGCTCCGATCGTCGCGCGCGCCGGCGCGCCAGTTCACCCAGAGGGGAGCCGCCCGATGATCAAGGTCAGCGTCCACTATCCCAACGGCGAGGGCGCCACGTTCGACTACGACTACTACGCGCAGCGCCACATGCCGCTGGTGGCGCAGCGGCTCGGCTCCGCCCTGAAGGGCACCGCCATCGACCGGGGCATCGGCGGCGGCGGGCCGGGCGAGCCGCCCGCGTTCCTGGCCTCCGGCCACCTCCTGTTCGACTCGGTCGAGGTATTCCAGGCGGCCTTCGCGCCGCACGCCGCCGAGATCGAGGGCGACATCCCCAACTACACGAACACGAAGCCGACGATCGTCGTCAACGAGGTCGTCGCGTAGGTGCTCGGATCTCCGACTATCTGAGCGCAACGCACCTGGGGTAGGGTTCGCCGCCGCAGAGCGAACACCCCCACCCCAGGAGCGTTGGTCATGGTCGAGGTCATCGGAGTCGTCGGCGCCGGGTTCATGGGCTCCGGCATCGCGGAGTCAGCCGCGCGCGCCGGGGTCGGCGTCCATGTGTTCGAGCCGCAGGACACGGCCCTTGAACGCTCGGACCAGCGCATCGGGGACTCCGTACGCCGGGCGGTCTCGCGCGGCAAGATGTCCGAGGACGACGCGACCGCGCTGCGCGACCGCATCCGCTTCACCACCTCGCTGGAGGACCTCGGGCCAGCCCAGGCCGTGGTCGAGGCGATCATCGAGGACCCGCGGGCCAAGGGCGAGATGTTCCGCACGCTCGACGAGGCGCTGCCCGACGCTCGCTTCCTGGCCTCGAACACGTCGTCGATCCCGATCGCGCAGATCGCCTCGTGGACGAGCCGGCCCGAGCGCGTCCTCGGCCTGCACTTCTTCAGCCCGGTCCCGGTGATGCGGCTCGTCGAGGTCGTCGTCGCGCTCGACACCGCCGAGGGCGCGGTCGAGGAGGCGATGACGGTGGCCCAGCAGCTCGGCAAGCACCCGATCCGCACGAAGGACCGCGCCGGGTTCATCGTCAACATGCTGCTGATCCCCTACCTCATGGCCGGCGTGCGGATGTTCGAGGAGGGCTTCGCCAGCCGCGAGGACATCGACGAGGGCATGAAGCTCGGCGCCAGCCACCCGATGGGCCCGCTCGAGCTGTGCGACTTCATCGGCCTCGACGTCCTCTACGCGGTCTGCGACTCGCTCTACGAGGAGTTCAAGCGCCCCGAGTACGCGCCGCCGCCGCTGATGAAGCGGATGATCCTGGCCGGCAAGCACGGCCGCAAGACCGGCCAGGGCTTCTACGACTACCGCTGAGCGGCGCCCTCCTGCACGAAGTCCTCGGCGCCGACCCGCAGGCGCCGCAGCACTCCGGTGAGCTCGCGCAGGTCGTCGTCGTGCAGCGGATCGGTCTCGAAGCGCTGCGCGTTGAGCGCCTCCGTCGCCGCGGCGGCGGCCGCCTGCCCCGCGTCGGTGATCGTCGCCAGCGTCGTGCGCCGGTCGGTCGGGTGCGGCGAGCGCTCCGCGTAGCCGAGGCGCTCGAGGCCGTCGATGAGGTTGGTGACGCTCGTGCGGTGGACCTGCAGCCGCGCGCCCATCTTGCCCAGCGGCAGCGCGCCGCGGCGGCTGAGGTAGAGCAGCATGAGGGCCTCGTAGCGCGGGAACGTCAGCGAGAACGGCTCGAGCGTCGTGTTCAGCCGCGCCATGAGGATCTGCTGGGCGCGCATGACCGAGGTCACGGCCATCATCGGCGCCACGCTGTCCTCGCCCCAGCGGGCCCGCCACTGGCTGCCGGCCTCGGCGATCGGATCGAAGCTCAGAGACACGGCCTCAGCCTTGCACACCTCGCCGACGGCGCCCGCGGCGCGCGGACCTCACGTCCCCGACGGCGCGACGCGCAGGATGCGAGCCGGAGCGGACGGCGACAGCGGCGCGTCCGCTCCGGCTCGGGTCTGCCCACGGGTGATGCCAGTCAACGCGGTGGGCAAGGTCAGTAGACGGGGCTCTCGGTGTACGAGCCCCACACGTCCTGGAGCGCGCCGACGATCTCGCCCTCGGTCACCCGCGCGCGCGCCGCGTCCAGCAGCGCGGGCATGAGGTTGACCGCCGGCTGGGCGGCCTGCTCGCGCAGGGCGGCCAGGCAGCCTTCGACCGAACCGCTGTCGCGGCGCCCGCGCACGGCCTGCACGCGGTCGATCTGCTTGCGCTCCAGCGCGGGGTCGATGCGCAGGATCGGCGTCGGGTCGCCGTCGCCCTCGGTGTAGCGGTTGACGCCGACCACGACGCGCCGGCCGCTGTCGATCTCGCGCTGCAGCCGGAAGCTCGCGTCGGCGATCTCGCGCTGCGGGTAGTTCTGCTTGACCGCGGCGACCATCCCGCCCAGCTCGTCGATCTTGTCGAAGTACGCGTAGGCCTGCTCCTCGAGGCGGTCGGTGAGCGCCTCGACGAAGTAGGCGCCGCCGAGCGGGTCGATCGTGTTGGTCACGCCGGTCTCGTGCGCGATGATCTGCTGGGTGCGCAGCGCGATGCGCACAGCCTCCTCGGTCGGCAGCGCGAGCGCCTCGTCGTAGGAGTTCGTGTGCAGCGACTGGGTGCCGCCGAGCACGCCGGCCAGCGCCTCGATCGCGGTGCGCACGATGTTGTTGAGCGGCTGCTGCGCGGTCAGCGACACGCCCGCGGTCTGCGTGTGGAAGCGCATGAGCGTCGAGCGCGGGTGCTTGGCCCCGAACGTCTCCCGCAGCTCGCGCGCCCAGATCCGCCGGGCGGCGCGGTACTTGGCGATCTCCTCGAAGAAGTCGATCTGCGCGTTGAAGAAGAAGCTCAGGCGGGGCGCGAAGTCGTCGACGTCCAGGCCGCGCTCGACCGCCTGCTCGACGTAGGTCAGGCCGTCCTTGAGCGTGAACGCGAGCTCCTGCGCGGCCGTCGATCCGGCCTCGCGGATGTGGTAGCCGGAGATCGAGACCGGATGCCAGCGCGGCATGTGGCCCGCGCACCACTCGATCATGTCGCCGAGGAAGCGCATCGCCGGGTCGATCGGGAAGCACCACTCCTTCTGGGCGATGTACTCCTTGAGGATGTCGGCCTGGATCGTGCCGCCCAGGCGGTCGGCGGGGATGCCCGCCTCCTCGGCCGCGACCACGTAGTAGGCGAGCATGATCGGCGCCGGCGCGTTGATCGTCATCGACACCGTCACGTCGCCGAGGTCGACGCCGGCGAACAGCGTCTCCATGTCCTCCACCGAGTCGACGGCGACGCCCTCGCGCCCCACCTCCCCCAGCGAGCGGGGATGGTCGGAGTCGTGGCCCATCAGCGACGGCATGTCGAACGCGGTCGACAGGCCGGTCTGGCCGTGGTCGATGAGGTAGTGGAAGCGCTCGTTGGTCTCCTCGGCGGTGCCGAAGCCGGCGAACTGGCGCATCGTCCACAGCCGCCCCCGGTACATGCTGGGGTACACGCCACGGGTGAACGGATACTGGCCGGGAAGGCCGATCTCGCCGCCCTGCGCCAGGTCGCGCTCGGTGTAGAGGGGCCGCACCGGCTCCCCCGACAGCGTGGTGAACGGCGCGTCGCGCTCGGGCGTCTGGGCGTAGGCCTCCTCCCAGCCCTCGAGTGGTGTCTGCGTTCCGGCGGACATCAGATAGTCGGAATATAGCGCATTTTGGGCGATTCGGCGCGGCGTCCAGTCCCGCACCCCGTCGCCGAGCGTGTCGCGTCGACCGCGAAGTACGCCGTCGATGCGCCGCGGGGACGAACGGGCGCGTCCGGCGGCCTCAGGTCGGCATGGGACACCATCGCGACGTCGAACGCCGGATCGCCGCACTCGCCACGCGCCAGCACGGGGTGATCGCCAGACGCCAGCTCCTCGAGCTCGCGCTGAGCGTCTCCACGATCGACCATCGGCTGCGCAGTGGTCGCTTCGTCACGCTGCACCGAGCGGTCTACGCGCTGGGACATGGGGCACTTCGACCCGAGGGCCACTTCCTCGCGGCCGTTCTGGCGTGCGGACCTGGCGCCGTGCTGAGCCATGCGAGCGCTGCGCTGTGGTGGGACCTGCGCGCATCGGCCGCCCGGATCATCGACATCACGGTTCCCTCCGCGGCCGGACGACCGCGCCGGCGCGGCAACCTCCGCATCCACCGCCGAGCGGCGCTGCGGGCGAGCGACGTCACGACGCACCGCGGCATCCCGATCACCACGCCCGCGTGCACGCTCCTTGACCTCGCGCCGGCGATCGGGCGCCGGCCCACGGAGCGCGCGATGGACGAGGCGGAGGTGCTGCGGCTCTTCGATCGGCGCGCGTTCGAAGCGGTGCTCGCGGCGCATCCCACCGCGCCCGGCGCCCGGATGTTCGCCGACGTCCTCGCCGGCCACACCGTCGGCTCGACCCTGACCCGCACCGATCTCGAGGAGCTCTTCCTCGGCTTCTGCGACACGCACGGGCTCGACCGTCCGGTTGTCAACAGCACCATCGCCGGCCTCGAGGTCGACTTCATGTGGCCGGCGCACCGGCTCGGGGTCGAGGTCGACGGCTACGCGTTCCATCGCACCCGGTCCGCGTTCGAGCGCGACCGTCAGCGCGACGCGGTCCTCGCCGGCGAGCGCGTGCGCGTGCTGCGCTTCACCGACCGGCAGATCAAGACCCGACCGGCGGAGGTCCTCCGAGCCATCGCGACCGCCCGTCGTGAGCAGCGAATCGTGGCAGGGTCACGGCGCCAAACGCCGTGAGCGCGACACGGTCGAGCGATGCGTCCGGAGGTGCACGGGTCGTGGCGCAAACGCGGCGCAATACGCCGGAAACACGACACGTCGGCGCGGCGCGGGCCGCGCGACGCGGACCGCCCGGCAGCGCCCGCTCACCCCCCGCCCGGCCCGCCCTGCCCGAGCGTCAGGCGCAGGTAGCGCGACGTCGCCTCGGCGCGGTTGGCCGCGTGCAGCTTGCGCAGGATGTTCTTGACGTGGAACTTCACCGTGCCCTGCGAGACCACGAACTCGCGGGCGATGTCGGCGTTCGTGCGGCCCTGGACCATCAGGCGCAGGACCTCGAGCTCGCGGCGGGTCAGCAGCTCCGCCAGCGCGGAGTCGCCGGTGCCGTCGCCCCGGCCCGCGGCGGCCGCGGCGCCCGTGCCGGCGGCCGCCTCGACGTCGTCGGGGCCCAGCGTGATCGCCCGGTCCGACAGCTCGCTCGTCCGGCTCGCCGCCCACGACGCGATCTGGCGCATCTCCTGGCGCTGGACCCGCAGCCGCGTGCGCAGGATCGCCCGCTCGTAGACGATCGCGAAGCACAGCGCGAACGTTCCCATGTCGGCCGCGTCCTGCTCGTCGAGGGGGCGGTGGCCGGCGTGGCGGTCGCCGTGGAAGAAGCCGATCACCCGGCCCTCGAGCATGATCGGCGCGACGACGTACTCGCGCCAGCCCATGACCTCGGCGTAGGCGCGGCGGTCGACCGCCGGGTCGCCGTTACCGGCCGCGCGGACGAGCTGCGGGCGCCGGCGGCGCAGCACCTCGCCCTCCACGCTCGGATAGTCGATCGACGTCGGCGCGGCGCGCAGCGCGCCCAGCGCGTCATCGGCCGAGTACTGCCACGCCGGGGCGTGCAGCGACTGCGCGGTCAGCCGCCCGTTGTCGACCCGGCTGAGCACGACCCGGTCGAGGTCGAGCGCGGCCGCCGCCTCCGCGGGCGCCCGCTCGAGCAGCTCGCTCGGCGGCCCGAGCTCGTCCAGGCGGGCCAGCGTCTCGGCGAAGCGGTCGCTGCCCAGCGACGGCTCCAGCGTGGGGCCGCCGCCGGCGATCACCGAAAGGCCTTCCACGGGGGCTGCTCCCGATCGTCGTGCGCCTTGGCGTGGCGAACCTCGAGCAGGTAGGTGGCGAGCACGTCCTCGTCGGCCAGGCGCAGGCGCGGCTCGCCGACGAGCTGCGCCACGTGCTCGATGTGGTCGCGGTTGTCGTCGTAGGCGGCGGGCCGGTCGATCAGCTCCCAGGCCACGACGTGCGCCTCCAGCCCGTGCTCGGCGAGCAGCTCGTCGGTGCGCCACCGCGACAGGATCGACGTCACCGTCAGCAGCGCGACGCCCTCGGGCGCCAGCGCCTGCGGCAGCTTGGAGATCACCTGGTCGACCAGCCCGCGCCCCCAGTAGTCGATCGGCCGGTGCGACGAGGGGTCGGTCGGCTCGGTCGGGGTCTGCGGCAACGTGGCGACGATCACCTCGTAGCGGGCGTCGGGGACCCACGGGTAGAGATCCGCGGTGGCCCCGGTCACCCGGTCGGCGACGCCGTTGCGAAACGCGTTGTCGAGCGTGTTGGCCACCGCGCGCCCGTCGACGTCGAGCGCGTGAACGTGCGCGGCGCCGTTGAGCGCGAGCTGGACCGTCTGCAGGCCGACGCCGCTGCCGATGTCGAGGCAGCGCTGGTGGGCGCCGACGCTCTCGTCGTACAGGTAGCGCCAGGTCAGGTAGGTGCCCGGGATCGAACGGGCGACCCCGCGGTGGCGCGTGATCTCCGGCAGCGGCAGCGGCGAGACCGGCCGGCGCGCGCGATCGGTCCACGGCTCCGTCCGGCGCGGGCGCAGCGCGGGCGCGAGCGTGACGTCGTCGGCGTCGGCCGCGCCGCGCCGGTGGTGGCCGCGCGGCGTGCCGCGCAGCACCTTGCTCGCGGCGGCGATGTGCTCGGGCCCGGTGCCGCAGCACCCGCCGACGATGTCGGCGCCCTCGTCGCGCCAGCGCAGCGCCATCTGCGCGAACTGCTCGCCGCCCACCTCGGTGGAGTAGCGCCAGCCGGCGTTGGTCAGGTAGCCGAGGTTCGGGTAGACGCCGAGCGGCAGGTCGGTGAAGTCGCGCAGGTAGGAGATCATCCCGTCGACGTGGTCGGGCGGGATGCAGTTGACCAGCAGCGCCTGCACCCCGAGCTCCTCGAACCGGCGCGCGGCCCGTCCGAACGCATCGCCCTCCGGCCCGCCCCAGTGCTGGCCGTAGACGCCGCACAGGCCGTGGCGGCAGCGCCGGAAGGACAGCCACACCGGCGGACCCGTCTCGACGAGCTGGGCCACCACCCCGAACAGCGACGGGCGCACGAGCGACAGCGTCTCGGCCAGGATCAGGTCGGGCGGCGCGTCGCCGAACGCACGCTCGAGCAGCGGCGCGGTGACGCCCGCGCCGGGGCGGTCGATGTCGCCGTTGAGGGCGAAGGCCACCGCGCACTCGCCCTCGCGGCCCTCGTCGGCGATCGCCTGGCGCGCGAGGCGGATGCCGCGGCGCGCGATCTCCATCCAGTGCACCGGCTCGCGCTGCTCGTCCCACACGTGGGTCTCGCCCGCGAGCGTGGTGGCCAGGCCCCACGTGTTCGTCGTGATGACGTCGGCGCCGGCGGCGACGTAGCGGCGGTGGACGTCGAGCACCTCCGCCGGGCTCGAGGCCAGGGCCTCCATCCCCCACAGCCGCTCCTCCTCCTGGCCGTGGCGGTGCTGGAGCTGCGTGGCGATGCCGCCGTCGAGGACCACGCAGCGCTGGGCGGCGAGCGCGTCGCGCACCAGCTCGGCGCCCGCGGTGGCGCTCGGGGTCTGCGCGTGCGACTGCTCTCCCATCCGACCAAGATAGCTGGGCGGACGGGAGGGGAGGCACACTATCCCGGCGGACGGTCTGGCCTGGCCGGCTGGGCGGGATTGGGCCGCGCGTGGTGGTCGCGGCCGCGGAACGTGTTCGCCCACGCGCTCGTGCCGGCGAGCGCGTTGTCCTTGATGACGACCGGCCCGTCGAGCATCGTCAGCTCCTCGCCGTAGGCCTTGAGCCGGTCGTAGGCCAGCGCCCAGATGCAGGTCTTCTCGCCGACCTCGCACTTGCTGTCCTCGCGGGTACCGCCGCACGGACCGTTGCGCTGGTTCTTCGCGCACTGCGACTCCGGGCACAGGTAGGCGATGTCGGGCAGCGAGCAGTCGCCGCAATCGCGGCAGTCGAACATCGGCACCTTCACCGTCTGCTCGGCCAGGTGCAGCGCGCGGCCCACGACCTTCGGCGCCGCCTCGACGCGCTCGTAGAACCGGCGCCCGGGCTCGAACAGCGGCGCGTCCTCGGCGAACACCGCGGTGTGCATCGCCCGCGCCAGCCGATAGCGGGCCGGCACCCCGCGCCCGCGCGGGCGCCGCGCGGCCTTGCGCCGCGACGCCACGTACTCGCGGTTGAGCTCGCCGGCGGCCAGCCCGGTCGCCGGGTCGCGCTCGTAGAGGTACCACTCGCCCGGCAGGTCGAACTGGATCTCGCGCGCCAGGTCCGGCCAGGCGCCGGCGTAGGCGTCGGCGGCGTCGAGGATGGCCAGGTAGTCCTCGGCCTCGAGGTGCCCGCCCAGGTAGGCGCCGCGGAAGCCCAGCCCCCGGGCGATCGCCACCTGCCGCGCGGCGAGGTCGTGGAAGAACGCCCGGCCGCCGTCGGGCGAGCGCGCCTCGCGCGCGACGATCTCGGCCAGCGCGTCGGACACCGTCACGCCCGGCACCCGGCCGGCGTGGAACGCCCGCGCCGCGCCCGGCGAGAGCACGAACACGTTGGCCAGCACCGGCACGTCGAGCCGCTCCGCGCGCAACCACTGCAGCAGCTCGTGGTCCTTGCGCGCGTTGTAGCCGATCTGGTTGATGACGAACCGCGCCCCGTTGTCGATCTTCTTGCGCAGCTTCAGCAGCTGCGGCATGACCTCGTTCTCGTTGGCCTTGTGGTTGGTCACCACCGCGCCCAGGAAGAACCGAGTGCGCTGGACCTCCGTCTCGGTGCGCCCGTGCAGGACCGTGCCGGCGTTCATGTCCGTGTACATGCGCAGCAGCCCGACCGAGTCGATGTCGAACACCGACGCCGCCACGCCGCGGTAGCCGCCGCTCGGCGCGTCGCCCGACAGCGCGAGGATGTTGTGGAAGCCCTCGGACGCGAGCTTCCACGCCCGGCTCTGGATCGCGTTGCGGTTCCAGTCCTTGCAGGACAGGTGGATGATCACCTCCTGGCCGCGCGAGACGAGGTCGGTGCCGAGCGTGTCGGCGGCGAGCATCGCGTTGCCGGCCGGGTTGTCGGTCATCGACAGCACGTCGATGCGCGGGTGGCGCGCCAGCTCGCGCGCGAGCGCCAGCACGCGCTGCGGCTTGGTCTCGGTGATGAGGCCGCGGCTGGTGACGAGCTCGACCGCGGTGACGAAGCGGTCGGTCTCGGTCAGCAGGTGACGCAGCGACGGCTTGGCCTGCGCCGTCCGCTCGCCGGAACCGGAGGGTCTCATCGAGCGGCCTCGCACCGGGTCGCAGCGTGCGCGGATGAGCACCCGCAGGGTGTCATCCCGCCGCGACGTCGCGCAGCGCCGGCGGCGTCCACGACCCGCGGCACCGCCTCGGTCTCCAGCCGGGCGCCATCAGGTGCACGCCGGCCACGCCAGGATCGCCCGCAGCCGCTCGATCAGCTCGGCCGCGATCGCCACGCCCTCGTCGCGGGCCTCCTCGCCCGCCCGCCCCTCCATGCGCGCGAACGTCGCGTCGTCGACCTCGACCCCCGGGATGTTGTCGTGCAGGTGGCGCAGCATCCGCGTGCTGCGCGGCGGGGTGACGCCGACGAGGAACGGCGCGCGCTCGGCCACGCCGGCCGCCACCAGCGGCGCGAACCAGGCCGCGAAGCGATCGGTGTCGTAGACGATGTTGGTCTGGAACAGCGCCGCGCCGGCCGCGATCTTCTGCTCGAGGCGCTCGCGCGAGTCGACCAGCGGGTTCACAGCCGAGGCGATGAGGAACGACGGCGGCGCCGCGAGCGTCTCCCCCGCGGCCAGCCGGCCCGCGTTCATGTCCGCGACCAGCTGGATGAGCGCGAGCGAGTCGACGTCGCCGACGTGCGTGGCCAGCGCCTGGTACGGCCCGACCCTCAGGGGATCGCCGCTGAGCGCCAGGACGCTCGGCACGCCCAGCGCCCACGCGCCGAGCAGGTCGGCCTGCAGCGCCATCAGGTTGCGGTCGCGCGCGGTGACCTGGAGGATCGGCTCGACGCCCTCGGCGATCAGCAGCGCCGACGCCGCCAGCGCCGAGACCCTGACCGTCGCGGCCTGGTTGTCGGTGACGTTGACCGCGTCGACGGTGCCGGCCAGCGCGCGCGCCGCGCCGCGCACGATCTCGGGGTCGGGCTCGCGGGGCGGGCCGAGCTCGGCGGTGACGGCGAACCGCCGGGCGGCCAGCGCGTCCGAGAGAACCACTAGTGCGCCCCGACGAGCTGGCGGACGGTCTCCTCACGCGGGCCGTTGTAGGCGTCGCGGTGGCGCGCGCTGAGCACGACGGTGTTGGACTTCTCGCGGTAGCCGAACGGCTCGACCGCCACGTGGAAGCCGCTGCGCTCCCCGACGAGCTGGAAGATCGGCCCGTTGAGCCAGTTGACGATCGAGCCCTCGAGCTTGCCCGGGCCCCGGTAGGACGCGTACTGGCCGATCTCGCGGACGAACAGGTCCTGGGCGATCAGCGCGCCCTCGTGGTGCAGCAGCGCCAGCGTCTGGGCGAAGCTCTCGACCGCGACCGTCGACATGTGCACGCGCGTCCACTCGGGCAGCTCCTCGAGCAGCTCGTCGAGGTGCACGTCGGCGCTGGGGGCGACGCGCATCGCCGCCGGCGCCGGGATCTCGGCGTAGATCTCCTCGAGGTGCACGGCATCCCAGACGTCGGCCCAGAAGTGCACGCCGGCGGCCAGGCCGGAGCCGAAGCTGTCGGGTCCCTCGCGCAGCACCCGCTGCACGACCGAGACGATCTCGGCGTCGGCGATGCCGTAGCGCCGGGACAGGTCGGCCACCTCGCCCGGCGTGATGCTCGCGCGCACGAGCGGCTCGTACGCGCGGCCGCCGACGCGCATAAGCTCGTCGGTGGGCAGGTTGTCGTAGAGGTTGCAGGTGTGGACGAACAGCACCTTGCCGCGCAGATGCGACAGTCCCATCATCGGGTTGCGGAAGTCGAGCTCGAGGCATTCGACGCCCGCCACGCGCCCGCGGTAGGCGGCCACGCGCTCGCTCGCCCGGGCGAGGACGTGCGGCGAGTAGTCGGCCATGACGTAGCGCACCCGCTGGAGGTAGTCGCGGCCCTGCTCCTCGCAGGCGGCGGCAAACGCGTCCAGCCACACCTTGGCCTGCTGGCCGTCGCCGACGCCGAGCTCGAGGACGTGGATGTGCTCGGGCAGCTCCGACCACTCGTCGAGGTGGTTGAGCGCGACCATGAACTGCGCGATCTGCTCGTGCCAGAACGCGGGGTTGGTGCCGTCGGACACCCCGCCGGGCAGGGCGTCGGCGTAGTCCTTCTGGAACGTCTCGTCCCACGCGGCGAGATGGCGCCAGTAGCTGCGGTTGAACGACCACATGACGCTCTTGCTCGGGCGTACCCAGTCCTCGAGGTGGATGCACTCGTGGACGTCGGGGACGATGCCCAGCGCCTTCTGGAGGCGGTCGACGATCTGCACGACCAGCTCGGGGCGGGGCAGCTCGCGCGCGCGGCGCACGTCGATGGCGATCTCGGCCAGCGGCTGGTCGTCGCTCTCCATGCCCGCGGCGCGCCCGAACGGGCGGACCATCACGGGCGCGCGGAAGTTGTTGCGGTACTGCACCCAGTCGAGCACGGCCGCCAGGCGCGCGTGGTCCACGTCGACCGACTGCGCCGCCTCCACCAAGGCGGGCAGCACGGCCTGCAGATCATCGGGCCGAGCCCGTTCGACGCACCTGAGCTGAATCACCACTCGTCTCTCCTGCCCCGTCGCTGTCCTGACCGAGATGCTCCGCTCCTGCCGGCGCGGGCGCGATGCACCGATGGGACGTATTGCCTGGCCCAAAGGAAGGGCTGGGGATCGGCTCACCCGTCCGGCCGCTGCGGCACCACCGGGCGGCCGGGAGCGACCGCTGGCCCGGCAGCCTTGCCCCGAGGCCCGGTGATCCCTCCCCAATGGGAGGTGCGGGCTCCCACCCCGCGTCGTAGCGTGCCGGGCCATGCCGATGGCTGCCGAGGAGAGCCTGACCCGCGGCGGACCGCCACGCTCGGTGATCGCGTTCGTCGCGGCGGAGGTCGCCGCCTGCGAGCGCGCCGCCGGCATCGCCGTCCGCGACGACTTCGCCGTCTACGAGCTCAGCGGCCGGCCCGTGTCCCTGCGCGCCGCGGTGCGGCGCCTGGTCGGCCGCCGCCCCACCGTGTTCGGCGGCGGGCGCTTCGACCTCGGCTGGTGCCGGCTGGTGAGCGCGTCGCGCGCGCTGCTCGTCGCCACCCCCGCCTGCCGCGACGCCGCCGCCCGGCGCCTCGCGGCCGTCGCGCTCGACGCGCCGGACATCACCGTGGCCGACGCCTCGCGGCGCCACCGCGTGATCGCGCTGGCCGGGCCGCGGGCGGCGTCGCTGTCGGACTCGCTGACCGCCGCGGGCGGCCCGCGCCCCGCCGCGGTCCTGCGCGACGCCGGCCGGCTCGAGCTCGTCGTCGCCGCCGCGAGCGACGCCGGCGAGCTGCACCGCGAGCTCTTGTCCTACGGGCGCCCGTATGGTGCTCTGTCCGTGAGCGCCGAAGCGGTCGACCTGCTCTGCGCCGCACACGCCGTCCTGGGCTGCCAGCGCGGCACGCCGTCCCATCCGCTACCGAGGTCCACCGCATGAGCCAATACGCCGACAACGAGTACCTGTTCACCTCCGAGTCGGTCACCGAGGGCCACCCCGACAAGGTGTCCGACCAGATCTCCGACGGCATCCTCGACGCGATCATCGCGCAGGACCCGTACGCGCGCGTCGCCTGCGAGACGCTGGTGAACACCGGCCTCGTCGTCGTATCGGGCGAGATCACGACGTCGTCGCACATCGACGTGCAGGACATCGTGCGCTCGACCATCCGCCAGATCGGCTACGTCGACGCCGATCTCGGCTTCAGCGCCGACTCGTGCGCGGTCATCAACGCGATCGACAAGCAGTCGCCCGACATCGCCCAGGGCGTCGACAAGGCGCTCGAGGTCCGCGAGGGCGAGGACGGCGGCGAGGATGCAATCGCCGGCGCCGGCGACCAGGGCATGATGTTCGGCTACGCGACGAACGAGACCGCGTCGCTCATGCCGCTGCCGATCCACCTCGCCCACCGGCTCGCCGAGCAGCTGACCAAGGTCCGCAAGGACGGCACGCTCGACTACCTGCGCCCGGACGGCAAGACGCAGGTCTCGGTGCGCTACCAGGACGGCAAGCCGGTCGAGATCGAGAAGCTGCTGATCTCCACGCAGCACGCGCCGGGCGTCGAGGGCCACATCGCCGACGACCTCTGGCAGCACGTGGCTCTGCCCATCCTGCCCGCCGAGCTCTACGACGCCGACAAGCTGCGCCAGGCGTTTCTGGTCAACCCGACCGGCCGCTTCGTCATCGGCGGGCCCGTGGGCGACTGCGGCCTGACCGGGCGCAAGATCATCGTCGACACCTACGGCGGCATGGCTCGCCACGGCGGCGGCGCGTTCAGCGGCAAGGACCCCTCGAAGGTCGACCGCAGCGCCGCCTACGCCGCGCGCTACGTGGCCAAGAACGTCGTCGCCGCCGGCCTGGCCGACCGCTGCGAGGTCCAGGTCGCCTACGCGATCGGCGTCGCTCACCCCGTCTCGGTGCTCGTCGAGACGTTCGGCACCGAGACCGTGCCGCGCGCCCAGATCGCCCAGCTCATCGACGAGCACTTCGACCTGCGGCCGGGCGCGTTCCGCGAGTACCTCGACCTGCACCGCCCGATCTACCAGAAGACCGCGGCCTACGGCCACTTCGGCCGCGACGACGCGGACTTCACCTGGGAGAAGACCGACAAGGCGGACACCCTGCGCGAGGCCGCGCGGGGCGAGGCCGTCTCGGCGTAGCACGATCCTGCCTTCCGGCGGTTGCGCTCGCAGCCGCCGGGAGCCCGCCGTCCGCCTCTGCCACCCTCTGCGTCATGGACCTCACGAAGTTCGGCATCTGGACGACGTACCGGGCGATCGGGGAGGAGCGCGCCGGCGAGGCGGCCCGGCTCGTCGAGGAGCTCGGCTACGGCACCTTCTGGCTGGGCGGCTCTCCGCGGCTGCCGTGGGTGCGCCCGCTGCTGGAGGCGACCGACCGGCTCGTGGTGGCGACCGGGATCGTCAACGTCTGGCAGTACGAGCCGGCGCAGCTCGCCGCCGAGCACGCGGCGCTGACGCGCGACTTCCCCGGTCGGCTGCTGCTGGGCATCGGCATCGGTCACCCGGAGGCCACGAGCGACTACACGCGGCCGCTGCGCACGATGCGGCGGTTCTTCGACGGCCTGGACGCGGCGCCCCAGCCCGTGCCGCGCGACGAGCGCTGCGTGGCGGCCCTCGGGCCGAAGATGCTCGACCTGGCGGCCGCACGCTCGCTGGGGACGCATCCCTACTTCGTGCCCGTCGAGCACACGCGGTTCGCGCGCGACCGGCTGGGTGCGGGCGCGCTGGTGGCGCCGGAGGTCACGTGTGTCGTGGATGCGGACGCGGCGCGCGCCCGGGCGACGGCCCGCGCGTTCGCGTCGCGCTACCTGGTGCTGCGCAACTACGCCGGCAACCTGCTGCACGTGGGCTTCACCGAGGACGACCTCGCCGGCGGCGGGTCGGACCGGCTCATCGACGCGGTCGTCCCGCAGGGTGACGGCGAGCGGATCGCCGCGGCCGTGCGCGCGCACCTCGACGCCGGCGCCGACCACGTGTGCGTGCAGGCGGCGGGCGTGGACGGGCTGCCGCGGCGGGAGTGGACCGAGCTGGCGCGAGCGCTGATCGGGTAGGCGACACGCCGCGATGAGTTCCGCGGCGCGGCGGCGTCTACAGCGATGACCGCCACCATGGCCGCCTCGCCGCCCCAGACCATCGCGTTCTCCATCCACGGCCCGATCGCCCGGTCCGACCTGCCCGGCCTGTGCGACCGCGTCGGCGCCCTGCTGACCGCCAGCCGCGCCCGGGTCGCGCTGTGCGACGTGCGCGGCGTCGAGGCCGACGCGGTCACGGTCGAGGCGCTCGCGCGGCTGGCGGTGGCGGCGCGCCGCGCCGGCTGTCAGGTGCGCCTGCGCGGGGCCTCGCCGTCGCTGCGCCGACTCGTCGGCTTCATGGGGCTCGATGCGGTGCTGGCCGACTGAGCGCGAGCGCTCAGTCCAGGTGCGCCGGCAGCCCGAAAGCGGGAAGATCGTCGCCGTGCTCAGGAAGAACGTCAGCTCGACGATCCGCCCGTCCTGCGTCTCGAGCACCTGCAGCGCCCACGGGTCGTAGCCGCTGCCCGTCGCGCTCGGCTTGTACTGCCCGAAGGCGGGCGACCCGTTCGCGCTGACGGCCGGGATGACCCTCGAGCCGGCGCATCCAGCGCCCGGCCCGAACCACCACCCGAAGATGTCTTCGCGGCCTCGCAGCCACAGCTCGTAGGGCGGCATGGACTGGGTCGCGTCCTCGGCGATCAACGCCGTGAGCGCCTGCATGTCGTAGCGCTGGAAGGCGTCGACGTAGCGGTCGAGCAGCTCGCGGTCGGGCGGCGTCAGCGCCGGCGTGCGCTCGGCGCTGAGGTCGCTGGCCTCGAGCGTGGCCCGCGCCCGCTGCAGCGCGCTGTTGACCGACGCGACGCTCGTCTCCAGCAGCTCGGCCACCTCGGCCGCCCGCCACTTGAGCACCTCGCAGAGGATGAGCACCGCACGCTGGCGCGGCGGCAGGTGCTGCAGCGCGGCCATGAGCGCCAGGCGGATCGTCTCGCGCGACTGCGCCACCGCCGCCGGATCGCCGTCCGTCTCGAGCACCAGCCCGTCGGGGACCGGCTCGAGCCACGTGGCCTCGGGCCGGATCTCGCCGATCGGCCCGTGCGGATCGCGCGACGGCCCGAGGTCCATCGGCCGCGCGCGGCGCTCGCGACCGTTGAGCATGTCGAGGCACACGTTCGTCGCGATGCGGTACATCCACGAGCGCAGACCCGAGCGGCCCTCGAAACGGTCCAGCCCGCGCCAGGCCCGGATCATCGTGTCCTGGACGGCGTCCTCGGCCTCGAAGGGCGAGCCGAGCATCCGGTAGCAGTACGCGTTGAGCTCACGGCGATGCTGCTCGAGCTCGCCGAGGCCCGGTTGGGCGGTGAGCGATGCGGCCATCGGCCGATCGTAAACCGCCCGGGCGACCGGGTCAGTGCGGCTAACCGCCCTCTTTCGCGCGGCCGCCGTGGCCCGCACGGGGCGGCCGACTTCCTGGTCGGCGCTGGTCGTGCCGGCCGGGCCCGGCGTGCGCCTCCACGGTCTCTTGCGGCCCGAATGGTCGGGCGGGAGGTCATGCGGGTAGGTTGTCGACGATGGCCACCGGCCACGGCACCCCGACGGCGTCACGCTGCGCGGACTGCCGTGTCTGACGTCGAACCGCACCAGGCTCGGCCGGAGCCGAGCCGTCCGGTCCTGCTGACGGTCGGGCACTCGACGCACCCGATCGACGTCTTCCTGGCGCTGCTGACCGGCGCCGGCGTCGCGCTCGTCGCCGACGTGCGGCGCTTTGCCGGCTCGCGCCGCCACCCGCAGTTCGGCGCCGAGGCCCTGGCCGGCTCGCTGGCCGGTGCCGGCCTCGGCTACCGGCATCTGCCCCAGCTCGGCGGGCGGCGCAGCGTCCAGCCGGACTCGCCCAACGACGGCTGGCGCGTCGCGGCGTTCCGCGGCTACGCCGACCACCTGCGCACACCCGAGTTCGCCCAGGGCCGCGCACGGTTGGAGGCGGCGGCGCGGCAGCAGCGCACCGCGATCATGTGCGCCGAGGCGCAGTGGTGGCGCTGCCACCGCCGGCTCGTCGCCGACGTGTTCGCGTTTGCCGGCTGGGAGGTGCGCCACCTCATGCCCGGCGGGCGGCTGGTCGCGCACGAGCCGCCGCCGTTCGCCGTGCGCGGCGCCGACGGGCTCCCGGTCTACCCCGCCGCCGGACAGGAGGATCTGTTCGGCGCGGGGATATCCTCGGCGAGGTGACCGAGTCGCGCCCCGACGCCGAGCTGGAGACGTGGGGGGCGGATCCGCGGCTCGACGAGCTCCTCGGCCCGCAGGGCGCCGCGGGCTTTCGCGCCATGCTCGAAGGATTCCCCGACGCCGTGGGACTGCTGTGGGCGCTGCGCGACGACCAGGGGCGCATCACCGACTTCGCGTTCGGCTACGGCAACCCGGCCATGCTGCGGGGGTTCGGGCTGCCCGCTGCGACACCGGACCGCTACACGCTGCTCGAGGCGCTGCCGAAGATGTGCGGCAGCCGGGCGTTCGACGCCTACGTGCGCGTCTGCGACACCGGCCAGCCGTGGATCAGCGAGATCGTCTACGACACGCCGCTGGGCGACGGCTACATCGTCGGCACCTACATCAACCGGGTCGCCAAGCTGGGCGACGGCCTGCTGGTCGTCCTCGTCGACGTGGGCGAGCAGCGGCGCATGGAGGCCGAGCTGCGCAGCTTCGCCGACCTCGTCGCCCACGACCTGCGCGAGCCCGTCACCGCCATCTCCCATCTCGTGACGATCCTCGAGCGCACGCCCGGCCAGCCGCCCTCGGCCGAGGTGCTCGGCCTGCTGCGCTCGAGCGCCGAGCGGGCGCGGGGGCTCATCGACGGGACCCTCGAGTACGCCCGCGCCGGCGAGCTGCGCCGCGAGCCGGTGGCGCTCAGCATGCTCGTGGCCGAGGTCGCCGACGACCTGCGGCCGGTCCTCGAGGAAGCCGGCGCGAAGCTCGAGGTCGGCGTGCTGCCCGAGGTCGACGGCGACCGCAACCAGCTGCGCCGGCTGCTGCAGAACCTCGTCGCCAACGCGGTGAAGTTCCGGGCGCAGGCGCCGCCGCTGGTGGCGATCTCCGCCCGGCGCGGCGACGGCGACTGGGTCGTGACCGTCCGCGACAACGGCATCGGAGTCGACCCGCGCCAGGCCGAGCGGATCTTCGGCATGTTCACGCGCGCGAGCACGTCGGCCACGGGAACGGGCATCGGGCTCGCGGTGTGCCGCCGCGTGGTCGAGGCGCACGGCGGGCGGCTGTGGGTCGAGCCCGCCGAGGGCGGCGGCAGCGCCTTCCGCTTCACGCTGCCCGCCTGACCGGCCGCCGGGTGACCGCCGCCCTTCCGCTTCACGCGGCCGGCCCGACCGGCCGCCGTCCGCGGCACCGGCTACGGTGTGCCGTCGCCAAGGGTGTGGTCAGCCGTACTGTGCCTCACCGGCGCAGCCACTACCGTTGAGACGTCCGCGTCTCGCCGCCTCCTCTCTTCGCATGTCGACCAACGCCGCCGCCTCACCGTCGCCCGCCGACGACAAGCTCGACCGGGGCCTGCTCCTCGTCGCGTCCGTCGTCGTGCTCGGCGCGATCATGTCGATCCTCGACACGACGGTCGTCAACGTCGCGATCAACACGCTCGCGCGCGACTTCGACTCGCCGCTGTCGACGATCCAGTGGGTGGCGACCGGCTACACGCTGGCGCTGGCCACGGTCATCCCGATCAGCGGCTGGGCGGCCGACCGGTTCGGCACCAAGCGCCTGTACCTCATGTCGATCACGCTGTTCCTGGTGGGCTCGATGCTGTCGGGGCTGGCCTGGAGCACCGAGACGCTGATCCTGTTCCGCGTCCTGCAGGGGCTCGGCGGCGGCATGCTGATGCCGGCTGGCATGACCATCCTCACGAAGGCGGCCGGGCCGTCGCGGGTCGGCCGGGTCATGGCCATCATCGGCGTGCCGATGCTGCTGGGCCCGGTCGTCGGCCCGATTCTCGGCGGCTGGCTCGTCGACGACTTCTCCTGGCGCTGGATCTTCTTCATCAACGTGCCGATCGGGCTCGCGGCGCTGTTCATGGCCACCCGGATCCTGCCGACCGATGTCCCCGAGCCCAGCGAGCGCTTCGACTGGCTCGGGCTCTTCCTGCTCTCCCCCGGCCTGGCCGCGCTGATCTACGGCCTGGCCGAGAGCAACTCCGCCGGCGGCTTCGCCGCCCCCCGCGTGCTGATCCCGCTGATCGTCGGCGTCGCGATGCTCGCCGCCTTCGTCTTCCACGGCCTGCGCACGCCGCACGCGTTGATCGACCTGCGCCTGTTCACCAACCGCGTCTTCTCCGCGGCGTCGGTGACGCTCATCCTGGTCATCATCGCCGCGTTCGGCGGGATGCTGCTCATGCCGCTGTACTTCCAGTCGGTGCGCGGCGAGTCCGCGATGGACACCGGCCTGCTGCTCGCCCCGCAGGGCCTGGGCGCCATGCTCGCGATGCCGCTGGCCGGCCAGCTCGCCGACCGCACCGGCATCGGCCGCATCGTGCCGGGCGGGCTCGTGCTGATCGCGATCTCGTTCGCCGGCCTGACCCAGCTGGGCGCGCAGACGAGCTACTGGCTCATCGGCGGGCTGCTGTTCGTCATGGGGCTCGGCATGGGCTTCACGATGATGCCGGCGTTCACCGGCGCGCTGCAGACGCTGCGCCGCGCGGCGATCGCCCGGGCGAGCACGACGTTGAACATCAACCAGCAGGTCGGCGCCTCGATCGGCACCGCCGTGCTCAGCGTCATCCTCGCCCACGAGCTGGCGGCTCGCCTGCCGACGGCGGGCGGCGGCGGCATCGGCGCCGCGCTGCCGGACGCGATCCGCGAGCGCATCGCGCCGGCCATGGCCGACGCCTACGGGGCGACGTTCTGGTACGCGCTCGGCCTCGTCGTCGTCGCGTTCCTCGTCGCGCTGATCCTGCTGCCCAAGCACAAGCCCGAGCCGGTCGAGGACCCCGACGACGTGATCGACGAGGCCGAGGCCGCCCCCTCGCGCTGCACTGACGCCGGTCGGCGACCGGTCTCCCGGCGCCTCCCACGCGCCCATGGCGTGCGGTCCAGCCGCGGGGCCACTCTCACCGGCACGGCTCAACGCGCACCCACCCGCCACCCGGCACGGCTCAACGCGCACCCACCCGCCACCGGCACGGCTCAGCGGCGGGCGGCGGCGATCGACTCCAGAAGCGCCGCCGCCGTCTCGTCGCCGTTCACGCGGATCCGCGCGAGGACGAAGCGCTGGTCGCGGCCCGGGACGGCGTAGCCCGGGTCGACGGTCGTCGCCGCGCGATAGCCGGCGGCGCGCACCGCCTGCACCACCGCCGGGTCGTAGCGGCCCGCCGGGTAGCAGAACGCGTTGGCCGGAACGCCGAAGCGGCGCCGGATCACGGCCCGCGATCCCGCCACCTCGCGGCGCAGCTCGTCGGGGCCCAGGCGCGTGAGATCGGGATGCGTGAGGGTGTGCGAGTCGATCTCCCAGCCGTCGGCGATGAGGCCGCGGACCCGGGCGGCGCTGATGCCGTCGCGGCCGATGTGGTTGACCGTCAGGTTCAGGACCGCAGGCCAGCCGAGCTTGCGCAGCACGGGCGCGGCGTAGCGCGACTGCCCGGCGTAGCCGTCGTCGAAGGTGAGCACGATCGGATGCGACGGCAGCGGCGCCCGGTGCGCCAGTTGGCGAGCACGGCATCGAGCGTGACGGCGTGATAGCCGGCGCCGCGCAGCGCGTGCATCTGCTGCGCGAACCGCTGCGGCGACACCCACAGGTCGGGGTAGGGCGCGCTCGCCGGACGGTGGCCGATCACGTGGTACATGAGCATCGGCACCGGACCGGGCTTCGTCGGGTGCACGCGCGCGAGGCCCGTCGGACCGATCGCCGTGCTGTTGCTCGGGGTCGGCCCGTTGGCGATCTGCACCGGCGTCGTGGCGCCGGACACCGGGGCGCGCTGCGTCCCGCCACAGCCCGCGACGCTCACGACAAGCAAGACAGCGATCGCCAAGCGCCACCCCTGATGCACGGCAAAGCCGTATCAGGTCCGCCAGCGGAACGCCGGCGAACCCACGCCGCGTAGGTCGCTGCAGGGCGGGTAGTCCCGTGGCGTCCCGGCGCGTGGCGCTCCTTCCCCAAGGCGGTACTTCGCGCCGGGGCACGGGACGTACCGCGCCCGGTAGGCCATCGCCATCGCGTCGGGCAGCAGCGCCGCCTCCTCCGCGTGCACGCCGGGGCGCGGGCCATGCGGTCCGCCGGCCAGACGACCTCCTGCGCCATGCCGCCCGGAACGTGGAAGCCCAGGGCGCGCTCGCGTCGGCCACATGCGCGCCCTCCTCCAGCTCGGACACGATCAGCGGCCGCACGGCATCGAGGTCAACCGGCGTGACGAGGAGTCCCTCCGGGCTGGACATGGCCGGGCACCCCAGGGCGACGGCTCGACGAGGAGCGCTCGTTGCTCGGGACCATCCTCGGCGGAGTGTTTCAGCGCACGGGACGCGGGGCAGCCCCGTACCCAAGAGGATCGCTGACATGCCCCAACCGCTCAACGTCCAGGACCTGAAGCTCCGCGCGGCAGCCTTCGATGCGCACGCGCCGATTCCCGCCCGCCACACCGGCGACGGCGAGGATGTCTCGCCGGCGCTCGAGTGGACGGGCGTCCCGGCCGGTACGAAGGCGTTCGCCGTCGTCGTCCACGACCCCGACGCCCCGCTCGTCGACGGCTTTACCCACTGGGTCGCCTACGGCATCGCGGGCGACGCAACCGGGCTGCCCGAGGGCGGCGGCGACGCTGTCGTGCACGGCCAGAACTCGTTCGGCGAGCAGCGCTACAACGGCCCCGCCCCGCCGAGCGGCCATGGCCCCCACCACTACTACTTCTGGGTCTACGCGCTCGACGCCGACCTCGATCTCGACCCCGGCCTCACCCGCCGGCAGCTGCTGGGCCGCATCGAGGACCACGTCATCGAGCAGGCCCGCGTCATCGGCACCTACGAGCACTGAACGCGCTGGCGCCTGGACCGTCCCGCCCGGACCGCCGCGCGCGGCACGCGCGAGCGGCATGCGCCACTGCATCGGCGGAGAACAAACGCGTTCGCCGGCCGCGCTCGGGGTATACCTTTGAGGTGATGGGTTGGCATGCGTCACTGGCAGTGTTGTTCGGCGTCCAGTTCTTCGGAGCGGTCGTGCTGGCGATCGCCGTCTGGCACGGCGCCAGCGACGAGCCGCACCACGACTCTCACCATGACGATCCGGGCGGCGGGCCGCACGTCCCGCCACCGCCGCAGCACCCGCGCACGCCCAGCGGCACCCGGCTGCCGCTGCCGTTCGCCGCACCGAGCCGCGTTCGCATCCGCGACCACTCCGTCCGTCTGGCCGATCGCCATCGCCGCCGGCGCACTCGCACGCCGCAGCACGACCCGCCGCGGCGCCAGCCGGTTCGCCGCTACTAGCGCGGCGCGGGGCGGCCATCGCATCGGCGTAGGATCGCGGCGATGAGGATCGCCGTCTCGCGGGGGCCGGGGGCCGAGCGCATCGTCACCCCGCTCGAGCTGTTCTTCGATCTCGTCTACGTCTTCGCGATCGGGCAGCTCTCGCACCACCTGCTCGCCCACGTCGATCTGCGCACCGGGGCCGAGACGGCGATCATGGCGCTCGCTGTCGTCTATGCCTGGTCCATGACGGCGTGGGCGGCCAACTGGCTGGAGCCGGAACGACTGGCGGTGCGAGCGCTGCTCGTCGGGCTGATGTTCGCGAGCCTGCTCATGTCCGTGGCGATCGGGGACGCGTTCGACGGCCGCGCGTGGCTGTTCGTCACGGGGTACCTGCTGTTGCAGGTCGGCCGCTCGGCGTTCCTCATCGTGGCGCTGCGCGGGCGCGCCCTGGGCGAGCACTTCGCCAACGACCTCGTCTGGGAACTGGCCACCGGTGGCCTGTGGATCGCCGGGGCGCTGGCCGACGCGGACGCCCGCCTGATTCTCTGGGGCCTGGCCGTCGCGGCGAGCTACGCCGGCGCGACCAGCCAGCATTGGCTGCCCCGCCGCGGACGCCGCGTCGACCTCCAGCACACTGAGATCGTCGGCGAGCATCTCCTCGAGCGCTTCCGGCTCTTCTTCCTCATCGCGCTGGGCGAGACCGTGATCACCACCGGCACCGCGTTCACCGACCAACCGTTCACCCCCGCGCGGCTGCTCGCCCTGGCCATCTCCTTCACAGGCAGCGTCGCTCTGTGGTGGTGTTACTTCCACCGCAGCGAGCGCATCGGCAGCCACGCGGCCGAGACCGTCGACGACGCGGGCCGCATCGGCTGGCAGGGGACCTGGACGCTGACCCTCCTCGTGCTGGCGCTCATCGCCATCGCCGTCGGCGACGAGCTCGCGATCGCCCATCCCGGCGACGGCACGACGCTCGGGTTCAGCATTCTCATCTTCGGCGGGCCCGCCCTGTTCCTGCTCGCCCAGGCATCGTTCCTACGCGCCGCACTGGGACACGTCCCCCGCTCACGGCTCCTGGGGATCCTGGCCCTCGCGGTCCTCGCCGCGGCCACCGCCCCACTCAGCCTGCTCGCCGCGATCACCGCGTCAACCGCCGTCCTCGCCGCCGTTGCCATCGCCGACTCCACCAACGACACGAGCCGAGACTCGACGTAGCCGCACTCCCGCGGACGCTCGCGTGCGGACCGGTTCCCGACGTAGGCGAACATCCGATTTACGCGGTGAGCGCCAACTCGGCTCGGCGGCCCCGTCTCAACCGATGAGTCTCACCAGATCGAGTGTGAGGCCCCAAATCACCACAAGGGGTCCGCCTCGACCCGGACTCTCAGTCGACGACCGCTGCGAGGTGGGCAGCGCGGCGGTCCTCACCCGCTTCGCATCATGCGCGGCACGGTCATCGCATGTCTCACCATGAACGGTTCGGTCGTGCGTTCACGCACAACCAGATGCGCCGCTCGCCCCGACGGCAAGCGGCGCACGCCCATGATCAAACTCGCTCGACAGAGCTGCGGCGCAGATGGACGGGTCGTTACTCGGCGTCCGGCTTCGACTGCTGCGAGGCCCGGGCAGCGCCATCGGCGGCCGAGGTCTCGCGCTTCGCTGCCGACGTCGACTGCGTCTTGCGCACACGGCGAGGGCGAGCCTTCTTGTCTGCCGCCTTGCTCGGGCTCTCGGCCTTCGCCGTCGAAGTCTTCGACGTCGTCGCCTTGCCACGACGAGCTGGCTTCTTAGTGGTGCCACGCCGCGAGGGCCGTCTGGCCGATGTGCTCGCACGAGCCCGTGGCGCCGCTGCGTCCGGCGGCGCGCCGTCGCCGGCCTGCGTCGCGTCCGCCGCCGGCGTCGTCTGCGTTTCGGTGTTCGTGGAGGTCTCGGGTTCCGTGCCGTCGCCGGAGCTCGTCGTTTCGTCCACAGACACCGGCGCCTGGCCGTTCGCATCGACTGCGGTAGTCGGCTCCGAGGAGGCGGCGCTGGCCTGCGTCGTCGCGTCGCTGCGAGTGGTGATGTCGTACGTGGGACCAGTACCGTCAGTCCGCTCGGTCTTCGTGATCACCCCACTGTCCACCAGACGGCGCAGGCCCTGCGCGACTGACGCGCCGGACAGTCCTGTGACCTCCCGGACCTGCTCGCGGGTGATGCCCGCCTGGGCGCGAACCGCAGCGATCAACGCCTCACGATTCTTCTGCCGTGTGACAACGGCTGACCCGTTACGCGAGCGCCGCGGCCTACCGCGCCGCTTGGCCACGGCACCCGAGCTGGCGACGGGTTGCGGTTGACCCGCGGGCTCGCCACCGAGCGCCGCCAGCGCTCGCTCCAAGCGCTCATACTCCTGAGCCGCAGCACGACTCGTCTCGAGTCGCTCACGGAGCTCTACGCGGATGCGATCAAGAAGGTCAGGCATGACAGTTCCCCCCGGTGGTAATAGACGCCATCCTATCCGCCCGCATGCTTGCTCGCTCCCAAGATCTCGCACGTCATGCGTAGGCGGCAGTCACTGAGCGACCCAAGGTACACCCCGCAGCCGCCACTGTGCGCGAAAGAATCGTCATCGGGTCACTCGGCTTGACCCTCAGCGATGAACCCGGCGTCAGATCCAGTTGGCTCTACGGCCACGATCGATCAGCGTGCGTGCACGATGGACGCTGCCTTGACGGCGCAGCGGCCAGAGGTGATGGTGCAGGCTGAACAGGGGCACGTCATCGACGTCCTCGTCAAGGAGGCGCTCGCGGCGGGTCGTACGTCTCCCCTCTACCACGGCGTGACGCGACCGCCCGAGACAGAGGGTGAGGCCACGAACCGCGCCATCCACCTGGCGCGCGTGGCCGGCTGCCACCTCTACATCGTCCACGTCTCCTGCCGCGAGTCGTTGCTGGCGGTCGCGCAGGCGCGCGCCGCCGGCTGGAACGTCTGGGGCGAGACCTGCCCGCAGTACCTGTTGGTCGACGACAGCGCGCTGGCGTTGCCCGACTTCGAAGGCGCCAAGTACGTGTACGCACCACCACCGCGTGCCAAGGACAACCAGCCCGCGCTGTGGGCCGGGCTGTCCAGCGACCAGCTGTCGGTCGTCTCCACGGATCACTGCGCCTTCACCTGGGGCGAGCAGAAGCGGATGGGCATCGACGACTTCTCGAAGATCCCCAACGGCGCGCCCGGCGTCGAGAGCCGGCTCCAGTTGATGCACCACTTCGGCGTCGGCGGCGGCCACTTCTCGCTGAACCGAATGGTCGAGCTGTTGGCGACCAACCCGGCGAAGCTGTTCGGGCTTTATCCGCGCAAGGGCACGATCGCCGTCGGCTCGGATGCTGACCTCGTGATCTTCGACCCGAACCGCCGACACACGATCTCCGCCGCTCGCCACCATTCGCGGTCCGATTACAGCCTCTACGAGGGAACCGAGGTGGTCGGCACCCCCGAGACGGTGCTCGTCCGCGGGACCGTCGTCGTCGATGGCGGCAAGCTGAAGGCCCGCCCCGGGCACGGCGAGTTCGTCAAGCGGGGCCGCGTCGGCGAGCAGCTGCGTTCGATCCGGCCGGAGCCAGCGTCCGCTTAGAAGCCCGTCGAACGATCGGCACCGGCCACGGCGGCGAACACGCCCGCTACGGGGCCCCGGAGACGCCGGATAGGCTGAACGGTGGCCGGTCCTGCCGGCACCTCGTTCCCGCTGGCGGCAGCTTCATGCGGATCTCAGCGGCCGTCGGGGAAGATGGTCTGCACCAGGCCCGTGACGACGTCGTAGACGTGCCCGGAGACGGTGACGCGCGGGGAGATGGCCTGTGCGGAGCGGAGGCGTTCGACGTCGCGCATGACCGTCGCCGCGGGGTCCAGGACGCCGCGCTCGCGTAAGGTCGATTGCTCGGCGCCGATCCGCTTGGCGTAGCGGCGGCGAAATGCGTCGTCGGCGAGCGCGCCGGCTCCGCACTGGGTGTGGTGGATCACGGCGACTTCAAACAGCGGCCCGTCGGGCAGCATGGTCTCCCCGATCTGGCCGATGAACGCCACGTCGTTGATCACCTCCGGGGTGACCCGCCCGCCCACGTTCCGGACGACCATCGCGTCGCTGAGGTCGAGGCCGAGGAAGTGCGCGGGGTCGACGCGCGGATCGAGGCACGTGATCACGAACAGGCGCAGGTTGGGGAACACGACGGCGCCCTGGTGTCCGCCGGCGGCGGCGAAGGCGCGGTTGCGCTCGAGCGCTGAATCGATGTAGGTCACGTTGGACTGGCTGCGGCTGGCCGACTCAGACCCGGTCGCCGGCCCGATCCGGGAGCCGGAGGGGGCCATGCGCAGTGTGCGTTGCTGGTTGCTCATGGTGCTCCGCCTTCTGTCGCTAGGTGGGGTCAGCCGGGCTGGGTGGCGGTGACGCGCGAGCCGAGTGCTGGCACCTCTGGCGTGGCGTCGTCGCTCGTCGTCGGGTGGGCGGCCAGCAGCGCCAGGGCGATCACGGCGCCCGCGGCGTGATCGCGCCCCACAGGCCGATCGCCAGCGCGCGGTCCCGCCGCTCGGTGAACACGTTCGTTATCAGCGACAGCGTCGAGGGGAACATACACGCGGGCACTGCTCGCGCCCAGACTGCGGGCGTACTGCTCGTAGTGCGACGCGACGTTGCCGATCGCGTTGACGGTGATCGGATAGACGAGCACGAAGGCGGTGAACGCGATGAACAGGATCGCGCCCTGCATCGTGTCGCCGAACCACAGCGAGAACAGCGGGACCATCGCGAGGAGCGGCATCATCCTGGCGAAAGTGGCTGGGCAGCGCAGACATCCGCCGCAGCAGGCTCGACCACGACACGACGATGGCCAGACCGATGCCCACGGCCACGCCGAGCACCATGCCGCCCGCCATGCGCACCGCGCGCTGATCCCCGTGTTGTAGAGAAACGACATCACCGCCGCCTCCCACGTCGGGTCGCCGCCGTCGGCCACCGAGGGACGCCGAGCCCACCCTTCCGGTAGAAGGCGAGCGACTGGCGAACGCCCCGAGCGCGTCGAAGAGACTGGGCACGGTGGCGTCGCCGTTGCGGTTCTCGCCAGCCGCCATCGATACGACCTGCCAGGCAACCAGGGTCAAGACGATCGACGCGACCGCCATTGGGCGCCGGCGAAGCGCCGTCACGGCCGCCGGCGACCGGCCGCGCGCGCGGCTGGCGCGTGGCGACGATCGGGAGCCGTGCTCATGCGCCGTTTACCCCCCTGTCGAGGGCGAACATGATCTCCGCTCGCGCCGCGTTCATCTCGTCGCTGGCCAGCGACGCCGCAGAGCTGAGGGCGCTCTGCGGTCAGCGACAGCTCCTTGATCGCGTTGCCGCCGACCATGACGACGATCGGTCCGCCAGCGCCAGCGCCTCGTCGATGTCGTGCGTGATGAACAGCACGGTCCGCTGCGAGCGTTGCCAGAGGTTGAGGAGGACCTCATACAGCGTGGCTCGGCGGACGTGGTCCGAACCAACGAACGGCTCATCCATGAGCAGGACGTCGAGGTCATTGGCGAACACCGCCGCGATCGCCGCCCGGCGGCGCATCCCGCCCGACAGCTGCTTGGGCCATGCGTGCGCGTAGCGCTCGAGCCCGACCATGCAGAGATGCTCGCGGACGATCCGCTCGCGCTCCTTCTTCGGCACGCCGCGCGCCTGGCCCGAAGCCGATGTTGTCAGCGACCCGCCTGCGGGAAGACCGTGTCGCGCTGGAAGACGACGCCGCGATCCGGCCCCGGCCCGACCACCGGCTCTCCTGCCGCGAGCACCGTGCCCTCGTTCGGCTGCACGAACCCGGCGACGACGTTCAGCAGCGTCGTCTTGCCGTGCCCGGACGGGCCGACCAGGCAGACGAACTCACCACGGGCGACGGTCAGCGACACGCCATCCAGCGCCGTCACCTTCTCGCCTCCGGGCAGCTCGAAGACCTTACGTACGTCAGTCAACTCGATCGCGGGCGTCTGCGAGTCCGCGGTGCGCATCCTGTGGCTCCAGTTGGGTCTCTACTCTTGCCATCTCAGCACCATCGCTCCCACCGTTGAGATCAACGCATCGAGGATCACGGCCGCCGTCCCGAGCGCGATGACGACCGCGAGGATCACGTCGGTCGAGCGAGATGCCCTGCATCGCCTGGATCAGCTTGCCGGTGCCGGACTGTCCTCCGAGCAACTCCGCCACCGTCGCGAAGCTCCAGCCCGTCGCGGCGGCCACTCGCACCGCACCAGCCACCGCCGGGACGGTCCCAGGCAGGATCACCTCACGGAGGATCCGCGCGCGAGGCGCCCAGGCACGTGGCGTAGTCGACGTAGCGCGCACCGATGTCCTCGGTCGCCTGCTGCGTCACGGCGGCGACCGTCACCAGCGCGAAGGCGATCACCAGCGCGCTCTGCACGATCCGCGACGACGCCCCGAACCAGATCAGCATGAACGGCAGGAGCACCAGCAGCGGGACGGTCCCCAGCAGCAGCAGCGGGAACGACAGCAGGTCGCGGATCGCGTCGACGCGCCCCATGACCGCCCCGAAGGACGAAGCCAGCGGCGGGCCGATGGCCACGCCCGTCACGGTGACCGACGTATACGCCAGTGCGGACAGGATGCCGCCACTCTGGAAGGCAACGAACTGCAGCGACGGGATGTTGTCCCAGCCGCTGATCAACGCATTGAAGACCTCCGGCGGCGCCGGCTGTACTTACGCTGACCGTTGTCGAGGCGATCAGCCACCACAGGCCGATCAGGATCGCGATCCCGCTGACCGTGACGAGCAGCGAGCCGCCGATGCGCCGTGCCGCCGCGCAGCCATACCGCCGCCCGTGAGGCGCCGACCCGCCGTCCCCGCCGCTCGAGCCATTGGCGGCCAGGGCGCCGGTCCGAGGGTACGGCCCGACCTGGCGACCGCGAGAGAGTTAGAGGTTTCACGATGACCTCGGCCCGTGTCAGCCCTGCGTTGCGGTCTTCAGCATCCGGTAGGCGTCGAGGTAGTTGTAGTGCTCGTATTCGCCGCCTGCCGGGCCGGAACCCCTTGCGGCCGTCGAGCCCTTGGCCTCACCCACCAGGTCGTCGTAGCCCTTCTTCAATGTCACGAGCTGGCGATAGAGATCCCCGCCGATGATCGCGTCGTCCGGCGTGTATCCCTTCCCAGCGGGCAGGAGGCCGCCCTTCTCGGCCTGAGCGATCTGAGCTGAGTAGATCTTCTGCGCCGAGCGCGGGCCATTGCCCCACCTCAGGCTAGCGCTTGAAGGGGATGAAGTGGTAAATGGCCTTATAGGTTTGCACCATCTGCTCCGGCGGCGTCGCGGCGCCCGCGCGCGACGCGAAATGGTCGCGGGCGACCTGCGCCGGATCCGCGACCACCGCGTCGATCATGCGGAACATGACCGACAGGAAGCGAAGGCATGTCTCCTGTTTTTTTCGTAGTAGTCCTCGGTGAGGGCGGGTCCTTCGTGCCCACAGTCCGCATGACGCTGAGCGGATCGCCTGGGGCGGCCCGTCCAATAGGTCGGTCGCCGTGACGATCGGCACCCAGCCGCCAGCCAGCAGCTCGACGATCTGGGCCGCTCGTCAGGATGGCGAAGTCGATCTGACCGCCGCGCCAGAGCGAGGATCTGCGCGTCTGTGCTGGCCGTCAGCTTGACGTCGTCGAACGAGACTCCGCCAAGCCGGAAGATCCCGTCGATGAACGCGCGCTGTTGACCGCGATTGTTGACCGCCACCTGCTTGCCGCGGATCTGCTGCATCACCTCCTTGATCGCGTCCGAGAACGGCGTGCCGGAGTCGACCAGCCCGAGACGCGCCCGACATTCGCGTCCGGCGGAGCGAGCAGGAAGCTGCCCGTGAAGAGGTCGGAGAGGCCGATCATCTTGATCTGCGGCGTCTGGTGCATGTTCGCGATGACGCCCGGCGCGTACACCGTGGCCAGGTCGGCTTCGCCGGTGACCAGCTTCGACACGACGTTCTCGGCGTGATCGGCGGTCAATACCGCCCGGGTCGAGGGTGATCCCGACCTCGTCGAACCAGCCACGCTGCACGCCGATCACGTACGCGCTCGCATCGATGAACGGCGCCATGCCGAACTTCACCGTCGTCCGCGGAATGTCGGCGCCCGCCGACACGCCGAGTGCGTCCGTCGACGCCGCGGCGGTGGTCCCGGCGCCGCCACTGCTGCTCCCGCAAAGCTGCGAGCAGACCAGTAGCGCCAACATGGCGCCCCCGCCGTCGCTCTGCACAACAGTGCGCGTCGCGAGCGTGTCTCCCTTACGCTCCAAAGACTCTTCAGACATCGGCCCTCTTCTCCACTTCAGGTCGTCCTGCGTTGACAGAACCTCACTCGACCCCGACCGGCCGTGCTACACCCCTATGACGTCCTCTTGCACCCGTGCGCCGCCGTCCGACGACCCTCGCAGGACAGCGGTGGCGTCGACGTCGACCGACCCATCGTCGTCCAGCGCGACCCGGTAGGTCTCGTACGCGGCGCTTCGCGACACGTATCCGGCCTGGACATCGGCCGCAACGGCCTGAGGATCACGCTCGACGGGTGGCCCGAAGCCGCCGCCGCCGCCGGAGCGGACGATGAGGCGATCCCCAGGGCACAGCACGACGTTCGAGAACTTGCCGTCGGAGACCTGGCCCAGCTCGCTGAAGTGCATCTCGATGCCGTCACGCTCGACCGCGAAGCCGTTGCTGGCGCCGGGATGACCGCCGTCCGCGGCCCAGGGCTGCGACGCCCACCGGTCGACGAAGCCGCTGACCAGCGTCTCGCACAGGCAGTCCATCGCCCGCTCGTCGCCGAGTCCTCCTCGCATCCGGCCGGGCCCACCGGAATCGGTCCGTAGCCGCCGGTGCTGGAACCGGACCGGGTAGCGAGCTTCCCAGACCTCAAGCGACTCGTTGTTGCACATCGCCATGATGTGCCACTGCGCGGTCAGGCCGTCGCTGTGCCGGCGCGCTCCGCAGCCGCCTGGGCCGAAGATGTACCACATGAACTCCGTGCCGTCGGGACGCGTCCCCCACCCCGGTGCGTTGAGCCCGCTGCTGTAGCTGCCGGCCACCGCCCGGTCGGGGACGACATCGGTCCAGCATCGCATGACCGTTTCGCAGATCCGGTTCGCCGGATCGGCGGGCGCGCAGCACACCGGCGCCGGATGGCGCGGGTTGACCACGGTCCCCTCGGGCGCGTGGATCTCGATGAGGTCCAGGATCCCGGAGTTGTAGGGGATGTCCGGGTCCACTATTCCCTTCAACCCGGTGTAGACCGCCGCCTTCGTCCCCGCGAGGGTGCAGTTCGCCGCGCCCGCGGCCTGCGGGGCGGTTCCGGTGAAGTCGACGATGAACTTCTCGTCAGTCTTCTCGATCCGCACCCGGATCGGGAACGGACCGCCGCCGAGACCGTCGTCGTCGAGGCTGTCTTCGGCGGTGTAGACGCCAGACGGGATCTTCTGCATGCGCTCGCGGAACCGCCGGTGCGCATACTCGAGCGTGTGGTCGATCGCTTGGCGCACGTTGTCCAGCCCGTAGCGCTCGATCAGCTCGTGCATCCGCTGTGCCGCGATCTGCGCGGACGCGATCTGCGCCTGCAGATCGCCCCAGATCTGACGCGGCATGCGCACATTGCGCAGGATCAGCTGCTGGATGTCCTCGCTGAGCTCGCCGCGCCGGTACAGCTTGCACGCGGGGATGATCAAGCCCTCCTGCACGACGTGGCGGGCCAACCCGTAGCCTCCCGCGAACATCGCGCCGATGTCGCTCCAGTGGCCGCGATTGACGCTGAACCCGACGAGCTCCTCGCGATGGAACATCGGGACCGCGACGACGACGTCCGACTGGTGGTCGGCGCCCTCGAACGGGTCGTTGTGCAGCAGGACGTCACCGGGCTCGATCGTCCCCACGTCGGCCAGCATCGTCTGCAGCTCCTCGTCCAGCGCGCCGATATGGATCGGGTTGCCGCCGGCTTGTGCGAAGAGCCGTCCGCGTGCATCGAACACGCCGCAGGTGAAGTCGAGCCCCTCGCTGAGGCTGGTGGAGTACGCCGCGCGCACCGTCACGCCGATCATCTCGCGGACGACCGACAGGAAGTAGTTGCGAATGATCTCCGTCGCAAAGGGGTCGCCGACCGCGTCAGCACCCAACGTCGATGCCGATGTTTCCGTGCTCATCGATCACCGCCTCGATCCGGTTGGTAGATTTTCAAGGTGCTGTCGCCCTCTTCGACGAGCGCGGGTCCAGGGATCCGTGACGACGCAGCAAGGTCGCCGCGCTGGAAGGCGGTGCCTCACCGAAGGCGGTGGTGACCGTGTCGGTCGGGGCCGCATCCGTCGTCCGCCTTCCCAGGGCACAGCGGGCACGTCCTCGATCGCTCCGACCGCGGTCACCTTGGCATCGACCACCTCGACGGCGTCGCCGAGCCAGGTCCCGTAGGTCCGCTCGCTGGGCGCTCTCGAACGCCTCATGTAAGGGCATCGCGGTCAAACAGGTCCAGCGCCACAGCCAGCTCATGGGACTGGCCGATGTAGCGCATGTAGAGCACACGGCGCACCACGATCTCCTCGGCGGGCACATCCGAGAGCAACGGCACCGTCGCGACCCGCTCGAGCTCGCCCAGCACGTTCTGCAGGTCGTCGAGATCGACCTTGGCCAGCGGACTGAGGATCGTGCGCGTCGCGGCGCTCGCGGCGGGTCGTACGTCTCCCCTCTACCACGGCGTGACGCGACCGCCCGAGACAGAGGGTGAGGCCACGAACCGCGCCATCCACCTGGCGCGCGTGGCCGGCTGCCACCTCTACATCGTCCACGTCTCCTGCCGCGAGTCGTTGCTGGCGGTCGCGCAGGCGCTTCGCGCGCCACGGAACGTGTGGGGCGAGACCTGCCCGCAGTACCTGTTGGTCGACGACAGCGCGCTGGCGTTGCCCGACTTCGAAGGCGCCAAGTACGTGTACGCACCACCACCGCGTGCCAAGGACAACCAGCCCGCGCTGTGAACCGGGGCTGTCCAGCGACCAGCTGTCGGGTCCGTCTCCACGGATCACTGCGCCTTCACCTGGGGCGAGCAGAAGCGGATGGGCATCGACGACTTCTCGAAGATCCCCAACGGCGCGCCCGGCGTCGAGCCGGCTCCAGTTGATGCACCACTTCGGCGTCGGCGGCGGCCACTCTCGCTGAACCGAATGGTCGAGCTGTTGGCGACCAACCCGGCGAAGCTGTTCGGGCTCTATCCCCGCAAGGCGATCGCCTGTCGGGCTCGGATGCTGACCTCGTGATCTTCGGCCGAACCGCCGACACACGATCTCCGCCGCTCGCCACCATTCGCGGTCCGATTACAGCCTCTACGAGGGAACCGAGGTGGTCGGCACCCCCGAGACGGTGCTCGTCCGCGGGACCGTCGTCGTCGATGGCGGCAAGCTGAAGGCCCGCCCCGGGCACGGCGAGTTCGTCAAGCGGTCCGCGTCGGCGAGCAACTGCGTTCGATCCGGCCGGAGCCAGCGTCCGCTTAGAAGCCCGTCGAACGATCGGCACCGGCCACGGCGGCGAACACGCCCGCTACAGGGCCCGGAGACGCCGGATAGGCTGAACGGTGGCCGGTCCTGCCCGTGCCTCGTTCCCGCTGGCGGCAGCTTCATGCGGATCTCAGCGTCGTCGGGGAAGATGGGTCACCAGGCCCGTGACGACGTCGTAGACGTGCCCGGGAGACGGTGACGCGCGGGGAGATGGCCTGTGCGGAGCGGAGGCGTTCGACGTCGCGCATGACCGTCGCCGCGGGGTCCAGGACGCCGCGCTCGCGTAAGGTCGATTGCTCGGCGCCGATCCGCTTGGCGTAGCGGCGGCGAAATGCGTCGTCGGCGAGCGCGCTCCGCACTGGGTGTGGTGGATCACGGCGACTTCAAACAGCGGCCCGTCAGGCAGCATGGTCTCCCGATCTGGCCGATGAACGCCACGTCGTTGATCACCTCCAGGGTGACCCGCCCGCCCACGTTCCGGACGACCATCGCGTCGCTGAGGTCAGGCCGAGGAAGTGCGCGGGGTCGACGCGCGGATCGAGGCGTGATCACGAACAGGCGCAGGTTGGGGGAACACGACGGCGCCCTGGTGTCCGCCGGCGGCGGCGAAGGCGCGGTTGCGCTCGAGCTGAATCGATGTAGGTCACGTTGGACTGGCTGCGGCTGGCCGACTCAGACCCAGTCGCCGGCCCGATCCGGGGGAGCCGGAGGGCCATGCGCAGTGTGCGTTGCTGGTTGCTCATGTGGTGCTCCGCCTTCTGTCGCTAGGTGGGGTCAGCCGGGCTGGGTGGCGGTGACGCGCAGGCCGAGTGCTGGCACCTCTGGCGTGGCGTCGTCGCTCGTCGTCGGGTGGGCGGCCAGCAGCGCCAGGGCGATCACGGCGCCCGCGGCGTGATCGCGCCTGAACCGATCGCCAGCGCGCGGTCCGCCGCTCGGTGAACACGTTCGTTATCAGCGGTAGCGTCGAGGGGAACACCATCACGCCGCCCCGATGCCCATCACCGCGCGCGCCCCGATCGGCTGGCCCGGACTGTCCGTCAGCCCACCCGCGGTGGCTCGCGACGCCGAACACCGACAGACCCGCTAGCAGCATCCCCTTGCGCCCGAACCGGTCGAGAGGCCCATGGTCAGAGCGACTTGCGTCATACAAGACAGCCTACCAAGGGTGGGTTGCGTCACGCAAGTCAGGTACGATTCGGTCGTGCTCCAACGCGACTATCCGGATCAGGTCTGCTCGATCGCCCGATCGCTGGAGGTCATCGGAGAGCGCTGGACACTGCTGATCCTGCGCGACGCCGTCCTCGGCCTCACGCGGTTCGAGGAGTTCCAGGAAACCTCGGGATCGCCTCGAACGTGCTCACCAACCGGCTCAAGCTGCTGTGCGACGAGGGGGTGCTGGAGCGCGTTCCGGACCCACAGCGTCCCGACCGGCCGAAGTACATCCTCACGGACGGGGACGCGAGCTCGCTCCCGCCCTGCTCGTGCTGATGAAATGGGGCGACCGCCACTACCCAACGCCGAACGGGCCGCCCCGACTCACGCTCCACGCCGGCTGCGGGGGCAGCATCGGCCCAGATCTCCGCTGCGACCGCTGTGGCCAACAGGCCGCGCCCGGCAGATCCAGGCTCCCTGCCGGACCTGGCGCGCCCCGCACCGCGCGCGCAACACGGTAAGTGCCGTTCGCGCCGCCACGATGAATTTGAAGGTTTCCCGTGGTCTGTCTTGGCGAAGGAAGACACCTGACAACGATTTCGAGACGACTTGGAGGCGGAGCAGCTGATGGGAACGAAGGTCGCTCCTGAGCCAGAACACCTGGCTCGGCGGGGTTGTGCAGACGACGCGGTCGAGGCGAACGGCGTCATCCTCGAGGTCGAGCGCTTCAGCGACGCGACAGCGCCGCTCGTTCTGCTCGCGGGCGGCCCAACCATGCTCTCCTGGCCCGACGCGCTCTGCGCGGCGCTTGCGCGCGGCGAGCGCCACGTCGATGCGCTACGACCTGCGCGATTCTGGTGCCTCGACCATCCTCGATCCCCAGGCTCCGGCGTACACGTTGCGATCTTGCCGCCGACTGCGCGGCGCTGGCCCGCGAGCTCGACGATCGGCCGGCGCACCTCGCGGGCATCGGCGTCGGCGGGATGGTCGCCCAGGTCGCCGCGCTCGACCACCCCGACGCGTTCTCTGCGCTGACCCTCGCCGGAACGCGGCCGGTCGCTCCAGGCCGGATCGACGACGACCTGCCGGACCATGACAAGGCGACGATGGACCGGCTGTTCTCGCGCTCGATGCCCGACTGGTCCGACCGCACCGCCGTGGCGGAGCATGCCGCCGCAGGCGCGGAGATCCTCGGCGATGACCCCGACGCTGCGCGCAGGACCGCCGGGCGCATCTGGGACCGCACGCCGAGCACGAATCCAGCGGTGCAGATGGCCAACCAGATGGGCATGGTGTTCTCCAAGCTCAACTGCAGGCCGCGGTGGCGCGAGCGCCTGCGCGAGCTTGCGATCCCGACACTGGTGGTGCACGGTCGCCGCGACCCGTTCTTTCCTGTCGGCAACGCCGAGGCGCTTGCGCGCGAGATCCCCGATGCGCGGCTGCTCGTGCTCGAACGGGCCGCGAGAGCGATCCCCGACGCGGCCGCGGACGAGGTCGCGACGGCGATGCTTGCGCGATAGGCGAGCGCGAGCGCTTCGCTGATCCGACACCCCGTTGACTGAATGGCTCCAGCGATGAGTTCGTGCCTCGCGAGCCGTCCTAGCGAGCGGCAGAACGAATGCGAGAAGGAGAACCGTTGTCACGCTCACCAGCTAACGCCGCCGTGGTCGGCCCACGATGAACGTCCCCACCTCGATCACCATCACCCCGATCCGCGTCGGCGACCTACTCGCCGAGCGCGAGCGGATGCCGGTCTACGTCCACGTCATCGACCACCCCGACGCACGCGTGCTCGTCGACACCGGCATGACCGAGCTGCACCCGGCCGTGGCCGACCTCGATCCACGCATCCAGCCGCTGAGCACACAGGACGTCGATCTCGCCGCCATCGACATCGTCGTCAACACCCACCTGCACTTCGACCACTGCGGCGGCAACCACCTCTTCGCCGGCAAACCGATCTACGTCCAGCGCCGAGAGCTCGACGACGCCCGCCGCCAAGACGACTACACCATCCGCGAGTGGGTCGACGCCCCCGGCCTGCACTACGTGCCCGTCGACGGCGAGCACGAGCTGCTGCCCGGGCTCCGACTCCTCCCCGCGCCCGGCCACACCCCCGGCATGCAGACGGTCGTCATCGAAACCGACAGGCGCCCAGTCATCGTCGGCGGCGACGTCGCAGTCTGGCTCGGCGAGCTCGACGACCCACACACCGAAGGCCAACGACGCGTGCGAGCACTCGACCCCGAGCTGGTCTGGCTCGCCCACGAACACGACCCATGGCGACCCCGCACCGTGTGAGGCTTCACGCCGCGATGTCGAACAGCGCCGCCTGGCTCCGCTCACGAGGTGAAAGGCCGAACGAAGCGGCACACGCCATCAGGAGACACTCATGACGATCCAGCGCATGGACAACGTTCTCATCGTTGTCGAGGACCTCGAGGCGGCCAAGGCGTTCTTCGGCGAGCTCGGCATGGAGTTGGAAGGTGAGACGCAGGTCGAGGGGTCTTGGGTGGACAGCGTCGTGGGGCTGGACGGCGTCCGTGCCGACATCGCCATGCTGCGGACCCCGGACGGCCACGGTCGGGTCGAGCTGACGAGGTTCCACACACCGCCGGCGGTCAGGGCCGAGCCCGAGAACGCGCCGGCGAACGCCCTGGGTCTCCGCCGGATCATGTTCCTGGTCGACGACCTCGACGACGTCATCGTCCGCCTGCGCACTCACGGTGGCGAGCTCCTGCGCGAGATCGCGCAGTACGAGGACGTCTACCGGCTCTGCTTCGTCCGCGGGCCCGAGGGCATCATCATCGGACTCTCCGAGCAGCTGAGCCAGGACGGCTAGGAGGCGTGGAACGGTCCGAATTGACGTTCGTGCGAACAGGCGTTGGCCGCGTCCCGGTTGGCGTTCCGGCCGCAGGCGCGATCGACGCCGTCAGCGAGACGTCACGCCACCGCCGCGAGCCGTTCGCGCAGGCGCCGCCCGCGGTCCGGGTTCAGTGACGCGATCCAGGCGATCCGGCCCTCCAGGTGCGCGCGGAACTCCGGCACACCGTCGCGATTGGCCGCGTCCAACCCGTCGTGGCGCGCATCGTGCAGGATCGCCTTGAGCCGATCGTATTCCTCGCGCGGCACGTTCAGCCGCTGGTTGACCACCACCGAGCACAGCACCTGGCGCCCGGCGCGGGTCATCAGCTGCGACTTGTCCGGGTGCAGCGCAAAGCCCTCGTCGCGCGCGATCGCCGCGACCGCCCGGCGTAGCGGCTGCGCGGCCCGCGACAGTCGCCGGTCGCCCGAGACGGCCAGGTCGTCGGCGTAACGGGTGTAGCGCGCTCCGAAGGTCTGCGCATAGGCGCTCAGGCGCACGTCCAGGGCAAACGCGGCCAGGTTGGCCAGCGCCGGCGACGTCGGGGCGCCCTGAGGCAGGTGCGGCGTGGCCAGGCGTCGCCCGAGGCGGCGATGGCGCGCGATCGCGGTGATCGGCCCGTCCGGGGCCGGCAGCGACGCCCACTCGTCCTGGGGCACAACGTTGGTGCACAGTGCGGTCAGCGCGTGCGCGACGGACTCCGGGTAGCCGGCCGCCCAGAAGATGGCCCACACGCGCCCTGGGCCGACCGAAGCGAAGAAGTCCTCCAAGTCGAAGCGCATCACCACGACGGCGCCCACGTGCGCCTCGGCGTGGGTGCGCACCGAACGCCCGGAGCGAAAGCCGTGCGCAGCGTCGTGGGGCGGGATCGCGTCGAGGATCTCGCGCAGCACGATGCGCTGGCTCTCCATCAGGCGCGCCTTGGGCTGCTCGATCAGGCGCGGGAGCGCTCCGACGCGGGTGCGCCAGCGGTAGCGGTAGTTGCGCAGTCGTGTCGCCGTGACCGTCCGCTCCAGCGACCGGGCGTCGGCCAGCCACACCAGCTGCCCGACGTCCAGCTCGAGCCGCTGCGCCAGGTCCGCCGGGGAGTCGAGCTTCAGCACCGGCCAGGGCGTGCGGCCCATCGCCGGCTCGAACGGCATCCAGCGCCGGACGACCACGGCGCGCGCCGCCGCCGGCAGTTCCCGCTCCACCAGCACGGCCAGCATCCGCGGCGCGTCCAGCGGCGGGCGCGGCAGGGCCTGGTGAATCGCGGCGGCCACGCGGCGCGGCCAGCGCAAACGCGTGTTGTCGAGCACATGCAGCGCCCGCGCGGCCATCGCGTCCGGCTCCCACGGGCCGGCCAGGAAGGCGGAGCTCATGGCCTTGGCGATCTCCGCACGCGACGAGGACACGGCGGGATCCTTGCGCACAGGTCGAGGCGACGGCCCGCCCGACCGATCCCGTCGTGCGGACCGCCCACTGCGCGTCAGCGCAGCATCGGGTCCGCGATGGACTGCATCAGGTGCTGTCGTGCCCCCGGGGGACCCCCGGAGAGGCTCGTGCGCCCGCAGGCGCGCGCGGCCCACTCGGACGGTGCCGTCGCCGGCGGGACGCTACCGGTTGCCGGTGGCCGGCCCCGTCCCGAGCAGTTCGATCGCGCACGGAGGTCCGAGGACGGGCGCGTCGCGAAGCACGCGCGCGATGTTCTGGATGAGATGCGCGGATCCAGCCGCAGGCGCCGCGCTCGCCGGGTCGGTCAGGTCGCCCCGTCGACCCACCCTGGAAGGATGTCGCGCGTGACCTCTGTCGAACGCTTGCTGACGTCGGTTGACCTCGACGGCCACGACCCCGGACCCACGCGCGCAGCATGTCCGTGAGGGCACGCCACGAGGCCGTATGGCCGACGGTCGGCACGTCCTGCTCTCGACGACCGAGGCTGGGACGGAACGGTACGAGTCGCCTTCCTCGACAGATCGCCCTCCCAGGAGGACCGCCGCCGCGCCGGGCGGGATGCCCCAAGTGCCTGGGCACACGAGACGGTGGAGGACATGCAGGCAACGGCCCGCTGGGTGGTCGGGCCAGACGCCCCGGGGCGGTCACACCGAGGCCACGATGGAGGCCGGTTACTGGGACCGGATGGTAAGGATCCTGCGCGACAACGGGATTGAGGTGTCGCGAGACGAGTTGAAGGCCCTGCCGCATGACGTCGAGCTCAGCGACCGAGTGATGGCGCGCATTGGCCGCAGCAGTCAAGGAGGCCACCTAGGAACGCAGAGACGCGACTCGGCCCTGGCACTCGAACGCGTCGACGCCCGTCCTGGCACTCCCCAACGGAACCCAAGCCTGCCTCCGAGGGAACGCTCCAGACAGACACGGTCGGGTCGCGTGCGTTGAACGTGACCCTCTTCGGACCATATGCCGCGGTCGGCGCCGCGGTGGACGAATGTTGCACAGACGTTGTGCAGTCGACCGACTTACGCTCGTTTCGTGCGAGTGTCTCGGGTCGTCGCAGTCAACATCGTGCTGCTTCTCGCCGCCGTAGGACTGTCCGCCTGCGGCGGTCTCGAGCGCGTAGCTGAGACCACTCCAGTTACGGTCACAGTTACCAAGACGGTCCCGCGAGAGGCTGAGCGCGATCGACAACTGCACGATCGTCGTCGAGCGGCCAGAGCGGCGCCCTCGCGCTACGTCGCGTGCGATGCCAACATCACGGTTCGCCGCGACACGACGACCTGTGGGTTCGCCCAGAACGTGTTCTACGAGTACTGGCTGAGTGGTCGCAGCGACGTGATCGACGTCTACAGCCCGGCCGCGCGCGCGACATTCGAGACCGAGTGCCGCCAGTCCGTCGGTCGCGTCATCTGCACGACCGCGGACCGCGGTCGGGTGCGCTTCCCCGTGACGGCGGTCGACGACTACACCGAAGATCAGGCGGCCGAGTACGCGGCCGGCGCCGACCTCGGGCCATCCGCGCAAGCGCGCGCGAGTGCCCCGGCCGATGAGCCGCTGGAGAGCGAGTCCGATTCGCAGCCGTGCGATGAGAACTACGAGGGCGCCTGTCTGGATCCCAACTCGTACGACTACGACTGCGAGAACGGCAGCGGCGATGGCCCGGACTACACCGGCGAGGTCTACGTCGTGGGCGACGACCATTTCGACCTCGATCGCGATGGCGACGGGGTTGCCTGCAACTGGTGAACGGTTTGGGGATCGGACGACTCGCGGTCTCGACTGCCGTCGTCTTCGCCGCGGCTGTACCGGCGGCGCACGCAGCCCCGCTGGCGGGCGCTTCGCGCCCGCAGCCAACGGCACCGGCCGATGGTGTGGAGCTCGCCATTGGGGGTCCCACGCCCACGTTCGCGTTTGCGCGCGGGCCCGGTGGCAGCAACTACGGCGGCCAGTACACGGGCCGTTTCGACGTCTACCGAATCCATGTCTCGCGAGACCCGACGATCCTCGCCAACGGCACAATCCAAACCGATGTCGACTCCGGGTACCCAACTTCACAAGGACCGGAAGGTCCGTGGTCGTGGACCCCGCAGCGGTTCTCCTACTTGCCATCCTGGCTCGACACGCCCGGCGTCTACTACTGGCAGGTCGTGCGCAGCGACTGCTACCAAGACAACGACTGCAACGTCGAAGGACCCATCCGTCGGCTGATCATTACCCCAGCCACGCCCGTCGTCCCGTCGACCTCAAGCACCACGCCCGCCCCCACGCCGCCGCCGACGGCATCCGCCGAAAACGTGCCCGACCCCTCTGTCGCGCCACCGAACCCGACGCTGCCCACCTACGCCGACCTCACGGCCGAACCCATCTCGCTCAAGCTCGGTGGCATACGCAGCCGCATCAAGTTCTACGTCAACCCGCAGACTGCCCCCTACGACGTCAAGCCGAGACGTTTCCTGGCCCTGGCGATCGATGGCGGCCAGAGATGGGGCGCCACCTTCGCCGGCATCAGCAGCCGCAAAGGACGTCACGACGGCCAGAACACGATCGTGTTCGGCACAACCCCGAGCCGCGCGCTCGGCACCACCCGCTGGTATTCACACCACCGTCTGCCGCACGGCGAGCGCGACATCATCCTCAACTACAACATCCACTGGCACGAAGACGAAAGTCCGCCGCCAAGCAGGCAGTTCGACGTGCAGACGGTGCTCATCCACGAGTTCGGGCACTTCGTCGGCAACGACCACGTCTCTGGATACTGCCGCAACAACCCGATGGTCCAAACATCCGCACCAGGCGACTGGTGGCGCTCCGACAGCGACTGGTCGAGACACGGCTGCTGAACCGAGCCAACGATGCACGTTCGAAGGCCTCGGCGCCGCCACACACGCCGCAGTCTTGCATCCGGAGAACGGCCGACGGACGGTCAGGCGCGCTTGGAGCGTGCGCGCGCGGCGGGAGCAGGCGATATTCGAGATCCTGTGCCCGTGGCGAACACCGAGCCGATCCATCCAGTGGAGCTAGAGCAACTGTCCGGCGCCGAGCGGATCGGGCCGGCGCGAGTGATCGACTTCTGGCGCTGGGCTCTCGGCGACCTGCGAATGAACAACGCGCGCGGCTACCTCGTCGAGTTCCTGGTCGCTCGCGCACTCGGCGACAAAAGCCCCGTGCGTGTCGAGTGGGGACCCCACGACGTTCGAGGCCCGGACGGCACGCTCGTTGAGGTCAAAGCGGCCGGCCGACTGCAGAGCTGGACCACCAAGAAGCCGTCCACACCGGCCTGGACGTTCAAGAGCGTCCGCGCCGACCGCGTCTGGTTGGAGTCAACCGGCGAATACGTCTCCGTTGATCCTGGCG
>JAWKKD010000007.1:0-223547 GCA_041393435.1 Solirubrobacterales bacterium | reverse complement strand
GCTTCTCCTGCCCCAGGAACACGTTCGCCAGCGCGCTCCTCGCGGGCAGGACCGTCAACTCCTGATACACGGTCGCGATCCCCAGCGCCCGCGCGTCCTTCGGGCTCGACAACGAGACCGGCCTGCCGAACACCTCAATCGACCCGTGCGACGGCGCATGCGCGCCGGCCAGGATCTTCAACAGCGTCGACTTCCCGGCTCCGTTCTCGCCCACGAATCCGTGGATCTCGCCGGTGCGGATGTCCAGGTCGACGCCGCGCAGGGCCTGCACGCCGGGGTAGGACTTGCCGATTGCGCGCAAGGTCACCGCGACCGACGCCGCCGGGGAACCCACAGGGCCCCCAGCGACGTCCGCCGCCACGACGTCCGAGCCCGTGATCACTCGCTCGGAGCTCACGGCCTAGTACTCCGGCAGACCGATCGCCGTGTACTTGTCAATCGTGTCCTTGACCACGAACGGATCCAGGCCCTCCAACCGCGGGTCCTTGGTCAGGTCCCAGAACTTGCCGACCGGCACGCCATCCAACTCGTCCAGGCCCGACGCCTGCGCGACAACCGCCTGCACCCCACGCTGAGCCTCCTCGTACGGCAGGTAGACCAGCGTCGAGGCGATCTGGTCGTTCCTCAGGGCGTTGAACATCGTCTTGTCGCCGCCCAGGTCGTAGATCTTGACCTGGTCCTGCTTGCCGGCCGCCTTGACCGCCGAGATGATCCCCGGCGTGTGACCGGCATAGCTGGAGAAGATCGCCTTGACGTTCGGCGACTTCTGCAACAGCGTCTGCGTCTGGGCCAACGCCTTGCTGGCCTGGTAGTCGGTGTAGTCGAACGCGACCTCCTTCCACTTCGGGAACTCGGCCTTGATCGTGTCGTCCAGCACGGCCCGGGCGCGCAGCGTGTTGCCCTGGGTGGCCGGGCCGTTCATGACCGCGAACTCGCCGCCGGCCGGATCGGCCTCCATCCCGTTGCGAAACCACTGCTCGTAGACCTGCGGGCTCTGACCGCCGACGAAGATCGCCGTCCCCTCATAAGGAGTGTCGTACGGCGCGTCGCACGCCGGCACGTTCGTGACGCCGATCGGGATCTTCGCGTCGATCGTCGCCTTGACCGCCGAGCACAGCTGCTGACCGTTGGCCGGCTCCAGGACAAAGCCGTCGTAGTCCTTGCTCGCGAGCGCCTTGGTGACCTGATTGAGCTGCAATCCGCCGTCGTAGTTACCGGTGAAGACGTCGATCGTCGCGTCGTACTTGGCCGCCGTCTCCTTGGCGCCCTTGATGCCCGCCTGCAGGTAGGTGGTGTCCCCCGCCACGGAGAAGTACGCGAGCTTCAGCCCCTTCTTGACGCCGCCGTCGGCGCTGTCGGTGCCTGTCGTGCTCGCGCCGGCCGACGCGGTCGCGGACATCAGCCAGACGAGGACCCGCAGGCCGCCAGAGACATATCGCCGCAACACCGCAGATGATGAACCTTCCGGACTGCCGCCTGGTCATGGACACACATACCCTTCCTCGTCGTCAACAGAACGCCCACTCAGGGCTTGCACTAGTTCCTTCGGTCGGGAGAACTCCCGTCGCCGTGTGTGCACCGCATGTCAGTAGTAATCTGGCGTTGATCTCGACGTACTGCCGCCATTGCTCAAGGGACCAGGCCCTCGGGAAAGATGGCGTCGACGGGACACGTCGAGACACAGGCGTCGCAGTCGACTCGGACCCATTGATGTAGAGCTGTTCGGTCGCCCCGAACTCCGGCTCGTCAGGGTCGTGGATGCAGTCCACCGGACAGGTGCACGAGGCGTCCCTGCTTCCGATGCACGGCTCAGTGATCACATACCTTCCGGCCCTCTCCTCTCTGCATGTCCGGAGCCTGTCCAACAGCTCGGCGATCAGGATGACCCTTCATCTCGTGAACCGCCGGTCATCAGCCCGGAATGAAGCTCGGACTTCGGCCCGGGGCGCACGCGTGCCGGTCAGGGCGGCGGCGGCGGTCACCTTCCTTGACCAAGGAGCGATGGTCAGCCGAGGATCTCCAGCGCAAGCGGAAGTGGGCTGCTTGTGGTGATCGGAGCACGTCCTGCGAGCAGGACGTGGACGACGCTCAGCAAGTCCAGCTCGACCTGGAAGGCGATCGAATCGCCCGCGAACTTCATCAGTGCCGGATCCCAGCTCAACGACCGATCTCGCCCACCGGAAGGTGGTGAAGACGTTGATGGGCTGCGGGATCTCGATGTCGTCGAACCCGAAGCCGGCCATCACCTTCTCGAGGTTCTCCTGACAGGACGCATGCCAGCCTTCGAATCCGAGGAGCTTGAAGCGTGTCGGATCGCAGGCGGCGATGAGCATGTCGTGGTTTCCCGGCGTGTCGTCGGCCAGGAAGGTGAGGATGGGGCGGCGACGGTTGGTCACGAACTGCTCGCCAACCTTCGGGAAGAGGCTGTCGTTCCAGACGCGCGTGTGCTCCGCGCTCTGATACTCGCGCACGTTGTCCGCGCAGAATGCGAACAGGTCACCGCACTGCCCGCCTTCGACGTCGATGCAGCGAAAGCGGCCCCCCGCCTTGACGAGGGCTCCGCGTCCCTCCCGCGCCGGAATGTGGATCGTCTCTCCTACAGCTCCCTGGGTGGCCACGTCTACTCCGTTTCTCCTGGGTGGATGACACTGCTGTCTGCCTGCGCGATCGGTCCTGGGTAGAAGGGGACTGACTCGATACGGGGCTCGTACTCGCCGGAACTGGTCAAGGCCCGGATGTGAGCCGCGATCTCGCCGAGCGTGGCGATCCAGACGTCGCCTCGCTCGAGCATGTCCTCGATCAGCTTGCGAACCTCGAGCAGGCGCGACAATCGACCAGAGACGAACGGGTGCCAGATCGACACCCAGAGGCCACCACAGGCGTAGGCCGCCTCGAACTCGGCGCGGAAGACCTCCATGCCGCGAGCCGGCGCGCGAATCGGCATGAGGTACTCGAATTCGACACTCTGCACGTACTGCGCCCAATCGTCTGACTGGTAGTCAGCCGGGATCTCGACGAGGTCGCCGGCGTCGCAGCGCAGCAGATACGGCACGTCGTCGCCCATGAGCGACGAGTCGTACGTGAAGCCGGCGTCGCACAGGAGCTCAGCCGAGTTGGGCGAGAACGCGTAGAAGGGTGCTCGCCAACCCTGTGGACGAGTTCCCGCGACGTGCTCGATGAGCGCTGCGCCACGGTCGAGGATCGCCGCCTCCTCGTCGCGCTCGAGCTCGTTGGAGAGCTCGTGCAGATACCCGATGCAGCACGATCTCGTGCCCGCCTGCGGCGATCTTCTCCACCATTGCCGGATAGCGCTCGGCCACCCAAGCCGGAACGCAGAACGTCTGCTTGAGGTCGTAATGGCGATAGAGCTCGACGATGCGCGGGATCGCGATCTGGTCGTAGCGTGTCCAGGAGAGGGCCGTCAGCTTGGTGTGTGCACGCTCCGGGAGCGAGTAATGCAGCATGCTGTCGGTGTCGACGTCGAACGTCAGCGCGACCGCACAGCGGGCGCCATTGGGCCATCGCGGAGGATTCGCGATCAACGATCGTTCGAAGCTCGAATCAGACATCGCGACACCCTCGGACCCCGGACGTCAGCCCGGTTCGCTCGGAGGCGGTGCGGACCCGTTCGGAGGATCGACGGGTCCCCGTGGCTTGCCATTTCGTGCGCCAAGTCATCGTGGCGTGAACGCTAGCAAGAATTGCTCGATATAGCAACGAATGCGCTCCGTGTCCTCAGCTAGCCCCGCAATTAGGCGAATCACGCCGCAGATATTGCTTTTTGTGCGCAACATGTCGACCGGAGCTGTCCTTGCTCTATTCAGCAATGACGCGGAGCACGGCAGCACGCAACGTCTGTCGGCGGGAGGCGAGCCCCCGAACGACAACTAGGATCCGACGGGGTGGCCCCGCGGACGATCCTCTACACCGGCAAGGGCGGAGTCGGCAAGACGTCGGTGGCGGCGGCCACCGCCCGCCGCTGCGCCGCGGCGGGCCGGCGCACGATCGTGCTCTCGACCGATCCCGCGCACTCGCTCGCCGACGCGCTCGAAGCCGAGGTCGGCGGCCAGCCGACCGAGCTCGGCGGCGGGCTGTGGGCGCAGCAGGTCTCGGCGCAGGACGAGATGGAGGAGCACTGGACCGCGGTGGCGGCATGGGCCGGCGACCTCCTGCTCGAGCGCGGCGTCGAACGCATCTCGGCCGAGGAGCTGACGGTCCCGCCGGGCATGGACGAGCTGTTCAGCCTGCTGCAGCTCAAGCGCCACTACGAGTCGGGCGAGTGGCAGGCGATCGTCGTCGACTGCGCGCCCACGGGCGAGACGCTGCGGCTGCTGTCGTTCCCGGACGCGGCGCGGTGGTGGCTGCAGAAGGTCTTCCCGCAGTCGAGCCGGCTGATGGACGCGGCGCGGCCCATCGCGCGGGCGGTGCTCGACCTGCGGCTGCCGGGCGACGACGCGCTCGACGAGGTCAACCGGCTGGTGACGAACCTCATCGCGATGAACGCGATCCTGCGCGACCGCGAGCACGTGTCGCTGCGGCTGGTGATGACGCCCGACCGAATGGTCATCGACGAGGCGCGGCGGACGTTCACCTACCTCAACCTGTACGGCTTCCTCACCGATGCGGTCGTGGTCAACCGGCTGTTCCCCGAGGAGGTCGGCGCCTACTTCGGCCCGTGGCGAACGCGCCAGCTCGAGGCGCTCGACGAGGTGCGCGGCGCGTTCTCTCCCGTGCCGGTGCTGTGCGCGCCGTACTTCGCCAGCGAGCCGGTCGGCGGAGCGGCGCTCGACGAGCTGGCCGACGCGGTGTTCGCCGACGCGCACGATGCGGCGGCGCGACTGCACACGCGCCTGACGCAGGAGCTGCGCGCCGGCGACGGCGAGGCGGTGCTGCGGCTCGACCTGCCGTTCGCCTCCAAGGGCGACATCGCGCTGCGCAAGATCGGCGCCGAGGTGATCGTGCGCGTCGACGGCCACAAGCGCACCGTGGTCCTGCCGCCGGCACTGGCGGACTATCGTGCCGAGGGCGCCGCGTTCACCGACGGCGTCCTCGAGCTGCGCTTCGTGCAGGCCGATGCCGATGGCTGACCCCGACCCCGATCCGCTCGAGGCCCTGCGCGCCCAGGTGCGCGCCACCCAGGAGGCGGCCGAGCGCCTCGTCGCCGGGGACCTGCCGCCGCGCGGCTGGGAGGGCGAGCGGCCCGACGCCGGCGCCTTCGGCGAGGAGCTGCGGTCGCTGGCCGCCGTGCTCCAGACGCTGCGCGAGATGCTGCCGGCCGATCTGCGCGAGCAGGTGGCCGACCTGATCCGCCAGCTGCTGCTCGTGCTGCGGGCGCTGATCGACTGGCTCGTCGCGGTGATCGAGGAGCGCAGCGGCGCGTCGGCCCGGGCCCGCGGTCCGGGCGCGGGCGACCAGGTCGAGGACATCCCGATCGCGTGAGAACATGGCGCCGTGCCGTCGTCCGCGCCATCCCATGATCCAGACCTCCGCTGATCGCCTGGAGGCCGGTGGACCGGGTTGAGGGGATCGTGGCGCGTGTCACGCGCGCGTGGCGGGCGCTGGCCGGAGAGCAGCGGCTGGCTGCGGTGGCGGCGCTGCTCATGCTGGCGACGCTGCTGCTGCCGTGGTACGGCAAGTCCTACTACGACCCGGCCAAGAAGGCGTACGCGCACGAGTCGCTGACGGGGCTGTTCGGATCGGCCGACCTCGTGATGGCGTCGGTGGTGCTGGTGGCGCTCGGCGTGCTGGCGATGCTGTTCGCGCGGGGCGAGGGCCGCGGCTTCCACCTGCCCGGCGGCGACGGGCTGATCATCATGATCGCCGGCGGCTGGGCCGCGTTCCTGATCTTCTACCGGGTGCTCGATCACCCCGACGTCTCCGGGCCGGGCGCCACGATCGGCATCCAGTGGGGGATCTTCGTCGCGTTCCTGGCCGCGGCGCTGCTCGTCTACGCCGGGTACCGGATCAGGGCGGCGCACCGGCCCGAGCCGCCGCTGCCGCTCGACACGCCGAGGGCACCGCAGGGGCGCGGGCCCGACGTGGTCGCGCGCCGCCGGCGTCCGGTCGAGCGCCCGCGACCACGCGAACGCGAGGGCGACCCCACCCAGCCCACGCGCCACGCCCCGCCGGCCCCGCGCGCCGACGATCCGCCGATCCCCGGCCAGATGTCGTTCGACGAGGCCGAGACCGAGCGCCTGCGCGACCGCTGACCGCCGAAGGCGACCACTCGCTTTCGGCACGACGCTCGGCCATACTGGCCCGCCATGCGCCTCCCGCTCCTGATCGTGCTCGTCACCCTGCTCGCGCCCCCGCGAGCGCCCAGGCGGCGGCGTCGGACGGTCGCTTGAGCCCGGCGGCGTGGGACGCGCTGCTGCAGATCGGCCAGTCGTCGCCGCACCTCACGCCGGAGGACCTCGACGACCCCGCCCGGTTCGAGCAGGCACTCTGCGCCAACCAGCCGGCGCGACCCGCCGACTTCCAGGTCGTGCTGGTCGGCCGGATCTGCCGGGCGACGGCGCGCAGCACGGCGTTCCTGCTCCCGGTCTTCTCGTGCATCGGCAAGCCTGCTCGCCGCTTGGGTGCGTGCATGGGCCCCCCGCTGCTCCAGAGCGCGGTGGCCCTGCGCAGCGTGGCCGAGCTCGACGCGCGGCTCGGCAGCCTGCTGCGGTCCCGATGCCGCCAGACGATCGCCGCGAGCGACGCCGGGACCCTGATGATCGCCCGGGCGAACGAGCGCCTCGCCCGGATCGTCGCGCGGGGGCGGCCGAACGCGTCCACCCGCGCCCTCGACCGATGGTTTGCCACCATCATGCGGGCGGCCAAGGTCGAGGCGGAGCAGAACGCCCGGTTCGTCCGGGCCTGCGCACCCCGCGGCACGAAGCTGCCCCGCCCCCAGACCACGTCCGTGCCGCTCCGGCTCGGCTAGATCCGACGGGCCGCTAGAACGTCGGCGCGGCCGGGTCGTGCTGCTCGCGCGGGTCGGTGTCGCCGCCGTGAAAGGCGATGCCGCCGCCGACGACCATCGCCGCGGTGGCCAGGAACAGGATGACCAGACCGGTGACGACGAGCCAGCGCGCGCGGGTGGCGTGACCGGCGATCGCCACCAGCACGCCGAAGCCCATCAGCGCGAGCACCGGCGCTGCGGGGAGCGAGGAGGCGGCCACCATGAGCAGCGCGTTCTACCATCTGAGCACCCCATGACCACGGCCGTGCCCACCTCCGTCGACGACGTCCGCGACGGCCTCACCGCCGTCGGCTACCTCCCGGGCGAGGCCACGGCGCTCGTCGCCTACCTCGCCGCTCGGCTGGGCAAGCCGGTGCTCGTCGAGGGACCGGCCGGCGTCGGCAAGACCGAGCTGGCCAAGGCGCTGGCCCGGTACCTGGACCGCACCCTCGTGCGCCTGCAGTGCTACGAAGGCCTCGACGAGGCCAAGGCGCTCTACGAGTGGAACTACCGCAAGCAGCTGCTGCGCATCCAGGCCGAGGCGTCGGACACCGGCTGGGAGAAGGTCCAGGACGACATCTTCGGCGAGGAGTTCCTGCTCGAGCGGCCGCTGATGACCGCGATCGCCTCGCCGCAGCCGGTCGTGCTGCTGATCGACGAGATCGACAAGACCGACCAGGAGTTCGAGGCGATGCTGCTCGAGGTCCTCTCGGACTTCCAGATCACCATCCCCGAGCTCGGCCGCGTCGAGGCCCGCACGCAGCCGATCGTGCTGCTGACCTCGAACAACACGCGCGAGCTGACCGAGGCGCTCAAGCGCCGCTGCCTGTACCTGTGGCTCGACTACCCGTCGGCCGAGCACGAGCTGGCCATCGTCCGGCTGCACACGCCCGACCTGCCCGAGCGGGTCGCGCGCAAGCTCGTCGACGTCGTCGGCATGGTCCGCGGGCTCGACCTCAAGAAGCCGCCGTCGATCGCCGAGTCCATCGACTGGGCCCGCGCGCTCATCCTGCTGGGCGCCGACGACATCGACGAGCAGACCTTCCGCGAGACGATGTCGGTCATCGTCAAGCACCGCACCGATCTCGACATCGTCGCCGAGCGGGTCGGGGTGAAGCTCGGCGTTGGCAGCACGGCGTCCTGAGCCCGTCGCCCCCGGCCTCGCCGCGCGCCTGATCGAGCTCGCCGAGGAGCTGCGCCGCGAGGGTCTGGCCATCGGCACGTCCGAGCTGCTCGACGCGTTCGCGGCGCTCGAGGAGGTGCCGTGGGAGCAGCCGATCGACTTCCGCGAGGCGCTCGCCGCCACGCTGGCGAAGTCGCCCGACGACCGCCGCGTGTTCGAGATCGTCTTCGAGCGCTTCTTCTTCCGGGCCACCGAAGCCGCCGCCGTGCGCACCGGCGTGCAAGAGAACGGCGCCGGCGGCCAGGGCGAGGCGGGCGGCGCATCGGGCGGCGACGTCGACCTCGACACGCTGCGCGAGCAGATCGCGCAGGCGCTGCGCGCGGGCGACGAGGCGGCGATGCGCGACCTCGCCCGCCTGGCCATCGCCGCGTTCGGCCGCCAGGGCGAGGGCTCGGGCGTGATCGGCGTCGACGTGCAGCGCATCCGCCGCCAGCTCGGCCTGCGCGCCGAGCCCCAGCCCGAGCTGCCGCAGGAGGACCCGCGCCGCGACGGCCTGCCCCGAGACGCCCTGCGCCGGTTCGAGGCGCTGCTGCGCCGCGAGCTCGAGCGCATGCAGATCGAGCGCACCGCGCAGCTGCCCCCGTCGCGGCCGTTGAACGAGCTCGACCGCGCGCTGCCCTCCGGCCCGCTGCAGGACCTCGCCGCCGTCCACCGCGTCGTCGCCCAGCTGCGCCGGCGCCTGGCCACCCACGGCATGGAGGCGCGCGGGCGCAAGCGCCGCCACGTCGTCGACGTGCGCCGCACGATGCGCGCGTCGCTGCAGACCGGCGGCGTGCCGGTCGACCTGCGCTACCGCCCGCGCCGCCCGCGTCGCCCCGAGCTCTTCGTGCTCTGCGATGTCTCCACCAGCGTCACCAGCGCGTCGGTGTTCTTCCTCTCGGTCCTGCACGCGCTGCACGACACGTTTCGCAAGATGCGCTCGTTCGTGTTCATCGAGCGCATCAGCGAGGTGACCGACGTCTTCGCCAAGGAGCGCGACTTCCAGACGGTGAGCGAGATTATCAGCCGCGACGCGGGGGTGGCCGACATCTCCGGCTACACCGACTACGGACGGGTGTGGAGCGAGTTCCGCGACCTCGTCGAGGACGAGCTGCACCCGCGCGCCACGGTCATCGTGCTCGGCGACGCGCGCACGAACGGCCGCGACCCGAAGGCCGACGTGTTCGGCGAGATCGCCCGCATGGCCGGCCGGACGTTCTGGCTGAACCCCGAGCCGCACCTGTACTGGAACTACGGCGACTCGGTGATCGCCGCCTACGAGCAGCACTGCGAGGCGTTCGAGTGCTGGACGACCGGCCAGCTCGGGGAGTTCGTCGACGTGCTCGCCCGGGGCTCCGCGCACCGCGCGCGTCGCGACCCGGCCGGCTGACGGCGGGCGTTCCGCGCGACACGCGCACCCAGGTGCGGCGGGCCGCGGATCGGCGGGACCGGTACGGTGGCGGCCGTGAACGCGGTCGTGTGGCGCCGCCGGGCCGTCGTGATCGGGGGCGCGGCCGCGCTCCTGGTCGTCGTCGTCCTGCTCGTCCGTGGCTGCGGCGGCGGGGCCGATCGCGCCGCGACCGGCGCCAGCAGCCCCGCGGCCGAGGACGCGCCGCCCTCGCAGCTGCCCCGCGGCGGGCGCACGATCCTGCCCGGTCATCGCGTCGTGGCGTTCTACGGCGCGCCGCAGGACCGCGAGCTCGGCACGCTGGGCATCGGCACGCCCGACCAGGCCGGCCGCCGCCTGCTGCGCACCGCCCAGCGCTATGCGCCGCTCGGCGAGCCGGTGCTGCCCGCGATGGAGCTGATCGCGGTGATCGCGGCGGGCGCGCCCGGCGACGACGGGATGTACCGGACCCGCCAGGCGCACAGGGTGATCGGCCGCTACCTGCGCGCGGCCCGCAGGATCAAGGCGCTGCTCATCCTCGACATCCAGCCCGGCCGCTCGGACTTCCTCATCGAGGCGCGCAAGCTCAAGCGCTGGCTGCGCCAGCCCGACGTCTCGCTCGCGCTCGATCCCGAATGGCGGGTGGACGCGCCGAACGTGCCCGGCCAGGTGATCGGCTCGGTCAGCGCGCAGGAGGTCAACGCGGTGTCGTTCTGGCTCGAGCGGCTCTCGCGCCGGCACGACCTGCCCCAGAAGCTGCTGCTCATCCACCGCTTCACGCACGACATGATCCGCGACCAGCAGCAGCTCAAGCCGCGCCCGCGGATCGCCCTGGCCATCAACGTCGACGGCTTCGGCGGCCGGGCGGTCAAGCAGGCCAAGTACCGCGACTTCGCCCGCGCCGGCGACCACTTCTTCGACGGCTTCAAGCTCTTCTACCACGAGGACACCAACGTCCTGGCGCCGCGCCAGGTGGTGCGGATGCGCCCGTCGCCGCAGATCGTCGTCTACGAGTGACGCCGGCGCGGACGGACGCACCGATCCCGTACCATGGGGCTCTGTTGAGCCGGGGGGGCTGGCGGGAAACGGCCGGCTGAGATAGCGCTTCGATCCAGCGCTGACCCTTCGAACCTGTGGGGCAATCCCCGCGAAGGGAGGCATGCAGACCCAGACCGCATCACCCGCGTCGCCGCCGGCGGAGCCGGAGCACGGCGCGATCCGCGTCGACGGCGTGACCCGCCGCTTCGGTGCGGTGACGGCGATCGAGCGCCTGAGCCTGACCGTGCGCGCCGGCGAGGTCGTCGCCGTCGTCGGGCCGAGCGGCTGCGGCAAGTCCACGCTGCTGGAGCTCGTCTGCGGGCTGGCGGCGCCGGACGCCGGACGGGTCGAGGCCGGCCCCGCCGCACTGATGCCGCAGCGCGACCTCCTGCTGCCGTGGGCCAGCGCGCTCGACAACGCGGCGCTGGGGCTGCGGCTGCGCGGGGCGTCGAAGGCGGCGGCGCGGGCCGCCGCGGCGCCGGTGTTCGCCCAGTTCGGCCTGACCGGGTTCGAGCGCTCGCGGCCGGCGGCGCTGTCGGGCGGCATGCGCCAGCGGGTCGCCTTCCTGCGCACGCTGCTGGCCGGCAAGCCGATCCTCTGCCTCGACGAGCCGTTCGCCGCGCTGGACGCGCTGTCGCGCGCCGAGATGCAGGCGTGGCTGGCCGAGGCGCTGGCCCGCGAGCCGAGGACGGTGCTGCTGGTCACCCACGACGTCGAGGAGGCCGTCCTGCTGGCCGACCGGGTCGCGGTGATGGCGCCGCGCCCCGGACGGATCGTGGCCGAGATCACGGTGGCGCCGCCCCGGCCCCGCGTGGCGACGGACCCGGCGATCGTGGCGCTGCGCAGCCGCGCGATCGAGGCGCTCGCGGCCGGCGCCCGCGGCCCGGACGGAGCCGCCCCGTGATCGCCGCGCTCCTCGCCCTCGGGCTGGTCGGCCTGTGGCAGCTGTACGCCGGCGTCGGCGGCGTCGACGACCTCATCCTCCCCGCTCCCAGCGAGATCGCGACCGCGCTGTGGACCGACCGCGAGCTGCTGTGGGACAACTTCGTCGTCACCGCCGGCGAGGTGGCGCTCGGCATCGCGGCGGCGCTGGCGCTCGGCTTCGCCTGTGCGGTGGCGATGCACTTCTCGCGGTCGGTGCGCCGGGCCACCTACCCGCTGCTCGTCGCCTCGCAGGCGATCCCGGTGGTGATCGTGGCGCCTCTGCTCGTCGTCTGGCTCGGCTTCGGCATTGGACCGAAGGTGGCGATCATCGCCGTGATCTGCTTCTTCCCCATCACGGTGACGACGCTCGACGCGCTCGGCCGCGTGGACCGCGACACGATGAAGCTGCTGCGCACGCTCGACGCGACCCGCTGGGGCGCGTTCCGCTTCGCCGAGGCGCCCGCCGCGCTGCCCGCCGCGCTGAGCGGCGCGAAGATCGCGGTCGCGGTGGCGGTGATCGGCGCGGTGTTCGCCGAGTACGCCGGCTCGTCGGAGGGGCTCGGCCACCTCATCCTGCAGGCGATCCCGCAGCTGGAGACCGCCCGCGCCTGGGCGGCGGTCGTCGTGCTGGCGGCGTTCGCCGTCGCCCTCTTCTACGCCCTCGACTGGGCCCAGCGGCTGCTGGTGCCCTGGACCAGAACCGAAAGGACGTCATGACTGTGCTCCCGCTCCTCCCCTTCGCCGGCCCGGCGCCCGTGCGCGGAGCGGCCTGATGGCGCGCCGCGCCGCCGTCCTCGCCGTGCTCGCCGCGTGCCTGCTCGGGCTCGCCGCGTGCGGCGAGAAGAGCGACCGCGTCTCGCCGCCCGCGACCCAGCAGGTGCGGCTGATGCTCGACTACCTGCCCAACGCCGATCACGCCGGCATCTACGAGGCGATGGCCGACGAGGCGTTCCAGCGGGCGGGCCTGGACGTCGAGCCGATCGTGCCGCCCGACCCGGCGGCGCCGCTGAAGCTGCTGGCCGCCGGGCGCGCCGACATCGCCATCTCCTACGAGCCCGAGCTGCTGCTCGCCCGCGACAAGGGCCTGAAGGTGATCTCGATCGGGGCGCTCGTCCAGCGGCCGCTGACGTCGATCATGGCCCTGCCGAAGGGGAAGGTGCGGTCGGTCGGCGACCTGCGGGGCAAGACGGTCGGCACCGCCGGGATCCCGTACCAGTCGGCGTACCTGAAGACGATCCTCGACCAGGCCGGGGTGCCGCAGAGCTCGGTCAAGGAGGTCAACGTCAACTTCAACCTGATCCCCGCGATGCTGTCGGGGCGAGCCGACGCGACGCTCGGCGCGTTCTGGAACGTCGAAGGCGTGCAGCTGCAGCGCCAGAAGCGCGATCCGGTGATCATCCCGGTCGATCGGGCGGGAGTGCCGACGTACAACGAGCTCGTGCTCGTCGTGCGCGAGCAGGACGCGCGCCGGCGGGGACCGTACCTGCGGGCGTTCATGCGCGCCCTGGCCGAGGGTCACGAGGCGCTGCGCAAGGACCCGCGGGCCGGCACGAGCGCGCTGGTGGCGCGCAACCCGGACCTCGACGCCGAGACGACGCTCGCGCAGGTCCGCGCCACGCTGCCGGCGTTCTTCCCGTCGGACACGAGCAAGCCGTTCGGCTGGCAGGACCAGGGCGCGTGGGGCCGCTACGGGCGCTGGATGCTCGACAACGGGCTGCTGAGCAACCCCCCGCGGCCGACCGCGATGACGAACGCGTACCTGCCCGGCGTGGGGCCCTCCTGAGCTCGAGTGGCGATTTCTGTCCACCCCTCGGACAGAAATCGCCACTCACGCCGATCAGGCGGCGAGTGTGCGGAGCGCGTGCGCCCCGGCGAGGCCAGCCCACTCCCCGTATCGGGCGAAGAACTCGCGCACCTCGTCCTCGTCGGCCCGGGCGGCGGGATCGCCGCCCGCGCGCAGGCGGCCGACGAGCTTGCGGTAGGCGAGGTCGCCGGCGGGGAGCTGGTCGTAGCGGCCCTGGCCGTGCAGCGCGAGGAACTCGACGGTCCACGAGCCGATGCCGCGGATCGCGCGCAGGCGGGCCCAGCCGCGCTCGTGGTCGGCGTGCAGGTCCACGCGGCCGGACGCGACCTCGCGGGCGGCGCGGACCATCGCCTGCGCGCGCGTGGCGGTCAGGCCGAACGACTCCAGCCGCGCCGGGGCCAGGCCGGCCACGCGGTCGGGCGCGGGCACGTCGCGCAGGCCGGTGCGCGCACAACGGGGCCCGCAGAAGCGCACGATCTCGCGCTGGATCGCCGCGGCGTCCTCGTAGGCGATGAGCTGCTCGCAGATCGCCCAGGCGAGGGCCTCGAACGGCTCGGGCCGGCGGCGGACGCGCCGGTGCGGGAGCGCGCGCACCGAGCGGCCGATCAGCGGGTCGAAGCGGAAGCGCTCGTAGAACGGGCGCAGGTCGTCGTCCACGCCGACCGCGAAGCGCATCCGGCCGATCGCCTCCTGCGCGACGTCGGACCGCGGCGCCGCGGCGCCGAACACGACCCGGTCGGCCGCCGGCTGGGCGACGCGCACCACGACCGGCTCGCCGTCGACGTGCAGCAGGCGCTGCAGCACGCCGTCGCGGCAGCGCATGACGCCGTCCATCCCGCCCTGGCGCGCCAGCCGGAACGGCCACGGCGGCCGGACCTCGACACGCACCTCGGGCGGCCCCGCGGGCGCCGGCTCGCGCCCAGCCGCGCCACGACCACGTCGCACCGGCGCCCCGCTGGGCCGGCCGCCGCGCCGAGGCGCACTGCCGCGCACGCTCAGCGCCGGTCGACCAGGTGGACGTCGACGAGGAAGGAGCGGGTGGCGACGACGTCGAACCGCCGCCGGCGTCCGCGGTGGCCGCCCAGCCGCAGCGGACGGGGCCGGCGGGTCATGCGCAGCGCCCCGCGCACGAGCGCGACCGCGGTGACCCCGGCGACGACGCTGGCGCCGGCCACCGCGGCGGCCTGCACGGACACCACCACCGTGGGCCGGCGCGCGACCGGCGCGGCCTCGCGCACGACGACGGCGTCGACCACCTCCGGCTCGGGGTCGGGCTGGGTGAGCTCATGGTCGGCCATCGGTCGCGACCCTAGCAGCGGGCCAGGCGGTCAGAGCGTCCGGTCGTAGACGCGATAGCGCTTGGCCACGTGCCCGCCCATCGCCTCCATGCCGCGGTTCATGGCGGTGTTGGTCTCCAGCACCCAGCCCGCCTCGCCCCACTTGCGATGAGTGCGCGCGGCGACGTCGAAGTGCTCGATGTAGAGCTGCGCCGCGGCCCCCGTGTACTGGTACTCGGGCTTGACGCCGAGAAAGCCGACGCGGAGGCGATCGATGGTCCGGTAGCGGCGCAGGTAGTGCCACCAGCCGAACGGCAGCACCCGACCGTGCATCTTCGCCAGCACCTGGTTGACGTCGGGCACCGTGATCGCCGCCCCCACGGCGACGCCGTCCTTCTCGGCGACCATGAACCAGTCGGGGTCGAACACGAGCTGGAACTCCCAAGCCAGCCCGTCGAGGTCCTCCGTCGTGTAGGGCGCGAAGTCCCAGTTCCCGGCCCAGGCGGCGTTGTAGACCTCGGCGAACTGGTCGAGGTCGCGGCGCAGCGTCCGCCGCGTCATGTGGCGCACCGTCACGCCGTGCTTCGTCGCGGCCTCCTCGGCCAGGCGGAACAGGATGGGGCGGATGACGGACCGGTTGCCGACCTCCAGCTCCCACATGAGCAGGTCCATCGCCTTGTGCAGTCCGGCGCCCTCGACAAGCCGCTGGTAGTACGGCGGCTGCCACGGCTGCTTGATCATCGCCTCGCGCTCGAAGCCCTCGACGAGCAGGCCCGCCTCGTCGTTCATGGTGAAGTCCATCGGCCCGATCATGCGATCGCGCCCGCGCGCCCTCAGCCAGCCCGCGGCGGCCTCGAGCAGCGCGCTGGCGGCCTCCTGGTCGTCCTCGACCTCGAAGAAGCCGAACATCCCCCACGCGTTGCCGTGCGCGGCGTTGAACGGGTGGTTGACCTGGGCGCTGATCCGGCCCACGACGCGCCCGTAGCGCCAGGCGAGAAACAGGCGCGCGTCGCCGTGCGTGAAGAACGGATTGTGCTTGCGCGACAAGAACAGCCGGCGCTCCAGACGCAGCGGAGGGATCCACTGGGGCGAGGTAGAGTGCAGCCGGAACGGGAGCTCGATGAACTCCCGAATCTCGCGGTGCGACGCCACCGCCCGGATCTCAAGGCTCATATGCCCACCACCGTAGACGTCTTCGCCAAGGTCCGCGGACACGAGCGCGCCGAGCAGCTGCGCGCCGCCCGGGAGGCCGACCTGCTGCCCTACTTCCGCGTGCTGACCGGGCCGGCCGGTCCCGTCGTGGAGATGGAGGGCGCCGAGCGCATCATGCTCGGATCCAACAACTACCTCGGGCTGACCGGCGATCCGCGGGTCGTCCAGGGCGCCCGCGACGCGCTCGACGCCTACGGGACCGGGCTGACCGGCTCGCGGCTGCTCAACGGCACGACCGCCCTGCACCTCGAGCTCGAGCGCGAGCTCGCCGACTGGATGGGGGCCGAGGACTGCATCGTCTTCACCACCGGCCACCAGGCGAACGTCGGCACGCTCGGCACCATCCTCGCGCCGGGCGACACCGTGATCGTCGACTCCGGCGACCATGCCTCGATCCTCGACGGGGTCCTGCAGTCGCGGGCGAAGATGCGCCCGTTCCGCCACAACAAGCTCGACAAGCTCGAGCGGGCGCTCCAGCGCGCGGCGGGCGACGGCGGCGGGGTGCTCGTCGTCGTCGACGGCGTGTACTCGATGGAGGGCGACGTCGCGCCGCTGGCGGAGATCTGCGCCCTCAGCGCCCGCTACGGGGCTCGGCTGATGGTCGACGAGGCGCACGGGGCCGGCGTGCTCGGCGCGCGCGGCGCGGGCGCGAGCGAGCTGCTCGGGGTCGAGGACCGCGTGGACCTGCGGATGGGCACGTTCTCGAAGTCGCTGGCCTCCTGCGGCGGCTTCGTGGCGGGCAGCGCCGAGGTCATCGAGTTCCTGCGGGTCTCGAGCCGCGCCTTCATCTTCACCGCGTCGGGGGTGCCGGCGGCGATCGGCGCGGCGCTCGCGGCGCTGCGCATCGTGCGCTCGCCCGAGGGCGTCGAGCTCTTCGCCCGCGTGCTGGCCAACGCGCGCCACCTGCGCGAGGGGCTGCGCGAGCGCGGCTTCAAGACGATCGACCACGAGATCGTCACGCCCGTGGTGCCCGTCCTGGTCGAGGACGACTGGAAGGCCGCGCTGCTGTGGCGAGCGCTCTACGACGCCGGCGTCTTCGTCAACGTCGCCGTCCACCCGGCCGTGGCGCCCGGCGGCGCCCTCCTGCGCACCAGCGTGATGGCCACGCACGACGAGCCGACGCTCGAGCGGGCGCTGGACGCGTTCGCGTCGGTCAAGCAGGCGTTCGAAGCCGAGCACGGGCCGCTCCCGGCGCCCGGCCCGTGACTCGACCCCATCTTGAGGGATCGCACGAAAAGCTCGCTCTGAGCGCACGTTCCAGTGACGCGCCCGTTGACCCTCTCGCGGCCCGCGACGTAACTTGACTATGCGTCCAGCACGCGCACGGGGAAGGAGAGCCGGGGTGACCAGGAGGGATCCGGCCGCCACCGGGGAGTCTCGATCACGTTGGGCCGGCCCGGAAGGGTACCTCGCTCGTGCACGTCCGCGACGCGGTACGTACATAGACGACGCCGGGCCCGGCGCGGGCCGTTGGCCCGGTAGGGAGGGAGAATGATCGCGTCAGCGACGATCGGTGATCCGCAGCACCTGCAGGCCTTGCAGCGGGCCAATGAGGTGCGCCTCGCCAGGGCGGAGCTCAAGCGCCGGGTGGCGGATGGCGAGCTGATGGCGGCCGAGGTCGTGCTCGAGTCGCCTTGGGAAGCGGCGAGCATGACGGTCGCCGATCTGCTGATGAGCCAGCGGCGCTGGGGGCGGACGCGCTGCCGCCGCTTCCTGGCCCAGGCCGCCCTGTCGGAGACCAAGACGGTCGGCTCGCTGACCGATCGTCAACGTCGCGTGGTCGCCGAGCAGCTCGGCGACCGGCTGGACGGGCGGTTGCGCGCCGTCGCGCTGGCCTGAGGGTCGATCAGCACGGTCTCGATCTCGTCGCGCGCGCCAAGTGTCGCATCAGGTGACGTTGCCTCGTTCTGGCGAGGCGATCGTCGCGTCTGGCCAGGACGCAGGCCCGAAGGCGCGCTCCTGGCACGTCGAGCGGCCGAGGACGCCGCCAGGCGCGACGAGCGTCCGCCAGACGGGGCGAACGTTGCCCGATGGGGCACTAGGTCAGACGCGCGCGGCGAGCTCGAGGATGTGTCCGTCGGGGTCGCGCGGTGTTGCGCGAGCGGAAGCGCCCACGCTCGGAAGACCCTCGGTGGTCTGACGTCGCGGCTGCGCAGGTAGTCGCGCCACGTCGAGCCCTCGCCGACATCCACCGCCAGCGCGAGGTGATGGGTCGAGCCGACCCCCACCGAGCCCTCCGGCATCGCCGGGTACTCGAGGAACGAGACGAGCGTGCCGGCGTGGCCCTCGGCATCGCCGAACCAGAAGTGGCGAGCGTCCGGATCGTCCTCGTTGGCCGCCTCCTCGACGAGCGCGAGGCCGAGGAGGTCGCGGTAGAAGGCGGTGGTCGCGTCGAGGTTGCGGGCGATGAGCGTCACGTGGTGCAGGCCCGTGATGCGCATGCGGCGCGGCTCGCCGAAGGTATCGGTCACACCCGGAACCCTATGCCCCCGGTCCGACGGCGGAAGGCCGCCCGCAGGGCGAAGAAGGACGCGGCGAACACGGCGACCCCGACGGCGAGCAGGATCTCCTGCGCCAGCCGCGTCCAGAAGAACAGCGGGACGTCGACGATGACCGCGGCGGCGCCGGCGAGAAGCGCCGAGTGCGAGCGGTAGCCGGAGAAGTGCTCGCGCAGCGACAGCTCGAGCGAGGCGAGCGTCACCAGCGCGCGAAGCCGCACACGAGCAAGAGCGCTCGGCGGTCGGCGACGCCGACGAAGCCGAGGACGATCAGGACGATCCCGAGGATCGTCAGCTCGACCAGCGGAACGGCTCCAGGCGCCGGCGCGTCCTCGAGACGGGCGCGCCGGGTGGGCGCATGGCGGCCGGCGCGCGGCGGCGCGCGGGGGCGGCGTTGGTGCGCCGGCCGGGGAGGCACCGGCCTCGTCGCCCGGACCGCCGGCGTCGGCGCGCGGCGCGAGCGGTGGCCGCCCACCGGGGGCGGGTTCGGCCGAGCGCTTGCGGCGGCGGCGCCCCATCAGCTCTCGCTCACCGGCCGGATAACGGGCAGCCCGACGACAGCTTGACCTGCCACCAGCCCATGAGCATGCCGACGAGGCCCATGCGCGGGCGCACGTGCCAGACGCTGCAGCCGCCCCCGCCGAGGTCGGCGTCGGCGACCCGGGCGAACCGGTGGCGACCCGGGTCGAGCAGCAGGCTCGAGCCGCACGCGCGCTCGCTTCGGCGGGCGGCGCGCTCGGCCATCTCGGCGCGGGCGGCCGCCACCCGCTCGGCCAGCCAGCCGATCGCGCAGGATCTCGAGCTCGCCGAGCGACAGCAGCCGCGCCGGCGGCGCGGCCGCGGGCCGTGGCGACGACACCCGATCGCGGGAAGGCGCCCGCGGCGATCGTGTGCTCAGCTCGCGCTCGAGCCAGCCGATCTGCGCGCGCAGCGCGGCGCGCAGGCCTCGCCGTCGACCCGGCCGGCGACCTCGAGCAGGACCTGCGCCATGGCGGCCAGGGTACTCCTCGCTGCCGCGCCCGCCACCCCGGCACCGACCGGTGCGCTACTCGAGCAGCTCCATGCACGTCCACAGCGCCTCCTCCACGATGAGGTCGGGGACGCCGGGCACCTGGACGGCGTAGAGCAGCAGCTCCCGGGTGCGGCGGCCGGGGGCGAGGTCGGGGAGCGGCGGTGCGAACAGCGGGGCGATCGTCTGCGCCGCGTCGGCGACGACGAGCCGGCTGCCCGAGGCGTGTTGCTCCAGCGGCGCGGCGACCCGCGCGCTGTCGACCGCCCACACCACGCACGTCTCGACCAGCGCGATCGCCAGCGCGTCGGCGGGCAGGCCGTGCGAGCGGTAGTCATTGAGCAGGAGCCGCTCGACCAGCGCCTGCTCGACCGGGATCCGCTGGACGTCGGGGTCCAGCCCGACGTGGCGGAAGAACACCCGATGCGCGTGCGGAACGGGCTCGGCGCGCAACGCGACGGCCCGGGCGCCGCATGCGATGGCTGCGCGCGCAGGCGCGCGCGGACCCGGCGGCGAGCGGCGGCGCCGATGCCACGCGTACGCTCCACAGCTCCAACCCCGGGAACTCGGCGCGCAGCGCGTCGGCCACGCGGCCTGCGGTCGGCCGCGGCGCGCCGGCGGTCATCCGTCCGTGGCCCCCTGTCGCCCGCGGTCGCGCGCCCCGGCCACCAGCCGCCGCAGGCTGTCGCGCAGCTCGGCCACCGACTGCTCGCCGATCGCGGTCGCGCGGACCTCTCCGCCGGGGTACGCGTAGGTGACCTGGGGGCACACGGCGACGCCGTAGAGGTTGGCCACCGCCCCATCGCGGTCGTAGCCGACGGGGAAGCGCCAGCCGTGCTGGACGATCAGGCGCCGCAGGCCCGCGCGGTCGCCGCGCACCGACACGGCCGCGACCTGCACGCCGGGGAACTCGCCTCGCACCTGCTCGAGCCGGTCGAGCGTGCGCGTGCAGTCGCCGCCGCGGGTGGCCAGGAACGCGAGCGCGACCGGGCCGCGCTCCCAGAGCGGCAGACGTTGAGGATGGTCAGCCCGCGCACCGCGCACGCCGGCTGGCGGCCCGCCGCGCCCGAGTCCGCCCGGCGCGACGCCGCGTCGCCGTCGAGGTCGCTGCGCGCGAGCGGCGCGGTGAACGGCGGCAGCTGCGCGCCCGCTTCAGGCCCCCTCGACGACACTCCCTTCCGTGCGCAGGGTGTTCACCAGGATCCACCCCCAGCGCGACCAGCGCGACGATCCCCGGCCAGCCACCCGTACCGGCGGCGGCGGACCGGACGCCGGGCAGGCGGGCGGGGGCGCCGCTCCGCTGGTCGGGCTCGCCGGGCCGAGACGCCGCCCCGCCGCGGTCGGGCTCGCCGGGCCGAGACGCCGCCCCGCCGGGGTCTCGACCGCCTCGCCGTCGGACGCGCCGGGCGGTCCGAAGTCGAGCGGCCCGCGGCCGGGAGCAGGCGGCTCGCTCATGGGACGAGCGCCTCCTCGCGCGGACGCCGGCGGGCTCGCCGCGCGGGCGCCCGGCCCCGCTCCGCCGCCACCAGCACGGCCGGCAGCACCACGAGCACGCCCAGCAGCGCCACGGCGAGGTCGATCACGGTCACCCACCCGAAGTCGCGCAGCATCTGGATGTCGGAGACGATCAGCACCGCGAACCCGGTGACCGGCAGGATCGCGGAGGCGAGCACCGCGACGCCCGTCGAGCGGTACGTCCGCTCGAGCGCCGCCCGCGGCGCCCGCCCGCCCGCGCGTTCCTGGCGGTAGCGCTCGGAGAGCAGCACGCTGAACTCCGTCGTGATCGCCACCACCAGCGCGCCCAGCGTCACCGACATCGGGTTGAGGTCCACCCGCAGCACGAAGAGGACCAGCGCCGACCACCCCGTCGCCAGCGCGATCGGCACGAGCGGGACGAGCGCCCGGCGCACCGACCGCAGCGCCACCAGCAGGACGAGCGCCACCGCGAGCAGGCTGCCGACCAGCAGCGCGACCCGCCGCCACGGCCGCGAGACCGCCGCGTTGGCCTGCGCCGCGATGACCGGCAGGCCGACCAGCTCGGCCGTCACCCCGGGGCGGTTGGTCCAGCTCGTCGCGCATCGCCTCGATGACCCGGTGCTGCTCGTCGAGCGGCATGAGCCGAATGCCGAACGCCAGCGTCGCCGCCCCTCGTCGGGCGTGATCACCGCCTGCGAGAAGTAGGGCGGCACCGCGTCCAGCAGTGCCCGCACGTCGGATCGCGTCAGGTCGCCGGCGCCCCCTGCGAACAGGTCGGGCAGGAGAACGCCGGGCACAGCGTGGCCGCCGCAGCGCCAAGGCGGCGGTGACCGCCAGCCGAACCGCTTTTGAGCACTCCTGGTCCCAGTGGCGGCGGCCATCCACGAGATCACCGCGGGATCGGTCAGGTCGTCGCCCGCCACCATCACGTCGATCTCCCCGCCGACGCCGGTGGACTGCTGCAGCTCGCGCAGGTCGGTCAGCGCCCGCAGATCCTGCGGCACCAACCGGTTGACGTCGGACTGCACGTGCAGCTGCGTCTCGAGCGCCCAGCCCGCCAGCGCCGCCACGACCGCGACCGCGACCACCCACCGGCCCCGCCGCAGCGCCGCGCCCACGACGAGCGCACCGGCGCCGCGCCCCGCCCGCGCCAGCCCGCGCGCGAGCGGGTTGTCGCGCAGCAGCTCGTCGGCGCCCCGCGCCGCCGCCGCGAGCGCACCGGGGACACCGCGCACCGGCACCGGCCGGCGTCCCACGACGACCAGCGCCGCCGCCCCCACGGTCAGCGCGCACAGCAGACCCAGCACGACGCCGACCACGAGCAGCAGGCCGAACTCGCGCACCATCGGCACCGGCGAGAGGCCGAGCACGAGGAACCCGGCCGCGGTCGCGGCGCCCGCGGTGACGATCGCCGGTGCGCCCACCCGCGCCGCCCGCACCACCGCCCCGCCCGCGTCCGGAGCGGACAAGCGGTCGCCGGTGGCGGCCGGTCGCCGGGACTCCTCGCGCGCGCGCGACTGGAACTGGATCGCGTAGTCGACCGCCAGGCCGATCAGCACCGGCAGCACGCCGATCGACGCCATCGTGAGCGGCAGCCCGGTCAGCGCCAGGGCGCCGAAGGTCAGCCCGGCCGCACACAGCGCCACCACGAGCGGCAGCAGCCGCAGCCGGGTTCGGAACACCACCGCGAGCACCACCGCCATCACGATCAGCGCCGCCACGAGCAGGACCAGCAGCGAGTGCGACAGCGTGTCGCCCAGGTCGGACAGGACCACCGGCGCACCCGTCGTCACGTAGCGCCCGCCCCCGCTCAGCCGCCACTGCGCCATGGCGACCGCGGCCCGGATGTCCGCGATGGCGGCGCGGCGCGCCGCGTCGCCGAGGTCCGGCTTCAGCCGCACCTGGATCAGCGCGCTGTCGCGGTCGGGGAACAGGTAGGCAAAGCGCGGCTTGGGCCGCCCCCGCGCCTCGTCGGCGAACACGAGCTTGGCCACGAAGCTCGTGTCGTTGAGCTGCGGGACGCCGGTCAGCCCGTACTTCAGCGCCAGTGCGAGCACGTCGCGCGTGTACTGGGCCTGGACGAGCTGGCGTGCCTGGCGGCCGAACCGTCGCGCTCGCGCCGCCGAGTAGCCGCGCTTGCGGGCCAGCGCGGAGGCCGCCTGCGCCGCCTGGTCGGCCTGCGCCGCCTGCTGCTGGGACTGCGCGTCGAACTGATCGCCGATCTGGCGCACCGACTCGTTGACGAAGGTGCCCGGCCCGTAGACGACCTGCACCGGCTTGGTCTGCGCCAGGCGCCCGCACGGCCCGTCCGCGCCGCCCGGCGGCTGCGCGTCCGCCGGCGGGTTGCCGGCCAGGCAGCCCTCGAGTCCCAGCACCGTCTCGAGGTCGCGCGTCAGCAGCAGCTTGCGCAGGTCCTCGCGCACGAGCACGTAGATCGCGTCGTCGCCGAAGCGCTCGTGGAAGCGCTCGGTCGCCTGCCACGTGGCCGTCGAGCGTCCGATCAGCGTGTCGGCGCTGCTCGACGGCCGCAGCGTCGCCGCCGCGAGCGCCACCGCGCCCGCCGTCAGCGCCAGCATCGCGCCGAGCACGAGCCAGGGCCGCCGCGCGACCCATGCGACAGCCCTCGCGATCACGGCCTCAGCGTACGGCGGACGCGGTGGCCATCCCCATCACGGCCCGGGCGTGTGCCCGTTCGGCGCCGCGCTGACCTGTGGGTACTGCGTCGTGCCGGCGCGGGTCGGGAACAGGGCCTGCTGCTTGCACGGCGGGGCGATCGCCGTCGTCGAGCGGTTGAAGGCGAACTTGAAGATGTCGTCCATGAGCGCCGGCGTGATGAACGTGCTCAGCGTCGCCACGAGCTGGTCGGCCTGGGGCTGCGTGAGGTTGCGCAGCGACTCCGGCAGCAGCGGGGTCAGGTCGTTCGTCGCGTCGCCGATCGCGCCCGCCAGCTCGGTGGGCCGCACGATCGCCGGCACCGACGTCGAGCCGTCGCACTGGCGCGTCTCGTAGGAGAACAGGCCCTGGGCGAGGTCGGCGAACGCGCCGGGCAGCGCGTACGGGTTGGGCCGGTTCGTGGGCAGGCGGTCGGCGTAGATCGCCAGGTTCTCGGCGTTGAGCGGGTTCATCGTGCGCAGGTAGTGGACCTGCGATCCGTCCGGCACCGGGCCCGTCGCCTGGGTGGCGGCGACGACGTTGGCGAAGAACGCCGTCAGCTCGCGGTTGTAGAGGCCGAGGCCGCTGAGCACGGGGTTGAGCTGGGCCAGCGGCGCGTCGAGCTCGCCGAGGAACGGGGCCAGCTGCTCGAGGAAGCGGTCGAGCGCCGGCAGTCCCTCCTGCGACGCGTCGACCAGCGGCCCGAGGTCGCGGAACAGGGCCCGCAGGTCGGGCGCGAGGCCCTGGAGCTGCTGCAGGGTGGGCGACAGCTCGCGCGCCGCGGGCCGCAGCTGGGTGACCAGCGGGTCGGTGTTCTGCGCGAACCGCGTCAGCTGGCGCACGGTCTGCTCGGACTCCCGCTCGAACGTCGGCAGGACGCGGAAGATGTCCTGGAGGTTGCGACTCTGGGCGGCGGTCGTCGCGAACACGTTGTTCGCGTTGTCGATCAGCGCGCGCAGCTGCTCGTCGCGCGCGGTCAGCGCGGCGAACACGTCGCCGGTCCCGTTGACGATGCGCCGCACGTCGCCCGACTGCGAGCGCAGGATGCGCAGCAGCGTGTCGGTGTCGGACGCGAACGGCGCCAGGTTGCCCAGCGCGTCGTTGAGGTCCTTGCCGCGCCCGTCGACGGCGATCGCCTGCTGCTGCATCCAGGTGTCGAACGCCTGGCGCGTCTGGGGGTCGAACGCCCGCAGGATCTCGTCGAGCTCGACCGTCGGGGAGACCTGCGCCACGGGCAGGCTGCCGTTCTCGGGCAGCATCCCGCTGGCGCGGTGGCCGGGCGTGAGCTCCACGTAGGTCTCGCCCAGCAGCGTCTTCTGGCGCAGGGTCGCCCGCGTGTCCTTGGGGATCGGCGCGTACTTCTCGTCGAGCTCGATCACCGCTTTGGAGCGGCCGTCGGGGGTGGTCTCGATCTCCTTGACCTTGCCGACCGACACGCCGGAGATGCGCACGTCGCCCTCCTGGGCCAGCTGCGTCGCCTCTCCGAACGAGGCCGAGAAGCGGTAGCCCTTGGGCGCCAGCGGGATCGGGCCGCCGAACGCCAGCCACAGGAACAGCAGCAGGCCGAAGCAGGAGAGCGCGAAGCCCACCATGATCAGCAGCCGGCCGACGGTCGGGGCCTGCTTCTGCACGCCTTAGCCCCCGCTCCCCGTCGAGGTGGTCTGCCCCTGCGTCCCCGTGCCGGTGCTGCTCGGCGGCGTCGCGCTGCCCGCGCCCGCCGAGCTCGAGCACGCCTGACCCGCCGACACCGGGTTGAGCAGCTGGATCAGCACCCCGAGCTGCGGGTTGGCGCGCGCGATGTTCGGCAGCGTCTGCAGCGTCGAGCAGGACGCGAGGACCATGCCCTTGCGGATCGGACCGTGGGCGTCCTGGGTGGCGAACACCGACGCGCCCGCGTGGTTCGTCCACGCCAGCCAGAAGAGGTAGCCCTCCTCCTGGTCGCCCGGCGGGTTGTAGGCCAGCTCGTTGACCAGGTAGTTGACGACCTTCAGCGCGCTCGTCAGGTCCGGCGTCAGCTTGGCCAGGTTCTGCGCCGCCGGGCGCAGGATCTTCACCGTCGGCAGCGACTCGCGCGCGAACGGGCGGATCTTGTTCTCGATGATCGGCGTGGACTCGGTCAGGAACGGGCGCACCTGGCGCAGCGACGGCCCGAGCGCCCGCGCCGCCGGCCGCAGCGCCTGCAGCGTCGGCCCCAGCGTCTGGGCCATCCGGTCGGCCTTGGCCAGGTTGGTCTGCGCCACGCGCAGCGTCGGCGGTAGCTGCTCCAGCGCCGAGCGCAGCGCCCGGTCCTGGTCGTTGAACGCCTGGAACACCGCGTTGGAGGCGTCGACGAGCTGGGCGAGCTCGTCGTCCTTGGTCGCCACCGCCTCGGTCAGCAGCCGGAAGTTGTGGACCGCGCGCCGGATGTTGTCGCGCCGCTGCGCGAGCAGCTTGGTGATCTCGAGCACGTCGCGGCTGGTGGGCTCGAAGCGCCGGAACGTGTTGGCCAGGTTGTTCGCGTTGCCCTGCAACCCGGTGGCGGCGGAGCCGAGCAGGATCTGCAGGTAATCGCGGGTGTCGGCGTCCAGCGAGGCGAGGATCTCGTCGACGTTGACCGGGGGCGCGGTCTGGCTGATCGGGATGACCCAGTCGTCGGGCGCCCGGCCCGCGTCGGGGGTGCCCGGGTCGAGCTGGATCGTCATGTCGTTGAGCCCGGTCTTCGGGCGCACCAGCGCGGTCGCGTTGCGGTAGAGCGTCGCGTCGCCGCGATGGATCTTCATCGTCACCACCGCGCGGCCGTTCTCGAGGTCGACGCGGCCGATCTCGCCGACCTTGACGCCCGCGATCGCCACCTCCTGGCCCTGGCCCGGCATCAGCGCCTGCGCGGTCGACAGCTCGAGCTTGCGGTCGACGAAGTCCGAGCCGATGACCGGCACCCAGTCGGGCAGGTAGAGGCGCTGGTGGGAGAGGACGTAGGAGCCGACGGCGACCGCCACCACGAGCAGCACGACGATCGCCGTGAAGTCCTTCCAGTGGGTGCGGATCGCGCGCTTCATCCGCGGCCCTGCTCCTCGATGGCCCGGAACGGGTTGAGGCGGTCGAGCAGCTGGGCGGCCACGTCGTCGCGCGCGATCCGCGGGCGCGAGGCCCCCCCCCCCCCGCCGCGCGGACGCGCGCCGCTCCTGCGACCGCGCCGTCGACAGCGTGCCCGTGGCGCCGCCGACCGTGGTGCCGACCGCCTGCGTGACGCCGCCGATCGGCCCCGGCGACGTGGTCTGGTCGGCCAGCGTGACGACCTGCTGCGTGAGGCCGTTGATGATGTCGCCGACGGTGCCGACGAGCGGCGCCACGGTGCCCGTCGCATCGCCGAGCGTCGGCGGCATGCTCTCCGTCGACGCGTCCGGCCGGCCCGTCGGGGCGCCGTTGAGGTCGGGGATCTTCTGCGTGTAGCAGGGCACGTCCGGGCGGTAGGGCGGGCGCCGGCCCGGATAGACGGGCCGGTTACCCAGCGGCTTGAGGCTGTTGCGGCCGAACAGCGCCTCGCCCGACAGCGAGCCCTTGCCGGTCGACACCGTCTGCACGCCGCCGCCGGTCTGGAAGCGCACGTACATGCCGTTGCCGTCGAAGTTCTGGCCCTCGCCGGCGAGGCCGACCAGCGAGTACCAGAACTCCTTGTAGTTCTCCTTGCCGGTGGTCAGCGGGCCGTCCTGGATGACGATGTCGCCGGTCGGCAGCAGCACCTTGGAGACGCACTTGCTCACCAGGTCGGCCTGCGGCAGCGCCTGCAGCGTGCCGTCGATCGCCCGGGCCAGGTCCTTCGTCGCCGGCGACAGCTCGCGCGTGACGCCCTGCAGCTCGGAGGGCGCCAGCAGCGCCCGGGTCTGGCGGATCCACGGGAAGCTGGCATCGATCGTGGCCGGGGTCTCGCGCACGCCGGGCAGGATCTCGCGAGCGAACGCGCGCGTCGGCGGGAACGCCGCGTTGAGGTGGGCGAGCGTGCGGTTGGTGACCCGCAGCGTCGGCGACAGCTCGCGGATCGTCGCCTGCAGGTTGTCCGACTCGTCGGCGAAGATCTTCATCGTCGCGTTGAAGTTCGTGACGAAGTCCTGCAGCTGGCGCTCGTTGCGGCCCAGCGCGCCGGTGACCCGGGCCAGGCTGTCGATCGTGGCGCCGAGGTCGTCGGGCTCGAGGCCGAGGATCGCCTGGTTGACGATCGAGGCGTTCTTCAGCGCCGGGCCCGCGTAGTCGAAGTTGTCGTTGAGCGCCTGCGCCGCGGTCTCGCCGCGGGTGTCGGGGTCGGCCTGCTCGTCGTCGGCGGCGGTCGGCTTCGCGGTCAGCGCCGTGCCGTACTGCTCGAGCACGGTCTGCAGCGACCGGCGGGTGTCGAGCTGCAGCGCGGTGAGCACGTCGCCGAACTGGACGGGCGAGGCGGTCTGGGTCATCGGCAGCGTGTCGCCGTCGCCGAGCGTCGGCGCGTTCGGCGTGCCCGGCCGCAGGTCGACGAAGAAGTTGCCCTCGAGGAACGTGCGCGGCCGGATCTTCGCGGTGGCGTCCTTGTGGATCGGCAGCGCCTTGTCGTCGAGGTCGAGCGTGACCACGGACGCGTTGGTGTCCTTGTAGCGCTCGATGGCCGAGACCTTGCCGACGTCCACGCCGGCGATGCGCACCGGCGAGTTCTTGCGCACGGAGTTCGCGTTCTCGAAGACCGCGTTGACGCGGAAGCCGTGCGTGAACGGGACGTGCTTGGAGAAGCCGAAGTACGTGCCGATCCCGATCGCCACGAGCACGACGAGGCCCACGGCCACCGGGTTGAGGCCGCGGCGGTCCTTGCGCGGGATGCGGTTGGGGTCGGATGACTTCGAGCGCGCCATCAGCCGGTCAGGCTCGCCTTGGTCTTCTCGGTCGACTGCGACTGCGTGCCGGGGACGTTGCCGATGACGGTGCGCCCCGGCAGGTAGGTCTCGTTGCCCGCCTCGCACTCGGCCGGCTGGCCCGGCGAGCTGGTGTTCGGGTACGGGTTGGTGTGCAGGTAGTTGTCGCGGTTGGGGCCGGCGGCGGGCTTGGACGCCGGGCCGCCCTCGTTGTTGGGGCCCTGCGGCGCGGCGACGATGATGAACCGCTGCCAGGTGCCGTTCGCGTCGCCGTCGGAGAGCAGGCTCGCGATGTTGCGAAACCACAGCGTCATGTAGTTGCAGACGGTCTGCGCCGGCTTGAGGTAGGCGACCGTCGGGCGCAGGATGTCCGACGTCGTCTGCAGGTCCGCGATGCCGAGCTTCGTGTTCGGGTTCTCGGCGAACGCGACGAGCGCGTTGAACGTGTCGGTCAGCCGCGCGTTGAGGGCGACCGTGCGCGGCAGCGTGCGGGTGCCGTCCGCGAACGCGTCGGCGAGGTCCGGCGCCGCCGTGCGCAGCGCACGCACGCCGGGGCGCAGCTCGCGGAACAGCGCCTGCGAGTTGGCCAGGAACGGGCGCTGGCGCGGGAAGCCCTCGATGGCGGCGTCGAGGGCGGGCGGGCCGCCCTCGATCGAGTCCTGGATGTCGCCGCGCACCGCCGCCAGCGCCGAGAACGTCGTGTCGAGGTTGGCGAACAGGTCGGCCTGGGTCTGGGCGGCGGGGGCGACGATCGCGGCCGCACTCTCGAGCGACTGGAACAGCCGTCCGAGCCGCGTGCGGTTGTCGGACAGGTTCGACATGACCGGGACGAGGTCGACGAGGAGCGGGTTGAGCTCCTCGATGGCGCTGTTGATGTCCCGGCCGCGGCCAGCGAGCGCGAGGCCGAACTCGTTGAGGTTCGTCTGGATCGCCTGGCGCGTCGGGTCGTCGAACATGTTGAGCACCTGGTCGAGCTCGACCGGCTCCGGCTTGGCCTGGGAGAGCCCGACGGTCGCGCCGTTCTTGAAGCCCTCGTGGGAGGTGCCCTTCGTGATCTGCACGTACTTCAGGCCCAGCGCCGACCGCGGGCGCACGAGGAACGTCGAGTCCTTGGGCAGCGGGTCGACGCTGCGCTGGAGCTTGAGCGTGAGCTGCGCGTAGTAGTGGCCGTCGCTGGTGCGCTTGGGCGTGATGTCGGCGACGCTGCCGACCCGCGTGCCGCCGACGCGCACGTCGTTGCCGCGCACGAGGTTGGCCGCGTTGGGCAGGTCGACCTTCAGCTCGTAGGCCGGCACGAACGGCAGGCCGTTGTTGGCGTTGTAGGCCAGGAACACGGCGACGAGGACCACGAGGACCGTGGCGGCGCCGATCAGCACCGGGTTGGCGGCGATCGAGCTCGAGCGGCGGCGCACTACCCACCGCCTCCCAGCAGGTAGTCGAGCAGCTGGGTCGTCGCCGACGTGGCGGGCGCGCTCGATGACTGGGCCGGCGCCGGTTGCGTCTCGGGCGCGCTCGGCGCGGGCGCGGGGTCGGGCGTGGGCGCCGCGCCGCTGGAGGGCAGCACCGCGTCGGGCATCCGGATCGGCGCGTCGGCGCCGCGGCGGCTGACCGGCACGGTCTGCGCCTCGTCGCTGCGCGCGGCGCGGTCGGCGCCGCCCGGCTCCGGATAGCGGCGCAGGACCTCGTCGATGGGCATGCCGCGCAGCAGCGCGTCCTGGCGCTCGAGGTACAGCGAGCGCCCGGAGCCGCCGTCGCTGGCCGCCACGGCCCGCGCGCCGCCGCCCCGGCTGAACTTCGCCAGGCAGCCGATCGTCGGCTCGATCGCGTAGGTCGCGCAGGCGTTGATGATCAGGCCGGCGCGCAGGTAGTGGCCGGAGGCGTCGAAGCCGTTGATGGCCGACATCTGGAAGAACAGGTAGTCCATCGCCCGCTCGATGCCGCCCGTGTCGCGCAGGCTGACGAGGAGCTCGTTGAGGTCGCGGGCCAGCGGCGCCGACGAGGCGGCGAGCTGGTTGACGTCCTGCGTGATCGGGCGGATGTCGCGCATCGCCTTCGTGCCCACGACCGCGGCGTCGCCGAGGGAGCGGACCGCCGGCCGGGCGGCCTGCGACAGCGGGCCGAGCTGCTCGACGAGGCGGTTGATGTTCGGCGCCTGCGCGTCGAGGTCCTCGAGCACCGGCGTCATCTCGTCGGAGAGCGCGCCGAGGCGCACGAGCGTGGGCCGCAGCTCGGTCAGGAACTTCGGCAGGCGCGCGAAGTTCGCCTCGAGCGCGCCGCGCCGCTGCGCGGTCGCCTGCGACACGTCGCGCGCCTTCGCGATGAAGTTCGCCACCTGGGTGCGCCGCTGGGCCAGCGGGGCGAGCACCGTGTCCGAGTCGCGGGCGAGGTCGGCCAGCACCTGGTTCTGCTGGCGCAGGATGGCCAGGACCTTGTCGGTCTCCACCAGCGCCGGGTTCGCGCGCCGGATGACCGCGTTGAGGTCCTCGCCGCGGCCGGCCAGCCCGGCGCCGAGCTCGTTGAGGATGATCGTCAGCCGCTGGCGCTCGGGCAGCTGGTAGATGTTGTTGATCAGGTCGAGGTCGACGTTGCGCTGCGTGTTGGCGACCGGCAGCAGGTACTCGCCCTGGCCCTCGCCGTGCTCGATGCGCTGCAACGGCGGCGGGGGCTTGCGGCCCGCCTCGCGCGGCTGGGTCGGGGTGCACTCGACGAACTTCTCGCCGATCAGCGACTGCGGGCGGATGATGCAGCTCGCGTCCTGGCGGAAGTCCCCGAAGCCCGGCTTGTCGATGCGCAGGACGACCGCCGCCTTCTTGTCGGGCGTGACGTGCAGCGACTCGATCTGGCCGACCTTGACGCCGGCGACCTTGACGTCCTCGCCGGGGATCACCGAGAACGCGGTGTCGAAGATCGCGCGCACCCGATAGCTGTCGTCGCCGGCGCGGGTGAGCACGACGGCGACCACCACCACGACCGCGGCGCCGGCGAGGACGAGCGCGATGGCGGCGACGCGCCTCATGGCCCGGGCGGCACCAGCGTCGGGTCGCAGTCGAGCTTGCCATCGGTGTCGCGCCACGGGGCCGAGCCGTCCTGCGCGGGCTGGCTGGCCGCCCCCGGGCAGCGAGCGACGTTGCCCGTCGACGTGCCGGTGATCCGCGAGACCGGGCTCTGCGGCGTGAGCAGGCCGCCGGCCGGGTTGCTCGTGAAGCTGAACGGCGTGAACATCGGCTGGATGCGCGCGTAGTGGCCGTTGGCGTCGTAGTTGGACGCGCCCTGGCCGAAGTCGCGCAGGAAGCCGACCAGCTCCGGCGCGTAGGGCCGCAGGAAGGTCAGCACGGGCAGGCTCTTGCGCAGTGCCGTCGTCGAGTTCGCGAACGCCGGCTTGGCCGCCCGCTCCAGCGCCGGGGTCTTGTTCAGCAGGTCGATGAGGTCGTTGTCGGCGCCCGACCGCGAGATCAGCGTGCGCAGGTCGGCGATCGTGGGCCGGGCGTCGCGCACCAGCGGGCGCAGCGCGCGGAAGAACGGCGCGAGGTCCTTCGTCGCCGGCTTGGACGCATCGACGAGGACGGTCAGGTCGTCGAGCGTCGAGCGCAGGTTGACGAACGTCGAGTTGGCCCGGCGCAGCGTCAGCGGCAGCTGCTCGAGGTTGCTGGCCAGCGCGGCGCGCTCGTCGCCGATCGCCTGCGCCGTCGAGTTCGCGTTGGTGACGAGGTTCGTGATGTCGTTGCCGCGCTGCGACAGCGCAGTCGTGACCCGCGCCCCGTTGGCAAGGAAGTCGCTGAGCGCCTGCTGGTCGCGCGTGAGCTCGTTGACCACGCGGCGGGTCGTCGACAGCGCCGGGTTGAAGTACAGCGCCGCCTGGTTGGCCTGCTCGCCCTGGCCGTCGAACTGGGTCGCCTGGCCCTGGATGACCTCCGCCAGCGCCTTGCGCGTCTTGGGGTCGAACGTGTCGAAGAGATGGTCGAGGTCGACCGGCGCCGTGGTCTTCTCGGCGCCGATCGTCGCGCCGTCGGGCAGCGCCTTGGCGTTGTTGGGCGCCATCGTCAGCGTGATGTAGCGGTTGGCCACGCCCGACAGCGACGTCTGGCGGATCAGCGCGGTCGTGCCCTCGCGCAGCGGCGCGTAGGCGTCGTCGACCGCGATCTTGACCTGCGCCTGGTTGTCCTTGGTCAGCGAGATGTCGCGGACCGAGCCGATGCGCCGGCCGCCGACCTGGACGTCGTCGTCCTTGACGAGCTGGCCCGCGTTCTCGAAGACGACCTCGTAGGTGTGCTGGCCGTCACCGCGCAGCAGCAGCCAGGCCACCACCACGACGGCGGCGGCCAGGGCCAGCAGGGCGATGCCGCGGCCGAGGGTCATTCACTCCATGCCCAGGGGACCCTGCGAGTCCCCGGACAGGAACTGACGGACGAAGGCGTTGTCGGAGTTGAAGAGCTGCTCGGCCGGGCCGGACTCGACGATCCGCCCCTTCCACAGCACCGAGATGTGCTCGGCGACGCGCCGCGCGCTCATGATGTCGTGGGTGATGACCACGTAGGCGCCGCCGTTCTCCTCGTGGATCTCCTTGATCAGCTCGCACAGCAGCGCGGTGCGGACCGGATCGAGCCCCGAGTCGGGCTCGTCGAAGAGGACGATGCCGGGGTCGAGCACGAGCGCCCGCGCGAACCCGGCGCGCTTGCGCATGCCGCCCGACAGCTCGTTGGGCATCTTGTCGCCGGCGTTGGCCAGCCCGACCTCACGCAGGCGGCGATGGACGATCTCCATGATCTCGTCCTCGCCCTTGTCGGTGTGCTGGCGCAGCGGGAAGGCGACGTTGTCGACCAGGTTCATCGACCCGAACAGCGCCCCGTCCTGGAAGAGGACGCCGAACTTCTTGCGCATCTCGAACAGCTCGTCGTCGTGCATGTTCGGCACCGACTCGCCGTGGACGATCACGTCGCCCTCGTCGGGATAGAGCAGGCCGACCATGTGCTTGATGCACACCGACTTGCCGGTGCCCGACGGCCCGAGGATCATCGAGATCTTGTCGTCGGGGATGCCCATGTTCAGGCCCCGCAGGATCTGGTTGCGGCCGAAGGCCTTGTGGACGTCGACGAACTCGATCGCGTCCTGCACCCCGGTGGGCCGCTGGACGCCGGTGTGCCAGCGGAACTCGTCGTCCTCGCCGCCGGGCTCGTTGACGACGGAGACGTGCTCGTCGGGCTCGTCCGAGCGTGGTTCGTCTCGCTGGTCGTCCGTCACCTTGCTCACCCTCCGATCGGGGCGCGGGGGTTCGCGCCCCAGAAGACCTGCGTGCCCAGCATCCCGATGAGGTGCACGAGCACGATGTTCAACACCATGGACTTCGCCGTCGCCGTTCCGACTCCCACCGGGCCACCGCTGGCGTTGTACCCGTAGTAGCAGCCGACGAGCACGATCGCGGTGGCCATCACCATCGCCTTGATCATGCTGTAGAGCAGGTCGGGCGGATTCTGGAACATCCAGAAGATCAGGAAGTACCCGCCGCTGGAGACCTCGCCGATCTGCTCGACCACCGCCAGGTAGCTCGCGAAGAAGCCGGCGCCGATCGCCGCCAGGTACATGAACGGCAGCACCATCCACGCCGCGAGCAGGCGCGTGGCGCACAGGAACAGCACCGAGTCGATGCCCATGACCTCGAGCGCGTCGATCTCGTCGGAGATCCGCATCGAGCCGAGCTCCGCGACGATGCCGGTGCCCACCTTCGCCGCCATCATGTAGCCGAACGCGTAGGGCACGAGCTCGCGCAGGTCGCACCAGGCGGCGAACACCCCGGCGTACGCGGGCGCGCCGACCGCGCGGTTGAAGTACGCGCCCTCGATCCCGCACTGCAGGCCGATGATGAACACCAGGCCCCAGATGACGATCGTCGAGGAGACGATGAGGATCCCGGCCTGGCGCAGCGCCTCGCCGAAGAAGCGGAACACGCGCAGGCCGTAGACCTGGCCGAGGATGCGCCCGCAGAACTTCGCGATGTCGCCGAAGCTCGCCAGCCAGTCGCGCGGGACGCTGAGCCAGCCCACTAGGCCGCCCCCTCCGCTCGCCCCGTCGTCGGCGTGGCACGATGCGCCGGCCGCCCCGCCATCACCTCGGCACCATGATCTCGGGATGCGTGGCCAGCAGCGTCTGCGTGAACACGTAGTTGAACGCGAACACGCCGAGGAAGGCGATGACGACCGCCTGGTTGACCGCGCGCCCCACCCCCTCCGCACCGCCGGACGCGGTCATCCCCTTGTAGCAGCAGACGATCGCGATGATGGCGCCGAACAGCGTCGTCTTGAGCACCGAGCCCCACAGGTCGGTGGTCGACGCGTTGGTGAAGAACGTGGCCCAGAACGGGCCGAGCGGCGCGCCGTTGGTCAGCGTGGCCAGGACGCCGCCGAAGATGCCGAAGAACAGCGCGTAGATGTTGAACAGGCCCGTGACGAGCATCAGGGCCAGGAAGCGGGGCACAACCAGGTTCTTCACCGGGTCGACGCCGAGCACCTGGAGCGCGTCGAGCTCCTCGCGGATCTTGCGCGCCCCCAGGTCGGCGGTGATGGCGGTGCCGGCGACGCCCGCGAGCACGATCGCGGTAACGAAAGGGGCGAACTCGCGGATCGACGCGAGCACGAAGAAGCCGCCGAGGCGGTCCAGCGCGCCGAAGATCACGAGGAAGTTGGCGGCCTGCAGGCCGGGGGCGCCGTAGCCGAAGGCCACCGTGCTGACGAGCAGCGGGAACCAGCAGAGCTTCAGCGCGAAGAGGAACTGGCTGACGAACTCGCCGCCGTAGGGGTAGGGCGGACGCAGGGCGGACATGATCGTCCTCCCGGTCAGGATCATCATGTCGCCCACCTCCTCGAGCACGTTCTTGGTCGGCAAGAACGCTCGATCGGCGACGTTTCGGACCATCATCACCCCCTCACCAGAGCCCGGGACCCGTCTGGGAATCGTGCTGTTTCCGCACGGGCGGGCCGGATCGTATGGGACGACCCGGACCGCTGCCAAACCGCAACCATGCCCCTGAGACGCCCGCCGCGAGCGAAACCTGCGGCGGGTGAGCAGCCGCGGCAGAGGCTGACTCACGGGTGCTACCGTCCCGGCCGTGAGAGGGGTCCTCGCGTTGTCGGCCTGCTGTGCGCTGCTGGTCGGGTGCGGCGGTGGGGGGCGCCAGGACGCGGACGAGCAGAGCGCGACGTATCAGGTCGCCGTCACGTCGGTGACGTTCCCGCAGGACCAGAGCATCTCGGTGCCGGCGAAGCTCGCGATCTCGATCAAGAACACCGGCGGCCAGACGATCCCGAACCTGGCCGTGAGCCTCGACGGCATCTCGGCCGACAACGACCAGCCAGGCCTGGCCGACCCCAGCCAGCCGGTGTGGATCGTCGCCGGGGCGCCGGACAACGGCGGCACCGCGTACGTCTACACGTGGGCGGTCGGCCGGCTCGACCCGGGGGCGACGCAGACGCTGCGGTGGACGCTGACGCCGGCGACGCCGGGCACGCACGCCCTGACGTGGACCGTGGCAGCCGGACTGCACGGCAAGGCGAAGGTGCGCACGAAGGGCGGCGGTCTGCCCACGGGCGAGCTCAGCGCGCGCGTGTCGGACGCGCCCGCGCAGGCGACGGTCGACCCCGGCACCGGCGCGGTCATCACGAAGTGAGACGGCGGCGGCGCGGGCGCGCCGCCGCAGGATCGCGCCCAGCCCGGGACCGCGCCGGCACAGCGGGTAGCACGGGTCGCGGGTGGGTGCCGTTACTGTGACGGCCTACGACCTCCGGGAGGCCAGCCTTGCGGCGCAACTTCGATCTCAGCACGGTGCTCGTGGCGACCGGCGCCATCGCCGTGCTCGTCAGCCTGTTCCTCGAGTGGTACAGCCCTGGGCTGCGGGCGTGGGACGCCTTCGAGATCGTCGACTGGGCGCTGCTGGCGCTGGCGGTCGCCGCGCTCGCGGTGGCGGGCGCCGAGGCGTCGGGGGCGAGCGTCCCGACGGCGCGGCTCGGCTGGATCGCCGGCATCGTCGCCCTGCTCGTGATCGCGCAGGTCCTCGACCCGCCGCCGGCGGTGCGCGACGCGTCGCGCGAGATCGGCGCGTGGATCGCGCTGGGCGGCAGCGCGCTGATGGTGACCGGAGCGGTCATGGCGCTGGCCCAGATCTCGGTGTCGATCGACGTCGCCGGACGCGAGCGGCGGCGGCGCACGGCGGCCGTCGACGCGCGCGCCGACGACGTGAGCACGGACCCGCGCGGGGGCGGCGCCGGAGCGAGATCGGACGAGTCCGAGACCGAGGCCGGTGGCCGCAGCGGGCTGTGGGGCCGGGGCGGGCGCCGCGCGCCCTCCGGCGAGCGTCCGCGCCGCGAGCCGATCATCACTCCGCCGCCGGCCGCAGACGAGGATCCCGACCGCACGCAGCCGCTGCGGCCCGCCGACCGGCCGCGTGAGGAGTGAGGGAGCGCCGCGTGAGCCCGGCCACGACCGCCACCACCTTCGAGGTCCTGGCCTTCCGCGCCCGGCCCGCCACCGCCGCGGTGGCGGTGCTCGAGCTCGACGGCCGCTTCAGCGCGCCGGTGCAGCAGCGGCTCGGATGGCCGGTCCTGCTCGTCGAGGGCGACGAGCGGGTCGAGTGCCCGCCGCTCGGCGCGGACGAGGCGGCGGCCGACCCGCGCGGCGTGCCGTGGCGAGCGTCGTTCGCGGTGGCGCTCGAGGTCATCGAGCGGGCGGGCTTCGCGCTGGCGGTGGGGCGCGACCTGCTGGTCGAGCTGCCGGCGCCGGATCTCGATGCGGACGGCGACGACCTGCCGCGGCTGGTGCGCCTGGCGCGCGAGTCCAACGAGCTGCGGCGCGCGGTCGACGCCGCCGGCGCGCGGGCGGCGGAGGCCGAGGACCGCGCGCGACGGGCCGGCGAGGCGCGGCGCCGGGTCGAGGACGATCTCGGCCAGCTGCGCACGGAGCGCGACGAGGCGCGCGCGCAGGCGGCCGCGGCGCAGGCCGCCGCCGAGGAGGCGGCGCGCGCGGCCGCGGAGGCCCGCGAGGAGGCGGATCGCGACCTCGTCGCGGCGGGCCAGGAGGCGGCGCTCAAGCTCGAGGCGATCCAGGCCGCGCACGCGGCGGCGCTCGAGTCGGCGCAGGCGGATGCCGCGCAGGCGCAGACCGAGGCCGAGGCGGCGCTGACGGGCACGCGGGCCGACGCCGAGCAGACGCTGGCGCGCACGCGGACCGAGGCCGAGCAGGCGCTCGCGGCGGCGCGCGCCGAGTACGAGACGGAGCCTCGCGCACGTCCGCGCAGACGCCGAGACGCGGCTCGCCTCAGCCGCCGCGGCGGCCGCCGCCGACCGCGAGGCGGCCGAGCGCGAGCACGAGGCCGACCTCGCCGTGGCGCGCGCCGGCGTCGCGGCGGCGCGGCGCGACCTCGACGCCGCCCGCGCCGAGCTCGAGGCGCTGCGCGGCGAGGGCGCCCACAGCGCTCCGGCGACGGCCGCGGGCCGCCGCGCCGCCGCGGCGGCGATCGAGCCCATCCCCGACCCGCCCGCCGACGACGCCGCACCCACCCCAGACCAGCCCAACGCCATCGCGCCTACCCCAGACCACCCCACCGCCACCGCACCTACCCCGGACCACCCCGCCGCCGCCCAACCCACCGCAGATCACTCCACCGCCGCACCCACCCCGGATCACCCCGCCGCCGCCCAACCCAGCGCGGACCACCCCACTGCCGCCCAACCCACCCCGGACCACCCGCCGCCGCCCAACCCAGCGCGGACCACTCCGCACTGCCGCCCAACCCACCCCGGATCACTCCGCCGCCGCCCAACCCAGCGCGGACCACTCCGCCGCCGCCCAACCCACTTCGGACCAGCCCAACGGCCGCGCCGACGCCGCCGATCAGATCACCGACGAGCACCGCCGCGCCGGCCCCGCCCGCTTCAGCCTCTTCCGGGACCCCGGCGGCGAGGCGCCGACGACGGTCAGCCGCCGCCACGACCCAGGCGCCGCGCCGACCGAGGCCGCCCCCGTCGAGGAAGGGGTCCGGGTGCTCTCGCGCGCGCCCCGCCGCCGCCACGATGCGGCCGACGAGCAGGAGCCCGAGCGGCTGGCCCCCGGCGCCGCCCGGATGGGCGCTCGTGCGATGAACCGCACCATGCACCGCCACCGCGCACTCGAGCCGCAGCGAATCGGCGCGCTCGTCGCGCTCGCCATCGCGGTCGCCGCGTTCGTCCTCGTGGTCGTGCTGCGCGTCGGCCCGATCTGAGCCGCGCGGTCAGTCGTCGCCGCGGTCCATCCCGACCACGCGCCCGGCGTCGTCCGCGAGCACCTCGACGATGGCGCCGGAGCGATCGCGCACGTCGATGGCGTAGAGGCCGTCGTCGCGCTCGACGCTGATCGGCGTCCCGGGGAGCGCGCGCGTCGCCGCGGCGGCCAGCCGCCGCGCCTGCGCGGCCGGGATGCCGTCCTCGGCGATCAGCGCGTCCGCGTCGCGCGGAGCCGGCACCGTGATCGACTGCACCTCCAGCTCGTCGTCGCCGAGCGCGCCGGCGGCCACGGCGCCGCCGGCGGCCCCCAGCGCGAGCAGGCCCGCGGCCGCGGCGCCGACGGCCAGGCGCCGCATCAGTCGTCGCGCTCGACGAAGGTCCGGAAGGTCTGGGTCGAGCAGCCGCGGCGACCGCACACGCGCACGCGGATCGAGCGCGTGCCGGTCCCCACGCCGCGGGCGCGGACCGTGCGCTCGAACTCGCGGGTGCGGTCCTCGCGGTCGATGTCGGTCAGCCGGCCGCGGATCGACCGCCCGGCCACGTGGAAGGTCAGCCGGCGCGCGCCCGCCGACGTCTCGGCCGACAGGTGCAGCCAGCCTCCGGGGTGCAGCTCGGCGTCGACGTCGCGCACGTGGGGCGCCGCCAACGCCGGAGCGGCGCCGGTCAGCGCGACCGCGGCGCCCAGCGCAGCGGTGGCCAGAGCGGTGGTGGTGCGGATCATGGTGATGGCTCCTCTCGGATTCGGGACGACAGGCACTGTTGTAGCGAGCCCCGGATGAGAGAACGATGAGCGTCAGGCGGGTAGGCACACGACGGCCTCGGTGCCCCCGCCGGCGCGGGGCTCCAGCCGGGCGCTGCCGCCGTGGGCGCGGGCGATCGCCGCGACGATCGCCAGCCCCAGCCCGGTGCCGCCGCCCGACCGCGCGGCATCGCCCCGGGCGAAGCGGTCGAACGCGCGACCGGCCAGGTCCGCGGAGACGCCCGGCCCGCGATCGCCGACCCACAGCTCGACCGCGCCGCCGTCCAGGGCCCGGCGGACGCCGAGCTCGACGGGCCCGGCACCGTGGCGCAGCGCGTTCTCGACGAGGTTGCCGAGCGCCTGCTCGAGGCGCATCGCGTCGGCCGTCACGACCAGCGGCTCGCCCGGCGCGACCGACAGCGTCCGGCCGGCCGGCGCGAACACGCCGGCGAAGCGGCGCGCCACGCGGTCGCAGAGCGCCTGGAGGTCGACGGCGGCGCGCCGCAGCGCCAGCGCGCCCTCGTCGGCCTGCGCCAGCGTCAGCAGGTTGTCGGCCAGCGCGCTCAGCGCGGCGGCCTCCTCGTGCCCGGAGCGGATCGCCTCCAGCAGCTCCTCGGGCGTGCGCTGCTCGCGCAGCGCCAGCTCGAGCTCGGTGCGCAGGATGGCCAGCGGCGTGCGCAGCTCGTGGCTGGCGTCGGCCACGAACGCCCGCTCACGGGCGAGCGCCGCCTCGAGGCGGTCGAGCATCGCGTTGAGCGTCGTGCCCAGACGCCGCAGCTCGTCGTCGGCGTTCGGGAGCGGCAGCCGTTCGGCCACAGAGGCCTCCGAGATGCCGGCGGCCCGGCGGCGCATGCGCTCCACCGGCCGCAGCGCGGCGCCGACCGCGACCCAGCCGGCCGCCCCCGTCACCAGCAGGGCGACCGGCAGGGCGATCAGCAGGGTCCAACGCAGCGCTCGCAGCGCGTCCTCGCGATCCTCGAGCGTGGTCCCGACCACGATCGCCAGCCGCTGCCCGGCGACGGTGACGCCGCGGGCGATGACCCGCGCGCGGTCGTCCTCGAACGGCTCCGCCGCGGTGTCCTCGAGCGCCTCGGTGTCGATCTCCTCGTCGCCCTCGTCGTCGGCGAGCGGGACCTCGCGCAGGCGGATCGTCACGCCCTCGGCCGCGCCTGCCCGCGCCGCCGGACCGAGCAGCGGGGCGCCCGGTAGGCCCGGGCTGTTGGCCAGCAGGCGCTCGCCCGGGCCGATGACCTGGCTGAAGGTCTCGCCGGGATCGTCCAGGCCGCGGGCGATCCCCGGCCCGACGGCGCCGCGCTCGTCGATCAGCCGCGCGATGGCGGCGGCCCGCGCCTCGAGCGCGCTGTCGGTGGCGTCGGTGAGCTGGTCGGCCACCCCCTGGTAGATAGCCACGCCGATGATCGCGAGCACGATGGCCATCGCCACCGCGAAGGCGGCCACCACCCGAGGGCGGATCCCGGACAACCGCAGGCGCTTCACGACACCGCGTCGAGCCGGTAGCCACGGCCGCGCACCGTGTGCAGCGCCGTCACGCCGAAGCGCCGGTCGATCTTCTCGCGCAGGTAGCGGACGTAGACGTCGACGACGTTGGAGCGGTTGTCGTACGCGTGATCCCACACCAGGTCGAGGAGCTCGGCGCGGCTGAGCACCTGCCCGGGACGGCGGATGAACGCCTCGAGCATCGCGAACTCCTTGCTCGACAGCTCCAGCTCGGCGTCGCGAAACCACGCGCGCCCGGACGCCGGGTCGAGCCGCAGCGCGCCCACCTCCAGCACCGCGGGCCGCGGCACCGCGCCGCGGCGGGCCAGCGCCCGCAGCCGCGCCAGCAGCTCGTCGATCGCGAACGGCTTGGCCAGGTAGTCGTCGGCGCCCGCGTCGAGGCCGGCAACCCGGTCGGCCACCGCATCGCGGGCGGTGAGCATCAGCACCGGCGCCCACACGCCGTCGGCCCGCAGCCGCCGGCAGACCTCGAAGCCGTCGAGGTCGGGCAGCATCACGTCGAGCACGATCGCGTCGTAGCGCGTGCTCGTCGCCATCCACAGCGCATCGCTGCCGGTCGCCGCCGTGTCGCTCACGGCGCCGCCCTCCTGCAGCGCCCGAGCGATCAGGCGCGCCATCTTCGGCTCGTCCTCCACGACCAGCGTCCGCATCGCTCGGATTCTGGCGCGTGCCGATGAGGACCCGATGAGAGCGCCCGCGCAGCACGCCGGGCTCAGGCCCGCGGACCGGCTCGCCCGGCGCCTGCCGGCGCGCAAGCTACGGACCCCCCATCCGTAGAAGTCCCGGATGCGACCGCAGCCGCATGATGGTGCCATGTCCAAGCACCGCCCCCTTCGACCAGGAGGTGCCAATAGGACGCATGGCGAACCCACCTGACTCCCACCGTAGCTCGCTCACCCGAATGGCATGGACCGCCACGACGTGATCACTAGCTGCCTGGTCATGGACGTCCCGAACTTCCACGGTCGGAGCGACACGGCGCCAGACGCCGTCGCGCTCCGCAAGCGGGTCGTTCCGTCGCCGCAGCGCTCGGTTCGAGTCGAGTAAAAACACCCACAGACAGACAGACGAAAGTCTGCAGCTCTCTCCTCTCCGCGCGCCGCGGGGCCTTCGTGCCTCGTGGCGCGCGGTCGTTGTGTGGACGCGCCGCGCGGGCCGGCGCGTCAGCGGGCCGGTCGGTCGAGGGGCAGCCCGAGCGTGACCCAGTCGTGGATGCCTCCGCGGTAGTAGAGCAGCGCCCCGGGTGGATGCCCCGCGGCGAGCAGCTCGACTACCGCCTGCGGCGTCGCGGTGCACTGGGGGCCGTTGCAGAAGACCGCCGCCGTCCCGCCGCGATCGAGCTCGCCGCGCCGCGCGAGGATGTCCTGGTGCGGGATGTTCACCGCGCCGGGGATCGTCCCCTCCGCGTAGTACTCGGGCTGCCGTGTGTCGACGAGCAGCCCGCCGGCCTCGATGTGCGCGATGACCTCGAGCTCGCCGACGGTCAGCACGCCCGGAGCGAGCGTCATCGGGGCGATCACGCCCCAGGTGGCGTCGACGACGACCAGTCCCGGGTCGTCCGGCGCGGCGACCGGCATGCGCTGCGGAGCGGCGCGCCGTGGCAGTCGATCGATCATGTCGCCCATTCTACCGCTAAACAACTGCGTTGTTGTCCAATAGTAGACTCGGAGTCGGGGTCCCGAAAAGACTGCGGGATCCTGCGGATGCGACCCCCTCGTCGCAGGCCTACGGTGCGCCGACGTCAACGTTCGCGCTGGGAGGGCAGGCTCATGCGCCGGTCGTCGTTCTTCGACGGGGTCAGCCAGGTCTCGGTCATCGCCGCGGGCCACGCGGTGCCGCTGCCGATCGGACGCGCGTGCGCCGGCGCGGCGCGGCGCGAGCCCGTCAGCCTTCCGCTGGGCGTACAGCTCCGGCGCGCCTCGGCCAGCGAGCGCCAGACGGCGCCGGGAGCCTGACGGCGATGGCCCGCCTCGGCCGGCGAGCCCCTGACCGCACCGGGAGCCTGACGGCGATGGCCCGCCTCGGCCGGCGAGCCCCTGACCGCACCGGGAGCCTGACGGCGATGGGCCGCCTCGACCTGCGCGCCGTGCGCGACCGGGCGCGGCGCTTCGCCGACGAGGAGCTGGCGCCGCGGGCGCTGGAGCTCGATGCCCGCGCCGCCGCCGACCCCGCCGCGTTCGACTGGGAGATCGTGCGCCACGGCGCACGCGAGGGGCTGCTGAGCCTGATGGTCCCCAAGCCCGCGGGCGGCCGCGGGGCGCTGGCCGCCGAGACGGCGGTCGTGATGGAGGAGCTCTGCGCGGGCTGCCCGGGCATCGCGCTGATCTTCGGCGCCAACGCGCTCGGGATGGCGCCGCTGCTGCTGGTGGGCGGGCTGGCGCCGTGGGACGGCGTGCTGGCCGAGCTCGTCGCGGCCGAGCGGCGCGGCGAGCCGGAGCTGATGGCGTTCGCGATCACCGAGCCGGACGCTGGCACCGACGTCGAGGACCCCGAGCTGGTGCGCCGCGGCCGCGTCACTACCGCCGCCCACCGGGTCGCCGGCGGCTACCGCCTGTCCGGCACCAAGCGGTTCATCTCCAACGGCAGCGTCGCGCGCTGGATCACCGCGTTCATGCCGCTCGACCGGACGCGGCCGGCGGAGACGATGACGTGCTTCCTCGTCGACACCCGCAGCGCCGGCTTCGCGGTCGGCCGCGTCGAGCACAAGCTCGGCCAGCGCGCCTGCCCGACAGCGGAGATCGTCTTCGACGACGTGTTCGTGCCGGGCGAGCGGGTGGTCGGCCGTCCCGGGGACGGGATGGGTGCGACGATGATGGTCCTGGCCATGTCGCGCGCGCCGGTTGGCGCGATCGCCACCGGCATCGCCGCCGGCGCCCAGCGGCGGCTGCTGCGCTGGCTGGAGGAGGATCCGGCCGGCGCCGAGGCGCTCCACGACCAGCACGTGCAGCTCGAGCTCGCGCACATGGAGCAGGACATCCGTGCGGCGCGCGGCGCGTATCTGGCGGCGGCGCGGGAGCTCGACGGCGACGCCCTGGGTGGCGCGCTGCGCCACCCAGCGGTGCGGCTGGCCAGCGCGGTGCCGGCCCGCGTGCGACGCGCCCCGCTGGCGCAGCGAGCGCTGCGGTCCGCGCGAGCGCGCGACGTGACCGTCCGGCTGCTGCATCGCACGACCGACGACGTCCGGCTCACCCGGGCGCTGGCGGCCTCCTCGCTGGCCAAGGCGCAGGGCGCCGACGTGGCGATGCGGGTCACCGGCGCGGCGCTCGACATCGTCGGCCTGCACGCGGGGCCGGTGCGGGCGGAGCTCGAGAAGCTCTGGCGCGACGCGAAGCTGACGCAGATCTACGAGGGCACCAACCAGCTCAACCGGCTCGAGGTCTTCCGCGGCCTGTGCCATCCGCAGCCGATGGCGATCCTGCCGCCGCTGCATGCCGCGGCGGTCGAGGCGGTGACGCGATGACCCTGACGGTGACCGCCGGCGACCGGGCGCTGCTGGTCGACGCCGCACGCGGCTTCGCCCGCCGCGAGCTGCTGCCCGCCGCCGCCCGGCTCGACCACGGCGACCGGGAGGCGACGCACCGCTGCTGGGAGAGCGTCTGCGCGCTCGGGCTCGATCGCGCGCTGCTCGACGAGGAGGCGGGCGGCGCCGGCCTGCCGCCGGGCGTGTGGCTGGCACTGATCGAGGAGCTCGCCGCGGCCGAGGCCGGGCTGGCGCTCGCCGTGGCGCTGCACGCGCTCGCCCTGCGCGCCCTGCCACCCGACGCGGCCGCCGCCGTGCCGACCGGCGCGCGGTGGGCGCTCGTCCCGGCGCCGGCCGCCCGCGACCACATCGTCCTGGGCGCCGCCGGCGCCGACGGCCTCGTGCTCGGCGGCCACGCGGGCGGACCGCCCGCGGTGCTCGAGCCGGGCGGCGACTGGTCGGTGACTGCGGATCCGCGCCAGCTCGGGCTGCGGGCCGCGCCCGCGGGCGTGGTCCGCAGCGACGGTGCGGTCCCGCCCGCAGGCGTCGTGCGAGGCGACGACGCGATCCCGCCCGCGGGCGTCGTGCGAGGCGACGACGCGATCCCGCCCGCAGGCGTCGTGCGGGACGACGACGCGGTCCCGCCCGCGCCCGCGCCCGCGGTGGAGGCGCTGCTGTACGCGGCGACCGCAGCCGTCGCCATCGGCATCGTCCGGCGCGCATACGAGCTGGCGACCGACTACGCGGCCACCCGCCACCAGGGCGGCGGGCCGATCGGCCACTACGGCGCGGTGCGTCAGATGCTCGCGGCCATGGCCGTGCGCCTGGAGGCCCGCCCGCGGATGCCCGCGGAGGAGACGGACCTGCGCGCCGCGCTCGCGGCCAAGGTCGCCGCCAGCCACGCCGCGGGCCGCACGACGATCGACGCCGTTCAGGTATTCGGCGGCAGCGGCTACATCGCCGACAGCGGCGTCGAGAAGCTCATGCGCGACGCCAAGTACTGCGAGCTGTATCCCGAGCCGAACTGGCGGGCCAGGGCGCGCCTGCTCTCGGCCGCGTAGCGGCGCAGTGTCGTGTCAGGTGACGTCCGCCAGACGGGGCGAACGTTGCCTGACACGGCACTATCAGCTCAGGTCGCCGGGCGCAGCATCCGCGCGATCGAGCGCATCAGCCCGGTCATCGTCAGCAGCCATGCGCCGAACGCGAACCAGACGAGCACGCGCGCCGCATCATGCAGCACCGTGAAGTCCGCCGCCAGCGCCAGCCGGTACGTCGCCAGCGTGTACATCCCCAGCGGGAAGACGAGGCTCCAGTACATCGGGTGGTAAACGAGCGGCTCGCGGCAGACGATGTGGCGCCAGACGCCGAAGATCACCAGCAGCGGGATCCACCACGTCGCCCACGCCCACAGGATCAGCGTCGTGCCGTCGACGAACGCGTGCATCGCCTCCAGGAACGGCAGGCCGGTCGGCGTGACGATCAGGGTCGAGCCGGCGTTGGTGGCGATCGCCGCGGCGCCCATGATGACCCAGAACAGCGGGTTCATGTCCGCCGCCGTCACCCGCAGGAAGAAGATCCGGTAGGCGAACAGCGTCACGAAGATCCCGTACAGGACGATCCCGATCCCCCACAGGAGGTAGACGAGCACGAACGCGGCCGTCCCGAGCTCGGGGGCGAGCCGCACGCCAAGCAGCGCCAGCGACTCGGTGCCGACGATCGCGATCAGCCAGCCGCCGTGGACGACGTCGGCGCCCGTGCCGTGGTTGAGGAAGGTCAGCACCGAGAAGCTGAAGTAGCTCAGCAGCACCCAGGCGATGAGCGCGAACACCCAGAGGCCGATGGCCGGGCCGTCGATGCCGCGCAGGAACAGCTGGATCCCGAGCACGTCGGCCGCCGCGACCAGCGTGAAGAACGAGAACACCAGGCGCGGGTCGACGAGGTTCGTCCACAGCGCGCGCGGATGGCGCGTGACGCGGGCCACGGTGGCCGCCACCAGCACCGGGAACGCCACGAGGTTGATGGCCAACAGGGCGTCGGAGAGCCACTCGACGCCCAGCGCGTTGAAGGCGTTGGACACGATGCCGGTGGCCATGACCATCGCGAAGTAGCCGGGGTACAACGACTTGACGCCGCCGTCAAGGCGGCGCCAGATCGGCACGGAGGTAACGACGGCGGCGCTGGACGTGAGGGTCATCCCCCGGTCTGCGAGGCAACCGGCTGCGGCTGCGAAGCGGCGGGCTGCGGCCGGGGGGCGACCGGCTGCGGCCGCGGGGCCGTCGGCTGGGGACGCCGGAGGCGCGCCGGCGCCACGCCGCGGCGCCGGTACACGATCGGCGCCCGCAGCAGGTAGCCGACCGGGGCCGACCAGGCGTGGACGAGCCGGCTGAACGGCCACACCGCGTACAGCAGCATCGAGCTCAGCGCGTGGATCTGGTAGACGAGCGGCGCGCCCGCCATCTCGCCGGTGGCGGGATCGAGCAGGAACAGCCCACGGAACCAGGGTCCGACCGTCTCGCGGTAGTCGTAGCCGCCGCCCGCCAGGTTGACCACCACGGTGGCCCACATGCCGGTCACGATCACGATCCCGAGGACGACGTAGGTGACCATGTCGGTGCGCGTCGTGGTGCGGCGCACGCGCGGGACCTGGGCCCGGCGCAGCATCAGCACCAGGAAGCCGACGGTCATCGCGATGCCCGCGCTCGTCCCGGCGGCCACCGAGACCACGTGGTAGAGGTGCTCGCTCACGCCAACCGCCTCGGTGGCCGCCGCCGGCACGAGGATGCCGAGGATGTGGCCGCCGATCACCGCGAACAGGCCGAGGTGGAAGAGCAGCACGCCGACGCGCAGCCGGCGACGCTCGAGCAGCTGGGTCGAGCGCGTCGTCCAGCCGAGCTGGTCGCGGCGCCAGCGCCAGACGTGGCCGACCACGAACACGGCCAGGCAGACATAGGGAACGACGATCCACAGCAGGACGTCGAGACGGCTCATCGCATGGCTCCGATCGCTTCGGGCGGCGCAAACGGCTGCAGACCCACGAGCTCGGAGGGCGGACCCTCCGCCGCCAGCCGCAGCGCGGACGCCACCTCCTCCTCCCCGGCCGGCCCCAGCAGCAGGCCGAGCGCGTCCAGCAGCTCCGCGTAGTGGCTGCCCTGCTCGCGCAGGCGCGCTCCGATCACCTCGAGGGCGGGGCGGAACTCGCGCAGGATCTCGGCGCCCCGCTGCGGCCCAGCGACCCCGGCGAGCTCGAGCAGCAGCGGCAGGTAGTCGGGCAGCTCGTCGGTCACCGGCTCCAGTTCGAGCGCGGCGAACAGGCGCTTGAGCTTGAGCAGCGCGACGCCGCGCTGGCGCCGGTCGCCGTGCACGTAGTAGGTGAGGTTCAGGCTCGCCCGGCGGTCGAAGTCGAACGTCGCGACGTACTCGGCCTGCAGCTCGGTCGCCGGCCGGCCGGCCTCGGCGGCCAGGAAGCGCTCCAGCGGCTCGCGGATCTCGGCCGGCGGCAGCGCCGCGACCGCGTCGGCCGCCTCCGCGCGCAGCGCCAGCAGCTCGGCGCTCGGGTAGTCGAGCAGCACCGACAGCAGGTGGTAGGGGTTCATCGCGGCGCCTTCCGCCGGGCCTCGCGCTCCGCCGCGCGGCGCGCGCGCAGCTCGTCGAGCCGGCCGTTGCCGTCGACGTGCAGGTGGAAGTGGCCGTTGGCCGGCGCGACGGCCGCGGCGCCGTCGTCCGTGCCGCTGCCGTCGGCGCACGCACCGGGCCCGCCCGGGAAGTCGAGGCCGCACGTACCCTGCTGCTGCTGGCTCAGCTCGCCGGCCAGCTCGCGGTGCGCGGGCGGCACGACGAAGCGGTCCTCGTACTTGGCCACGGCCAGCAGCCGGTACATCTTCTCGATCTGGGCGGGCGTCATGCCCACCGCCTGCGCCAGCTCGTCGTCGGGCGCGCCCAGCGTCTTGGAGCGCATGTACGAGCGCATCGCCGCCAGCTGCTTGAGCACGCGCCGGATGACCGTCTCGTCGCCGGCGGTGAGCAGGCTGGCCAGGTAGGCGACCGGGATGCGCAGCTGGTCGATGGCGACGAACACGTCGTCGGGATCGGCGGTGGCGCCCTCGCCCTCGACCAGCGAGGTCACCGGCGACAGCGGCGGCACGTACCAGACCATCGGCAGCGTCCGGTACTCGGGATGCAGCGGCAGCGCGATCCGGTGCTCGAGCGCCAGCGCCCACACCGGCGAGCGCCGAGCAGCGTCGAGCCAGTCGTCGGGGATGCCGTCACGCAGCGCGGCGGCCCGCACCTCGGGGTCGTTGGGGTCGAGGAAGACGTCGAGCTGCGCGTCGAGCAGGTCGCGCACGTCGGGGACCGACGCGGCCTCCTCCACCCGGTCGGCGTCGTAGAGGACGAGGCCGAGGTAGCGGATCCGCCCCACGCACGTCTCCGAGCAGACCGTGGGCAGGCCCGCCTCGATGCGCGGGTAGCAGAGGGTGCACTTCTCCGCCTTGCCGGAGACGTGGTTGAAGTAGACCTTCTTGTACGGGCAGCCCGAGACGCACATCCGCCAGCCGCGGCAGCGCTCCTGGTCGACGAGCACGATGCCGTCCTCGTCGCGCTTGTACATCGCGCCCGACGGGCACGAGGCGACGCACGACGGGTTCAGGCAGTGCTCGCAGATGCGCGGCAGGTACATCATGAAGACCTGCTCGTACGAGGCCCGGACATCCTCCTCCAAGGCGGCGAGGTTCGGATCGCGCGCCAGGCTGTCCGGGCCTCCGGCCAGGTCGTCCTCCCAGTTGGGACCCCACTCGATCGCCATCGGCTCGCCCGTCAGGCGCGACACCGGCCGCGCGACCGGCTGCTCCTTCGACGGCCCGGCCTTCGTCAGCTCGGCGTAGTCATAGGTCCACGGCTCGTAGTAGTCGTCGATCTCCGGCAGGTCCGGGTTCCAGAAGATGTTCTGCAGCTTGGCCAGCCGCCCGCCGGCCTTGAGCCGCAGCTGCCCGCGGCGGTCGAGCTCCCAGCCGCCGCGGCGCTCCTCCTGGTCCTCCCAGCGCTTCGGGTAGCCCACCCCGGCTTGGTCTCGACGTTGTTGAACCACATGTACTCCGCGCCGTCGCGGTTGGTCCACACGTTCTTGCAGGTGACCGAGCAGGTGTGGCACCCGATGCACTTGTCGAGGTTCATCACCATCGCCACCTGCGCCTTGACGTGCATCAGTACTCCACCTCCGTGCGACGCCGGCGGATGACCGTCACCTCGTCGCGCTGCGAGCCGGTCGGCCCGTAGTAGTTGAACCCGTACGACAGCTGCGCGTAGCCGCCGATCATGTGGGTCGGCTTCATCTGGATGCGGGTCACCGAGTTGTGGGTCCCGCCGCGGTGACCGCTGACCTCCGAGCGCGGCACGTTGATGTGGCGATCCTGGGCGTGGTACATGAGCGCCGCGCCCTCGGGGATGCGGTGCGAGACCACCGCGCGCGCCGCCACCGCGCCGTTGGCGTTGTACATCTCGATCCAGTCGTTGTCGGCGACGCCCACGCGGCCGGCATCCTCGGGGCTCATCCACACCACCGGCCCGCCGCGGAACAGCGTGAGCATGTGCAGGTTGTCCTGGTAGGTGGAGTGGATCGACCACTTCGAGTGCGGCGTGAGGTAGCGCACGGCGACGGTGGCCTCGCCGATGTCGCCCAGGTGGCGGGCCATGTCCAGCGGCGGCTTGTAGGTCGGAAGCCCCTCGCCGTGGTCCAGCAGCCAGGAGTGGTCGTTGTACAGCTGCTGGCGCCCGGTCAGCGTCCGCCACGGCACCAGCCGCTCGACGTTGACGCAGAACGGGGAGTACCGGCGCTCGCGCGACTCGATCCCCGACCACTCGGGCGAGGTGATCGTCTTGCGCGGCTGGATCGAGACGTCGCCGAACGTGTGGAGATCCTCGCCACGGTCGGCGGCGAGGTCGGCCAGCTCCTGCCCGGTCCGCCGCTCCAGCACGCGGAAGCCCTCGACGGCCAGGCGCCCGTTGGTGGCGCCCGACAGCGCGAGGATCGCCTCGCAGGCGTGACGCGCCGTCTCCAGCCGCGGGCGGCCGTCGGCGGTGATGCCGTTCTGGTCGCGCAGGTGGCCCAGCTCGGGGCCCACGTCGCGCGTGGCGACGCCCTTCCACGTCGTCCCCTGCTCCTCCACGAGCGGGCCCAGCGCGGTCATCCGCTCGTGGACGGCGCCGTAGTCGCGCTCCACCACGACGAGCTTGGGCATCGTGCGCCCCGGCACCGGCTCGCACTCGCCGCGCCGCCAGTCGTGCACCTCGCCCAGCGGCTGGGCGATCTCGTCGGGCGTGTCGTGCAGCAGGGGCGCGGCGACGAGATCGCGGCGCACGCCGAGGTGCTCGCCCGCCATCCGCGAGAACGACTGCGCGATGCGCGAGAAGATGTCCCAGTCGGCCTTCGTGTCCCACGGCGGGTTGATCGCCGCGTTGAACGCGTGGGCGAACGGGTGCAGGTCCGTGGTGGAGATGTCCTCCTTCTCGTACCAGGTCGCGGCGGGCAGGACGACGTCGGAGTACAGGCACGTGCCGTTCATCCGGAAGTCGAGCGTCACCAGCAGGTCGAGCTTGCCCTCGGGCGCGGCGTCGCGCCACGTCACGTCGCGCGGGCGCAGCTCCGGCGGCGACTCCGTCTCGGTCACCGCGTGGGTGGGCACGCCGAGCAGGTGCTTGAGGAAGTACTCGTGGCCCTTGGACGACGAGCCGAGCAGGTTCGACCGCCACACGGTGAGCACGCGCGGATGGTTCTCGGGCGCGTCGGGATCCTCGCAGGCGAAGCTCAGCCGCCCGGCCTTCAGCTCGGCCACCACGTGCTCGGCCGGCGCGACGCCCGCGGCCTCGGCCTCGGCCACGAGGTCGAGCGGGTTGCGGTCGAACGTCGGGTAGGACGGCATCCAGCCCAGGCGCGCGGCCAGCGCGTTGGCGTCGGCCGGGTGCGGCGCCGCGCCGTCGCCGGAGGCCAGCGGCGAGAGCTGCTCGGACGCCGCGGCGCGCTCGTAGCGCCACTGGTCGGTGGCCAGGTACCAGAACGGCGTCGCCGGCTGCTGGCGCGGCGGGCGCTGCCAGTCCAGCGCGAAGGCGATCGTCGAGAAGCCGGTGACCGGCCGCACCTTCTCCTGACCGACGTAGTGGGCCCAGCCGCCGCCGTTGCGTCCCTGGCAGCCGCACAGCAGCACCAGGTTGAGCATCGCCCGGTAGATCAGGTCGGAGTGGAACCAGTGGTTGGTCCCGGCGCCCATCATGATCATCGCGCGGCCTTCGGTGCGCTCGGCGGTGCGGGCGAACTCGCGCGCGATCCGCGCCACCAGGGCGGCGTCGACGCCGGTGATCCCCTCCTGCCACGCCGGCGTGTACGGGCGCGGGTCGTCGTAGCCCTCGGGCCAGTCGCCCGGCAGCTCGTCGCGCCGCACGCCGTGCTGGGCGCAGAGCAGGTCGAACACGGTGGTGACGAGCCGGCCGCCGACGCGGCGGGCGGGCACGCCGCGGCGCACGATGCCGCCGACCTGGCCCTCGGCGGTCGGGTCGAAGCACGGCAGCAGCAGTTCGACGCGCTCTTCCTCGTGGCCGAGCAGCGTCAGCGCCGGGGTCACGTCGTCCTGGTCGAGGTTCCAGTGGCCCTCGCCCTCGTCCCCCCAGCGGTCGCCGATCGCGCCGTTGGGCACGACGGGCTGCTCGGTGTCGGCGTCGAGGACCACCGTGCGCCACTGCGCGTTCTCGCCGGGCTCACCGAGGTCCGACGCGCGCAGGAAGCGGCCCGCGACATGGCCGCCGGCCGGATGCTCGTCGAGGGCGACGAGGTAGGGCAGATCGGTGAAGCGGCGCGCGTAGTCGTTGAAGTACGGCACCTGGCGGTCGACGTAGAACTCGCGCAGGATCACGTGGCCCATCGCCATCGCCAGCGCGGCGTCCGTGCCCGGACGCGCGGGCAGCCAGTGATCGGCGAACTTCGTGTGGTCGGAGTAGTCGGGCGAGACGACGACGGTCTTGGTGCCCTTGTAGCGGACCTCGGTCATGAAGTGCGCGTCGGGCGTGCGCGTCATCGGGATGTTCGAGCCCCACATCACGATGTACGCGGCGTTCCACCAGTCCGCCGACTCGGGCACGTCGGTCTGGTCGCCCCAGATCTGCGGGGAGGCGGGCGGCAGGTCCGCGTACCAGTCGTAGAAGCTCAGGCAGACGCCGCCGATCATCGTCAGGAAGCGTGCGCCGCCGGCGTAGGAGGCCATCGACATCGCGGGGATCGGCGAGAAGCCGGCGATCCGGTCGGGTCCGTGGCGGCGGATCGTGTCCACGTGCGCGGCCGCCACCAGGTCGGCGACCTCGTCCCAGGAGGCGCGGACGAACCCGCCCTTGCCGCGCTGGCGCTTGTACTCGGCCGGCCCGGCGCTGACCGCGGCGAACGCCTCGACGGGGTCCCCGTGCTCGGCGAGCGCGGCGCGCCACGCCTCGAGCAGGGCGCCGCGGACGTAGGGATGGCGGACGCGCAGCGGCGAGTAGACGTACCAGGAGAACGAGGCGCCGCGGGGGCAGCCGCGGGGCTCGTACTCGGGGACCTCGGGGCCGTTGGTCGGGTAGTCGGTCTGCTGGGTCTCCCAGGTGATCAGGCCGTCCTTGACGTGGATCTTCCACGAGCACGACCCGGTGCAGTTGACCCCGTGCGTCGAGCGCACGACCTTGTCGTGCTGCCAGCGCTGGCGGTAGAAGCGCTCCCACGCCCGCGGGTCGGTGTGCAGCTGCGACCAGCCTCCCGCCGACGGCTCCCCGGCGGCGAAGAAGCGGCGGTCGGCAAGACGGCGGGAAACGGGGGTCATAGCAGCGACGCTATTTGGCCGCGAAGCGATGACAAGGGCTGGGCCGTGGGTGTACGGCAAGTCCCAGGCAGATGTACGGCAAGTCCCACACGGACCTGCGGGAAACCCGCAATCGCGATCCGTGGCGATCCCGGATGTGTGTTTCGGACGGCACGACGAACCTGTGAAACCTGATGGGAAATAACCATTTTCAAGTCGTCGTCGTCGGCGGCGGCGCCGCCGGCATCTCCGTCGCCGCGCGCCTGTGCCGGGCGCTGCGCCACCCCAGCGTCGCGATCGTCGAGCCGTCCGCCGTCCACTGCTACCAGCCGGCCTGGACCCTGGTCGCGGGCGGCGTGCTGCCCGCCCAGCGCACCCGCCGGCCGCAGGCCAAGGTCATCCCCCGCGGCGCCACGTGGATCCGAGAAGCGGCGGTGGAGCTGCTGCCCGACGAGCGCGCCGTCCGCACCGCGGCGGGGCAGCGCATCACGTACGACCACCTGGTCGTGGCGTGCGGGATCGAGCTGCACTGGGACGCGGTCGACGGCCTGGCCGACGCGGTCGGCCACGACGGCGTGTACTCGTCGTACGCCGCGAGCGGCGAGGGCGCCGGCGCGACCTGGGAGGCGCTGCGCACCTTCGACGGCGGCACGGCCCTGTTCACCATGCCGCCGCCCCCGATCAAGTGCGCGGGCGCGCCGCAGAAGGTGGCCTACCTGGCCGACGACCACTTCCGCCGCCGCGGCGTGCGCGACCGCACGCACATCGTCTACGCCGCGGCCACGCCGGGCATCTTCGCGGTCCCGGAGTACGCCCGCTCGCTGGACGCGGTCGTCGCCCGCAAGGGGATCGAGACCCGCTTCAAGCACGTGCTGACCGCGGTGCGCCCTGCGTCGCGCGAGGCGGTCTTCCGCGACGAGGCGGCCGACGCCGAGGTCACGCTGCGCTACGACCTGCTGCACGCCGTGCCCCCGCAGCGCGCGCCCGCCGTCGTCCGCGAGAGCCCGTTGGCCGACGCGGCGGGCTGGCTCGAGGTCGACCGCGAGACCCTGCGCCACCCGCGCCACCCCGAGGTGTTCGCGCTCGGCGACGCCTCCAGCGCCCCGACATCCAAGACGGCGGCGGCGGTGCGTCACCAGGCGCCGGTGGTCGCGGCCAACCTGCTGCGCGACCTGGCCGGCGACGCCGCCGCCGACGCCCGCTACGACGGCTACACGTCCTGCCCCCTGGTCACCGGCTACGGCCGCCTGATCCTCGCCGAGTTCGACTACACGGGCCGGCCCCGGCCCACGTTCCCGTTCGACACCACCCGCGAGCGGCGCAGCATGTACGAGCTCAAGCGCCGGGTCCTGCCCACCCTGTACTGGCAGGGAATGCTCCGCGGCCGTGCCTGATGCATCCGTAGATTCCCCGGACGCCGGCCTCGGGGTTTGCCCCGTCTCGCCGCGCAGCGGCCGCGCATAGTCTCCCGCCGGTGCTCAGCGTCTCGAGGCTTCTCAACGGCGTGATCGGGCCGCAGGACGCACTGCGCTACGGCCGCTCCAGCGCCCGCTCGCCCGCCCACCTGCTGCACTTCACCGCCGACAAGAAGCCGGTGGTGGTGTGGAACGTCACGCAGCGCTGCAACCTGCACTGCGCGCACTGCTACTCGGATTCGAAGAACCGGGAGTACCCCGGGGAGCTGACGACGCAGGAGGGCCACGCGCTGATCGCCGACCTCGCCGCCTTCGGGGTGCCGACGATCCTGTTCTCCGGCGGCGAGCCGCTGCTGCGACCCGACCTGCTCGAGCTCGCCGGCGCGGCGCGGGACGCCGGCCTGCGGACGGTGCTCTCCACCAACGGCACCCAGATCGACGACACCACCGCCGCCGACCTCGCGGCCGTCGGTGTCTCGTACGTCGGCGTGAGCATCGACGGCATCGGCGCCCGCCACGACAAGATGCGCGGCAGCAGCGGCGCCTTCGAGGGGGCCGTCGCCGGCATCCGCGCCGTGCAGCGGGCGGGGCTGCGCGCCGGCGTGCGCTTCACCGTCCACGGGCTCAACCGCGACGAGCTGGGGCCGGTGTTCGAGCTGGCCGAGGAGATCGGCGCCGCACGGCTGTGCGTCTACCACCTCGCCTACGCCGGCCGCGGCGACAAGCTGGCCCGTCACGACCTGACGCCGGAGCAGACGCGCGAGGTCGTCGAGGAGATCTTCGATCGCGTCGAGGACCTCGGGCGGCGCGGCTCGCCGCTGGAGGTGCTGACGGTCGACAACCCGGCCGACAACGTCGCGCTGCTGCTGCGCATGCGCCTCCGCGACCCCGCGCGGGCCGCGGAGGTCGAGCAGATGCTGCGCTGGAACGGCGGCAACCAGTCGGGCGTCGCGGTCGCCTGCGTCGACCCGCGCGGCGACGTCCACCCCGACCAGTTCTCCTGGCATGTGCGCGCGGGCAACGTGCGCGAGCAGCCGTTCTCGCAGCTGTGGTCGTCGGCCAACCCGGTGCTGGCGCCGTACCGGCGCAGCCCACGCGATCTGACCGGCCGCTGCGCCTCGTGCCGGTATCTCGACCTGTGCAACGGCGGGCTGCGCGTCCGGGCCGAGAGCGCCACGGGCGACGTGCGCGCCGCCGATCCCGCGTGCCACCTGACCGACGCCGAGATCGCCGGCGTCGAGATCGCGGCATGAGCGAGGCCGCCGCTCCCGTGGCGAACGGAACGAGCGCGGCCGCCCCCACCGCGAACGGAACGAGCGCGACTGCCGCCCCCGCCGGTGACGGCACCAGCGCGGCCGCCGCCCGCACCGCCCGCGCCGAGCGCGACGCGTGGCTCGCCGCGCTGGACTACGACCGGGCGCCGTTCACGATCGCGTGGGAGCTCACGCGCGCGTGCGCGTACGCGTGCGTGCACTGCCGCGCAACCGCACAGCCGCAGCGCGACCCCGCCGAGCTGTCGACCGCCGAGGCACACGACCTCATCGACCGCCTCGCCGGCTTCGGGACCCGGCCGATCCTCGTGCTCACCGGCGGCGATCCGCTCATGCGCCGCGACGTCTTCGACATCGCGGCCCACGCCAATGAGCGCGGCCTGCGCGTCTCGCTGACCCCGACCGCCACCGCGCTGCCCACGCGGGCGCGGATGGCGCAGGCGCGCGAGTCCGGCATCCGCCGCGTTGCCTTCAGCATCGACGCGGCCGAGCCCGCCGCGCACGACGCGTTCCGCGGCTTTCGCGGCTCGTTCGCGCGCACGCTGCGCGCCATGGACGCCGCCCGCGCCGAGGGGCTGGCGCTGCAGATCAACACGACGGTGTGCACGCGCAACGCCGACGAGCTCGAGCGCCTGGCCGACCAGCTCGTCGCCTGGGGCCTCGTGCAGTGGTCGGTCTTCTTCCTCGTTCCCACCGGCCGAGGCCGCGGGCTGGAGATGCTGTCGGCCGAGGGCCACGAACGGGTCCTCGGCTGGCTGCATGACCTGCGCGACCGCGTGCCCTTCGACATCAAGGCCACCGCCGCGCCCCAGTTCCGGCGCATCGCCGCGCAGCGAGCGCGCGCGCGGGGGCAGGATCCGGCGACGGCCGCCGGCGCGGGCTACCGCTTCGGCGACGGCCTGGACCGTCCGGTGCGCGGGGTCAACGACGGACGCGGCTTCATGTTCGTCTCGCATCGCGGCGGGATCACGCCGTCCGGCTTCCTGCCGCTGGCCGCCGGCAACGTGCGCCGCACGGACCCGGTCGAGGTCTACCGCGATGCGCCGCTGTTTCGCAACCTGCGCGACCCGACCCTGCTGAAGGGCAAGTGCGGCGTGTGCGAGTTCCGCGAGGTCTGCGGCGGCAGCCGGGCGCGCGCCTACGCGGTGACCGGCGACACCCTCGCGTCCGATCCGAGCTGCCCGTACGTGCCGGCCGCGCTGCGCGGCGGCGCCCAGCCCGTCGGCGGCGCCTCGCCGGGCCGGTGAGACGCTTCAGCCCGCGGCGGCCGGGGTGCCGCCAAGCAGGTACGCGACGACGTCGGCGGCGCGGTAGGGCCGCCCATCCGGCGCCAGCGCCGCCGCCACGGCGATCGCGTCGTCGCCCAGCGTGAGCAGCGGCGGCTCGACCGCCCCGTGGCGGCGCCGCTGGGGTGCGCCGGCGGCGGCGGTGAGGCCGTTGCACAGGCACAAGCGCCCCTCCGTGTCCTCGACGCGCCCGCCCTTGGCCACGTAGTCCTCGACCGGCTCGGCCGGGCACCGGTAGCCGAGCGTCCCGTCGGCCCGGCGATAGGCCGTCGTCAGGTAGCCCAGGTCGCAGCGCCGCGGTCGCGCGCCCAGCGTCTTCGGCTCGGCCACGGTGCCCGGCAGCTGGGCCACCTTGAACGGATACCCGGTGGGCGAGGCAAGCGGTTCGGTGCGCACCTCGAGCTGTCCGGCGGCCGCCGCCTCGCGCGCCCGGCGCCGGAGATCGGGCTCCATCCCGGACTCCTCGCATAGGGCGAAGGCGGTCCCCACCTGCACCCCGGCAGCACCGGCGGCGAGCGCGTCGCGCAGCCGGTCTGGGTGCCCCTGCCCGCCGGCCAGCCAGAACGGCAGCCCGAGCGCGCGCAGGCGGTCGAGGTCGACCTCGTCGCGCGGGCCGTAGACGGGCTCGCCTTCGTCGCTGAGCCGCAGCGGCCCGCGAGGCGGAGCGTTGTGGCCGCCGGCGATGGGGTGCTCGACCACGAAGCCCGCGGGGTGCTCGCCGTCGCCGCGCAGCAGATGGGCGGCCAGGACGTGCGAGCCCACCACGGCCAGGAAGCGCGGGACGCGCAGCGGCGCCTCGGGGCCGTCGATCACCGCGTGCGGGTCGAAGGAGACCTCGTACTCGTCCTCGTGACCGTCAGCGTCTTCGACGTCGAGCGTGAGGCTGACCGGCCGGTGCTCGGCCAGGGTGCGCAGAGCAGCGGGGATGCGGCGCGGGATCCCGGCCCCCATCAGCACCCAGTCGACGCCGGCCAGCATCGCCCCGTACAGCGACGGCAGGGTCGGGATGCGGATCTTCTCCAGCAGGTTGATGCCGACGGGTCCGTCGTGGCGCTCCTTGGCCAGGAACACCTCGACGAAGCAGGCGACGACCACCAGCTCGAGGAACTGTCGTCCGGCGCGGGCGCGCGGGACGGGCACCGCGCGGTAGGGGGTCCCCGGTGGACGGCCCTCCGGACGGAACCAGCGATCGAGGATCCGCGTGGCGACCGCACGGTCCGCGAACGCCGCCAGCGCGCGGCGCAGATGCCCGTCGCGATCGCCGTCCTGCAGGCCGCGCGCGAGGACGACGGCCAGGGCGGTTCCCGACACGACGCCGAGTTGGCCGAGCCGCGAGACCGCCGAGGCCAGGCGCCAGCTCGACACCCTGACGCCCATGCCTCCCTGGATGATGCGCGGCAGGGCCGCGGCGTGCGTCACGCTGCCTGGAGGGCGGCGTCGCCCAGCGCCTCGCGCACGACCGGCTCGAGCTCGGGGCGTTCGGCGATCAGGCGCGGAGCGAGCTCCTCGAGCACCTGCGCGAAGACCTCCTCGCGCTCGGCCTCGTCGAAGTCGGTGTGCTGGCGCTTGCGCAGCCCGCGCTCGTGCAGGCGGATCATGACCTCGGGCGTGACGCCCTTGGCGGCCAGGACCCGCTCGGCGCAGGCCAGCGGACAGCCGTCGATGGCGATGATCGGCAGGCCGCGGGTCGCCTTGTGGACGAGCGGCTTGACGTCGCCGCCCACGCCGACGATGCACGACATCTCCGCCAGTCCGAGACGATCGAGGCGCACGGCGATGTAGTTGGCGAGTTGCGCGACGTTCGAGGCGCCCGAGCAGGAATAGACCAGCATGCGCGCAGACCCTAGGCAGACCGGGCGCGACCGCCATCCGTGCTCTCCACGGATTGCAACCCGTGATTTGCCCGGAGCCGATGCCGAGGGGCACGTCTAGCCTCGCCGCGCCAGGCTCCGTCCTCCCCGCACCCCCTCTTCCCATCTTGTCGACCATCACCCCCACCCCCACCTCCTGGGCGAGGCGACCGCCGGTCGTGCTCGCCGACGCCGTGCCCGGTGGGCTCGTGCGCGACGTCGGCCTCGTGGCCGCCGGAACGCTGTTCATGGCCCTGATGTCCCAGATCGCGATCCCGGTGCCGCCGTCGCCGGTCCCGATCACCGGGCAGACGCTGGCCGTGGTCGTGTGCGGCGCCGCGCTGGGCCCGAACCGGGGGGCGGCGGCGATGCTGGTCTGGCTGGCGCTGGGCCTGTGGCTGCCCGTCTACGCGGACGGCGACCACGGCCTCGCGCAGCTGACGGGGGCCACCGGCGGCTACATCGTCGGCTTCGTGCTCGCCGCCTACGTCGTCGGCCGGCTGGCCCGGCTGGGCGCGGACCGGCGCGTCGGCGTCGCCTTCGCCGCGTTCGTCGCCGGCCAGCTCATCGTCTTCGGGCTCGGCGTGCCGTGGCTGAAGGCGTCGACCGGGATGAGCTGGTCGACCGCCATCCACGACGGCTTCACGATCTTCATCGTCGGCGGGCTCCTCAAGGCGGCGCTGGCGGCGCTCGTGGTGCCGGGCGCGTGGCGCTGCGTGCGCCGGCTCGACGGCCAGTGGCCGCGCCGTCCGTAGAGACCACGGATCCGCATCCGGGATTTTCCGGGTGGTGGGTCCGTCCCACGGGTCGTAGCTTCGGGGGCGATGAGCTCTCCCACCGTGACCTTCACCGAGCCGGCCGCCGCGAAGATGCGCGAGGTCCTCGACGCCGTCGGCGCCGACGCCGAGACGCCCGGCCTGCGCATCGACGTCGGCCCGGGCGGCTGCTCGGGCTACCAGTACCGGCTCGCCATCGACGAGCCCGGCGCCGATGACCTCGTCCTCGAGGACCGCGGCGTGCTGATCATCGTCGCCAGCGACCACGTGCGCTTCGTCGACGGCGCCGAGGTCGACTACAGCGACGGCGCCGGCGAGGCGGGCTTCCGCGTCGACAACCCGAACGTCGTCTACGGCTGCGGCTGCGGCTCGTCGTTCGTCCTGCGCGAGGACGCCGAGCAGCCGGTCTCCTGATGTCCGCCGCGCCCGCGCCGGTCGCCGCGGAGCTGTTCCCCGCGGGCGCGTGGAGGGTGGACCCGGCGCGCTCGGTCGTGGGCTTCCACGTGCGCCACCTGCGCGTGGCGCGCGTCCGCGGACGCTTCCACGAGTTCACGGGCCAGATCGAGGCCGGGTCGCGGCTGCGCATCGTCGGCTCCGTGGAGGTCGCCTCGCTCGACACCGGCGATCGCGTCCGTGACGAGCGCCTGCTCGACCCCTCCATGTTCGACGCCGCCCGTCACCCGCGGATCGAGTACCAGGCCAACGCGGCGACACCGGAGGACGGCCGCTGGCGGATCGCCGGCGCGCTGACGATCTGCGGTGTGACCCGGCCGCTGGACCTCCACGCCAAGGCCGCGCCGCGGCGCGACGGCAGCATCCTCGTCGCCGCCCGCGGACAGCTGAGCCGCCGGGACTTCGGGCTGCAGTGGAACGCCCTGGTCGAGGCGGGCACCCTGGTGGTCGCCGACCAGGTCGCCCTGACCGTGGACGCGGTCGTCGTGCCCGCCTGACCGACCCGGCCGCACGGCGGGCGCGATCCAGCCTCGTCAGCGCGTCGCGCCGAGGATCTCCTCGAGGGCGGAGACCTGCCGGCGCAGCCCGCCGCAGACCTGCTCGCACAGCTCGAAGACGCCTTCGTCCGCGCAGACGTAGCGGACGAAGTTGCCGTCCTTCTCGCGGGTGACCATGCCGGCGTTGTGCAGGACCCCGAGGTGCTTGGAGACGTTCTGCTGCGACGAGCCCGTCGCCTCGGTGAGCTCCTTGACGGTGGCCGCGCCGTCGCGCAGGCGGTCGAGGATCTTGATGCGCATCGGATCGGCGAGGACGCGGAACCGCGCGGCGATCAGCTCGATCAGGGGATCGGGAAGCGGGTGGATGGCGGGCGCCGTCATGAGCAGGGTCTCAATGTAGCGCGCCGGCGCTCATCCACCATCAGGCGAATGTTCCTTGTGAACAACTACGTAGTTGTGTAGTTGATATGCTGCTCGACCATCGTGATGGCCCGAGACCACAGAGGAGTCCACATGCCGTCTGTCGCCCAGGCAGCGACCTGCCCACCGTCCCGCCGCTGGCCGCTGGAACGCGTGCTGTTCGCCATGGCCGGCACGTTCACCGTGGCCGGCGCCGCGCTGGCCGCCACCGTCTCGCCCTGGTTCCTGCTGCTGATCGCGTTCGTCGGCCTCAACCAGTGGATGTACGTCCTCGCCGGCGCCTGCCCGGCGTCGATCGTCCTCGGCCGCCTGTTCGGCCTGACGCCCCAGGGAGGCGCGCGATGACCAGCTACGGTCCCATCGGCCGCCTGGGCCGCTACACCGCCACGCACTTCCGCGTCGTCCTCATCGCCTGGGCGGTGGTCGCCATCGCGCTCGGCGTCTTCGCCCCGCGCGTCGAGCACGCGCTCTCGGGCGCCGGCTGGGAGGCCACCGGCTCTGAATCGCTGAAGGTGCGCCAGACCGTCGACCGCGAGTTCGGCGGCCTGTCGTCCTCCGCGCTGATGGTCGTCGTGCACTCCGAGGACAAGACGGTGAGCGACCCCGCCTTCGCGGCGGTCGTCGCCGACACCCAGCGCACGCTGGCGGCCGACCCCCGGGTCACCGACGTCGTGGCGCCCCAGCCCGGGCAGTCGATCTCCCGCGACGGCCACACGGCGATCATCCAGGCCGGCGCCGCGGCGTCGTCCAACGAGATGGTCCGGGCCGCCGACGAGCTCAAGGGCGAGCTGCAGGGCGCCGACGGCGTGCAGGTCGCCCTGACCGGCGCGTCGGGCATGTGGTCGGACTTCAACGAGGCCAACAAGTCGGCGATGATGAAATCCGAGCTGCTGTCCTGGCCGGTGACCCTCGCCATCCTCGTCGTGGCCTTCGGCTCGCTCGTCGCCGCCGGGCTGCCGCTGCTGCTGACCATCCTCGGCCTCGTCGCCTCGGCCGGGTCGCTGTACCTCGGCACCCAGATCCTCGACATCTCCATCTGGGCGATGAACTTCGCCCTGATGTTCGCGCTCGCGCTGGGCATCGACTACGCGCTGTTCGTCGTGATGCGCTTCCGCGGCGCCTTCTTCGGCTCCAAGCTGCCCGTCGAGGACGCCGTCGCCGAGACGATGGACACCGCCGGCAAGGCGGTGCTGTTCTCGGGCGTGACCGTGCTGATCTCGCTGAGCGCCGTGATGCTCGTGCCGTCGCCGGCGTTCCGGTCGATGGCGCTGGGGATCATGCTCTCGGTCGTCTTCATCCTCGCGGCGACGCTGACCCTGCTGCCGGCCGTGCTGGCCAAGCTCGGCCCGCGGGTCGACAAGCTGGCGCTGCCGTGGGTGCACTCCGGCGAGCACCGGTCGCAGCGGTTCGCCGCGTGGGGCGAGCGCCTGTGGCGGCGCCCGCTGCCGTACGGCCTGGCCGCGCTGGTCGTGCTCCTCGCCCTGGCGATCCCGGTGCTGAGCCTCGACACCGGCATGCCGTCGATCAAGGTCGTCCCCCAGAACGACGGCTCGCGCGTCGCCTACGGACAGGTCCAGGACGCGTTCGGCCCGGGCGCACCCGGAGCGCTGCAGGTCGTCGCCCCCCAGCACGCTGTCGAGCAGACGGCCGCGATCGCGCAGGCCGATCCGGGCGTCGCCCAGGTCATGCCGGCGGTGCCCGGACGCGGCGACAGCGCGCTGCTGACGGTCGTGCCCAAGCACGACCCGTCCGACCCCACGGTCGGCGCGACGATCGACCGGCTGCGCGCCGACCTGCCGGCCGCCGCGTTCGTCGGCGGCGCGGCGGCCGAGAACCACGACCTCGAGCAGGCGCTGGCGGCCAAGACGCCGCTGGTGATCGGCGTCGTCCTCGCCCTCGGGTTCCTACTGCTGCTCGTCGCGCTGCAGGCGCCGATCCTCGCCGCCGTCGGCGTGGTGACGAACCTGCTCGGCGTCGGCGCGGCGTTCGGCGTGGCCAAGTGGGTCTTCCAGGACGGCCACGCCGCGGGGCTGCTGGGCTTCGAGCCGCAGGGCTTCCTGGACGCCTGGGCGCCCGTGTTCTTCTTCGCGATGGTGTTCGCCATCTCGATGGACTACACGGTGTTCCTGCTGTCGTCGGCCAAGGAGCACTGGGACCGCACCAAGGACCCCAAGGACGCGATGGTCGGCGGCCTCGCGCACTCCGGCCGCGTCGTCTTCGCGGCGGCGGCGGTCATGGTCGCGGTGTTCTTCACGTTCGCCCTGAGCGGCCCGCTGCCGCCCAAGGAGATGGGCGTGATCCTCGGCATCGCCGTGCTGCTCGACGCCGCGCTCGTCCGGCTGCTGCTCGTCCCGGTGGCGCTGCGGCTGCTGGGCAAGTGGGCCTGGTGGCTGCCCAAGCCGCTGGACCGCGTGCTGCCCGACGTCCGCTTCGGGCTCGCCTGATGCCGACGGGCGGTGGCCGGCTCGCGCGCAGAGCGGGTCGCCGCCCGACTCACATAAGGTGTCGGGCATGGACGTCGACGTCACCACCCGCGGACAGGTCGCCCCCGAGATGGCGCACCTCGCGGCCGAGAAGATCGCCGAGGTCGCCTCGGTCGTGCAGGAGCCGCTCGACGGCGCCCGGGTCGTTCTCACCCAGGAGGAGAACCCCAGGATCGCGCGCGCCGCCCGCGCCGAGGGCGAGGTTCGCCTGCGCCGGACCACGATCCGCGGCCGGGTCGAGGCCGAGGCCATGGAGCAGGCCATCCACGACCTCGCCGACCGGCTGCGCCAGCAGCTGCGCCGCCACGTCGACCGCCTGATCTCGCGCAGCCGCGTGCCGGCCGAGGCGGCCGCCGGCGAGTGGCAGCGGGGGCGGTGGACCCCGCCGCAGCCGCCGCGGTCGTTCCGCGAGCCCGGCGAGCGCGAGGTCATCCGCCGCAAGACGTTCGCCCTCGACCCGGTCAGCGCGGCCGAGGCCGCCGCCGACATGGACGCGCTCGACCACGACTTCTACCTGTTCCGCGATGTCGACGCGCAGGCCGACGCGGTCGTATACCGCCGCGACGATGGCCGCCTCGGCGTGATCGTCGCCGGCGGCGCACCCGCCACCGGCGACGACGAGCCCGTCCGCGAGCCGAGCCGCTACAGCGAGCCCCTGGCGCTCGGCGACGCGGTCAGCAAGATGGATGCGCTCAACCACCGCTTCCTCTTCTTCACCGATGCCGCCAGCGGCCGCGGCGCGGTGCTCTATCTGCGCTACGACGGGCACTACGGGCTGATCGAGCCCGCGGCCTGAGGCTCCTACCAGCGCAGCAGCGCCACGATGCCGCCGGCCTCGGCCAGCGCCCCGGCCGCGGCGCCCTCGACGGGGCTGACGCGCGCGCCGGTCCCCAGCGCCCGCTCGACCAGGCGCTCGGTCAGCCGCGGCTCGTCCGTCAGCTCCCGGGCGGCCGGGGGCGCCTCGCCCGCCGCGTAGAGGGCGCCGTCGGCGTCGATCGTCCCCTCGTAGCGGACCTCGGGGTCGTAGATCAGATGGGTCACGCGGCCCTCGTTGAGCGCCGCCGCGACCTCCGAGACGCCGCGGGCGGCGGCCGCCTCGCGCGTGCGCCCCAGCAGATCGAGCTCGCGGGCGCGATGGTCGCTGCGCAGCCGCTCGCTGACCGCGGCCGCCAGCTCCGCCGGGGCCAGCTGGGCGAGCAGCCGCGGGTCGCGCACGATGCGCTCCCGCAGCGCCGGGAGCGCATCGGCCAGCGGCTCGGTCAGCCGGTCGCCGCCGCTGACCAGCACCCGCTCCCAGCCGTGCTCGGGCAGGTGGCTCTCGACGGCCGCGGCGACGGCGGCGAGGAAGCGCGAGAGCCGGTCGCGCTCACGCGCCGCACGCTGCTCGCGCTTGGGCGATCCCTGGCGGCTGGCCACCGTGGACCCCAGCGGGCCGGCCCGCTCGTGGGGCGCCTGCACGACCTCGGGCTCCAGGCGCGCGACCTCGCGCAGCTCGTCGAGGCGCCAGTCGAGCAGGCGGGCACCGTCCTGGGAGGCCAGCACGACGCCGGCCGGGCGTCCTTCGTCGGCCAGCTCGAGCAGCGGATGGATGAAGGCGCCGGCGGCGAGCACGACGCGGTGGGCGAGCCGCATCTGGCTCGAGAACCCGGTCGTCTGTCCGTCGGACAGCGCACAGAACAGCGCGCGGCCGCGACCGCTCAGCGCCGGGTCGGTGAGCCGGTGGATCTGCGGCCGCACGCGCCGGATGCCGTCTTCGACGGCCCGGGCCAGCTCGGGCGGACCCTGGTCCTCGGTCCGCCGCTGGAGCTCGGCCAGCCGGTTGTCGATGTCGATCGCGGCACCCCGCAGCCCGGGATCCACGCCGGAGTCGGCGTCGACGTAGATCGACAGGACGCCGACCGGGTCGGTGCGCCGCGAAAGCTCGAGCAGCGCGTCGGGGGTGAGGCTCTCGGGGGCCAGATCCGTCATGGCGGTCGCGCAAGCCTAACGAGACGGGGAATGAGGCAGGGTCCGCGCGGGCATCACCATGGTCAACGACCAGCGTGGAGAGGCAACCATGATCGTCCTCGGAATCATCCTGCTCATCCTGGGGTTCATCTTCTCGATCAGCGTGCTGTGGGTCATCGGCGTCGTGCTCGTGATCGTCGGCGCCGTCCTGTGGCTGCTGGGGTCGATGGACCGCGCGGTGCTCGGGCGACGCCACTACTACTGACGGCCGCGCCGGCGGCGCGCGAGGACCAGCGCCGGGCAGTCGTCCATGACGACGTCGAGCCCGGCCGCGCGGGCGCGCTCGGCCGCTGCCACGTCGATGACGCCGAGCTGCAGCCACACCGCCTTCGCGCCGTGCGCGATCGCCTCGTCGACGTGCGCGCCGGCTCTGTCGGCGCGCCGGAAGACGTCGACGACGTCGACCGGGCCGGCGGCGGCGAGGTCGGCGACCGCGAGCCCGTCCGGCGCGCGCGGGTTGACGCGCACGACCTCGCGGCCGATCTGCTCGAGCAGGGCGGCGATGTGGTGCGAGTCGCGCGACGGGTCGGGCGACCAGCCCACGACCGCCCAGCGCCGGTAGCGGTCGAGGACCTGGTCGGGGTCGCTGTTGACGAAGCCGAGCCGGCCCACCGCTACGAGGCGGCCGCGGCGTCGGAATGGGCCTGCAGGATCTCCTCGCCGGCCTCCCCGGTGCGCACGCGGAAGGCCTGTTCGACCGGCATGACGAACACCTTGCCGTCGCCGACCGCCCCGGTGCGCCCGTGCTTGAGCACCGTGTCGACGATCGTCTGCACGTGGTCGTCGGCGACCGCGCACTCGATCTTCAGCTTCGGGCGCAGGTAGCTGGTCAGCTCGGCGCCGCGATAGCGCTCGGTGATGCCCTTCTGGCGTCCCGACCCCTTGACCTCGGTGATGGTCAGCGACGGGAAGCCGAGCTCGAGCAACTCGGTGCGGATGGGCTCGAACGCCTCGTGGCGGACGTAGGCGACGACCATCTTCATGCGGGTACCTCCTGGGACGTCGGGGCGGGCGCCGCGGGCGCGACGGGACGTGACGACAGCGCACCGTACCCCTCGAGCTCGGGCTTCGGGATGAATTGCTCCGGATAGCCGTACATGCCGTGCTCGGCGATGTCCAGTCCGGCGTCCTCGGCCGCCTCGGAGACCCGCAGCCCGATCGTCGCCTTGATCGCGGCGAAGACGGCCAGCGACAGCGCCAGCACGGTGGCGAACGTCGCGGCGACCGCGACCGCCTGGACGCCGAGCTGCGCGAACGAGCCCGAGTACACCAGCCCGGGGTCGCCGATCCCGACCGCCGCCGCCAGCCGGGGCGACGTGAACAGGCCGCAGGCGAGCGTGCCCCAGATGCCGGCCACGCCGTGCGCCGACAGGGCGCCGACCGGGTCGTCGAGCCGGCGGTCGATGGCCAGCACGCACACGACGACGAGCACGCCGCCGACCACGCCGATGATCGGCGCGGCCCAGAGCTCGACGTACCCCGACGGCGCCGTGATCGCGACCAGCCCGGCGATGGCGCCGTTGCCGGTCATGCCCACGTCGAGCTTCTTCGTCAGCAGCGAGACCGTCAGCGCCGCGCCGATCACGCCGCCCGCCGCGCCGAGGTTCGTCACCGCGATGACCTCGGCGAAGCGGTTGCCGGCGGTGCCGAGCGTCGAGCCGCCGTTGAAGCCGAACCATCCCAGCCACAGGATCAGCACGCCGAGCCCGAACAGCGGCATGCTGTGGCCGGGGATCGCCCGCGGCCGGCCGTCGGGGCCGTACTTGCCCTTGCGCGGCCCGAGCAGCAGCAGCGCGCCGAGCGCCGCGGTCGCACCGGTGAGGTGGACGACCGACGAGCCCGCGAAGTCCTGCACGCCGTTGCCGATGTCCGAGAACAGCCCGCCGCCGAAGCCCCAGTGGGCGATCAGCGGATAGATGAAGCCGGAGAACACCACGGCGAAGACCACGTAGGCGCCGAACTTGATGCGCTCGACCGTCGAGCCCCACACGATCGCCAGCGAGACCGCGCAGAACATGAACTGGAAGACGAAGAACGCGACCGTCGCGCCGGTGACGGGCTCGCCGGCCACGTCGGAGCCGACCTGGACGAACCAGCCGCTGTCGCCGGCCAGCGCGCCGCCGCCGCCGAACGCGATCGCGAAGCCGACCGCCCACCACATGAGCGAGGCGATCGAGAAGTTGACGAGGATCTTGGCGATCCCCGTGCCCGCGTTCTTGCCGCGGGACAGGCCGATCTCCAGCAGCGCGAAGCCCGCCTGCATGAAGAAGACGAGGATCGTGGCGACGAGGATCCAGGCCACGTTCAGCTGATCGGCCACGGTCTCGATCGGGGTGGGTGGGCTCATGTGTCCTCCTGCGTCGTGAGCAAGGGGCCACATGCTGCGAGCCGGGGCGCGCCCGGTCATTGGACCGCTGTCGAAAGATCCGCCGCCGCCGGTTGTCCAGGCTGTTGGCCCGTCGGGGGAGTCGGCCGGGCCGTTCTTTGTCCACCGGGATAAACGCGCTGCGCCGCGGCTGCCGTAGCCTCGTTCGGGACGACCCGTCGACGAGAAGGACGACCCCTGATGCCCGCCACGAGGACCCGCGCGCAAAACGTCACCGCCGCCCAGTGGGCTGCCAACGGCTCCACCCTGGGCTCGATCGACCTCACGAAGAGCATCGACTACTACGGCGAGAACGTCTTCTCGCCCGCGATCCAGAAGGCGCGGCTGGCGCCGCACACCTACCGCCGCCTGCAGCTCGCCGTGGCCAAGGGCGAGGGCCTCGACCTCGACCTGGCCGACGAGGTCGCCGAGGCGATGAAGGGCTGGGCGATGGAGAAGGGCGCCACCCACTACACGCACTGGTTCCAGCCGCTGACGGGCCGCACCGCCGAGAAGCACGACTCGTTCTTCGACCCGCAGCGCGACGGCACCGCGATCACCGAGTTCAAGGGCAAGGAGCTCATCCAGGGCGAGCCGGACGCATCGTCGTTCCCGACCGGCGGCATCCGCGCGACGTTCGAGGCGCGCGGCTACACGGCGTGGGACCCGACCTCGCCGGCGTTCGTCCTCGAGAACCCCAACGGGGCGCTGCTGTGCATCCCGACCGCGTTCGTGTCCTGGACCGGCGAGGCGCTCGACCAGAAGATCCCGCTGATGCGTTCGATGGAAGCGCTGTCGAGCTCGGCGGTGCGCGCCTGCGAGATGCTCGGCGTGGAGGCCAACCACGTCTTCACGACGGCGGGCGCCGAGCAGGAGTACTTCCTGGTCGAGGAGCAGTACTTCTTCGAGCGCGCCGACCTGGTCAACACGGGCCGCACGCTGTTCGGGGCCAAGCCGCCCAAGGGCCACGAGCTCGACGACCACTACTTCGGTTCGATCCCCCGGCGGATCCTCGCGTTCATGATGGACGCCGAGCGCCAGCTGCAGCGGCTGGCGATCCCGATCAAGACCCGCCACAACGAGGTCGCGCCCAACCAGTACGAGCTCGCGCCGATCTTCGAGACGACGAACGTCGCCTCAGACCACCAGCAGCTGACGATGCAGATCCTGCAGAACACGGCGCGCGAGTACGGCCTCGTCTGCCTGCTGCACGAGAAGCCGTTTCAGGGGGTCAACGGCTCCGGCAAGCACAACAACTGGGCGATGGCGACCGACCGGGGCGTCAACCTGCTCGACCCGGGCGACACGCCGCAGGAGAACCTGACGTTCCTGTTCTTCTGCGCGGCGGTCATCCAGGCGGTCAACCGCCACCAGGCGCTGCTGCGCGCGTCGGTGGCCAACGCCGGCCAGGACCACCGCCTGGGCGCCAACGAGGCGCCGCCGGCCATCATCTCGATCTTCCTCGGCGCCGAGCTGACCGACGTCTTCGAGGCGATCGAGAGCGGCTCGGGCGACGGCCCGTCGCCGAAGGAGACGCTCGCGCTCGGCACGCCGCTGCTGCCGGTGCTGCCCAAGCACGGCGGCGACCGCAACCGCACGTCGCCGTTCGCGTTCACCGGCAACAAGTTCGAGTTCCGCGCGCCCGGATCGTCGATGTCGCTGTCGCTGCCCAACACGGTGCTCAACACGATCGCCGCCGAGGCCATCGACGACCTCGCCGACCGGCTGCGCGCGCTCGTCGACGCGGGCACGCCGCTGCACGAGGCGGTGCTCGTCGTCGTCAAGGAGTCCTACGCCGCCAACAAGCGGATCGTCTTCAGCGGCGACGGCTACTCGGAGGACTGGCAGGCCGAGGCCGCCCGCCGCGGGCTGACGAACCTCCCGGCCACGCCCGACGCGCTGCCCTGGCTGACCCACGAGCAGACCGTCGCGGCCTTCGAACGCTACGGCGTCCTCTCCGCGCGCGAGCTCGCCGCGCGCGAGGAGGTCTACACCCAGCAGTACGTCGTCAAGCTCAACATCGAGGCCGAGACGGCGGCGAGCATCGCGCGCACGCAGATCCTGCCGGCGGTCGTGCGCCACCTCGCCGAGCTGCGCGCGGCGGGCAACGAGACGCTCATCGGCGAGACCGACGAGCTGCTGCGCGAGCTGGTCTACGCGATCCAGCGCCTCGAGTCGGTCAACGAGATCCACGACGACGACACCATCAAGCAGGAGGCGCGGTACATGCTCGACACCGTGATCCCCGCAATGACCGCCGTGCGCGAGGTCGCCGACCGCCTCGAGCGCATCGTCGCCGACGACCTGTGGCCCCTGCCGAAGTACTGGGAGATGCTCTTCATCAAGTAGCGCGTGGGCGAGCGCCCCGTGGCGGCGGGGCGCTCGACCGGGCGACGCCGCGGACGGCGAGGTCGGCGATCGCGCGCGTGGCGCGCTCGGCGTTCCAGCGGTGGCCGAGCCGCAGGTGGCGGTAGGTCCAGCCGACGACGTTGAACAGCAGCGTCGCGCTCTCGACCGGGTCGTCGACCTCGATCGTGCCGTCGAGCGCGCCGTCGCGCAGCAGGCGCTCGATCGGCTGCGTGAACTCGCTGCACGTCAGCGTCTCGTCGCCGGCCTCGTGGAAGATCGCGTCGCGCGGCTCGTCCTCGAGGGCGGCGAGGACGGCGAGGTTGTCCTCGGTCGCCCGGGCCAGCCCCTCGAGCGCGAGGCGGAGACGCTCGTTCGCGGGTCCGTCGGCGACGAGCGCCTCGAACGTCTCGCGCTGGAAGTCCTCGCGCATGAGCTGGCGCAGCGCGTCGAGCAGCTCCGCGCGGCCGAGCCCACGGCGGTGCAGCGTCATCCGCGACACGCCCGCCGCGTGCGCGAGCTCGTCCATCGTCAGCTCGTGCCAGCCGCGCGCCGGCGGCAGCTGGGCGCGCAGTCGGCGGGCAAGCGCGAGGTCAGCGGTCATGCCCGCCCGACGGCGAGGTACCGGCCGCGGACGCGCTCGACGGCGATCGGCGTGCCAAAGCACGCCGAGACGCGCTCGGACGTGACCACCTCGCCGAGCGCGCCCGCCGCGAGCACGCGGCCGCCGCGCAGGAGCAGCGCGTGCGTCGCGTGCGGCGGCATCTCCTCGAGGTGGTGGGTGATGGTCACCGAGGTCAGCTGCCGGCGATCGCGGGCGAGGTCGCGCAGGGCGGACAGCAGCGCCTCGCGGCTGGGCAGGTCGAGCCCGGTGGTCGGCTCGTCGAGCAGCAGCAGGTCGCAGTCGCGCATCGTCGCCCGCGCGAGCAGCACGCGCTGGCGCTCGCCCTGTGAGCAGTCGGCGAAGCGCCGCGCGGCGAGCGCGCCGCAGCCGACGAGCTCGAGCAGCCGGTCGGCCCGCGCGCCGTCGGCGTCCGCCAGCCGCCGGGGCTGCAGCGCGATGCTCGCGGTCGCGCCGGTGAGGACGACGTCGCGGACGCTCAGGCGCTCGGCGAAGCTGCGCGCGAGCTTCGGCTCGACGAACCCGATCGCCTCGCGCAGGGTCCGCACGTCGACGCGTCCGAGACGGTGGCCGAGGACGTCGACGGTCCCCGACGACGGCTGATCGACCGCGCCGAGCAACCGCAGGAGCGTGGTCTTGCCGGCGCCGTTGGGGCCGAGGACGACCCAGTGCTCGCCGGTTTCCACGCGCAGCGTCACGTCGGCGAGCAGCAGATGGACGACGCGCGCCGCGGCGTCCCAGCGGCGCACGGTCACTCCACGGACATCGAGCGCGATGCGCTCGCGGGCATGGGGTTCGGCGACGGTCACGCGACAGGACCTTATCGTTTGCGTTACGTCGACGTAACGACGGACGGCGCGCTTAGGCTCCCGCTCGCATGAGCAACGAGATCACCTACGAGCTGCTGCGCTTCCGTACGCGCGACGGCGGCGACACGACGGTCTACCTCGTCCGTCACCCGCTCCGCACCACACGCGTGACGATCCACTGCTTCGACGCGCCGACCCGGCTCGACCACTGGTGCGCGGCGAACCGCCGGCCCGAGGCGATCGTCGCCGGCTTCTTCGTGCGCGACCCGTACCGCCCGCTCGGCGAGGTCCGGCTGAACGGCAGGACGCTCCCCCACGAGCCGGTCGAGGCGCCCTGGACGACCGCGCGCTCCTGCGTGCACGCCGACGAGCTCGGCGTGACGCTCGCGCCCCGGGACGCGTTCGGCGCCGAGCCCCACGGCGACCTCGTCCAGGCCGGCCCGCTGCTCGTCCACGACGGCGAGGTCGTCGTCGAGGGCCACGACCGGGAGGGCTTCTCGGCGGGGTCGAGCCAGTTCGACTCCGACATCACCGTCGGCCGCTACCCGCGGTGCGCGCTCGGCGTCGGCGACGGCGAGCTGCTGGCGGTGTGCTGCGACGGCCGCCGCTCGGGCGTCGACGCCGGCCTCGAGCTCGGCGAGCTCGCCCGCCTGCTCATCTCCTTCGGCGCCCACGAGGCGATCAGCCTCGACGGCGGCGGCTCCTCGACGCTCGTACACCGTGGGCACCTGCTCAACCGCCCCTACTCGAACGACGACCAGCCCGCGCGAGTCGCGCCCCGTCCCTCACCGCGCTGCTGTTCGACCGCGCCTGACCGCGCGGCTTGCCGTTCCAGCCGTTGGTCAGGTCGAACACCCGGCCCGCTGACGTCCGTCCGTTAGACGACGGGCCAAGCGCGGTACGCCACCCGCATGCGCGACGCTGGAGTCGTCAGCACGACGCGCGGCGGGGCGCCGTCGCGGCGCCACCGACGCCGAGACGGCGGTTGCGGCATGGCCGCCGCGGGGCGGGCGCTCACGGCGATCTGCGGGGTCGAGGTCGGCCCATCCGGCGCCTCCTGGTGGCCGGTGGCACCCGCGACGCCATGAGCGGCGGCTTCGTCCACGAGGCCGGCCTCTACGCCGGCGACGACGAGCTCGTGGCGCTGCTGGTGCCGTTCGCGCAGGACGCCGCGGCGGCCGGCGAGCCGACCGTGGTCGCGCTGCACGCGCGACACGCCGAGGTCCTGCGCCCGGCTCTGGCCGACACCCCGGGAGTCACGTTCGCGCCCGTCGTCCACACCCGCCCGGCCAGCACCATCAGGACCCTGCTGAACCTGTTCGAGACGCACGCCGCGGACGGCGGCGGGCGGCTGCGCATCGTCGGCGAGATCCCCGATCCGGCGCCGGCGACCTGGGAGCCGTGGGCGCGCTACGAGGCGGCCGCCAACCGCCTCTACGCCGACTTCTCCGTGTGGGCCCTGTGCGCCTACGACACGCGGACGACCCCCGACGACGTGCTCGCCGACGTGACCCGCACCCATGCGCGAATCGCCACCGCCGACGGCGCGCACCGTCCGAACGAGAGCTACGAGCCGCCGGAGGCGTTCCTGACCGCCCGTCGTCCGCCGCCCCCGATCCGCTCGAGCAGACGCAGCCCGCGCTCGAGCTCGTCGATCCCACCCCGTCGGCGGCCAGGCACGCGGTGGCGGACCTCGCCTCCCGGCGGACGTGCCTCCCGCCGGCGGCGGTCAGCGAGTTCGTCTACGGGCTCAGCGAGGCGGTCACCAACGCCCACGTGCACGGCCGCCGCCCGGTGACGTTGCGCCTGTGGACGGCGGGCGACCGCATCCACGCCGCGATCACCGACGCCGGCGCCGGCCCCACCGACCCGTTCGCGGGGCTGCGGCCCGGCCGCACGCGCGACGACGGCGGTGGCGGCCTCGGGCTGTGGATGGCACACCAGGTCTGCAGCCAGGTCACCCACGCCCACCACCAGGGCGGCTTCACGATCCGCCTGACAGCCCGCGACGGGTCGTAGCCGTTCGCCTGGCGAGACCTCCAACCGGCCGGCCGCGCGCCGCTCGCGTGCTGCGGTCCCCCAGGCCAGACTCAAGACGATGCCGCCGCAGCGCTTCACCGGCCGCCCGCCGCCCCCGGCCGTGGCCGAGCGCCTGCCGCCGGGCCAGCACGTCGACGACGGCTTCCCCGTCCTGACCGTCGGGCCGACCCCGGCGATCGCCCCCGGCGACTGGCGGATGCGCATCGACGGCCTGGTCGAGGAGCCGGTCGAGCTCACCCTGGCCGACCTCCGGGCGCTGCCGCGGGCCGAGTACCGCGGCGACATCCACTGCGTGACCGCCTGGTCGAAGCTCGACACGTCGTTTGCCGGCGTGTCCGTCGACGCCCTGCTCGACCGCGTGCGGCTGGCGCCCGGGGCGAGCCATGCGCTGGCGCGGTCCTACGGCGGCTACACGACGAACCTGCCGCTCGACGACCTCCGCGGCGGCCGGGCGTGGATCGTCTGGGAGCACGAGGGCCGGCCGCTGCCGCGCGCGCACGGCGGCCCGGTCCGGCTGCTCGTCCCCCACCGCTACCTGTGGAAGTCGGCCAAGTGGCTGGCCGGCCTGCGCATCCTCGACCGCGACGAGCCCGGCTTCTTCGAGCGCAACGGCTACCACAACAACGGCGACCCCTGGCGCGAGGAGCGCTACTCGATCCCCCGCGAGCAGCGCGAGTGGCAGGCGGCCACCGTCGTCGCCGTGCGCCGCGAGTCGGCGACCGCGCGGACGCTGCGGCTCGTGCTCGCCAGCCCCGCCGTCCACCTCCCCGGCCAGCACTACGACGTGCGCCTCACCGCGCCGGGCGGCTACACGGCCGAGCGCTCCTACTCGGCCGCCACGCCGCCGCTCGACGGCGGGTGGGTCGAGATCACCGTCGACCGACTCGAGGACGGCGAGGTCTCCCCCCACCTGCACGACCACGTGGCGCCGGGCGACCGCATCGAGATCCGCGGGCCGATCGGCAGCTACTTCACCTGGCGCGGCCAGGAGCCGCTGCTGCTCGCCGGCGGCGGCTCGGGGATCGTGCCGCTCATGGCCATGCTGCGCCACGCCCGCCGCGTGGCGCCCGGTCGCGACGTGCGCATGCTCTACTCGGTGCGCGACCCCGAGCACCTGCTCTACGGCGACGAGCTCGGCGCCGAGACGACGGTCACCTACACCCGCCGCGCACCGTCGGGCTGGCGCGGGCTCACCGGCCGCCTGACGCCGGACGTCATCGCCGCCCACGCCGGCCCGGACGCCACCGCGTTCGTCTGCGGCAGCCACGGCTTCGTCGACAGCGTGGCCGCGGCGCTCGCCGATCTCGACCTCGAGTGGGAGCGCATCCGCACCGAGCGCTGGGGCCCAGCAGGGCCCGACTGACGGACCGCTGCCGCCGGGGCATGCGTCATGCTGCACGCCCATGAAGCTCCTCCGCGCGCTGCTGCTGGCACTCGCCCTCGCCCTCGTCGCAGCGCCGTCGGCCGGCGCGGTCCGCCATATCCTCACGCCGCTGGCCGCCTCGACGATGGCCGCGCCCGTGCCGGTCAAGGGCACCGACGGCCGCTTCCATCTCGCCTACGAGGTGCGCGTGCACAACTGGACCGACGACCCGGTGACCGTCGAGGGCGTGCAGGTGCTGGCGGGCGGCTCGAGCCGCGTGGTCAGCCGCTTCGAGGGTCCGGACGCGGTCGCGGGGCTGCTGAACACCGTGCAGTTCGCGACCCCCGACCCGGCCACCGCCACCATCGCCGCCGGCCAGGCGACGATCCTCTGGGTCAACCTCGACTTCGCCCGCCGCTCCGCCATTCCGAAGGTGCTCGTGCACCGGATCACGGCCCTGGGCATCGGGCCCAGCGGCGCGAGCGAGCAGATCGTCATGGACGTCGCGCGGACCCGCGTCTCGCGCCACCACGTCCCGGTCCTCGCCCCGCCGCTGCGCGGCCGCGGCTTCGTCGACCTCAACGGCTGCTGCGCGGTCGCGCCGCACACCCGCGCGATCCAGACGTTCGACGGGCGCCGCTGGCTCTCGCAGCGCTTCGCGATCGACTGGCTGCAGATCGACGACCAGGGCCGCACGTACGCCGGCGACCCGCACGACCCGGCCAGCTACTTCGTCTACGGCGAGCCGGTGCACGCCGCCGCCGACGGCCGCGTCGTCTCGGTCCTCGACGGCCGGCCCGACCAGCACCCGCCCGTGCCCGACCAGACGCTGACGCGCGCGAACGTGTGGAACTTCACCACCGGCAACCACGTGATCATCGACATCGGCCACGGCGAGTACGCGATGTACGCGCATCTGCAGCCCGGCCGGATCCGCGTGCACGAGGGCCAGAAGGTGCGCCGCGGCCAGGTCATCGGCCGGGTCGGCAACTCGGGCAACTCGACCGAGCCGCACCTGCACTTCCACGTCGGCAGCCGGCCGTTCTCGCTGGAGGCCAACGGCCTGCCCTACGTCTACGACCGCTTCCGGGTGACCGCCCGGGTCGGCGGCGACCTCGCGGCGTTCGCCGACGCGGGCGAGGGCGTCTCGGGCGTGGCGACGCTCGTGCCGACGACCGGCCCCCAGCAGCGCCGCGACGAGCTGCCGCTCATGTGGGACGTCGTCGACTTCGGCTGAGCGGGCGGTGGGCGGCGGGCGATCACCGCACCCGCCGTCGCGCCGCTTGTAGCTTGACCGGATGCGCCGAGCCGCCCACCGAGGCGATATCGAAGGGCTGCGCGCGGTGGCGGTGGGCACCGTCGTGCTGTGCCATGCCGGGCTCGCCGCCTTCGCCGGCGGCTACGTCGGCGTCGACGTGTTCTTCGTCATCTCGGGCTTCCTCATCACCGGCCTGCTGGTCGGCGAGCTCGAGCGCTCGGGCCGCATCTCGCTGAGCGCCTTCTACGGCCGCCGCGCGAAGCGCCTGCTGCCGATGGCGGCCATCGTCCTCGTGTTCGTCGCGGTGATGTCGGCCGTCCTGTTCAGCCCGCTGCGCCGCGACCAGGTCTCCGGGGACATCGTCGCGTCGGCGCTGTCGGTCGTCAACTGGCGCTTCGCCGCCAGCGCGATCGACTACTTCGCCTCCACGCAGGCGGCCAGCCCGCTGCAGCACTTCTGGTCGCTGGCGGTCGAGGAGCAGTTCTACCTCGTGTGGCCGTCGCTGCTGCTCGGCCTGACCTGGTGGCGGCGGCGGGCCGGGCGGTCCGTGCGACCCGTCGTGTGGGGCGCGCTGGTCGTCATCGCGCTCGGCTCGTTCGTCTACGGCGTGCACCTGACCGAGCGGGTGGCCAGCGTCGCGTACTTCTCGACGCTCACCCGCGCCTGGGAGCTGGCGGTGGGCGGGCTGCTCGCGCTGGCGCTCAGCGGACGCGGGCGCGCGCTCGTGCAGCGCCTCCCGCCCACGGTCGCCTACGCGCTCGGCGCGAGCGGGCTGGCCGCGATCGGGCTGGCCACCGTGCTCTACAGCGAGTCGACGCCCTTCCCGGGCACCGCCGCGCTGCTGCCGGTGCTCGGCACCGCCGCGGTCATCGCCGCCGGGGCCGCCGCGCCGCTGCCCGTGCTCGACGTCGCCCCGATGCGCTACGTCGGACGGATCTCCTACTCCTGGTACCTGTGGCACTGGCCGCTGCTGGTGTTCGCCAGCGCGCAGTGGGGCCCGTTGAGCGCGCGCGAGGGACTGGCCGTCGCCGCGTTCTCGCTGGTGCCGACGATCGTCGGCCACCACCTGGTCGAGGAGCGCTATCACCGCTCCCCCGCGCTGTCGGCGCGACCGGTGCGCGCCTTGCGCCTGGGCGCCGTGTGCATCGCGGTGGCCGTCGCCGGCGGCCTGCTGCTGTCGAGCACGGCGCCCAGCGTGCGCACCGCGTCGGCGCGCGAGGTGGCGGGCGCGGCGGCGCTCGCGCGCGGGCCGCAGATCCAGCAGTCCGCCGACCGGCTGCGGCCCAACCCACGCGATGCCGACGGCGACCAGCCGAAGATGTACGACGGCTGCTTCGTCGGCCACGAGGGGCTCGACTCGCCGGCGTGCGTGTTCGGCGACCGGCGCTCCCGGCGAACGGTCGTGCTGTTCGGCGACTCCCACGCGATGATGTGGGGGCCGGCGATGGACGTCGCCGCCAAGCGGCGCGGCTGGCGGCTGGTGACGCTGGCCAAGCAGGGCTGCACGATCGCGATGGTGCCGATCTACAACGCCCCGCTCGGCCGCCACTACGACGAGTGCGACACCTGGCGCGCGCGCACGCTGCGGCGGATCGTGACCAAGGAGAAGCCCGACCTGATCGTCGTCGACTCGGTCAGCCGCTACGAGGTCATGCACGGCGACAGCCGCTCCGGGCCCTACAGCGCGGAGTCGCTGCGCGCGCTGACCGACGGGACGGCGCGGATGCTGCGGCGGCTGCGCGCGACACGGGCGCCCGTCGCGATCATGGCCGCCACGCCGACCGCGCCGACCAACGTGCCGGCCTGCGTGTCCGGCGCCCTGGACGACCTGGAGAAGTGCGCGTTCGCCCTGGCGGGCAGCGTGAAGGGCCCACCGGTGAACGCGGACGCGGCCGCCCAGGCCGGCGGCGTGGCGGTCGTCGACCCGCTCCCGGTGCTGTGCCCGGGCGGCCGGTGCCCGGCGGTGATCGGCGACGTGCTCGTCTACCGCGACAACAACCACATCACGGCGACGTACTCGCGCACGCTCGGTCCGTGGCTGTCGCGCCGGCTGCCCTCGCCGCAGAAGTAGTCTGGTCGGCATGGACCCGACGCACACCGCCCTCGGCTCCTGGTCCGGGGGCCGCTACATGCACTTCGGCGAGCCGCTCGAGGACGACCGCTTGGCGGCGCTGCTGCGGCCGGGAGGTGGGATCGACACGGTCATCACCGCCGACGTGTACGGCGAGGGCGCCGCGGACCGGGTCGTCGGGCAGGCGCTGCGCGGGGTGCCGCGCGAGGCGTACTGCCTGGTCGGCGCGGTCGGGCACGACTTCTACGAGGGCGAGCGGGCCGGGTCGAAGGGCTTTCCGCGGTTCACGTCGCTGCGGCCCCCGTCGGCCTGGGCGTCGTACCTGCGCGACGCCACCGAGCGCTCGCTGGAGCGCTGCGGCGTCGACGCGTTCGACCTGCTGCTTCTGCACAACCCCGACCGCTCGGGCTACAGCGATCCGCGGGTGTGGGACGGCCTGGAGGCCGTGCGCTCGGCCGGCCTGACGCGGCTGCTCGGCGTCGCGCCCGGGCCGGCGAACGGGTTCACGCTCGACCTGATCGACTGCTTCGAGCGCTTCGGCGCGTCGATCGACTGGGCGATGATCATCCTCAACCCGATGGAGCCGTGGCCGGGGTCGCTCGTGCTCGACGCGGCGGCTCAGCACGGCGTGCGGACGATCACGCGGGTGGCCGACTACGGCGGGCTGTTCTGGGACGACGTCGACGGCGAGCACATGCGCGAGCACGACCACCGCCGGTTCCGCCCGGCGGGGTGGATCGAGCGCGGCGCGCAGCGGCTGGAGCAGATGCGGCCGATCGCCGAGCGCCACGGGCTGACCGTCATGCAGCTCGCCTGTCAGTGGAACCTGGCGCACCCGACGGTGTCGTGCGTGGCGCCGACGCTCATCCAGGAGGCCGGTCCGCGCGCGCGGACCGTCGAGTCCAAGCGCGAGGAGCTCGCGGGCGTACCGGCCGCGGTCGTGCTCGGCGATGACGAGGTGGCGCAGCTGCGCGAGATCGGCGACAACACGGGGTCGATGGCGCTCAAGGGCGCGGCGGTCGACTTCGAGGGCGAGCCGGAGCCGGACCGGTGGTCGGTGGACGCCGGGTTGGCCGGGGTCGCCGAGCGGTGGTCGATCGACCCCGCGCGCGACCTGGTCAAGACGGCCTAGTCGCCGTCATGAGCCACGGCCGGGCTCGGCCAGACATCCAGCACCCGTCGTCGAGGGCGGTGAGCTGCCTGCCCGCTCAGCCGCCGACTGCCCGCACCGCGTCCAGCGTGTCCGCCTCGGCCGCCACCTTGTCGGGGCGGTGGCGGACCACGCGGGCGAAGCGCAGCGCCACCCCGCCGGGGTAGCGCGGGCTGGCCTGGATGCCGTCGAAGGCGACCTCGACCACCAGCTCGGGGCGGACCTTGACGGCGGAGCGCGTCCGCTCGGTCTCCAGCTCGAGCAGGCGTTGGGTCTGCCAGGCGAGCATCTCGTCGGTCAGGCCCTTGAAGGTCTTGCCGAGCATGACGAAGCGCGCCGGGTCGGCAGGATCGCGGGCGCCGAGATGGAGGTTGCTCAGCCAGCCCTGGCGACGGCCGTGACCCCACTCGGCGGCGAGCACGACGAGGTCGAGCGTGTGGACGGGCTTGATCTTCAGCCAACCGGCGCCGCGGGATCCGGCGGCGTAGGGGGCGTCGAGCGCCTTGAGCATGATGCCCTCGTGGCCGGCCGCCAGCGCCCGGTCCAGGAAGGCCTGGGCCTGTGCCGCGGCGCTGACCGCTTCGCGCGGGACGCGCTGGTGGGGCGGCACGCGCTCGGCGAGCAGCACGGCCCGCTCGCCGCCGGGGAGGTCGATGGTGTCGTCGCCGTCGAGGTGCAGGACGTCGAAGAGGAACGGCGTCAGCTCGATCGCGGGAGCGCCGGTCGACGCGAAGCGCGAGGCGGTGACCTGGAAGGGCTCCGGGCGTCCGTCGGGCCGCAGCGCGATCGCCTCGCCGTCGAGCACGGCCCGGCGCACCGGCAGCGCCCGCGCCGCGGCGACGATCTCCGGCAGCCGCGTGGTCACGTCGTCGAGGCTGCGCGTGAAGATCGCGACGTCGTCGCCGTCGCGGTGGACCTGGATGCGCGCGCCGTCGAGCTTCGTCTCGGCGGCGGCGGGCGCGTCCTTGAGCTTGGCGACCCCGTCGGCGACGTCCTTGGCGGGCCGGGCGAGCATCGGGCGCAGCGGACGGCCGACGTCGAGCGTGAAGCGCTCGAGCGCCTGCGGCCCCTCGGTGAGCGCGGCGTGGGCCACGGCCCGCAGGTCGCCGCGCAGCATGAACGCGCGGTGGACGCGCTCGGCGGTGGTCGCCGTGGCCTTGGCCAGCGCCTGGACCATGAGGCCCTCGAGCGCACCCTGGCGCAGGTCGCCGCTCAGCAGCCGCCTGAGGTAGGTCTGCTCGTCGGACGTGGCCTGCGCGAACAGCGCGTGCAGCGCTTGGCGGCGCGTGGTCTGCGACCCCGGCCCGCTCATGCTCCCGATCCGCGCGAACGCCGTGTCTGCGTCGTGGACCGTGAGGGTCGGCGCTCGCGTGGCCGGCGGCGGGGCGTCCCGCAGCGCCGCCCACCCCACGCCGATCTGCCGCTGGCGCAGCTCGCCGGACAGGAACGCGACGCCGGCCTCGATCTCGTCGGGCTCCAGTTGCGCCAGCGCCGCGGCCAGCGCGTCGGTCTTCGCGGTCCGCGATCGGGTGGCACCGACGGCCTGCGAGGTTCGGGCGAGGTCGGCGAGCAGCACCCGCCCATGATGACGCGGGCCTTGACGCCGGCGCGCTGCGCCACGAGAGTCCCGCCCCCGCGGGCAACCCTGTCCGCCGCACCTCGAAACCCGGAGGCACGATGATCGACGAATTCAACCGGCGGCTCGCGGCGGGCGAAGTGATCCTGATCGACGGCGGCACCGGGACCGAGCTCGAGGCCCGCGGCGTGCCGATGAACGGTGCCGTCTGGTGCGGCGTGGCCGTGCTCGACCACCAGGACGTCGTGCGCGGCGTCCACGAGGACTACATCCGCGCGGGGGCCGAGGTGGTCACCGCCAACACGTTCCCCTCCAACCGGCTCGCGCTCGAGCCCGCCGGCTTCGGCGACCAGGTGGCGGAGATCAACCGCCGCGCGGTCGAGACCGCGCGCCAGGCGCGCGACAACGCCGCGGACCGGCCGGTGCTCGTCGCCGGATCGCTGTCACCGCACAGCGCCGAGGGCCTGCCCGATCCGCAGCCCGATCCGGACACCGTCCTCGCCGCGTTCCGCGAGCAGGTGGCCATCCAGGCGGAGGCCGGCGTCGACCTGTTCGCGCTCGAGATGATCCCGGACGCCTACTACGGCCGGCCCGCGGCCCAGGCGGCGGCCGAGAGCGGCCTGCCCGTCTGGCTCGGCATGACCGCCTGGTCGGGCGAGGGCGGCTGGGAGCACCACGAGGACCTCGGCCGCCTCGTCGCGGAGCTCGTGCAGCCGGGTGTGATGGCCGTCAACGCGATGCACACCGACGTCGCCGACATCGCTCCCGCTTTGACGCAGATCCGCGAGCGCTGGGACGGCGTCATCGGCGCCTACGCCCACCACGGAGGGTGGGAGCCGCCGAACTGGATCTTCTACGACATCAGCCCGGAGGCCTACGCGGACGCGGCCCTCGGCTGGGTTGCGCAGGGCGCCCAGATCATCGGCGGCTGCTGCGGCATCCGGCCCGCCCACATCGCCCTGCTGCGCGAACGGCTGCCCTGACGCCCGGCGTCAATAGCCGTTCTCGCAGTAGGTGTCCGCGCCCGGCGCGATCATGTTCGTCGTGTCCAGCTGCGCCGTCGCGCTCGGGTACTTCGCCGGACCGAGCGGCGAGTGCACGTTCTGCGGTGCGGCGTAGGTGTAGTCGGAGACCGTGGCCATCATCTGCTCGATCTTGGGCGGCTTGCCGTTCTTGCCCTTCTTTCACCTTCAGCACCATGAGATCGGTCGACCAGGTGATGTCCTGGCCGAATCTCGGGTACTTCCCGCGGGGGAAGTGCTCCCGCACGCTGTTCATGGCGCATTTGACGGTGTCGTCCGCCACCGGGAAGTGCGTGACGACGGTGAGGCAGGGGCGAGGATCGATCTGGCTCAGCAGGTACCCGAACGCGCCTTGCGGGGTGTGCGCGTTCGCCTCGACGTAGGCCGTTCCGTCGACGAGCCTGCGGAAGCCGGGGACCGAGTAGTCGGGGAACGCGAGGCCCATGTTCTTCATCGCGAGCAGCTCCGGCGCAAGGATCATCTCGTGGATGAACACGTCCACGCCGCGGCCGCCGTTGCGGGCGTGCTGGATGCTGACGGTCCGGCCTGGTGTCGCTCGTAGATCATCGACAGGCCGTTCCACTCGAGCTTGTAGCCGATCGAGCCCTTCCGGTCGTGCACCACCGGGAAGTGCGTGATCGTGACGCCGTTGTGGCGGTAGGCGACGTTGCTGCCGTCGGGGCGCCCGTTCGCGTCGAGGCCGGTCTTCGTCCAGTCCAGCTCGATCGGCACGAGCCCGTAGCCGTCGTTGGCGGCATCGTCGCCGATCGGCTGAAGGGGCACCGGGGTGTTCCAGTCCTGCTGGGTGGGGATGACGTATCCCGGGTAGCTGGTCGGAAGGAAGCTGAAGGCCTCGGTGTGCCACCGCATCGCTTCCCGGAAGTGCCGGCAGAAGTCGTTGAGGCCGTCCTCGTAGTACTGCGGGCTCCCGCTCGGGTTGGCCACCCCAGAACGGCCCTGACCCCACACGTACAGTGGCCAGTGCCGGTCGTACGCCGGACCGAAGCAGTAGATCGGCGTGAGGTCGCTGATGTGATCGCCGTGCAGGTGACAGAGGAAGATCTTGTCCATCCTGCTCAGCGCGATCCCCATCGCGCCGTAGTTCATGATCGACCCGGCTCCGCAGTCGAAGATGAACGAGTCCGTCGCCTTGCCGAATCCCCCGCCCGGGTCCCGCACCCACGGGCCGACCTCCACGAAGATGCTCATCATCTGCTGGGCGCGGCGTCCCGGGGCCGTGGGGAACGCGCTCCCCAGGAAGGTGATTCTCATCTCGTCGTGCGCGAGGTCGGGCTGCATGGCCCGCGTGAACCGCTTCAGCCCGTCCGGGTAGCTGTAGCGCCGGGTGGACTTGGGATTCACCGGGTAGTCGCACCCGTTCTCGTCGCACTGCTGCGTCGCGGACGTCCTGCTGCGCACGGCGCTGGCGAGCGCGGCGTCACGCTGCGTGCCCGCCACGGCGCCTCCGAGCGCCAAGCCGCCCAAAGCCGCTCCGGACGCCCGGAGGACATCCCGCCGGGAGAGCTCGCCGTCCTCCTGCTCTGTGTGCTGCATGACCATCCTTGTCGAAGCGCTCGTTCGGTGCCTGGCATGGTTGTCGTGCGCGGCGCGGCGCGCCATCCGCAGCGCGCCCGATCGCCGATCCGTAGTAGGCCGCAGCGATCGGCCCGCGCCGACCGCGAGCGCCACCTGGTTGGATACCCGCATGCTCGACCTTCTCGCAGGCCCCCGTCGGCGTTGGATCGCGCTGACCGCCGCCGTAGCCGCGCTGTCGATCGCGGCGGTCGCCGCCCAGCCCGTCTCGGCCGCGCCCCGCGGCGCCGAGGCCCGCGAGATCGTGTCGGTCGCGCGCAGCGTGATGCGCGAGCAGCACCTCGCCGCGATGATCCTGCGCGTCGACCGCGGCCACCGCCACGTGGTCACGGCTGCGCTCGGCGAGTCGATGACCGGCGTGCCCGCCACGCGCGACATGCACTTCCGCATGGGCTCCGAGAGCATCCCGTACATCACGACGATCCTGCTGCAGCTGCAGGAGCAGGGCCGGCTGGACCTCGACGACCCCCTGTCGAAGTACCTGCCCGACAGCGGCGTGCCCAACGCCGACCGGGTCACGCTGCGGATGCTCGGCCACGCCATCTCGGGCTATCCGGACTGGATCCAGGGCAACCCGGCGTTCGCCGACATCCTCTACGCCAACCCGTTCCGGCTCTGGAACGACCAGGAGCTGCTCGACCACGCCTTCGCGCAGCCGCTGATCTGCGAGCCCGGCGCCTGCTTCCACTACGCCCACACGAACTTCCTGCTGCTGGGCCAGGTCATCACGGCGGTCACCGGCAAGCCGTTCGCGACGGTCGTCCGGCGGCGCATCTTCCGCCCGCTGGGGCTGCGCCACACGACGATCACCCGCACGGCGAAGATGCCCGCCCCCGCGCTGCACGCCTACGGCACCGATCGCGGACCCTACGAGGACACCACCTCCTGGAGCCCGTCGTGGGGCCTGGGCCAGGGGCAGCTGATGGTGAGCACGATCGACGACGTCGCCACCTCGGCGCGCTGGATCCTCGGCGCCAAGCTGATCTCGCGCGCCAGCGAGCGCCAGCTCGTCGAGCGCCCCGCCGTGATCAAGACCCCGCTCCCCGATCTGTCCTACGGGCTGGGGCTCCTGTTGGCCGGCGACTGGCGGGTCCAGAACCCCTACGTCAACAACTACGGCGGCGTGATGGCCTACCTCCCCGAGCAGCGCCTGTCGATCGCGATCGTCGCCACGAAGGCCATCGACGCCGACTTCGACGCCGGCAACCCCAGCGAGACGGTGCTCGTGCGCATCGCGCAGAAGATCGCCCCCGGGCATCCGGTGCAACTCCCGGGGACCGGCTGACCGGCGCGCGGATCGACCTCGCGACGGGGGCGCGGCGCGCAGGGTACGGTCCCTGCGTGGCCCTGGAGCCCGGTCCTCACCTGGATGAGCTCAACGCAGCGATCGCGGCCGAGCGCGAGGGTCAGCGCCTGCTGCTCGCGGGCGATGTCGCGGCCGCCGCGCGCCACATGCGCGCGGCAGCGGCGCACTACCGGGCCTCGTGGGAGCTGGCCCCGGCGCGCAGCTTCGGCCGGCTCATCGGCATGCTCAAGGCGGCCGTCCTCGCCGGCGACGGCGCCGACGAGGCGGCCTACGCCCGCGCGCAGGTCGGCGCGCAGGCCGACTCGCCGCCCTCCTGGTACGTCCTCGCGATCGCCGCGCTGGTCGACGGCGACGATGCGCTCGCCACTCGGGCCGCCGACGCGATGCGCGCGGGCTCGCCGGCGTTCGTGCGCGCCGGCGACGCCATCGCCGCCCTCGCTGCCCACGACGAGACGGCCTACACGGCGGCGGTGCAGGCGATCGTCGAGGACTTCGAGGCCCGCGACGAGCACCTCACCGGCGTGGCCATCGCCGACACCGCGCTGATGCTCGACCGGCTGGCCGAGCGCCGCGGGATGGCCGCCCAGCCGCAATCGGCGCTCCTGCCCTGAGCGCGCGAGCCGCGAGCACGCTGAACCGTCCTCGCGAGCGCGATCCATGCTGCCGGACCCTCGTAGCACCCGTGCTACAGTCACGGTCGTGGCCCGGACGATCACACAGCGTGAGCTGCGCAACGCCAGTGGCGAGATCATGCGCGCGCTTGACCGCGGCGAGAGCTTCGTCGTGACGCGCCACGGTGTCCCGGTCGGTGAGCTGTCGCCGCTCGAGCCGAGGCGATTCGTCGAAGCCGATGCGGTGGTGCGCGCGTTCGCCGGCGCACCCGCGATCGACGGCAGGCGCCTGCGCGACGACCTGGACGCCACGCTGGATCAGGACGCCACGCCGCGTGCCTGAGCCCCGCCATCGGCGCGGGCTTCTCGACACGTCGGTGGTCATCGCGCTGGAGCGCATCGACGCTGGAGACCTGCCCGAGCAGCTGGCCATCAGCGCCGTGACGCTGGCCGAGCTCGCAGCCGGTCCGCACGCCACCAGCGACTCGACCGAGCGTGCCCGCCGGCAGGACCGGCTTCAGCGCGTCGAGGCGACCTTTGACCCTATGCCGTTCGACGCCCTGAGCGCACGCGCCTACGGGCGAATCTACGCAGCGGCCGTCGCTTCGGGGCGCAAGGCTCGTGGCCGTCGCGCTGTCGATCTGTTGATCGGCGCCGTCGCGCTCGGCCACGATCTGCCCGTCTATACGTGCAACCCGAATGACTTCGCGCGACTCGGCGAGCTCGAAGTCGTGGCGGTGCGGTCACCGGCCGAGGGGTGAGCCCATACCCTCGTTCGGGTGAACGCCGACGATCGCGAGCCACCGCCCGAGGCGGGCGCGCTGCCCACGAGCCGGGTCGCGCGGACCGCCCGCGTCGGCGGCCTCGTGGCCGGCCAGGGCTGCGCTGGGCCGGGATGCGCGCCGCCAACCGCGTGCGCACGCCCGAGCGCGCCCAGGCGGCGCGCAACGATCGCACGGCCGCGCTCGTCGAGCAGCTCGTGACCCAGCTCGGCCAGATGCGCGGTGCCGCGATGAAGGTCGGCCAGCTGCTCTCGATGGTCGACTTCGACGGCCTGCCCGAGGACCAGCGCGACGACCTCCAGCGACGGCTCGCCGCGCTGCGCGACGACGCCGCCGGTGCCGTTCCCCAAGCTCGAGAAGCTCATGCGCGAGGAGGCTCGGTGGCCCGATCTCCGGCGTCTTCGCCGACTTCGAGCCGCGCGCGTTCGCCGCGGCGTCGATCGGCCAGGTCCACCGCGCGACGACCAGGGACGGACAGGTGGTCGCGGTGAAGGTCCAGTACCCCGGCGTGGCCGAGGCGGTCGAGACCGACCTGCGCAACGCGACCCTGCTGCTGCCGCTGGTCAAGCGCCTCGCGCCCGGCCTCGACGGCCGGGCGCTGGCCGCGGAGCTGCGAGCCCGCATCGGCGAGGAGCTCGACTACGAGCTCGAGGCGCAGAGCCAGCGGCGCATCGAACGGCTCATGCGCGGCCATCCGTTCGTCCGGATCCCCCACGTCCTCACCGACCTGTCGACGCGGCGCATGCTGGTGTCCGAGTACGTCGAGGGCGAGCGCTTCGAGGCGGTCCGCCGGGACGACGAGGCGGTGCGCGACCGCTACGGCGAGATCGTCTTCCGGTTCTTCTTCGGGCTGCTCTACCGCCACCACATCGCGCTCGGCGACCCCCATCCCGGCAACTACCTGCTCGCCGAGGATCAGCGGGTGTGCTTCCTGGACTTCGGGCTGCTGCGCGACATCCCGCCGGCGCATCTCGACCGCGAGCGCGCCGTGGCGCGCGCGGTGCGCGACGGCGATCCCGAGCGGATGAAGGCAACGCTGACCGCGGCCGGCTACCTGCCCGCGGAGCGCGCCGACGCCGTCGACGCCGACTGGGCGCTCACCGTGATGCGCATGGCCACGAGCTGGTACGCCAAGCCCGGCTTCCGCCGGTTCGGCGATCCCAGCGGCCGCCGGCCCGGCCGCGACCGCGACCGGCCCGACCCCGAGCAGGCGGCCCGCGAGCGCGAGCAGGTCCACCAGTTCGCCCTGCCGCCCGAGTCGCTGCTCATCCGCCGCATGCACGGGATCGTGGCGATCGTCCTCGGACAGCTGCGGGCCGGCGCCGACTGGGGCGCCATCGCGGCGGAGTACCTGCACGGCGCTCCGCCCGCCACGCCGCTCGGAGAGCTCGAGGCGGGCGCGGCCGCGCGCTGATCAGAAGTCCACGATCGCGAAGCCGAGCGGCAGCTCGGCGCGACGGGCCACCGGATGCAGCTGATCCGCCGTCGGGAAGCTCGCCTCGCCCTGAATCGCGGCCAGCAGCTGGTTCACGTTGGCCTGCCCGGCCAGCGAGAACGCCGTGAGCGTGTACGGGAACCCGTCGGACGTGGCCGCGTTGGGCCCGTTGACGACGTGGACGTGGAGGTGCGGGGCCAGCGACGCGCCGGTGTTGCCCAGCCGCCCGAGCACCGTCCCGGCCTGCACGCGGTCGCCGGCCTTCACGCTGACGCTGCCCGGCGCCAGATGGGCGTAGACCTGGCTGAGCCCGCCCTGGCCGCGCACGACCACGAGGTTGCCCGGCAGCTGGGCGAACTCGAGGTCGCTCGGCATCCGGCCTGGCGTCTGGTCGGGCTGTCCGTCGCGGGCGACGGTCACGACGCCCGGCCCCATCGCCTTGATCGGCGCGCCGTAGGAGAACCAGTTGGCCGGGTCGCTCGGATCCCCCTGGTACATCCGGCCGGCGGCGTCGATGCGCAGCCAGTCGATCGCGAAGCGCTCGGAGGCCTGCATCTTGCCGTTGAGGCCGAGCATGGCGTTGACGTGCCCGGACGGGGCGCAGCAGCCGTCCGAGGCGATCCACCCGTTGCCCTCCAGCGGCGGCGCGTACACGGGCGGGCGGCGCCGCGAGAGCGCCACGCGCGCCGCGTCGTAGGCGAAGTGCCGCGGCCGGCTCGTCAGCGGGTCGCGGGCCGCTACCTGGAAGCGGTGGGTCAGCCGCCGCGGGATGGCCTGGCGTGAGCGGAAGCTGACGTCGAGCGTCAGCAGCCGCGACGCGCCGACCGGCAGCTTCGCCGTCTTGACGTCGCGGCGATCGAGCTGGTGCAGCGCGCCGGTGCCGATCATCTCCTTCACGGACAGCCGCCGCACCGTCCGCCGGCTGGCGGCGTCCACGATGCGCACCGGACCGAGCGTCGCCGGCGAGCCCACGGAGTTGGTCAGCATGAGCTCGTAGAGCACGTGGAAGCGGCCGTCGGACCCGCGGACCGCGACGACTTGGCGCTGCGGCACCATCGAGGCGATGACCGGCGTCAGCGGGTCGCGGGCCGCCGGCGCGGGCGGCGCCACCAGCGCGAGCGTCGCAGCGGTCGCGGCCAGCGCAAGAACGAGACGGCGGAGACTCATTCGGGCGACCCTATCCGTTTCGACGGGGCGCGCGCCAGTCGTCCGCGCTCGTTCCCGTCGACGTCCGCCGGAGCCTGAGGCACCTCAAGTCCGGCGGTCCGCGTCCGATTCTCGGACGGTGTCCCCCATCATGTCGTCACCGCTGCGCCGCCGCCTGAGCGCGATCGGCGCCATCGCACTGACCGGCGCGGCGCTGGCCCCGTCGTCGGCCTTCGCGTTCGGCACGGTCAACAACCTTCTCGACCAGCGCTCCGAGCACGAGCGCATCACGCGGCTCGCGCTGCAGTGCGGCGCCGGACAGCAGGCCCCGGCCTGCTTCCAGCCGGTCTCGCTCGACAACGTCGCCGGCAAGGGCGGCACGTGGGGCGGCGTCGGCGCGGCCGACAACCTGATGATGCACAAGCTCAGCGACGAGGACTTCTGGCACTGCGACAACGCCGACTACCTCCAGCCCGCCAGCAACGGCGGCAAGCGCTACAAGCGGTCGCGCACGCAGGCGCTCAACGCCCTGCACGACTGCATCCGGTGGGGGCGCGCGATGCTCTACGACGGTGTCGTCGGCACGCCCGGCGCCACCTTCAACGCGGCGCGCCTGCCAGCGGGGACGCCGCTCTGGGGCGCGCTCAGGGAGTCGCGCAACCTGGTCGGCCGCGACGGCAAGGTGGCCGCCGCCGACGTCGGCTCGTGCACCTTCAACGGCGTCGCCCTGCTCGGCAACCCGAAGTGCAACGTGCTCGAGCCGTGGGGCTACGTCCTGCACATGGCCGAGGACTTCTACTCGCACACCAACTGGGCTGACCGCGCCGACCCGGCCCGGCCGCTGTCGGTCGACAACCCGCCCGGCCTCGGCATCGGCGCGGTCGCGCCGTTCCTCGACCTGCGCCGCGGCACGCCGCCCGCCGACGCCGAGATCCCCGCCGACTTCACCGGCGGCTGCTACACGCTCGTCAACGTCCCGCTCGTCGGCGCGTGCGTCGGGCGCGTGAAGCACGGCGACAGCAGCAGCGGCCTCAACAAGGACAAGGAGCTGATCGACCCGCTCTCCGGAAGCGTCAGCGACCCGATCACGCCGCGGGCGAAGATCACCGTCGACGGCACGACGAACGCACGGCGCGCGGTCGACGGCGCGGTCGCCGAGGCCCGCCGCCAGTGGGCGGTGCTGCGCAGCGAGCTGATCCAGCGCTACGGGGTCGCCGACGGGAGCAAGATGGCCTGCGTGCTGACGATGGACCGCGCGAGCGTGTGCAATGCCCGCAGCGTCGTCGCGGCGATCGACACCAGCCCGGGCGACGACGCCGCCCAAGCGGCCGGTCGCGGCCTGCTGCGGCGGCTCACCGCCGACGACCGCGTGTCGGTCCTGACGTTCGACAGCACGACCGGCGACCAGGACCCGGACGACTTCACCGCGCCCCGCGGCGCCCGGATCGACGACGCCCGCACGGGCGACCGCGCCGGCGACCCGTCCACGACGGTGACGCCCGGCGTCGAGCGCGCGGACGACCCGTCCGTGGTGGCCCAGCCTGACCCGGCCGGCACCACCTCGACCCCCGCCGACCAGGTCCCGCCGGGCGGCGACCACGAGTCGCCGGGCGACACGGCGGGCCAGCCGCGGCCGGCGCCCGTCCCGGTGGCCGCGGCCAGCCGCGCGGCGCCGGCCGCCCCGTGGCCGTCGCCGCCGCGGCCGAGGGCCCAGGTCAGGCCCCGGCGGACGCCGTGGCCTCGGCCACCGCGCTGCTGGCCAACGACGACGCGCCCAGCGGTCAGCGGGCGTGGTCATCGTCACCAACCGCATCGGCGACGCCGCGGCGCTGGTCGCCCGCATCGACGAGGCGGCCCAGACGGGCGCGATGGTCTCGATGATCCGCATCGGCGAGGCGATCCCGGGCCCGGTGCTGGCAGCGGTCGAGCGCTCGGGCGGCACCGCCGTGGCAGTCCCCGCTCCGGCGACGTCGCGCCGGGCACGGCGGCCGCGACGATCGTCGACGGCGGCCTCACGCGGCTCGGCGACGCGCTGGGCGCCGACCAGGAGGCCACGCTGTCGGACGGCGCCGCGCCCCTCCTCGGCATCACCGACCGCGGGGTCGACGCGCACGCCGTCGCGCCCCTAGACGACGACGTCCGGCTCGTCGTCCGCGCCCTCGAGCAGCCGGTGAGGGTCGTGGTGACCGACGCGGCCACCGGCACGGTGCGGCGCGACACCGCCCGCTCCGGCGACCGGGCGTCGCTGCCCCTGCGCGCCGACGGCACCTACACCGTCCGCATCGCCGGGCCCGACGGGCGCCGCTACACCGCCGCGGTGGACTGATGCGCCGCCCACGCCGTCGACGGGAGCCAGCGGCGATCTAGACTGGCCGCATCGGACTTCTGCGACGGCTGTTCCTCAAGAAGGGAAGCTTCCCGGCCGATCTGCGCCAGCGGCTCGAGCAGGAGCGGCTGGTGCTCATGGCCGAGGGCATCCCGGCCACGATCACGCGCATCGACGGCGCCGGCGGCCGCGCGCGCCGGACGGGCACCATCGCGGCGATCGCGCTCAGCCAGCAGCGGCTGGCGGTCTACGGCATGGGCGCGGCGCTGGTCGACGTCACGTGGGACAGCGGGGACGCGGCCGACCTCGACGTCGCGGCCGGCGACGACGGCCTGACCGTCGCCTTCGACACACAGCGCTTCGGCCACGACCAGCCCGGGCGCGTGGAGCTGCTGCTGCGCATCGGCGACGCCCGGACGCTGCGCGACGCGATCGACCAGCGCCGCCGGCCGCTCGAGCCGCGCCGCTACCGCCCGTCGTAGCGCTCCGGGCCCGGCCGCTACCCGGCCGGATGCGCAGCGAAGAGCTCGACCGGGTTGCCCGAGGGATCGTCGACGAGGACCTGGTCGCCGCCGATGCCGCGGACGATGTCGCTGCGCAACCTCGCGCCCGCCGCCCGCAGCCGCTCGACCTCGGCCTCGAGGTCGGCGACCTCGAGCTGAAACCGGTTCCAGCCGCCGGGCTCGGGCCGGCGGTCGCCGGGCAGGACCTGCCCGCCGCCGCCCTGGCCGCTCGGCGCGCTCAGCAGCAGCCGCAGGTCGCCGCGGGCGAGCATCGCGAACGGCGGCGCCGGATGCATCACCACCTCGAAGCCCAGCTGCCCGGTGTAGAAGGCGATCGCCTCGTCGACGTCGTCCACGATGTACCGCACGCTCACCGTCGCCATCTGCCGTCCTCCATTCGGTCGCAGACCACCCACATTCAAGCCGCCTCCGCCACCGGCCGCGCCGCCGCCGCGCCGTCGTCCGCCGCCGTCTGGCCCCGCGTGTTCGCGAGCCGCAGCGCCAGCACCGCCGCCGCGGCCAGCGCGATGGCGCCGGCCAGCAGCCCCCAGCGCAGGCCGCCGGTCAGCGCCTCGGCGGTCGAGGCGGACGCGCCGGCGGCCAGATGGTGCGTGCGCGACGTCGCGATGGCCGAGAACACCGCCAACCCGAGCGCCCCGCCCACCTGCTGCGAGGCGTTCAGCAGCGCCGCGGCGAGCCCGGCCTGCTCGCGGGCGACGCCCTCGTTGGCCGCGGTCGTGACCGCCACGAACACCGTGCCGAGCCCGACCGCCGCGATCATCAGCCCCGGCAGCAAGTCGGCGAGATACGAGCCGTCGACCGGCACGCGCGACAGCCAGAACACCCCGCCCGCCGCCAGCACCGCTCCGGCCACCGCGACCGCGCGCGTGCCGACCCGCACCAGCAGCTGCGACGAGACCCCCGCCGCCACCGCCACGCCGAAGCACAGCGGCAGGTACGCGAGCCCGGACTGGATCTGCGACCACCCGAGGACGTTCTGCATGTACAGGGTCAGGAAGAAGAACATCGACAGGATCCCGGCGACCGCGATCAGCTGCGTGACGTCGGCCGCCGCCAGCCCGCGCACCCGGAAGACCGACAGCGGCAGCAGCGGGTTGCGCACACGCGCCTCGTTGAGCACGAACACGGCCAGCAGCGCCGCCGCCCCGGCCAGACCGGCGGCCGTGCGCACGTTGCCCCACCCCACGTCCGGTGCCTTCACCAGCGTGTAGACGAGCAGCAGCATCCCGACGGTGCTCAGCAGCGCGCCGCGCACGTCGAGGCGCCGCAGGTCCGGCCGCCGCCGGTCGTTCGCGAACAGCAGCAGGGCCGCCGCGATGGCCAGCACGCAGACCGGCTCGTTGACGAGCAGCACCCAGCGCCAGCCCGGTCCCTCCGACAGCACGCCGCCGAGCAGCACCCCGACCGCCGAGGCGAACCCGGCGACGCCGCCCCACACGCCAAGGGCCGTGTGGCGGTCGCGCCCGGTGAACGTCGTGGTCAGCAGCGACAACGCGGCGGGCAGCATCAGCGCCGCCCCCACGCCCTGGGCCATGCGCGCGCCGACGAGCATGCCGGAGCTCTGCGCCAGCCCGCCGGTGAGCGACGCGAGCGCGAACACGACGGTGCCCGCGACGAGCACGCGCCGCCGGCCGGCGAGGTCCGCGGCCCGGCCGCCGAGCAGCATGCAGCCGCCGTAGGTGAGCAGGTAGCCGCTGACGACCCACTGCAGATCCGACACCGAGAAGCCGAGGTCGCGGCGGATCGACGGCAGCGCGACGTTGACGATCGACGCGTCGACGAAGTCGAGGAACGCGATCGCGCACAGCAGGGCCAGCGTGAGGCGCCCACGGCGCGTCGCGAGAGCGGTCGACGAGGGGTGAGATGTCGTCATGGGAGCAGGTCCTCCTGGGCTTCGTCACATCGCTGCGGGCAGCGTCGTCAAGCAGGTGACGACACCCGGCGCGAGGATGTGACAGAGCAATGGACCACCACGACGTGATCGCCGGCGAGTTCGAGGCCCAGCGGCCGCGGCTGCGCGCGGTCGCCTACCGGATGCTCGGCTCGGCCAGCGAGGCCGACGACGCCGTGCAGGAGGCGTGGCTGCGCCTGGCCCGCAGCGATACGGACGGCATCGACAACCTGCCCGGCTGGCTGACCACGGTCGTCGCGCGCGTGGCGCTCGACATGCTCAAGGCGCGCAACCGGCGCCGGGAGGACTACGTCGGCAGCTGGGTGCCCGAGCCGATCGTCACGGTCGACACCGGCGCCCCGGACCCCGAGCGCGAGGCGCTGCTGGCCGACTCGGTCGGCCTCGCCCTGCTGGTCGTGCTCGAGACGCTGGCCCCCAAGGAGCGCCTGGCCTTCGTCCTGCACGACATGTTCGGCGTGCCGTTCTCCGAGATCGCGCCGATCATCGAGACGTCGCCCGACGCCGCCCGCCAGCTGGCCAGCCGGGCCCGCCGCCGGACCCGCGGCGCGCCGGTCTCCGACGCCGACCTCGAACGCCAGCAGGAGCTCGTCGACGCGTTCCTGCGCGCAGCCCGCGAGGGCGACTTCGAGGCGCTGATGGCGATCCTCGACCCCGACGTCGTCTTCCGCCAGGACACGGGAGCCGGGCCGGCGGCGCCGGTCGTCGGCGCCGAGGCCGTGGCCCGGCGCGCGCTCGGCGGCGGCCCGCGGTTCGCCGCGATCGCGCGGCAGGCGATCGTCAACGGCGGCGCGGGCATCGTCGCCGCCCGCGGCGGCCGCGTGCTCGGCGTGGCCGGGATGACCATCGCCGACGGGCGCATCGTCGAGATCGACCTCGTCACCGATCCGGCCAAGCTGCGCGGCGTGACGCTGACCTGATATGGCCGCGCGGTTGTCCATCGCGCGCACGTGGACATCAAGAACCCACGACTGTCATCGGCTTGCGCTGTCGGCTCCGGCCGCCTGACGGGCCTCGGCGATGCTGCGCTCGAGCAGCCGCTCGGCGTCCTCGGCGGGTAGGCGGTGCAGGAGCTGGGCCAGGTCGCGGCGCAGCTGGCGCTGGCGGGCGGCGGGATGGTCGCGGTCCGGGGTGACTGGCGGTAGGTGCAGTTGGCGGTGCTCGAAGGTCAGGCCGCTGTGGCGTGCCAGCGCGCCGAAGTGGGCGTCAACGTGGATGATGCCGCAGCGATGGCGGTCAGCCAGCGCGGCGGTCAGCAGGTCGGCGACGGGCAGCCGGTGGGCGTCGGGAGCGTGCTCGGCCAGACGCACCATCGCGTCGGCGGCCGCCGTGACGATCTGCTCATCAAGCGCGACGCGCACCATCGCGCTCTCGAGGTCGCGGCGCTCGGCGGCGACGGCCGCGCCCTGGGGGCCGCGCAGCAGCTCGAGCAGGACCGGACCTGACAGCGCCAGCTCGCTGCGCGGGTCCTCGGCGAGGATCGCGGCGATCTGCTCGGCGATCTCAGGGATGTCGCGCCGCGCCCACGCTGAGGTGTCCACGAGCCAGCGCATTGTGGCGGCTCAGGCGTCGAGCGGGTCGAAGGCCTCCAGGCGCTCGCGGGCCGCAAGCGCCGCGCGGCCGTGCGCGCTGGGGGCGCGCAGCAGCGCGAGCTGGCGGCGGCGGCGGTCGGTCACGCCGCTGTCCGCGATCGCGCGGTCGATCTCGACGAGCACGTCGGCCTTGACCGCAACCGGCAGCGTCTCCAGATCGCTGAGCACGCGCCGCAGCGCGCGCATCGCATCGATCGCGTCGCGGTCGCCGGCGCTTGAGGCCGCGTCGAGGACCGCGTTGAGTGCGGCGCCTTCAAAGACGGCCAGGCGCGCCAGCGCTGACTGAGACGGGGCGGGTACGCGGGAGCGCACCGTGTCCAAGGCGTCGCGCATCGGCTCGTCGAGGACAAGGCCCATCCGCTTGTGTGGACTCGGCATCCCCCACAGTGTAGCACCGGGTGTAACACCTAGATCAACGTCGTGGTGCGACCGGTTGGTGCCGTAACCGGCAACGTTCACCCGGGCGGGCTGCCGACAACAGCCGGTAGGACGCTGGTTCCTACGTAACGCCTGCGATGCTTGCTGATCCACTGTGACCAGGGCGGTAGCAGTACCCCCGAGCGCGGTTCGGGTCCGCCCGGAGCTATGTGCCAATGGATTCTGAGAGGGCGGGCTCGCGCGCTCGTCGGTAAACCGCTCGATGTAGTCGGCAACCTCGTCCTCCAACACGGTCGCGATCATCCGCCGGGCACCGGGGCCGGTTACCGGAACCGGGGTCATCTGCGGCTGCGGACGACTGAGCGGCCGTGCCTGATCGCACTCAGCGCGCGGGGTTACTTGCCCGCGGGATGCAGCACTCCGTTGCGAAGCTTGCACATACGCCGGAACTTCGGCGAGTCAACGTCGAGGACGGCGTGGGGACCGAACGTGCAGTAGATCTCCTGCGGAGGCCGCTTGGACAGGGACTTGGCCAAGGCCCTAAGCGTCGCGAACCGCACGTAGTGGATGTCGCCGTTGACGAAGCCATTGCCCGCCACACAAAAGAGCGCGGCGGTCTGTTGGCTGGCCGGCCACCGGCGCGCGAGGTCGGGGTCCGGCGACCTCACCTTGAGCATGCAACTGCTGCTCGGCACGAAGCCGACATCGAGCGCGAGGCGCTCGAAGAAGGTCGGCCTGGGGGCATCGTGTCTGAACGCTCCGGCGGCGACGAGCACCAGGAGCGCAAGGGCGATCAGGGCGGCGAGTCCGGCCGCGATCTTCGCCGCCGGACTCGCGTTCTCGAATTGCTGCCTCAGGGTCACCCGATCATCAGGCGGGGATGTCGGATACGGAGAACAGCGGCCGCAGGATCACGTCGTTCCAGTCAGCACCGCGAGCGCCGCGTTCTCTCTCCATCGCCTTGAGCGGCTTGATGATGGGACTTGTATCCACTGGCTCGCATACCACGGTCTACACCGGGATGTAATAGACCAGGTTGTGCGCGACCACCACGTAGGCCACCGCGACCACAACGACCAACGCCAGCGCGATCAGTCGGCGGTACGGCACCCTGCGCATGAGTCGCGACAAGCCATAGCTCAGCACGATGGCCACGAGTGGCAGCACGATCCAGCGCCACCAGTGGTCGACGGGCGCGCAGAAGCCTGCGCGCGGCGTGCCTGGGTCGGCGCGACCGCGGTCCATCGCGGGCAGCCCGAAGCAGGCGTCTGAGACGATCATGCAGGTCGCCAAGCCCACGAACGCGCCCCCCGCGATGAGCAGGACGTCATCGACTCCGCGTGCTGCGGGGCAGGCCACGAGAACCGTCAGGGTGCGCGCAGCACGACCACGCAGTTCTGGCCGCCGAAGCCGAACGCGTTGACGACCGCGGTGCGGACCGGCCCCGGGCGGGCGCGCAGCGCGACGTGGTCGAGGTCGCACTCCGGGTCGGGCGTGTCGAGGTTGGTCGTCGGCGGGATGACGCCGTCGCGCATCGCCAGCAGGCAGGTCAGCGCCGACAGCGCGCCGGCGGCCGCGATGAGGTGGCCGACCATCGACTTCGGCGAGCTCACCGCCACGCCGTCGGCGGCGGCGCCGAACGCGGTGCGGATGGCCCGCGTCTCGGTCACGTCGTTGGCCCGCGTGCCGGTCCCATGTGCGCAGATGTAGTCGACCTCGTCGGGCGCCGTCGCGGTCCGCGCCAGCGCCAGCTCGATCGCCCGCGCCGCGTACGCGCCCGTCGGCTCGGGCGCGCTGAGGTGGAACCCGTCGCTGGTCAGCGCCCCGCCCAGCACGGTGCCGTACACGCGCGCCCCGCGCGCCCGGGCATGCTCGGCGGACTCCAGGACGAGCAGCACCGCGCCCTCGCCGAAGACGAACCCGTCGCGGTCGATGTCGAACGGGCGGCTGGCCCGCTCGGGCTCGTCGTTGCGCTGCGACAGCGGCCCCATGTTCGCCAATCCCGCGATCATCGCCTCGCCGATCCCCGCGTCGGTGCCGCCCGCGATCACGACGTCGGCCTCGCCGGCCAGGATCAGCCGCCGCGCTTCGAGCAGCGCGTAGTTGCCGCTCGCACAGGCCAGCGCGCTCGCGCTGACCGGTCCGTGCACGCCCAGGTCGATGGCCACCTCGCACGCCGGCATGTTCGGGATGGTCGACGGGACGTAGGTCGGGCTGACCGCCCGGGGCCCCTCGGCGATCAGCGCCTCGACCGCGGCCTGCGTCTCCGGAGCCCCGCCGACCGCGCTGTTGACGATCACGCCCACCCGCTCGGCCATCGGCGCGAGCTCGAGCCCGGCGTCGGCGGCCGCCTCGCGGGCCGCCGCCACCGCGAGGTGGGTGAAGCGCGCCGCGCGCCGCGCCCGCTTGGCCCCCATCAACGCCTCGGGATCGAGGCCGGTGACCTCGCCCGCGATGCGCACCGGCAGCTCGGACGCGTCGCAGCGCGAGATGGTGCGCACGCCGGAGCGCCCGGCGACCAGCCCCTCCCAGGTCTCGGCCACCGAGTGCCCGAGCGGCGTCACCGCGCCCATGCTTCCGTGACGACGACGCTCACGGGCGCACCAGCCGGTCCGCCGCGGCGTCGGCGGTCACCTGCGCGCGCACCTGGTAGTGCACCTTCTTGCCGGTCGCGGTCATCGGCAGCGCGTCGACGAACCGGTAGGCGCGCGGCCGCTTGTAGTCGGCGAGCATCGGATGCCCGACGCAGTGCGCCTCGCACGCCGCGGCGTCGAGCGTCTCGTCCGCGCGCACGACGTAGGCGACGACGATCTCGCCCCAGCGCTCGTCGGGCAGCCCGACGACCGCGCAGTCCGCCACGCCGGGATGCTCGTTGAGCACCGCCTCGACCTGGGTCGGGTGCACGTTCTCGCCGCCCGAGATGATCATGTCGTCCTTGCGCCCGACGATCGTCACGTACTCGTCGGCGTCCCAGGTGGCGAGGTCGCCGATGTACAGCCAGCCGTCGCGGAAGCGCGCCGCCTGCTCGCCGGGCTGGTTGACGTACGCGTAGCCGGACTTGACCGAGCGCACGATGACCTCGCCGACCTCGGAGCCGTCCCGGGCGACATGGTCGCCGGGGTCGGCGACGCGGTCCTCGTAGATGCGCACGACCGCGACGTCGTCGTCGGTGCAGGCGCGGCCCGCCGAGCCCGCGTGGTCGGGCAGGTCGGCCGGACGCAGGAACGTGTTCCAGAACGCCTCGGTCGTGCCGTAGCCGTTGAAGATCCGCGCGGTGAGCAGGCGCTGGTAGCGCAGGCAGGCCTCGCGATCGAGCGGCGCGCCCATCGTCACGATGCCGCGCAGGGTGGACAGGTCGCGCGGGCGCTCCTGCTGCTCGGCGCTCAGCATGGCCAGGTTCGTCGGCGCGCCGATCAGGTAGGTCAGCCCGTGCTCGGCGACCCAGTCGAGCACGGTCGCGGGGTCGAACTGGCGCAGCGCGACGGCCTCGGCGCCGACGTAGAAGACGGGGTTGGGCCCGCCCGAGTACAGCCCGCCGCGGTGAAACCACGGCGTCATGTTCAGCGTGCGGTCCTCGGGCGACAGCGGGAAGTGCATGATCACGTCGTGGGCCGAGAGCACCTCGACGAGGCTGCTCAGCGACACGCCCTTCGGCATGCCGGTCGTGCCCGACGTGTACAGGCGGGTCGTCTCGTCGTAGGTGCTCGCGTCGGGCAGCGAGGCCGGCGGCTCGGCGTCCAGCAGCGCGTCGAACGCGGCCTCCCCCGCCACCGCGACGAGCCCGGGGCGGTGCTCGGCCCGCGCGAGCGCGTCGCGCGCGGTGGCCGCGAGCGCGGCGTCGTAGACGAACGCCCGCGGGCGGCTGTCGTCGAGCACGAACGCGGTCTCGCCCGGCGAGAGGCGGAAGTTGATCGGCGCGGCCACCGCGCCGAGGCGCTGGGCCGCCAGCCACAGCAGCGCGAACGGCGGCCCGTTGAAGAGCTGGAAGACGACGACGTCGCCGGGGCCGACGCCCGCGTCGCGCAACCCGCCGGCCAGGCGCCCGGCGTCAGCCCACAGCTCGGCGTAGGTCCAGCGCCGTCCGCTGGCCGGGTCGTGCAGGGCGGGCCGGGACGCGAAGCGGTGGCGGTTGCGCTCGACGCCGGCGATGTAGGTGAAGTGCCGTTCGAAGACCTCGCGAAACGCGGTCGGGTCGTAGCGGTAAGCGGGGCGGTCGCTCAAGCGGGGGCTCCTTGGTGGGCGGGCTGGCGGCCGAGCAGCGCGCGCACCTCGGCCAGTCGCTCGTACTGTGCCAGTAGAGCGCCGCCCAGAGGCATGAGCAGGACCTCGCCCACCCCGGCGTCGCGGTGGGCGGCGAGGTGCTCGGCCACCGAGGCGGCGCTGCCGAGCGCGGTCCGGTGCTCGACGACGGAGAGGTCGAGGCCGTACATGCCGCGCAGGTGCACCTCGGCCTCGGCGCGCGCGGCGCTGCGGTCGTCGTCGACCCGCACGCCGATCAGCAGCGCCAGGCGGGGCGTCGGGCGTCCGTGCTCGCCGGCCAGCTCGGCCAGCCGCTGCGCCCGGCGAGCGACCTCCTGCGGCGACAGCCACATCGGCAGCCAGACGTCGCCGAAGCGGGCCGCGCGGTGCAGCGCCGCCTCGCCGCGGCCGCCGACGTAGACCGGCGGCATGGCCGACACCGGCGGGCGCAGCGCGGGGACGTCGACGTCGCCGACCCGGACCGGCCGGCCCTCGAGCAGGTCGCCGAGCGCCGCCAGCGTGGCGTCGACCCGCTGGGCGCGCTCGCTCACCGGCACCCCGACCGCGGCGAACTCGGCCGGGAACTCGCCGCCGAGCCCCACCCCGAGCCGCAGGCGTCCGGGCGCCAGCGCGTCGATCGTCTGCAGCTGCTTGGCCGCCCACGCCGGCGGGCGCAGCGCCAGGAGCATGACGCTGAGGCCGAGGCTCACGCGCGTGGTGACCGCGGCGGCCGCGGCCAGGCACGACGGCGCGTCGAGCACGGGCGCCGGCGAGGCGAGATGGTCGCCCGCCCACACGTCGAAGCCGGCTCGGCCTGCGCGCGGCGGCGACGGGCGCCGGCGCGCCCGCCCCGGGCGGCTCGAAGGTTGGCAGCAGCACACCCCATCGCATGCGCACACGCCAGATGGTTGATTCCGCGGCCGTCGTGCTCGGATGCGTATCGTGAATGCCGAGCCGCCCGCGGGAGTACTGGACGTACGGAAGGGTCTGGCGGGTGGCGATCCGGCGCGGGCACCGCCGGCGAAGCCGGTGGTCGTAGGCGCGTGCAGCCGAGTGCGAGGGTCGTGGAATCAGCCATCGAGATGAGATCCCGGTCGTGGCGCACCCGGGCCGGGTCGTACGCTTCGACCGGTGAGCGATCCCGACGACCTGTCGCGGTTCGTGGCGGCGCAGGACGCCGCCGGCACCTACGGCCGCGCGCTGGCCGAGCTGCGCGCCGGGCGCAAGTCCAGCCACTGGATGTGGTTCGTCTTCCCGCAGATCGCCGGGCTGGGCCGCAGCGACATGGCGCGGCGCTACGCGATCGCCTCGCTGGACGAGGCGCGCGCCTACCTCGCCCATCCGCTCCTCGGCCCGCGCTTGCGCGAGTGCGCCGCCGTCCTGCTCGAGCACCGCGGCACGAGCGCCGACGCGATCCTCGGCGGCATCGACGCGATGAAGTTGCGCTCGTCGATGACGCTGTTCGCGCGCGCGGCGCCGGACGAGCCGGTGTTCGCGCAGGTGCTCGAGCGCTACTTCGGCGGCGCGGCCGACGAGGAGACGCTGCGCCGGCTGTGACCCGCGCCCGGCGCCTCCTTCGGCGCCAAGCCGTCGACGAACGCCACGCTCCGCCGGACCCACGCCGCGAGCTGGCGCCTCGTCCGCACGCCCTCGGGACCGACGATCAGCCAGCCGTCGATCGCGCGCCCGCGCATGACCATCGGCTCGACGTGAGGGCGGGCCAGCGCCGCGTCCGTGTCGGCGGGGTTGATGCGCACCAGCAGCCCGCCCGTGCGCGACGCGGCGACCGACAGGTGCCCCCGCAGCAGGAAGGCCAGCCCACCGAACATCCGCTTCTCGGTGACGCCCTCCTCGCCGGCGAGCGCCTCGCGCAGCCGGTGGACGAGATCCTCGTCGTAGGGCATCGGCGGCGGCTACCGGGCGTGCTGGCGGGCCCGGGGCGAGGCCTCCCAGAACGTGTCGATCTTCGTGGCGTCCCCGCGGTCGACCCGGCGCGAGACCGCCCACATCTCGACGTCCTCGTCGCCCTCGTTGCGGTGCGAGCGCGGCGTGCCGCTGGCGACCCGCACCGCCGCGGGGGCGCGCACCGCGCGGATCTCGTCGCCGAAGCGCATGGTCAGCGTGCCGCGCGTGACGAGGTAGAGCTCCTCGACCTCGTCGTGGAAGTGGCCGGTGCCCTGCTCGAAGTCGCAGTGCGCGGGGACGCGGATGAGCGTCACGGACAGCTGGTCGCACCCGAGCGCGCCGGTGAGGCGGCGAAACTCGCCGGGCACATCGGTGCCGGCGTAGGGGTCGTCGACCGTGTCGGGGTCGACGATGGCGTAGTCGGTCTCGGTCATGCGCCTGGTCCTACCCGCCGTGCTCGTCCAGGTACGCGCGCACGAGCCGCGGGGACGCGCGGGCCAGCCACGCCTCGGTGACGACCTCCTCGAGCCCGGCCGGCCCGATCGCGTCGAGGCGGACGAGCACCGCGGGGTAGCCGTCGAAGTGCGGCGTGGTGAAGAACACGCCGGACGGGTCGGCCAGCATCGCCTCCTTGGCCACGAGGTGCTCGACGCGCGCGCCCAGGATCGGGCCGTCGGGGGCGGCCGGGCCGAGGGCGGCCAGATCGGGGCGGCGCAGCGGGCGCTCCCAGACGAACAGCTTGTCCTTGACCACCCACTGGCGCAGGCCGCGCGAGATGCGCTCGCTGGTGGCCGGCAGCGCCAGCGCGAGGCGGCGGACGTCCTCCCAGTCGGCCATGCCGTCCAGCCTACGCCGACCCCGGTCCGAGCGTCAGGACGCGGTGCGCTAGAACCGGGGCCATGGAGCTCGTCGCGATCGGAACCGTCCACTCGCCGCTGGCCGACCGGTCCGCGGCCCCCAAGCAGGGCCACGAGGGCGGCCCCGACGCCTGGCTGGCGTTCGACCCCGGCGTGCGCGAGGGGCTCGACGGCATCGCGGTGGGCGACGAGGTGATCGTGCTGACGTGGCTGCATCGCTCGAACCGCAGCGTGCTGCGGGTCACCCCGCGCAGCGACCCGCGCAACCCGGAGCGCGGCGTGTTCAGCACGCGCTCGCCGGACCGGCCGAACCCGATCGGCCTGCACCGCGTCCGGGTCCTGCGGATCGACGGCGACCGGGTGCTGGTCAGCGACCTCGAGGCGATCGACGGGACGCCGATCGTCGACGTCAAGCCGCTGCTGCGCCGCGGCGATTACTAGTGCGGCCCACCAAGCTGGGGGTGGCACGCGGAGCCGCCGGCCCGGCCATACTGGTGGCGTGACCCATCGCAACGTGCTGGGCGGCGAGCTCGAGCCCTGCGGAACCGACCCGCTCACCGGCTTCTACCGCGACGGCTGCTGCCACACCGGCCCGGAGGACCGCGGCAGCCACACGATCTGCGCCGTGGTGACGGCGGAGTTCCTCGAGCACCAGCAGTCGATCGGCAACGACCTCAGCACGCCGATGCCCGAGTACCGCTTCCCCGGCCTGGTGCCCGGCGACCGCTGGTGCGTCACCGCCGGCAACTGGCTGCGCGCGTACGCGGACGGCGCCGCGGCGTACGTCGTGCTCGCGTCGACGCACGAGCGCGCGCTCGAGATCGTGCCCCTGGACGCGCTGCAGGAGCACGCGGTGGATGTTCCCGCCGACCCGAGCGCGCTGACGGACTGACCGACATCGAGCGGCGCCGCACCGTGCTGGCCGGGCGGGCGCGAGTACAGTCGGAACGGTGACCTACCGCGAGCACGCCCCACCGCCGGCGCTCGCCCCCTGGGTCGAGTGCCTGTGGGAGCGCCGAGGCGAGCCGGGTGCGCCGGTGCGGGTCGTCCCCGACGGTTGCATCGACGTCGTGTGGCGCGAGGGCGTCGGCACGCACGTCGCCGGACCGAACACCGTCGCCTTCCTCGTCGAGGTCGACCCGGACGCGGCGGTGGCCGGCGCGCGGCTCCATCCCGGTGCCGCCCCGGCGCTGCTGCGGATCGAGGCGTGCGCGGTCCTCGACGGGCACGCGCCGATCGCCGACGTGCTGGGCGACGACGGCGGGCGACTGGCATCGCGGCTCGAGAGCACCGAGGACCGCGTGGGCTCGCTGTTGGCCTTCCTGTCGTCCCGAGCCGCCGGCGCGCCCGCGCCCGACCCGCTCGTCCGCGCCGCCGCGACCCGGCTGCAGGACCCGGCCACCCGCGTCGCCGGCGTGGCCGCCGATCTCGCGGTCAGCGAGCGCCATCTGCGCCGCCGCGTCGAGGCGCTCGTCGGCTACGGCCCCAAGCGGCTCGCGCGGATCCTGCGCCTGCGCCGAGCGCTGGACGCGGCGTACCGCGGCGAGGAGCTCGCCCGGGTCGCCGCCGACGCCGGCTACGCCGACCAGGCGCACTTCGCCCAGGACTGCCGCGCGCTCGCCGGCGTCCCGCCGACGCACCTGCTGGCCGCGTAGGCGGCGACAGCCCCGCCCGCGGCTCGGCACGACGTCCGATTCCTCCAAGACGACCGGCGGCCCGGCGAGCATCATGGTCCGAATGACCAGCGAGCTGACCTCCCTCCCGAACGTCGGGCCCGCGGTGGCGCGCAAGCTCGAGCGTCTCGGCATCCACGCTCCCGGCGACCTGCGTGGGCGCGACCCGCACGAGCTGTTCGACCGCCTGTGCGTCCTCGACGGCCGCCGCCACGACCCGTGCCTGCTCGACACGTTCGTCGCCGTCGTCTCCTACGCGGACGGCGGGCCCGCGCGGCCGTGGTGGGAGCTCAGCCGGAAGCGAAAGGCGCGCGAGCATGCCTGAGATCACGACGACTCTCGGCTGGGTGATCGTCTACGTGGACGACCCCGCCGCCGCCGCGGACTTCTATCAGCGGACCTTCGGGCTGACCGGCGACTTCGTCGCGCCGGGCGGCGAGTACGCACAGCTCGACACGGGCACGACGAAGCTGGCGTTCGCGGGCCACGGCCTCGGCGAGCGCAACTTCCCCGGCGGGGTGCGGCGCCCGGCGCTGAACGACAAGCCGGCGAACGTCGAGCTCGCCCTGGTCAGCGACGAGGTCGACGCCGCCTTCGCCCGCGCGGTGGAGGCGGGCTGCACGCCGCTGGCCGAGCCCGCCGACCAGCCGCACGGCCAGCGCGTCGGCTGGGTGCGCGACCCGTTCGGCACGCTGCTGGAGATCGCCAGCCCGCTCAGCGGCGGCTGATCCGAATCCGGTCGGGCGTCACGATCCGCACCTCGACCCGCGTCGGCCGCGTCGGCTCGCCCAGCGACAGGAAGTCGCGCACGGCGCCCCGGTGCGCGCAGAACGGGCAGCGCATCGGGTCGGCCGGGGACAGGCGGTCGGCCCCGATCGCCACCGGCGCGTCGCATCGCGGACAGGCGAGCGTCCCCACGCCCAGGCGCGTCGAGCGCGCGATCCGCCGGTGCACCTGGACGCCGTTGCGCTCGGCGGCGGCGTCCGCGCGGGCGGGATCGGGACCGTCGATGCCACGCTGGAAGCTCACCGCACCCATTCTAGGTACGGGCCCGCGGGTGCTGATCAGGCCGTGGCCAGCGCGCGCTGATAGCCACGACGCGGGCGCGGCACCGCAAGCGTCGTGATCAGCGCCAGCGCCGCGGCGGCCGCGGCGATCGCGAAGGCCAGGGTGAAGCCGGCCTCGGTGGGCTCGGCGTCGCCCACGACCGTGGCGGCGATGACCGCGGCCGTCACCGTGCTGCCGATCGCGCCGCCGATCGTGCGCATGACCGTGTTCATGCCGGTCGCGACGCCGGTCTGCTGCGGCGAGACGACCTCGACGATCAGGTTGGCCAGCGAGGCGAAGGACAGCCCGACGCCGAGGCCGACGAGCAGCGCCGCGACGTAGATCTCGACCGGCGTCGAGTGCATGAACGCGAGCATGAGGAAGGCCACGGTCAGGATCGCGGCACCCAGCAGCATCGGCACCCGCGAGCCGAGGCGGCTCGACAGGCGGCCGGCGATCGGGCCGGCGACGAGCATCGCCAGGGTCGAGGGCAGCATGAACAGCCCCGCGCCGGTCCCGCTCGACCCGAACCCGTACCCCGCGTCGCGCGGCATCTCGACGAACTGCGGGATCAGGATGAACGAGCTGTACATCCCCGCGCCGACGAGGATCGCCGCCAGGTTGACCGTCCATACGCTGCGCTGGCTCATCATCCGCATGTCGACGAGCGGCTCGGCCGCGCGCCGCTCGTTGCGCACCCAGAGCACGAGCAGGACCACGGTGAGCGCGAGCAGGCCGAGGATGCGCGCCGACGCCCAGCCCCAGTCGGGCCCCTCGCTGATCGCCACCAGCCCGACGACCAGCCACGCCGACAGCAGCGCCGCCCCGGTCCAGTTGACCGTGCCCGGAGACTTGACCGGCGACTCGGGGATCCAGCGCAGGCTGGCCAGCGTCGCCGCGGCGACCGGCGCCAGCGGCAGCCAGAACAGCCAGTGGTAGCCGAGCGTGTCGACGATCGGCCCCGCGAGCACGATCCCGAGCCCGCCGCCCAGCCCCAGGAACACCGACATCATCGCGATGCCCCCGGCCACCCGCTCGCGAGGGAACTCGTCGCGGATGATGCCGAAGGCCAGCGGGAACATCGCCCCGCCCGCGCCCTGCAGCAGCCGCCCGGCGATCATCACCTCGATGCTCGTCGCCAGCGCGCAGACCACCGTGCCGAGCGTGAGGACCGACAGGGCGACGACCAGGGCGCGCTGCTTGCCGAACATGTCGCCCAGGCGCCCGGCGATCGGCGTGATGACCGACGCGCTGAGCAGGTAGCCCGTCAGCAGCCACGTCACCGCGGTGGCGGTGGTGTTCAGGTCGCGCTGGATCTCCGGCAGTGCGGGCGCCACGAGCGACTGCATCAGCGAGTACGACATCCCGGCGACGGCGAGGACCGCGAACGTCAGGTGGTGATGCTGGCGGTCGGAGTCGGCCATCGGCGAGCGCCATTCTACGAACACGACGATCCGGCCAACCTTGCCACACCCTTGTCAAGGTTGCTGTATGCTGCCGCACCGATGCGCGACTACGCCAAGACCATCCGCGAGCGCGTCGTCGTCTTCGATGGCGGCATGGGCGCCACGCTCGAGCAGTTCGACCTGACCACCGAGGACTACGGCGGCCTGCCGGGCAAGTGCCACGAGGCGCTGATCCTGCACCGCCCCGACGTCGTCGCCGGCGTGCACGACTCGTTCGCCGCCGCCGGCGCGGACGTCGTCCAGACCAACACGTTCCAGGCCAGCCGCCTCAAGCTCGACGAGTGGGGGCTGGGCGAGTACACGCTCGAGATCAACCAGGTGGCGGCGGAGATCGCCCGGCACGCGATCGGCGGCGGCGACGAGCGCTTCGTGGCCGGCTCGATGGGGCCCACCGGCTTCCTGCCCGCCTCCGACGATCCGACGCTCGGCCAGATGCCGTTCCGCACGCTCGTGGAGGTCTTCGAGGAGCAGGCGCGCGGCCTGCTGCTCGGCGGCGTCGACCTGATCATCATCGAGACCGTCCAGGACATCCTCGAGGCCAAGGCCGCGATCTTCGGCGCGCGCGAGGCGTTCAAGTCCACCGGGCGCACCGTGCCGATCCAGGTGAGCGTCTCGCTGCTGCCCAACGGCGGCAAGATGCTGCTCGGCACCGACATCGACGCGACGCTGACGACGCTGGAGGCGCTGAAGGTCGACGCGATCGGCCTGAACTGCTCGACCGGGCCCGAGGACATGCGCGACGCGATCCGCTTCCTCGGCGAGTTCAGCCCGGTGCCGGTCTCCTGCATCCCCAACGCCGGCCTGCCGATCCAGGGCCCCAACGGCGAGACGATCTTCCCCGAGGAGCCCGCGCCGCTGGCCGCCACGCTCGGCGAGTTCGTCGAGCGCTACGGCGTGAGCATCGTCGGCGGCTGCTGCGGCACCACCCCGGCCCACATCCACGCGATCGCCGAGCGCTGCCGGTCGCACGCCATCTCCGCCCGCCCCGCGCCGCGCGCGCCGCGCGTGTCCTCGATGATCGCGGCGACCCCGCTCGCCCAGGATCCGAGCCCCACGCTCGTCGGCGAGCGTGTCAACTCGCAGGGCTCGCGCAAGGCCAAGGAGCTGCTGCTGGCCGACGACTACGACGGGCTCGTGCAGGTCGCCGAGGACCAGGTCGAGGGCGGCGCCCACGTGCTCGACCTCTGCGTGGCGTTGACCGAGCGCTCCGACGAGGCCGAGCAGATGCGCCAGGTCGCCAAGCGCGTGTCGCTGACCCAGCCCGCGCCGATCCAGGTCGACTCGACCGAGCCCGACGTCATCGCCACCGCGCTCGACCAGATCCCCGGCCGCGCGATCGTCAACTCGATCAACCTCGAGGCCGGTCGGGCCAAGGCCGACACCGTGGTGCCGCTGGTCGTCGAGCACGGCGCGGCGCTCATCGCGCTGACCATCGACGAGGTCGGCATGGCCAAGACCGCCGACCGCAAGGTCGAGATCGCGCAGCGCATCACCGAGATCGCCTGCGACGAGCACGGCCTCGACCGCGAGCTGCTGATCTTCGACCTGCTCACGTTCACGCTGACCACCGGCGACGAGGAGTGGCGCCCGTCGGCGGTCGAGACGATCGAGGGCATCCGCCGCGTCAAGGTGGAGATCCCCGGGGTGAAGACGTCCCTGGGCGTGTCGAACGTGTCGTTCGGGGTGTCCCAGCCGGCGCGCGCGGTGCTCAACTCCGTCTTCCTGCACCACTGCGTCGAGGCCGGGCTCGACCTGGCGATGGTCAACCCCAACCACATCACGCCGTACGGCGAGATCGACGCGGCCGAGCGCGAGCTCGCCGACGACCTGGTGTTCAACCGCCGCGAGGACGCGCTCGAGCGCTTCATCGCCCACTTCGAGTCCAAGGGCGACGCCGGCGCGGAGGAGGCCAAGGCCGACGCGACCGCCGGCATGGAGCCCGAGGAGGCGCTGCACTTCCACATCCTGCGGCGCAAGAAGGACGGCGTCGAGGACTGGATCGACCGCAGCGTCGAGAAGATCGGCGCGGTCCCGACGCTCAACGACGTGCTGCTGCCGGCGATGAAGGAGGTCGGCGACAAGTTCGGCGCCGGCGAGCTGATCCTGCCGTTCGTGCTGCAGAGCGCGGAGGTCATGAAGCGCGCGGTCGCCCAGCTCGAGAAGTACCTCGACAAGATCGAGGGCTACACGAAGGGCACGGTCGTGCTCGCCACCGTGTTCGGCGACGTCCACGACATCGGCAAGTCGCTCGTCAACACGATCCTGACCAACAACGGCTACACGGTCGTCGACCTCGGCAAGCAGGTCCCGATCGGGACGATCCTCGAGGCGGCGGTCGAGCACCAGGCGTCGGCGATCGGGCTGAGCGCGCTGCTCGTCTCGACCTCCAAGCAGATGCCGCTGGCCGTCCAGGAGCTGCACGAGCAGCGGATGGACTTCCCGGTGCTGGTCGGCGGCGCGGCGATCAACCGCGACTTCGCGCTGCGCGCGCTGTACCCCAAGGGCGCCGACAGCGACGAGGTCTACGCGCCCGGGCTCTTCTACTGCAAGGACGCCTTCGAGGGCCTGGCCAAGATGGACGCGATCGTCAACCCGGAGGCGCGCTGCGCGCTGGTGGCCGACACGCGCGAGCGGGCGCGGCAGCTGCGTGAGCGGGGCCCCGAGCCCGACGAGCTGCCGACCGACGACGACTCGGTGCGCTCGGAGGCCCAGATCGACAACCCGGTGCCCGAGCCGCCGTTCTGGGGTGTGCGCGAGATCGAGGTCGACCTCGACGAGGTCTTCCCCCATCTCGACACGCACGTGCTGTTCAAGCTGCACTGGGGCGGGCGCGGCGTGAAGGGCGAGGAGTGGCAGCGCCTGCTGGCCGAGGACTTCCAGCCCCGCCTCGAGCGCATGTGGGCCGAGCAGGACTACCTGCACCCGCGGGCCAAGCTCGGCTACTTCCCGTGCTACAGCGAGGGCAACGCGCTGGTGGTGCTCGACCCCGACGATCGCGAGACCGAGCTGGAGCGGTTCGTGTTCCCGCGCCAGCCGGCGCACTCGCGCATCTGCCTGGCGGACTTCTACCGGCCCCGGTCTTCGGGTGAGCTCGACGTCGTCGCCTTCCAGGCGGTGACGGCAGGCGCCGAGGTCACCGAGCTGATGGCGGAGCTGGAGCGCGAGGGCGAGTTCGCCGAGCAGCTCTTCGTCCACGGGCTCGGCGTGCAGAGCGCGGAGGGCATGGCCGAGTGGCTGCACGCGCGGATCCGCTCGGACCTCGGCATCGACGCCGACCAGGGCCGGCGCTGGTCGTGGGGCTATCCCGCGTGCCCCGACCAGCCCGAGCTGGAGAAGTTCTTCCGGATCATGGACGCGCCGTCGATCGGGCTGTCGCTGTCGGGCGGGCACGCGCTCATGCCCGAGCAGTCGACGGTGGCGATCGTCGCGCACCACCCGCAGGCGGTGTACTTCGGGATGAAGTCGGGGTTCCTGCCCAAGGACAAGGCGCCCGACGAGCTCATCAAGGGCTCGGCGCGCGACGCGACGGTGGGCGCGGAGGTCGCGGCGGGCTGAGCGGCGCGGCGGCGACGAGCGCGAGCTTGTCGGTGCGCGGCAGGCGCTTGATGCGGGCCTCCTCGCGGCGGGCGGCGCGGCGATCGGCCATGGGCAGCGCCGCGGCGAGCTCGACCGGGAGCCGGCTCGCGGTGTAGCGGCTCGCGCGCCCCGACCGGTGGGCGACGAGGCGACGATCGAGGTCGCTCGTCCACCCGCAGTACAGCGAGCCGTCGCGGCAGCGCAGGAGGTAGACCCAGGCGGGCGGGGCGTCGTCGGCCACGGGTCGGTGTTCGCCGCCGGCCGGCCGGGTCCTCACCGCGCCACCCGCACCACATCCGATTGCCCGCCGCCGCGCGGCAGCCGCGTGACGTAGGCGAACGCGTCGCCGAGCGCGGTCGAGCTCAGCGTGAAGCGGGCGGGCGGGATCGGGCCGCCGCGGTCCTCGGGGCGCCGGCCCTGGCCGGTGTGGCCCCGGCCGCGGCCTCCGTCGCGTCCGCCGACGCCGCGCAGGCGCAGCAGGACCCGTCCGCCGTGGCCGCTGGTGGCGGGGGCGAGCAGCAGCTCTTGCTTGAGCGCGGTGGTGCGGGTGTAGAGCAGGGCGCCACCGCGGATCGCCGGTTCGCCGACGAGGGCGCCGCGCTCGCGGCGCAGCGTGACGGGCCTGGCGCCGGGGGCGGCGAGGTCGAGCAGCCGCACCGCGCTGCCGGCGCGGGTGGCGTCGGCCCAGACGAGCCGGTCGCCGTCGAGGGCGGGCCGGCTCAGGGTGCCGGGCGGCGGGACGGCGGCGACGGGACGGGCGAACTCGGGCGGGCTGACGAGGTCGAGCGCGATGATCCGGTCGGGGCTCGGCACGCGCCAGGCGAGCCAGCGGGCCGAGACGGCGAGCGCATCGGCCCCCGCCGCGGCGGGCACGAGCTGGGTGGCGCCGGTCGCGCGATCGACGACGGCAACCGTGCCGTCCGCGGCGACGAACGCGAGCCGGCCGCCGCCGACCGCCGGATGGGCGCCGCCGGCGGGCACGCGCTGGCCGCCGGCGAGCAGCTCGCCGGTGGCGCCGGGGATCGTGAGCGCGAGCAGGCTCGCCGTCGACGCTGGGATCGGCCGCGGGGCGCGCGACGCGCTCGGGCGCCGCCGCGGCGCGAGCCGGCCCGATTCGAGCACTCACGGGGTCGGCCGCGGCGTGGACCGCTCCGATCCGGCCGCGAGCCCGGATCGGCCACGGCCGGGTGGGCCGGCATCCGTGGATCGCGGCGCGCGCGTCGCTGCCCGCCAGCGCGGCGGCGACCGCCAGCAGCGCGACCGCGTCGGCCGCCCGCGCCCCGCGCAGCAGCGCCGGCCGCTCGGCCATCGCGGTGATCGCGCGCACCCCGGCGTCGGTGTCGGCGAGCGGGGCGAGCACGACGATCGGCAGCGCGCGGCCGATCCCGAACGCGACGCCGAGCACCAGCCCCAGTCCGACGTCGCCCACGGCCACGCTGACCGCGGCGAGCGCGGGCAGCGCCCACGACAGCAGGTACGTCGTGAAGCCGAGGCCGAGCAGCACGCCGTACAGGCCGCCGGCCAGCGGCAGCGGCAGCACCCGCCGCCACGACTCCGGCACCTGGCGGCGCAGCTGCGGCGCGATGCGCACCCCACCCGCGTCGAGGGCGGCGGCCACGACCGCGATGGCCACCCCCACGCCGAGCGCGACCGGCGCGTCGGCGCTGCCGGCCAGCGCGCCGACCGCCGCCAGCCCGCCGAAGGTGATCGCCCCGCCCAGCGGCGCGCCGAGGACGAACGCCGCACACGCCGCCGCGGTCCGCCGCCGGCCGCCGTCGTGCCCGCGCGGGCCGAGCGTGTCGATCATCGAGAACCCGCACGGCGACCACGTGCCGGTCAGCCCGGCGACGAGCCCCGCGAGCGCGAACGCGACGGCGGCGAGCTCCATCAGCCGCCCCTTCGCGCCACATCCGCCCCCGCGCCGATCACCGGCGCGAACGCTACCCGGCCGCTACGGAATCGGGCAGCTCGTCGTCTCGAGCGCCAGCACCGCGAGCACGCGCCCGAAGCCGATGTACTGCCCGGCCATCATCATGAGCTCGAGCGTCTCGGCCTCGTTGAAGTGCCGGCGCAGCTGCGCGATGTCCTCGTCGCCGATGCCGTGATGGGCGACGGCCAGGCGCTCGGCGAAGCGCATCGCCGCCTGCTCGGCCTCGGTGTAGTCCGCGTGGGTGTCGTAGCCGTCCTCCCAGACACCGGTCGCCTGGTCCTCGGGGATCGCGTCGGCGGCCAGCCGCGCCGCCATGCAGGTCTGGCAGCCGTTGAGCACCGCGATGCGCAGCCGCACGAGCTCCTTGGTCCGCGCCGGCAGCAGGGACGCTTCGGCCGAGCTCGAGTGCCAGGGGTAGTAGAACGCGAGGTAGTCCTCGATGAAGCCGGGATGGGCCGCGAACACCCGCGCGACGTGGCGCGTCGACCAGTCCTCCGCGGCCGCGCCGTCGTGCAGCTCCTTGACGTACCCCGACAGCTCGTGCACTTCGACCAGCGGCAGGCGCGACACCCGGCAGCCTCCTCCGACGTTGATGGACCGGAATACGCTGGATTAGATCGGCGCACGGCCGCCGGCGGAACGGGTCGTCCGGACCGCCGTTGGGGCTTCTCCAATCAACAGGGCACCTTCGTCTGGAAGTACATGACGCAGAAGACCTTGCGGTCGCGGTAGCAGTAGCCGGTGAGCGCTCGGTCGCCGTTGATGCGGTGGCGCACGGTGGCGCAGCAGTCGACGAGCTTGCGCACGTGGCCGCCGCAGCAGCGGTACCACGATCCGTCGATGTGCGGCTCGAAGCCGAACTGGTCGCCGGCCGCGGTGCAGACCTTCGTGCGGGTCGCGACCGGCAGCGGACGGCCGGTGGCGTCGGTGAGCAGCGTGCCGTCCTCGGCGATCGGGCGGCCGCTGCGGTCCACGAGCCGGCCGAGGTCGTCGACCGGCTTGCCGTCGTGGGCGCGGATCGGCAGCCCGCGGGCGTCGATGCGGGGCGGGCCGGTGGGATGCGGGCACGAGCCGGTGGTGTAGATGTGGCCGCAGAAGTGGAAGGCCTCGGCCTCCCCGGGCTTGACCGCGCGGCCGACGATCCCGGCGGCCGAGCCCACCAGCATCGCCTGCCCGACGCGCGCCAGCAGGCCGCGCCGCGACGTGCGCACGGCCAGGTCCTCGGTGAGCGCGCCCAGCCCGCGCCGGGCGCCGTCAGCCATGGAGCGCCTCGCCGGCCCGCGCCGCGGCCGGTGCGCGGCCGTCCACCCCCGTCCCGTCCACCGCCGCGACGCGCTCGCCCATCCGCCGCTGCGCCGTCGCCAGCACGCTCTCGAGCTGCGCCGGCCCGTTGAACGTCCCCTTGGCCAGCACCGTCGCGTCGCGCGGGTCCAGCGCGACCGCGTACGGGCTGCCCGGGACGTCCGCGATCGTCCACAGACCGGCGTCGCGCACCTCGTCGAGCGCCGCCACCGCCAGCGACCGCTCACGCGCGAGCACCGCCACGGCGGGTGCCACGGCCTGGCACATCCGGCAGCCCTCGGACGAGAACACCGCGAGCGCCAGCAGCGTGCGCGCACCGGGCGCGCACGCGGCCAGCAGCTCCGGCGCGGGCTCGCCCAGCGGCGGGCCCTCGGAGGATCTCGAGCGCCTGCTGCGGGCCGAGCGCGAGCCGCAGCAGCCCGACCTCCCGCGCCAGCGCGAGCACCGCCACGACGAGGCCGGCGATCGCCAGCCCGCAGACGGCCAGGCCCAGCCCGAGCCACGCCTGGGTCGAGGCCGGCGTGTCGGGCAGGAACGGCAGCGCGGCGAACGCCGCGGCCAGCAGCACGTTGCGGACGATCGCCGCGGGGCCGACCGTCGATCGGGCGCCGAAGCACGCGCACGGCGCGCCCCGGCGGCCGCGGGCGAGCGCCACCGCCTGCGCCACCGCGAACGCCGCCATGAGGCCCGCGGCCGCGAACGCCGCCGCGTCGACCCGGCCGCCACGCCGACGGCCAGCGCGAGCTCGGCCACGACCACCGCCGCCCACGCCACCCACTGCGCCCGCCGGTCGCGCACACCGAACGTGGCCAGCGCCGCCGCGCTCGAGCGCGGCGCGGCGAGCTTCAGCACCGCGGCCGAAGCGACAGCATCCCAGAGCCAGTGCCACCGCCGCGTGCACCATCGCGCGCCACCGTACCGAGCCCCGCACGCCCGCGCCACGCCACCGTGCGCTGGTGGGCGGCCCTCCGGCGCGGTAGGCTCGCAACCGCTGTGCGAGTACTGAGCATCGACGGCGGAGGAATCCGGGGGCATCATCCCCGCGACGGTCATCGCCGCGCTCGAGCAGCGCACGGGCAAGCCGGCGAGCGAGCTGTTCGACCTCATCGCCGGCACGTCGACCGGCGGCATCCTCGCGCTCGCCCTCACCGCGCCCGGCCCCGACGGCGGCCCGCGCTGGAACGCCACGGCGATCGTCGACCTCTACCTCACCGAGGGGCCGAAGATCTTCTCCCGCTCGCTGGGCAAGCGCATCACGAGCATCGAGGGGCTCATCGACGAGCGCTACCCGAGCGACAACCTGCGCGCGGTCCTCGAGCGGTATCTCGGCGGCGCGACAATCGACCAGGCGCGCACGCCGATGCTCGTCACGTCCTACGACCTCGTGGCCCGCAAGCCGCGCTTCTTCAAGAGCTGGCGCAGCGAGGACGTCGGCGTGCCGATGCCCCTCGCCGCCGAGGCGACGTCGGCCGCTCCGACCTACTTCGAGCCGGTCGTGGTCGATGGCGCGCCGCTCATCGACGGCGGCGTCTTCGCCGGCAACCCCGCGACCTGCGCCTACGCCGAGGCCCGCCGTCTGCACCCCGACGACGGGGACGTGCTCGTCGTCTCGCTGGGCACCGGCAGCCAGACTCGGCCGATCACCTACGCCCAGGCCAAGGACTGGGGCGTGCTCGAGTGGGCGCGGCCGATCATCGACGTCGTGTTCGACGGCTCCAGCGACGCCGTCGACTACCAGCTCGATCAGCTGCTCGGCGACCGCCACGTCCGCCTGCAGGCCACGCTGACCGACGCCAAGGACGACATGGACGACGCCAGCGCCCACAACCTGCAAGCGCTGACCGAGACCGCCCGCCGGCTGGTGGACGACAACGCGGCGCGGTTGGACGCGCTCGCCGCCGAGCTGGCACGCTGACCGGCGCCTGCGCGCGCCGCTCGCCGGCGCGCCACCCCTACGCCTTGGCCTTCGCGCGCGACTCGCCCAGCGGGCGCAGCTCCACCGGCGCCGTGAGCAGGGCGCGCATCCGGACGTCCTTCCAGGACAGCCCCTCGCCGACGAGCGCCGGCGCGCCCATGATGAACGCGGTGGCGATCTCGACCGCCTGCAGGATGATCCCGAAGGCCAGCGCGTCGGCCGAGCCGACCCCGTAGCCCGCGGTCAGCACCGCCACGCAGGCCGCCTGGAAGACGCCGAGGTTCGACGGCGTCACCGGCACGGCGGCGGTGACGTTGACGGCGAACAGCACCGCGGCGGCGGCCCCAGCCCGGCCCGGGCGTCGAGGCCGAGCGCCACCAGCAGCACGTAGCACGAGATCCACTGCAGGGCCCACGCGCCGAGCTGCATCACGGTCGCCTCGCCGCCCAGCCGCGGCTTGCGGAAGACGGCGAGCCCGTCGCGGACCCGGGTCAGCGCCCGCCGCACCTGGGCCACCCACTGGCGCACCCGGCGCGATCGCGAGGGCGTCCCGGCGCGCAGCAGCGCCGGGGCGGCGAGCACGGTGGCCAGGATCACCAGCGGCAGCGCCGCAAAGGCGACGAGCGCACCGTGGTGGCCGGCGAACAGCCCGACGGTCGCGAACATCACCGTGCCCAGCATGAACAGCGCGAGCACGTTGAGCAGCGTCTGCGACACGATCGTGCCGACGACGGTCGGCAGCACCTCGCGCGGGCGCCCGATGCGCCGCGCGACGCGACGCGCGCGACGGCTCGCCCAGGCGGGCCGGCAGCGTCGCCGACATCAGGACGCCGATCGCGGTGCCGCGCAGCGAGTCGCGCAGCCGCACGCGCGTGCCGGGCAGCGCGGCGCGGAGGATCGCCCGCCACGACACCGCCCGAAAGACCATGGACAGGCACATCAGCGCGAGCCCGAAGAGCACCCAGGCCGGGCTCGAGCGCCAGAGCGCCCGGGCGATGTTGTCGATGCCGATGCGCTGCAGCGCCAGCCACGACAGGCCGAGCCCGGCCACCGCGGCCAGCGCGATCGCCGCGCGGCGGGCGAACACGACCGCCGGGCGCTGGCTCCCGGCCAGCGGCGGGTCGAGGCTCGGCAGCCGGCGCGCGGGGACGACGGCCAGGCCGTCGGCGGAGCGCAGCCCGCAGCGCAGCGCGAGCCGCTCGCGGACCCCCTCCGGCTGCGGCGCGGCGATCGCGTCCGCGTAGGCGCCGAGGACCTCGTCGGCGACGTGCGGCCAGGCGAACCGCGCCGCCGCGGCCGCCGCCGCCTCGCCCATCCGGCGCTCGCGCACCGGATCGAGCGCCAGGTCGCGCAGCCGCTCGGCCAGCGCCGTCGCATCGCCGCGCGCGACGAGCACGCCGTCGACGCCGTCGCGCACGACGTCGCGGTAGCCGGCGATGTTCGAGGCGACGACCGGCGTGCCGGCCGCGAACGCCTCGGTGAGCACCATGCCGAACGACTCGCCGCCCAGCGACGGGGCGCACAGCACGTCGGCCGCGCGCAGCACGGCGTGCTTGCGCGCGTCGTCGACCTTGCCGAGCGCGACGATCCCGCCGGGCACCATCGCCTCCGCCGCGTCGACCCGGTCCGGCGTGACGAGGATGGTCGGATCCTCGAGCAGCGCGGTGACGTCGTCCGGCCCCACACCGACGATGACGAGCTCGGCGGGCACGTGGTCGCGCAGCGCCTCGAACGCGCGCAGGAGCACCGGCAGGCCCTTGCGCTCCACCGCCTGGCCGACGAACGCGATCCGCAGCGGCTCCCCGGCCGTCCGCAGCGGCCGCGGCGCGATCTCGCCGACGTCCACGCCATTGGGGATCACGCGGTAGCGGCCGCCGAAGAAGCGTCGCCCGGTCCACGCCGCCGCCTCGGACACCGCGATCCGCACCGCCAGGCGCTGCATGCGCCGCCGCGCGCCGAACGCCGCCGCCGCGGTGTGGGCGAGGGCATGCGCCGAGTACGTGTGGAAGGTGCCGACCAGCGGCGTGCGCACCGCGCCGACCGCGTCCCAGCCGACGACCGGCGCGACCGGCTCGTGGATGTGCGCGACGTCGTAGCCGCCCATCGCCAGCTCGCGCCGCAGCGTGGCCACCGCCTCGCGCGTGACCGCCAGGTTCGACACCGCGCCGTTGGCCGAGAAGCCGACGGTCCGCCCGAGCGAGACGAGATGAGCGGGCGCCGGCCGCTCCTGGGGCCGGGCGCCGCGGTGCAGGCGCCGAGAGAAGGCGTCGTCGGGGTCGTAGGGCGCGAGAACCGACACATCGTGTCCGCGCGTGAGAACTCGTCTGACAGTGCCTCGATGTGCCGAGTCACGCCCCCGGATACGTCCAGGAATAGGGCGACACCAGGGCGATGCGCATCGGTTTCAGTCTAATCAATCGTGCGGAGCCCTTCGGGCGCGGGCCTGATGCACCCGGCCGGCCGTGCGCGGGCGGCGATCGCGGAGCCCCATCGCGAGCGGCGGGCTGCGCAGATAGCCCACACCCACAGGGTGCCGAACGTGGCCATGACGAGCAGCAGCGCGCCGGAGTCGTTGGAGAGCGCGCCCGCGATCCCCGCGGCCGCGCTGCCGCCGAGCGCGGCGCGCCACGCGTCGGCGCCGGGCACGTCCGTCAGCAGCCGGTCGCGCGCCCACGCCCCGGCCGCGATCGCCGCCAGCGCCAGGACCGTCAGCAGCGGCATCAGCCCCTTGCGCAACTGCCCCCACGCGAGGCTCGTAGCGCCGCTGGATGGCGTCGCCGAGCGCCTGGTCGCCGCCCGCCCGCAGGATACCGCGCGTGAAGTGGCTGTCCCCGCCGGTGGCGAGGTCCAGCAGCGCGAGCACCGCCAGCGCCAGGACCGGCACGAGCACGGCGACGAGCACACGGCGCCAGGTCAGCGCGCCGGGCAGCGCCAGCGCCGCCGCAACCGCCGCGCCCGCACCGACCGTCACGACGCCGCCCACGTCGGCGCCCAGGCGACCGGCGCCGATGGCGACGCCGAGCACGAGCCCGCCGAGCGCGAACGCGACCGCCAGCGCCCGTGATCGCCGCGCCCAGCCCAGCGCGCACGCGCCCGCCGCGACGCCGGTGAGCATGAGCACCGGCAGGGTCGACTCGAGCTCGTTGCCGATGCCGTAGAACCGCGAGCCGGAGAGCGGGTTGGGCCCGAGCAGCGACGTGACGATGAGCGGCGAGCCGAACGCGAGGTCGACGACGTACGCCGCCACCCCCACCGTGCACGGGACGACGGGCGCGACCGGCCAGCGCACGAGCGCGTCGAGCAGCGCGCCCAGGACGAGCACGAGGACCGCCACGCCGATCTCCTCGGTCAGCCGCCCCGGGCGCAGCGCCGCGAAGAGCAGCATCACCGGCAGCAGCCACAACACGGCGAGCCCGCCGATGCGCACCGCCCAGCGCCAGCCGCGGCGCCGCCCGCCGGCCACCACCGCGACCGCGATCAGTCCCCACGCCAGCGCCAGGTAGCCGAGCGTCGCGTAGCGCCGCGTGGTAACGACGGCCAGGCGCGCATGGAGGTCGTGCAGCTCGTGGAGATCCAGCCGCCCGGCCGGCTCGATCGGCTCACCGGTCATGTCGCCCGGCAGCGGTGCCCCCAGCCACGCGAGCACGGTCGGCGCGACGTCGATGCCGGTGACGAGACCCTCCATGCGCGTGGTCCGCGAGGTCAGCGTCCGGCCGCCGCCGGCGCCGACCATGGCCACCGGCAGCACCCGGCCCGGCAGCGCCGGCGGCGGCTCGCCGAGGGCGACCACGAGCGTGCCGGGCGGGCGGCGGCGCACGAGCGCCGTCAGCGCCGCGGCGTCGGGCACCCGCACGGCAACGACCTGGTGGGTGCGCAGCAGCCCGAGCGCCCGGGGCACGACGCCGCCCGCCGCGGCGACCAGCGCCATCGGCGCCACGCGGCCCCGCCGGTCGGCCACCGCGATGGCGGGGTCGGTCGACGCTGCGGCCTGCGCCACGTAGGCGATCCCACCGGGCACCGATGACGCGAACAGCCCGGGCACGATCGGCGCCGGCGCCGCGTCGGCGCGGCGCACGGCCGCGCCCCACCCCGCCACCCGCCCGTCGGCGAGCACGCCGAGCGCCGGCGGCTGCGGCGGCTCGTAGGCGGCCAGCGAGGTCCGCGCGCCCTGCGAGAGGTCGAGCAGCGCCTGGATCTGGTGGTATCCGCCCTGGGTGGCGCCGAGCATGCCGACCGACGCGCCGGGGAGCGCGGCGAACGTCTCGAGCGTCGCGTCGGGCACGAAGGCGACGATCGCGCGCGGCGGCGCGGCCGCCGAAGCCGCCGTCGCGCGCGCCGCGGCAGCGGTCACCGTGAGGACCGCGATCAGGGCCGCGACGGCCAGCAGATGGCCGCGCCCCCGTATCCTTCGTCTGGCATGCCCGAACGTCATTTCGTGAAGTACACCTTCCTGAAGATGGATCCGGCCTGGCGCCGCCTGCCCGCCGAGGAGCGCGCCGGGCACAAGCGCGAGTTCCTCGCCGCGTGCGAGGACTTCGGCCACGACCATCTCCTGCAGTCGTTCAGCCTGATGGGCACCCGCGGCGACGCCGAGCTGATGCTGGTCTCCGAGGCCGAGAACCTCGACCGCATCCACGAGTTCCACGTGGTGCTCGCCCAGTCGGGCCTGATGCGGTGGGCGGACACGCCGTACTCGTATCTGGGGATGCGCAAGAGCTCGGAGTACTCCGACGAGAAGCGCTTCGTTCCCCGGCCCTTCCGCGGCAAGTACCTGTTCGTGTATCCGTTCGTGAAGACCCGCGCCTGGTACGGGCTCGACGGGCAAGAGCGCTGGCGCATCATGCAGGAGCACATCACGGTCGGGCGCGAGTACCCCAACGTGGACAACCACACGGCGTACTGCTTCGGCCTCGACGACCAGGAGTTCGTCGTCGCCTTCGACACCGACGACATCGGCGCCTTCCTCGACCTCGTGCAGCGGCTGCGGACGACCGCGGCGTCGAGCTTCACCCTCCGGGACACGCCCTCGTTCACGTGCATCGCCGCCTCGCTGGAGCGGGCGGTCAACGCGCTCGACGGCGAGGCACTCACGCGCCAGCCGGCCGGCGCGGCGAGCTGACGCGGGCGAGCGGGAGCGCGGTGGCGGCGATGACGCCGGAGACGGCGGCGCAGGAGGCGATCGAGCACCTGCGCGGGTGCGATCCGGTGATGGCCGAGCTGGTCGCGGCGCACGCGCCGCTGCCCGAGCGCGCGCCGGCCGGCGACCACTACGCGGCGCTCGTGCGCTCGATCGTCGGCCAGCAGCTCTCCACCAAGGCGGCGCACGCGATCCACGAGCGGCTCCTGGGCGTGTTCGGCGGCCACGAGCCGACGCCGCAGGAGATCCTGGCCACCGACCCCGAGCAGCTGCGCGCCGCCGCCGGCCTGTCGCGGGCGAAGGTGGCGTTCCTGCGCTCGCTGGCCGAGCACATCGTCACCGGCGAGCTCGAGCTCGACCGCCTGGAGGAGCTGCCCGACGAGGCGATCGTCGCCGAGCTCGTCGCGGTCAAGGGCGTCGGCGTGTGGACCGCGCACATGTTCCTCATGTTCCAGCTGCGCCGACCGGACGTGCTGCCGGTCGGCGACCTCGGGATCCGACGCGCCGTCGAGCGCGCCTACCGGCTGCGCGAGGCGCCGAGCGCGCGGACGAGCTCGAGGCGCTGGCCGAGCCGTGGCGGCCGTGGCGCAGCGTCGCCTGCCGCTACCTGTGGCGCTCGTTGGACAACGAGCCGGACTGACCGGTCAGCCGCGGCGCCTCGTCCGCCGCGCCGCACCGCCACGCCCGTCAGCCGCGCCGCACCGCCACGGTCCGGTCGACCTCGGCGGCGATCGACCAGCCGGCCGGCGGGCCGCCCGGGCCGCGCAGGAGCCGGTCGACGACGGCGGTCGGGCCGGGCAGGCCGCGCCCGTCGGGCCGGCCGGCACGGGCGTCGTGGAAGAGGACGTGGCCGCCCGGGGCGACCAGGCCGTGCCAGTCGTCCCAGTCGCGCTGGACGGCGTCCGGCGCATGGTCGCCGTCGACGAACAGGAGATCGACGGGGCCGGCGCTCCATCCGGGCGCGACGTCGTGGCTGAACGCCACGTGCCAGACCACGCGCGGACCGTCGTGGCGGGCGGCGCGGGCGACGACGCGGCGGCTCGCCTGCTCGATGGCGCCCCATCCGCTGGGCAGCGCGGAGGCGTGGTGGCCGAACGGGTCGATGAGATGCAGCTCCTGGCCGGGTCGCATGACCTCGGCGAGCGCGACGGCGGAGCTGCCCTCGTAGACGCCGATCTCGACTACGCGGGCGGCATCGCGGGCCAGCCGCTGCAGCAGCGCGCGCTCGGCAGCGGAGTGCATGGTCCGCGGCGGGATCAGGCCGACCGCGACCGCGACCGCGCGCAGGCGCGGGTCGTCGCGCAGGCGGTCGGGGGTGAGGCGGCGGATGGCCTGCGGCAGCGGCATCGCCGGGCACGCTAGCGGTGCGCTCTCGCATCGAGCGTCGAGTTCCTCGGTCTGAGGCCGAGGAGCTCGACGCTCGATGGGTCAGGGGGCGCAGGCGGCGGCCGGGTCGCCGAGGGCGCCCGTGGCCAGCGCCTGCCACGCCGCGTAGGCGGGCTCGAGGCGCGTCAGCCGCGGGTTGGCCAGCCCGACGCGAAACGCGGTGTCCTCGCGAAACGTGTACTGCATCGCCACGTCGACGCGCGGGTCGTCGGACCACAGCGCCAGCGCGCGGGCCAGCGCCATGCAGCCGGCGCGGCCGTCCTGCGACGCCGCGCCGGTCTCGGTGATCCACACCGGCAGCGGCGCGCCGGGGCAGTCGTGGGCGTCGAGCGCGGCCGTCACGTCGCGCAGGATCCGCGGCGCGCCCGGCTCGGCCGCGGCGTCGGCCGCCAGCTCGCCCGAGACCTTCACGTAGGCGTGCTGGGCCCACACGCCGGCCGCGCACACGACGTCGTCGGGCAGCGCCCGCGCGAACTCCGCGGCGCCCACCGCGTTGGCCCGCGGCGCGTCGAACCCGGCGACCTCGCCGAGCACGATCCGCTGGTCCCCCGGCGCGGCATCGAGCTCGGCCTGCGCCGCGCGCACCAGCTCGGCGTAGCGCGCCGGGGACTCGGCCGCCGCCTCCGCGTCGCACGCCGCCCGTTGGGGCCCGAAGAACAGCGGGTGGTTGGGCTCGTTCCACGGCGACCACCACGGCAGCGCGATCCGCTCGCGCAGCCCCAGCGCCAGCAGCGACCGGACGAGCCCGCGGTAGGCCTCGAGGTCGGCGGGCATCCGCGCCGCCGCGCCGGCCGAAGACGACTCGCAGCCCTGCGCCGGGCTCGCCGCCCAGTCCGGCGTGCCCAGGATCACGATCACCGGCACCATCCGCGCCGCGGCGGCGGCGCGCAGCTCGTCGGCGATGCCGGAGAACGCGGCGCACGGCGGGAGGCCGCGCAGGCAGCCGTCGGCCGGCTGGGACCAGTCGGGCGGCGCCGACGGCGAGGGCTGGACGCGGCGCCAGTCGACGAGGATGCGCAGGTAGCGCGGCTGGAGGGCCTGCAGGCGGTCGCGCCACGGCGCGAACTCGGGCGGCTGCGGTCCGGGCGCCACGAGGTGGGGGTTGGCCTCGGTGATGCCCGCGCTCAGCGGGGCGGCCGGGGCGGGCGGCGGCACGGGCGGACCGGCCGGCGGCTGGGTCGCCGTGGGCGGCGGCGCGGACCGCTCCGGCCCACCCGGCAGCACCACGATCAGCACGACGGCGACGGCGACGGCGGCCGCGAGCGCGGCGCCCGCGGCCAGCGCGATCCGCCGGCGATCAGACAGCGATCACGCCCGCGACTCGCGCGACCCGGCGCCGGTCAGACGGCGCTCACGGGCTCGTCCTCGGCGACGCGGAAGGACGAGCCGCAGCCGCAGGCGGCGACGACGTTGGGGTTGTTGACCTGGAAGCCGGCGCCCTGCAGGGAGTCGACGTAGTCGATGACCGACCCGGCCACGTAGGGCAGCGACTGGTTGTCGCACAGCAGCTTGAGGCCGTGGTCCTCGAAGACCGCGTCGCCGTCGCGCTGCTCGTCGAACGCGAGGTTGTACTGGAACCCCGAGCAGCCACCGCCGCGCACCCCGACCCGCAGGCCCGCCGTCTGCACGTCGGCGTTCTGGCTGGCCAGGAACTCCCGCACCTTCTCGGCGCCCTTGTCGGTGATGGTGATCATGGTCGGTAGGTGCCTCTCTGCCGGTGTCGCTTCACAAAGGATAGCGACCTGTACTCTCTGGGGACGGATATGCCCAACGTCGACGAGATCAAGCAGCGCATCGAAGCCGGCATCCCCGGCGCGAGCGCCGAGGTCGAGGACTGGACCGGCACCGGAGACCACTTCCGCGCCGTCGTGCGCGCGCCCGCGTTCGCCGGCAAGTCGCGCATCCAGCAGCACCAGATGGTGTACGCCCTGTTCGGAGCGGAGATCGGTGGGCCGATCCATGCCCTGTCGCTGAAGACCGAGGAGTCCTGATGTCCGAGAACCCCCTGCGCGACGCCATCCAAGAGGCCATCTCCGAGAATCAGATCATCCTCTTCATGAAGGGCACGCCCGAGGCGCCGGCCTGCGGGTTCAGCGCTCGCGCCTCCTCCGTGCTGCGCGCGCTGAACGCGCCGTTCGCGGCGGTCGACATCCTCCCCGACCCGGCGATCCGCCAGGAGCTGTCGGGGATCTCGGGCTGGCCGACGATCCCGCAGCTGTTCGTCGGCGGCGAGCTCGTCGGCGGCTGCGACATCATCATGGAGCTCTACGAGTCCGGCGAGCTGCCCGAGACGCTCGGGCTCGAGGCGCCAGCCGATGGCCAGGCCCAGCCGGCCGACGCGACGACGTCCACGTCGCCGGGGCTGTCGATCGAGAACCGCCTCGACTGACCCGCGTCAGCGCGGGAGGCGCATCTCTTCCACCGGGGGCGCGGCCGATCGGCCGCGCGCCGGCGCGGTCCGGGCGGCCGTGGAGCTGCGGGCGCGCACCGCGCTGATCGCCGCCACGGCGAGGAAGGCGACGATCGCCACCTCGTCGAGCACACCGCCCCAGCGCCACGCGGTCAGCGAGCCGGTCGCGTCGCCGATCAGGCGCACGACCAGTCCGATGTGCAGCAGCGCCAGCGGGACGTAGAACACCGGACGGTAGGGCAGGCGGACGCCGAGCACGGCCGGCACGATCACCGGCGCGTGGGCGAAGACCATCGAGAAGACGAAGCCGAGGAAGATCGCGTGGACCATGGCGTCGTAGCTGAACCCGCCGCCCGCCAGGCTGCCGTTCACCAGCCACACGACCCCGGCCACCGCCAGCCAGACGTAGCCGGCGATCAGCGCCACCGCCATGTACCGCGTGACGCCGGTCTTGCGGATCGTGCGTCCGGCCACGTCGTAGCGGGCCAGCCACACGGCCTGGGCCAGCAGCCCCGCTCCGGCCAGCCGGACGCCCACCGCCGGCCACGCGGCCGACGTGGCGATCCCGACGCTGAACACCACCACCGCGGCCAGCAGCAGGCGCAGCGCGTGTCGGGGCGGTCGGCGCATGCGCGAGAGCTCCAGCCGCTCGCCCACGATCGTCAGCACGAGGAACGCGGCCAGCCACGGCATCACGTCGGGGATGTCGGAGCCGGTCAGCCACAGCAGCGCGCCCACCAGCCAGGCCACCGCCCCGAGGCCCATCACCGTGTTGTGCCAGCTGGGCTGGATGCGATGCACCACGACGAAGACCGCGACCAGGTCGAGCCCCGCCACCACCAGCAGCGCCTGGCCGCCGGCCGCCGGCAGGCCGACGATCAGCCACAGGGCGCCGGCCCCCGCGGCGGCGGGCGCGATGTAGGCCCAGCCGCGACGCAGCGCGACCGCGCGCTCCAGGCCGATCTGCGTGCCCAGGAAGCCGAGCACCAGCAGCGGGCCGTGGTAGAGGGCCAGCGCTGGGCGCAGCGGCGGGAGGTCGAGGCCCAGGCGCAGCAGCCCGGCCCACAGGCCGGCCAGCAGCGCCACCAGCGCCAGCGCCAGCAGCGGCAGCCGGCGCACCAGGCGCGACGATACGGGCGCCGGTGCCGTGGCGCTCACGCCGCCCACCCGAGCGCGTCGCGGGCCGCGTCGCTCATGTCCTCGGGGCACCAGGCGGGCTCGTACTCGCACTCGACGTCGAGGTCGTGGATGCCCGGCAGCTGCCACAGACAGGCCCGGATCTCGTCCTCGATGTAGCTCGACAGCGGGCAGGCCGGGGTCGTCACGGTGAAGCGCACGCTCGCGTAGCCATCGCGCACCGAGACCTCGCGCAGCAGGCCCAGGTCGACGATGTTGATGTCCAGCTCCGGATCGATGACGTCGTGCAGGAGCTCACGGATCAGGTCGGGGGTCGGCTCGTCGGCCAGCTCTCCGAGTTCAATCGGCATACGTGTTTTATACACGGTGGATGTGCAAAACGCAGGCGTGGGGTTCGACCCAGCGCCGCAACCGCCATCCGCTGGGCCCTTACGTGGCGCCGACAGGCCGAGGCCGCTCCTCGTCGATCAGCTTGCGCAGGTCGTGGGCGATGTCCGGCGCGACCGCCAACCCGCCGGGGTAGACGCCCCGAAGCCGCCCGCGCGCGTCGACGAGCCAGATGCTCGCGGTGTGGGTGCTGGTCTCCGGCCGTCCCGGGATCTGCGGCGAGACGAAGTAGCGCCGCCACACGGGTTCCAGGCGGCGGGTCGAGCCGATCAGGTAGCGGAAGTTGGCCGGCATGCGGTGGCGCTTGAGCCACGCGCGCACCGCGGCGGGCGTGTCGCCCTCCGGATCGACGCTGACCGCGAGCACGGCCGTCCCGCGCGCGGCCGGGCCGAGGTCGTCCAGCGCCCCGCGAAGCTCCTGGCCGATCAGCGGGCAGACGTCGCCGCAGCGCGTGTACAGGAACGTGATCGCGTAGGGCCGCCCGGCGAGATCGGCCGTGTCGACACGCTCGCCGCGCCCGTCGTCGAGCACGATGCGCGGCGCCGGGGTGCCGGCGAGGCCATCGGGCAGGGCGTTCGCGCGCAGCTGGGGTGCGCGCTCGGGCTCGGCCTTCTCACCGCGGGTCACCGCGGTGTAGATCACGGCACCCGTCCACCCGAGGGCGACGACGGCGACCAGGACGAGCGCGGTTCGCCACCCCCGTGGACGCGATCCTGCCGTGGCCCGGCGCATGCGCGGCCCGATCGACGGTCAGCGGCCCGCCACGGCCGAGACGTAGTCGGCGACGTCCTGCGCGTCCTGCCCGGAGACCAGGCCGGCGGGCATGACGCCGTTGCCGCGGGCGCGGCCCTGCTCGATCGCGTTGACGATGAGCGCCTCGTTGGGCCGGATCTGGTCGAGGTTGGGGCCGACGCGACCCGCCGCGTTGGCGGCGCTCAGCGTGTGGCAATTCGAGCAGTTGTGCGCGAACAGCTGGCGCCCGGCGACCTGGGCCGCGGTGAGGCTGCCCCCGGTGGGGCTGGACTTGCTGTTGTCCGTGGTGACGATCAGCGCGACGGCCGGCACGGCCAGCCCGAAGACGACGAACAGGGCGCCGATCCCCCAGGCGAACGCCGGCTCCCCGGTCCGCGACCCCCCATAGCCGTACCGGCGCCTCTGCCTGTGGATGGCGATGACCACGAGGCCGAGGCCCAGGACGACCCAGAACGCCACGAGGACGCCGATCTCGGTGTCGGTCATCGCGGGCTACCCGCTTCCGGTGGCCTTGGCCACGAACTGCGCGACCTCGGTGGCTTGCTGACCCTGGAGCAGCTCCTTGGGCATCGCTCCCGACCCGGTGCCGCCGATGCGGATCGCGGTCTCCACCAGAGCCGCGTTGGGCTTGAGGTCGTCGAGGTTGGGCCCGGTGGTGCCGTGAGCGTCGGCCGCCGCCAGCGTGTGGCAGCCGCTGCAGGTCGCGGCGAACAGCTCTTGGCCCGGGCCGGCGGCCACGGCGGGCGTCGTCTTGGCCGCGGCGGGCGGCGGCTTCTTGGCGACCTGCTGGGTGGGCGTCGCGTTCTTGGCCTGCTTGCGGCCCTCGTCCTTGCCCAGCAGCCAGGCAAACACGATCAACAGCACCACGAGCACACCGACCCAGGCACCGAGGGTCCAGGCGCCCAGGCCGCCCGGCTTGCGGGGCTCGTTCGGCGGGGACTCGTTCTGGACCGTCATCTGCGCATCATCCTCCAACTCCGCCGGCGAACGCCGCGCCCATCGCCACCGAGAGCACGAAGATCGTCGTTCCCGCGAAGCGCCCGAAGCGGACGCTCGCCCAACCCGTCAACAGCCCCAGGACGATGATCCCCCAGTGGAAGAGCAGGTGGACCGCGTCGTCGTCCTCGAGCGGCTTGTAGATCGCCGGGGTCATGATCAGCAGCATCGCCGCCGGCGCCGCGATCACCAGCACGAGCGCCCACCACGACCCGCCGGCCGGCATCGGCCGGCGCAGAGCTCGCCACGAGCCGAGCCCGAGCGCGACGAGTCCGCCGAGCGCGAACTGCCCGGCATGGGCCAGGTGGTGCGCCTCGGTGGAGCGATCGGTGAGGTCGTTGACGCCAGGGAACAGCGAGAGGAGACAGACGACGGTCAGCCCGGCGCATACCGCGAAGCCGGCGTTGGTGGTGATCGGCGGTACGAGGGCGGCACGTGGCCCGGCCTCACGCGGCGGCGCCGGCACCTCGGCCTGCTGGCTGCGCGCCGCCAGCAGCTGGTTCACGATTGCGATCACGAAGACCAGGAACCCGGTGAGGACCAGCAAAGCGCCGATCGAGCCGGCCAGGTCATAGCCCTGGGTGCCCGGGGGATGCTCGGCATAGCGTCGTGGGACCCCCAGCGCGCCGGCCGCATACCACGAGCCGACGAACGTATAGCCGCCGATCCCCAGCAGCAGCGGAACGGCGATCGCCACCCGGCGCGGAACGGCGCGTCCGGCCGCTCGGCCAGGTGCGCGACGAAGGCCAGCGACCACATCACTATGCCCATCAGCAGATACGTGGAAGTGGGCCGGCACCCACTGCGTGTTGTGCAGGCTGAAGTTGATGGGGATCAGCGAGTCGAGCACCGCGCCGATGCCTCCGATGGCCCATAGCCGAGGAACCCCATGTAGAACAGCGTCGAGGCCAGCGTCCAGCGGAAGCGCGAGCCCCACACCAGCATCATGGCCGTGTAGATCGTCACGACCGCAACCGGCAGCGCCGCGGCCGACGACGCGCCCATCGAGACGTACTGTGCCCACCCCGGCTGGACGAAGTCCATGTACAGGTGATGCGAGAAGGCGGTGGCCACGAAGACGAGCGTGGCCAGCCAGCCCACGACCAGCGGCTTGGTCGTCTTCCACGGGCGCCCGGCGTAGCGGGGCAGCAGGACGTAGAGCGCGCCCGCCGCGAGGTAGATGATGAGGTTGGCGATCGTGTGGCCGTAGAAGTAGGTGAGGTTCTTCGCCCACAGCGCGTTGATCACCACGCCGTCGTCGATCGTCTTGTTGAGCATCGCAATGACGATCGTCGTCCCGCCGGCCGCAGCGATCAGCCCGTCGAGGGCGACGACGGTGGCGGCCAGCACCTGCGGCGGCGGCGCCTCGTCGCTGCGGCCGAACAGGTACGGGACGCCCAGCGCCCGCGCCAACCCGCCGTAGCGCGACGTCGTCGCCGTGAGCAGCTCGATGCAGTACAGCGCGAAGCCGCCGCCAACCAAGAACATGCCGACGAAGAACGTGGCGGTCGACCAGGGGGCCCATTGCCCGAGCGGGTGGAACGGCAACGGCGAGAGGAAGGTCCACCCCGTCGCGAAGCCGCCGATGATCGCAGCGACGAGAACGAGCAGCGCGCCGACGACGATGGCGCCGTAGGCCCACAGCAGCCGCTTGGCCGACAGCTCGATGACCGGGCGCAGAACGAACCACAGCGCGCCCATCATCACGAGCAGGGTGGCGACGAGCATCCCCGCCCCGTGCAGCGTCATCACCCGGTAGAACCAGGCGTCGGAGATCCCCACCACGTCGGCCTGCGACATGCGCATGGTGATGCCCAGCAGCATCATCAGGAAGAACAGGGCCAGCCCGGTCCCGGCCATCAGCCAGCCGACGCGGCGCTCGACCACCGTCGACGGGGCGGTCAGCGCCCCCGCCGCGTCAGGGTGGGTGATCTCTGTATCGGTGACGACGACTGCCATTAGCCCGCCTGGCCCGGTGTGACCTTGAGGACCGCGTGCATCTTGTGGTGGCCGATTCCGCAGAACTCCAGGCACGACAGCAGGTACTCACCCGGCTCATCGAGCTGGATGTCGAGCCGATTGGTGTAGCCCGGCATCGCCTGGACGGAGCCGATCATCTCGCCCCGCGGTCCGTAGATCCCCAGGCCGTGGTTGACGTCGGCCGAGGTCAGCGCGATCTTCACCCGTCCCGCGTGCACGGTGTTCGGGGACATCGTCCAGTAGAACTGCCCGCCCTTGATGGCCACGTCCTGCGGCGTGCCATGCGGGCTGCGTGCCCCCGAGTACGGCAAGAAGAAGAACGACATGACCACTCCGGTGGTCAACAGCGTGCCGAACCCGATCAGCCACCAAGTCCGGATGCCATAGCCCACCTTCTTGACCTGGTCGAACGGCGCCTCCCGGCGCGAGCTGCGCGCGATCGCCGCCCACGCCGTGACAAGCAGCACCGCGATGACCGCGAGTCCGATCAGGATCCATATCTGTGGCTGGGTGTAGGTGAGCTCACGCATCTCTGCTCCTCGAGGACCCCTTGGGAGCCCTCCGGCACTGCACCACGTACCGGAGCGATCGGCCAGTAGGGATTTCCCGCACGGACCATCAGTAAGAACTACGGATAGTCAATCACGTCTGCGCCGCGCGTTGGTTGTCCGGCGCAGACGTGGGCGAGATCTGCCGCTCGGGCAACGACGCGCCGCCCGCTCAGGCGGGCGGCGCAGGTCGGATCCGGGAACGGCCAGTCAGACCGTCGCGGCGGGCCGCGACCGCCGGCGCCCGAGCAGCCGTCCCCGGTCCGGGTCGAGCGCGAGGAGCACGGCCAGGGCCACGAGCGCCACCACCCCGAGCAGCACGAACCCGAGTGCGTAGCCGCCCGTGAGCGCCTTGACCACGCCCAGCAGGAGCGGAGGCACGAAGCCGCCGAGCCCGCCGGCCGCGCCGACGACGCCGGTCACCGCGCCCACCTGCTGCGGGAACCACAGGGCCACCAGCTTGAACACCGCGCCGGTGCCGATGCCGAACGCGATGCCGATTCCCAGGCAGAGGATCGTCAGCGGGACCATCGACTCATATCCGGCGGCCAGGCCCATCGCCAGCACGGCGGTCAGCGTGAACGAGATGCGCAGCACGCGCTCGGCGCCGATCCGGTCCGACAGCCAGCCGCCGATCGGCCGTGCGAGGACCGCGAAGAGGGCGAAGCCCGCTGCCCGCGCCCCGGCGTCGGCCTTGGTGAGGTCGTGGACGCCGACCAGCAGCTTGGGCAGATAGAGGAAGAGGGCGACGAAGCCGCCGAAGGACAGGAAGTAGAACAGCGTCAGACCCCAGGCGCGCGGGTTGCCGCGGAACACGGCCAGCGGAGCGAGCAGCCGCGGCCGGCCCTCGGGCTTCAGGGGCGCCGGCTCGCGGGCGAGCATCGCGAAGATGACGCCGACCAGCGCGAGCACCGCAGCGGCGGCCCAGAACGGCGCCGCCAGGCCCCACTTGTCGGCGATCCGGGGCGCCAGCAGCGCCGTGATGACCGTGCCGCCCATCCCCATGCCGTAGATGCCGAGCGCGACGCCGCGGCGCGTCGGCGGCGTCCACCGGGTGACGAACGGGACGCCGACGGCGAACGACGCTCCCGCCAGGCCGAGCCACAGGCCGAGCACGAGCACGACGGCGTACGACGTGTGCCACAACGCGAGCGCGACGACCGCGGGGACCGACGCGGCGATGAGGACGCTGAACATCCGGCGTGCACCGTAGTGGTCGGTGAGCACGCCGAGCGGCACGCGCAGAAGCGAGCCGAGCAGCACGGGGATGGCGACCATCACCGCGGTCTGGACGTCGGTGAGGCCCATGGAATCCTGTAGATCCGGCGACAGCGGGCCGAGCAAGCTCCAGGCGACGAAGCAGGTGGCGAACGCGAGGTCGCCAGGCCGAGCGCGCTCGCTGCCGGGGCGGCGACGCGTCGCCCGCGTGGGGATTCGGTGGGGAGGTGTTCGTGGTCATGGCCCTGTTAAGGATCGAGACCCGCGGGCCGGCGCGCATGCGGGCGCCCTCATCTCGGCCCGGGGTCCCCGTAGTCCTCATGCGGGTTTCCCTGACCGCGCCCGGCGCCCGCCGGGCGGTGCGCCCTGTCGTGCGGCGCGGACTCCCGCAGTCCGGTTGTGGGTTTCGAGCGCTAACGCCTGTGCTGGGTGCCGAGACGAGTTGCGCGGGCAGCGCCACGCGCGCGGGGCGGCGGAGGGGTCGGCCAGGACGGAGATCGTCTCGGCCACCGAGGCGGTGACGTCGGCGGCGGCCCTGGTCGTCGGCGACGACGATCACGTCGCCGACGTCCACGACGGTCCCCGTCAGGCCCGGCTCGAGACCGGTCGTCTTGAGGTAGCCCAGCACGTCCTCGGCCTCGTTCTCGAAGCGGACGACCTCGACGCGGGCGCCGAACTCGACATCGGCCAGCGGTGACGCCCTCGACGCGCGGACCAGCGGAGAACGGGTGGTCGCGGGCAGGTCGTCGCGTCGCCGACCGCGGCGAGCATCCGCTGCTCGAGCTGGGGCGACATCGCGTACTCGAGGCGCCCGGCCTCCGTGCACCTCGTCCCACGGCATCCCGAGCACGTCGGTCAGGAAGCGCTCGGCGAGCCGGTGGCGGCGGACCCGGGCCGCCGCCTGCTCGGCGCCCGCCGGGGTGAAGCCGATCGCCTTGTCGGCGTCGCGACGATGTAGCCGTCGCGCTCCAGGCGGACGAGCTGGCCTCGTGCACGGTGGGCGGCGCGAGCCGCCGCGCCCGGGCGACGTTGCTGGCCGTGACGGGTAGGCCGGCCTCCCTGAGCCAGAAGATCGTCCCTGAGGCAATTCCTGCTCGGCGTGGGTGGGGGATCGAGCATGGCTGCGCCCAGGCTAGGACGGATCCGCGCGCCGGCATCCGGGAAGCTCCGGCCCGGACCCGCGCGTTTTGTGCGGACTGTCCGTCCGTAGAACGCCCGGATGGCGCGCCGCTCGGCGCGGGGCGATCGAACCCGACTCGATCGGCCCCGCGCCGCGCCGGCTTGGCCAGGATGCGCGCCGCTCGGCCCGGGCCATCCGACCTCGACGGCCGTATCGTGCCCGGCGGCTCGCGGGCCGTCCGCCTGTTCACGCCTGGCCGGCTCGCTCGAACGTGGCCGCGCTCGGGCTCGCCATCGCCGCGCTGGCGCCCTCGCCGCCCCCGCCCGCGCCACGGGCCGCTGCGCGCCACGGGCGATGCCGAGCTGGCAAGCGGTGACCGGCGTGGCGCCGGGCCGGGCCCTGGCCGGCGAGCAGGTCGGCGCCTACCTGCGCGCGATCGACGCCGCGAGCCCGCGCGTGACGAGCGCCGTGCTCGGCTCCTCCACCCAGGGCCGGCCGCTGCCCTACGCAGTGGTCGCCCGGACTGGGAACGCTCGCCCGCCTCGCCTCGATCGCGGCGGATGCGGGCGGTCCGCGACGCCGCACCGTGGGCACCCCGCGGCGCGCACCCTCCAGTCGTCTGGCTGACCGCCGGCGTCCACGCCACCGAGCCCAGCGGCATCGACGCCGACATGGCCGTCCTGCACGATCTCGCCGCCGGCCGGCTGTGCGCGTCGCTGCGCCGGCTCGTGGTCGTGATCGCGCCGCTGCAGAACCCCGACGGCTTGGCTGCGCCACCCGCACCAACGCGCCGGCTTCGATCTCAACCGCGACTGGTTCGCCGCCACGCAGCCCGAGACCCGCGCGATGCTGGCGCTGCTGGACCGCCCGCCGCCGACGGTGCTGGCCGACCAGCACGAGCAGGAGGGCGGGAGGTTCTTCTTCCCGCCCAACGCCGACCCGATCCACCACGAGGTCTCCGGCCGGCGCGCCGGACGATCGCCGGCGTCCTCGCCCCGGGCGCTGCGCCGCGCCGACCGGGCCGGCCGCGCATACGCGAGCTACGGCAGCTACGACCTCTTCTTCATGGGCTACGCCGACGCCGCGACGACGACGCCGTTCGGCGCCGCCGATGACCTTCGAGCAGGGTGGCGGCGGACCGTACGCGAGGGGTCGCCGGCCACACGTTGGCGGCCAAGACGCCCGTGACCGCGCAAGCGCCACGGCCGAGCAGGCTCCAGGCGACGAAGCAGGTGGCGAACGCGAGGGTCGCCAGGCCGAGCGCGCGCTTATTGCCGGGGGGCAGCGATGCGTCGCTCGCGCGCGGGGATTCGGTGGGGGAGGTGTTCGTGGTCATGGCCCTGTCAAGGATCGAGACCCGCGGGCCGGCGCGCATGCGGGCGCCCCCTCATCTCGCCCCGGGGTCCCCGTAGTCCTCGTGCGGGTTTCCCTGGACCGTGCCCGGCGCCCGCAGCGCGGTGCGCCCCGTCGTGCGGCGCGGACTCCCCGCAGTCCGGTTGTGGGTTTTCCCCGAGCGCTAACGCCCGTAGCGCTGGGCGCCGAGCACGAGCTGCGCGGGCAGCGCCACGCGCGCGGGCGGCGAGGGGTCGGCCAGGACGGAGATCGTCTCGGCCACCGAGGCGGTGACGTCGTGGCGGCCGCCCTCGTCGTCGGCGACGACGATCACGTCGCCGACGTCCACGACGGTCCCCGTCAGGCCCGGCTCGAGACCGGTCGTCTTGAGGTAGCCCAGCACGTCCTCGGCCTCGTTCTCGAAGCGGACGACCTCGACGCGAGCGCCGAGCTCGACGTCGGCCAGCGGCACGCCCTCGACGCGCGGACCAGCGGAGAACGGGTGGCCGTGCGGACAGGTCGTCGCGTCGCCGACCGCGGCGAGCATCCGCTGCTCGAGCTGGGGCGACATCGCGTACTCGAGGCGCCCGGCCTCCTCGTGCACCTCGTCCCACGGCATCCCGAGCACGTCGGTCAGGAAGCGCTCGGCGAGCCGGTGGCGGCGTACCTGGGCCGCCGCCTGCTCGGCGCCCACCGCGGTGAAGTCGATCGCCTTGTCGGCGTCGCGGACGATGTAGCCGTCGCGCTCCAGGCGGACGAGCATCTCGTGCACGGTGGGCGGCGCGAGCCGCCGCGCCCGGGCGACGTTGCTGGCCGTGACGGGCAGGCCGGCCTCCCCGAGCCAGAAGATCGTCTCGAGGTACTCCTGCTCGGCGTGGGTGGGGGGATCGAGCATGGCTGCGCCCAGGCTAGGACGGATCCGCGCGCCGGCATCCGGGGAAGCTCCCCAGCCCGGACCCGCGGTTTGTGCGGACCGTCCGTCCGTAGAACGCCCGGATGCGCGCCGCTCGGCGCGGGGCGATCGAACCCGACTCGACCGGCGTCCCGCGCCGCGCCGGCTTGGCCCGGACGCGCGCCGCTCGGCCCGGGGCCATCGACCCGACGGCCGTATCGTGCCCGGCGTGCCCGTGGGCCGCCCGCCCGTTCACGCTTGGCCGGCTCGCTCGAGCCTGGCCGCGCTCGGGCTCGCCGTCGCCGCGCTGGCACTCGGGCTCGCCGCCCCCGCCCGCGCCGCGGGCCGCTGCGCGCCACGGGCGGTGCCGGGCTGGCAAGCGGTGACCGGCGTGGCGCCCGGCCAGGCCCTACGTCGACGGCGCGGCGCGCCTGCTGGGCAACGCCTTGCTCGCGCCGCCCGACCGAACGCGCGCCGGGTAGCTCGCGCTGCCGCTGACGCGCAGGTCGGCGTCGCGGTACAGACGCCGCCCCGGCGGCGCCTCGTCGCTGCCCGCGGCACGGAAGCCGACGTAGACGCCGTCCCAGCGCCCGATGCTCCGGATCTGGCGCGCGAGGCCGGCCATCGTCGTCGGCGTCGGCGATGCAGCGACCGGCACGTCGAGGACGGGCTTCTCGTCGGACGCGAAGTCCGCGGGCGTGCCCGCCACGGTCAGCTCGTAGCGGCCGGAGGCCAGCGACCGCGGCACGCGCAGGCGCACCCGGCGCTCGAAGCGCGCTCCGCGGTAGTGCTGGAGCTCGAGCGTGAGGCTCGTCGACGCGCCCGGGCGCACCGTGCGCGGTCCGCGGACGCCGACGAGGAACGCCTGGCGCAGGCCGGGCGCCACGCGCAGGTCGACGTCGACGGAGAGGACGTGCGGCGCCTGGGCGGCGAACGCGTCGACGTCGGCGATCGCCGCGGCCAGGTCGACCGCGTACACGCCGCTGGGGCTCGCTGCTCCGCCGCCGATGTCGCCGACATAGCGGTTGCAGAAGCCGGTGGGCGCCGCCAGCTCGCGCAGGCGCAGGCGCACGCAGGCCTCGGCGCTCTGGCGCACCGGCGCGCCGTCGAGGGCCGCGAAGCCGGCCTGCGCCGCAGCCATCGGGGCGACGATGCTCAGCGGCGAGATGCCGTTGGGCAGGCCGACGTCGGTCTCGTCGGCGACGCCGACGTCGAGCTGCTCGACGGCGCCGGTCACGTCGTTGCGCGCGCGCACCCGCACGGCCGTGCGCGGCGGCAGCGCGCCGACGACCCCGCCGACCCCGAAGCGCCCGTCGTAGGTGATCGCGCCGAGGTCGTGACCGGGCGCGGCGAGCTTCGACGACGCCGCGCCCTCGACCCCGATGGGGTTGTCGATCACCGTGTACACCCACGCGTCCTGCAGCAGCAGCGACCGCCGGCCGGCCGCCTCGAACGGGTGGCCGAGCGCCCAGATCCGCGACCCGTCGACATAGGTGACCGTGCCGACCGCACCGGCGGCCACGTCACCCGACGCCAGCCCGATCGCGACCGAGGCGCCCGGCACCATCGGCGCCACCGGGAAGCCGTGGCCGACGGGCGCGGTCGGCACCGCCTGCAGCACGAGCCCGGCCTTGGCGGCGCGGCGCGCGAACGGCGCCAGCACGCGCGGGTCGACGCCGCGCACCGCGATGGGCGTGGCGAGCGGGCGCGGCGCGCGCTGCGCGGCCGACGCCAGCGCCCGGCCCGCGGCCGGCGGATCGGGCACCGGCATGCCGAGCACTGCCTCGATCGGCGTCGCCAGCACCACCCGATTGCCGTAGTCGCCGGTGCCATAGGCGATGGCACCCGCGATGCGGCCGTCGCAGACCACGGGCGAACCGGAGAAGCCGGAGGCGATCCCGGCCGGCTCAACGGCGCCGCCGGACGCGCGGACGAGGATGAGCGGCTCGCCCCCCGTGGTGTCGCCGCCGACGACGTCGATGACGTCCACGTCGAACGCGGCGATGTCGGTGCCGCGCACGACGGTCAGCCCGGTGCAGCGCATGCCGCTGTGGACCTCGGAGAGCGGCATGATCGGCTCGGCCGCGGTGGCGGTCGCCGTCCCGCTGGCGAGGCCGACGGCCAGCGCTACGGCGACCAGGCGCGTGAACATCGGCCTCAACCTACTGGGGCGCGGCACTCGACCTCCAGCGCAGGTGCTCCATGATCCGGCGCGAGTCGCAGATCGGCTCGCCGTCGACGACGAGCAGCGGCACGACCCGCTGGCCGGACCGACGCTCCACCGCGTCGCGGTCACGCCGCCGCGTGGGCACCCGCACCTCCTCGAACGCGAGCCCCGCCCGCCGCAGCTCGCGCGCGACCCGCCCGCACGCGCACAGCCGGTCGGTCGGCGCGCGGCAGCGGTAGAGCGTCACCGCGGTCATGGCAGGAGCCGGCCGAGCAGGCCGCCGGCCTGGTCGACGACGCCGCCGGCCACGCGCAGGGCCAGCGGCTGGCGCGTGCCCGGCTGGCGCATCCACTGCGGCTCACGCTCGCGGTACCAGTCGATCGTCGCCTGCAGCGTGTCCTCGTGGTGCGACGGCTTCCAGCCGAGCTCCCGGCGTGCCTTGTTGGAGCGATACGCCCACCACTGCGCCGCCGCGCGGACCTCGTCGACGGTCACCGCCGGTCGCCCGGGCATCGCCTCGGCGGCCCGGGCGAGCGCCAGCGCGGCGGGCAGCGGCAGCTTGAGCGCCGGCGGCTCCACCCCCGACAGCCGCCCCAGGTCCGCGAAGAGGCGGTCCAGCGTGAAGTTGCGGTTGCCGAGGATGTAGCGCTCGCCCGGCACGCCTCGTTCGTCGGCGAGCAGGTGGCCGCGCGCCACGTCCTCGGCGTCGACGATGTTCAGCGCGCCGTCGACGTAGCCCGGCAGGTCGCGGCGCAGGAAGCGGCGCACGAGCTCGGTCGACGAGCGGTTGACGTCGCCGCGCCCGAAGACGAAGCCGGGGTTGACGATCACCACCGCCAGCCCGTGGGCGGCGAGCCGCAGCGCCTCGACCTCGGCCTCGCGCTTGGCCCGGGCGTACGGGATCGTGGCCGCCACCGCCGGAAACGGCTGGCGCTCGTCGGCAATCGACCCGCGCGGCGCGGGGCCGACCGCGGCGACCGACGACGTGTAGACCACGCGCTCGACCCCGGCCCGCAGCGCCTCCTCGAGCACGATGCGGGTGGCGTCGACGTTGGCCCGCCACAGGCGGTCGGGGGCGGCGCGCAGGCTCGTGAGGCCGGCGACGTGGAATACGCGGTCCACGCCGCGCATGGACCGGCGCACCGCGGCGCGGTCGAGCAGGTCGGCGATGACGACCTTGCCGTCGAGTCCGACGAGGTTGTCGCGGCGCGTCGTACGCCGCACGGCCAGGCGCAGGTCGTCGCCGCGCTCGGCCAGCAGCCGCGCGACGTGCGAGCCGACGAGTCCCGCCGCTCCGGTCACCAGGGTCGTCACGGGCGTTGACGATATGCGAGCGGCGCCAGCGGCTGGGTCGGTGCGGTGTCGGCCCGGGCCTGAACGGCGCGGACGCGGTGCCGCGCCCCCCGGTCGAGGCGCGCCGGCCGGCCTACCGGTGGCCGCGCCGGCGGGTGACGATCGCCAGCCCGCCGCCGACGACGAAGCCGGCGACCGCGGCGCCGATGAGGATCTGCTTCTTGTGCGCCTGCACGTGGCGGCGCCAGTCCGTGGCGACCGCGACCTCGGCGCGCAGCTGGGTGATCGCCTCGCCGAGCCCGAGACGGTTGGCCTCGATCGACGCGCGGATCTCCTGCGGCGTGCGCTGGCGCGACGTGCTGGGCGGCTGGGCGGCCATCAGCTCGACACCGTCTCCTTGATCCGCTGCGCCTCCTCGATGGCGAGGTCCGGCGTGGGCGGCGAGCCCGACTTGAACAGCTTGGAGGCCAGCATCCCGGCGACGCCGCCGAGGATGAACAGCAGCCCCGCGACGAGGAAGAAGCCCCAGAACCACTGCGTGTCGCCGGCCGGCAGCGCCCACCAGGCGAACCAGGCGAACCCGTTGAGCAGGATCGACAGCCCGAAGATCGCGAACACCGCGGCGGCCGCGCCGATCGCCGCGCCCTTGGCCAGCTTCTGGACCTTCGCGGTGACCTCGGCCTTGGCGAGCTCGATCTCCTCGCGGACGAGCAGCTGGGCGCGATCGCTGATCTCCTGGATCGCGGCCGAGATCTGCTGCGGGCTTCCGGTGGGCTCAGGGGACAATGCGCTTGAGGATCAGGGCGGCCAGGAGGCCGCCGGCGAACGCGGCGCCGATCTGCAGCTCAGGGCGCTCGGCCGGCGACGGGCTCGGTCCGATGGACGAGGGCGACGGGCCGGCCACCGCCGGCTCCGGCGGCGGAGCGGCGCTGGTGGGAGTGTGGATCTGGTCGGCAGACACTTACTCAGGCGGATCTTCCCGGAACGCGCGCCGCCAAATCAGCGCCGCGGTCCTCGTGGTCAGCACCGAGGCCAGCGCGCCGAGCCCGGCCAGCAGGCCGGCCCACAGCAGGCGTTTGACGACGTCGTTGTTCATGTGGCGCGGAGTCCTATCACGTCGAGGCCGTCGCAGATGGTGTCGATGATCTGCGCCTTCGCCGTCTCGACGTCCTCGGGCGCCTGCGGCAGCAGGTCGAAGATCCACCCGGTGAGCACCTGCTCGATGGCCCCGTAGAAGGCCAGCGCGGCGAAGTCGGGGGTCACGTCGTCGCGAAACTCGCCCGCCCGCTGGGCCTTGGCCACGATCGCGGCGATGAGCGAGTACGCCTCGCGGATCTTGCCCAGGTGCGTGCGCCCGAACGAGTTCGCCGCCCGGGTCACCTCGACGACGATCACCTTCATGACGTCGGGGTCGTGGCGGTAGGAGTCGACGATGAACGAGGCGATCGCGCGCAGCTTGTCGCGCGCCGGGCCGTCACCCGCGTCGACCTCCGCGATCACCGCCAGCAGCACGTTCCAGCGCTCGAGGAAGACCGTGTCGAGGATCTCGTCCTTGCTGGAGAAGTAGTGGTAGACGAGCCCGTAGGCGACGCCGGCCTCGTCGGCGATGTCCGACACGCGGCAGGCGTGGAAGCCCTGGCGGGCGAAGACGCGCACCGCGGCGTCGAGGATCAGCCGGCGCTTGTCGGCGGCCGCCTGGCTGCGGCTGGTCGTCGCGGCCATCAGAGCGGCTTCTCGACGAGCCGCGTGTTGGCCAGCGACGGCAGGTCGCGGCGGATGCGCGCCTGCGCTTCGAGGTCGAGGTCGGCGACGATGTGGCACGGGCGGTCGGGCGCCGTGGCGAGGACGAGCCCCCACGGGTCCACGATCAGCGAGCGCCCGCCCGAGCGCCAGCCGCCCGGGTGCGACCCGACCTGGTTGGGCGCGACGACGAACGCCTGCTCCTCGATCGCCCGCGCGCGCAGCAGGACCTCCCAGTGGTCGCGGGTCGTGGGCAGCGTGAAGGCGGCGGGGACGAGCAGGACGCGGGCGCCGCGCACGGCCAGCGCGCGGTAGAGCTCGGGGAAGCGCAGGTCGTAGCAGATCGACAGGCCGAGCTCGACGCCGCCTGCGGTGGTCGAGACGACGACCTCGGTGCCGGGCTCCTCGGCCGCCGACTCTCGGTACTCCTTCCCGTCGACGAGCACGTCGAACATGTGGATCTTGCGGTAGGTCGCCTTGATCTCGCCGTCGGGGCCGATGTGCAGCGACGTGTTGCGCAGCTTGGCCTCGCTCTCGACGCGCTCGGAGATCGAGCCGGCCACGAAGTCGATCCCCAGCTCGCGGGCAAGGTCGCGCGCCCACGTGACGACGGGGCCGTCGAGCGGCTGGGCCGCCGCGCGCAGCAGATCCGGTTCGCCCAGCGCCATCCACTTCTCCGGCAGGACGACGAGCTGCGCGCCGTCGGCGGCCGCCGCGCGCACGTGCTCCTCCGCCGCCCGGACGTTGGCGGCGACGTCGTCTGTCGCGTTCATCTGGACTGCGGCGGCCTTCACGTGCCGAGCTCCTCGTGGACTTCGTTGACTGGCGAGTCAACGATACCGTTCGCGCGGATGCTGCCCTGGCGCACCGAGGATCATTCGTCGCCGCGCCCGGTCGACCTCCACGACCTGCCCGTGCTCCGCGCCGGGCGCGCGCTCAAGCGCTGGCGCTATGTCGGCGTGTTCGGCGCCGAGCGGATGCTGTGCGTCGGGCTGGCCCACGTCGGCGGCGTGCCGCAGGCGTGGTGGGCGGTGTGGGACCGCGCCGCCGGGTCGCTGCGCGAGCGCACGATCTTCGTCCGGCCGCGGGCCATCGTGCGCTTGCGCTCCGGCCGGGTGACCGTGCGCGACCGCGAGGTGCGCATCGACCTCGTGCTCGACGAGGGGGCGGGCGTCGAGACCGTCTGCCCGCACGGCGATGGCGGCTGGATCTGGACGCGCAAGCAGGCCGGCGTGCCCGTGCGCGGCACGGTCGCGCTCGGCGCCCGCACGTTCGACGTCGCCGACCTCGCCGTCGTCGACGACACCGTCGGCTACCACGCCCGGCGCACCGCATGGCGGTGGGCGGCCGGCGTGGGCCACACCGCCGACGGGCGCGTCGCCGGCTGGAACCTGGTGGCCGGCGTCAACGACCCACCGCTCGACAGCGAGCGCACCGTGTGGATCGACGGCGCGCCGCGCGAGGCCGGCCCGTGCACCTTCGCCGCCGACCTGTCGGGCGTGCGCACCGCCGACGGCGGCGACCTCGCCTTCCGCGCCGAGGCGGTGCGCGAGCGCCACGACGAGCTGCTGCTCGTGCGCAGCGACTACCGCCAGCCGTTCGGCACGTTCTCGGGCACGCTGCCCGGCGGGGCCGCGCTGGCCGAGGGGTTCGGCGTCATGGAGGACCACCGCGCGCGCTGGTAGCGGCCAGCATCCTGTGGCGATGCCCATCCGGCTGCCCCTCCACACCGATCGGCTCGAGATCCGGCCGTTCGTGCTCGCCGATCGGGCGGCGATGCAGCCCATCTACGACGACCCCGAGGTCATGCGCCACATCACCGGCGGCGGCGATCCGCGGGGCTGGGTGGCGAGCTACATGCGCGACCAGCGCACGCGCGGCTTCACGTTCTGGGCGGTGGTCGAGCGCGCGACCGGGAGATCATCGGCGAGGCGGGCCTGGCGCCGTTCGACGACGGGCGCCGCGTCGAGCTCGGCTACCTGCTGCGGCGCGACCGCTGGGGGCGCGGGCTGGCCACCGAGGCCGCACGGGCGATCCTCGACGCGGCCTTCACCGACCTCGGCGCACGCGAGGTCATGGCCGTGGTCGACGAGGGCAACGACGCCTCGCTGAACGTGCTGCGCAAGCTCGGGTTCTCCGAGGTGGGGCGGCGCCGGCGCCACGGGGTGCGCCAGCACGTGCTGCGCGCGAGCGGTCAGCGGCGCCGGCCGAACGCGAAGTAGGCGATCGGGCCGACGTAGTTGACGAACGACACCGCGGCCCAGAGCCGCTTGTCGCCGTTGACCTCGCTCGCGGGGCGGCGCCGGAGGTCGGTGAGCGCGGCGACGAGCAGGGCGATCTGCACGACGCCCGCCGCGACGATCCCCGAGCGCCGGCCGGGCGTGAGATCGCTCCATCGCTGCTTGCCGGAGGCCATGCGCCACACGATAAGGGCCTATCCCGGTAAGCGTCACGGGACGTCGCGGCTCTGCGGCACTCCGGCGTTCGTCCAGCGGATCGTCGTGCCGCTCGCGGTGACTGACTTCGGCGGGATGTCGCCGGTGTCGAGCACCACGTCGCCGGTGGCGCTCAGCGCGTGCAGGCCGTCGGCGACGAGGTAGGCGGCGGTCCCGCTGCGGGTCAGGGCGAGCGCCTGGACGCCGAGCGCGCTCGCTCCCGCTCTCCGGCCGGTCCGCAGGTCCACGACCCCGACCCGGCCCGAGCCGGTCACGTCCGGCGGGCAGTCCGCCTTGCACGCAGGGGTCTCCGAGAACACGTAGGCGGCGAACCGGCCGGCCAGCGCGACGGCGTCGACGCTCGAGTAGATGTCATCCGGCGTGGCCAGGCGGCGGGCCGAGCCGCGCGGGCGCAGGCAGCCCACATACGCGCCAGTGCTCGCGCGGACGAAGACGGCGGCGCGCACCGTCTTCTGCACGACCTGCGCACCGTGCGGCGGGCAGCGAGGGGCGCGCTTGGCGCTCGCGGCGGGCACCGCGGCGAGCGCGAGCACGACGCTCAGCGCGACCAGGATCCTCGGCATGAACCGACTCTAGAGTTCGGTGCCCTCAGGACCACAGCGTCACGTACGTCGACGGGCGCACCCGGTCGGCGGGGACGCCCGCGTCGCCGGCGAGCATCGCCTGGTTGGCCTCCGGCGTGGTCACGAAGCGCCGCAGCGCCCACGCGCCCGGCGACCGCCGGTCGGCGGCCAGCATGCTCGCGTACCAGAGCCCGTCGATCGGCGTGCCCGCCACGTCGAGGCGCACGAGGGCGCCGCGGCGCAGCTCGTCGCGCACCGTGTGCGCGACGGCCAGCATCACGCCCTGGCCGGCCGCCGCCGCGTTGAGCGCCGCCGCCTCGGAGGCGAACGCGCCGACGTCGCCGGTGCCGATCCGCGCCCGCGCCAGGAACCGTCCCACGGGCGTCGCCGGCCCCGCCCCGTCCGGGCCCACCAGCCAGCGTTCGCCGGCCAGCGCGGAAGCGCTCACGCCGCGCCGCCCGGCGAGCACGTGCCCGCGCGCGGCGACCACCACGAGCCGGTAGCGCAGGAAGGCGACCGCGTCGACGCCCGGCGCCGCCTCGCGCCCCGGCCGCGGGCCGAGCGTGACGTCCGCGCGGCGGTCGAGCAGGATCGGCCCGAAGCGCTCCTCGGGCTCGACGCCGAGCGCCACCTCGACGTGCGGCTGGCGGGCCATGAACGCCGCCAGCAGCAGCCCGGCGACCGACTCGGCGACGACGCTCGTCGCCGCCACCCGCAACAGCGAGCGCTCGCCCTGCGCGGCGCGGATCTCGCGCCGAGCCTGGTCCATCAGCCCGAGCATCTCCGCCGCCGCGGCGGCGAGCCGCCGCCCGCCGGCCGTGAGCTGGACCCCGCCGCCGCCGCGGACGAACAGCTCGTCGCCGAGGTCCTTGCGCAACGCCGCGACCGCGCCCGAGACGGCCGGCTCGGAGACGCCGAGCGCCCGCGCGGCAGCCTTCACCGAGCCCAGCCGGGCCACCGTGACGAACGCCTCGAGCTCGCGGAGCGTCATGACCTAAGCGATCACCTAATCCGCCCTTGACGTAGCCACCATACGCCAGTTCGATGGACGTCGAGAGAGCAAGGAGGGTGGAGCCATGCAAGTGCCCGCTCCGTTCGAATACGAACGGGCCTCAAGCGTCGAGGACGCGCTCGAGCTGCTGGCGCGGCTCGGTCCCGACGCCCGCCTGATCGCCGGCGGCCACAGCCTGCTGCCGATGATGAAGCTGCGCCTGGCGGCGCCCGAGCACCTCGTCGATATCAACGACCTGCGCGAGCTCGACTACGTCTCCGACGAGGGCTCCGAGGTCCGCATCGGGGCGATGACCCGCCACCGCGCGCTGCTGGCGTCCGAGCTGCTCGGCGAGCGGTTCCCGATCATCCACGACGCCGAGCGCGTCATCGCCGACCCGCTCGTGCGCAACCGCGGCACGATCGGCGGTGCGCTGTGCCAGGCCGACCCGTCGGAGGACCTCTCGGCGGTGTGCGCAGCCCTCGGCGCACACGTGGTGATCCGCGGCCGCGACGGCGAGCGCGTGCTCGACATGACCGAGTTCCACCGCGGCCCCTACGAGACCGCGGTCGGCGACGGCGAGCTGCTCGTCGAGGTCCGCCTCCCGGTCCACGAGCACGCCGGCAGCGCCTACGAGAAGGTCGAGCGGCGCGCCGGCGACTGGGCCGTCGCCGCGGCCGGCGCCGCGCTGCGGATGGACGGCGGGACGATCGCCGAGGCCGGGATCGCGCTCAGCGCGGTCGGCGCCGGCGTGACGTCCGAGCGCGCGATGGCGTCGCTGCGCGGACAGACCGCCTCGGAGGCGGCGTTCGCGGCGGCGGGCCGGATCGCCGCCGAGGACTGCTCGCCCACCGAGGACCAGCGCGGCGACGTGGACTACAAGCGCCACCTCGCCAGCGAGCTGACCATCCGCGCCCTGCGCCGCGCCGCGGCCCGGGCCCTGCGACAGGAGGCCTGAGCGATGCAGGTGACGATGACCGTCAACGGCGAGGAGGTCACGCGGGAGATCGAGCCGCGGCTGCTGCTCGTGCACTTCCTGCGCGACCACCTCGGCCTGACCGGCACCCACTGGGGCTGCGACACGAGCAACTGCGGCACGTGCACGGTCCAGATGGACGGCGAGCCGGTCAAGTCGTGCACCGTGCTCGCCGCGATGGCCGGCGGGCACGAGATCCGCACGGTCGAGGACCTCGAGCGCGACGGGGTGCTCGACCCGGTCCAGCAGGGCTTCATGGCGGAGCACGGCCTGCAGTGCGGCTTCTGCACCCCGGGGATGCTCATGACCGCCCGGGCCCTGCTCGACGAGAACCCCGACCCGACCGACGAGGAGATCCGCACCGCGATCTCCGGCCAGATCTGCCGCTGCACCGGCTACACCACGATCGTGCGCTCGGTGCGCTGGGCGGCCGAGCACCCCGCGGAGGTGACGTCCTGATGGCCGCGACTGAGGAGCGCCCGGTCGGCTTCGGCCGGATGCGGCGCAAGGAGGACCCGCGGTTCATCCGCGGCCGCGGCCGCTACGTCGACGACATCCAGCTGCCCGGCATGCTGCACGGGGCGATCCTGCGCAGCCCGCTGGCGCACGCGCGGATCAACTCGATCGACACCGCGGCCGCGCTGGCGCACCCGAAGGTCCACGCGGTCATCACCGGCCAGGATCTCGAGGCCCAGAACCTGGCCTGGATGCCGACGCTCTCGGCCGACGTCTGCGCGGTGCTCGCCACCGACAAGGTCCGCTTCCAGGGCCAGGAGGTCGCGTTCGTCGTCGCCGACGACCGCTACTCGGCGCGCGACGCCCTCGAGCTGATCGACGTCGACTACGAGCCGCTGCCCGTCGTGGTCGACCCGCGCAAGGCGCTCGAGCCGGACGCGCCGGTCATCCGCGACGACGTCGAGGGCCGCACGGACAACCACATCTTCGACTGGGAGTCCGGCGACGAGGCGGCGTGCGACGAGGTGTTCGCCCGGGCCGAGGTGGTGGTCGCGCAGGACATGCTCTACCCGCGGGTCCACCCCGCCCCGATGGAGACGTGCGGCTGCGTGGCCAACTACGACCGCGTCGAGGGCCGGCTGACCCTGTACGAGACCAGCCAGGCGCCGCACGCGCACCGCACGCTGTTCGCGCTCGTGGCCGGGCTGCCGGAGGAGCGCATCCGCGTCGTCTCGCCCGACATCGGCGGCGGGTTCGGCAACAAGGTCGGCATCTACCCCGGCTACGTGCTGGCCACGGTCGCCTCGATCGTCGTCGGCCGGCCGGTCAAGTGGATGGAGGACCGCACGGAGAACCTCGTCTCGACGGCGTTCGCCCGCGACTACCACATGCACGGCGAGATCGCGGCCACGAAGGACGGCAAGATCCTCGCCGTCCGCACGCGGGTGCTGGCCGACCATGGCGCGTTCAACACCACCGCGCAGCCGACGAAGTTCCCGGCCGGCTTCTTCCACATCTTCACCGGCAGCTACGACATCGAGGCCGCGCACTGCAAGGTGACCGGCGTCTACACGAACAAGGCCGGCGGCGGCGTGGCGTACGCGTGCTCGTTCCGGGTGACCGAGGCGGTGTACCTCGTCGAGCGGATGGTCGACCTCCTGGCCGACGAGCTCGGCCTGGACCCCGCGCAGCTGCGGATGCAGAACCTGCTGACGCCCGAGCAGTTCCCCTACGAGAACAAGACCGGCTGGGTCTACGACTCGGGCGACTACCCGACCGCGCTGCGCAAGGCGCTCGACATGATCGGCTACGACGACCTGCGCCGCGAGCAGGCGGACAAGCGGCGGGCCCACGCCGAAGGCGCGGACGGGGAGCTGATGGGGATCGGCGTCTCGTTCTTCACCGAGACGGTCGGCGCCGGGCCGCGCAAGCACATGGACATCCTCGGCCTAGGCATGTCCGACGGCGCGGAGCTGCGCGTCCACCCGACCGGCAAGGCGCAGCTGGGCATCAGCGTGCAGACCCAGGGCCAGGGCCACGAGACGACGTTCGCCCAGATCGTGGCCGAGGAGCTCGGCATCCCGCCCGAGGACGTCGAGGTCGTCCACGGCGACACCGACCGCACGCCGTTCGGCCTGGGCACGTACGGGTCGCGCTCGACCCCGGTGTCGGGGGCGGCGACCGCGGTCGTGGCCCGCAAGGTGCGCGAGCGGGCGCGGATCGTCGCCGCGGCGATGCTCGAGGCCGCGACCGAGGACCTCGAGTGGGAGAAAGGCCGCTTCTTCGTCAAGGGCGACCCCGAGCGCGGCGCGACGATCCAGGAGATCGCCATGGCCGCGCACGGCACGGTCGAGCTGCCCGCGGGCGTCGAGCCCGGCCTGGACGCCGAGACGGTGTACGACCCGCCGAACCTCACGTTCCCGTTCGGGGCCTACGTCTGCGTCGTCGACGTGGACCCGGGCACCGGGGTGGTCAAGGGTGCGGCGCTTCGTCGCGGTCGACGACTGCGGCACGGATCAACCCGATGATCATCGAGGGCCGAGGTCCACGGCGGGCTGACCGACGGCGTCGGCATGGCGCTGATGCGGAATCATCTCGTTCGACGAGGAGGGCAACTGCCTGGGCGGGTCGTTCATGGACTACCTCGTCCCGACCGCGCTCGAAGTGCCCGAATGGGAGACGGGCCACACGATCACCCCGTCGCCGCACCACCCGATCGGCGCGAAGGGCATCGGCGAGTCGGCGACGGTGGGCTCGCCACCCGCGGTCGTCAACGCGGTCATCGACGCGCTCGAGCCCTACGGCGTGCGCCACGCGGACATGCCACTGACGCCGGCGCGGGTGTGGGCCGCGATCCAGGGCCGAGCGGAGCCGCCGGCTTGAGCGCCGAGCCCTACGTCGAGGCGACGGTCGTCCGCGTCGTGCGCCCGGCCAGCGCCCGGCCGGGCGACCGCGCCCACATCGACGCCGGCGGGCGCATCCACGGCTTCGTCGGCGGCCAGTGCGCGGAGGAGAGCGTGCGCCTGCACGCGCTGCGGGTGCTCGAGACCGGCGCGCCGCTGCTGCTGCGCATCGTCGGCACCGCGAGCCCGGGCCAGGGCGGCGACCTCGGCGACGTCGAGGTCGCGGAGGGCTGCCTGGCGGTGGCCAACCGTGCCTGAGCGGCGGCGGCCTGGAGGATATCTTCCTGGAGCCGCACCTGCCCGCCCCGCGCCTGGTCGTGGCCGGCGACACGCCGATCGCGGCCGCGCTGCGCGAGGAGCTGGCCGCAGGCGCCGGGTACCGAGATCGTGCCGGGCGACGGCGGCGTGCGCGGCGACGACGCCGTCGTCGTCGCCTCCCACGGCGCGACGAGGCGCGTGCTGGCCGACGCGCTCGCGGCCGGCGTGCCGTACGTGGGCCTGGTCGCGTCGCGGCGGCGGGGGCCGGCGGTGCTGGCCGCCCTGGGCGAGGACGCGACGCCGGTCCGCACGCCGGCCGGGCTCGACATCGGCGCGGTGACGCCCGCGGAGATCGCGGTGTCGATCCTCGCCGAGATCGTGGCGGTGCGGCGGGCCGCCGCGGAGCCGCGCGAGGCACCGGTGGCGCCGATCGCCACCGACCCGGTGTGCGGCATGAGTCGTCGCCACCGACGAGACGCCGCACCTCGACGTCGACGGCGAGCGGGTGTGGTTCTGCTCCGAACACTGCCGCGGGGCATACTCCACGCATGGACGAACGAGTTAGCGGGCTCGTGCTGGCCGCCGCGAGCTCCCGGTCGGTGCGGGTGGCGGGGGGCGGTGCGCGGTGGCTGGGGGTGCGTTGGTGAGGGTGGATGCGGCGCGGGCGGGTGCGCCTGGCGCGGTGGTCGAGCGTGTGGGGGGACGTGGAGTCGCTGGTGGCCTTGCTGGATGGGGTGGGCTATCTGGCCGACGAGTCTGGCGACGACGTTGTTCTTGGGGTTGCGGTTGCCTCAGCCGGTGTTGCTGGAGGGCGAGGCGGGGGTAGAGCAAGGCCAGGCGCGGCGAGTGCGTTGGCGCAGGCGCTGGGCACCCCGCTGATTCGTTTGCAGTGCTATGAGGGCATCGATGCGGCGAGGCGTTGTACGGGTGGAACTATCCGCGCCAATTGACGGCCATCCGGGCGGCCGAGGCGCGCGGCGAGGCGCTCGACGAGGACTCCCTGTTCACCGACGCCTACCTGCTGCGCCGGCCACTGCTGGCGGCCATCGAACATCCCGGACCGCTGCCGGCAGTGCTGCTCATCCGCGACGAGCTCGACCGCGCCGACGACGACTTCGAGGCATTCCTGCTGGAGCTGCTGGCCGAGGTCCAGCGTCACCGTGCCCGAGCTGGGCACCATCCTGCGCCACCGTCGCACCGCTCGTCGTGCTGACCGCCAGCCGCACCCGCGAGCCTGCACGACGCGCTCAAGCGGCCTTGCCTCTATCACTGGATCGACTACCCCGACCAGGCCCGCGAAGCCGAGATCGTCCGCCGCCGCGTACCAGCTGCGCGCGCTCGCTGGCCGTCGAGGTCAGCGCCGCCATCGGTCGGGCGCCTACGCGCACTGGACGTGCAAAAACCGCCCGGCGTGGCCGAGGCGATCGACTGGACCGCCGCGCTGCAGGTGTTGGGGCTGACGACGCTGACCAGCGACGCGATCGACCGCACGCTTGGCTCGGTCCTCAAAGACCACGACGACGAGCTCGCCGTCCGCGCCGCGGGTTGGAGCACATCGCCAGTGGCTGACCGCCCCCACCGCTGCGCGGCCGCCGGGCCGCGACGGCACCGCCCGCCGCGTCGGCGCAGACGCTCGAGCTCGACCTGGCCGCGTTCGCGGCGGCGTTCAGGCACGAGCTGCGCCACGCGGGCATCGCGGCCGGCGCCGAGCACTGCCGCGCGCTTTGCCCGCGCGCTGGCCCTCGCCCCGCTGGACCGCGACCGCGTCTACGCCGCCCGCGCGATCTTCGTCGGCGACCACGCCCAGCAAGCCGCGTTCGATCGCGTCTTCGCCCATCTTCGACGGCCTCGGCGACCCGGCCGACGCGATCCGCGGCCACGAGGGCGTGCCCGACGCCCGGCGACATGCGCAGCCCAGGCGAGCGCCACACCACCGACGAGGCGCGCGACGTGCCCTCCGGCACGCAGCCGCGCGAACTGCCGCAGGCGGTGCCCGCCGAGTCCAGACGGCGACGAGGAGGAGACCGAGAGGAGGACCAGGACGCGACGCTGGCGATGGCCAGCGCGCGCGAACGCCTGGCCCAGCGCGAGTTCGCCGAGCTCGACGAGGCCGAGCTGGCCGCGGTGCGCCGCCTGATGCGCTCGCTGCGTCTCGCCCCACCCCCGCGACGACTCCGACGCACCCAGCGCCACCGCCACCACAGTCGCCCGACCCCCGCGCCACCCTGCGCCGCGCCCACCGCACCGGCGGCGACCCGGTCCGCATCGTCCGCCGCCGCCGCCGCGTCGAACAGCGCCGACTCGTCCTGCTGTGCGACATCTCCAGCTCGATGGAGTCCTACTCGCGCGCCTACCTCCAGCTGCTGGAGAGCGCGGTCGGCGGCGCCCAGGCCGAGGCGTTCACCTTCGCCACCCGCCTGACCCGCGTCACCGCGCCCTGCGCGGCCGCGACCACGCCAGCGCCCTCAACCGCGCCGCCGCGGCGGCCCGGCGGTCGGGCGGCACCCGCATCGGCGAGGCGCTGCCGCCTCTTCAACCGGCGCCACGGCCGCCGCGGCCTGGCCCGCGGCGCCGTCGTCGTCATCCTCTCCGACGGCTGGGAGCGCGGCGATCCCGCCCTCGTCGCCCGCGAGATGCAGCGCCTGCGGCGCTCGCCCACCGCATCGTCTGGGTCAACCCGCGGGCGGCTGCCGCCGGCTTCGAGCCGCTGGCCGGCGGCATGGCCGCGCTCCACATTGCGATGCGATGGTCAGCGGGCATAGCCTGGCCGCACTGGACGAGGTCGTCGACGCGATCGGCGCGCCATGATGGAGTCCCTGAAAGCGAGGAGCATCACCACATGAAGTTCGAGAACACGTTCGACGTCAAGGCCCCGATCGACGGGTCTACGCGGCGATGCTGGACGTCGAGCGCGTCGCCCCGTGCGTCCCCGGCGCGCAGGTGCTCGAGCAGTCCAGCGAGGACAGCTACAAGGTCTCGATCAAGGTCAAGCTCGGGGCCGATCCAGATGACCTACCGCGGCGACGTCGAGATCGTCCCGAGCGCGACGAGGCCAACCATCGCGCCGTCATGCGCGCCCGCGCACGCGAGGCGCGCGGCCAGAAGGCACGGCGGACGCGACGGTCGAGATGAAGCTCCAAGCAGAACGGCGACGGCACGCACGGCGACATCACGTCCGACGTCGCGCTCAGCGGCAAGGCCGCGTCGATGGGACGGGATCATCCGGAACCGTCTCCGGCAAGCTGGTCGACCAGTTCTCGGCGAACCTCGCGACGATGCTCGAGGGCGGGCCGGCCGAGCCGGAGGCCCGGCCGCGCCGGCTGCCGCGGCGGCGCCGTCGGGCCGCCGCCGCAGGCGGCGCCCGCCGGCGACGGCCAGGCGGCCCGGAGCGGGTGCGGCGCCGCCGCACCCGCCGCGCCGGCAGGTCGAGGCCCGAGCCGCTCGACGCCGGCAACATCGCCGGCGCGGTCGTCGCCGATCGCCTGCGCGACCCCAAGACCCTCGTGGGACTCGGGGTGGTCCTGCTGATCGTGCTCTGGCTCCTGCGCCGCCCGGGGCTGAGCGACCAGCCGTGGGCTAGCACCACCGCGGCCGGGGCCGAGCGACCAGCCGTGGGCCAGCACCACCGCGGCCGGGGCCGAGCGACCAGCCGTGGGCCAGCACCACCGCGGCCGGGGCCGAGCGACCAGCCGTGGGCGAGCACCACCGCGGCCGGGGCCGAGCGACCCGCCGTGGGCCAGCACCACCGCCACCGCCCGCTGCGCCCGCGACCACGCACCGGTCGCGGCGCGCAGGCGGCCGCGGAGCGTCCCGCACCGGACCACGCGGGTCCTGTCCGGCGGCTCGGCCGGGTCCATCGCCGCGCGCGGCGCCGGTCAGCGCTGGCCGTGCTGGCGGCGCAGCTCCGCGAGCAGGAGCTTGGAGTGCATCGCGCCGATGAGCTCGCGCAGCGGCTCGGCGCCCGACGCGATGATCTCGGCCGCACGCTCGACGCTCACCTCGCCGGCCAGGCGCTCGAGCAGGATGCGCACCTCCTCGCGGACGAGCGGCTCGAGGGCTTCCTGGTAGCGCAGGGTGTCGTAGACGGTGAAGCCGAGCGCCTCGTCGTAGCCGCCGGCGCGAAAGCGCGAGATCGCCTCGATGATCGCGACGTCGTCGGCGTCGTAGCCGCGGCGGTTCGGGGTCAGCACGTCGATCTCCTGCAGGCGGTCGAGCACCGCGTCGGGAAGGTCGTAGCTGCGCTTGACGTCGGCGCGCGAGATCCGCGGGTAGGCGGGGTCCGATCTCGCCGAGACCGCGCGCTCGAGGATGCGATCCTCGAGCGCGACGAGGGCAGCCATGCGCTCGGGGTCGTCGTCCATGACCTGGGCGATGACCTTCAGCGGCATGAAGCGCTCCTCCTGCAGACGCTTGATGAGCCGGATCCGGTCGACGAACTCGGGCGGGTAGTAGGCCATGTTGCGCGATGTGCGGACGACCCGATCGTCGCCGCCGAGCAGCCCCTCGCGCAGGTAGTGCTTGATCGTGCCCGCGCTGACGCCCGAGCGCTCGGCCAGTTCGGACATCTTCAGCATGCCCTCGACGGGAGAGCTCCGCGGGGCAGTCGCCCCCGCGTCCTGACCGCGCGCGGGAGCAGCTGCCCCCACGTCCTGACCGCGCGCGGGAGCAGCCGCCCCCACGTCCTGACCGCGCGCGGGGACATCCGGCCCGCGTCCGGGGGCATCCGGCCCGCGTCCGGAGGCATCCGGCCCCCGGTGACCGCTCGGCTGCACCTCGCTCATCGCAGGAACGAGCCCTCCGCGGGCGGCGCCGGGCCGGCCACCGCGCCCGACGCGAGCAGGGCGGCGACCTCCGCCTCGCCGAAGCCGGCCTCGCGCAGCGCTCCTCGCTCTGCTCGCCCAGCCCGGGGCCGGGCCGCCGGTTGGCGTCGCCCGACGTGCGGGAGAGCTTCACCGGCAGGCCGAGCTGGCGCACCGGCCGGCAGGCGCGCGGCCTGGTAGTCCGAGCCCGACGACCATCTCGCGCGCGGCAGGTAGCTCGGAGTCCAGCGCCTCGTCGAGCTCGAGCACCGGCTCCAGGCAGCAGTCGTGCTCGGACGCGAAGGCCGACCACTCGGCCCGCGTGCGGGCGCGGAAGATCCGCCTCGACGTCGGCGTGCGCGGCCGAGCCCGGCGCGTCGAACTGATGGGCGACCGGAGCAGGTCCTCGCGCCCGACGCCGCGGCACCACGCCGCCCAGAACTTCGGCTCCAGCGCGCCCAGGGTCATCCAGCCGTCGGCGCACGCGTAGGGCCGATAGCAGATGATCCGGCCCGCCAGCTCGAGGTCGCCGCGCCGGGGCACGGTCCCGGAGGCCAGGTACGCGGCGGCGACCATCGTCAGCCACGACAGCGAGCCGTCGGCCATCGAGACGTCGACGACCTGGCCGACGCCGGAGCGGTCGCGCTCGCGCAGCGCGGCGAGGATGCCGAACGCGGCCATGAGCGCGCCGCCGCCCACGTCGGCGATCTGGCCCGCGGCCTGCGCCGGCGGGCCGCCGCGCTCGCCGCTGAGCCCGAGCAGCCCGACCAGCCCGAGGTAGTTCATGTCGTGGCCCGCGCGGTCGCGGTACGGGCCGTCCTGGCCGTACCCGGTGATCGCGCAGTACACGAGCCCGGGGTTGACCTCGCGCAACCGCTCGTAGCCGATCCCGAGGCGGTCGAGCACGCCTGGCCGAAACGACTCGAGCAGCACGTCGGCGTCGCGGGCCAGGCGCGCCAGCACGTCGCGGCCGGCCTCGGTCTTGAGATCGACGCGGATCGACCGCTTGTTGCGGTTGAGCGCGAGGAACATCGCACTCGCCGCGGTCGGCTCGACCCCGGCGACCTTCGGCTCGGTCCAGCGGATGTAGTCGCCCAGGCCGGTGTCCTCGACCTTGACGACGTCGGCGCCGAAGTCGGCGAGCAGCAGCGAGCAGAAGGGTCCGGGCAGCAGACGGGAGAGATCGAGGACCCTGATGCCCTCGAGCGGCAGCGCCGTCATCGCCCCGGCGCCGTCCCGGACGCGCCGCTCGCCCGGGTGGCCGCGTCGGCGGTGGCGCGCGCTGACGGCAGGCCGAGCAGCGCGCGCGCCTCGGCGACCGTCGCGGGGCGGCGGCCGACGTCCTCGGTCATCTGACGGGCCTTGGCGATGAGATCGCCGTTCGAGCGCGCCATGCTGCCGTCCGGCAGGTAGAAGTTGTCCTCGAGGCCGACGCGGATCGACCCGCCCAGCGTGAGCGCGGCGGCGACGAGCAGCCATTGCGCGCGCGAGATGCCGATCACGCCCCAGTGCGAGCCGGCCGGGACGTTGTCGGCCATGGCGGCGAGATTGCGCGCGGTGGGCGGAACGCCGCCGACGATGCCCATGACCGCGGAGACGTGCAGCGGCGGGTGCAGGATGCCCATGTCCACCAGCGGCGCGAGCGAGCCGACGTGCCCGACGTCGAAGCACTCGTGCTCGGGCTTGATGGCGTGCTCGTTCATCGCCCGCAGCAACTCGATGATCTCGTCGAACGGGTTGGCGAACACGGTGTGGAAGACGAAGTCCTTGCGCCGCGCCGAGTACTTCGCGTAGTTCATCGAGCCCATGTTCAACGCGGCGACGTCCGGGCGCAGCTCGCGCAGGTAGGCGATGCGCTTGTCCACCGGCACGCCCAGCGCCCCGGTCGAGTAGTTGATGATCACGTCCGGCGTCTGCGCCCGGATGGCCTCGGTGATCGCGCGGAAGTCCTCGACCTCGTAGCTCGGCGTCCCGTCCGGGCGGCGGGCGTGGATGTGGATCATCACCCCACCCTCGTCGACGATGCGGCGCGCCTCCGCGGCGTACTCCTGCGGCGTGTAGGGGATCGCCGGACACTGCTCGCGGTTGGCCAGCGCGCCGGAGATCGAGCAGGTGATGATGACCGGGTCGTCGAGACTCACGAGCGGGACCTCCTCATACCGGCACGACCCCGTTGCGCTTCCACGGCCGCTGCACGCGCTTGCCCTCGGCCATCTCCAGCGCACCGATGATCGTCGGCCGCGTCTCGCGCGGATCGATCACGTCGTCGATCATCGCGTTGCGCGCCGGGATGTAGACGTCGATGATCTTGCGGTAGTCGTCGATGAGCTGCTGCCTGGTCGCCGCCGGGTCCTCGGCCGCCTCGACCTGCTTGCGGAAGACGATCTCGACGGCGCCCTCCGCCCCCATGACGCTGATCTCGGCGCTCGGCCACGCGACGATGAGGTCGGGCTCGTAGGCGCGACCGTTCATGACGTAGTAGCCGGCGCCGTAGGCCTTGCGCAGCACGACGGTGATCTTCGGCACCGTCGCGTTGGCCACCGCGTAGAGCATCTTGGCGCCGTGGCGGATGATCCCCGCCTGCTCGACCTTCGTGCCGACCATGAAGCCGGGCACGTCCATGAGGAAGACGAGCGGGATCCCGTAGGCGTTGCAGAGGTTGACGAAGCGCGCGGCCTTGTCGGCGGAGTCGTTGTCGAGGATGCCGCCGAGCTGCTTGGGCTGGTTGGCGACGATGCCGACCGGCCGGCCGCCCATGCGCGCCAGGCACGTGATGATCGTCTTGGCCCACTGCGGCTTGAGGTCCAGCCACTCGCCGTGGTCGACGATGCGCCGGATCACCTCGTACATGTCGTACGGCTTGCGGTTGGACTCCGGCAGGACGTCGAGCAGCTCCTCGTCGCGGCGATCGGCCGGATCGCCGCACGCCCGCACCGGCGGCGGCTGCTCGTTGTGGGACGGGAAGTAGCTCAGGTACTCCTTGATGCGCGCGACGCACTCCTCGTCGTCGGCGACCTCGACGTCGCCGACTCCGGACGTGCGGCAGTGCACGCGTGAGCCGCCGAGCTCCTCCTGAGTGACGTCCTCGCCCACCGCCGCCCGCACCAGGTGCGGGCCGGCCAGCGCCATGCTGCCACGGCCCTTGACCATCGGCACGAAGTCGGCCAGGCCGGGGATGTACGCCGTGCCGGCGGCGCACGGTCCCATCAGCGCCGCGACCTGCGGGATCACGCCGGACGCCACGACCTCCTCGCGGAACAGGTGACCGGTGCCGGCGAACAGCGAGCCGACCGCCTCCTGGATCCGCGCCCCGGCCGAGTCCAGCAGCCACACCATCGGCATCCGCTTGGTCAGCGCCAGCTCGCGCAGCCGCGAGACCTTGATCTCGCCGCTCATGCCCATCGAGCCGGCCATGACCGTGAAGTCGTAGGCGGCGACGGCGACCATCCGCCCGTCGACCTTCCCGTAGCCGGTGATGACGCCGTCGGCCGGCGCCTCCTTGCCCTCCAGCCCACGCACGGAGTAGTGGATGCCGGCGTGGATGCCCAGCTCGGTGAACGTGCCCTCGTCGATCAGCAGGGCCAGGCGCTCGCGAGCGGTGAGCGCGCCCTTGTCGTGCTGGCGGGCGATGCGCTCCTCGCCGCCGCCCATCCGGGCGCGGGCGCGGCGCTCGGCCAGCTCCTCGACGAGCGGGCGCAGGACGGAGGTGGCGCGGGTGCCCGTGTCGGTCATCGCCTCACTGGCCCTTCCACCGCGGATCTCGCTTCTCGAAGAAGGCGGTCACGCCCTCGACGAGATCCTCGGTCGACTGGGCGATGGTCAGCTGCGCGCGCAGGAACTCGAGCGCGTCGGCGAAGGCCATGTCCTGCTGGCGGAACATCGCGTCCTTGCCCAGGCGCATGATCAGCGGCGAGCGGCTCGCCAGCTTCCCCGCCCACTCGGCCACCGCAGCGTCGAGCTCGGCGTCGGGCACGACCCGGTTGACGATGCCGATGCGCTCGGCCTCGCGCGCGTCGATCCGCTCGCCCAGCAGCAGCAGCTCGTTGGTCTTCTTGCGCGGGACGTTGCGGTAGATCAGCGCCATGATCATGAACGGGAATGCGCCGACGGCGATCTCCGGCGTCCCGAAGCTCGCGCTCTCCGAGGCCACGATCAGGTCGCACGCCAGCGCGACGCCGAGCGCGCCGGCCAGCACGTGGCCGCCGGCCTTGACGATCGACGGCTTGCCCAGCGCGCCGATGAGGCCGAACAGGCGCACGAACCGCGCGGTCGCCTCATGGCGATGCACGAGCGGCGTGTCGGCCGCGAAGCCGCCGAGGTTCGCCCCGCTCGAGAACGTGCGCTCGTGCGAGGAGGCGAGCACGACGCAGCGCACGTCGCTGTCGTCGCGCGCGCGCTCGAAGGCCTCGATGAGCTCGCCGAGCAGCTCGGCCGACAGCGCGTTGCGCGTGGCGGGATCGTCGAGGGTGATCGTGGCGATGCCGTCCGCCGCCGCATAGAGGACTTTGGTCACGACCGCATCCTACGCGTCATCGCCGCGAAGCGGGAAGTAGGAAGTTCTACTGTTCACTTCCGGCTGAGATGGCGGTACCGTCCGGCTATGGCCGCCTCCGACACCACCGTCCGCAAGCCCGACTTCGCCGCCAAGCGCTCGCATTTCATCTTCGGCGACGAGCACGAGCAGCTGCGCCAGTCGATCCGCAGCTTCGCGACCAAAGAGCTCGCCCCGCACGCCGAGGAGTGGGAGGCGACGACGTTCCCCGACTCGGTCTTCCGGCGCATGGGCGAGCTCGGCTTCCTCGGCCTCGACAAGCCCGAGCAGTACGGCGGCCAGGGCGGCGACTACTACACCGCGCTCGTCCTTGCCGAGGAGATCGTCCACGGGCGGTCCGGCGGCCTGGCCATGGGCGTCGCGGTCCACACCGACATGGCGATGCCGCCGATCCTGGCGTTCGGCACCGAGGAGCAGAAGCAGCAGTGGGTCGTGCCCGCGATCAAGGGCGAGCAGATCCTCTGCCTCGGCATCACCGAGCCCGACGCCGGCTCCGACGTCGCCGGCATCAAGACCCGCGCGGTCCGCGACGGCGACGACTACGTCATCAACGGCTCCAAGACGTACATCACCAACGGCCATCGCGCCGACGTGATCGTGCTGGTCACCAAGACCGACCCCGAGGCCGGCTACGACGGGTTCACGCTGTTCCTCGTGCCGATGGACGCACCAGGCGTCATCCGCGAGAAGCGCCTGGAGAAGCTCGGCATGCACGCGTCGGACACCGCGCTGCTGGCCTTCCAGGACGTGCGCGTGCCCGCGAGCGCGATCCTCGGCCAGGTCGGCAAGGGCTTCTACCACATCATGTGGGAGCTCCAGGGCGAGCGGCTGATCGGCGCAGCGGGCTCGGTGGCCGGCGCGCAGCGCTGCTTCGACCAGACGCTGCAGTACGCCAAGGAGCGCACCGCCTTCGGCCGCCAGATCGGCAAGTTCCAGGTCATCCGCCACAAGTTCGCCGAGATGGCGACGAAGATCGAGACCGCCCGCCAGCTCGTCTACACCACCGCGTGGCGCTTCCAGAACGGCGACTACCCGGTCCGCGAGATCTCGATGGCCAAGCTCCACGCCTCGCGGGTCGCGGTGGAGGTGGCCGACGAGTGCATCCAGATCCACGGCGGCGCCGGCTACATGAAGGAGTACGGGGTCGAGCGGGTGTGGCGCGACATGCGCCTGAACCGGATCGGCGCCGGGACCGACGAGATCATGCTCGACGTGATCGGCCGCTCCTACGGGCTGTAGCGCCGCACGCGGGGCAACGCGATCACGCGCGAGGCCGCCGCGCGGCGAGAGGGCCAGGCCGACGCGCGCCCGATCGCGCACGAGCCCGCCGTGCGGCGAGAGGGTCAGGCCGGCGCGCCGCCTCATCGGACGTGGGCCACGAGCCAGCGGTGCAGCGGCGCCAGGCGCGTCCACACCTCGACGCACGTCGGCATGAGCCTCTCGGCGTCGACCGCCAGCTCGGCCGGCTCGCGTCGGGCGAGGAACAGGCTGTCGCGCCGCAGCAGGGGCTCGGCATCCGGATCCACCGCGACCCAGCCGCGCGGTAGGCGCTTCAGACGCGGCTCGCCCAGATCCCAGCCCTTGGTCTCGAGCTCCGAGACGATCTCCACCAGCTCCGCGCCGGCCTGCGCGTCGCATACCGCCGCGCGGTAGCGGTCGACGCCCTCGCGGCTGAGATGGTTGGCGCCCGCGCCGATCGCCACCATGTCCGGCGTCACGCGCAGAGAGAAGCCCGACGGCGCCGTGCGCCGCTCGCCCTCCCAGAACCACAGGTCGAGGTGCTCCTTGTACGGCCGCTTGTCCGGGCTGAAGCGGGTGTCGCGGTTGATCCGGAAGATCGAGCCGAGCACCCGAGGCTCCGCGCGCACGCCCGGCGCGATGCGCTCGAGCTCGGGCGCCGCCGCGACCACGAACGCCTTGGCCGCCTCGACGTACGCCGCCTGGTACTGCGCGCGATGCGCGGTGAACCACTCGCGGTCGTTGTGCGCGCTCAGATCGCGCAGGAAGGTCTGGGTCTGTGGGGTGAAAGCGAACACGGCGCCGACCCTGGCACGCTCGTCCGCGAACGTCGGCGTTTGCAGCAATTCTGTTGCAAAGCCGTGACGCTCGCACAACGAACGCGGCGCGGCGCGACCCACGGTCGGGCAGATCAGCGCCATGCCAGTCCGGCCGGTCGCGGCTGGACATCGCGCCGGTCCGGGACCGCCGCGGCACTCACTGCGCCAGGTTCAGCGCGACCGCGCCGTCGGGCTCAGAGCGAGCGCTCGTAGACGAACATCGCTGGCCCGTCGGGCCCGCCCTCGTGCCGGCAGAACCCCATCCGCTCGTACAGCGCCATGGCCGCCACGTCGTCCTCGCTCGTACCGAGATCCATGTGGTCGGCGCCCTCGCGCCGCGCGAGATCGATCGCCGCCTCCATCAGCGCCCGCCCGATCCCGCGCCCCCGCAACGACGGAACCACGTACAGCTCGGCGAGGTAGCACTCGAGCGCGCTGGACCAGATCGACGGCCGGAACCGCAGCACCGCCAGGCCGTCCGGTCCCGCCCCGGCCAGGAGCACCCGCGTGTCGCCGGCCATGAGCGAGCGCACCCGCTGCGCCAGCGCCGCCGGGCCCGGCGTCACGTCGTCGTATTCGGTGTTGAAGGCGTGCAGCAGCCGTCCGATCGCCTCGGCGTCCGCCGCGCTCGCCATCCGCACGTCGTGCATCGCCACCTTCTACCAGCCGGCGGTCACCGCGCGCGAGAGCGGTTCGCGCTCGTCCCGCGACGTCGCTCTGCGAACCAGGACGGGCATGCCGGGCGGGGCCGGATCGGCCGAGCCAGCCGGTCACCGGCTGCACGTGCGAGACCACCTCCGTCGACGAGCACGTGCACGGCGACGGTCGGCGGGCTCGGCCACGAGATCGAACTCGCGGGCCGCGAAGTCGAGCCGGCCGGCGGCGGCCAGATCGCCGCTGACGAGGACGGCGTCGGGCGGCTGGGCCAGCGCCCGGACCTCGGCCATTGCGGCGGCGAGGCGCCGTTCCGCGGCCGGCTCGATGCCTACGTGGGGTCGGTGATCTGGGCGAGCATGGCGGCGCCAGCGTAATCCAGTCCACCTGCGCACCTGCGGTCATCTGACGCCGGAGCGCCCGGTACTGTTGCGCCATGCTGCGCATCTCGCTCGCCGCGCTCGGCGCGATCCTCGCCGTCGCGCTGTCGGCCTCCGCCGCCTCCGCCTCGGACAAGCTGCACGTCTTCTTCCCCAAGGACTGCCAGCAGAACGTCTACCAGCCCAAGTCGTTCGTCGTGACCTGCGCCGACGCGAACTTCGTCGTCAAGAAGGTCGACTACAGCCGGTACGGCGCGAGGTCGGCCCGCGGAACCGGCACGGCGAGCATCAACACGTGCGATCCGAGCTGCGTCGAGGGGACGTTCAAGAACTATCCGGTCTCGTTCACGCTCTCGAAGGTCCGCCAGTGCGGCGACGTCCCGCAGTTCCGGCGGCTGACGATCCGCTTCACGGGCCGCAAGCCGAAGGGGCAGAAGCGCGTGATGCGCCAGCCGTTCATCTGCGCGAACGCCCCCAGCTGAGCGCTCGGCGAGATCGCGCTCGACGACGGCTGTTCCTCGACCGCGACACGGCGTAGGCTCGGCGGCATGCCCGCCGCCATCGAACTCGACCGCGATCGCGTCCGCGAGCTGACCACGCGCGAGGAGGCGCTGCTCAACGCGCGCACCCCGCGCTCCGGCGAGATGTTCGCCCGCGCCGATCGCGTCCTCGCCGCCGGGGTCGCCTCGTCCTACCAGCTGCGCGAGCCGTGGCCGATCTACCTCGACCGCGGCGCCGGCGCACGGGTGTGGGACGTCGACGGCAACGAGATGATCGACTTCCACAACGGGTTCGGCTCGATGGTGCAGGGCCACGCGCATCCGGCGATCGGCCACGCGGTGCGCGAGCGCTACGAGTTCGGCACCCACTTCGCCGCGCCCACCGAGGACGCGATCGTCGTCGGCGAGGAGCTCGCGCGCCGGTTCGGGCTGCCGCGATGGCGCTACACGAACTCGGGGTCGGAGGCGACGATGGACGCCATCCGCATCGCGCGCGCGTTCACCGGTCGCGACACGGTGATGAAGATCTTCGGCTCCTACCACGGCCACCACGACGCGGTGATGGTGTCGATCGGGGTCGCCTACGACCGCATCGGCGACCACGACCATCCCGCCCAGCTCGCCTACGGCGGCGGCATCCCCCAGGCCACCGTCGACATGACCGTCCCCGTCCACTTCAACGACGCCGAGTCGATGGAGCGGCGCATCGTCGAGCTCGACCGCGAGGGGCGCAGGCCTGCCTGCGTGATCATGGAGGCGGCGATGATGAACCTCGGCGTCGTGCTCCCCGAGCCCGGCTACCTCGACGCGGTCCGCGACATCACCCGCCGCCACGGGGTCGTGCTCATCATCGACGAAGTCAAGACCGGCCTGGCCATCGCCGCCGGCGGGGCGACCGAGGCGTTCGCCATCGAGCCCGACATGGTCACCCTGGCCAAGACGCTCGGGGGCGGCCTGCCATCGGGGGCGATCGGCGCCACGGCCGAGGTCATGCGCGTGGTCGAGGACCGGACCGTCTATCAGGTGGGCACCTACAACGGCAACCCGCTGAGCATGGCCGCGGCGCGGGCCAGCCTCACCGAGGTCCTGATCCCCCACGCCTACGAGCACCTGGCCCAGCTCAACGACCGCATCGTCGGCGGCTGCCAGCGGGTCGTCGACGAGTACCGGCTGCCGGCCTACGCGCTCGGCATCGGGGCCAAGGGCTGCGTCACGTTCGCCGCCGAGAAGGTCGTCGACTACGAGACGTTCAAGGCCAACCAGGACGTCGAGCTCTCCCAGCTGGCCTGGCTCTACAACATGAACCGCGGCATCTACATGACGCCGGGCCGCGAGGAGGAGTGGACGCTGTCGGTCACGCACACCTTCGACGAGGTGGACCGCTACGTCGAGGTGTTCGCCGAGCTGGCGCGCGACCTCACCCGATGACCGCGCGCTGCGCGGCCCACCCCGCACCGCAGAGCGGCCGGGGTCAAGCCGGCGTCACGGCGCGTTGACCACGGCGATCCACAGGCGCGCCAGGGTGTCGACGGCGGCGTCGACCGTGACCGGCGGCAGTTCCTCGGGGGCGTCGCCCCCGAACGCCACCATCAGGTAGCGCTGGTTCATCCCGGCCAGCACCTCGGCGACCTGCTCGAGGTCGGCCCCCTGCAGCACCCCGGTCTGCTCGCGCCGGCGCTCGAGCGCGGCGACCAGCGGGGCGCGCAGCCGGTACTGCGCGCCGATGACGAGCCGATGGACCTCGGCGTCGTAGACCATGGCGTCGCGCATCGCCCGCATGAGCGCGCCGTGGCGCTGGAAGTGCTCGACGCTCGGCCGCAGCAGCTCCGCGGCGCGCTCGAGCGTGATCGGGTCGCCCGCCGCCGCCAGGAACGCCTGGTGGCCGGCGGCGAACTCGGGCATGATCCGCGCGAGCACCGCCAGAACCAGGTCGGGCAGGCCGGTGAAGTGGCGATAGAAGACCGTGCGCCGGTAGCCCGTGGGGCGCATGACCTCGTCGACGGAGAGCTCGCGGAACGGACGCTCGCGCAACAGCCGGTCCGCGGTGTCGATGATCAGCGCACGGGTCTCGTCGGGCTGCTGGCGGCGACGGGAGCGGACGGGATTGGCCACGTAGCCAGACTACTCGCCGGGTGACGGTTCGTCATCAAACTGGTGCGCCTCGATTGAGGGCGTGGCACCACCCAGGTAGGTGCGAATCGCGTGCGCGATCGCCTCGAGGCTCGCGCGGCGAGGGAGGATGGCCGCTCAGTAGGGTGCCCAGCAGCTACAACCCAGGAGGCAGTCAGAACATGGGAGTCCTCGACGACAGGGTGGCCATCGTCACCGGATCGGCGCGCGGCATCGGGCGGGCCACCGCCGAGCTGCTCGTCGAGCATGGTGCGAAGGTCGTCATCAACGACCTCGACGGCGACGCGGCGGCGCAGACCGCGTCGGAGATCGGCGGCGAGACGGCCGTCCACTCGGGCGACCTCACGAAGGGCGATGCCCCCGACCAGCTCGTCCAGACCGCGATCGACAGCTTCGGCCGGCTCGACATCATCGTCAACAACGCCGGCTACACGCTCGACGCACCGGTCCACAAGCTCTCAGACGACTGGTGGCAGCGGATGCTCGACATCCACGTCACGGTGCCGTTCAAGGTCATCCGCGCCGCAGCGCCGCACCTGCGCGAGCCGGCCAAGAAGGAGCGCGAGGAGGGCCGCGAGGTCTTCCGCAAGATCGTCAACGTGTCCTCGACCACCGGGATGTTCGGCAACGCCGGGCAGGCGAACTACGCGGCGGGCAAGGCGGGCGTGGTCGGCCTGACGAAGACCGTGGCCAAGGAGTGGGGCCAGTTCAAGGTCAACGTCAACGCGGTCGCCTTCGGCTTCGTCGAGACCCGGCTCACGGACCCGAAGGTCGACGAGAACGTCATGCAGATCGACGGCGAGCAGGTGCAGCTCGGCATCCCCGAGCAGCTGCGCGGGATGGCGGCGATGATGATCCCGCTCGGTCGCGGCGCGACGCCGAAGGAGGCCGCGGGCGGCGTGTTCTTCCTGTGCTCGCCGTGGAGCAACTACGTCCACGGACAGGTGCTCAACATCACCGGCGGGATGTTCGGCGGCATGGTCACGTGACCGCGCGACCCTCGTCGTCTACCGTGTGTCGACGTGAGGGTCGTCAAGCCCGAGGGAGAACGACAGGTGCCCCGCGGCGTGCTCGGCGGGGCCGAGATCTCGCAGGCGACGGCGGGGGCGCGCAACATCTACATGGGCGTGTTCCGCGTGCCGCCCGGGGCGCAGTCGCGCCCCCACTACCACGCGGGGTGCGAGTCGGCCGTGTACATCCTGAGCGGGTCGCTGGAGGTGCGCTGGGGCGACGCCTTGGAGGATGTCGTGCGCCTCGAGCCGCGCGACCTCGTCTACGTGCCGCCACGCGAGACGCACGTGCTGGCGAACCTGTCGGACACCGAGCCCGCCGAGTACGTCGTGGCGCGCGACAGCCCGCACGAGGACTCGGTCGAGGTGCCGTGGGCCGGCGACGTCAGGTGAGGGCGAACGCGCAGCCGCTGTAGTACTCGCCGGCCGGTGACGCGACGAAGGCGATGAGCTCCGCCAGCTCGGCGTCCGTGGTGTCGGGGCCGGGCAGCAGGGCGGTCGTGCGGATGCCGTAGCGCGACCACTCGATCGAGAGCGTCCGGGCGAGGTTCTCCAGGCCGGCGCGCAGGCTCGTGGCGTGCGGGCCCTGGCCGGGACGGGGCGCGACGAGGATCACCTTGCCGTGCCGATCCGCGGCGAAGTGCGCGTGAACGGCCGACCAGGTGGAGTCCAGCGCGACGCGCAGCTGCTCGGGGCCGCCGGCGCCGAACAGGACGGCCGCGTCGACGACCAGGATGGGGGCCGACGTCGCGCCCGCCTGGGTCGCCTCCTCGTCGAGCAGGTCGGCCTCGAGCGGCGCGACGTGGGCGCCGAGCGCCCGGGCGCGATCGGTGAGCGGCGAGCGGGGCGCGGCGAGGATCGTCAGCCCGTCGAGGAGGCCGTCGCGCAGGAGGGACACGGCGGGGACGGTATAGCGTGCCCGCTGGCATGGGGGTCGCCGCCGAGCCGAAGTCGTACACGCACGCGCTGCCCGGCGGCCGGCCCCGGGCCACGGTGCGCGTGCGGCCACTGCTGACCGGCGAGATCCTGGCCCCACCGGCGTTCTTCCGGCGGCCGGGCGGCGCCTGCTCGGTCCCGCGGGCGCTGCTGGCGCCGCGGCGGAGCTGGTCGCCGGTGCCGATCCCGGCCTTCCTCGTCGAGCACCCCGGCGCGGGGTCGGTGCTGGTCGACGCCGGTCTGCACGCGAGCGTGGCGGTGTCGCCGGCGGACAACCTGGGCCCGCTGGGCGCGCGGCTGTATCACGTCCGCATGCGGGCCGAGCAGGCGGTGCCGGCGCAGCTGGAGGCGCTCGGCGTCGACCCGCTGTCGGTCCGCGTGGTCGTCATGACCCACCTGCACTACGACCACGCCAGCGGCGTCTCCGCGTTTCCGGAAGCGACGTTCGTGGTCGCGCGGGCGGAGTGGGAGGCGGCCGCGTCGGGCGGCATGCTGCGCGGCTACCGGCCGCGCCAGTTCGACCACGCGTTCGACTGGCGGGCGATCGACTGGTCGAGCCCGGGGCTGTCGTCGTTCGCGGCGTTCGGGCGGTCGGTCGACCTGTTCGACGACGGCTCCGTGCGCCTGGTCTCGACCCCCGGGCATTCGCCCGGCCACCAGTCGGTGGTGCTGCGGCTGCACGATCGCGAGCTGCTGCTGACCGGCGACGCGGCGTACCGGCGTCAGGCGATCACGGACGGCGAGCGGCCTCTGTTGTGCGCCGACGAGCACCTGTACCGTCGGTCGCTGTCGGAGATCCGGGCCTACGTCGAGCGCACGCCGAGCGCGGTCGTGATCTACGGCCACGATCCGGAGGGATGGGCGCAGCTCGACGAGGTGTACAGCTGATTCGTGACGAACTGGTGTAGCGCTGTGACCGTTCGCTCGGCAGGCTCGGGTGCATGCCGCCGTCGTCCGCCCTCGTTTTCATCGAGCATCGAGTTCCTCGGGCTGAGGCCGAGAACGTCGACGCTCGGGTCGATGTTCGCGTCGCGGCGCTCGCCGGCAGGCAATGGGGCGTGCTGTCGCTCGATGAGCTGCATACGTGCGGGCTCGACGACGACGGGGTCAACGCTCGTGTGAACAGCGGGCGACTGCACCGCATGCATCGTGGCGTGTACGCGGTCGGCCACACCGCTGTCCCACCCACCGGCCTCTTTCTCGCCGCCGTGAAGGCGTGCGGCCCGACGGCGGTCCTCAGCCACGTCGCCGCCGCCGTGATGTGGGGCTTCGTCGAATGGGACGACCGCGCGCCCGAGGTCACCGTGGTCGGTACCGGCACACGGGTTCACCGAGGCATCCGCGTGCACCGGACCGCTCGGTTGGCCGTGCACGAGACCCTGCGATTCGATGGCGTGCCGGTCACGTCACCGCTGAGGACCCTGCTCGACCTCGCTGCCGTCGTCGACGAGAAGACGCTGCGCGGGGCTGTTCGGCGGGCGCAGGGGCTGCGCCGGATCACCATCCGCCGGTTGGCAGAGGAACTGCGGCGCTGCGGTCCGCGTCGCGGGGTCCGCCGACTCGCCCGCATCATCGCCACCGGGCCGGCGCCGACGCGCAGCGAGCTCGAGAACGTCGTCCTGGACCTGCTCCTCGACAGCGGCTTCGCGCACCCGCACGTCAACCGCCCGCTCTGGCTCGGCGGTCGCAAGGTCATCCCGGACTTCCGCTGGGCGGCGGAGCGGCTGGTCGTCGAGGCTGACGGCGCCGCGTGGCACGACAATCCGCTGGCGCGAGCGGAGGACGCCGAGCGCCAGGCGCTGCTCGAGGCCCACGGCGAGCGGGTCGTGCGCGTCACCTGGACCCAGGCGGTCGCCCGGCCCACCCAGACGCTCGCCCGGCTGCGCGCGGCGGGGGGCGTCCGCATCGAGCGTCGAGTTCCTCGGGCTGAGGCCGAGGAAGTCGACGCTCGGCGCGCGGGTGGCGCGGGACGGGCGACGGGGCGGGACGGGCGGCGCGGGGCGGGGCGGGGCGGCGCGGGCGGGGCGGCGCGGGACGGGGTGCGTCAGGCGGTCGCCGCGCTGCGGCGCTTCGCCCGGCGCAGCGCGCGCTGCTGGTCGCGGATGCGCTGCGCGATGCCGCGGCGGCCGTGCTGCTCCAGTCCCGCGTGCAGCGCCCGGATCTGCGCGAAGATCGCGTCCGCGACCTCCTGCTGGCGCTCGCGCGGGGCGTCGGCCTCCACCGGGAACGTCATCGGCTCGCCGTACTGGACGGTCACCTTCGGGAACTGCAGCTTCTTCCAGTTGCGCACCCGGTGCGAGCCGAAGATCGCCACCGGGACCACCGGCGCGCCCGACGTCAGCACCAGACGCCCGATGCCGGGCTTGGCCTGCTCGGCGAGCTTGCCGGTCCGCGACCGGCCCGCCTCCGGGTACATCGCCACGCAGCCGCCGCGCTCCAGGATGCCCTCGGCGGTGACGAACGCGTCCTCGTCGCGGGCGCCGCGCCGCACCGGGAACACGCCGCCGTGCGTGTAGATCCACTGCATCGGCGGCACGAAGAGCTGGGACTTGGCCATGAACCGGATGTGCCGGCGGACGAACATGCCGCACAGGAAGTGGTCCATGAACGAGAAGTGGTTGGGCGCGATGATCACCTTGCCGGTGGCCGGCACGTTGTCCGCCGCGATGGCCCGGGACCGCAGCACGGCGTAGCCGTAGATCGTCGTGAGGACTCGGATGAGGTCGTAGACGAAGTCCGGCTCGCGCGTGCGCGCCCGCTCGTGGAACCGGTCGAAGTACTCCTTGGGGCGCGGGTCCCGGTAGACCTGCTCCTTGAGCCCCGACAGCTTCTCGTCCGCCATGTGCTCCTCTACCCGCGCGATCGGCCGGGGTTACCGCCGCCCGACCCGGCGGGAGCTGCCGCGCGGCGGAAGGTGCCGCGCGGCGGAAGGTGCCGCGCGCAGGGGCCGCCGCGTGCCCGCCGCGGCGGACGTCACCCCTGCGCCCAGCCGCGGGCGCGCTCGAGCGCCCGCTCCCAGCCTGCGTGCAGCGCCGCGCGCTCGGCGTCACCCATGCGCGGCTCGTAGCGCGCCCGCTCGCGCCAGCCCCGCTGGACGGCGTCGAGCGTCCACAACCCCACCCCCACGCCGGCCAGCAGCGCCGCGCCGAGCGCGGTCGTCTCGGCCACCTCCGGCACCACCACCGGCACGCCGAGCACATCGGCCTGGAACTGCATCAGCCAGCGGTTGGCGGTCGCGCCGCCGTCGGCCTTCAGCGCGGGCAGCGGGTGCGCGCCCACCGCTTCCATCGCCCGCACCGCGTCGACGGTCTGGTAGGCGATCGCCTCCAGCGCCGCGCGGGCCAGGTGCGCCCTCCCGGTGCCCCGCGTCAGCCCGACGATCGTCCCGCGTGCGTACGGATCCCAGTACGGCGCGCCGAGCCCGGTCAGCGCCGGCACGAAGTACACGCCGTCGTTGCCGTCGAGCGAGGCGGCCAGCGGCTCGGTCTCCGCCGCCGCGGCGATGATCTGCAGCCCGTCGCGCAGCCACTGCACCGCGGCGCCCGTCACGAAGATCGACGCCTCGAGGGCATACGTCACGCTGCCGCCGATCTGCCACGCCACCGTGGTCAGCAGCCCCTCCGGCGCGGGCGGGGGCCGCGTGCCGGCGTTGAGCAGCACGAACGAGCCCGTCCCGTACGTGTTCTTGCCCATCCCCGGCTCGAGGCACGCCTGCCCGAACAGCGCCGCCTGCTGGTCGCCGGCGATCCCCGCCACCGGGACGCCCGCCGCCGTGCGCCCCAGCTCCCCGCAGCTCGGGCGCACCTGCGGCAGCGCCCGCACCGGCACGCCGAACAGGTCGCACAGCTCGTCGTCCCACGCGCCGCGGTGGATGTCGTACAGCAGCGTGCGCGACGCGTTGCTCGGATCGGTCGCGATCTCGCCGGTCAGCTGGTAGACGAGCCAGGCGTCGACCGTGCCGAACACCGCCCGTCCCTCGCGCGCCCGCTGCGCCAGCCCGTCGACGTTGCGCAGCAGCCACTCGATCTTCGTCCCCGAGAAGTACGGATCCAGCACCAGCCCGGTGCGCTCGCGCACCAGCCGCTCGTAGCCGGCGGTGCGCAGCTCGCCGCAGCGGGCGGCAGTCCGCCGGTCCTGCCAGACCAGCGCGCGATGCAGCGGCTCGCCAGTCGCGGGATCCCACACGCAGATGGTCTCGCGCTGGTTGGTGATGCCGATCGCGACCAGCTCGTCCTCTTCGAGCCCGGCGTCCTCGAGCGCCGCGTCGGCCACGGCGCGGGTGAGCGCCCAGATCTCGCCGGCGTCGTGCTCGACCCAGCCCGGCCGCGGGAAGTGCTGCTCGAGCTCGCGGTACGCCCGCCCGACCAGCTCGCCCGCCTCGTCGAAGATCAGGCAGGTCGTCGCGGTCGTGCCCTGGTCGATCGCGAGGATCATCGGCCGAAGTATCCCGGCCGCGTCAGCGCCGCGCCCACCACGCGACGAGCAGGTCGAGCAGCTGCCGACCGCGGTGCACGAAGCCGCGCCACGTGCGCCCGGTCGCCCGGTGCTCGAGATCCAGCGGCGCCTCGACGACGCGGAACCCGGCGCGCGCGGCGTCGATCGTCATGCCGACCTCCATGCCGAACCCCGGCGCGAACGGCGTCACGCAGCCGAGCACCTCACCGCGCATCGCCCGCTGGCCGGAGAGCGGCGCGGCGAGCTCGAGACCGACCGTGCGCCGGATCGCCCAGCGCGCCGCGGCCACCGCGAGCCCGAACCCACCGCCGACCCGGCGCGCGAAGACCGCGACGACCAGGTCGCCCTCGCCCCGCCGGACCGCGTCGACCAGCCCGGACAGGCGTGCGGCGCTCTCCCCCAGGTCCGCGTCGCACAGCAGCACCGGCGGCGGATCGGGCGCGGCGGTCACGTCGAGCACCGCGCGCGCCGCCCGGGTCGCCGCCGCCCCCTTGCCCGCCGAGCGCTCGGTGCGCACCACCTCGGCGCCCGCCGCCCGCGCCACGGCCGCGGTCGCGTCGGCCGAGCCGTCGTCGGCGACCACCACCCGCGCGCCTGGAAACGCCTGCGCGAGGGCGGCGAGCGTGGCGGGCAGGCGGTCGGCCTCGTCGCGCGCGGCGATGAGGACGATGGGCGGTCGCGGCGGCATGCGGACGGCTATCGTGCCAGCCACCGTCGTCATGCGAAGGGAGGGCACGTTGCCCGAGGTTGAAGCCCACATCACGGGCACCGTGTGGAAGATCGAATGCCGGATCGGCGACGACGTCGCGGAGGGCGATACCGTCGTCGTCCTCGAGTCGATGAAGATGGAGATGCCGGTCGAGGCCGAAGACGGCGGGACCGTGAAGGAGATCCTCTGCGAGGAGGGTCAGGCGGTGAGCGAGGGCGACACGCTCGTCGTCCTCGACTAGAGCGCATGGCCGGCGAGATCCTCGTCGACGAGCCCGCGGACGGAGTCGTCCGGCTCGCCATCTCCAACCCGGACAAGCGCAACGCGCTCGACCACGCGATCCTCGACCGGCTGGCCGAGCTGCTGCGCACGCTCGACGCGCCCGCCGTCGTGCTGACCGGCACGCACGGGATGTTCTCGTCGGGCTACGACATCGGCGATCTCTCCACCGAAGCCGACGGCGGCGCCGCCGAAGACGTGTTCGCCGTCGAGGCCGAGAAGCTCGTCGCGCACCCGTTCACCGCCGCGGTGCAGGCGCTCGACGCCTATCCCTACGCGACGGTCGCCGCGCTGTCGGGGCACGCGATCGGCGGCGGCCTCGAGCTCGCGCTGGCGTGCGACCTGCGCGTCGCGCACGACGGCATCCTGCTCGGGATGCCGCCGGCCAAGCTCGGCCTCGTCTACTCGCACACCGGGCTGCGCCGGTTCCTCGACGCGATCGGCGAGCCGCGGACCCGTGAGCTGTTCCTGCTCGGCCGCAACGTCGACGCCCGGACCGCGCTGCGGTGGGGGCTCGTCAACCGCGTGGTCGGAGAGTCGTCGCTGCAGGAGACCGCGCTCGATCTCGCCGAGGAGCTGGCCGCCAACGCGCCGCTGTCGATCAGCGGCACCAAGCGGGTCCTGCGCGAGCTCCTGCATGCCCGCGGCGCGCTCGATCCCGACGTCGAGCGCGAGCTGCTGGTCCTGCGCGAGGCGTGCTTTCGCTCCGAGGACCTCAAGGAGGGCGTGCGCGCGTTCGGCGAGAAGCGGCCCGCGCGGTGGCGCGGGCGATAGCGAGCGCTCAGCGCTCGCCGTCGGCGGCGACCTTCACGATCGACGCGTCGATGAGCCACTCGACGGGCGCGACGTCGTCGGTGTAGACGCGGCCGCCGGGGATCCGCGGGCCCAGCCGCGACGCGGTCCGCGTCGCCACCGGGCCCAGCCCGGCCGGCAACGACGCCGCGCGGCGCGCGAGCGCGTCCGCCGAGATGGCGGTGTCAGCGGCGACCAGCATCGTGTTCGTCGCCTGCACTGGGTCGCGAGCCACGTGCGCGAACACGTCGGCGAGGGTCGCGCTCAGCACCTGCTCGAGCCGGTCGGACTCCTCGGGATGCCCGACGTTGATGGCGACCATCCCGCCGGGCGCCAGCCGGTCCCGGCACAGCTCAAAGAACTCGCGCGTGGTCAGATAGAACGGGATGTACGGCTGGCGGTAGGCGTCCACGACGATCAGGTCGAAACCGCCGTCGCTGGCGCGCAGATACGGCCGCGCGTCCGCGGTGTGGGTGTGCAGGTTCGGCCCGCGCAGGTCGAACCAGCGGCGCCCGAGCCGGGTCAGCTCGCCGTCGATCTCCACCGCGTCGACGCGCGTGGCCGGGAAGAGGTGGCCGAACGCGCGCGCGGTCGTGCCGCCCGCGTTGCCGAGGATCGCCACGCGCCGCGGCGGGTCGTTCGGCGGGCGGGACGCGGACGCGAACGGCAGCACGAGCGGCTCGTCCCAGTAGTCGCCGGTCAGGTAGGAGCGGTCGGCGGGCAGCAGCGAGTGGATCGCCTGGCCCTCGTTGAGCTCCATCCAGCGGTCGCCGTTGGGCCGCTCGATCACGCGCGCGTAGCCGTATTCGGTCTCCGCCTCGGCCAGCAGCCGCTCGCCGGGCTCGGCCGCCTTGATCGTGCCGATGGGCAGCGCGACGAGCCCGGCGAGCAGGAGCGGCGCCGCCAGCGCCCGGCGCGCGAGCCCGACGACGGCGGCGATCGCGAGCGCGAGCGCGAAGACGAGGAACGTGCGGCGCGTGCCCAGGAACGGGATCAGCAGCAGCGCGCTGAGGAACGTCCCGGTCAGCGATCCGAGCGTCGAGATCGCGTACAGCCGCCCGGTGACGCGACCGGTCTCGCCGACCGCCGACACGCTCAGCCGCACCACGTAGGGCGAGCACATGCCGAGCAGGAAGACCGGCACGGCGACCAGCACGAGCACCGCGATCAGCGAGCCGACGAACGCGCCGGCCTGGATCGCGTCGAGCGCGTCGACCGCCCGGCGCAGGAACGGCCCGGCGACGAAGGGCACGAGCGCGAGCAGCGCGGCGGCGGCCAGCACGAGGCGGCACAGCCCGCGCAGCGTGGGATCGCGGTCGGCCACGCGGCCGCCGATCCAGTAGCCGACCGACAGCGCCACCAGGACGGTGGCGATCGTGTTCGCCCAGATCAGGGTCGAGGCGCCGAAGTACGGGGCGAGCAGCCGCGCGGCGGCGATCTCGCTGCCCAGCGACGATGCGCCGACGACGAACGCGATGAGCGCGATGCGCCACGATCCGGCGGAGTGCAGGGTCGATGGGGGCGCGCCCACGTCGCGTCGCTCGGCCTGGCCGGGATCGACCGTCGGCTGCGCGTCAGCGGCCACGGCCCAGCCGGCGCCGGCCGCGGGCCGCGCGCAGGCCCGCGAACGCCGTGGCGAGGGTGACGGCGGCCGCCGTCACGGTCCTGATGGCCCGGGTCGCCGCCTCGGGGTCCTCGATGCGCTGGAAGCGCGTGCCCTCCGGGCCGATCTCGACGTAGCCGATCGGCAGGGCGTCGAGCGAGCCGCCTCCCCCGCCGCCGCCGCCCTGATCCGTCGGGCCGCGGCCGAAGCCCATCCCGCCCGCGGCCCGCACGCGCGCGACGGGGATGACGGTCCGGCCGGCGTCGCGGATCGGCTCGCCGTAGCACAGCCGCGAGCCCGTCAGGCGCTCCACGAGCCCGGCGACCGGCAGCACCCCGAGCGCGGGGCCGACCGGCGCCGGCGCCGGCGTCTGCAGCGGCTTGGCCGGCTTGGCTTTGGGCTCCTTGGCCATGCCGCGCTCACTCGTAGGGGGAGAATTCCTTCTTGCGCGCCCCGCACACCGGGCAGAACCACGTGTCGGGGATGTCCTCGAACGCGGTCCCCGGCGGTATCCCGCCGTCGGGATCGCCCTCCGCCGGGTCGTAGATGAACCCGCAGGATTCACAGATCCACTGCTGGGCGGTGATGGTCTCGCTCATGACGACCACGTTATCGTCCGTCGACGCCCATGGAGCCGCTCAACACCAGTGGCGTCGTCTCCGAGCCGCGGCTGGCCGCATCGGTGATCGTCGTGCGGGGCGAGGGCAGCGCGCTCGAGGTCCTGCTCGTCCAGCGCACGCACCAGGCCCGCTTCATGGCCGGCGCCTGGGTGTTCCCGGGCGGCGCGGTGGACCGCGGCGAGGACGAGCGCGCCGCCGCTCTGCGCGAGCTGCGCGAGGAGGCCGCCGTGACGGTCCCCGACCGCGACGCGCTCGTGGCCTTCAGCCGCTGGATCACCCCGCGCGAGGTCCAGCGCCGCTTCGACACCTTCTTCTTCGTCACCCCGCTGCCCGCTGGCCAGGAGCCCGCGATCGACGGCTCGGAGTGCATCGCGCTCGGCTGGTTCACCCCGGGCGAGGCCCTGGCCGCCCACGGCCGCGGCGAGCTGCTGCTCGTCTTCCCCACGATCAAGCACCTCGAGCAGCTCGGCCGGTTCGCCTCGGCCGACGCGCTGCTCGAACACGCGCGCGGGCGCAACGTCGAGCCGATCGAGCCGCGGGTGGTCGGCACCGGCGAGATGGCGCGGATCGTCCTGCCCGGCGACCCGGGCTGACGGGCTCACAGGCCCGCGCCCGGCGCACGAGACCCTGCACGCGAGCGTCGGGCTCAAGCGATCGGGCCCGCCCGCCGATGAGTGGTGGCGATGCGTCTGCTCGCCCTTGCCCTCGCCACTGCGCTGATCGCGCTGCCCGCCGGCGCCGCCGCGGCCGCCGCGCCGCCCGAGATCGGCATCTCCGACCAGAACGTCTCGATGTTCTCGGCCCCGCTGTTCCAGAAGCTGGGCCTGCGCTACGCCCGCTACGTCACCCCCTGGGACGTCGCGCTGCGGCCGCAGTCGCCCGAGGCGCTCAAGCTGCGCGACTGGGTCGTCGCCGCCTCCTTGAGCGGCGTGCAGCCGCTGATCTCCTTCGAGCGCCGCGCACGCGACCGCTGCCCGCAGCGCCCGTGCCTGCTCCCGTCGACCGGCTCCTACGCGCGTGCGATCCGCGCGTTCCGCCGGCAGTTCCCGAGCATCACCACGCTGTCGCCGTGGAACGAGGCCAGCCACGTCACCCAGCCCACCTACCGCCACCCCCAGACCGCCGCGCGCTACTACCTCGCGACCAAGCGCCTCTGCCCGACCTGCACGATCGTCGCCGCCGACGTCCTCGACACCCGCTTCATGGCGGGCTGGTTGAGGGAGTTCCTGAAGGTCGCGCCGAACGCGCGCCTGTGGGGCCTGCACAACTACGGCGACGCCAACCGCTTCCGCACGTCCGGCCTCGACACGCTGCTGGCGACCGTGCGCGGCGACGTGTGGCTGACCGAGACCGGCTCGATCGTCTCGTTCACGACCTCCGACGGGCGCCAGTCGTTCAAGCCGAGCCAGAGCCGGGCCGGCAAGGCCATGCGCTACCTGCTCACCCGCCTGGTGCCGCGGTCGTCGCGCGTCAAGCGCGTGTACATCTACAACTGGCGCAGCGATCCGGCCAACCGCTGGGACTCCGGCCTCGTCGGCTACCACGGCGAGCGGCGCAAGGTCTACGACATCGTCGCCCGCTACGTGCGGCGCACCGAGGCGCGCCGGGCCGCGCAAGCATGAGCAAGCGCATCAGACCACGTTGCCATCTCGCCGGTAGGTGACCACGTCCCTGAAGCCCGTGGCGCAGGTGGTGCGCCACCAGCGCTTGTTGTCGCCCTGGTCCTCCCAGGCCGAGCGGCAGAAGAAGTTGCGGGCGCCAACCGATAGGACCGGCGTGACGATGCACTCGCGGAACGGCGCGATCGTCTGCTGACGCTGCGGCCGGCACTGGGCTCCGTGCGCCTCGACGGACCGGATCGCGACGCGGGCGTCCTTGCACGAGATGCCGCGCTTCTGGATGCTGTTGACCAGGCTGGCCATCCCGAAGTTCTTGCACGACTTCAGCGGCTTGATCTTGGCGGCGGTCGCGGGCGCCGCCACGAGAAGGGCGGCGGCCAGCGCGCCGCAGAGCAACTAACTTATGACGCGGAATACTAGTTCCCGGAGCAACGCCCCGCGAAACCACATCCGGTCCGGCGCGGCGCCCCGCCGGCGCACCTCCTGTCCACCACGGCGCAAACCCGCCCCGGAAGCCGCGGTGCGGTGCTACGTTCGCGCCATGAGCACCGCGTCCGCCACGCCCACCCTGCAGAATTTCATCGACGGCGAGTTCGTCGACCCGGCTGAAGGCGCCATGTCGGCGGTGATCGACCCTGCGACCGCGCAGGAGATCGCGCAGGCGCCCGACTCGACCGCGCAGGACGTCGACCGGGCGGTGGCGGCGGCGCGGCGCGCGTTCGACGCGTTCGCCGCGACCACGCCGCAAGAGCGCTCGCTCATGCTGCTCAAGCTCGCCGACGCGATCGAGGAGCACGGCGACGAGATCGCCGAGCTCGAGGCCCGCAACGCGGGCAAGCCGCTGCAGGCGGTCAAGGACGACGAGATCCCCGCGATCGTCGACCCGCTGCGGTTCTTCGCCGGCGCGGCCCGGCTGATGGAGGGCAAGGCGGCCGGCGAGTACCTCGAGGGCTTCACCTCGATCATCCGCCGCGAGCCCGCCGGCGTCGTCGGCCAGATCGCCCCCTGGAACTACCCGCTGATGATGGCGATCTGGAAGATCGGCCCAGCGCTCGCGGCCGGCTGCCCGCTCGTCCTCAAGCCCGCGCCAACGACCCCGGTCACCGCGCTCAAGCTGGCCGAGCTCGCCGCCGACATCCTGCCCAAGGGCGTGCTCAACGTCGTCGCCGGCGGCAACGAGGTCGGCCAGGCGCTCGTCGAGCACCCCCAGATCGACATGGTGTCGCTGACCGGCTCGGTCGAGACCGGCAAGTGGATCGCCGAGCACGCCGCCAAGACGCTCAAGCGCGTCCATCTCGAGCTGGGCGGCAAGGCGCCGGTCATCGTCTTCGACGACATCGACCTGGCAGCCACGATGGAGGCCATCGCCGGCTTCGGCTACTACAACGCCGGCCAGGACTGCACCGCGTCCACGCGCGTGCTGGCCGTCGACGCCGTCTACGACGACGTCGTCAACGGCCTGGCCGACGAGGCCAAGGGCTACGTCATCGGCGACACGATGGCGCCCGACACGACACTCGGCCCGCTGTCATCCGCGCGCCAGCGCGAGCGCGTCGAGGGCTTCCTCGAGCGCCGGCCCGACCGCGCCGAGATCGTCACCGGCGGCCACGAGCCCAACCGCCCCGGCTTCTTCCTCGAGCCCACCGTCGTCGCCAACCTCCAACAGGACGACGAGATGATCCAGCGCGAGATCTTCGGGCCGGTGATCACCGTCCAGCGCTTCAGCGACGAACAGCAAGCGATCAGCTGGGCCAACGGCACGCCCTACGGGCTGGCCTCGTCGATCTGGACCCGCGACATCGGACGCGCCCTACGCGTGTCCAAGGCGCTGCGCTTCGGCGCCGTCTGGATCAACAACCACGGCGGCCTAGCCAGCGAGATGCCCCACGGCGGGTTCAAGCACAGCGGCTACGGCAAAGACCTCTCGATGTACTCGCTCGAGGACTACACCATCGTCAAGCACGTGATGGCGTCGCTGGATAGGTCGTCCGCCGACGGCTGACGCCGGCGCCCGATGCAACTTCCGGCGGCCTGAGGGGTTAGAGTCGCGAAGGACGACCGTGGAAGCCGGCGCACTCCAAGCACCCGCAGGGCTCAGCCGGATCTCGATCGCGGCGCCGCTGCTGAGGCTGCGGACCGACGATCAGCTGGTGGCGCTGTTCCGCGCCGGCCACGAGGACGCCTTCCAGGTCATCTTCGACCGCTACCGCCAGCGGCTGTTTGCCTACACCCGGCAGATGCTGGCGGGGTCGCGCCAGGATGCCGAGGACGCGCTGCAGGACGTGTTCCTGCGTGCCTACGGGGCGCTGCGCGCCAACGACCGGCCGGTGTCGCTGCGGGCGTGGCTGTACCGCGTGGCGCACAACCGCTGCATCGACCAGCTGCGCCGCCCGGTGCCCGCCAGCGCCGACGTGTTCGACGTCTCGCGCGCGCCGCTGAAGGACCCGCTCGAGGAGAGCCAGCGGCGCGAGGACCTGCGCCGGCTCGTCGAGGACGTCCGGCGGCTGCCCGAGGCGCAGCGCTCCGCCCTGCTCATGCGCGAGATGGAGGGGCTCAGCTACAACGAGCTGGCCGCCGCGCTCGACGTGACCGTCCCGGCGGTCAAGTCGCTGCTGGTGCGGGCGCGGATCGGGCTCGTCGAGGCGATCGAGGCGCGCGACACCGCGTGCGCGGACATCCGCAACGACCTGCTGACCTCCTACGACAAGGGCGTGCGGGCGACCGGCAAGGCGCGGCGGCACCTGCGCGACTGCACCGGCTGCCGCGCGTACCGGACGCAGCTGCGCAGCGTCCAGCGCGGGCTCGGCGCGCTGAGCCCCGGCCACCCGGGGCCGCTCGGCCTCGTCGCGAAGGTCTTCGGCATCGGCGGCGGCGCCGCGGCCGGCGGCACCACCGCGATCGTCGGCGGCGGCGGTGCCGTGGTCGGCGGCGGGGCGGCCACCGTCACCGCCTGCAAGGTCGCGGCGCTCGTCTGCTCGGCGGCGCTCGTCACCGGCGCCGCGGGTGGGTTCGAGAGCGCGGTCCGCCATGTGGTGGCGACCCAGAAGCCCGCCGTGCACGCGTCGAGCGCCGGTCCGGCGGCCGGGACGCTGCACACCGCCGCCGCGACGCCGCACGCCTCGCTGACCGCGCCGCACATCATCCGGCTGCCGTCGCGGTCGGCGGCCGGCGCGACCGCTGCCGCCACCGCGGCCGGCGGCCCGGAGCACAGGCGAACGCACAAGCCCGTCGCCGAGTCCGGTCGCGACGAGCCGAGCGCCGCGGTCGCCTTCGCCCATCACGAGGCGCGCGTCATCAGCAACGCCGAGAGCGGCGGCACCCCGACGCAGACGGGGACTCCGACGCAGGCGGGGACCCCGGCCGCCGCCACCCCCACCCCGGCGAGCGCCGGCCCCGGCGACACCGTCGGCGGCGGCGTGAAGGCCCCCGACGAGCCGACGTCGGCCCCCGCGAGTCCGGCACCGCCCGCCGCTACGGCGCCCGCGGCGCCCGCGCCGGCCACGAGCACCGCCACCGCGACCGGCAGCGCCACCGCCCCGGGCCCCGGCGCCACCGTGAGCACCCCACCGGCCGCCGCGACCTCCGGCGCCGCGGCGGCGAATGTCGCCCCGGCGCTGACGGGCGCGGGCGCGCCGGCGGGCTGAGAGCCGCTCAGCCCGGCCGCTGCACGCCCGGCGGCAGCCGCCCCTCGGCGCCCAGCTTGTCGAGGTGGGCGGCCAGCGAGAGCGCGGCCGGACCGCGCAGCGGCGCCGGCACGTCGCTCCAGGCGTCGTCGAGCAGCTCGTCGACGGTGCGGGCTCCGCGCTCCAGCGCGGCGACCAGCCGGCGCTCGCGCTCGCGCCGGTGCTCGACCAGCGCGCCGATGCGGGCAGCCGGGTCGCAGACCGGGTCGCCGTGACCGGGCAGCAGCAGGCTCAGATCCCGTCCCTGCAGGTCCTCGAGCGCGGCCAGGTACTCGCTCAGGTGGCCCGACACGAACACGCTGCCCTCGCCGAGCACGCTGTCGCCGGTGCAGGCCACCGTCCCCCACAGCCACGTGACCGAGTCGGGCGAGTGGCCGGGCATGGCCAGCGCGCGCAGCGGGCCCAGGTGCCCGGCGAGCGCCACCGGCGGCGTGCCGCCCAGCCGGGCGAGCAGCGGCTCCAGCCCCTCGACATGGTCGATGTGCTCGTGCGTGATCGCGATCCCGCCCGCGCCGCCGCGGGCGTGCACCTCCGCGGCGACCGCGTCGAGGTGGGCGTCGATCGCCGGGCCGGGGTCGACGATCCAGCACGGGTCGCGCCCCAGCACCCAGGTGTTGGTGCCGGTCAGCGTCAGCGGCCCCGGGTTGGGCGCCCGCAGGTGCGCGACGTCGTGGCCGTTCACGCCAGCAGCCCCAGCCGCTGCGCCCGCTGCACCGCCTCGGCCCGGTTGCGGACCTCGAGCTTGCGGAACACGTTGCGCGTGTAGTCCTTGACCGTGTGGTGGCTGAGGTGCAGCTGGTCGGCGATCTCGCGGTTCGTCGCGCCGGTCGCCACGAGCGCCAGCACCTCGCGCTCGCGCTCGGTCAGCTGCTCCTGGGCGCGGGGCGGCGCCTCGCCGAAGACCTCGCCGCCGAGGCCGATGACGCGGATCGCCGCCATCACGTCCCGCGCCCCCAGCCCCTTGGAGACGAAGCCGGACGCACCGGCCGCCCGGGCCGCCGCCGCCGACATGCGCCCGGAGCCGCTGAACAGCAGGACGTTGGTGATCTGCGAGCGCGCCCGCAGCTCGCGGCACAGCTCGGCGCCGGACGTCGACCCCAGGAAGAGGTCGACGAGCGCGACGTGCGGCTCGTAGCGCTCGGCCAGCTCGAGCGCGTCGGCCGCGTTGGAGGCCACCAGGCAGCGCTCGACCCAGTCCTGGCTGGACAGCAGCGCCCGCAGCCCCCAGTGGACGACCTCGTGGTCGTCGATGATCAGCACCCGCAGCTTCTCGTTGTGGCGCCTCATCGCAGCGGCGCCACCAGCCGCACGCGCCAGTGGTCGGAGTCCATGGACCCGAACTCCACCAGACCGCCGTGGCGCAGGGCCTCCAGGGCGCACAGCCGCAGGCCCACCCCGGCGCCGCGGCCCCTGCCGTCGCCGGCGAGCACGCCGTCGTTGACGACGGTGATGTGCAGCGCGTCGTCGTCGCAGCTCACCTCGACGGCGATCGCGGTTGCGCGCGCGTGCTTGTCGGCGTTGCGCAGCGCCTCGCGCAGGACGGTCTGCGCCAGCGGCTCGTAGTCGGGGGGCACGGCGCAGCCGTCGCCCCAGCTCACGTCGAGGGGCGTCTGGCCGGGCAGCCCGCGAATGCGCTCGAGCTCGTCGCGCAGCGTCGTGGCGCTCGGCTCGACCAGCTCGGGCGCCATCGGCCGCTCGATGAGGTCACGCAGCTCGTTCATGGCGCGCTCGGCCTCTTCGGCGCAGCGCTCGCGCTCGCCGGCGGTCAGCGGCTCCCCGGAGCGCAGCAGCGCCGTGATGCCGAACAGCCGCTGGATCACCGAGTCGTGCAGCTCGCGGGCCAGCGTCAGGCGCTCGGAGAGGTGCTGGTTGAGCAGCTGCTGGCGGGTGGCGACGCGAACCGTCGCGGCCAGCGCAGCGGTCTTGCCGAGGCGCAGCAGGCGCGCACGTTCGGCCGGGCTGAGCCGGAAGCCGCGGCCGCCGCGGTCGGAGACGATGACCCCGTGCCAGCGCCCGGCCGCCCGCAGCGGCGTGCAGGCGACCGTGCGCAGGGAGAAGGCGTGCACGTAGGGCGCGGGCAGGTGCTCCTGGCTGCGCGCCGACGTGAGGACGACGACGTCCTCCTGGCCGATGCCCTGGCGGACGAGCCCTGACCCGTCGAGGGGCAGGTTCAGCTCGGCGACGACGTCGGCGTCGAAGCCGTGGCTGCCCATCGGCCGCACCGCGCGACGCACGTCGTCCTTGAGGAACAGCAGCGCACGGTCCATGCCGACGACCTCGCAGACCGCCTGGCACAGCCGGCTGTAGTACTCCGAGCGCGGACCGGTGTGGAAGTCCTCGTCGTCGACCTCGCCCAGCAGGCCGACGATGAGATCGACGACGTCGACAGGGGCGGTCTCGGTGGCGGCCATGGACCCCTTGACGGTATCGCGCGCGCAACGAGGAGCGCCCCGGGGGGGACCGGGGCGCTCGGGGAGGAGAGGATGTCCCACAAGGGGACTGGGTATTCGCTATGTGAAGTGATCGTGAGCGACCATCTGGTCGATATGAGTCACGATCACGCTGCCACAGTACGCCCGTCCTGCGTCCACGGCAACAACTTGGATCCACAGTTCCCCCATGTGGGGGGTGCGTGATCAGTCGTCGCGCTTGACGCGGCGAAAGACGGTGGCCGAGAGCACCGCGTTGACGAGCCAGACGATGATCGTCGCGCCGACCGCCGAGCCGAAGCTGGCGATGGTGAAGTCCGGGACGATCCAGCTCGTGATGTAGAGCATCAGCAGGTTCACGAAGAACAGCGCGATGCCGAGCGTGAGGATGATCAGCGGCAGCGAGAGGATCGTGACGATCGGTCGCACGAGCCAGTTGACGACGCTGAAGACCAACGCCGCCAGCACGAGCGCCCACCAGCTGTCGCCGTAGTCGATGCCGTCCAGCAGCGCCGCGGCGACGAACAGCGCGGCGACGTTTCCGGCCCAGGCGATGAGGAGGCGGCGCAGCATCGGTCACGCCAAGCATGCCGCATCCGGCCGCGGCGGGCGCACCCACCGGGCCTCCTAGAGTGAGCCGGCGTGAGCGTCCTCGAGGTGGTCGTCGTCGTGATCGCCGGCGTGTGCGCGGGGACGATCAACACAGTGGTCGGCAGCGGGACGCTCATCACGTTCCCGGTGCTGCTCGCCGTCGGCTACTCGCCCGTGGTCGCCAACGTGTCGAACTCGATCGGGCTGGTGCCCGGCTCGCTGTCGGGCGTCATCGGGTACCGGCGCGAGCTGCGCGGCCAGCGCGACCGCATGCTGCGCTTCGGCGCGGCGTCGCTGCTGGGCGGCATCACCGGCGCGGTCCTGCTGCTGCTCGTACCGTCGGCGTTCGAGACGGTCGTCCCGATCTTCATCGTCATCGCCCTCGTGCTCATCGTGCTGCAGCCGCGGCTGGGCGCGTGGCTGGCGGTCCGGCGCCCGCAGGGCTCCGAGCACCACATCGGGCTGGTGCTCGGCGTCTACGCGACCGGCGTCTACGGCGGCTACTTCGGCGCCGCCCAGGGGATCATCCTCATCGCGCTGCTCGCCCTCACCGTCAACGACCATCTGCAGCGCCTCAACGGCCTCAAGAACGTCCTCGCCGGGCTGGTGAACCTCGTCGCGGGCGTGATCTTCCTGTTCGCGGCCGACGTCGCGTGGGGGCCCGTCGTCTGCATCGCGGCCGGGTCGATCGTCGGCGGCCAGCTCGGCGCCCGCTACGGCCGGCGGCTGTCGCCCGACGCGCTGCGAGCGGTGATCGTCGTCGTCGGCGTGTTCGCGATCGTCCGGCTCGTGTTCTTCTGACGTTCGTCAGTCGATCGGCTCGAAGTGCTCGACGGCGGGCGGCGCGGCGAAGTACGGACCGATGAGCTCGCGCCAGCGGACGAAGCGGTCGGACTCGCGGAAGCCGATCATGTGCGCCTCGACGGTGTCCCACTCGATGAGCAGCAGGTACGTCGAGGGGGACTCGATCCCGCGGGCGATCCGCAGCGACTGGAAGCCGTCGGCCTGGCCGACGACCCGGCGCGCCTGCGCGAACGCGGCCTCGAAGTCGGCCTCGCCGCCCGGCTGGATGGTCAGCGTCGCCCGCTCGATGATCATCGGCGCTCCTCGCGTCGGTTCCCGGATGCGCGCCCGCCCAGGCGCGCCGGGCGGCAGCCTACCGACGCCCGGCCGAATCCCGCGGCGAGCTCCGCGCACGGTCGCTCGGCGCCGGCGGGCGCGACCGCTACGCGACGAGCGGCGCGATCGTCCGCCCGGCCAGCGCGACGGTCTCGAGCTCGTGGACGTCGGGCAGCGAGATCGTGATCCCGTCCAGCCCGGCGTCGCGGTAGCGCTCGACCTGCTCGCCGATGTCGTCGGCGTCCCCGACCAGGACCATCCGGTCGAAGCGCCGCGGATCCACGTGCTCGCGGTACGGCGCGATCTTGGCCTCGGCGGCCTCCCGGGTCGGCGCGATGGCCAGGACGGCCAGCCGCGTCTTGGTGATCTCGGCCGGATCGCGGTTGGCCCCCTCGCAGTGGTCCGCGAGCACGCCCATCAGGTGGCGCACGCGGTCGACGTCGCCGGACACGTTGCAGCCGTCGGCGTGCTCGGCGACCATCCGCAGCGTCTTGCGCTCGCCGCTGCCGCCGACGACGATGGGGATGTCGCCGCGGATGGGCTGCGGGATGTTCAGGACGTTCTCGGTGTGGTGATGGGTGCCGGCGAAGCTCGACTCCGGCTGGGTGAACATCCGCCGCGCGATGTGCAGCGCGTCCTCGAGGTGCTCGAAGCGCACGCCCAGCGGCGGGAACTCGTAGCCGTAGGCGCGGTGCTCCTCCTCGAACCACGCGGCGCCGAGGCCGAGGAACGCGCGACCGCCGGAGAGCACGTCGATCGTCGTGGTGGCCTTGGCCATGAACGCCGGGTTGCGGTACATCACCCCGCCGACGAGCAGCCCGAGATGGATCCGCGACGTCCGCGCCGCCAGCGCGGCGATGGCGGCGTTGCCCTCGAGCATCCAGTTCGTGCGCGGACCCACGCCCGGGATCTGGTGCAGGTGGTCCATCAGCGTCACCGAGGTGAAGCCCGCGTCCTCGGCGGTGCGCACGATCTCCGTGAGCGTGTCGAACAGCTGCTGCGGACCGACGCCCGGGTAGTTGAAGTTCGGCAGATGCAGGTCGAGCTGGATGGGCGCACGCATGACACGACACGCTACTCCTCGGCCGTGGGAGCCTGACGGCGATGGGCGCCCGCCGGTTCGGCTCGTGCACGCGGGTCGCGCTGTTCCCGGCCACGGCGGTCGCCTCGGACGGCGCCTACACGCAGCCGCAGATGTCGCCCGATGGGTCGCGCTGCCGACTGGCCACCGAGGGGTCGTCGAGCTGCGTGCAGCGGTCGGCCGGCGACCGGGGCGCTGGTGCACGACGTGACGATGGGTCCGCAGGACACCTCGCCCAACGGCGGCAGCGTCGTGTTCGAGCGGGCGGGGCAGATCGTCACCCACGACCTGACCGGCGGGGCGGAGAAGACGCTGGCGGCGGGCACGTCGCTGTTCTGGGGCGCGGCACCTGCCCCGCCACGGAAGCCACGCCGGCCGAGGCGGTACGAGTGCCAGCGCCCGGTGACCACCGGGCAGGAGGGCCAGAGGGCACGACGACGAGCTTGCCGGTGGCCTGGTTGCTCTCCATGTAGCGGTGTGCCGCAGCGATGTCGTCGAGCGCGAACACGCGGTCGATGTTGGGGCGATAGGTGCCGTCCTCGACCCCGCGAATGACACGCTGCAAGATCGCGGCTCCCACGGCACCCGTGATGTCGTTGCTGTGGAAGGCCGTGAGCCTGGTGCCGGACGGGATCATCGCGATCGGCTCGAAGCTCGGGATCAGCCAGCCGCTGAGCGAGCCCGCCACGCAGACCGTCCCGCCGCGACGGACGATCCGCAGCGAGTCCAGCGCCGTGCTGGCGCCGACGAGGTCGAGAACGTCGTCGGGGCCCTCGGGCCAGATCGTGTGCACAGTCTCGCTCAGAGAGCCGCCGGCGTCGATCAGGACGTGGTCGGCGCCGGCGGTCTGCAGTGCGTCGGCCTTGCTGTGCCGTCGGGTCGTGGCGGCGGTCTGGATGCCAAGGGCGGCGGCGATCGACAGGGCGGCCAGGCCGACCGACGAGGTGGCGCCGCGGATCAACAACCGTGGGTGTTGCTCTGGATCGATCCCGAGCGCGTCGAGCGATCCCTGGGCGGTCAGGTAGGTCTCCGGCAGTGCGCCGAGCACATCCCACGGCAAGCTGGTGGTGACCGTCATCAACAGCGAGTTGGGCAGCAGCGCGTACTCCGCGTAGCCGCCGTCGAACGCCCGGCCCATCTCGCCCATCACCGCCGCGACGGTCGTTCCCTCGGGCAGGCTGGGGTCGGTCGAGGCGGCCACGATCCCGACGCACTCGATTCCGAGCACCCGCGGGAACTTGACGCTGGGCGAGTGTCCCTGGCGGGTCCTGAGCTCTGAGCGGTTCACGCCGGCCGCCTGGACCTTCACCAGGCTCCATCTCTCCCGGATCGCCGGGACCGGCAGGTCGCGGATCTCCAGCACCTCCGGGCCGCCGGGTCTGGGGCAGACGGCTGCTCGCATGGTCGTGCTCAGGCGGCGAGGATCACCGGATCGGTCCCGCACCGCGGCCCAACGCCCGGCTGAGCGAAGAACGTGCTCCATGCCCGCATCGTGACCACCAACGTCGCGGCTTGCCACCGATAGATTGCCAAGTTATGCCCGATAGCCGCCAAACCGCACCGTCGGGCTCGATCTCACGTCTCTGGCCCTCCGGCGGAGTCCATCTGTGGCCGTCCGGGGGAACAAGCCCCGCGCACTCCCATCGACGCGGCCACCTCGTCTACGCCGCGCGCGGCGTCCTGGCCGTCCACACCGAGCGTGGTACGTCGATCGTGCCCGCCAACCGCGTCGCCTGGACCCCCGCCGGATACGCGCACTACCACCGCGCTCACGGCCACACCGACATGCGCATCCTGTTCCTGCCCGTCTCGCTCGCGCGGCTGCTGCCCGACGATCCTGTCGTGTTTGCCGTCTCCGACCTCGCCCGGGCTGCCGTGCTCACGCTCACCGGCCCACGGGGCTACGACGCCGCCGCGTCCGACCTCGAACGCGGCCCGCTCGCGCGCATCCGCCGCGTCCTCGTCGACGAGCTGCACCACGCCGACGAGCAGCCGCTGCACCTGCCAGAACCACGCGACGACCGACTACAAGCCATCGCACGACTGCTGTACGAGCAGCCCGCCAACAACGCCCCGCTGGCCGAGCTCGGCCGCAGGACCGGCGCCAGCGCCCGCACCCTCAGCCGACTGCTCCACGACGAGCTCGGCATGACCTTCTACCAATGGCGCACCCAGTTGCGCATCTACCACGCGCTCGTCCTGCTCGCCGAAGGCCACGACACCGCCAACATCGCCCAAGCCTGCGGATGGGCGAACTCCAGCCACTTCATCACGGCGTTCGCCAACACCGTCGGCACCACGCCCGGCCGCTACCGATCCGGGCGCGAGCGCGGCGACATCATCCCGCAGCACGCCACATGGGTCGTCACCACGACCAACGCACCAGCGACTCGCCGGCCAGCCGCCAATCGCTGACACCGGGGACCTGAGCCGGACAGGAACGCTGTCATCTCCGAGACGGCAACCGTCAGAGCGCGGTGCCAAGCAGCGAGCTGTCGTGAATGGCGACCTCCGGCGCGGCCACCGCCGAGCGACAGCAACCCGCGACCGGATAGCCGGGGCCTCGCGGAGCGCCTCGAGCCGCCGATGAGGATCGTCGCCAGCGGCTCACCGCCCCAGCGGCGCATCCAGCAGCCGGGGCACGTATTCCAGCAGCTGGGAGCGGTCGTCGAAGGTGCGACTCTCCACCAGCTCCAACCCGAAGTCCTCGTAGCCGTCGTAGATGCGACCCCTCCCGGTCCTGCCGGTGATCACAGGGAAGATCACCACCCGGAACCTGTCGACCAGGCCCGCTGCCATCAACGAGCGGCAGAGGCTCACGCTGCCGAGCGTATGGATCGGTTTGGTGGCGTTGCGCTTCAGCTCGCTCACCAGCTCCACGACGTCGCCGGACAGCACCGTGGTGTTGGGCCATGCATAGGGCGGCTTCAGCGTGGAGGAGATGACCACCTTGTCAGCCGCAGCGAGCCCCGTGATCGATTCGGTCTCCTCGTCGCTGAAGTTCTCGGCCTGCGCGCTCTGCGCCATCCCTGACATCAGCTCATAGGTCTTCGATCCCATCAGCACGGTGAAGCCGTGTTCCGGCTGGCCCTCCAGCCATCTGAGGTACTCCGGCCCCTCCAGGCCCCACCACCCCGGCCAACCTTCGGCCGCCCCGTACCCGTCGAGCGAGGTGATGAAGTCCACCATCAGCTCCTGACTCGTATCTGCGGTCTGCTCGCTCATCGCTCCTCGATCGTGTGCCGTCAATCGATCTCCTTGCGTGGAGCCGCGTCGCAACTCCCAGCACACGTGTAGACCGCGGCGCGACGCCAGACTCATCGCTCGACGGCAAGTGTCGCGATCGAGGACGACTGCCGAGATCACTGGCAGCGACCACGACGCGATGCGGCAACTGCCTTGCCTCCCTTCAGCAAAAGGTGATCGCAGCCGACAATCCTTCGCATGGGCCTCCTTGAGCGGATCTTCGGCGGTACCCAGGCACGTGACGCCGTCCGATCGGATCATCGACTGCTGGCGCTGCCCGACGACGACCACATGAGCGTCGTGGGCGAGTCGTTCTACCAGGACGCGCTTCGCGCGCTCGCAGCCCGCTGCACCTCGGGGACGGACGGGCGACCGAGCTTCGAGGCCGTGCTCGTCGCCGAGCCCGACAACCCATACGACGCCAACGCGATCGCCGTGCACGGCCCGACCGGCAAGGTCGGTCACCTGTCGCGCGAGACCGCGGAGCGGTACGCGGAGTCGTTCGAGCTGCTGCGGAACGCGGGCTACGACGGCGGCTCGTGCATCGGTCTGCTCAACGGTGGCGATCCGGACCGCCCGAACTACGGCGTGGTGTTGAAGCTCGCTTACCCGGAGACGTGCGAGGAGCGCCTCGACGCACTGCTCGGAGGACGGGCGTGAGCTCGGAGTTCGTCTGGTTCCTCGTCGGCGCCGCGACGTCCGCGGCGTTGATCCTCTTCGTGATCCGCCGTCATGTCGGCGGCGATGGCGCGGTGCACCGGTCGCTGGGAGAGTTCGGCGAGCTTCTCAACGGCGTGCGACGCCAGCAGGAGCAGCTCGCCACGCAGGCAACGCAGTGGAATCAGCTCCTCGGGCGCGCCTCGGACCGCGGGCGCTGGGGCGAGCTGACGCTGCAGCGGATCGTCGAGTCGGCCGGGCTGCAGGAGCGTCTGGACTTCGACGTCCAAGTCCATGCGTCCGACGACGACCGGAACGGCCGCCCCGACCTCGTGCTCCAACTCGCCGGCGGCGGATGCCTGCCGATCGACAGCAAGGCGGTCTGGGACCACTACCAGGCCAGCCTCGCCGAGAGCGACCCGGAGGCGCGCAAGGCGCACGTCGCGCGCCATGCGCGCGACGTCCGGGCGTGCGTGCAGACACTCGGCGCCAAGGCGTACTGGAAGCTGCTTCCGCGTGCTCCGGAGGTCGTCGTCCTGTTCATGCCTTCGGAGGCGGCGTTCGCCGCAGCGGCGGAAGCGGATCCGGAGCTGCTCGGCTATGCGATCGATCGTCGGGTCGTCATCACGACGCCGAGCACGCTCTACGCCCTGCTCCAGGTCGTCGCCGTCGGCTGGCAGCAGGCCGAGCTCGCACAGAACGCCGAGGAGATCCGCACGCTCGGCGCCCAGCTGATCAAGCGGCTCTCGTCCGTCTCCGACGAGCTGTCGAAGGCCTCACGTGGCCTCAACTCCGCCGTGCGCGCGCACAACGAGGTCGTGTCCGCGTTCGACGGCAAAGTGCTCAGCACCGCGCGACGCATGGGTGAGCTGGGCGTCGGGGGCGCGAGCGAGCTTACGGCACCGACGTCCGTCGAGGTCACGGTGCGGATGCCTCAGCTCGAGCGCGAGCCCGAAGCACCAGACGGGATCCTGCATCCTTCCTGACGCGTCCCAGAACCCGCCCGTCACCACCAGCGGCAGCAACAGCGGCGGCCATCCGGCCCCCTTCCTCCCAAGGCCCGGACAAGACACAGATTGGCACCGCTCCGGGCGAAGCAAGATCGGGCGCGGGCGGCGGACAGCCGAGCCGCTGTTGACCGCACGAGGCGGCGGCCACGTTGACCGTCAGGTGAGTCGCCGGGCGGCGGCGCCAGACGCGGTAGCTCGTTCACGTTGCCTGATGTCAGTACGCCGGCGCGAGCCCGTCGAGCACCGGGAAATGGCGGACGTTGGTCGTCAGCAGCTCGGCGTCGAGCAACAGCGTCGTGGCAGCGATCAGGTAGTCGGCGTCGTCGATTCCGCTGTGGGAGCGACGATGGTCTCGAGCGAGCGCTGCCGGGTTCGCGCGACCTCCTTCCCGATGGGCACCCAGGACAGCGCCGAGAGGAACAGCTCCAGCGCGTCGACCTCGCGGTCGCGAACTCCAGCGAGCAGCTCGAAGCGAACGACCTCGCTGGCGAGCAGCGGCTCGTCGGCCTCAACGAGCCCTGCGAGCAGCTCGACGGCGCGGAGGTGATCGATCGCGACGCTCGTGTCGAGCAGCTTCACGTGGTGACGCCGAGCCGCGCCAGACGCTCGTTGAGATTGCCGCCCCGCCGAGCATCGACGTACTCGGCGCCGCTGGCACTCCGTCCGCGCCACGAGCCGGCGCTCGCCTGCAGTGCACGGAGCCTGTCGGACTTGGCCTGCTCGCCGAACGTCGCGCGAACCGCCCGGCGCCAGCAAGCGCAAGCGCCGCGCCGACAAGCCCGACTTCGCGATCATCCCGACCAGCAGCACCAACGCCTGCGCCACAGCGCCCGCGCAAGCCGCGCCAACGAATACGGGCCGGCGACCGGCAAGAACCGCAACGCACGCCCCGTCGGGCCAGACGCCGAACGATTGCCCGAGCGTCGCCTCCAACGGAAATCGCCGCCGCTGCAACGGAACGGCCACGGAGCGACCACCGAACAGCCCCGAACGTCCACGAACCAAGGCCCCGCGAAAGGACGCTATGTGCGAGCCCTTCGCTCGTGTTTGCGTCCTTTCGCGGGCCTCTTAACCAATCGGGGCGCCCGGATTTGAACCGGGGACCTCACCGACCCGAACGGTGCGCGCTACCAGGCTGCGCCACGCCCCGATGAGAGCTCGCAGTCTAGAAGATCGCTCGCGGGCTCAGCCGCCGCCCGCGACGGCCTTGTAGTACCGGACGGCCAGGCCGGTCATGAGGGTCTGGAAGGCGCGCTCGACCTCGACGTCCTCGGCGGCGGCCCAGCGCTCGAGACCGAGGTCCTCGATCGCCTGGGCCTGGGCGATCACGTCGTCGACGAGATCCGGGTGGCGGTCGGTGAAGTAGGCGCCGATGGAGTACAGGCTCGTGTCGGTCAGCGACTCGAGGAACGGCGCGGCATCGGACGGCTCCGCGGTCACCCGCCGAGCAGGCCGCCGGTGAGTCCAGTGGCGGTGTCCCCCACGTCCTGCGTCGTGTCGCGGACGACGCCGACGGCGCCGTTCACGCCGGTGACGGTCTGGTCGACGGTCTCGTCCACGGTGTCGATGACATCGGTGGTGGTGGGCACCTGGATCGGAGTATCGCCCAACGACGCCACGGGCGTCGAGGGCAGCTGGTCGGTGAGGCTGCCGGCGTCCGAGATCGAGGTCGTCGCGGCGCCGGTCGCGGCGCCGACCGCCCCGCTCACGGCGTGCGTGACGTCGCCGGCGGCGCGCTCGAGCGGGGTGATCGTGCGGCCCGACCCCGACCCGGATCCGGACCGAGTGCCCGAGCCCGACCCGGACCGGGTGCCCGAGCCCGACCCGGACCGGGTGCCCGAGCCCGACCCGGACCCGGCGCCCGATCCCGCGCCGGTCGAGCCGGCGCCGTGCACCGTCGCGCCGACCGATCCGCCCGACCCGGAGGTCGAGGGCGCGCTCACCGTCGTCGTGCCGCCGGCGGCGGGCGCGGTGGTCGCCAAGGCCGGACGGCCGGCGCCAGCGCCGCCGCGGTCGCGCCGCGACCGTGTCGCGCGCCGTGAGCGCGCGGGCCTCGCCGCCGTGGGGGCCGACGTCGCCGCCGACCGCACCCGGCGCGCCCCCACCGAGGTCGGCACCGCCGCCCGCGACGCCACCGCCGACACCGGGGCGCCAACGCTCGCCGCGCGACCCGACACCGCCGCCACCAGCGCGCCCGGATCCCCCGCGCGCTCGACCCCCGCCTGGTGCGACGACGTCACGACGTTCGCCCCGACGCCCGCCACGGCCACGGTCGCCGCCGTCGCCACCGCCTTCAACCAGCCGCCCCCGCCCGCGTCAAGCACCGGCCCCGCCGCATGCGCCCAGGAGGCGAGCGCCCCCGCTCCGCCGCCGGCGGCCGCATCGCTCCCCGCCGCGGCGTGGTGCCCGCCGAGGCCCAGCCAACGCTCGCGCAGGAACGCGGGCAGCGGCAGCAGCGCGGCGATCTTCGCCCCCACGCCGGCCGGCACGTCGCCGAGCCCGGCCGCCACCAGCGCGCGCCGGCACGGCGAGCAGCAGGACACGTGGCGCGCCATCCGTCGCTGGTCGCGCGCACCCAGCCGCCCCGCGCCGGCGTCCGCGATGATCGCCTGCACGCGCCGGCAGCGCTCGCCGCTGACGAGCTCGTCGTACTCCTCGGCCAGCCGCTTGCGAGCCCGAAACAGCGTCGACTCAACCGCCGGACGCGACAGGCCCAAGCGCTGCCCGATCTCCGCATAGCTGCGGCCCTCGAGCTCGCGCATGACGAGGATGCGATGGTGCGTGTCGGTCAGCCCGACGAACGCGCTGCGCAGGCTGTCGAGCTCCATGCGCGAGCTGAGCTCGGCCTCGGGGCCCGGGCGCGAGGAGACGAGGGTCGGCCCGACGCCCTCCTCGGCGTCGAACGAGACCTCCTCGGCGCGCCGCGACCGCCGGAACTGGTCGATGCACGCGTTCTTGGCGATCTCGTAGATCCACGGCTTGAACGCGATCGGCCCGCCGGTCTGGCGCAGCCGCCGCAGCGCGCTGACGAACACCTCCTGGGTGACGTCCTCCGCACGGCCGTGATCCTTGACCATGCCCAGGACGTAGGCCGCGATGCGCCGCTGGTAGCGGGCGTAGAGCACCTCGAAGGCGCGATCATCGTTCGCCCGCGTCGCCGCGACCAGCTCGTCGTCGGTGGCCGGCGGCCGCCATTCGCGCCGCACGGCAGTCAGCGTGGCTGCTTCCATTCCTTGTGCCCGCCCAAGCTCCAGCACCCGCGTACCCAGGAACACCCGCGTTCAAAAGGTAAAGATGCCGTCCGCCCTCACCGATCTCCTGGCCCATCTCGACGCGCTGCTGCGTCCCGAGGCGTTCGCCGACTACGGCCCCAACGGGCTGCAGGTCCCGGGGCCCGACCAGGTCGAGCACGTCGTGACGGGCGTGTCGGCCTCGGTCGAGCTGTTCGAGCGCGCCGCCGCCCTGCGCGCCGACCTCGTGCTCGTGCACCACGGCCTGTTCTGGGGCGGCGGTCCCGCACGGCCGATCGACGCCGCCCTGTACGCCCGCCTGAAGCCCCTGTTCGCCCACGACATGGCGCTCGCCGCCTACCACCTGCCGCTCGACGCCCACCCCCAGGTCGGCAACAACGCGCTGCTGACGACCGGGCTCGGCGCGACCGTCGACCGGCCGTTCGCCGTCCACGGCGGCGAGCCGATCGGCTTCGTCGCGCGATTCGACCCGCCGATCGCCCGCGCCGCGCTGGTCGACCGGGTCCGCGGCCTGACCGAGCGCGAGCCGCTCGTCTTCCCGGCCGGCCCCGACCCAGTCACGACGCTCGGGATCGTCTCGGGGGGCGCCGCCGACGACGTCGCCGAGGCGATCGAGCTCGGCCTCGACGCCTTCCTGACCGGCGAGCCGGCCGAGCGCGTGATGGCGATCGCCCGGGAAGGCGGGGTGACCTTCCTCGCCGCGGGGCACTACGCCACGGAGACCTTCGGCATCCGAGCGCTCGGCGAGCTGCTGGCCGAGCGGTTCGGGGTGCGCCATACCTTCGTCGACATCCCGAACCCGATCTGAGCCGATCGGCATTGAGGACGTCCTGGGGTCGCGCTATGGTCGCGGCACGTCCCTACAACACAAAAGGGGGAGGCCCATGGCGATCCACCTCACGCCCACCGAGCTCGCGCGTGAAAGCGGACTCGAGAGACGAGAAGTCATCTCCAAGTGCATGGAGCTGGGCGTGCCGATCTTCCAGGGCCGCATAGACAAGAGCCTCTTCCTGGACAGCGTGCGCGAGGCCGGCCAACCGGTCGTGGAGGCGCAGCCGACCAGGGTCTGAGTAGCATCGGCCTCCGGTTCCGGCGGACAAGGAAAGAGGGATGGAGGCCACCGCGTCAGGCCCCACGCGGACGGGGTCGAAGACGATCGCCGACCTGCTGCCCCGGGCGGCGCAGCTGTTCGGCGGGCGCACGGCGGTTCGCTATCGCGACGGCGACGAGTGGCGCGACGCGTCGTTCGCGCAGATGGGAGCGATCGCCCAGGAGATCGGGCTCGGGCTCGTCGACCTGGGGATCGCCCCCGGCGACCGCGTCTGCATCCTGGCCAAGACCCGGCCCGAGTGGTCGTATGCCGACTTCGCGATCACGATGGCCGGCGCGGTCGTCGTGCCGATCTACCAGACGAACTCGCCCGAGGAGTGCGAGTGGGTCATCGGCAACTCCGAGGCGGTGGCGATCTTCTGCGAGGACGCCGAGCAGGTGGCCAAGGTCGCCGAGGTGCGCGACCGGCTGCCGGCGCTGCGCCACGTGATCGTCATGGAGGGCCCGGCCGCGGGCGACGCCATCGCCCTGGACGCCCTGCGCGAGCGGGGCCGCGCACGCGACCTGGCCGAGCTCGAAGCGCGGTGGAGGGCCGTCGCTCCCGACGACCCGTACACGATCATCTACACGTCGGGGACGACCGGGCCGCCGAAGGGCTGCGTCCTCGCCCACGGCAACTACCGCGCGATCGTCGACATGGTCAGCGAGCGCGACCTGTTCCGCGGCGACGACGAGCTCGTCTACCTGTTCCTGCCGCTCGCGCACTCGTTTGCGCTGCTGATCCAGCTCGCCGCCTTCGACCAGGGCACGGCGATCGCCTACTGGGGCGGCGACACCAAGCAGATCATCGCCGAGCTGTCGCAGGTCAAGCCGACGTACCTGCCGTCGGTGCCGCGGATCTTCGAGAAGATCTACACGCTCGTCTCGGCCAACATGGAGCCGGAGACGCTGGCCCAGGCGGTCGCGGTCGGCGGCCAGGTGCACGACCTGCGCGTCGCGGGCCGCGAGGTCCCGGCCGAGCTGCAGGCCGCCTACGACCAGTTCGACGCCAAGCTGTTCGCCAACGTGCGCGCGGCGTTCGGCGGCCGCCTGCAGGAGGCGGTGACCGGCGCCGCGCCGATCGCCAAGGAGATCCTCGAGTTCTTCTGGGCCTGCGGGGTGCCGGTGATGGAGGGCTACGGGATGACCGAGACCGCCACCGTCGCCACGGTCTCCACCCCACAGGCGCACAAGTTCGGTGCGGTCGGTCAGGCCCTGCCCGGCGTCGAGCTGCGCATCGCCGGCGACGGCGAGGTGCTCATCCGCGGCGCGAACATCTTCCGCGGCTACTACCGCAACGACGACGCCTCGTTCGGGACGGTGGTCGACGGCTGGCTGCACACCGGCGACCTCGGCTCGATCGACGAGGACGGCTACCTGTCGATCACGGGGCGCAAGAAGGACATCATCATCACCGCGGGCGGCAAGAACCTCACGCCGGCGAACCTCGAGAACGACCTCAAGCAGTCGCGCTGGATCTCGCAGGCGGTGATGTACGGCGACCGCCGGCCGTTCCCGTCGATGCTGATCACGCTCGACGAGGACGAGATCGTGCCCTGGGCGCAGCAGCACGACATCGCGGACACGTCGCTCGCCGCGCTGTCGCGCGACCCGCGGGTGATCGAGCTGATCCAGGCCGAGCTGGACCGGGCGAACGCCCGCTACGCGCAGGTCGAGCAGGTCAAGCGGTTCTTCATCCTCGACCACGACCTGTCGCAGGAGACCGGCGAGCTGACGCCGACGCTGAAGGTCAAGCGCAAGGTCGTCACCGACATGTACGCGGACCGCTTCGACGAGCTCTACGGCGGCGGATAGGGACCGGCCCGGCCCGAGCCGGCGCGGCGCTACCGTCAGCAGCCGATGCGCACCGACCCCACGGACACCGGCGGGCTGTTCACCGGGCGCCGCCCCGGTACCGCGCCGGTGCGCTACCGGGGCACGCCGCGCCGGGGGTCCTCGCGCCGCCAGCGCGTCGACGACGCGCTGGCGCTGCTGATCGCCGCGCTCATGGCCGTGGTCAACCTGCTGTTCTGGGGGCCGATCCCGGCCGCGGCGCTGTGGGTCGCGGCGCGCATCAGCGACGGCACCGACCGGATCTTCCTGGCCATCATCGCCGCGTTCGCGCTGTGCCTGGCCGGCCTGTTCGGCGGGCTGGTGGTGCTCAAGCGGCTCGACGCGTGGTGGCTGCTGGTCCGCCGCGCGGCGGGCCACGACCAGCGCAGGGGGATCGTCGCGCCGATGTTCGGCGTCTGCGCGGTGGTCGGCGGCAGCGCGTTCGTCATCTGGCTGGTGTTCGTCGCGGGCCTGGGCTCGATGTCGATGCCGGGCCGCTAGTGGCCCACGAGATGGGCCTCCTGGACTACTACCGCCAGTTCGAGGAGCAGCCTCCGGAGGAGGCGTCGGCGCAGCTGCGCGAGCGGGCGGCGGCGCGTCGCCGCGAGGCGCTGTCGCGCGTCGAGCCGCTCGACCTGTCGGTGCTGACCTGGCCGCAGCTGCCGCCGTCGGTCGTCGTCAACGCGGTGACGTACGTGGCGCGGCGCGGGCTGCACCGCTACCGCGCGCCCCACGCGGCCGAGCTGCGCGCCGAGCTGGCTCACCGGCTCGGCGTGCCCGACGCGCGGGTGGTGGTGGGCCACGGCGCCGCCCAGCTGCTGGGCTCCGCGGCGGCCGCGCTGCTCGAGCCCGGCGACGAGCTCGTCACGCCGTGGCCGTCGTATCCGCTGCTGCCGGTGCTGGCGCGGCGGGCGGGCGGCGCCGCGGTGGCGGTCGAGCCGGGGTCGGTGCTCGCCGCGCTCACCGACCGCACGCGGATCGTCGCGCTGTGCAACCCCAACGACCCGACGGGAGCGTGGCTGGACGAGGCGGCGCTGCGGGGCTGCTGGGCGCGCTGCCCGAGCGGGTCGTCGTGTTGCTCGACGAGGCGCTGGTCGAGTACGCGCCGTCGAGCGCCGCCGGGCTGGTGGACGAGTTCCCGCGGCTGCTCGTGTTCCGGTCGTTCTCGAAGGCGTGGGGGCTGGCGGGGCTGCGGATCGGCTACGCGGTCGGCGGGCCCGGCAGCGAGCCGCTCCTCGAGCGCCTGGAGCCCGAGCTCGGCGTCAACGAGCTGGCGACGGCCGGCGCGCTGGAGGCGCTGCGCGCGACCGACGCCCTGGTCGCGCGGCGGGTCGCGACGGTGCGCGCGACGCGCGACCGATTGGCAGGCGAGCTGACCGAGCTCGGCCTGGCCGTCGCGCCCAGCGAAGCGAACCTGCTGTGGGTCGCCGCCGGCCGCCACGACGGGGCGCAGCTGGCCCACGAGCTCGACACCCGGGCGAAGATCCGCGTGGCCGAGGGCGGCCGCCTCGGCGACCCCACCCGCATCCGCGTCGCCGTCCACGACGCCGCCGCCGCCGACCGCCTGCGCGACGCGCTCGCGGCGGTCCTGCGCGGCTGAGGGTCGCGCCCTCCGCTGCGCCGGTGCAGCGAAGCGGCCGCCCGGCATGGCGACGGCTCAGTCGTTGGCCGACTGGCGCAGCAGCGCGCCCGTCGTCTGCTCGAGGATCTTGCGCCACGCGCGCGTCTTCTCCTCCTCGCGCGTGGCGAAGTGCTGGATCACCTTGCGCACCCGCGTGGCGGAGATGTCGATCCCGTGGCGCTCGCAGATCTCCCGGTAGCGGTCGTAGTCGGCCGCGAGCTTCATCGTCACCGTCTCGAAGCCGTGGCGGGCGATGTCCACCCGCGCCGTGAAGTTCATGATCGAGGTCTGGAACATCAGCTCGTCGTCGGGCTCGGGCTCGATGAGGATGATGTCGACGCCCGGGTAGCGCCGCTCCCACTGGCGCGCCATCTCGTGCAGCCGCTGGTAGGCGAGCAGCTTGAACACCTGGTAGCCGACCTGCGGAAAGCCCATGTCGGACACCCGCCGCGGCCGCGATCCCGTCAGCGTCGGCACCGTCTTGGAGAAGTCGTTGACGTAGGGCACGAGCGGGTTGACGACCACGACGAATTTGGCGCCGGACTCGACCGCGATGTCGAGGTTCGTCGTCGAGACGATCCCGCCGTCGACCACCTCGCGGTCGCCGACCTTGACCGGCTCGTAGAGCATCGGCAGCGCGGTCGAGGCGTGCACGGCGGTCGAGATCGGCACGTCGTCCCAGCCCTCGGAGCCGAACACGATCCGCTCGCACGTGTCGAGGTCCGTCGCCGTCAGGTAGAGCTCGGGCTCCAGGAAGCGGAAGTCGTCCGAGCGGTCGGGGTCCGACAGGACGTCGCGGATGTAGCGTTCGATGCCGGCGCCGGAGTAGAAGCCCGCCGGCAGGCCCTCGCCCAGCCCGAGCAGCAGGTCCATGACCGACACCGACCCGAGCTGGCCGGCGAGCTGACGCAGCACGGTCACCATGCGCAGCGGCAGCAGCGCCCCCTTCCGCGCCCAGGCGAGCAGGTTGGGCTGCAGCACCGTCCCGACGTCGATGTCGCGAAACGGCGTCGGCACCTGCTGGTTGACGACCCGCATCATCTCCTCGGGCGTCACCCCGTTGGCGGCGAGCGCGGCGACGAACGAGCCGGCGGACGTGCCGACGTACACGTCGAACTGGTTGACGGTCCGGTTGACCGACAGCAGGTCGAGCGCGCGCAGCGCCCCGATCTCGTAGACCGCGCCCGTGAAGCCGCCGCCGCCCAGCACGAGCGCGGTCTTGGAGCGCTTGGGCGCGCTCCGGGCGCCACCCGACTTCGGCGGCAGGGGAACGACGTTGTCCATCGCCCCGTGAGTCTAGGCTGTCGGCGCACCGCAACCTCCGTCCGTAAGCGGTGTCACAACTCCACGTGTTCCGCCTTCGCCTGCTCCTGGGGGCCGTGCTGGCCGCCGTCCTGGTCGTGCCCGCCGCGCCCGCCGCCGCGATCACCCCGGCCAAGCTGGGCTCAGTCCTGAGCGCCGAGATGCGCAAGGTCCCGGCCAGCTCGGGCGTCTACGTCATGGCCCTCGACGGCGACAAGCGGCTGTACGCCAAGCGCGCCGATCGCTCGCTGATCCCCGCGTCGGTCAACAAGCTGTTCGTGACCAGCACCGCGCTCATCCGCTTCGGTCCCAGCGCTCGCCTCGACACCAAGGTCGTGACCGACGGCCGGATCGACGCCGGCGGCGTCCTGCGCGGCAACCTCTACCTGGTCGGCGGCGGCGATCCCACCCTCAGCACGACCCGCATCGACGAGCTGGCCGGCGAGCTCGACCTCACCGGTGTCCGCGGCCGCGTCTACGGCGACGAGAGCCGCTTCGACAGCCTGCGCGGCTCGGCCGCCACCGGCGGGCGGCTGGACTCGGAGATCGGCGGCCAGCTCGGCGGCCTCGTCGCCGACCGCGGCTACGTCCGCGGCGGCTGGCAGAAGCGCCCCGCGGCGGTCGCCGCCGATGCGCTGCGCGCGGCGCTGGAGAAGCGCGACGTGCCGGTCCGCGGCCGCACCCGCGTCGGGCCGGCGCCCGCGGACGCGGTCGAGCTGGCGACATCGTCGTCGACGCCCATGTCCGACCTCGTCGCCCGCACGAACATCCCGTCGGACAACTACTATGCCGAGACCCTGCTGAAGAACCTCGGGGCGAGCTTCGGCGACGGGGGCAGCACCGACGCCGGCGCCCGGGTCGTGCGCGACACGATGGAGGACCTCGAGATCGCGCCGACGGTCGTCGACGGGTCGGGCCTGTCGCGCGCGGACCGCACGCAGCCGCGCCAGGTCGTCCAGCTCCTGGCCACGATGGCCGGCGGCGAGGAGGCCGACACGTTCGTGCGCTCGCTGTCGACCGTCGGACGCACCGGCACGCTGGCCAACCGCATGCGGCGCACGCCGGCCGCCGGCCGCTGCCACGGCAAGACCGGCACGCTGCGCGACGTCTCCAACGTCGCCGGGATCTGCGACACGCCGGCCGGACAAGTCGCCTTCGCGATCCTCATGAACCGCGTCAGCGTGTGGAGCGCCCACGCCGTGCAGGACCGCATGGTGACGGCGATCGCGGGCCTTTCGCGCTGAACGCGAGATTGCACGCGGGCGGGTGGGCCCGGGGGTAGCCTCCGCCCATGCTGAAAGACTTCCGGCAGTTCCTCCTGCGCGGCAACGTCGTCGACCTCGCCGTCGCCGTGGTCATCGGCGCGGCGTTCGGCGCCGTCGTCACCTCGCTGGTGGCGGACCTGATCACCCCGATCATCGCGGCGATCATCGGGAAGCCCGACTTCTCGGACCTGACGTTCACGATCAACGGGTCGGTCTTCCACTACGGCTCGTTCCTCAACGCGGTCATCGCGTTCGTCTCGATCGCGGCGGCGGTGTTCTTCTTCGTGGTCGTGCCGGTCAACAAGCTCAACGAGCTGCGCCGGTCGGGCCAGCCGATCGACGAGACCACCCGCCAGTGCCCGGAGTGCCTCAGCGACATCCCCAAGGAGGCGCATCGCTGCGCGTTCTGCACGACGCAGCTGCAGCCGACGGCGTGATCAGGCCGCGCCCAGCAGCGCGAGCAGCCCGGCCTCGTCGAGCACCTCGACGCCGAGCCGCTCGGCCTTGGCCAGCTTCGAGCCGGGCGACTCGCCGGCCACGACGTAGTCGGTCTTCTTCGACACCGAGGAGGTCACCCGCCCGCCCGCCGCAACGATGCGCTCGGTGGCCTCCTCGCGCGTGAGCTGCGGCAGCGTCCCGGTGAGCACGAACGTCCGGCCCGACAGCGGCCCCTCGCCGGGCGGCGGCCCCTCCTGCGCGAAGCGCAGCCCGCGCGCCCGCAGCGCCGCGATCAGCGCGCGCATGTCGTCGTCCTGCAGCTGCTCGTAGATCGTCGCGGCCATCTTCTCGCCGACGCCCGGCGTCTGCGCGATCTCCTCCGGCCCCGCCGCGAGCAGCGCGTCGATCGTGCGGAACTGCTGGGCGAGGTTGCGCCCGGTCACGAAGCCGACCTCCTCGAGCCCCAGTGCGAACAGCACCCGTCCGAACGGCGCATCCTTGGAGCGCTCGATCGCCGCGACGAGGTTGCGCGCCGAGACCTCGGCGTAGCCCGGCAGCGCGGCGATCCGCTCGGCCGTCAGGTCGTAGAGGTCGGCCACGCTGGCGATCAGCCCCTCGTCGAGGAAGCGCTGCACCTGCAGCTCGCCGAGACCCTCGATGTCCATCGCCCCGCGGGAGACGAAGTGCTTGGTCAGCTGCCACTGCTGGCCCGGGCAGCCCTTGCGGTTCGGGCACTTCGTGAACACCGCTCCCTCGGGCTTCACCGTCGGGGTGCCGCAATCGGGGCAGCGCTCCGGCGGGCGCGGGATCGGTCCCCGGTCGGTGCGCTCGGCGACGTGCGGGGCGGGCGAGACGACCTGGGGGATGACGTCGCCGGCGCGCAGCACGATGACGTCGTCGCCCTCGCGCAGGTCCTTGCGCGCGACGTCCTCCTCGTTGTGCAGCGTGGCGAGCTTGACGATCACGCCGCCCACCGGGACCGGCTCGAGCACGGCGAACGGGTGCAGGTCGCCGAACTTGCCGACGTTCCAGTCGACCTTCTTCAGCCGCGTCACCTTCGTCGTGGGCGGGAACTTCCACGCGATCGCCCAGCGCGGGTCGCGCCCCACGACGCCGAGCCGGCGCTGCAGCTCGACGTCGTCGACCTTGACGACCACGCCGTCGATCTCGAAGTCGAGCGTGCCGCGCCGCTCCTGCCAGAACAGGCACTGGGCGACGACCTCGTCCTCGCCGTCGCGCACGACGATGTCGTCGTTGACCGGGAAGCCGTGCTCACGCAGCCAGTCGAGCGCCTGCGAGTGGTGCTCGAAGGCCAGCCCGTCGGTGACGCCGACGCCGTAGGCCCACATCGACAGCGGCCGCTGCGCGGCGAGGTTGGGGTCGAGCTGGCGGATGGTCCCCGCGGCCGCGTTGCGCGGGTTCATGAACGTCGACTCGCCCGCCTCCGCGCGGCGTTCGTTGAGCGCCTGGAAGTCGGTGAGCGCCATGTAGACCTCGCCGCGCACCTCGAGCAGCGGCGGGGCGCCCGCGATGCGCGGCGGGATCGAGCCGATCGTCCGCAGGTTGTGCGTGACGTCCTCGCCGACCGTCCCGTCGCCGCGCGTGGCGCCGCGCTCGAGCGCCCCGTCGACGTAGATCAGGGAGATCGCCAGGCCGTCGATCTTCGGCTCGCAGACGAACCGGAAGACCGGATCCTCGATGCCCTCGCGCGCCAGGTGGTGGCGCATCCGCGCCACCCAATCGCGCAGCTCGGCCTCGCTGCGCGCGTTGGCCAGCGACAGCATCGGCTGGCGGTGGGTGACCTTCTCCAGCCGGCTGACCGGGGCCAGGCCGCCGACCCGCTGGGTCGGGGAGTCCGCGGTGACCAGCGACGGGTCGGCCGCCTCCAGCGCCTTGAGCTCGTCGTAGAGGGCGTCGTACTCGTCATCGCCGATCTCCGGGTCGTCGTAGACGTAGTAGCGCTCCGCGTGGTGGCGCAGCAGCGCGCGCAGCTGCGCCACCCGGTCGGCCGCGCTGTCTTGGGGTGCCGACGCCGGCCCGCGGCGGGAGGCGGGCCCCCGTGGGCTCACTCGATCTCCCGGGCGGCGGGCGCCACCATGGCCTCCAGGTCGTAGCGGCGCAGGGCATCGATGCCGCCGACGTCGGTCAGGTCGAAGCGCAGCGGCGTGACGGCGATGCGCTGCTGCGCCACCGCGGCGAGGTCGGTGTCCGCGTCGTCGTGGAAGCCGTGGTCGGCGCCGTAGATCCAGTACTGGCGCCGCCCGCCCTCCTCGGCGTGCAGGCGCAGCTCGTCGCGGTAGATGCGCTTGCCCATCTTCGTGACCGACACGCCGTCCGGGCGCCCGCCCGGGACGTTGACGTTGAGCAGCGTGCCGGCGGGCAGCGGCACCTCGTCGAGGCGATCGACCAGCCCCGCGGCGAACGTGGCGGCCACGCCGAAGTCGAACTGGCGGCCGAGGCGGAAGTCCAGCTCGCGGCTCGCCGACTGCTGGGAGACCGCGATCGCCGGCAGCCCGAGCAGCACGCCCTCGAGCGCCGCCGCGACCGTGCCCGAGTAGGTGACGTCGTCGCCGAGGTTCGAGCCGTGGTTGATGCCGGACACCACCGCCTGGGCCTCGAAGCCCTCGACGAGCCCGAGCTTGGCCAGCCGCACGCAGTCGACCGGCGTGCCGTCGGTGGCGAAGCCGTGCGTGCCGTCGCCGAAGTCCACGCGCTCGACCCACAGCGGGCGGCGGGTGGTGATCGAGCGCGCCATCGCCGAGCGGTTGCCGTCCGGCGCGATGACGACGAGCTCGATGTCGGGGACGCCGAGTAGCTGGCGCCGCAGCGCCTGCAGGCCGTCGGCCCAGATCCCGTCGTCGTTGGTCAGCAGCACCCTCATCCGATTGAGGATAGGCGCGGCTCAGCCCCCGTAGCTGACCGACGCGAAGTACAGGCCGTGCGGCGGCGCCGTCGGCCCCGCCTCGGCGCGCGGCCGGCCCTCGAGCAGCGCGGTGAACGACTCGAGCGAGCGCCGGCCGCCGGCCACCTCGAGCATCGTGCCCACCAGCGCGCGGTTCATGTTGCGCATGAACGCGTCGGCGGTGATCCAGAAGCGCAGCAGGTCGCCGTCGCGCTCCCAGCGCGCCTCGGAGACGATGCGCTCGAAGCGGACGTGGTCGGTCTCGGTCGGCGTGAAGGCGGTGAAGTCGTGCTCGCCCGCCAGCGCCGCCGCGCACGCCGCCAGCGCCTCGAGGTCGACGCGGTAGGGCCAGTGCAGCGCCCGGCCGTGCTCGAACGGGTCGCGCGCCCGGCGGGCCAGCACCCGGTAGCAGTAGGTGCGCGAGCGCGCGTCGCGGCGCGCGTCGAAGCCGTCGGGCGCCGGGCGCGCGTCGAGCAGCGCGATCTCCGCCGGCAGCAGCGCGTTGACGCCGTCCACGCGCTCGGGGGGCGTCCCGTGATACGACGCCACCTGGCCCCACGCATGCACGCCGCGGTCGGTGCGGCCGGCGACGGTGAGCGCGACCGGGGTCCGGCACACCACGCCCAGCGCCCGCTCGAGCTCGCCCTGCACCGTGCGCTGGCCCGGCTGCCGCGCCCAGCCGGCGAACGGCGTGCCGTCGTAGGCGATCGTCAGGCGGGTCGTGGCCACGGAACGCGACGTCAGCCGTAGCGGCGGCGCACGAAGCGGCGCACCGTCCACGAGGACGCCGCGTGCCAGCCGAGCATGAGGCCGCTGGGCACCAGCGCGATGGCCGGCCAGAACGCCCCGCCGCCGGTCACCTCCCAGATGCCGACGAGCGCGCCGTTGACCGTCACCATGGCGACGCCGTGGGCCTTGAGCGCCGCGCGGTCGAAGCGGTCGACGGCGGCGCCGACGCGCTCCAGGCGCCGCTGCGGGACGTCGCGCGTGAGCCGGGTCAGCTCGGCGCGGGTGCCGGCCCGCTCGACGTCGTGCAGGCGCCGTTCGAGCTGGTGGACCGAGATGCGGCCCTCGGCGTAGGCGCCGTGCAGCAGGCGCGCGCAGCGATCGCGCTCAGCGTCCGACGCCCAGGTGACGGCCATGAGGCCAGGATAGGGAACCGGCGACGCCGTCCGGCCCGGCGGCGACGGGCGCCGCCGGGGCGTCGCGCCGCCGCGTCAGACCAGCTCGAGGTACACCATCTCGGTCGCGTCGCCGGGACGCTGGCCGAGCTTGAGGATGCGGGTGTAGCCGCCCGGCCGCTCGCTGTAGCGCGGGGCGACCTCCTCGAACAGCTTGTAGACGGTGAACTTGTCCTGGCCGAGCTGCGACAGCGCCTGGCGGCGCGCGTGCAGGTCGCCGCGCTTGGCCAGCGTGATGAGCTTCTCGACCTCGGGCTTGACCGCCTTGGCCTTGGCCTCGGTGGTCTTGATGCGCTCGTGCTCGATGACCTCCTTGCAGAGGTTGCGCAGCAGCGCCTTGCGGTGCGCGCTGTCGCGGCCGAGCTTGTGGCGGGTCTTCTGGTGGCGCATCAGTCCTCGCGCAGGCTCAGCCCGCGCGCCTCCAGCGTCTCGATGACCTCGTCGATCGACTTCTTGCCGAAGTTCGGGATCGCGTTCAGCTCGCCCTCGGACTTCGACACCAGGTCGCCGACCGTCTGGATGCCCGCGCGCTTGAGGCAGTTGTACGAGCGCACCCCGAGCTCGAGCTCCTCGATGAGGATGTCGTGCATCGGGCCGCCCGAGGCCGAGGCCGCCGCGGCGCCGTTGCCGCCGCCGGGACCGGCGAGCGCGCCGTCGAGCTGGCCGGCCGGACCGGCGCGCAGCTCCTCGACGCGGTCGGCGTCGGTGAAGATCGCCAGCTGGCTGATCAGCAGCTCGGCCGCCTCGCGCAGCGCGGCGTGCGGGTCGATCGAGCCGTCGGTCTCGATGTCCAGCGTCAGCTTGTCGAAGTCGGTGCGCTGGCCGACCCGGGCCTGTTCGACGTGGTAGGCGACGCGGCGCACCGGCGAGAAGATCGAGTCGATCGGGATGACGCCGATCGGCTGGTCGGGGGTCTTGTTCTCCTCGGCGGGGCGGTACCCGCGGCCGCGGCCGATCGTCAGGTAGAGCTCGAGCTTGGTCTTCTTCTCGAGCGTGGCGATGTGGACGTCGGGGTTGAGGATCTCGACGCCGGCCGGCAGGTCGATGTCCTTGGCCGTGATGTCGGCGGGACCGGTGACGACCAGCGGCGCCTCGACCTCGCTGGCGTCCGAGTGCATCTTGCACACGACGCCCTTGAGGTTGAGGACGATGTCGGTCACGTCCTCCTTGACGCCCGGGATCGTGGAGAACTCGTGCGCGACGCCCTCGATGCGGACGCTCGTCACCGCGGCGCCGCTGAGCGAGCTGAGCAGCACGCGGCGCAGCGAGTTGCCGAACGTGTAGCCGAAGCCACGATCGAGCGGCTCGATCGTGAAGGTGCCGCGGTTCTCGTCGACCGTTTCGCTGGTGATCCGGGGGACTTGGAAGTCGAGCATCGGGGTCCTGACTGTCGTTCTCTCAAAACGGCGCGGGGGTCGGGGCGCGCCGCTCGTTCAAGCGGGGCTACTTCGAGTACAGCTCGACGATGAGCTGCTCCTGCACCGGGGCGGCGACCTCGCGGCGCTCCGGCTTGCGCAGGACCTTGGCCGTCAGCGTGTCGTGATCGGCCTGCAGCCAGGCGGGCACCTGGCCGGTCAGCTCGGTGGCGTCGCGGATCACGGGCTCGGCGGGGCTGCCGGACTTGACCGCGATGATGTCGCCCTCGCGCACCTGGTAGCTGGGGATGTCGACCCGGCGGCCGTTGACGGTCCAGTGGCCGTGGCGGATGAGCTGGCGCGCCTGGCGGCGCGAGGCGGCGAAGCCGAGGCGGACGAGCACGTTGTCGAGCCGGCACTCGAGCAGGGTCAGCAGGTTCTCGCCGGTGATGCCGGCCTGGCGGCTGGCCTTGTCGTAGTAGTTGGCGAACTGCTTCTCGAGCACGCCGTAGTACTGCTTGGCCTTTCTGCTTTCACGCAGCTGAAGGCGATACTGGACTGCTTCTGGCGGCCGCGGCCGTGGTCGCCCGGCGGGTACGAGCGGCGTTCGACGCCGCACTTGTCGGTCAGGCAGCGCTCGCCCTTGAGGAAGAGCTTCTGCCCTTCGCGGCGGCACTGCTTGCACTGGGGGGAGGTGTCTCGAGCCAAAGGTGTTCTCCTACACGCGGCGCCGCTTGCGGGGACGGCAGCCGTTGTGAGCCTGGGGGGTGACGTCGCGCACGCCGGTGACCTCGAGACCGGCGGCCTGCAGCGAGCGGATCGCCGTCTCGCGGCCCGAGCCCGGGCCCTTGACGAACACCTCGACCTTCTGGAGCCCCTGCTCCATGCCCTTGCGCGCGGCGGCGTCGGCGGTGACCTGCGCCGCGAACGGCGTGGACTTGCGCGAGCCCTTGAAGCCCGCGCCGCCGGCCGACTCCCATGCGATGACGTTGCCCTCGCGATCGGTCAGGGAGACGATGGTGTTGTTGAACGACGTCTTGATGTGCGCCTGGCCGATGGGGATGTTCTTCTTCGGCTTGCGCCGCCCGCGCTGGGGCCGCTTCGGTGCGGGCACTTACTTCTTCCCCGCCTTCTTCTTGCCCGCCACCTGCATGCGCTTGGGACCCTTGCGCGTGCGGGCGTTGGTCTTCGTGTTCTGCCCGCGCACGGGCAGGCCGCGGCGGTGGCGCAGCCCCCGGTAGCAGCCGATCTCCATCAGGCGCTTGATGTCCTGCGAGCGCTCTCGCCGCAGGTCGCCCTCGACGGTGAGGTTGCGGTCGATCGCGTCGCGCAGCTTGGAGACCTCGTCCTCGGTGAGATCGCGGACGTAGGTGTCGGGCGAGATGTCGACCTGGGCGAGAAGCTCGTTGGACGTCGAGCGGCCGATGCCGTAGATGTAGGTGAGGCCGATCTCGACGCGCTTGTTGAGGGGGATGTTGATGCCGGAGATGCGAGCCATGGTCAGCCCTGCCGCTGCTTGTGGCGCGGGTTGGAGCAGATGACCAGCACCGCGCCGTGGCGGCGGATGATCTTGCACTTCTCGCACATCGGCTTGACCGACGGTCGTACCTTCATGGTCCCTTTCAGCGAGGTCAGAGGGAGGCGTTCGCAGGCAGGGGCCCGCAAAACGCGCGACCGTTGAAGATAGCAAACGCGTGCGGGTGCGCCGGGGTCAGTCCACCGCCCGGCGCACGAACCCGCGGACCCCGAGCCAGCCGAACGCCGTCAAGGATACGACGAGGCCCAGAACGACCCAGCCGTCGGCCAGGTGCGGCAGGTCGGTGAACGCGCCGCGCATGCCCTCGCTGACGTAGGTCATCGGGTTGGCCAGCGTGAGGATCTGAAACCAGCGCAGCGAGTCCAGGGCCTGCCACGGGTAGAACGCCGCGCCGGTGAAGATCAACGGGGTGAGGATCAGGCCGAAGGCGACCGTGATGCGGTTCGGCGGCACGACCGTCCCCAGCACCAGGCCCAGGCACGCGCCGGCCAGCGCCCCGACGACGATCATCGCGACCATCCCCGGCCAGCTCGCGCTGGACAGGTCGACGCCGCCGGGCAGGATCAGCTCGCCCAGCGGGATGATCAGCACGCCGCCGACCATGCCGCGCAGCGCGGCGATCAGCACCTTCTGCACCGCCACCCAGGCCACCGGGATCGGCGCGAGCAGGCGATCCTCGATCTCCTTGGTGAACGAGAACTCGATGACGAGCGGCAGCGCCACGTTCTGCAGCGCCGTCAGCACCAGGGTCAGCGCGATCACGCCCGGCAGCAGCTGCGTGCCGTAGGACCCCTGCGCCGCGCCGATCTCGGGCAGCACCCGGCCGAAGACGAACAGGAAGAAGATCGGCTGCAGCAGCGACTGGCTGAGGAAGGCCAGGAACTCGCGGCGCAGCGTGACGTAGACGTCGCGCTCGCACAGGGCGAGGAAGGCGACGAGCGACGGCCCGGCGAGCCCCCGGCGGCCGCGGCCCGCCGGCGCTTCCCGCTCGATCGGCCGGTCGTGCACGGTCACCGCAGCTCCCGCCCGGTCAGATGGACGAACACGTCCTCCAGGGAGCCCTCGACCCGCCGCAGCTCGATGAGCTCGCGCCCCGCATCGCGCACCGCCGCCGCCAGGTCGCTCGGCGTCAGCGCACCGTAGATGCGCGCGTGCCAGCGGTCGTCGTCGGCGCGGCCATCGACCTTCTCGGCCGCGATCTCCAGCGGCTGCGGCCCCGCGAGCGTGACCTCGAGGCCCTCCTGCGCGGGCAGCAGCCGGCGCAGCCCGCGCGGCGTGTCGAGCGCGATGATGCGGCCATGGTCGACGATCGCGATGCGGTCGCAGAGGCGGTCGGCCTCGACCATGTCGTGGGTCGTGAGCATCAGCGTCACCCCGCGAGCGCGCAGGTCGGTCATCATCGCCCACAGGAACAGCCGCGACTGCGGGTCCAGGCCGACGGTCGGCTCGTCGAGGACCAGCAGCCGCGGCTCGTGCATGAGCGCGCGCGCGATCATCAGCCGCTGAGCCATCCCGCCCGAGTACTCGTCGACCTTGTCGGCGCCGCGGTCGCCGAGGCCCATCCGGTCGAGCATCTCCTGCGCGCGCCGGCGCCGCGCCCCGCGCGGCTCGCCGAAGTAGGCGGCGTGGAAGACGAGGTTCTCCATCGCCGTCAGCGAGCGGTCGAGGTTCGGCCGCTGGGGGACCACCGCGATGCGCTGCTTGACCGCCACCGGGTCGCGCGCGACATCGAAGCCGTCGACGGTCACCCGTCCCCCCGTGGGCTTCACGCGCGTGGTGATCGCCCCGATCGTCGTCGTCTTGCCCGCCCCGTTGGGACCGAGCAGCCCGAAGATCTCGCCCTCGCGCACCGCGAAGTCGATCCCGGCCACGGCCTCGGCGGCTCCGGCCGCGTAGCGCTTGCGCAGCCCGTGCACCTCCACGAGCGGCATGGTCGGTCAGGCGGCGGCGCGACCGGTGTCGAGATGCCACGGCGTGAGGATCCGCGGCCCGTCCGCGGTCACCGCCACCGTGAACTCGAAGTGCGCGGCCAGCGACCCGTCCTGGGAGTAGATCGCCCAGCCGTCGGCGCCCATCCGCACCGGGTGGCGCCCGGCCGTGGTCATCGGCTCGATGGCCAGGACCATCCCCTCCTCGAGCAGCGGCCCGCGCCCAGGCTCGCCGAAGTTCGGGATCTGCGGGTCCTCGTGCATGTCGCGGCCGATGCCGTGACCGACGAGCGAGCGCACGATCGACAGCCCCTCGGCCTCGACCGTCGTCTGGATGGCGTGGGAGATGTCACCGAGGCGGTTGCCGGGCTTGGCCTGCGCGGCGCCCTCGTGCAGCGAGCGCTCGGTCACGTCCAGCAGCTTGCGGGCGACCGGCGAGATCGGCCCGACCGCGAACGTGCGGGCGCCGTCGGCGACCCAGCCGTCGAGGGTGACCCCGATGTCGACCGACAGGATGTCGCCGCGCTCGAGCGTGTAGCCGCCCGGGATGCCGTGGACGACCATCGAGTTGGGCGACACGCAGATCGAGCCGGGAAAGCCGCGGTAGCCCTTGAAGCTCGGCGCCGCGCCCTGCGAGCGGATGAACTTCTCGGCCGCCTGGTCGAGCTCGCGCGTCGTCACCCCCGGGCGGACCTTGCCCTCCAGCAGCTTCATCGTGCGGCGGTGGATCTCGCCGGCCGCCGCCATCTTCTCGATCTCCTCCGGGGACTTCCGGATGATCATTAGATCTGCTCTTCGAGGCGCAGCGTGGCGAGCGTCGCTCGGATGTGGTCGTGGACCTCGGTCGGCGAGCGCCGGCCGTCGAAGCGCTTGAGGATCCCGCGGTCGTCGTAGAAGCCGATCAGCGGCGCCGTCTGGGCCTGGTAGACCTCCAGGCGCGTGCGCACCGTCTCCTCGCGGTCGTCCTCGCGCTGGACGAGCTTGGAGCCGTCGATGTCGCAGACGTCGTCGTGCTTGGGGCGGTTGGTGTCGACGTGGTAGACGTGGTTGGCCTTCTGGCAGACGCGCCGGCCGGAGATGCGGCGCACGACCTCGTCGTCGGGCACGTCGATGAGCAGCGCCGCGGTCAGCGCCCGGCCCAGCTCGCCGAGCGCCACGTCGAGCGCCTCGGCCTGCGCCACCGTGCGCGGGAAGCCGTCGAGCAGGAAGCCGTCCTGCGCCTCCTCGCCGGAGACCTTGTCGATGATCACGCCGATGATGACCTCGTCGGGCACCAGCTCGCCGCGGTCCATGTACGTCTTGGCCTGGCGCCCCAGGTCCGTGCCCTCCTCGACCGCGGCGCGCAGGATGTTGCCCGTCGCGATGTAGAGCAGACGGAAGTCGTCCTGCAGACGTTCGGCCTGCGTGCCCTTGCCGGCCCCCGGAGGACCGAGCAGGATGAGGTTGAGCTCGGACACGGGCGCCGGAGCCTACCTACTTCAAGAAGCCTTCGTAGTTGCGCATCATCAGCTGGGCTTCGAGCTGCTTCATCGTATCCAGCGCCACGCCGACGACGATCAGGATCGACGTGCCGCCGAAGTAGAACGTCGCCGAGGTCTGGCTGATGAGGATCGTCGGCAGCGCCGCGACCGCCGCCAGGTAGAGCGCGCCGGGGAACGTCAGCCGGGCGAGGATGCGGTCCAGGAACTCGGCCGTCGGCCGCCCGGGTCTCACCCCGGGGATGAACCCGCCGTACTTGCGCAGGTTGTCGGCCTGGTCGACCGGGTTGAACGTGACCGCCGTGTAGAAGTACGTGAAGATGATGATGAAGATGGACTCGCCCACGAGGTAGGGCCATCGGCTGGGCGAGAAGAAGTTCGAGAAGTCCTGCGCCCACGGCGTGTTGATGAGCTGGCCGACGGTCGGCGGGAAGGCCATGATCGACGCGGCGAAGATGACCGGGATCACGCCGGCCATGTTCACGCGCAGCGGCAGATAGGTCTGGCCGCCCTGGGTCATGCGTCGGCCGATGACCCGCTTGGCGTACTGGACCGGGATGCGCCGCTGGCCCTCCTGGATGAAGCAGATCGCCGCGATGACGGCCAGCGCGATGAACGGCATCATCACCTTGAAGACGGCGTCCGGGCTGTTCCACCACTGCGAGAGGCCGTTGGGCAGGCCGGCCACGATCGACGCGAAGATCATCAGCGAGATGCCGTTGCCGATGCCGCGCTGGGTGATCAGCTCGCCCATCCACATGAGCAGCACGGTGCCGGCGGTCAGCGACAGCACGATGAGGAAGACGGTGCCCGCGTTGAACGGGTCGATCAGCGGCTGGCCGGCGTTGCTCGAGAACGACCGAAACAGGAAGACGTAGCCGATGGCCTGGGCGAACGCGAGGCCAACGGTCAGGTAGCGCGTGTACTGCGTGATGCGCTGCTGGCCGACCTCGCCCTCCTTCTGCAGCTTCTCCAGCGACGGCACGACCACCGTCAGCAGCTGCAGGATGATCGAGGCCGTGATGTACGGCATGATCCCCAGCGCGAACAGCGCGATGCGCGACAGGCCGCCGCCCGAGAACACGTTGAGGAAGTTCAGGACGCCGCCGCCGCCGAACTGCTCCTGGACCTGCTCGACCGCGTTGGAGTTGACGCCCGGCACGGGAATGTGGGAGCCCAGCCGGTAGAGCGCAAGCAGCAACGCCGTGAAGGCGAGCTTCTTGCGGATGTCGGGGACGGTGAACGCGCTGAGGATCGTCGCGAGCATGCGCGGGCTCTCAGGGTAGAGGAAGCGCCCGCGGGCTCGTCGCGGATCTCGCTACTGACTCTCGACGACGACGCAGGTGCCGCCGGCGGCCTCGATGCGCGCTCGCGCCGAGGCGCTGAACGCGTGGGCGTGGACCGTCAGCGCCTTGCTCAGATCGCCCTTGGCCAGCACCTTGACCGGGATGCCCTTGCGCTTGGCCAGGCCGGCCTTCGCCAGATCCAGCGGCGTCACCTCGGCACCCGCGTCGAAGCGCCGCTCGAGGTCGCCCAGGTTGACCGCCTGCGTGTGCGTGCGGAACGGCTCGAACGGCATCGACTTCTTCATGTGCGGGCCGCGCAGCTTGCGCATCCGCATGTGGATCGGCATCTGGCCGCCCTCGAAGTTGGGCCGCGTCTTGGCGCCCGAGCGCGCGCCCGCGCCCTTCTGGCCCCGGCCCGACGTCTTGCCCGTGCCCGACCCCTCGCCGCGGCCGATCCGCTTGCGCGGGCGGCGCGAGCCCTCGGCCGGGCGCAGCGAGTGCAGCCCGATGCGCTGCTCGGTCTTGTCCGCTTCGTCAGCCATCGACCTTCACCAGATGCCGGACCCGGTGCAGCATGCCGCGGGTCTGCTCGTTGTCCTTGACCTCGACCGTCTGGCCGATGCGCCGCAGCCCCAGGGAGCGCAGCGTCTCGCGCTGGGCGTGGTTGGCGCCGTTCTTGCTCTTGATCTGCGTCACGGTGGGCATCAGGCGCTGACCTCCTCGGCGGGCGCCGAGCCGTTGCCGTTGGCCGCCGGGACCGGGGTCTCGGCGTCCTCGCCGCCCAGGCCGAGCACCGCGTTGACCGACAGGCCGCGCAGCTGGGCGACCTCCTCGGGGCGGCGCAGCGCCTGCAGGCCCGCGACCGTCGCCTTGACGAGGTTGATCGGGTTCTGCGTGCCCAGCGACTTCGAGAGGATGTCGTGGATGCCGGCCAGCTCGAGCACGGCGCGCACGCCGCCGCCGGCGATGACGCCGGTACCGGGGGAGGCCGGCTTGAGCAGCACGTGCCCGGAGCCGAAGACGCCGTCGACGCGATGGGTGATCGTCGAGCCGTGCTTGGGCACCCGGAACAGGTTCTTCTTCGCGTGCTCGACGCCCTTCTGGATGGCGAGCGGGACCTCGTTGGCCTTGCCGTAGCCGACGCCGACCACGCTCTCCTCGTCGCCGACGACCACGAGGGCGGTGAACGAGAAGCGCCGGCCGCCCTTGACCACCTTGGCGACGCGGTTGATCTCCACCACGCGCTCCTGGAGGTCGAGCCCGGCGGGGCTGACTGAACGATCGATCTGCATGAAGTCTCTTCCTAGATTGCCAGTCCGGCCTCGCGGGCGCCTTCCGCCACGGCCTTGACGCGCCCGTGGTACTGGTAGCCGCCGCGATCGAACACCGCGCGGTCGATGCCGGCGGCCTGCGCGCGCTCGGCGATCAGCGCGCCCACCCGCGTGGCCTGCTCCATGCGCGCGAGATCGCGCACGCCGGCCTCGGTCCACTGCGCGGCGGCGAGGGTGCGGCCGGCCTCGTCGTCGATGAGCTGGGCGAAGACGCCGTTGTTGGAGCGGAACACCGCCAGGCGCGGCCGGGTCGCCGTGCCGACGACCTTCGCGCGCACGCGGCGGCGGCGCTTGAGCCGGCGCTGCTCTTTGGTGACCACACTCATCGAGCTGCCTTTCCACACTTCGAAGCGGTACTGGATGAGGACCCTCGGGGTCTCATGCCCTCTTGCCAACCTTCCGGGCGACGTACTCGCCCTCGTAGCGGATGCCCTTGCCCTTGTAGGGCTCCGGCGGCCGCTGCTTGCGGATGTTCGCCGCGACCTCGCCCACCAGCTGCTTGGAGATGCCCTTGACGATCACACGGGTCGGCGTGGGGACCTCGAACTCGATGCCCTCCGGCGCCTTGATCGGCACGGGGTGCGAGTAGCCGAGCGCCATCTCCAGGTCGCGGCCCTTGAGCTGCGCCCGGTAGCCGACGCCCTGGATCTCGAGCGTCTTGGTGTAGCCGGCGGTCACGCCCTCGACCATGTTGGCCACCAGCGAGCGGGTCAGCCCGTGCAGCGCGCGATGCTCGCCGCGATCGGTCGGGCGGGTGACGAGCAGCTCGTCGCCCTCCCGCGCCACGGTGATGTCGCGGTGGATGCGCTCCTGCAGCTCGCCGCGCGGGCCGTGCACGCGCACGACGTCGGGGTCGATGGTGACGGTGACCCCCGCCGGGACGGGGATCGGCTTGCGTCCGATGCGGCTCATCGCGCTACCAGACCTCCGCCACGATCTCGCCGCCCACGCCCGCGCGCCGCGCGTCGTGCCCGGTCATCACGCCGCGCGACGTGGACACGATCGACGTACCCATGCCGCCCTGGACCTTGGGGATGCCGGACGCCGGGACGTAGCGGCGCTGGCCGGGGCGCGACACGCGCTGCAGCCCGGAGATCGCCGACTGGCGGGTGTCGGTGTACTTCAGCCGGATGCGGATGATGTCACCGGGGTGCTCGGCGGTCGGCCCCTCGACGCTGTAGCCCTCGACATAGCCCTGCTCGCGCAGGATGCGCGCCATCTCGACCTTGAGCTTGCTCGAGGGGATGTCGACCGTCTCCCGCGCAGCGTGGATCGCGTTGCGGATCCGCGTCAGGAAGTCGGCGATGGGGTCGGTCATGGACATGCGCTTACCAGCTGCTCTTCGTCATCCCGGGGATGTAGCCGTCGTGGGCCAGCTCGCGCAGGCAGATCCGGCACAGGCCGAACTTGCGATACACGGCGCGGGGGCGGCCGCAACGGCGACACCGAGTGTACTCACGGGTCTTGTACTTGGCGGGGCGCGCCTGGCGGACGCGCTGGGAGGTCTTCGCCATGGCTCCTACGGATTCTCTCGGGTGAACGGCATGCCGAACGCCTCGAGGAGGGCGAGCGCCTCCTCGTCGGTGGATGCCGACGTCGTGATCGTGATGTCCAGGCCGCGGACCTGGTCGATGGCGTCGTAGTCGATCTCGGGGAAGATGATCTGCTCGCGCACGCCCATCGTGTAGTTGCCGCGCCCGTCGAAGGAGGTCCGCTTCAGCCCGCGGAAGTCGCGGATGCGCGGGATGGCCACCGACATGAGCCGGTCGAGGAACTCGTAGGCGCGCTCGCCGCGCAGCGTCACCGCCAGGCCGACCGGCATCCCCTCGCGCAGCTTGAACGCCGCGATCGACTTGCGGGCGCGCCGCACGCTGGGCTGCTGGCCGGCGATCGTGGCCAGCTGCTCCTGCGCCGCCTCGAGCATCTTGGAGTCCTGCTTGGCCTCGCCGACGCCCATGTTGACGGTGATCTTCTCGAGCTTGGGGACCTGCATGATCGACGAGTAGCCGAAGCGCTCCTTGAGCGCCGGGCGGATCTCGTCGTTGTAGCGATCCTTCAGTCGTGCGGTGGTTGCGGTGGCCATGGTCTCAGTCGATCTGGGTCTCGGAGCGGCGTGCCACGCGGAAGCGCTGGCCGCCCTCGCGCTTGATGCCGATCCGGGTCGGCTTCTTGTCCTTGGGGTCGATCAGCGCCACATTGGAGACGTGGATCGGACCCTCGCGCTCGACGACGCCGGCCGCGGCGTTGGGGTTCATCGCCGACGGCTTCTGGTGGCGCTTGACGATGTTCAGGCCCTCGACGTAGACGCGCTGCTTCTTCGGCTCCACGCGCAGGACCTTGCCGGTCTTGCCGCGGTCCTTGCCGCTGATGACCACGACCTCGTCGTTGCGGCGGATCTTCAGAGCGGAGCCCCGCGCCGCGGGCGCCTTGCGCGCGCGCGCCATCACAGCACCTCCGGGGCGAGCGAGATGATCTTCATGAAGTTGCGGTCGCGCAGCTCGCGCGCGACCGGCCCGAAGATGCGGGTGCCGCGCGGGTTGTTCTGCGCGTCGATGATCACCGCGGCGTTCTCGTCGAAGGCGATGTACGTGCCGTCGTTGCGGCCGAACGCCTTCTTGGTGCGCACGACGACCGCGGTGACGACCTCGCCCTTCTTCACCGAGCCCTGCGGCGTGGCCTGCTTGACGGTGGCGGTGATGACGTCGCCGACGTGCGCGTAGCGGCGGCGCGACCCCCCCTTGACGCGGATGACGAGGATCTCGCGGGCGCCGGTGTTGTCGGCGACCTTCAGGCGCGACTCGTTCTGGATCATCGCGCCCGCTCCACGATCTCGACGAGCTTCCAGCGCTTGGTGCGCGACAGCGGACGGCTCTCCTCGACGCGCACGGTGTCGCCCTCGTGGGCCTCGTTGGCCTCGTCGTGGACGTGCAGCGTCGAGCTGGAGCGCACGACCTTCTCGTAGCGCCGGTGCCGGCGCGCCGCGTCGATGCGCACGGTGATCGTCTTGTCGGCCTTGTCGGAGACGACGACGCCCAGGCGCACCTTCTTGCGCCCGTGGACGTGCTCGACCGCGGCCGGCGGCGGCGCCTTGGGCTGCGCCTTGCGCGCCTCGCGCTCCTTCTGGCGCCGCGCGCGGCGCAGGCGCGCCTTGCGGGCGCGCTCGGCGTCGCGCTCGGCCTGGCGCTCCTCGGGGGTGCGCGGCGGGCGCTGGGAGGCGGCGAGGTGGCGCTGGGCCGCCCGCTGCTCCTTGGCGGTGGACGGCTCGGCCGCGGCGTCCGGGGCGCCGGCCTGCGTCGTCTCCTCGGTGGTGTCTTCCTGGTCAGCCATCAGCGAATCTCGTTGGTGTCGATGCCGCGCTCGCGGGCGATGGTCAGGGCCCGCGCCAGCGCGCGCTTGGAGTTCCTCAGCCCGGCGCTGTTCTCCAGCTCGCCGGTGGCGTGCTGGAAGCGCAGGCCGAACATGTCCTTGCGGACGGTCCGGATGTGCTCGGCCAGCTCGTCGGGGTCCATCTCGCGGATCTCGGCGGCGGTCGCCATCACACGTCCTCCCGGGTGACGAACTTCGTGCGCACGGGAAGCTTGTGGCCGGCCAGGCGCATCGCCTCGCGGGCCAGCGGCTCGGGCACGCCGGCGAGCTCGAACATGACCCGGCCCGGCTTGACCACGGCGACCCAGCCCTCGGGCGAGCCCTTGCCGGAGCCCATGCGGGTCTCGGCCGGCTTCTTCGTGTACGGCTTGTCCGGGAAGACGTTGATCCAGACCTTGCCGCCGCGCTTGATCTTGCGGGTCATCGCGATACGAGCCGCCTCGATCTGGCGGTTGGTGAGCCAGCCGGCGTCGAGCGCCTTGATGCCGTACTCGCCGAACTGCACCGTCGTCTGGCCGCGCGACATCCCGGCCCGCCGGCCGCGGTGCTGCTTGCGGTGCTTGACGCGCTTGGGCGAGAGCACTAGCGGCCACCTCCCTGCGGGGCGCCGCCGCCCTGGCCGCCGCCGCCCTGACCGCCGCCGGGACCACGACCGCCGCCGGAGCCGCCGGGACCGCGGCCGCCGCCGCCGCCACCGCCGCCCTGGCCGCCGCGCCGCGCCCGCCGCCGGGACCACGCCCGCCGCCGCCCTGGCCGCCACGGCCGCCGAAGCCGCCGCCGCCGCCCTGGCCGCCGCGCCCGCGACCGCCCTGGCCGCCACGGCCACCGGGACCGCCGCCCTGGCCGCCACGGCCGCCGGGACCGCCGCCTTGGCCGCCGCGCCCGCGACCCCGGCCCCGGCCGTCACGGCCGTCGCGGCGGTCGCGCCGGTCGCGGTCCTGCTGGGGCGCCGGAGCGTCGATGTCGGTGAGGTCCATGCCGGTGAAGCCCTCGGGCATGATCTCGCCCTTGTTGATCCAGCACTTCACGCCGATGCGACCGAACGTCGTGCGCGCCTCGTAGAAGCCGTAGTCGATGTCCGCGCGCAGCGTGTGCAGCGGGACGCGGCCGTCCGAGTACATCTCGGTGCGCGCCATCTCGGCGCCGCCGAGGCGGCCGGAGACCTGGATCTTGCAGCCCTTCGCGCCCGAGCGCATGGCGCTGGTCAGCGCGCGCTTCATCGCGCGGCGGAACGCGACGCGGTTCTGCAGCTGCTCGCCCACGGACTGGGCGACGAGCTTGGCGTCGAGCTCGGGACGCTTGATCTCGAGGATGTTGACCTTGATGGACTTCTGCGTCATGCGATGCAGGTCCTTGCGCAGCGCGTCGACCTCGGAGCCGGACTTGCCGATCACGATGCCCGGCCGCGCGGTGTGGATGTTGACCTCCACCTCGTTGGCGTCCTTGCGGATCGTGATGTCGCTCAGGCCGGCGTGCGAGAGCTTGCCGACGATGTGGCGCCGGATGGCGACGTCCTCGGCGAGGTAGTCCGCGAACTGGCGCTCGTTGAACCAGTTCGACTTCCAGTCGTGGATGTAGCCGACGCGCAGCGCCTCGGGATGAACCTTCTGTCCCATTCCTTATCCCTTCGGCGTCAGCGTGATCGTGAGATGGCTGGTGCGCTTGCGGATGCGCGTGGCGCGGCCCATGGCGCGCGGCTGGAAGCGCTTGAGGGTCGGGCCCTCGTCCGCGTAGGCGGCCTGGACCACCAGGTCCTCGCCCAGCAGCTCGTGGTTGTTCTCCGCGTTGGCCACCGCCGAGTTGAGCAGCTTGGCCCAGTCCTTGGCGACCGCGCGCGGCGTGTAGGCGAGGATCGCGCGCGCCTCGTCGACCGACTTGCCGCGGATGTGGTCGCAGACGAGCCGCGCCTTGCGGGCGGACGTCCGCACGTACTTGGCCTGGGCGCGCACGACCGGCGGAGCGACGTCCGTGCCGGCCTCGCCGCGGCGGACGCGCGGGGCGGGCTGGGCGGGGGTCCCGGCGGCGGGCGCGGCCACGGGCTCGGCCGCCTCGGCCTCGGGCTCTTCGTCAGCCTCGGCTTCGGGCTCCTCGTCGGCCACGGCCTCGGGCTCGTCGTCCGCGCTCGCGTCGGCCTCCGGCTCCTCGCCGGCCGCCTCGGCCTCGGGCTCGTCGTCCGCGCTCGCGTCGGCCTCCGGCTCTTCGCCGGCCGCCTCGGCCTCGGGCTCCTCGTCCGCGTCGGCCTGCGCGACCGGCTCCTCGACAGCGCCCTGCTCCTCGACGGCCTCGGGCTCGTCGACCACGGGCGCCTCCGCCTCGGCCTCGGTCTGCTCGACGGTCTTGTCGTCCTCGGCCATCAGCGGACCTTCCCGAGCCGGCGTGGCCGCGGTAGGTGCGGGTCGGCGCGAACTCGCCGAGCTTGTGGCCGACCATCGACTCCGAGACGAACACGGGCACGTGCTTGCGCCCGTCGTGGACGGCGATCGTGTGGCCGACCATCTCCGGGAAGATCGTCGAGGTCCGCGACCAGGTCTTCACCATCGTCTTGTTGCCGGAGCTGTTCATCGCCTCGATGCGCGCCATCAGGCGCTCCTCGACGAACGGCCCCTTCTTGCTCGATCGGCTCATGGCTTAACGCTTGCCCTTCCCACGCCGCCGGCCGCGCACGATCAGGCGGTCGGAGGCCTTGTTCTTCTTGCGGGTCCGGTACCCGAGCGTGGGAATGCCCCACGGGGTGACCGGGTGGCGGCCCGGCGTGGTGGAGCCCTCGCCGCCGCCGTGCGGGTGGTCGACCGGATTCATCGCCGTACCGCGGGTCTGCGGGCGCACGCCCATGTGGCGCTTGCGGCCCGCCTTGCCGACCGTCACGTTCTGATGCTCGGCATTGCCGATCGTGCCGACCGTCGCGCGGCACTGGTCGGAGACCATGCGCATCTCGCCCGAGGGCAGGCGCAGGGTGGCCATGCCGCGCTCCTTGGCCATCAGCTGGACGCCGGCGCCGGCCGAGCGCGCCATCTGGCCGCCGCGGCCCGGCTGCAGCTCGACGTTGTGGATCACGGTGCCGGTCGGGATGCGCGACAGCGGCAGGCAATGGCCAACCGCGATGTCGGCGCCCTCGCCCGACATCACCGTCATGCCGACCCGCAGGCGCGCCGGCGCGAGGATGTAGCGCTTCTCGCCGTCGGCGTAGTGCAGCAGTGCGATGTACGCGGTGCGGTTGGGGTCGTACTCGATCGCGGCGACCTTGGCCGGCACGCCGTCCTTGCGGCGCTTGAAGTCGATGCGCCGGTACAGGCGCTTGGCCCCGCCGCCGCGGTGGCGCGAGGTCTTGCGGCCGTAGACGTTGCGCCCGCCCGACTTCTTCAGGCCCTCGACGAGCGACTTCTCCGGCTCGGACTTCGTGATCTCCGCGAAATCCGGGTACGTCGAGAAGCGGCGTCCCGGGCTCGTGGGCTTGGGCTTGCGAATGGGCATGGGCTACGACTCCTCCAGCCCGGCGAGACCCTGGAAGATCGGGATCGTGTCGCCCGGGCGGATCTGGACGATCGCCTTCTTCCACGAGCGCGTCCGGCCGGACGTGTAGCCGCGGCGCTTGGGCTTGCTCTTGACGGACATGGTGCGGACGTCGACCACCTTGACGTCGAAGAGCTCCTCGACGGCCTGGCGGATCTGCGTCTTGTGCGCGTCCGGGTGGACGCGGAACGTGTACTTGTCGACGGCGGCCAGCACGTAGCTCTTCTCGCTGACGACGGGCCGGATGATGATCTGGCTCGCGTTCATGCGGCACGCTCCGTGAGCTGGTCGAGCGCGGCGCGCGAGGCGAGCACGGCCGACGCGCCGACGATGTCGGCCACGCCGACCGCGGTGGCCGGCAGCACCGACACCCGGTCGAGGTTGCGGAACGAGAGCGCGGCGCGCGCCTCGTCGTCGGTCAGGACCACGAGCACGCCCTTCGGTTGCGGCCAGTCCGCCAGCAGCGCGGCGGCTCGGCTGGTCGAGGGGGTCTCGAGGAACGGCGCGGGGTCGAGCACGGCGAGCGAGTCGCGCCCGGCGTGCAGCGACAGCGCGCTGCGCAGCGCGGCGCGGCGCTCCTTGCGGTTGACCTTGAAGGTGTAGCGGCGCGGCTGCGGGCCGAAGACCGTGCCGCCGCCGGTCCACAGCGGGTTGCGGGTCGAGCCCGCACGGGCGCGGCCGGTGCCCTTCTGGCGCCACGGCTTGGCGCCGCCACCGCGGACCTGGCCGCGGGTCTTCGTCGCGTGCGTGCCCTGGCGGCGCGCGGCGAGCTCGGCCCGGACCGTCTCGTGCACGAGCGGCACGTGGAAGTCGGCGGCGAACGCCTTGTCGTCGAGCGAGACCGTCTCGCTCCCGCCCAGGATCGGAGCGCTAGGCATCGGTCCGCACCTCCACGACGCCGTTGCGGGGGCCCGGGACCGAGCCGCGCACGAGCAGCAGGTTCTCGTCGGGACGGATGTCGACGATGGTGAGTCCCTTCTGGGTGACTCGCTTGTTGCCCATCTGGCCCGGGCCGCGGATGCCCTTGAACACGCGCGAGGGCGTGGCCGAGGCACCCACCGAGCCGGGCGCGCGCACGTTGTGCGAGCCGTGGCTCTTCGGGCCGCTCGAGAAGTTGTGGCGCTTGATGGTGCCCTGGAAGCCCTTGCCCTTCGAGGTGCCGGCGACCTTCACGGTCTGGCCGACCTCGAACGCCTCGACGGTGACGGTCTCGCCGATCTGCAGCTGGGTGGGTGGGCCGGTCTCATCTGCGCGGAACTCCTTGACATGGCGCAGCGGCGGCGCGTCGGCCTTCTTGAGGTGGCCGAGCTCGGCCCGGGTCAGGTGCTTCTCCTTCGTGGCGCCGAACGCGAGCTGGACGGCCTCGTAGCCGTCGCGCTCCAGCGTGCGGATCGCCGTGACCGGACAGGGGCCCGCCTCGAGGACGGTCACGCGCTCGACGTGGCCGTCGTCGGCGAACACCTGGGTCATTCCGAGCTTGCGGGCGAGGATCGCGGGCATGTCGTGTCTAGGCCAGTCGGATCTCGATGTCGACCCCGGCCGGGAGCTGGTCCAGGCGCTGGAGGGAGTCGACGGTCTTCGGGGTGGGCTGGTGGATGTCGATGAGCCGCTTGTGCGTGCGGATCTCGAAGTGCTCCTGGGAGTCCTTGTCCTTGAACGGCGAGCGGATGACCGCGTACACGTTCTTCTCGGTCGGCAGCGGCACGGGACCGGACACGGTCGCGCCGGTGCGCGTCGCCGTGTCGACGATCTCCTTGGCCGCCGTCTCGATGGCCGAGTGGTCGTAGGCCTTCAGGCGAATGCGGATCTTGTTCTGCGCTGCCGTTGCCATGTCTGGTTCTTCTCGTGAGGAGGGGGCGGTGGGTCACCGCCCCCTCGCTCGCGCGTTCCTTTCCTTGGTCGCCCCCGGACCTACTGGATGATCTCGGTGACGACGCCGGAGCCGACCGTGCGACCGCCCTCGCGGATGGCGAAGCGCAGGCCGGCGTCCATGGCGATCGGCTGGATGAGCTCGATCTCCATCTGGACGTTGTCGCCCGGCATGACCATCTCGACGCCCTCCGGGAGGTTGGCGACGCCGGTCACGTCGGTCGTGCGGAAGTAGAACTGCGGGCGGTAGCCCGAGAAGAACGGCGTGTGGCGGCCGCCCTCCTCCTTCTTGAGCACGTAGACCTCGGCCTTGAACTTCGTGTGCGGCGTGATCGAGCCCGGCTTGCAGAGCACCTGCCCGCGCTCGATCTCCTCGCGCTTGGTACCGCGCAGCAGGCAGCCGACGTTGTCGCCCGCCTGGCCCTGATCGAGGATCTTGCGGAACATCTCGACGCCGGTGACGACGGTCGAGGTCGTCTCCTTGATGCCGACGATCTCCACGGTGTCGCCCGTGTTGATCACGCCCTGCTCGACGCGGCCGGTGGCGACGGTGCCGCGGCCGGTGATCGAGAAGACGTCCTCGACCGGCATCAGGAACGGCTTGTCGAGGTCGCGCTCGGGCTCGGGGATGTAGGTGTCGAGCTGCTCGGCGAGCTCGACGATCTTCGCGGTGTACTCCGCGTCGCCCTCGAGCGCCTTGAGCGCCGAGCCGGTGACGAACGGGATGTCGTCGCCCGGGAAGTCGTACTCGGACAGCAGCTCGCGGACCTCGACCTCGACGAGCTCGAGCAGCTCCTCGTCGTCGACCATGTCGGCCTTGTTGAGGAAGACCACGATGTAGGGCACCCCGACCTGACGGGCGAGCAGGATGTGCTCGCGCGTCTGCGGCATGGGGCCGTCGGCGGCCGAGACCACCAGGATCGCACCGTCCATCTGGGCGGCGCCGGTGATCATGTTCTTGACGTAGTCGGCGTGGCCCGGGCAGTCGACGTGCGCGTAGTGGCGGTTGTTCGTCTCGTACTCGACGTGCGACGTCGCGATCGTGATGCCGCGCTCGCGCTCCTCGGGAGCGTTGTCGATCTCGTCGAACGAGCGGGCCTGGCCGCCGTACGTCTCGGCGAGAACCTTGGTGATGGCCGCGGTCAGGGTCGTCTTGCCGTGGTCGATGTGACCGATGGTCCCGACGTTGACGTGCGGCTTGCCGCGCTCGAACTTCTCCTTAGCCACTGTGTCTTGCTCCTCTTGAAATCTCGAACCGCTGGAAGGTACTGGAAATCGCTAGGCCGGGACGGGTTCCCCGGAGCGCTCGCCGACGATCTTCTCGGCGATGTTCGGCGGCACCTCTTCGTAGCCGTCGAACTGCATCGTGTAGGTGGCGCGTCCCTGCGTCATCGAGCGCACGTCGGTGGCGTAGCCGAACATCTCGCTCAGCGGCACGCGCGCACTGACGGCGAGCGCGTTGCCGCGCCGCTCCTGGCCCTCGACCCGTCCGCGCCGGCGTGACAGGTCGCCGATGACGTCGCCTAGGAAGTCCTCGGGCGTGACGACCTCCACGGCGAACACCGGCTCGAGCAGGACCGGCTTGGCCCGCTTGGCCGCTTCCTTGAAGGCGAGCGAGCCGGCGATCTTGAACGCGACCTCCGACGAGTCGGTCTCGTGGTACTTGCCGTCGGTCAGGGTCACCCGCACGTCGACCATCGGGTACCCGGCGCGCACGCCGGTCTCCATGGCCTCCTCGCAGCCCTTCTCGACCGCCGGGATGAACTCGATCGGCACGGAGCCGCCCTTGATCTTCGAGACGAAGTCGAAGCCCTCGCCGGGCGCCGGCTCCATATCGATGTAGACGATGCCGTACTGGCCCGAGCCGCCGGTCTGCTTGACGAAGCGGCCCTCGACCTTCT
>JAWKKD010000006.1:0-246901 GCA_041393435.1 Solirubrobacterales bacterium | reverse complement strand
ACTGCGAAACCCTGAGCTGTCCCTGCCTCGGGGCGGACCAGCCCACCTCCCAGACGCCGCCGCCACCCCCGGTTTCCGAGATCTCGGCCGAGCCCGCGCCTCCGGGAACGCCGGCCCAGGAGGAGGCGTGCGTTAGAACCGACCGCACCATCCGCGTGGCGCTCGATCGGCGCCGGCACCGCGCTGTGCTCGCGCACATGCGCCGAGCCGTTCGGGCCGGCTGGGACCGTGTCCTCGTGCTCAACCGGGAAGGCGCCGAGGAGCGCCGTGAGCGCCTGCTCGACGAGGACCGGTACCCGACGCGTGAGGGCATGGACCGCGACGAGTGGCCGATGGCCTTCGCCCGCAAGACGTGGCGTGCCCACGTCGCGTATGTCCCGTCACGGCAGAACCGCAGCGCCGGCACGATCATCGGCAACGCTCTGCGGCCGTACTGCAACGGGACCACCTTCCGAGTCGTCGCACGCCGGCTGCCCGCGTGAGCCTGACCCTCCATCTGAATACGTCATCGAGCCCAGTCCGGCGCTGGTTCACACAGCGCCTCGGCGCGACCCGGACTGTGGTGCGGGCGGCCAACGCGCACTTGCGGGCCGGCAACCGGACGCCGGTCAACCGCATCATCGAGCCGGTGCGCGCGGCACCCCCGATCGCACCCCTGGGCGATCGCGGCCTGGTCGGGCACGCGGCCGACTGGCTGCTGCGACTCTGCCTCGTCGACGAGCCGCCGGATCCAGGCTCTGCAGCGGGACTGGGCGCCCATCAGATCGCGATGCACAACCGGCGCGCCCGCGCGCTCGAGGTCTTCAGCGACGCGACGCTGCGATGCCAGAGCCTCCGCCCGGCTCGCGGGCAGCTTGGCGGCACCGAGTGGCGGGAACTCTGCCGCCTCTGCCTCCTGCTCGGCTGGCTCGAGCGTGGCTCGCGCGCGCAGCTTGGGGCCCCGAAGGTCCTGGACGTAGTCGGTGACGCGCGAGGCCTCGACCGCTGGCTCGAGCGGCTCGTGCGCGAACGAGACGTCGAGGACCTCGAGCAGCTCGGTCGGGCAGCGCTCGAGGACCACGCCGACCTGCGCGACGGGCGGCGCCTGGTCGCCAACCCGATGTTCGGGCTGTCGGCGGCGCTCGGCGGCGCGGACGGCGACCTGATCGCCGGCACGACGTTGCTCGACTTCAAGAGCACGGCGGCGACGAGCATCGTGGGCAACATCGACCTGTGGCAGGTCGTCGGCTACGCCTTGGCCGACGTCGGCGACGAGTTCGGCATCACCGATGTCGGCATCAGCGCGCTGCGCTGGCGGCGCCGCATCACCTGGCCGCTCGCCGAGCTGCTGCCGGCACTCGCAGGCGAGCCGCTGTCGATCGGCCAGGCGCGATCCGAGTTCAGGGATCTTCTGGCCTAGCCGCCGGGCGAGTCGCATGCCTAGACCTCCGGCGGCCCGTGCTGTGAGCCGAAACGGTGCCGGTGGGCGTCGAGCGCCGAGCCGGGTTCGACAGCACCCCGCGCGCGGCCGGATCGGGCTGTGTCGGAGCGCTCGCCCGGGCTGCTGCGTCGGCATCAGCTCGGTCCCTGGCCATCGGCCGCGGCTCCAGCAGGCGGGCGCGTGCTGGCCAGCCAGCGTGCCTGCGGCGGGCCGCGGTTTGGGGATGACGCCGCGCAACGCGTTGCGCCTCGCAGTGCAGGTCGCCGCGGCCGTCGACGTACCACTGCGCGCAGGTCGCTGTCGCAGACGCCGCGTCTCGTCGACGGCCTGTTGACTCGCCCGTCCACATCAGCGGGCAGCCTCGAACGGCCGAGCCGGGCGGTGAGGTCGTCGCGCCCCACAGCCGCGAGCGCAGAATGGAGCCGCTGCACGGCGGCTTCCGAGCCGTGGAGCGCGGGATCGAGCAGGTCGCGGAGGGCCTCCGCGGCGATCCGGACCTCCGCAGGCCCCAGGCCCGTCGGCGAGCATGAGCCGGCCGAGGAGGCGGGCGGCCGCACGGCCGTACATCGGGTGCGGATCGCGCGAGAGCGCGAGGGTCACCGCGAGCGCGTCCATGTCGCGCAGCGGCCGAGGAAGGGCTTCGGCGGCGGCAGAACCTCGCCGGCGTCCATCCCATCGACGGCGCGGCGGAACCGGCCGTAGTCGCTGCCGACCGGCCGACGTTCGGCAGAAGGCGGCGGCGGCAGTGGTACTGCACACGCTGAGCGTATCGAACACGCGTTCGTGTGTGGGGGTTCGTGTCGTCCGCTACGATCGGTGCCAGCGCCGTTCCCTCTGGCGCCTCCTCTGAGCCGCAGCTGGCCCGCGCCCGCGGTGACGACGATGAACAGGGACTCCGTCTCGAGGAGGTCATAGCCATCAACGCAACCGAGACGTGCGCGGGGCTGCCGGCGGCGAACTACAGAGGTAGGCTGATGAGATGACCCGGAATCATCTCTGAAGAAGGACGTCCGCCCGCATGGCGGCGACAGGCGGGGGCTACACGACGGCGCTGCGCGCGGTCACCGGCCGCGACGGCGGCGGCGCCCGGTCGCCGATCGCTTCGGCGCTCAAGCCGGGGACGGTGACGATCGCCGTCTGCGGCGGCGGAATGTCCAACACGGCCCTGATGCTGCCCGAGGGTCTGCGCCTGGCCCGCGCGGGGCATCCGCTCGTGATCCGGCCGGGTCAGCGAGAGGGCATCATCGAGCTGCCGAGCCTTGTCGACCTGGCCGTCGTCGCGGGGACGCTGCCGCTCGACCAGGCGTCGGCGGCAGCGAACGAGGATGGCCTGGCCGTCCTCCTCGCGGCCGTCGCGGAGACGCAGGTCGCGGCAAGGCACCTGGACGGTGCGATGGGTCGCACGACGCTCGTCTCGGAGATCCAGCAGCTGCAGGCCGAGTACGCCAAGCCCGCGATCATCTGGGTCCAGGATGTGCAGGTAGCCGGTGCCGTGGCGATCGCCGGTGACGCGGGGCCGGAGGTTCAGGTCGCCGCGCTGCTCGATGTCGCGCAGCAGTCGGGCGCGATCATCGCTGGTGGGCACTGCATGCCGAGCGAGTACGAGCCGGGCTGGGAGAACGTGGCCGCGGCCGCCTCGGAGGCGTTCGTCATCGACTGGGCCGACGACTCGCTCGACCCGCTCGATCAGCCGCGCGACGGCGTCCTCATCCACGTCGTCGGCGGGATCCGCACCGACACGATCCCCTGGCGCGTCGACCACCGCCCGTTCTCGTGGCGCTACGACTACCTGCAGTCGCGGCAGGCGCGTTGACCGATGCCGGTCCCTGGCCCCTCTCGTGCAGGGACCGGCGATGTCCCCCTGGATCGCCCTCGTTCTCCTGGTGACTTTTTGGGTCGAGGGTCGGAAAGCGGGTCGCTGTTTCCACTACCTGGTTGTGGAAGCGCGAGCGGAAAGGGGGAGGTCGCGGGATCCCGCACGTTTTCCGCACCGCGCACGCCGCCGCGCCGCGCGCGTGATGGAGACGTCTTCGACGGTCGCGGGCGCGATCGGTCCGGTCGCTGTCCACCTGGTCACGTCCTCGCTCAAGCGACGGTGGGCGACGTCCGATGCGGGAAGCGGTGGGCGGGATCCGAAGACGATGGGGGCTGGCGGCGGCGTTGCTGGTTGCCGCGTTGGTGGCGGCGGCCGGGTGGTACATCGCGGCCACCCAGGCCAACAGCCGCGAGGCGGCGCGCGCGAACTTCGAGCGGCGCGCGGCATTGACCGCGCGCCTGATCACCGGGGCGTTCGTGGCCAGCGTCTCGGTCGAGGAGGTGCGGGAGCGCTACGGCGGCCCGCCGGCACAGGTGCGCCGTGCCGTGGCCCAAGACGGTGATACAACGTCGAAGCGGACAATCGTGTTGTCGGCTGGCGGACGGGTGTTGGCGGCGGCGCCTCGCCGGCTTGGCGGCGACCGCGATCTGGTCTCGAGCAGCGCGCATCTGCGGGCGGCGTTGGCCGGGCAGGTGGCGTTGTCCGACGCGTTTCATGAGCCGATCCGGGGCTGGCAGATCGAGATCGCGGTCCCGTTTCAGGCGGGGTCCGGGCGTCGGGTGGTGGCCAGCAGCGGTCCCGTGAGCATCGTCGATGGCTTCGCCGCCGGCTTCTTCGAGACGGCGAGTGCGCTGCCGGGGACGCGCGGCTACCTGCTCGACGGCAACGGCAGGGTGCTCAGCAGCACGGACCACGCCGGGGACGGCACGTCGATGGACCTGCGGCTGGCCGAGGCGCTCCAGCAGTCCTCGAGCGGCTCCTACGGCGATCGCACGTACGTCTCCGCGAAGGCGCCGTCGTCGCAGTGGCGGGTCGCGCTGAGCGTTCCGACCGACGCGCTGTACGCGACCATCGAGGGCCCGCGCGTGGTGGCGTGGGCCTTGTTCGGCGGGTTCACGATCGCCCTGGCGGCGCTGCTGCGAATCGGCGTCGCCGCGGCCCGGGGCGCGGCGGCTTGCCGCCGCCCGCGAGCGAGCGCGCCGCCCAGCAGCTCGCGCACGAGCGGCTGCACGATGCCCTGACCGGCCTGCCGAACCGGGCGCTGTTCGAGGACCGCGCCGAACACGCGATCGCGGCCGCTCGCCGCCGTGGCGACGCGATCGCCGTCGTCTTCATGGACCTCGACAACTTCAAGCGCATCAACGACTCGCTCGGGCATGCCAGGGGCGATGCGGTCCTGCAGGAGATCGCCCGGCGCCTGCGCTCCAGCGTTCGGACGTCCGACACCGTCAGCCGCTTCGGCGGCGACGAGTTCATCGCGCTGCTCGAAGCTCGCACCCACCATCAGCTTCTGCGGCTGGTCGATCGGATGCAGCACGAGCTCCAGGCACCCGTGAGCATCGACTCGCGAGCGGTGCCCGTCAGCTTCTCGATCGGCGTCTCGATTCACAGCGCCGACGACGAGCCGCGCACCGCGAGCGCTCTGCTGCAGGAAGCCGACACCGCCATGTACCGCGCCAAGGCCTCCGGCCGCGGCCGCATCGAGGTCTTCGACGCAGACCTGCAGCGCCAGGCCCTCGAGCGCCTGGACGCCGAAGCCAACCTCCGCCGCGCGATCGACCATGACGAGCTCGTGGTCTTCTACCAGCCCGTCGTCCAGCTGCCCGACGAACGGATCCATGGCGTCGAAGCGCTGGTGCGCTGGCAGCGCAAGGACACCGGCCGGCTCGTGGAACCGTCGCAGTTCATCCCCCTGGCCGAGGAGACCGGCCTCATCGGCGAGATCGACGAGCGCGTGCTGCGGAGCGCGATCCGCGATGTCGGCGACTGGGCCCGCCGGGCGATCGTCGCCGACTCGTACAGCGGGCCCTGGCCCATCCCATCCGGGCAAAACTCCTGGCGGAGCTGCGCAAGGGCACCGCGAGCCCAAGCGAGCTCGCTCAGACCATCCAGCAGTCGATCGGGGTCGTCAGCTACCACGTCCGCATCCTCGTTGAGGCGGGGCTGGTCGAGTTGGTCGGCACGCAGCCCAAGCGTGGGGCGCTGCAGCACTTCTACGTCGCGCGCGATGACGGCACCGTCGGCGTCACGCTCCAGCTCGATCCGCAAAGCGCCGCGGCCCTGCAGCGCGACCTGCATGCCCGCGTCGCAGAGGCTCAGCGGCTCGCGAATGAGCAGCGCGGCGACATCACCGTGACGGTCGTGCTCCACGCCGAAGCCGCGTGAGCGTCAGGCGCCCGCCAGCGGCCTGGCGGATCGCCGAGTGATCACCGCCTTCGGGCCGCGGAAGGCCACGGCCGAGCAGACGCTGGCCGCCTGCGAGATGGCTGCCTGCGCACGGGCCGTCGCCGCCTACCGAGACCGCCAATCGCTCACGGTGCCCGATGCCTGACCGACGGCGCGCGGTCCGAGCCTCGCCGGCGCCGCCGCGCCAGCCCAAGTTCGACGGTTGGGTTGATCCGCCGGTGCGCGCCCTAGCGTGCTCGTGTGAGCGACATCAGTCCACGATCCCTTGCAGAGATCGGCTTCATGCCATGGCTGAGGATCGGCAATCCAGTTCGGATCGGGCCGATTCTGTTCTTCGATTACCCCTCCGACGATCTGCCCGTCACGCTCGGCGCGGACGACCGGGACCGATTGGACCGCGTCAAGCGTGCCTACCTGACTTGGCCCGAGCAGGAGGAGGTGCGCAGCGTCGTTGTCGCCGCGGTCGACGCGTGGTCACCGCTGCGTCCACTGAGGGACGATGAGCGGGCGCTGGTGCGCCGGGCCGGCTACGCGCTGGCATTCTCGTCGCTGGCATTCGGCTACCACAACCCGGTACTGCCGTGCTCGTCAGACAACTTCCTGCTCTACCACCAGATGCTCGACGGAACGGGCGGCACGGCCGTGCGCAGTGGCCGCAAACTGATGGGCTTCAGCGACGGGGTGAAAATGCAGTTCGTCTGTCCGCCATGGACGCCGACGAGTCTCGTGCCGACCCGGCCCCAAGACGACTTCGTCACGCCTCTGGGGCAGCTCATCGACCGTGACGGCACCCGGGAGCTACGGCGACTGTGGCTGGCGTTGGAGAGCTTCTTCTACGCCCTCACCGACAACGAGATGTACAAGGGCCTATGGCGGCTGGTCCACCTCAACATCGCGCTCGAATCGCTGCTGAACTTCTCCGATCGCCATCAGTTCGTCTCCCAGATCGGCAAATGGACTGGTCCGTACAGCCGCGGCACTGAGACCGTCACCCTGTTCAAGGGGCCGGGCGAGTACACGCTCGCGCAGCGGTGGGCGTCGGACTTCTACGCCGTGCGCAACTCGCTCGTGCACGGGGACATCGACACGCAGTCGGACACGTTGGTGTTCTGGCGTGGCGTGCGGCCGCACGCCGAGATCGCGGTTCGTGTCTTTCGCATGTGCGTGCGAGAGCTCCTGGCGACCTACGTGCAGGGGCCCGAGGCCCACGGCGGCCAGCCGATGCGCATCGCCGACATCGACTTCGACGATTGGGTTCTCGACGCCGACGACGCTGGCGCGGCTGAACGTCGCAAGCCGGGTTGATGTCCCCATGCCCAGCTGAACTCGGACTGACGGAATCCGCGGAGTGAAGTCGGTATCAGCGGCGACCTCTTCGGCGCTGCCAGGTGTCGCGAATCCTCAGCAGCGTGAGAGTGAGCGATGCGGCGCCGTTGGCGATCGAGATCACCAATGCCGCCGTGGTGAGGTGCACGTCGGTGCCTCAGGCGGCCAGGCCGATGTGCACGATGCGCCGGCCGTCGGGTAGGCGACCGTCGGGGTACTTCTGCTGGATAGCCTGAGCGCGAGCCCGGTCACGCACCGCGCCGAGCCCGTAGAGGGCCGCAAAGAAACCGTCGTCGGCTTCCAGCTTGCGTTGCGCTTCGGCCTTCTGGTTGTAGATCGTGCTCTCGCTGACGTTGCGCCTGGCGGCGAGGCTCTCGATGGTGGCCTGCTCGAAGAAGTAGCCGTTGACGACTTCGGCCTGGCGACGGGGGAGCCGGCCGACGGCTGCGTTACAGACCGAACGGACGGCGTTTTCCTCGTAGTAGTCGTCGACGGTGTCGTAGAGGTGACGCATGTCGATGCGTCGATTCCAGTCGCGCAGGCCGGCGCGGTCGCGCATCGGCGGCGGCTCGACGGCGTCGAACCCGGCGAGGGCTTCCTGTAGGGCGCCGGCCTCCGCCGGGTTGGCGCACTGCACCGCGGCTTCGGGCAGCTCGGCCTTGAGGTGGTCTAGGGCGCGGTGGGCGATCGTCTCGCGCAGCCACGGGAAGAACCGGTCGATGCCGCTTGCCGGGTAGCGGAAGATGGCTTCCAGGGCGGCCGAGCGGGTGACGTCGTGCAGAGCTGTTGCTTGTCGATGTCGCGGATCAGCGCGCCTCGGCGCGGTTCGCCCAGTTGACGTCGCGGGGCTCGGGCGATAGCCCGCCGCGGAGCTGGACGAACGCGGCTGACGCCACGGCGTGCCGGCTCGAAGACGATCGCCAGGAACACGAGTAGGTCCTCGTGGGCGATCGGGTCGCGGCGGACACCTGCTCAATGAGCGGTTCGAGATAGCCTGCTTGGCTTCGGGCCGTGTGCATCCTGTCCATCCACCGCCACTTCTCCAGGTCACGTCCCTAGGCTGGTGTAAGAGCGCGTCGGACGGATCGAACGTATCCGGCCACTGCGGCGCTCATCATCGTCGGACGTTCCAAGGTTCGACGTAAGGAGGCCGGCGATGGCCGGACACAGCAGGATGACGATCGAAGAGGTCGTGCGGAAGGTGCTGCGCGACGAGCATGCCGACGTGATCAGGGAGTCGGTGCGGGCGGTCGCCCAAGAGATCATGGAGGCCGAGGTCTCAGAGCTCATCGGCGCCGAGCGCGGCGAGCGCACCGAGGATCGGGCGACGCATCGCAACGGCTACCGGCCGAGGCGGTGGGACACCCGCGCGGGCGAGATCGAGTTGCAGATCCCCAAGATCCGTCAGGGCAGCTATTTCCCGTCGTTTCTGCAGCCGCGCAAGCGCTCCGAGCAGGCGTTGGTGTCGGTGGTCCAGCAGGCCTATGTGTGTGGGGTCTCGACGCGGCGCGTCGATCAGCTTGTCGAGTCGCTGGGGCTGCGGATCAGCAAGTCGGAGGTCAGTCGGATCGCCGGGCTGCTCGACGAGCAGGTCCAGGCCTTCAGAGAGCGGCCGTTGGAGGGCCGCTACCCGTACTTGTTCGTCGATGCCAAGGTCGAAAAGGTCCGCGACGGCGGCCGCGTCGCCCGCAAGTGCGTGGTGATCGCCCACGCCGTGCACGAGACCGGCCGGCGGGAGATCATCGGTCTCGACGTCGGCGCCGCGGAGACCGAGGCGTTCTGGCGCGAGTTCCTGCGGTCGCTGGTGGCGCGCGGCCTGGTCGGCGTGCAGCTGGCCATCAGCGACGCCCATCCGGGGCTCAAGAACGCGCTGGCGCAGGTGCTCGGCGCGCCGTGGCAACGCTGTACGGTCCACTTCCTCAGGGACCTGCGCGGCCATGTCCGCAAAGACCAGCACGACCTGCTTGGCGCCATGGTCCGCGCAATCTTCACCGCCGACTCACTCCAAGAGGCCCGCCAGCGCCTGGGCGAGGCGATCAGCCAGCTCGAGAGCCGGTTGCCGAAGATCGCCGCGCTGCTTGAGGAGGCCGAAGACGACGTGCTCGCCTTCTACGCGTTTCCGGCCGAGCACTGGTCGAAGTTGCGCTCCACGAATCCGCTGGAGCGCTTCAATCGCGAGATCGGCCGACGCACCGACGTCGTCGGCATCTTCCCCGACGACGCGTCGCTGATCCGGCTGGTCTCGATGCTCGCGATCGAGGCCAATGACGAGTGGCTGGTTGGCCGTGCCTACATCAGCCAGAAGTCGATGGCCGAGGTTCTCTCGGCCGGGACGGACCGGGCCGTGACCATGACCAAGGACATCGATCAGGAGGAGGTCGCTCAGCTCGTCGCGGCCTGAGCAGCCGACAGCTTCACCGACGAGGCAAGCGCTCAGCCCTTACACCACATCCTGGGACTTGACTCTTCTCCAACCGCTGGCAGACGCTGCCGCCATGCGGTAGCCGCTCCAGGCGGGCGTGCTGTTCGATCAGGGCTCGCGTCTGCGCGTCGTGTTCTTCGCGCTTGGGACGCCGAGTCGGCACGAACGACAGCTCCGAGAAGTACACGGTGTGTGAGTCCGGCGCCTTGAATCCTCTGCGCATGGCCGGGCGCAATCGTCGGTCGATGGAAGATCACGCGGAGCGGTGTCCCGCGTCGTGGAGGTGGTGACCATCCGGGATCGCCGCGAGTGACGCTGAGGCCGGTAGCGGGCCTGCTTCTCAAGTGTCCTGTCTGGAAGCCCGGGCGGGGTGGTTTGCCCAGGTTGCCGATGTTGTGTCTGGAAACTGTTCGCGCGTTCTCGCTCGCCGAGTGCTGATGGAGTACGAAGGGCCGCGCGTGCGGTTGTTTTTGGCGCGTGGGTTCCTGACCGCCTTCTCGCCGGCCGCACCATCTAGCGTCGCCGGCGGCCGGAAGCCGGGGGTGTCATCGCCCTTTGGACGCGTCAGCACTCGCGAGATCGCGGGAGGCCTGCTTGCGGTTGCCGCTGTAGGATCGGCTAGTACACGGTTCTCCGCCGTGTTGATGCGCGCAACGTCTCGCTGGTCCGAACTAGGCGATCGCCTATCTGACTGCTCAGACTTGCGCCTCTCGCGCGCCCCAGTCGGCGACCGCCGTGCGTGCACCGCTGAGTAGCTGTCCAGTCGACGCAGCTTGCCCAGCCGGCGATCTCGCCCTATCGATCCGGTCCTGCCTAAGCCAGTTATAGATCGTCGCCTCGATCCCGAACGTCCGCGCGAGCTGCTTCACGCGCGTTCCAGCGCGGGTGAAAGCTCGACGACCGGACGACGCACTTCTGGCGGGTAGCTGCGGGGCATCTGCGTCCTCCGTGACGGCCGAGGACTCTGGAACCGCGACTCCACAGGAAGCAACCGGGGTTAAATCATCTTTTCCAAAACCGGGGAAACTCCAGTCCCTACCGCCGTGGCGCCGTAGCTGTGGTGCGGCTCGACGATGTCGTTGGTGCCGTCGCTCGTTGGCCTGCGAAAGACAGGCATCGGTCCCCGCCCTGTCGCCACGCATCGACGGCACACGTGGAGCGTTCGTACGGCGGGCCGGTCGGCGTCGTGCGTCCGTCTAATGGCCCGTCCGCGGTGCGCCGACTTACGGTCGTCGCATGGGGAGTCTCGACCAACCGACAATCCTGCTCGTCGGCGGCACAGGGACGGTCGGCGCACACGTGGCGAAGACCCTCGCCGGGCGCTGCCGTCTGCGCGGCCTCGCTCACAGCGGGGGGTCGGCCCGCCGGCTCGCTGAGCTGGGCGTCGAGCCGATCTACGGAGACCTGGCCGAGCCGAAGACCCTCGAATCAGCCATGGCCGGAACCGAGCGCGTGTTTCTGGCATCCCCCCGAGACGATCAGTTCGACCACGAGTGGAACGTGATCGACGCCGCCGAGTGCGCGGGCGTGCAGCGGATCGTCAAGGTGTCGATCCTCTACGCGGCCGATCCGCACGTCGTGTACCTTCGCCGCCCTCACCACGTCGTGGACCAGCGGCTCGCGCGCTCGCCCGTCGCGTCGACGGTGCTCGAGCCCGCGCCGTTCATGACCCACCTGATCCCGCAGGCGGATCTCATCGCGCAGGGTCGGATCAGCTTCCCCGGCGGCACCGCCACGATCGCCCATGTCGATCCGCGCGACGTCGCCGAGGTAGCGGCGGCGGTGCTCGCCGGTCACCGTGTCCTCGACGGTTCGCATCCCGTCACGGGACCCGAAGCGCTGACGTTCGCGCAGATGGCCGCCAGGATCGGCGACAGGCTGGGACGCGATGTGGGCGCGGAGGACTGTCCGCCTGGGCGGTTCCGCGAGCGCATCGTCCAGGCTGGCCTGCCCAGATGGCTGGGGGACGGGCTCGTCGAGATCTACCAGGACTTCGAGCGCCGCGGCGAGATGGCGGTGGCCGACACCGTCGAGCGCGTCCTGGGGCGTCCGCCGAGGTCGATTGATGTGTTCACCGACGACGTGCTGGCCCCACTCATCGCCCAAGGAGCGCAATGCCAAGCGAGCTTGTGATCGCCACCTATGCCGATGTTGCCGCGGAGTCGGAGGAAGCCTTTCGCGAGTGGCAGGCCGACGTACAGCTTCCGGCGCTGCACGCGTCTTCCGGTGTGACGCGCGCGTCGTGTTTCGAGAGTGTGGAGGGACAGCCGCGCTTCCTGCTGCTGTGCGAGCTCGAGTACGAGGCCCTCGCGCAGAGCGCTCCCATCCGGGCGGCGCTGGACTTGGGCCCCTGGATGCGCACACTGCGCGGTTGGCATCGTCGGAGCTACCGCCCGCTCTTCGCCATGGGCTCCTCAGATCGCTCCGCCCCGTACCTCCTGACGGTGCGCGCCGATGTTGAGCGCGAGGCCGAGGACGCGTTCAACCAGTGGTACAACCGGACCCACGTACCCGAGGTGCTCGACTGTCCCGGGTTCGTCGCTGCGGCTCGGTACGAGTGCGTCGATGGCGAGCCGCGGTTTCTCGCGATGTACGACCTGGATCGACCGGACGCACTGAGCACGCCGGAGATGGATCGCGTCTACGGGTTCGGGCCGCTGACGCCGCACGTCCGCAACGAGCACGGCCGGATCTACGCCCGCCGGCCGGGCGGGGGGCAGTCGTGAGCGCCGCGCCCCCGACGGGTCCTTTCACCCCCGCCCTGGACCAGGCCGCGGCCATCGTTCGCCGTGAGGTCACTCCGTCTGAGCTCGCCGTCTCGTACCTGCAACGGATCGACCGCTTCAACGATGTCCTGAACGCCTACTGCATCACGACGCCCGAGCTCGCCGAGCGACAAGCAAGCGAGACGACGTCCGGGCCGCTCTCCGGCGTCGCCGTCTCGATCAAGGATCTCGTGCCCATGGCGGGCTACCCCTTCACGCGCGGCTCGCGTGCGTTTCGCGACGACGTCGCCGACACGGATGCCTTCGCGGTCGCACGGTTGAAGGAGGCCGGCTGCCTCATTCTCGGAAAGACGACCACGGCTGAGCTCGGCGGTCGCCCGGTCACCGACCACGGGCTCCACGGCGCCGCTCGCACCCCCTGGAACATCGAGCACCCGGCCGGAGGCTCCAGCGGCGGCGCCGCCGCTGCGATCGCCGCGGGCCTCTGTGCGCTGAGTCACGGCAGCGACGGCGGCGGCTCAGTCCGCATCCTGCCGCGTGTTGCGGCGTGGTGAGCTGAAGCCGTCCGCGGGCGGATCTCGCTCGGGCCGCGTCCGGTGCAGGGTGGGGCGGGCTCCTGATCGACGGAGTCCTCGCTCGGACCGTCGCGGACGCGGCGGCCGGACTGGACGCCATGGCCGGCCATCTGTCCGGCGATCTTACCGGGCTGAGGCCCCGCCGCAGCCCTTCCTCGACGCGGCGGGCACGACCCGCGGCGTCTGCGCATCGCGTTCACGAGTGACGCACGCGTTGCGGTGGACCCGGAGATCGCCGGCAGCGTGCGCGACGTTGCAGCGCTGTGCGAGGAGCCGGACACGAGCTCGACGAGGAGGTCCGCGGACGGAGGCGTTCCGCGACCCGCAAGTCGTCGTGTTCGCCGCCTCGATGGCCGCGCATCCGGTCGCCGATCGCGCGCTGCTCGATCCGGCCAATGCGCGTTCGGCCGAGTTCGGCGATGGCCTCTCCGCCCGGATTTCGTGCGAGCCATGGATTCGATCCATGCCGAGAGTCGCAAGGTGCTCTCGTTCTGGGACGACTACGACGTGTTGATCACGCCGACGTTCACCCGAACTGGCCCGCGGATCGGGGAGATGGGAGCCGATCCCGCGACGGCAGGTGACGAGCACCTCGACTGGCTCAGTTTCACCTATCCGGCCAACTGCACCGGGCAGCCGGCGATCAGCCTGCCGTTGGCCATCCACTCCGATGGGCTCCCCATCGGCATCCAGCTGGTGGGACCGCCGCAAGGAGAAGCCGTGATCCTCGCGCTGAGCGCCCAACTCGAGGCCGCGCGGCCGTGGGCGTCGCGTGCCCGCCGGATGGGACTGAACGCGCCGCCGTGGCCGCTCACACACTTGTCTCGGCACGAGAGCGGATTCGTACTTTCGTCTCGTGGAGCGCGGTTCTTCCCGCCCGGTAGAAGTACGGCGATGAGGGGGAGCCGGTGACGAACCAGGAGAGTCGTTCCTCCATCTTGGAGGCCCGAGAGGTCACGAAGCGCTTCGGCGGCCAGCTCGCGCTCGACGCGGCGACGCTCGCTGTCCAGCCGGGCAGCGTGCATGCGCTGGCGGGCGAGAACGGCGCGGGCAAGTCGACGCTCATCAAGATCCTCGCCGGGGTGCATCAGCCGGACGCCGGCTACTTCGCCATCGACGGCCGGCGCGTCGATCTGCGCAACCCGCACCAAGTCCGCGGCTTCGGAATCAGCTTCGTCCATCAGGATCTCTACCTCGCCGCGGACATGAGCGTCCGCGAGAACGTCATCCTAGGCAGCGGTTATCCGACCCGTCGTGGCACCGCGATTCGCTGGCGGACGCTGACGGCCGAGACGAAGCGCCTGCTGGACCTCGTCGGGCTCGATGTGGACCCGACGACACCGGTTCGGGATCTCAACCCGGCCCACCAGCAGCTCGTCGCGCTCGCACGAGCGATGCGCCACGACCCGCGGATCATCGTGCTCGACGAGCCGACGGCGGCTCTGGGAGACGCCGACAGCAACCATCTGCTCGATCTCGTGCAGCGCCGCAAGGAGGAGGGGGTGACCTCCATCCTGGTCAGCCACCGGCTCGACGAGATCCTGCGCGTGGCGGACGCGGTCACGATCCTGCGCGACGGCAAGGTCGTCACGACCGTGCCACGGGCGACGCTCACCCGGGCCGATCTCGTGCGCCTGCTTGGCGGCCACCCCGACGGCGACGAGAGCGTTCGAACCGGCGTCCGCAAGCACGCGTCGGTCCGCGTCAGCGTCGACGGGCTCCACGGGGCCGGCCTCGACGTCCCGGCCACCTTCACGATCGGCCACGGCGAGGTCGTCGCGCTCGCCGGGCTGGTCGGATCGGGTCGGTCGTCGACCGCGCACCTGATCTCCGGGCTGTCGCCCGCAAGCGCCGGGGCGGTGACCGTGGACGGGCGAGCCGTGCCATCGGGCGATCTCCGGGCTGCCATCGAGCACGGCATCGTCCTCGTTCCTTCGGAGCGCAAGAACGCCCTCGTCTCGAGCTTCACAGTCGCCGAAAACTTCTCGCTCGGCCACATCGAGCGCTACGCACGGCGTGGGCTGGTCCTCGACAAGCAGCGCGAGGCGAACGCCGCGGAACGGTTCGTCGACGAGCTCGAGATCAGGCGCCGGAGCCCGCGGTCGCCGGTTCGGGACCTGAGCGGAGGCAACCAGCAGAAGGTGCTCCTGGCCCGCGCGCTCGACCTCGAGCCTAAGTGCCTGATCCTCGACGAGCCGACCTCCGGGATCGACATCGCGACCAAGGAGTACATCTACGGCCTGGTTCGCCGGTTGGCAGCGGCCGGAACCGGCGTGCTCTTCATCTCGTCCGACCTCGAGGAGCTGCCGCTGGTCGCCGATCGCATCCTCGTCTTCAACCGCGGTCGCATCACCAGGGAGCTGCCGGGAGACGCCTCTCGACCGCAGATCGTCCACGCGCTGTTCTCGGACCAGGAGTGAGTATCACGATGCCTACGAAGACCCCCTCGCCCGATGCGGCGCGCGATGCACGGCCAGCCGGGCGCGACGACGTCGTGCCCGACCAGGCTCGGGCACGCGAGAACCGAAGCGTCGCGTCCTGGGCAGCTCGGCTCGGCCCGTACGGCCCCATCATCGTGCTCGTCATCGGCGTGGCCGCGTTCTCGATCGCGAGTCCCCAGGACTACGCCTCACTCAGCAACTTCCAGTCGATCGCAAGTGAGCAGGCGGTCCTGGCGCTCGTCGCGCTCGGCCTGACCATTCCGATGATCTGCGGTCAGTTCGACCTGTCGATCGGCGCGATCCTGACGATCGTCGGCCTCGTGACCGCCGGGCTGATGGCGCGCAGCGGCCTCCCCTGGCCGGCCGCCGTCGCCATCGGCTTGGCCCTGGGCGTCGGCATCGGTCTGGTCAACGGGATCCTCGTCGCGTACGTCGGCATCAACTCGTTCATCGCAACGCTCGGCACGTTCACCGTGCTCGGCGGGATCATCCTCTGGTACTCGCGCGGCGAGATCATCTTCGAGGGCATCCCCGACGAGTTCGTCTCGCTGACGCGCACGGAGCTCGCAGGGTTCCAGCTGCCGGCCCTTTACGCGGTCATCGTCTGCGGCGTGCTGTGGTGGGTCCTCGCCAACACGCCGTTCGGGCGCAATCTCTACGCCATCGGCGGCAACCGGGCCGCGGCGGAGATCACCGGCGTCGCCGTCAAGCGGCACATCGTGTACAGCCTGGTCGCCTCCGGAGCGCTCTGCGCGGTCGCCGGCATCGTCCTCACGAGTCGGACCGCCTCGGCGTCCGGCACGGCCGGTGACACGTTCCTGCTGCCCGCGTTCGCCGCGGCGTTCATCGGTGGCTCGACGTTCCGGCGCGGTGAGTTCAACGTCCTCGGGACGTTCGTCGGCGTCTATCTGATCGCGGCGATCGTGAGCGGGGCGTTCACGGTCGGTGCCGCGTCGTACGTCAGCCCGATCATCAGCGGCGTTGCACTGTTGCTGGCCGTCGCCGGAACCCGCGCGCTTGCCGCGAGCCGCTGATCTCAGACACGTGCGATCACCAGTCGATCAAGAGCCCTACAAGGAGGGTGCCTCATGAAGGAACTCCTATCTCACGGAGCAAAGTGGATTGGTGTCGCAGGTACGATCGCCGTCCTGGCGGTCGTCACCGGGTGTGGCTCGTCCGACGACGAAGCGTCGTCTGGCGGCGCTGGTACGACCTCCGCCCAGGCGGGCGGGGCGCTGGAGAAGGCTCGCATCGACGCTGAAAAGTACACGGCACCCGTGACCGATTGGAACGCCTGGGCGCCGCCTGAGGCGCCGAAGCCTAAGGCCGGGCAGAACGTTCACATCATCACGTGCACGTGGCTTCTTCCTGAGTGCAAGGCGGCCGCCGACGACATGGGCGAGGCGGCGAAGACCATCGGCTGGCGCCCGAAGCTCGTCGATGGAACGCCGGACGTGGCGAAGCAGCGTCAGGCCCTCCAGACCGCGATCGAGCAGCGTGCCGACGGGATCATCGTTGATGCCTTGGACCCCCAGCCGCTAGCCGATCTCCTCCAGAAGGCGAGTGACCAGAAGATCCCGGTACTCATGCAGGCAGGCGTGAACATCGCGCGGTACGGCGGTGTCGACGGAGCGGTGCCCCCGAGCCTAGGGCCGGAGGCAGAGGCCCTTGCGGCGTGGGTCGCCGACAAGAGCGGGGGGGAGGCCAAAGTCTTCATGGTGGAGGCGGCCAACAACGAAGCGAACGACGACCGCGCGAAGGCGTTCACCGGCTACCTCGAGTCGTTCCCGGGGGTCGAGATCGTTGGCAGTATGAAGGTCCCGTTCTCAAGGTCGGGCCGCCGTTGCAGCAGCAGATCACCTCGATGCTGCAGGGCAAGCCGAAGGGCAGCATCGACTACATCTATGCACCGTTCGACGGGTTCGCGGTCTGGGTGGTCAACGCCCTACGCTCCGCCGGGCGTGACGAGATCGGCGTGATCTCCTTCGAAGCCAACGAGCAGAACACGACCTTCGTCGCCAAGGGCGAGTACCAGGTGGCCGACGCGGCACGTTCGTGGGCGTGGTGCTCCTGGACGTCGGTCGACGAGCTGAACCGCGCGATGAACGGGGAGCCGTTCGCCGGCGGCAAGTGTCCCTACATGGTCTTCACCAAGGAGAACGTCGGGAAGTGGGCCGGGAAGCGCTGGCAGACCGAGGTGGACTTCCGCGAGGAGTTCAAGTCCCTGTGGGGCGTCTCCTGACCTGGGGCCGTCTTGCGACAGCGGACGCCGCCCGGCCGGGGCGGCGTCTGCGTCTCACGGTCGTGCGCCCGCAGTCGTGCACGCCGGCACGGACGAGGGCACCGAAGACCCCGTCTCGCGCGGTGCTTTCACCATCAAGTCCTGCTAGTACCTGAAAATCAATCGGAGGAAGCCTACATGGCGCGCGTGCTGATTCTTGGTGCCGCCGGCGCGATGGCGAGTGTCGCGGTCGAAGACCTCTTGACGCGAACGTCCACGAGTCGTCCTCGCCGGACCTCAGCGTGGAGCGGCTCGAGTCTGGAGATCGCGGCAGCCAGACCGTGTGCACGCGAGTGGTCGACGTCCGCGACGCTGCCGCGCTGCGTCGGCCGTCGCGGACGCGGACGTCGTGCTCAACACGACGTACATGCGCGTACGCCGTGCTCGTCGCCCGGGCGGCGATCGCCGCCGGCGATGCACCTCGTGGACCTCGGTTCCTACGAGGAGACGACGCTGGAGCTGTTGGCCCTCGACGACGACGCCCGTCGAGCCGGCTGCCGGGTCGTCCCGGGCTCCGGCGCCGGCCCCGGCCTCATCGCGCTGCTCGGCCGGCACGGCGCCGACCAGTTGACGTCGGTGCGCAGCATCGAAGCTCTACTCGCATCTCAACGATCCGATCGGCATGTCGCAGGATCGTGCTGACGCGTTTCGAGTCGTCGGTGGGCGACGCGCCTGTGCGCGAGGACGGGATGCTCCGCCGGCGCCCGTGCTTCAGGGAGAGTCGGACCGTCGACTTCGCTGCGCCGATCGGGCCGATCCGCGTCTATCACCTCCGCACCCGGAGCCCATCACCCTTCCGCGCTTCGTCGACGTCCAGGACGTGACGTATGCTCGGCTATGGCGACGACGAGGAGCGGTTGGTCCGAGGGCTCCTCGACCTCGGGTTGCACAGCGAGGAACCCGTCGCCGTTGGAGACGTGTCGCTGTCCCCCGCCGCATTCGCGGCGGCCGCGATCGGTGGCCGCGGCATCGAGCCGACCGGGAACGGTCAACGCCAAGCACGTCATCGTGAACGGAACGCGCGACGGCGTCGACACCCAGCTAATCTACGATCTGGTCGTCCGCTCCGTCGGGGCGTCCGCCTCGGCGTGGCTCACCAGGGTGTGCGCGGCGATCGGGACCGACCTGATCGCCGAGGGCGGCCCAGTCGGCGTGGTGCCGGCTGAGGGCGCCTTCGATCCGCCCGTCTTCCTGCGGGCGCTCGCGGAGCGCGGCTTCGCGGTTCAGGAGACGCGGATCGCCCGGGAGATGGTCCTGTGAACGATCAGGTCCGCCTCGCCGTCATCACCAACCGGATGCAGAGCATCGTCCGGGCCATGGCGAACACGCTCTTCCGCACTGGTCGGTCCGGGGTCCTGGCGACCGGCAAGGACTTCTCCGCGTGCATCGTGACGCACGACGACCACCTGCTCGCCGCGGCAGAGAGCCTGCCCATCCACATCCTCTCCGGGCCCGATCTCGTCGCACGCCACATGCGCGAGGTCCATCCCGATCTCGATGCGGGCGACGCCTTCCTGCACAACTCGCCCTACGACGGCAATTCCCATGCCGGTGACCATTGCCTCGTGGTGCCCGTGGTGGACGCTGACGGCATCCACCGATTCACCGTTGTGGTCAAGGCGCATCTCGCCGATATCGGGAACTCGATGCCCACGACGACGATGCCGATGGCACGGGACGTGTACGAGGAGGGGGCGCTGATCTTCCCGTCCGTCCAAGTGCAGCGCGGATACGAGGATGTGGAAGACGTGATTCGCATGTGCGAGGCGCGGATCCGCGTCTCCGAGATGTGGCGGGGCGACTACCTCGCGATGGTCGGCGCGGCGCGGGTTGGTGAGCGGGAGCTGCTCGCCCTCGGGGACGAGCTTGGATGGGAGGCATTGGTCGACTACAGCCGCGCCTGGTTTGACTACAGCGAGCGCTTGATGGCTGCGAGGCTGAGCACGCTCCCGACGGCACGTGTCTCGGCGAGCACCGCCTACGACGCGATGCCTGTGCCGGGCCTCGAGGCCGGGCTGCCCATTCGGGTCACGGTCGACGTCCGGCCGGACGAAGGCATCGTCGAGGTCGATTGCTCCGACAACCCTGACTGTGTGCCGTGCGGTATCAACCTGACGGAGGCCACGGCTCGGAGCGCCGTCCTCCTGGGCGTGTTCAATAGCCTGGGTGCTGGGATCCCGCCCAATGGAGGCAGCTTCCGCCGCGTGCAGATCCGTTTGCGAGACAACTGCGTGTGCGGTATCCCCTCACACCCCGTCAGCTGCTCCACGGCGACGACGGGGGTGGCTGACCGGCTTGCCGGCGCGGTCCAAATGGCGCTGGCCGAGCTGGGCGACGACGTCGGGATGGCCGAGTGCGGCGGAACCCTGCCGGTTGCGTCCTCGGTCATCTCCGGCACCGACCCTCGCCACGGTGACGCGCCCTTCGTCAACATGCTGATCCTCGGCGTCACGGGCGGGCCGGCACATGCGTGGGGGGACGGGTGGCTCACGCACACGGGCGGATGCGCTGGGATGATCCTGCGCGACAGCACCGAACTGGATGAGCTGCTGCACCCGATCCGCATCGAGGTGGACCGCATCGTGCCCGACACCGAAGGGGCCGGACGCCACCGGGGCGCGCCATCGAACCTCGTCGAGCTCGGTCCGACCCACGGTCCGGTGTCCCTGGTCTGGACCGCGGAGGGCTCCTCGCACGCCGCGCTCGGCGTCCGAGGAGGCGGCGAAGGAGCCACCGCCCGACAGTTCAAGCGCTGCGCGGATGGTCAGCTCAGCGCGCTCGAGCCCTACAGCAGCACGACGCTGCAGCCCGGGGAGACGGTGCTGTCGTACTCCGCCGGAGGTGGCGGCTACGGCAACCCATCCGAGCGTCGGCCCGAGCTCGTGCAACGGGACGTGCGCGAGGGGTATGTGACGCGCGAGCGGGCGGCTGAGGTGTACGGCGTCGTGGTGACGCCATGAGCAACGCACACGAGCGGGCCGAGCGCCGCGCTGCGGCGCCGCGAGGATGCACCTTTCGAGGCGGCCCGCCTGGGTGGAGCAGCCCGTCCATGCCAATCGAGGGAGCACGATGAGATTCGCTGTCGACACAGGCGGCACGTTCACGGACCTCGTGATCGAGGACGACGACGGGAACCTGTCGCTGCACAAGTCGCCGACCACGCCCGAGGATCCCGTGCGAGGCATCCTCGATGTGCTGTCCGCCGCAGCGGAACAGCGCGGCGTCGACCTGGAATCGCTGCTGCGGTCCGGGAGCATGTTCATCCACGGCACGACTCGCGCCGTGAACGCCATCGTCACCGCAGCGACCGCCCGGACGGCGTTCCTGACGACGGCGGGACATCCCGACGTGCTCGTGTTCCGTGAAGGCGGACGGACTGATCCGTTCGACTACACGCGGCTCTATCCGGACCCGTACGTCCCGCGTTCGCTGACGTTCGAGATCCCCGAACGCATCGGCGCCGCGGGCGAGATCGTCCGTCCGCTGGATGAGTCGGCCGTCCACGACATCATCGCCCGCCTCAGGGAGCACAAGGTAGAAGCGGTCGGCGTGTGCCTGCTGTGGGCGACGGTCAACCCCGAGCACGAACGGCGCGTCGGCGCGTTGCTCGACGAGCACCTACCTGGCGTGCCGGTCACCCTCGCTCACGCGCTGAACCCCACGCTGCGTGAGTACCGGCGCGCGTCCTCGGCGGTCATCGACGCTTCGTTGAAGCCCCTGATGACGGACTATCTCCGCGGTCTCGAAGCCCGCCTACGCGATGCTGGGTTCTGTGGGCGTGTGCTGATGGTCACGTCCAACGCCGGCGTGCTCGATGCTGCGCGGGTGGCGGACGAGCCGATTCACAGCATCAACTCGGGCCCGGCGATGGCGCCGGTGGCCGGACGGCACTTCGCGCGGCTCGATGGCGCGACGGATACGGCGATCGTCGCCGACACCGGCGGCACGACGTACGACGTGAGTCTGGTTCGCCGCGGACGGATTCCGACCACGCGCGAGACGTGGCTCGGAGAGCCGTACTTCGGTCACATGACCGGGTTCCCGTCGGTGGACATCAAGAGCGTCGGCGCCGGTGGCGGCAGCATCGCGTGGGTCGACGAGGGCGGACTGCTCCACGTCGGTCCGCAGAGCGCGGGAGCCGTGCCGGGTCCGGTCGCGTACGGGCGAGGCGGCACGCAGCCGACCGTGACGGACGCCAGCCTCGTGCTGGGCTTCATCGATCCGGAGTACTTCCTGGGCGGTCAGATGGCGCTGGACGTCGAGGGGGCCAGGCAGGCGATCGACCACCACGTGGCGAAGCCGCTCGACTTGGGGCGAGACGCGGCTGCGGCGGCGATCCTGACGCTTGCCACCGACCAGATGGTGATGGCGATCAAGGAGATCACCGTCAACCAGGGCGTCGACCCGAGTTCGGCCGTCCTCGTGGGCGGCGGGGGCGCCGCGGGGCTGAACTCTGCTGCGATCGCGGCACGTCTGGGCTGCCGGCAGCTCATCATCCCGCAGGTCGGTGCCGCGTTGAGCGCAGCAGGCGGGCTCATGTCCGACCTGATGGCCGATTACGCGGCGACGTTCGTGTCCAGCACGGAGAGCCTCGACTACGAAGAGGCGAACCGGGTGCTCGCCGAGCTGCGCGGCCGCTGTGAAGCTTTCATCGCGGACGCGGGAGCTGACGCCCCGCAGTCCTCGATCGAGTTCTCGCTCGAGGCGCGCTACCCACACCAGGTGTGGGAGCTCGAAGTCCCGCTGCGGATCGAGCGATTCGGCAGCGAGCACGACGTGGAGCGCCTGCGCGCAGAGTTCCATGCGCTGCATCAGGACGTGTTCGCGGTGAACCAGCCCGAGGCGCAGATCGAGATCCTCAGCATGCGCGCCCGCGTGTCCTGTCGACTGGGCCAGGGCGACGGCACGCCGATGCTCCGTCCGGAGGCCGGCGAGGCGGCGGTGTCCGAGCGGCGGGTGCACTTCCCCGAGGTCGGGTGGGTGGACGCGCAGGTTCTGCAGTTCAACGCCATGACTGAGGATGAGGCGATCGAGGGCCCCGCCATCGTCGAGTCGCCGTTCACGACGGTCGTCGTCGATCCCGGCGCGACGGCGCGTCGGGTGCAAGCGGCAGCCTCGTGCTCACCGTCCCGACGAACAGCGGGGAGCGGCAGGCAGATGGACTCGTCGCGAGCCATCGCAAGTGAAGGCAAGCACTGCTCGGGGTCACCAGCGCCAGGCATTCCGGCGGCCGATCTTGCGGTTGAAGCGCTTCAGCGGGTTGGCCGAGCGGATCCTCGTGCTGTGAGCGGCCGGGAACGCGTAGGCCGTGTTGGTCTTCGCGGACCCGGCCCGGTCCCGCGACTCGACTGGGACCCGCGACCGTCGCTGCGGGGCTGCTGTCAAGCATGGGCAGTCGTTTGCCCGCCGAGCCGCAGCGCTCTGCGGGCGAATCGGGGACTCGAGGTCAGCGAGCAGCGCCTGTCGAGGCGCTCGCGCGGATGACGTCCTCCACCGCCGAGGCCAATTCCGTCGTGGCGGCGTTGCCGCCGAGGTCGGGAGTGCGCACATCGCTCTCGGCCAGCACGATGGAGATCGCCGACATGACGTCCATCGCGGCGCCATGCTCGCCGAGATGGTCGAGCATCATGGCTCCGGACCAGATCGCGCCCAGGGGGTTTGCGATGCCTTTGCCGCTGATGTCAGGCGCCGAGCCGTGGACCGGCTCGAACATCGAAGGGAACTCGCGCTCGGGGTTGAGGTTGGCCGATGGGGCGATGCCGATCGAGCCGGCGACGGCAGCAGCGAGATCGCTCAGGATGTCGCCGAAGAGGTTGGACGCGACGATCACGTCGAAGCTCTGAGGCTTCAGCACGAGCTTCGCGCAGAGCGCGTCGATGTGCTCGCTCGCGAGCTCGATGTCCGGGTGCTGCGCGGCGCGCTCGGCGACCACCTCATCCCAGAACGGAAGCGTGTGCACGATGCCGTTCGACTTGGTGGCCGAGGTGAGCCTCCTTCCTCGGCGGCTGGCGAGCTCGAGCGCGAAGTCCGCGATCCGGGTGATGCCCGATCGCGAGAAGATGGCCTCCTGGATGGCCAGCTCGTCGTCGAGACCGCGGTTGAAGCGGCCGCCGGCCTCGCTGTACTCACCCTCCGTGTTCTCCCGCACGACGACGAAGTCGATCGGATGGTCCTCGGCCGCCCTCAGCGGGCTGGCGAGCCCGTCGAAGACGCGGACCGGACGCAGGTTGACGTACTGGCGAAACCCGCGTCGGATCGGGATGAGCAGACCCCACAACGAGACGTGGTCCGGCACGCCGGGGTATCCGACGGCGCCGAGGAAGATCGCGTCGCAGTCCCGCAGCCGCTCCAAGCCGTCAGGCGGCATCATGGCTCCTTCACGGCCGTACCGCTCGCAGGACCAGTCGAACGTCTCGTAGGACAGACGTGCATCGCGCTTGGCGCAGGCTGCGTCGAGAACGCGGCACGCGGCCGGAAGGACTTCCCGGCCGATGCCGTCGCCCGGAATTGCCGCGATGCTGTAGGTGCTCATCTGATCTCCGGAGTCGATGTCGCCTCCAAGGTGGCGCATCGAGGATCGGGCGGCCCTGCGTGATGTGACAACGTTGAGGTCGCGTTTTGCAGGTTCTGCCTTGATGCGCGCGCGCAGCGGCATCAGCCAGCCAGACAGGCAGCGCCACCCTCGTCTACAGCGATGTCGCGGTCGAGGTGCTGCCGTGCGCGATCTTGCGTCGACGCGGGACTCGTCGTTCACGTTCGCGCGATCGGCCGCCACGAGCACCGCGACCGCGCGCGTGAGCGAGAGGCGCACGTCACAGCCAGCCGAAGCGCTTCGTTCCTCCGCGACCCCGTGGGCGTGCGCGGACGCGCGCTGTCGTGAGCAGTTGCGGTGACGTTGCGCCCGGCTCAAGATTCGCCACGGCGCGCGGGCTGCGGCCGTCGTGCTCGACGGCCGCTGTGACAACCGCAGATCGAGTGGCCGAGCCTGACGCATGCGCACAAAGAGCGGCGTCCGCGGCAGTGGCACACTGCCGCCGGCGGTGGTCTTGGCCCTCTCCGCCCTCCTCCTGACGAGCCGCCCGAAAAGGCGGCTCGTCTGTTTAAGACGCCGTCAGTCGCCGACCGACGGCCGCGGATCTGCGCATGTCGTACAAGCGGCAGGCGCTCTTGTGCGGCCCGCGCGTAGGCGCCGGATCAGGGGTGGCCGAAGCTGGCGAGGTAGTCGACATGCCCTCCGAGGGCGGAAAGGTGGCGGAATGATCGTCCGCGATCAGGAGATTCGTGGCAGGTCGTGGCCCAGCCGGACCACGGGGATGTGTGCGGCGAGATCGCCCGCGCCTGGGGCAACGACGCGTTCGAGGCCCCGCGCGCCCGCGCATCGCTGGCGACGGCGGCGCGGCGACACGACGACGGGTGGGCCATCTGGGAGCGCGAGCCCGACGTCGATCACCGCAACGGCGACGGCCGTCCGCTCAACGTGTTCGACATCGGTATCGGTGTGCATCTCGCGTTCTTTCGCGCGATGGTCGAGGCGGTCTCGGATGAGGATCGCTACGCCGGCGTCCTCGCGTCGATGCACGCTGCCGGCCTCTACACCAACCGGTACGGCACGGACCCCTCGCTCAAGATGACCTTCGAGGACACACGGCGCGAGCAGGTCGACCGTTTCGTCGAGGAGCGCAACGCGGCCCATGACGCGGTCGCCGCCGAGCTCGGCGTCGCCGAGGAGCAGCGCTGGGTTGACTACAAGCTCCTGCAGATCTGCGACCGGCTCTGCCTGTACTTCTGCCTCAACGACCTCGTCGGCGGAACGGAAGCGGCGCTGGGCCCCGCGCCCACGGGCTACGGCGGCGAGGACCTCACACTGCGCATCCGGCCGGTCGACGCGTGGAAGGTCAGCATCGGCCCGTATCCGTTCGCCGAGCCTGTCACGACCTTTACGCTGCCGCGACGCGTCTTCCCGAAGCGGCAGTGGGCGTCACGGACCGAGTTCGCCCAGGCGTACCGCGAGGCGCCCATCGAGATGCGTGCCATCGAGGTCCATGACGGAGATCACGCATGAGTCGCAACGTCCGGGTCGGGCTCATCGTCCCGAGTTCGAACACCACGATGGAGACCGAGATCCCGGCGATGCTCGCGCGCCGGACAGCCGAGGACGCGACGTTCACGTTCCACTCGAGCCGCTCGCGGCTGCAGTCGGTCACGACCCAGGAGCTGAAGCGCATGGTCGACGACGGCGAGCGCTGTGCGATCGAGGTGAGCGATGCTGCCGTCGACGTCATCGCGTACGCGTGCCTCGTCGCGCTCATGGCTCAGGGGCCCGGGTATCACCGCATCGCCGAGGACCGTCTGGCCGGCGCCGCCGAGAGGAACGGAGTGACGGTGCCGATCGTCACGAGCGCGGGGGCGCTCATCGAGGGCGTCCAGGCTCTCGGCGCACGGCGCATCGCCGTGCTCGCGCCGTACATGAAGCCGATCACGGAGCTGGTGGTGAGCTACATCGAGAATGCGGGCATCGAGGTCGTCGACTCGCTCTCGCTCGAGATCTCCCACAACCTGTCGGTGGGGCAGATAGACCGGCTGACGCTGCTCGGTCACCTCGCGGAGCTGGATGTCGACGGCGCCGACGCGGTCGTGCTCTCAGCGTGCGTCCAGTGCCCGTCGCTGCCCGCGATCGAGCGCGCAGAGGACCAGCTCGGCAAGCCAGTGTTGTCAGCCTCCGTCGCGACGACGTTCCGAATCCTAGAATCGCTCGGTCTCGACACCACGGTTCCGGGAGCCGGGAGCCTGCTCGACGGCACGCGCGCGACTTCGGTGTCGGCGCCATGAGTGGCGGGCTTCGGGTGGCGGTCGTCGGCGGGTCGCTCGCCGGGCTGACGATGGGGCTGCTGCTCCGCGACAGCGGGCATGACGTGCACATCTTCGAGCGCTCGGCCGAGCTGTTGGAAGGACTCGGCGCCGGCATCATCGTCCATGAGCCCACCGTGCGGTACTTCGTCGAGCGCAGCTCCATCGCGCTGGACGACATCAGCCTCACGTCAGAGCGGCTGCAGTACCTGGCACGTGACGGCAGCGTGCAGCACGAGGAGGCGAGCGACTACCGGTTCACGGCGTGGAACTCCCTCTTCCGCGGGCTGCGAAGCCTCTTCGAGGATGACCGCTATCACCGGTCGCACACGCTCTCGGGACTCGACCAGGACGCCGACGGCGTCTACCTGCGCTTTGCGCAGGGTCCCGAGGGGCGCTTCGATCTGGTCGTCTGCGCCGATGGGGTCAACTCCGTCGGACGCCAGCGGCTGTTCGGAGTCCAGGCGTCGTACTCCGGCTACGTCGGATGGCGCGGACTTGCCGGCGAGGATGAGCTGTCGCCGGAGACGTGGCGGGCGCTCGACAACTGCTTCACGTACGGCGTGCTCGGCGACGAGCACATCGTCGCGTACCCGATCCCAACCGTTGGCGACGACATCCATGTCGTCGGACGGCGAGTGAACTTCACGTGGTACCGCAACGTCGCCGCCGGACTGCAGTACGACGAACTGCTGACCGACCGGACCGGCCTGCCGCGCCCGGTCTCCGTGCCGGCAGGACTCGTCCAGGATCGCTTCGTCACCGAGATACGTGCCGACGCGGAGCGACTGCTGTCGCCGCAGCTGGCCGAGCTCGTGACCACCGCCCAGGCGCCCTTCATCACGGCTATCGTGGACGCCGACGTGCCGGCGCTGGCGCGCGGCCGCGTCTGCCTCATCGGCGACGCGGCGGTCACCGCTCGGCCGCACGCCGCGGCGGGAAGTGCCAAGGCGTGCGCCGACGCGTGGTCGCTGGCGCATGCCCTGGAGCACGCTGGCGGCGATGTCGTCTCGGCGCTCGAGAGCTGGGAGGTGGGTGCGCTGCGGCGCGGGCGCGCGCTGCTGCATCGCACGCGCGACATGGGCGAGCGGCTGCAAGGCGCGCGCGGCACATGGCGGCCGGACGATCCGACGAACCGCTTCGGGCTCGACGTGCCGCGGCAGGAAGCCACGCCGTGAAGCCCGCGCCGTTTGACTACCGGGACCCGGAAACGCTCGAGGAGACGCTCGCACTGCTGGCCGAGCACGGCGACGACGCGAAGATCCTGGCGGGAGGCCAGAGCCTCATCCCGCTTCTGAACTTCAGATTGGCGCGCCCGGACGTGCTCGTCGACATCAACCGCGTCCGGCCGCTCGCGGGGATCGAGGACCGCCCGGAGGGACTGCGGATCGGTGCTGCGACGCGGCAGTCGGCGCTCGAGCGCTCCAGCCACGTCGCGGAGCAGCAACCCCTGCTCACCGAGGTGATCCGCTACGTCGCCCACGCCGCGATCCGCAACCGCGGCACCGTCGGCGGTTCGCTGGCGCACGCCGACCCCGCCGCCGAGCTGCCTGTCGCGATGACGGCGCTGGATGCGTCGCTCATCACCTCGTCCAGGCGAGGAGAGCGGCGCATCGCCGCAGAGGAGTTCTTCGTCAGCCATCTCACGACGGTGCTGGACGACGACGAGGTGCTCGTGGCGGTCGACGTCCCCCGGGCGCCGACGGGAACGCGCGTGGCATTCGAGGAGTTCGCGCGACGCCATGGGGACTACGCACTCGGCGGTGCGGCTGTCGTGCTCACCGCGGACGCCGCGGGCGCCTGCACCCGCGCGCGCGTGACGCTGCTGGCAGCCGGCGACGTCCCGCTTCGGGCCCATGCCGCCGAGCGGTTGCTCGAAGGGGCCGTTGTCGATGCGGCGGTGGCACGGGAGGCAGCGGCCGTCGCTGTCGGCGACATCGCGCCTGTCAGCGACGGGCACGGCAAGGGCAACTACCGCAGCAGGGTCATCGAGTCGATGTGTGAACGCGCTATCGCGCGCGCAGCTGCACCAGAGGAGGGCCGGAAGGCGTGAAGCGGGATGTCGAGATCGAGATCAACGGTGAGGCCTATGTCCGGACGATCGAGCCGCGCATGCTCCTGTCGGACTTCATCCGGCATGAGGCCCGTCTGACCGGCACGCACGTCGGCTGCGAGCACGGCATCTGCGGGGCGTGCACCATCCAGCTCGACGGCGAGCCGGTTCGCTCGTGCACGATGCTGGCCGTCCAAGCCGAGGGGCATCGCGTCAGAACCGTCGAGGCGCTCGCTGCAGAGGCGGGAGGCGAGCTGCACCCGCTGCAGCAGGCCTTTCGTGAAACGCACGGGCTCCAGTGCGGCTTCTGCACGCCCGGTTTCCTGATGACGCTCGAGCCGCTCGTCGCGCGGGGAGAAGCGCTCGACCGTGACCGCGTACGCGAGGAGATCTCGGGGAACCTGTGTCGCTGTACCGGCTACCAGCAGATCGTCGATGCGGCGGTCCTCGCGATCGAGCGCCATGGTGATGCGTGAGCCCTACGAGATCGTCCCGGTCTACGCTGTCGTCGGCGAGGCTTCAGAAGTGGCATTCGCATGACGGCTGAGAACTCCGGTCAGGCGAGCCCGGCGTTCCGGTTCGACACCGTCGTGCAGGTCGACTCGGCGCTGCGCGAGCGCAATTACCTGCCCGACGAGGGTCTGGCGATCGCCGTCTTCCTTAGCCTGCGTATGCGCCGGCCGCTCCTGCTCGAAGGCGAGGCCGGCGTCGGCAAGACCGCGCTTGCGCGCACACTCGCTGCCGTTCTGGACTCCGAGCTCATCCGCCTGCAGTGCTACGAGGGGATCGACGCCCAGCAGGCGCTCTACGACTGGGAGTATCCGCGCCAGCTCCTGGCGCTGCACGCGTCGCGAGCCGAGGGACCTGGTGCGGTCAAAGCGCTCTACGGGCCGGAGTTCCTGGCCGAGCGGCCGCTCCTGCGCGCGGTCCGCCAGGGCGGTCGAGCCGTGCTGCTCATCGACGAGCTCGATCGGGCCGACGACCAGTTCGAGGCCTTCCTGCTCGAGGTCCTGTCCGACTTCACGATCTCCATCCCCGAGATCGGCACGGTGCATGCCGACGAGCCGCCTGTCGTCATCATCACCTCCAACCGCACGCGCGAGCTGCACGACGCGCTCAAGCGCCGCTGCCTCTTCCATTGGATCGATTTTCCAGATGTGCAGCGCGAGGTCGAGATCATCAGGCACAACGCACCGGAGGTCGCCGAACCGCTCGCCTGGGCGGTGGCCCGCGCGATCGAACGGCTCCGCGGCCTGGGTCTCGTCAAGACTCCCGGCCCGGCCGAGGCCATCGACTGGGCTCGCAGCGTCGCGACGCTCGGCCGCGAGGAGCTCGACACGGACGCGGCACGCGCCACGCTCGGATGGGTCGTCAAGAACTATGACGACCAGACCGTGGTCGAGGCGCGGCTGGCAGATGTCCTCGGCGCCTGACGCGCTCGGCGTCGCAGCGCGTCTGACGGCGGCGCTGCGGGAGGAGGGTCTGCCGGTCGGCACGGACCGCAGCCGGGCGTTCGTCACCGGCGTCGCGGTGTGCGGCGACCTCTACTGGGCTGGCCGTCTTGCGCTGCTGTCGCGCCCGGAGGACCTCCCGGTCTACGACCGAGTCTTCCGCGCCGTCCTGACCGAGTCCCCGCTTCCCCCTCCCGAGGAACCCGCCACACCCGAGCAAGATCGGGATGACGGCGACTTGGACGGGCCCGAGGCAGCGCGTGGCGAAGGCGAGTTCGCGGAGGCCAGCCGCGCCGAGATCCTGCGGCGCATCCCGTTCGCTCAGCTCAGCGCCGAGGACGTCGCGGAGCTGGCGCGCGCGATCGGCGCAGTGCGCCGGCGTCCACCCCTGCAGCCGACCCGACGTCGGCGGTCGGCGCCCCGCGGCACGATCGACCTGCGGCGGACGATCCGGGACATGCACCGGCTCGGCGGCGACGCAGCGCTGCCGCGATTCGCGGCCCCGGGCGTCCGTCCTCAGCCGGTCACGTTCCTCCTCGACGTCTCCGGTTCGATGCGCACGACGACACGCGCGCTCCTGCTCGCGTGCGCGGCGTTCGTCCGCGCCGAGCGGGTGCACGAGGCCTTCACGTTCGGCACCCAGCTGACGCGCGTGGCACCGCTGCTCCGTGGGCCGCTGCTGGAGGACGCACTCGACCGTGTCTGCGAGGCGGTCGAGGACCGAGAGGGCGGAACCCGGATCGGCGAGTCCGTCGAGGCGCTGCTCCGCCGGCACGGCAAGTCGCGGGTGGTGCGCGGCGCCGTCGTCGTCATCTACTCCGACGGTCTGGAGACGGGCGACCCGGAGCTCCTGCGCCAGCAGATGCAGCGCCTGCATCGCCTCGCCAGGCGGGTCGTGTGGCTCAACCCGCTCAGCGCGTCGCCGTCATACCGTCCGCTGGCGCGCGGTATGCATGCCGCGTTGCCGTTCGTGGACGGGTTCGCCAGCGGTCACACCATCGCGTCGTTCGAGGCGGTCGTCGACGCCACGCTCGACGACGCGCTCGGTTAACGGCAAGAGGAGATGACCCAGATGATGACCATCATTACCCGAGTCAAGCTCAAGCAGGGTTCCGAGCCGGAGTGGGACGCCGCGATGCGCGAGCGGCTGGAGAACGCCGAGCAGCGCGAGGGATGGATCTCCGGACACCTGCTGATGCCGTTGGAGGGCCAAGACGAGCGCGTCATCGTGGGCGTTTGGCGCACGCGCGCCGACTGGGAGGCGTGGCATGCGGACGAGGCCTTCGCGGGAACCCGCGAGCGACTTGACGCCTCCAGACGTTGCCGGGCGAGACGACGTGGCACGACGTCGTGTACGCGAGGCCCAGGTCTTCGGTCTGACGCGTGTCACACGACCCGCAGCTGAAGGGAGACGCGCGGCGCCGATGTTGTCCTGATCGGTGTACGCGTCGCACGAGCCACTTGGCGGCATTTGCGGTGAACGACGGCGCCGACGACCGCGTGCGGGCAGGCTGCCGGCCGGCCCGGACGCTTCTGCCGGCGCAGGAGGGACGATGAGCACCCAGCCGACACCGAACCGCGCGCGTACGCCCACTGCGACGCATTGGGGTCTGTACGACGTCGAGACCGACAATGGGCAGATCGTCGCCATCGACCCGGTGGCCGACGACCCCGAGCCGTCACCGATCGGCGCCGGCATCGTCGGCGCGCTGGACTCGCCGGTGCGCGTACAGGGTCCTGCCGTGCGCAGGGGGTGGCTTGAAGACCGGCCTCGAGACGGGGCGTATCGACGCGGCGCCGACGCGTTCGTCGAGGTGTCGTGGGACGACGCGCTCGATCTCGCCGCCGGGACCTTGGCGGAGGTGCGTCAGCGGCACGGCGACGCGAGCGTCTACGGCGGCTCGTATGGCTGGGGCAGCTCGGGCCGTTTCCATCACGCCCAGAGCCAGGTCCACCGGTTCCTCAAGCTGGCGGGCGGCTACACCGCTTCGCTCAACAGCTACAGCTGCGCGGCGATGGAGGTGATTCTCCCGCACGTCATCGGCGGCGACGGGTTCAGCATCGTCTCGCGGACGCCGCGGTGGGAGGAGATCGCGGCGAACTGCGAGTTCGTGATCGCGTTCGGCGGTTTGGCCGTCAAGAACCGTCAGGTCAATGACGGCGGGGTCGGACTTCATCACACGCGCGAGGTGCTGGAGCGGTGCCGGGCAGCGCGGGTCCGGTTCGTCAACGTCTCGCCGATACAGGATGACGTCTCGGAGCTGGTCGACGCCGAGTGGGTCGCGCTGCGCCCGAACACGGACGTCGCGCTGATGCTGGGTATGGCGCACACGCTCATCGCGGAGGATCGGCATGACGCGGAGTTCCTCGCGACGCGATGCATCGGCTTCGAACGCCTCGAGGCCTACATCACAGGCGCGAGGGACGGCATCCCCAAGGACGCGGCATGGGCGTCCTCGATCAGCGAGGTGCCGGCCGGTGTGATCCGCGATCTCGCCCGGTCGCTCGCGGAGAAGCGGTCGCTCGTCAGCGTCAGCTGGTCGGTCCAGCGCGCTGACCACGGTGAGCAGCCGTACTGGATGGCGGTCGCGCTCGCCGCGATGAGTGGCTGGATGCGTGAGCCGGGCAGTGGCTTCGGCTCGGGCTACGGCTCGATGCACGCGATAGGCATCGAGAGGGCGCGGCAGCGGATCGCCGCGCTGCCGCAGCCAGCCAATGCCGTCGAGGTGGCGATCCCCGTTGCGCGAATCTGCGACGTGCTCGAGCGCCCGGGCGACACGATCGATTACAACGGCAGGCGGATCACCTTCCCCGACCTGCGCGCGATCTACTGGTGCGGCGGCAACCCCTTCCACCACCATCAGGACCTCAACCGGCTCGTCGAGGCGTGGCAGCGCCCGGACGTGGTCATCGTCAACGACTCATGGTGGAACCCGGCCGCGAAGTTCGCCGACATCGTCTTCCCGGTCGCGACGTTCCTGGAGCGCAACGACTTCGCCGCGGGCACGAATGACCCGTGGCTGTGCGCGCAGCAGAAGGCCTGCGAGCCACCCGCCGGGTCCTGGACGGACTTCGAGGTCTTCTGCGGCCTCGCCGACCGGCTCGGGTTCGGCCCGGCGTTCTCCGAAGGGCGTTCTGCCGATGAGTGGGTTCGCCATCTCTACGAGCAGACCAGGACCGAACTTGCCGCCCGCGATGTCGCGCTACCGGCATTTGACGAGTTCTGGAGCCAGGGGCGCGTGAAGATGCCCATACCGAGCGAGCCCCCAGCGGGCGATCTCCTTGCGTTCGCCCGCGACCCCGACGTCGCGCCGCTGGCGACGCCGTCGGGGAGGATCGAGTTGTTCTCGGCGACGATCGACGCGTTCGGCTACGACGACTGCCCGGGCCATCCGGTGTGGGCCGAGCCGGCCGAGTGGCTCGGTTCCGAGCTCGCCGAGCGGTTCCCGCTTCACCTGGTCTCGAATCAGCCGGCGACCCGACTGCACAGCCAGTACGACCACGGCGACGCGTCGCAGCAGTCGAAGATCGCCGGACGGGAGCCCATCCGGATGAACCCCAGGATGCCGCGCGGCGCGGTATCGCGACGGGCGACGTCGTCCGCGTCTTCAATGACCGGGGAGCCTGCCTGGCGGGCGCGCTGCTCGACGACGCGCTGCGGCCTGGCGTCGTCCAGCTCTCGACCGGCGCGTGGTTCGATCCGGCCGATCCGCGCACGCCCGGCAGCCTCGACCGTCACGGCAATCCCAACGTCCTGACGCTCGACAAGGGCACCTCGCGGCTCGCGCAGGGTCCGAGTGCGCTGACGACGCTCGTCGACGTCGAGCGCTGGCAGGATGAGCCGCCCCCCGTGCGGGCGTTCGACCCACCGCGGCTCATCTCCCCGCCGGACGACCACCGCGATGCGTCACGGTGTTGAGGAGCCAGGGTGCAGACCGGCTTCTCGGCTCAACGTAGGTGGCACGTTCACGACTTGGTCCGGTTCGATCGAGTTGCGTCGCGAGATGCGACGCCCAGCTCACTCGGCTCGTCGAGGCGATGGGCGTCCAAGATGCTCGAGCTCGAGCACCGAGGCTGTCATGGGCTCGCTCTCGGCCGCTGCTGCGCCGCACGGCGGGCGTCCGGCTTACGCACGAGGCTCGCGCGAACTCGCATGACCGTGCGCTCGTGCGGCGTTGGCGTCTGGCGATGGGCGCTCAGGCGCTTGGTCTCGCGTGAGGCGAGGCATGGCGGGCGACTCCGAGGCCGTTGCGGGCGTGACGGTGACGATCACCATCGCGGCCACTGGCGCTCTCGGCCATTGTTGCTTCGCGCGATGCGCCGGGCGATAGTGCGGATGTCCGACGTCGGCGGACTGGCTCGTCGACCTGCTCGGTTGAGCGACGGTCGCCGACCTACCGCAAGACACAACGTCGGCCAACCGGCTGCTCGGCATCGGTGTATCGCGCTAGAGGGCGAGGGCGCAGGATTGCCGATGAGCCCGGCGACGGCGCCGCTCATCATCAGCGTGGCACCCGCTGCGCTCACGCACCGCCGGCGGGCCGCCTGAGCCCGAGGCCCCCGACCGAAGGAGAACCCATGAAGGCTGCTGTCATCTTCGAGGCGACGATGACGAGCGAGCAGGCTGGCCGGCTCGCAGCGCTAATGAAGGAGCACGTCGGCACACGTCCGGCCGACGTCGACCTGGCGACGCTGCTCGTCGAGGGCGACACGGTCCAGCTCATCGCATACTGGAGCAGCGTGGGGGCGTTGGAGGAGTACCGCCGCACGGCATCCGTTCTCCGCGGAACCGCGTTGATGCGCGAGGTCGGCGTCGAGCCGACCTCCGTGAGGATTGTCAAGGTGCCGCAGTTCGCCTAGCCGCCGTCGGACTTGGCTGTTCTTCGACGTTACGGTCCTTAGGCTTGACCGCCGGACCGGGTCAGGCGGTCTCGCCGATCGGCGTCACGCCGCGGCGTCGCGTTCGCCCCCGACGAGGTCGAGGAGCCGCAGCGCCACGGCGAGCTCGTCGCGCCGCTCGCCGACTGAGCATCCGAGACGTTCCTCCATGGTGCGCAGTCGGTAGGCGACCGTGCGCTCGTGGACGCCGAGCAGCGGGGCGGCCGAGGCGGCGTTCTGGCCCGTGCGGAAGTACGCCCGCAACGTCTCCCTGAGCACGCTGTCTCGCGCGTCGCCGGTCAGGAGCGCGCCGATCTCATTGTCGATGAACTCGCGGGCGCGTGCGGGGTCGTCGCAGACCAGCGCCTCGATGGCGACATCCTCGATGGCGACATCCTGAAATCGCGTCACGCGGTTGCCGGCGAGTTGGCCGACCCGCCACGCCTGCGTGGCCTGGCGATGGGTCAGCCGGAATCCCTCGACGTTCTCGTAGCGGCGGCCGAGCGCCAGCTGGGTCCCGGGCAAGGGGTCCGGCAGCTTCCTGTCCGGGAACTCGAGCTGGTCGAGCGCGCGGCCGCCGAACCACCCGAGCACCGAGTCCGTCGCCCCGGTGACCGTGAGCAGTGACACGCCCAGGTCCGTCGCGATGCCGCGGGCGAGGTCCTGGGGTGCGGCCCCCCAGGCCGCGAACCCGACGTGCGGACCGCCCAGGTCGTACCCGAGCGCCGTCGCGTCGACGGGCAGGCCCTCGAGGAGATCGCGGATGAGCTCGCGCTTCCGGCGCTCGCGGTCGCGGTACATGCGCTCGCGCTCGCGCTGGTACGCGACGCTCATCTGCATCGTCACCTGATCATTCCAATCGAACAGGAATCTGGAAGCGATCCGCAGCGCCGCCAGGCGCTCGGCGCGATCCCCGATGAGTTCGTCCACCTGCTCGAGGACCACTTCCCACGTCAGCGCGTGCCCCACGCGATAGGCCCGGACCACGTCCTGCAGCTCGACGCCGGACCGGGCCGCGACCCGGGCCCACTCGATGCTCACCGCCGGGGGCTCATCGGGGGTGCTGCGGCCGGTACCGAGGCCGGTGAAGATCGAGTCGAGCGAGGCGGCGATGCTGCGTTTGCGCACCTCGATCGAGAACACATCGGCCAGTGCTCGTTGCGACGCGGGGTCGATGGTCTGGTGGTCGAAAATCCGTTGGGCAAGTCCCGGGGATAGCTCGATTAGCCGCTCCGAGATCTGCCGCATCGCGCGCTCGACGTCCACGCGTCAATGCTAGGCGGCGCCCGCGCCGCCGGGCAGGTCGAACGAATGACGCGCCGCCACCACTTCGTACAAAAGACGCGGAGCACCCGACGCATGGTCGCGCCTAGAGTCGCGGCCAGTGTGTCCGTGATGAGCGAGCCGTCCACCTCCGCTGTGTCCCCCAACGTCGGAACCCGTCAGCTCCGTCTGGAGGACGACCGCCTGCTGCGAGGGCACGGGCGGTTCGTGGACGACGTCGATCTGCCGGGGCAGGCGCACGCGCGGTTCGTGCGTTCGACCGTCTCCCATGGTCGCCTGGCGCGTGTCGACGCGAGCCCTGCCCGGGAAGTCCGCGGCGTGCTCGCCGTCATCACCGCCGAGGACCTCGACGACATGGGTCCGATGCCGCCGAGGTGGACCCAGACCGAGTACGACCTCTCGCCGTTCCTGCAGCCGGTGCTGGCCCGCGAACGCGTCCGGTACGTCGGCGAGCCGGTCGCCGTGGTCGTCGCCGAGACGGAGTACGCCGCCGAGGATGCCGCCGAGCTCGTCGTCGTGGACGTCGATCCCCTTCCAGCGGTCGTCGACGCGCTGGCGGGCGCGTCGCCGGACGCGCCCGCACTCTGGGAGGGCGGCAATGAGGTCACGCAGATCGTCCGGGCATGGGGTGACGTCGATGCGGCCTTCGCGTCCGCGGCGCACACGATCGACCTGCGCCTCTCGACCGGGCGGCAAGCCGGAGTTCCCATGGAGACGCGGGGCTGCCTGGCCGACTACGACCGCGGACGACGCCGCCTGTGGATCCGAGGGCCCCTGAACCCCGCCTCGCATCGCCGTCCGTTGGCGCAGCTCCTCGGCATGGCCGAGGACGACCTGCATCTCGTGCAAGACGACATCGGCGGCAACTTCGGCTCGCGCGCCGGCGTGTATCCCGAGCACGTGGCGATCCCGTTCCTCGCCCGCATGCTCGGCCGCCCGGTGAAGTGGATCGAGGACCGGCCGGAGCATCTGGTTGCCACGAGCCACGCGCGGGAGCAGGAGCACGTCATCGAGGCGGCGTTCGACGCCGACGGCCATCTGCTGGGACTCCGCGATGTGACGTGGCACGACATCGGCGCCTACGTGCGGCCCCAGGGCCTCATCACGTCGGAGATCTCCGTCGGCCTGCTGTGGGCGCCGTACCGGGTCCCTGCCTACCACGGAACCGTCCACGTCATCACGACGAACAAGACGCCGATCTGTCCGTATCGCGGTCCGGGGCGGTTCGAGGGGACTTTCGTCCGTGAACGCCTGCTCGACGTTGCCGCACGGCAGTTGGCGCTGCACCCGGCAGAGCTCCGACGGCGCAATCTGCTCACCGCGGACGAGCTCCCGTACGAGCCGGGCATCGCCATCCTCGGCGACGACGTGCGCCTCGCGGACATGGACGTGCCGGGCGCACTCGAGAAGACGCTCGCGGCGGCAGGCTTCGACGCGTGGGAGCGCGAGGCGGAGACGCTGCGCTCGCAGGGTCGGCTCGTGGGGGTCGGCATGGCGGTCGGTGTGGACAAGAGCGGCCTCGGCCTGCACGAGACCGGATCGGTCCGAGTCGACACAACCGGGCGCGTGCGCGTCGTCACGGGCGGCTTCTCCGTCGGACAGGGCATCGAGACCGCACTCGCGCAGATCGCCGCCGACGAGCTGGGTGTCGCTGCGTCCGACGTGGACGTGACCTACGGCGACACCGACATCGATCCGTACGGCATGGGCTCGTTCTCCAGTCGCAGCACGGTTCTCGGCGGAGGGGCGGTGCTCATGGCGGCGCGAGCAACGGCCGAGCAGGCGCGCAGGCTGGCCGCCGCCCGCCTCGAGGTGCGCCCCGACGATGTCGTCCTCGCCGATGGCAGGGCCGCCGTCGCCGGCGCGCCGGCGCTGAGCCTGGGTCTCGGTGAGGCTCGCGGCCGGCTGCGACGCGATGAGCCAGCTCGCGCGGGCCGGCGGCCGGGGTTGGGCGCCGAGCACGTATACGTCGCGGCCCATCAGAACCACCCGTACGGCGTCACGCTCGCCCAGGTCGAGCTCGATCCTCGGACCGGTGCAGTGATCATCCGGCGGCTGCTCGTCTCGGCAGAGGTCGGTCGCGCCGTCAATCCGATGCTCGTGGAAGGTCAGCTCGTGGGCGGGGCGGCTCAGAGCGTCGGCGCCGCTTTGCTCGAGGAGTTCGTTTACGACGACTCCGGGCAGCCGCTCACGACCACGTTCATGGACTACCTCATGCCGACGGCTTCCGAGGTCCCCGTGATCCAGGCGCTGGTGCTCGAGGACGCCCCGGCCACCGATAACCCGCTGGGCGCGAAGGGTGTGGGCGAGACCGGCGGGCTCGGCGGCGGCGCCGCCATCGCCAACGCCATCGAGGACGCGCTGGGCGCAGACGGCGTCATCACCCGCGTGCCAGTGACCCCGCAGTTTCTCCACCGTCTGCTGCGTCGCCAGGCGGGTGACGCGTCAACCCAAGAAAGCGAGGACAGATGACGTCGAGCATGTTGAATGTCGGGCGGCTGTCGATGGACGGCATCCCGCAGTGCGATCTCCAGGCTGCTGAGAGCTTGGAGGACGGCCAGTGGTTCGCGTTCTGGGGCGCTCGCGGCGACGAGTACGCGCGATTGGGCGCGGAGGCGTTGGAGCGTGGTCACCGGCGAACGGCCGGGCAGCTGACGTGGCTGGGGTCGCTGTGCTGGCAGTACGCGCAGTACCTGTGGCATCACGAGCCCGAGCGGCGCGAGGCCGGGCAGCGACGCAAGGTGGAGCTGTACGACCTGGCGGCGCCGAACCTGGACCCGCCCGCTGAACGCGTGAACGTGCCGATCGATGACACGGAGATTCCTGGTTTCCTGCGGGTGCCGGCGGCCCGGCGTGAGGACGAGCGGGTGCCGCTGGCAGTGCTCCTCGGTGGGCTCGAGAGCACCAAGGAGGAGAGCTACACGTTCGAGAACGAGCTACTGACGCGGGGGATAGCGACGTATGCGTTCGACGGGCCAGGGCAGGGCGAGATGTTCTTCTCCGTCAAGTTGCGGCCGGATTTCGAGCGGTACACGTCGGCGGTGCTCGATCACCTGCTCGAACGGCCAGAGGTTGATCCGGAGCGGGTGTCGGTGGTGGGCCGCAGTCTCGGTGGGCATTACGCACTCAAGTCGGCTTCTGCCGATCCGCGATTTGCGGCATGTGTGTCCTGGGGCGGCTTCTTCGACATGGCTGATTGGGACAACCGCGGGATCCTGGCGCGCGAGACCTACCGCTACGTGAGCGGGGCAGGCGACCTGGAGGAGGCGAAGCGCATCGCCCAGGCGTCCCTCGACTGCGCGCCGGTGATCGACGGACTGCGTTGTCCGACGCTGCATCATCATGGGGGGCTGGACGTCATCCAGCTCGACCAGATCGATCGCCTGCGTGCAGGGGCGGTCAACGCCGCGCTCGACATCATCGTCGAGCCGGAGGGCGATCACTGCTGTCACAACCTCGGCCCGCGGGCGCGCTTCGCGATGATCGACTGGCTCGGGGAGAAGCTCGTCGCGGTCGCGGTATGACCGCGTCCACGCGCACCAGGTCGGATTTGTGGCTGTGGTAGACCCAGAGACGCGGTGCATCTACCAGGCTGCCCGCATCGGTGGGCCGCTGACGCTCGGCACGCGCCCGGGGGTCCTGGTGATCGACCTGCAGACCGGGTTCACGACACCCGACGGTCCTGTCGGCAGCGACCTATCCGAGCCGGTCGAGGCGACGCGGCACCTGCTCGACGTCGCACGCGCGAATACGCGGCCCATTGTCTTCACGGTCATCGGCTTCGGGGCGGACGCCGAGGCCGGCGTTTGGGCCCAGAAGATGCCAGGACTGCTCGAGTTGCGCGCCGGCGGCTCATGGACCAAGCTCGACCCGCGCCTCGGTGCGCGACCGGATGAGCCGGTCATCGTGAAGCGTGGTGCTTCCGCGCTGTTCGGCACCGGTGTCGCGAGCCTGTTCACGGCGCAACGGTGCGACACGGTCGTCGTCTGCGGGGCCACCACAAGCGGCTGCGTGCGGGCGTCGGTCGTCGACCTCATGCAGGCGGGCTTTCCGGTGCTGGTGGCTGCTGACTGCTGCGGCGACCGTGCGCGCGGCCCGCACGAGGCGAACCTCTTCGACATGGCGGCGAAGTACGCCGACGTCGTGCCCGGCCTGGCCGCCGCCGAGTACCTCGCGCGGGCCGACGGAAGCACCTCGGCCAGGCAGTTTCGCACACGCCGCGAGAAGCCCGAAGACGCTTGACGGTCCTGCCCTGGGCGTCCGGCGGATCGTCGATCTTCGTGCCCGCAGGTCGTCCAACGCTGGTCGGGCGAGGCCGGGCGGTGCGACGGTCACTGGCGTGACTGCCGAGGACCGCGAGCTCAGCTTCGGCCTCTGGTACGACTTCCGCTTCCCGCCCGCCGAGGGCCGGTCGCCTGAGGACGGGTACCGCGAGATCGTCGACCAGATCGTCTGGGCCGAGAGCCTCGGGTACGGGTCGGTCTGGCTCTCCGAGCACCACTTCGTCGAAGACGGCTACACGCCGTCACCGCTCGTGCTCGCCGCGGCGGTCGCGGTGCGCACCGATCGCGTGCGCATCGGGACGAGCCTCGTCGTGCTGCCGTTGCACGACCCGGTCCGCGTAGCGGAGGACGCTGCGACCGTCTCGATCCTAAGTGGCGGGCGTTTCGAGCTGGGCGTCGCCCAGGGCTACCGGCTCGAGGAGTTCGAGGCGTTCGGCCGGAGGCCGAACCACCGGCCAAGCCTGCTCGAGGAGGGCATCGAAATCCTCCGGCGGTCCTGGTCGGGCGACCCATTACGGTTCGAGGCCGGCGCTTCTCGTATCCGGCAGTGCGCGTGACACCCGTACCGGCGGTGCCGCCGAAGGTGGTGATCGGCGCGGTGAGCCATGACGCGATCTCGCGTGTGGCGCGTATTGGGGACGGCTTCCTTGCGTCGCGCCCCGAGCACATCCCCGTCTATCTGGACGCGCTCGAGCAAGAAGGCCAGGCGCGGGCCGACGCGTGTGTCTACCACGGCGACTGGCTCATCGTCTCCGACGACCCGGAACGCACCTGGTCTGAGATCGGCGGACACGCCACGTACCAGATGCGCAAGTACGCGGAATGGGGCGTCTTCGGCCCGCCCGCGGACGCGCCATCGTTCCCCGACCCCGACGCTGTGCTGTCCGATCCGCGCGGCTACCGCCTGCTCGATACCGAGACGGCCGTCGACGAGCTTGTCGCGTTGCTACGGGCGTGGCCACAGATCCGCGATCTTCACTTCTGGGCCAAGCTGCCGGGGGAGGGTATCGAGAGCAGTTCTGGCCGCATCGAGCACTTCGCCTCTCACGTGGTGCCCCGGGTACGCGAACAGCTCAGCGCCTGACCCCCGCGTGGGCGCACCCGGTGAGCTCATCGATCCGACGCGGTGACTCAGCGGCGGAGCCGCTCATGACGACGCTCCACTACGAGGGGCTCCTCACGACGCGCTGTGTCGGTCTTACCGCCTCGTGCCGTAGCTCGGTGAGACGGACGGTGTGGTCCGGGATGCCGACTGGGCGACAGAGATGCCGTCCGGTCAGAGTCCCAGCACGGGTGGTACCGCCGCGTGCTTCCAGGCGCCCTCCTCGCACTTCCGTATCGGGGCGCGCACGTTGATGTCGTCGATGAGCTGGCGGGCACCGGCGAAGGCTTCGGGGCGGTGAGGCGCCGATGCGGCGACGAGGACCGACGGCTCGGACAGCGGTACGGGCCCGATGCGGTGCGCGACGGCAGCAGCGCACAGCGTATGCCGGTCGACCGCCTCCTCGGCGAGCCCGCCGCAGCTCGGCCTCGGCCATCTCACGATACGCCTCGTACAGCAGCTCCGCCACGGCGCGTGTCACGCCTGAGAAGACGACGACCGCGCCGGCGCACGGGTCGCGGACGAGCTCGGCGTTGTCGAGCGAAAGACCTCCCGTGGTCACTTTGATGTGTACGGAAGCCGCACCGCCGGACACGGGCGGGACGGCCGCGACCTCACCGCCGTCGTGCAGGAGTCGGTCGCGGTCGGCGTACTCGCGGTTGACGGCCAGCACGACGGGGAGATCGCCCGGCACGGGTCCGAGCGCCTCGAGCGCGTCGCGCACGCGTGCGCCGTCCGGCAGAGTGAGCTTGATGCGGTCAGCGCCGGCGCGCTCGCGCAGCGTGGCGAACAAAGCGGACGGTGACGACCACGGTAGCCGCCGATCGCGGACATCGTCCGCGCCGGCTGCACGAAGCCCGGCTCGTTGACCCGGTGCTTGAGCTTCCTTGCGCCACACCGCGTCGCGGATGATCTGCTCGAGGTCGTCGTCGGTGGCCCCGGAACGCAGCGGCTCGCGCAGGTCGGTCTCGCCGACGCTGAACAAGCACGTCCGCAGCTTGCCGTCGGCGGTGAGGCGGATGCGGTCGCAGTCGCCGCAGAACGGCTCGGACACCGGGTTGATGAACCCGATGCGCCCGACGCCGCCAGCGAACCGGTAGACGCGCGCGGTTGGCGTGCGGCTCGCGTGGCTCGGCCTCGAGGGGATACACCGCATGGATCGCGGCGCGGATCTCCTCGCCGGTGAGGACCTGTCCATGTCCCACGCGTGGTCGGCGTCGAGCGGCATGAACTCGATGAAGCGCACCTCGTACGGATGCGTGCGTGCGAACGCGGCGAACGGCAGGATCTCCTGCTCGGTGAACCCGCGCATCCCGACGGCGTTGATCTTGATCGGGGTGGGCCTCGGGGAACTGCGCGAGGATCTCCAGGCCACGGAGCACTCGGTCCAGGGCGTCGCGGCGCGCCATCTCGAAGAAGCGGTCGCGCTGCAGCGAGTCGATCGAGACGTTGAAACGCGTGATCCCCGCCTCGACGAGGGCCGCGGCGTCGCGCTCGAGCAGGAAACCGTTCGTCGTCACCGCGAGGTCGTCGACCGGCGGCGCCAGCATGGACGCCAGGCGTGGGAACTCGCGGCGCACGAGCGGCTCGCCGCCGGTCAGCCGCACGGCGCGCACGCCCATCGAGCTGACGAGCCGCACGACGCGCTCGATCTCCTCGAACGTCAGGACCTCGGCACGCTGCAGCCAGGGCAGGCCCTTCGCCGACATGCAGTACTGGCAGCGGAAGTTGCAGCGGTCGGTGACCGAGACGCGCAGGTCGCCGATGACCCGGCCGTGGCCGTCAACGAGGCGACTACACCTCATGAGCGCGATAGGTGGCGTCGCGCCCGTGCGGCAGCAACCAATCGGCATCGATCGGCCCGCCGGGCACGATGCGCTTGGGATTCAGGTCGTCGTGCGTCGTGTAGTAGTGCGCCTTGATCTCGTCCAGATCAACGGTTTCCGCGATGCCAGGGACCTGGTAGAGCTCGCGCGCATAGGCCCACGCGTGTGGATGGTCGATCAGTCGACGCCCGTTGCAGCGGAAGTGGGTGTGGTAGACGGGATCGAAGCGGACGAGCGTCGGGAACAGCCGCCAGTCGGCCTCGGTGATGACGTCGCCCGCGAGGTACCGCCGCTCGGCCAGCACGGTATCAAGTGCGCCGAAGGCCTCGAAGAGCTGCGCGAACGCTGCATCGTATGCCTCTTGCGTCGTCGCGAAGCCACATCCGTAGACACCGTTCTGGACGCCGTCGTAGGCCCACGCGTTGATGCGATCGATCTCCGAGCGGAGCGGGATTGGATACAGGTCCGGTCCCGGGTGGTCGCCAAGTCCGTCGAACTCAGCATCGAGCATCCTCATGATGTCGCCGGACTCGTTGCTGACGATCGTGCCGGTCTGAAGATCCCACAGCACCGGCAGCGTCGGACGACCCTGGTACGAGGGCAAGGTGGCACGGTACGCCTCCACGAGGAAGGTGAAGCCGTTCGCGTCGTCGCCGTGCGCTCCACCCGGGAACCCCCAGCCGCGCTCGTCGCGGAACGGCGCGGCCCAGCTGGCCGAGATGACGTTCGTGAGTCCTTCGAGCTCTCGCACGATCGCGATGCGATGCGACCAGGGGCAGGCACGCGCGAGGTAGAGGTGGTAGCGGCCCGCATCCGGCGTGAACGGCGTGGAGCCGTCCCGGCGAACCCACTGCCGGAACGCCGACTCGGCGCGGCGGTACGCACCTCTGGTCGGCGCCGCGGCGGAACCCGTCGTGGCGCGTGTGGTGCTCACGCGACGTCCGCGGTGCGCGGATGGATCGGCGCGGTGCCGTGCTTGAGGCGCCCGCCGTCGCGACCGGCGCGGAGCGCGAGGATCTCGGCCAGGATCGCGATCGCCGTCTCTGACGGCGTCCGAGCGCCGACGTCGAGCCCGCAGGGAGAATTGATGCGCCCGAGGGCGGGCTCGTCCGTGCCGGCAGCCCGCAGCCGAGCGACACGATCCGTGTGGGTACGCCGGCTGCCGAGCGCGCCGATGTACCCGGCTTCGCTCTCGAGCGCTGCCGTGAGGGCCGGCTCGTCGAACTTGGGATCGTGCGTGAACACGAGGATCACGTCGCGCGGGCCAAGCGTTCGCTGAGCGAGGTGACGGTCCGGCCAGTCGATCACCACGTCGGCGTGTCGGGAGAACCGCGGGCTGCTCGCGAAGGCGGCGCGCGCATCGCAGATCGTCACCTGGTAGCCGATCCCGGCGGCGAGTGGAGCAAGCGCCGCCGAGAAGTCGATCGCTCCGAAGATCAGCATCTGGGGTGGCGTGGCGAACGCCTGGATGTGCACGCGTAAATCGGAGCCCATGACCTCGCCGCGTGCGCTGTAGCGCCGAATGGCGCTGCGTCCCTCGGCAAGGAAACCTCGGGCGTCCCGCGTCACCGCAGCGTCGAGCAACTGCGGACCGTCGAGCGTCCCGACTGTGGAGTCCTCGAGTACGGCCATGCTACTCCCGGCGTGGTCGCCATCGAGGAGCGTCGCAAGCACTACTGGTCGGCCGTCGTCTCGCGCGTCGCGAACGGCGGTCAGGACGTCGCGGTGCTCCTCAGTGAGCTCGTGGAGGAAGACCTCGACCGTGCCTCCGCACATCAGGCCTACGTCCGCCGCCTCCTGGTCGCTGATGCCGTACCGCAACGCGTGCGGCGGCGCGCCCTGGAGGATCTCCTGTGCTTCCTGCACGAGCGCAGCTTCAACGCATCCGCCGGTAACCGAACCCTCGATCCGATTCGCGTCGTCGACGAGCATCTCGGCGCCGGCGTCGAGCGGCGCCGAGCCGAGCGTCTCGATCAGCGACGCGACGACGACCCGCCGGCGCTCATCGAGCCAGTTCAGGGCGAGCGTCTGCGAGCGCGGCAATCCCTCCATCGGAGCGTTCATTGTGCGATCTGACGACCGGTCCGGCCTGTCGCAGTCCGCAAAGCCGCCAGTGCCACCTTGCCGATTCCGGCAAAGGCACCTTCCCCTTCTGGCCACCTTGCTGATTCCGCAGAGTCTTGGGGTGTATTTGTGCCGCAGTCGTAATGCGCGCGGGCGCTTGGAGTCGCATAGTCGGCCGCATGGCCCTTGCATCGGGCACGGACAAGCGCCTCACTGTCAGGCACCTCACCGAGTACGCCGAGCTGCACTGCCGCATCATCTCCGGCGAGGCGGGGGCTGACCGCCGGATCAGCTGGGCCCATCAGAACGAGCTTGTCGATCCCACGCCATGGCTGAGCGGTGGCGAGCTGCTCATGACCACCGGAATGGCCATCCCGTCGCCGCCGTCCGCGCAGGTGGCGTACCTCGAGCGCCTTGCCGAGCGCGGCGTCGCGGGTCTGGCGATTGGCGACCGCCGGCTGCTCGAGGATCTCGACCTGAGCGACCTGTCGCCCGAGTTCTACGCCGCCGCGGACCGTCTGGCGCTGCCGATCGTGCTTGTCAGCGGCCGGACGCCGTTCATCGCCATCGCCCAGCATGTTGCCGCAGCAAGCCAGGACACCGTGCAGAGCCGCATGGCCCGTCACCTGCGCGTCTACCAGACGCTCGCCGAAAGTCTCGCGGTCCGGCGCAGCGGTTGCCCGAGTGCATCCGCCGTCTCACCGAGGTTTCCGGCTACGAGTTGTCGGTCGTCACGCCGATGGGCAAGCCGATCTACGAGGATAGCCCAGCCGGCGTTTCCGGTGGGCCTGCCGGACATCGCCGACGCGCTCGCAACGGAGGACTACGCCTCGCGCGTGCCGCAGCCGCTGCCGGACAGTGGCCACGGAGACCGGCGGGTGTTCGTGGTGCCGGTTCTGGCCAACCAGCGGCCGGTCGGCGTGCTCGTCGCCGTGTCGAATCAGGGCTCAGACGATGACCGGCTGATTCTCCACCACATAGCCACCATCGTCAGCCTGCTCGTTGCGGACCTCTTCCGCGAGCGCGAGCGCGAGCGCCGGGAAGGCGGCGAGCTGCTTGCGCGTGCGCTGGCCGACGCCGAGCGCGGCCAGTCCCGCACGATCGCGGACGCGTTCCCCGGTCGCCCTACCGAGCGCGTCGCCTTCGCCGTCGTCGACATCGGCAAGGATGCGACGGGCTGGAGCGAGCTCCACCACCGCCTGAACGAGCATGGTTTCGCGCACCGCATGACGCGCCGCTCCGACCGGGGAGCCGTGCTGGCTGCCTTGGGCGACCAGGATGTCGGCGACCTCGAGGCAGTACTCGCGACGCACCTGCCGACGGCGACGGTTGGGCTGAGTGCACCCGTGGCCCCCGGCGCGGACCTTGCCATCGTGCGGCGCGAAGCGCGGTGGGCCCTGCGGTGCGCGGCGTACGACGGCCTGCGCGCGCAGTCCTACGCGTCCACCGCGCAGCCGTCGTGGCTCATGCTCGAGGCGAGCGGGATGGAGCAGATCGTCGACGACGTGCTCGGGGCGCTCATCGCGCATGATGAGCAAACCGGTGCGGAGCTCGAGCAGACGCTGCGCGTGTTCCTCGAGTGCAACCGCAGCTGGAAGGCGGCCTCAGAACAACTGTTCATCCACCGCCAGACGCTCATCGCGCGCGTCAAGCGGATCGAGCAGCTCACCGGCCGGCGGCTCGATCGAACCGACGACGTCTGCGACCTCTGGTTGTCGATCAAGGCCCGCCGGGCGCTGACGCTCGCCGGTGCGGCGGACGACTGACCGCGGTTCGTATCCGCCCATCGGCGCACGAGCCTTGTGGCGCCGCGTACCAGGGTCTGGTCCGTGCTGACCGCGTCGTCCTTTTGTCGCATGGCGAGCCCCAGGGCAACCGAGTACAACTAGCTGCAGCTCATGAAGCCCGCCGCTTTCTCCTACGTGCGCGCCGACTCCGCTGAGGAGGCGCTGGCTGCACTCGCCTCGAACGGTGATGACGCGAAGCTGCTCGCAGGTGGGCAGAGCCTCATCCCGATGATGAATCTGCGGCTCGCCCAACCCGAGGTGCTGGTGGACATCGGGCGCGCGCGCGACCTCGAAGGCATCGTGCATGACGGCGGGCTGCGGATCGGTGCGACGACCCGTCAGGCGGCGCTCCTCACGTCGGCGGACGCTCGCGCGCTCGCCCCGCTCATCGCCGATGCAATGCGGTACGTCAGTCACCCCGCGATTCGCAGTCGAGGCACGGTCGGCGGGACACTGGCGCACGCTGATCCAGCAGCCGAGCTCCCCGCGGTCATGGTCGCTCTCGACGCGACGATGACGGTCCGTGGCCCTGCTGGGACCCGCAACGTGCCCGCCTCCGACTTCTTCGTGACGTACCTCACCACAGCGATCGACGAAGGCGAGATGCTTTCCGAGGTCTACGTGCCCCCTCCCGTCGTGGCCGGGGACGTCCGTGATGTCTTCCTGGAGGTCGCAAGGCGTCACGGCGACTATGCGCTCGTGGCCGTCGCGACGCGGTTAGTCCTCGACCCGACCGGGAGCGTCACCCACGCGCGCATCGTGCTGTCCGGCGTCGGAGATGTGCCCGTGCGCGCCACCGACGCGGAGCAGCGACTCGTGGGGGAGCGTCTGGGCGACGAGGCGATTGCCCGGGAGGCCGGCCTGCTCGCCGCCGGTCCGCTGAGCCCGCCGGCCGACATCCACGCCTCGTCGCGATACCGGCAGGACGTCGCGGCAGTGCTCGTCCGACGCGCGATCGTTGCCGCCGGAAAGGAGCAGCGCTGATGTCGTCGGCTGTCTACGAGGAGGGCCGCGAGCCCGTCCGTGTCACCGTCACCGTCAACGGCGAGGCTCGCACCGCCACGGTGGAGCCACGGCTCCTCCTGAGTGACTTCCTCCGGCACGAACTCGCGCTGTCGGGGACGCACGTCCGGGTGCGGCACGGCGTCTGCGGCGCGCCTGCTCGATCGGCATCGACGGCGAGATCGCCCGCTCGTGCACGACGTTCGCGGTACAGGTCGACAGGTGCGAGGTCCGCACAAGTCGAGGGCCTTGCTCAAGGTGAGGAACTGCATCCGATCCAGGAGGCGTTCCGCGCAAACCACGGCCTGCAGTGCGGCACCTGCACGCCGGGTTTCCTCACTGACCACCGAGGCCCTCCTTGCCGAGGCTTCCCGACCCGACGGACGAAGAGATCCGCGAGTACCTGTCCGGCAACGTCTGCCGTTGCACCGGCTACGTCAGGGATCGTCGCCACCGTGAAAGACGCTGCGCGGCGCCTCGAGGCAGCACCGCCTGATCGTGGCGAGATGCGTCAGGCATCACGCCCGGGGTGCCTTGTCCGAGGATCGCGATGTCGCGTCCATCAGGCCCGCCCCTTGCCGGACCTGCCACAGCGGGTCGCGGCCGTCACGATGGGCTGTCACCCAGTCGGAGGGTGGGCACGCCGTCGTGAAGACGGCATGCCACGTTCGACGACGGTCGTCCGGTGTGCGATGCGCCAGTTGCCCTCGCGCCGCTCGAAGCGGTCGAGGTATCGACCGACCAGCATCGTCCGAGCGGCCGCTCCGACGTGCCGCCGGTGTAAAGCCGCTGCGCTTCGGCGCCGGCGGGATCGATCCGCTGGAACACCTCCTCCGCGCTATGAAGCGACGTCGCGGAGAGCGGTTAGCGTCGGACTTCGGGGAAGAACGTCGCGCACGCGCGCGTCAAGGCCTTGCCGCAGTCCACGACAGCCGGCCGCATGCTGAACCCCATGGTGGTCGAGGGACAGGTCACCCAGGCGCCGTCGTCCAAGGCCGGTGCCGCGCTCCTCGAAGGAGGTCGTGTACGGCGACGACGGCCAGCTTGCTGACTGCGAGTCTCATGGACTACCTCTACCCGACCGCGACGGAGATCCCGGTGTTCGACATCGGTCACCTCGAGACGCCATCCCCGGTGGTCGACGGCGGCGTCGAGGGGCTGGGCGAGGGCGGCACCATCGCCACGCCGGCAGCGGTTGTCAACGCGGTGGCTGATGCGCTCCAGCCTCGAGTCGATCGAAGCGATGCCGCTCGGTCCCAGTCGCGTGCTCGATCTGGTCCGGGCCGCAACCGAGCGCAGCTGATCCCGACGCGAGCGCGCTAACTCATGCGCCAGACGCGTCGGCACGCCTAGATGCGCGCGGCTGTCCTGCAGCGCCATGCCGGTCGCCACGATCCGCCCATCGGATCCCGCACGTCGCCGGGTGATCCTTTCGTCCAAGCGACATCGTGCCGGACGAAAAGGAGGACATTGTGAAGATCGTCATCGTTGGTGCATGCGGCGCAGTCGGCCGCTGGGTGGCCGCGGACCTGGCGTCTTGCGCTGAGGTGAATGACCTCGTGCTGAGCGATGTGGACGTCGATCGCACGAAAGCGCTCGCAGAGCAGATCGCCGGAGGCGACCGGACGACGGTGATCGACGGCCGTGACCAGGGCTCACTGCGGCGTGCGCTCGCCGGCGCCGACCTTCTCATGAACTGCGCCAGCTTCCTGATGGCCGAAGAGATCCTCGAGCTAGCCATCGACGCGCAGGTCGACTACGTCGACCTGATGTCGTCGCCGTCCGACGACGCGCGCGCCCGGGCGGCGGCGGCCGGCATCGTCGCAGTCACCGGCGTCGGAACCTCGCCCGGGATGACGAACGTGCTCATCCGGCACGCCGCCGACGAGTTCGATGCCCTCGAGGAGGTGCACATCTCGTTCGCGATCTCGCGGCCGCACCTGGCGGCCAGCAAGGGCGGCCTCGACACAGTGCTCTGGGAGCTCGGCCGCCACTGTCCGGAAAGGGTGTACTTCGCTGACGGTGCGCTCCGCCCGGCGGGGCCACGCGAAGGCTCGCGGACGATCGACTTCGGAGAGCGCGCGGGCGTGCGGGACGTGTTCTACGTGCCGCATCCCGAAACGGCGTCCATCTCGCGCAACTTCCCGTCCCTGCGCTTCTGCGCCGTGCGCGGAACCTGGCACCCGCAGGTGATGGCCGAAATCGCGGTGCTCAATAAGTACGGCCTTCTCGACGCCGACACGCACGAGCAGACGAAGGACGTGCTCTGGGAAAAGCTCGGCACGGCGCTCGATCCGACCATGCCGCACTACTGGGGGCTGAACGTGGAGATCCTGGCGAGCGCGAGCGGCGACACGGTCAAGCGCGTCTACGAGATCATCTACGACCGAGAGGCCTGGCCGGAGCAGCCGGTCACACGCGGCACGGCGGTCGCCGCCGCTGTCTGCGGACAACTCGTCGCGCGCAACGCCAGCAGCTCTGGGCACGCCGGCGTCCTCGATCCCGAGTGCTTCTTCGACCCGGAGGAGTTCCTCGCCACGTTGCGCGAGCGCGGCACGCTCGACGCGCGCTGGTCCGACACCGTGCTCTGAATCTCAGGACCAAGACGCCCCGGTCGGCACGAGCACGCCGACGATCGTGAGCGGAACGAGCCGGTCGCCGTGGGCGCCCTTAGCCTCGATTCACCGTTTGATCGATCGTGGGGCCGCGTGAGCGGCCGACTCGGCCGGTGGCGTGTGCCGCGCGTGGTGTTGTGAGCGCGGCAGGCGCTGGCGCGTGCGGGCGGGGCCAGATGAGGCCCGTCGCGGTGGTCGGTTCGGCTCGTTGCGGGCAGGCCGAGGCCGGCTGTTGCTGCTGGTGGTCGTCGTGGGTGGTCGTCGTGAGTGGCCGGCCGGGTCAGGCCGGTGGCGGTAGCGCGCGGATGCGGGTGAGGGCGGCGAGGAAGTCGGTGGCCCAGGGCCACCGGACGGGCATTTTCAGCGTGGTGCGACGAGCCGTGCGTGCGAGGCGTCCGGGGATCGTGATGAGCCGTCGGCGCAGGGTCGCCGCGGTGCGGACGGTCTGGCCTGGGAGCGCGAGCAGGTGGGTCCAGCGCAGCAGGTTGTGCGCCAGCGCGGCGATGACCGTCCAGGCGGCGTTGGCGTAAAAGCGGCCAGAGGGGAAGTGCGCGAGGCCTTGGTCTTTGAGGTCGCGGATCGCCAGCTCGACGACGGCGTGCTGGCGGTGCTCAGCCTCGACGACCGCGAGCGGGTCGGTGCGGTTGGTGATGAACGCGAAGTGCCGCCAGGCGGGCCACAGGTCGGCCTGCCGGCCGATCAGGCGGGTGCGCCGGACGATCAGGCGCTGGGAGCCGATCATCGTCTGGGCGATCTGCGCTTCGCCGTCGTCGGGGTAGTCCTCCAGCGTGACCCAGTCGGTCTCGGGGATCGCCGCGATCGCCGCCGGGACAGCACCCTGGCGGCGCACGCCGATCGAGTAGGTCCAGCCCGCGCGCTCCAGGCGGGCCATCAGCTTCTTGTTCCAGAACCCCGAGTCGGCCCGCAGCAGCTTCTCGCCGGTCGCGCCCGCTCGCGTGACGCGCGGGATCAGTTCTTCGACGAAGCGCAGCGCGCCCCTGGCGGTGTTCGCCGAGCCCTTGCGAGCGCGGATGTGCAGCACCTCGCCGGTGCCGGCGCGCGTGGCGAGGATCGGGTGGTAGCCGCGCTGCCGGGTGTAGCCAAAGCCGGCGCCCTGCTTGTGGTAGCCGTGGACCTCGCCGACGAAGCTGTCGACGTCGACGACCAGCCGCTCCTCACCGGGGCCGGCACCGGCCGCCCAGGCGCGCCTCAGGCTCTCGGCGAGCACCGCGTCGAGCTGGCGGACATGCCCGAACGTGAACGCGCGCAAGAACGTGCCGATCGTCGACGGCGCGCTGATGCGGTGCCCGAGCACCGCGGCCGTCTGGCCCGAGCGCAGCACGTCGCAGTCCTCGATGCAGTCCGCCCCGAGCGCCATCGCCGAGAGCATCGTCATCACCTTGCGGCCCGGGTTCGCGGCGCCCGGCCGATCACCGAGACAGACGCGGTCATCGACCAGCGCCTCGAGCCCCAGCCGCGAGGCCACCAGCGCCGGCAGCATCACGCCGGCGTTGGCGACCACTCGCTCGTCATCAAAGGCGACCACGAATCGGTCCGCCGCGTCGTGCACCATGCAGGTGACCTCCTGGCGCAGGCCGCCGTCGCCGGAATCGACAGCTTCTCGCCTGCTCAGGAGGTCATTTCAATTCCACGACCGGACAGACCCGACCGCCAAAACGGTGAATCGAGGCTTAGCGCGCACGGCGACCGGCACGCCGACCAGGTGTTCACGTTGGGCGGGACCAGCACGGCAAACGCCCGCCGCTCTCCGCGCCCACGGTCGTTGCGGCACGCGGGACGCATCGTTGGATGTTGATGGGACGTAGTTGAGCCGGCGGCCAGTAGAGGACGAGCGAGCAGTCGACGCCTGCCTCGACCGGCTCGAGGGATTGCGCCTGGATCCCGCACGACCGTCCGAGCCCTTGGGGTTCGAGGCGCACAAGCTGCCGCGGCTCGACGTCCAATGGGAAGCGGTGCTCCCGGGAGCGACGCGTTGATCCGGCTCGACGTCGATTGGGACGCCTGCATCTGCGCCAGCATGTGCACGTCCGCGGCTCCTGATCTGTTCGACCTCGACGACAACGGCAACCTCATGCTCGTCGCAGGTGAGGAAGTCGACGACGCCTTCAGCGCGGCGGCGCACGAGGCGGCAGCGCTCTGCCCCGTCGAGGCCATCACCGTCGTGCAGCGATGACCGCCACCCGCCCCGAGGATAGGCGGGACGTGGTCCTCGTCGGCGGCGGGCTCGCGTCGCTGCGGGCGATCGAGGCGCTGCGACGCGACGGGTTCGACGGCTCGATCACTCTCGTCACGGATGAGCCGCGGCTGCCGTACGACCGGCCGCCGCTATCGAAGGAGGTGCTGACCGGTAAGCGCACGGTCGCGTCGACCGAATACCGCCCGGCTGCCTTCGACGCCGAGCACCGGGTCGACGTCCTGCACGAGCCCGCCACGGAGCTACGCCCAGACGCCCGCCAGCTTGTCACCTCCTAACGAGTCGTCGAGTACGGCGTCGTCGTCTGCACCGGCGCCCGAGCGCGGACGCTCTCACCGGGCGTGGCCGAACGCCCGTAAGGTCGCGTTCGAGCCCGCGGACAACAACAAGTCTGTGCGAATCGCGGTGATCAACTCGTCCGACACCAACGCGTACGCGCACCAGGTCGCGGTCGCGGTCGAGGAGGTGGCCAAGGCACGCAATGCGAAGGTCGACGTCTTCAACGCGGAATTCGACCCCGGCAAACAGCAGGCCCAGTTCCAGGACGCGCTCGCGACCGGCCGCTACGACGCCTACATCGTGATTCCGGTCGACGGTGTCGCGCTGATCCCGATGGTCAAGCAGGCCATCTCGTCGGGGGCCGCGGTCGTCGCCACCGGCGACTTCGCCCTCGGACCGAGGTACGACACCAACGAACCGCAGGTCGAGGGCATGGTCGGCTCGGTGAACACGACCAACGAGGCGATCGGCGAGCGGCTGGGGAACCTTGCGGTCGAGGCCTGTGAAGGCGACGACGAGTGCAAGATCGCCTGGATCCCCGGGGTGGCCACCACGCCGGCTGAGGTCCACGAGACGAAGGTCCTCAAGAACGTCATCGAGCCGCATTCCAACATCGAGCTCGTCGCCGTCCAGAGCGGCGAATTCCTCGCCGATCCCTCGAAGCGCGCCGCGAGCGACATCCTGCAAGCGCATTCGGATCTCGACGTGTTCGTGACCGCCGGGGATCAGATGGCCTACGGTGCCCAGCTGGCCATCAAGGACCGGGGCAAAAGCGACCAGGTCAAGACGATCGGGCTCGGCGGCTCATTCCAGGGCATCGAGCAGATCAAGGCCGGCGAGATGTTCGGCACCGCGCCTCTGCTCCCCTACGACGACGGGTTGTACGCCGCAGACATCGCGCTGCGCGCCGTTCGCGAGCAGCCGATCGCGAAGCCGGTGCTCGATCCGGTCGAAGCGTCCGGGATACCGACGCAGCTGACGAAGAAGAACGTCGGCGAGGTCGACTTCGCGGGGCAGTTCACCAACAGCTGACGCGTCCTGGGAACGGGCCCGTCAGTAACCCGGCCGGGCCCGTCTCCTCCGCAACGCCAGGGCAGCCCTCCTCATGACCTCAACCGCGGCACACCGCGAGCTGATCATCGAGCTCGAATCCGTCGACAAGCGCTTCGGTGGCGCTCATGCGCTACAGGACATCACGCTCGGCATCGCAGCCGGCACCGTCCACGCGCTCGTCGGCGAGAACGGCGCCGGGAAGTCCACGCTCGGCAAGATCGTCTCCGGCGTCCACCGGCGCGACGCGGGCGTGCTTCGCGTCGGCGGCCGGGAAGTCGACTACCACTCTCCACGTGACGCGCTGGACGATGGCGTGGCGATCATCGCCCAAGAGCTCGCACTCGTTCCCCACTGCTCGGTCATGGAGAACGTGTATCTCGGGGAAGAGTCGCGCCGTGGCATCGTCCTGAACGACCGCCAGCTGCGCCATCGATACGACGCGCTCGTCGAGCGCACCGGCTTCGAGCTCCCGGCCGACGCTCGTGTCGGCGACCTGCGCATCGCCGAGCGTCAGAAGGTCGAGATCCTCCGCGCGCTCGCGCGCGACGCGCGCGTGATCGTGATGGACGAGCCGACCGCGGCTCTGTCGCGTCCGGAGGCCGAACTGCTGCTGCGCGACATTCGCGAGCTGCGCGACGCGGGGACGACGATCGTCTACGTCTCTCATTTCCTCGAGGAGACGTTCTCGATAGCCGACACCGTCACCGTCCTCCGCGATGGACGCCTCGTCGGCACCGTCGATCCGGCGGAGGTCTCGATCCCCGACGTCGTCACCATGATGCTCGGGCGCAGGCAGATCCTTGAAAAGCCGCAGCGCCGAGACCCGCAGGACCTCGGCCCGGTCGTGCTCGAGGTCGACGGGCTGACTCGGACGGGCATCTTCGAGGATGTCTCCCTCCGATTGCACGCGGGCGAGATCGTCGCCCTCGCAGGTCTGGTCGGATCCGGCCGCAGCGAGATCGCCCGTGCGATCTTCGGGGCTGACCGCGTCGACGGCGGTCAGGTCGCCGTAGCGGGGCACCACACGCACTTTCGCAGTCCGCGCGACGCGATCAGACACCGGATTGCCATGCTGCCCGAAAGCCGCAAGGACCAAGGGCTCGTGATGGGCGCGTCCGTTGCGGAGAACATGACGCTCGGCGTCCTCGAGCGCTTCAGCCATTTCGGTGTGGCTCGCCGCCGGGCAGAGCGCGACGCCGCGCAAACCATGGCGGAACGGGTCGCGATCCGGGGCGGCGCGCTAACCAGTCCCGTGTCGCTGCTGTCGGGCGGCAACCAGCAGAAGGCGCTGCTCGGCAAGTGGCTCTTGGCCGAGCCGCGCGTCCTCATCGTCGACGAGCCCACCCGGGGCGTCGACATCGGCGCGAAGCAGACGATCTGGGAGCTGCTTCGGGAGCTCGCGGCGGAGGGGATGGCGGTACTCGTCATCTCGTCCGACATCGATGAGGTCCTCGCCCTGGCCGACCGCGTGGTCGTCGTCCGGACCGGGCGCATCGTCGCCGAGCTCCAAGGCGACGACATCGATCAGGAGCGCATCATGCGCGCGGCGTTCGGAGGTCATCGCGCACTGGACACCACCGAGAACGAAGGAATGCTGCCATGAGGTCGGAATCGTCGGTGACCGCCGCGGGAGACTCGGCGTTCGTTCCCGCCGCCCCAGGTCGATGGTCGCGCGCCCGCGCATCGCTGGGGAAGTCCATGCGGGACATGGGCGTCCTCGTGATCTTCTTGGGGCTGTTCGTCGCGCTGAGCGTCTCGTCCGACGCGTTCCTCACCTCGACGAACCTGCTCAACATTCTCGATCAGTGGGCGCCCGTCGGCATCATCGCGTGCGCCTCGACGATCGTCATCATCGGCGGGAACTTTGATCTCGCGGTCGGCGCGATCGCGGCGGTCGCCGGAGTCATCGCTGCTCGTGTCGCCAATTCCCACGGGGTCGAGGTCGGGATCATCGCGGCGTTGCTCAGCGGCGCGGGGCTCGGGCTGGTCAACGGCTTGATCGTGACAGCCGGCCAAGTCAACTCGTTCATCGGCACGCTTGCGACGAGCATCGCTTTCCGCGGTGTCGCCCTGGCCACCACCGGCGGATCGCTCATCATCGTGTCGGACACGTCGTTCACGGCGCTCGGACAAGGCCAAGCGCTCGGCGTCAAGTGGACGATCTGGATCTTCGCGGCCTTCGTGCTGAGCTTGGCCTTCCTGCTCACGCGCACCACGATGGGCAGGTACGTCAAGGCCATCGGCGGAAACATGGAGGCTGCGCGGCTATCGGGCATCCGCGTCGATCAAGTGCGCACGCTGACGTTCGTCCTCTCCGGCTTTGCGGCCGCCGTTGCCGGTGTCATCGTTGCGTCACGCGTCGGCACGGGGCAGGCCGGCGCCGCCACGGGCTTCGAGCTGACCGCGATCGCCGCCGTGGTGATCGGCGGCACGAGCATCGCCGGTGGTCAGGGCGCGATCTGGCGCACGGTTGTCGGCGTGTCCCTGCTGGCGCTGATCGGCAACGGCTTCAACCTGCTGAACATCGCCCCGACCTGGCAGCAGACCGTCCAGGGCGTGATCATCGTGGTCGCGGTCATCGTGGACGCGTGGCTCCGTCGCGGTCGAGCGGGGCAGGAGTAGAACTCCGGGGAGGTCGACCCGCTCGAGCAGGCGGCTCATCTGGGGCTGGCGACCGAGCGCTGAATGTCTGCGGTGATGGTCGTAGGGCCATGAAGATGCGCTGGCTCGCCGTCCGGGCCTGGGCGTAACTTCGCCCCTGGTCCCGGGTGGGGCTCTGACGCTGCCGGGAGTCCGCGGCGGTCACCGCGATCGCGCTTGCTCGGCGCGGTCGGCGACGTCGGCCGCTTCAGGACGCCGCGCCACCTGGTGGGCAATCTCGGTCTCGATCCACGCGTGCGGCAGTTCGGCAACGAGCCGGCCAAGCACGGCAAGGTCAGCACGAAGGCGCGGGCGAGCTGCGCTGGCTGCTGGTCGAAGCCGCCTGGTATGCCGCCCGGACCGCCGGCCCGCTGCGCGCGTTCCGTACAAGCGCGTCGCGGCCCGCCGCGGCGAGTACATCGCGACCGTCGCCGTTGCGCGCAAGCTCGTGATCGTCACGTGGCCTCGATCAGCCGCGGCGAGGATTACGCATTCATGCGCCCGCCGCTGCATCGCGGAAAGCCCCGGCGGCTCGAGCTGATGCTCGGGGCGCGCCCCGCCAGCCGGGCAAGAAGCTGCCCAGCCACGCGTTCGTCAAGCCGCCGCAGCGCCGCGCAGAGATGGACGCCGTCGCCCAGCACGAGGCCGCTTATCGGCGACTGGTCGCCGACTGGCAGTCAACGAATACCGGTGCGGGCGCCACACCGGGGCGCTCATCTCAAAGGCCCTCGACGGGCAACGCCGCGCGGCAAACCCCATGAAGCCCGAACGGTCTGCGCTTCGCTTCGTCAGTCGCCCGCACCCACGCCGACCCTTCTCAAAGGAGGGCCGCTGGCGCCACTTGACTTTCATCCGTAGTGATGCACCCAGCCGTCAAGCACGGCGGCGCGTTCTGCGCGTAAGGCGTATATCAGGCCGCCCTCGGCCCCCGCCGGCACGCATCGCGTAGATGAGGCGCACATCCGTGTGCTCCCACCGACGAAACCGCCGCGACCTCAGGGCCCGACGGTGCTCAGAAGCACCGCCATCGTCGGGCGGCGTTGAGCTCATCTAGGGACGGTTCGAGCGCAGGCGCACGTCGGGACGGATGCGGAGGCTCGGCGGCTGACCTCCATCCGGCTCGCCGACTTCGCGTCCGCGCCGCGAGGCCAGTGCGCCGCCTCCACCGGCGGACCGGCTTGCGATCGCCACGGCCGAAGCAGCCGCGCACGTGAGCGACGCTGAGCGCGTCGCTCACGCCCCGCAGCTACGCCTCGGGCGTCGGGGCGCCCGTGCGGACGAGCTCGCGAACCCGCTCCGGGGTGAGGGGCGCGCGATCGATGCTGACACCGAAAGGCGCGAGGGCGTCGGCGACCGCGTTGATGACCGCCGCCGGCGCGGCGATCGATCCGGCCTCGCCCATGCCCTTGACGCCGCCCGCGGTCACCGGGGATGGCGTCTCGAGGTGCTGGATGTCCATGTCCGGGACCTCGGTCGTCGACGGGTAGAGGTAGTCCATGAGCGTCGCGGACTGCAGCTGCCCGTCGTCGCCGTAGACGATCTCCTCGAGCAGCGCACCTCCGATGCCCTGGGCGATCGCTCCGGCCACCTGGCCGTCGACGATCATCGGGTTGAGCATGGTCCCGCAGTCCTCAACTGCCACGATTTGCTGCAGCTGGACCACGCCCGTCTCGATATCGACCTCGGCCACCACCGCCACGGTGCCGTTGCTGTAGGTCTCGCCGGGCTCGTAGGACCTCGTAGCCGAGAGCGCCACGTCCTCGACGCCTTCGGGGCGCGCTGCGCCGAGCCAGTACACCGAGGCGGCAAGCTCGGCGATCGAGATCGACATCGACGGGGCGCCGCGCACGAACGCGTTCCCCTCGGAGAGCACGATGTCCTCGGGCGAGGCCTCCAGCGCATCGCCGGCGAGCGCGGCGAGCTTGTCGCGTACCTCGCCCGCGGCCGTCATGATCGTGCCTGCGGCGACGACCGCTCCGCGACTTGCGTAGGTGCCCATCGCAAAGGCGGTCGTGTCGCTATCGCCCTGGACGACCCGCACGTTCTCGACGCGCACGCCAAGCGCGTCCGCCGCGACCTGCGCGAACGACGTCTCATGGCCCTGTCCCTGCGAGACGATGCCCGTCGTGACCGTCACCGAGCCGTCGGGCTCGAGCGTGACCTGAGCCGTATCGAAGTACGAGGCGGTGAAGCCGTTGGCCTTGCTGATCGCGTTGCTGAAGCCTGACGGCTCGACATACGGACTGAAGCCGACGCCGATGTACCGACCCTCCTTGCGGAGCTTGCTCTGACGCTCCCGGAACGCGGCGTAATCGACCCGCTCTGCCGCGAGGATCAGCGAGTCGCGGTAGCTGCCTCCATCGTAGCGTTGCCCGAACGGAGCGTCGTAGGGCTCCTGGGGGATCGTGTTCCTGAGACGTAGCTCGAGCGCGTCCATGTCGAGCGCGCGCGCTATGTCGTCGATGAGGATTTCGCGAGCCGTGTGCCCCGAGGTCCAGCCGACCCCGCGATACGCGGTAAGCGGTGCCTTGTTGGTCGTTGGCCCGTCGACGGTGCTGCGCGCGTGCCGAGCGCCGTACTGGTTGACCAGCATGCCGGCCGCACTGTACGAGTCCACGAGCGTCGTGAACGGGAAGCACGAGTAGGCGCCGCCGTTGCCGATGAAATGCCCGCGGAAGGCGAGGAACGTTCCGTCGTCATCGACGGCGATGTCGATGTCACACGTCATCTCCTTGGAGTGGCCGGTCGTCGCGAGGTGCTCGTAGCGATCCTCGATCCACTTCACGGGCCGGCCGAGCATCCGCGAGACCGCGGGGATGACGAGGTCCTCCATGAAGACGGCCACCTTGGCGCCGAACCCTCCGCCGACCGCGGGGGCGATGACCTGCACGTTGCGTTCGGGCATGCCGAGCGCGACCGCCAGCGCGGCGCGCGTGCTGTGCGGGAACTGATTGGAGAGCCAGACCTTGACGCGTCGGGTGGCGGGGTCGTAGTCCGCGATGACGCCTCGCGTCTCCAGCGGCATGGCGGCGTAGCGCTGCACGTGGAAGCGCTTGGAGAAGACGTGCGGTGCGGAGGCGAAGGCGTCGTCGACGTCGCCGCCTTCGAGCACGATGTGGGCGACGTTGTTGCGCTCGAGTGTCGCGTGAAGTTCGGGGGCATCCTCGGCCATGGCCTCCTCCTCGCCGAGGACGATCGGGAGAGGTTCCCAGTCGATCTCGACGAGCTGGCAGGCGTCCTCGGCGATGTACCGCGACGTGGCGATGACCACTGCCACCGCTTCCCCGATGTGGCGGACCCGATCGGGGGCGAGCGGCGTCTGGCCCAGAGGCTGCGTTTCGGCCCGGTTGGGCGGCGTGACCAGCTCGCTGACTTTCCCGAGCAAGTCGCGGCCGGAGTACGCGGCGACGACTCCGGGGACCGCCCGTGCCGCCTCCAGGTCAACGTGCACGACCTTCGCATGGGCATGCGGGCTGCGGACGAAGGCGGCGTGCAGCATCCCCGGCAGCGTGATGTCGTCGACGTAAGTCCCGCGGCCCATGAGGTACTTCGGATCTTCGACGCGCACGACGCGCGCGCCCGTGTAGCGTCCGGCGTGGTCTGTCGTCGCCGTCTGGTTCATGTCGCCGTCCTGTTGCGTGGGCTGTCCGTCCGGCTTCTACACCGCCACCCGCAGCTCGGCAAGGTTGCGCCATGTCGCATCCGGGCCCGTTCGCTAGACAGCCGTACGATGGTTGGGCCGGTCACAGGACGCATAGCGTGTCGGCGGACAGAGTGGCCGCCCCCTGCTATCGCGGAGACCCAGCAATGAAGACCGTCACGCCTACGCCGAGCGACCCCGTCCGACTGGCGGTGCTCACGAACCGCATGGAGGGCATCGTTCGCGGGATGCTCAACACGATGTACCGGACAGGCCGCTCGGGCATCCTGAACACCGCGCGCGACGTCATCGCGTGCATCCTCACGCCGGACGACGAGATGCTCGCGTGCGCGGAGAGCCTGCCGATTATGACGTTGTCCGGACCCGAACTCGTGACACCGTGGCTGAGGGAGTGGCACCCCGTCATTAAGGCAGGCGACGCTTTCCTGCACAACTCGCCGTACCACGGCAACTCCCACAGCGGTGATCACAGCGTTTTCGCGCCGGTGGTCGACGACGCCGGTGAGCTTCGGTTCTGGGTCTGCGTCAAGGCCCACGTCGCCGACTCGGGCAACTCGCTGCCCACGACGTGCCAGCCCCTCGCGCGCGACGTCTACGAGGAAGGGTCGCTCATCTTCGCCGGGGTGAAGGTGCAGTCCGACTACCAGCACTTGGAGGACGTCCAGCGCATGTGTCGGCTGCGTCTCCGCGTGCCCGAGCTCTGGCACGGGGACTTCCTGGCGATGCTGGGGGCGGTGCGGACGGCCGAGCGCGAGCTGCTCAACCTGGGCCGCGAGCTCGGCTGGGACGCGCTGCAGACCTACGCGAGCGAGTGGCTCGATTACAGCGAGGGCCGCATGGCGACCGCCATTCGCCAGCTGCCGGCCGGGACGGCCACCGCCAGCACGCGCTACGACGCTCTGGCACTTGCGGGCGTCGAACAGGGCCTCACGATCAGCGCCACGGTCGCGGTCGATCCGGACGACGGCCGCATCGAGGTCGACTGCCGCGACAATCCGGACTGCGTCCCCTGCGGCATCAACCTGACCGAGGCGACGGCCACTGCGGCGGTGCGCTTCGCCGCGCTCAACAGCCTGCCCGGCGACATCCCGATCAACGGCGGGAGCTTCCGCAGGCTGCGCATCCTGCTGCGCGAGAACTGCGTCGCTGGCATCCCGCGCCACCCCGCGAGCTGCTCGATGGCCACGACCGGGATCGCGACCCGCCTGACGGGGGCGGTTCAGATCGCCTTCGCGGAGCTCGGCGAGGGCCTAGGGATGGCCGAAGCCGGCGGGATGTTCGCGGCGTCGGACTCGATCATCTCCGGTCGGGATCCCCGCCGTGGAGGCGAGCCGTTCGTCAACCTGCCGGTCATCGGCGCCACGGGCGGCGCCGCCGGCCCATACGCTGACGGCTGGCTGCTCCAGGTCGGCGGCTCGGCGGGGATGATGATGCGCGACAGCGCTGAGATGGATGAGCTGCTGCACCCCATCCGCATCGACCAGGATCGCCTGGTGCCCGACACGGAGGGGCCGGGACGTCTGCGTGGGGCGTTGTCGAACTACGTCGAGTATGGGCCGGTCGGGACATCGATCGAGCTCGTCTGCACGGCCGAGAGTACCGAGAGCCCCGCGCAGGGCGCCCGCGGAGGGTGGGAGGCGCAGGTGACCCACCAGTACAAGCGGCTCCGCGACGGGTCGACCGAAACCGTCGTATCTCCCTCGGTGGTGGTGCTTGCGCCCGGCGAGAGTATCGTGTCCTACTCCAGCGGCGGAGGCGGTTACGGCCCGCCGCACGACCGTGATGTGGCAGCGGTGCTGGACGACGTGCTCGAGGGGTACGTCAGCCGCGAACGTGCGAAGACCGTCTACGGCGTCGTCATCGACGATGACGGTGAGGTTGACGAGGCAGCAACGGCCGAAGCCCGTCGGGTCCTGGCATCTCGTACGGCGTGACGGGCCAGGCCCTCACGCATCTGGACATCGGTATGACGATGCGGTCAGGACTGAGCGACCATACGATGGCCTCGCTCCAGGTACCGGGGCTATAAGCGTCCGATGCGGCTGGCAATCGATACGGGCGGAACGTTCACGGACCTGGTGATCGAGGACGACTCGGGCGTCCACGTCCACAAATCCCCCACCACGCCCGACGACCCCGTGCGGGGCATCCTCGATGTCCTGCGTGTCGCCGCCGAGAGCCGTGGTGTCGAGCTTCGGGACTTCCTGGCAGGTGGCGAGATCCTCGTGCACGGAACGACGCGCGCGGTCAACGCGATCATCACCGGCACGACGGCGAAGACGGCGTTCCTCACGACCGACGGTCATCCTGACGTGCTGGTGTTCCGCGAAGGCGGCCGCACGCGTCCGTTCGACCACGACCGTGCGTACCCGAAGCCGTACGTGCCTCGTGCACTCACGTTCGAGGTCCCTGAGCGCGTCGGCTCGGAGGGTGAGATCGTTCGCCCACTCGACGAGGAAGGGACCCGGGACGTGCTGCGGCGCGTCGCGAAGGCCGGGGCCGAAGCGATCGGTGTCTGCCTCCTGTGGTCGACGATGAACCCGGTGCACGAGCTGCGGGTCGGGCAGCTCATCGAGCAGGAGCTGCCGGGGGTGCCGTACACGCTGTCGCACGAGGCTCAATCCGAGCCTGCGGGAGTACCGTCGCGCCTCGTCGACGGTCATCGACGCCTCGCTCAAGCCGGTGATGACGGAGTACCTCAACGGACTCGAGCGCCGGCTGCGGGAGGCGGGGTTCCCGGGCCGCGTGCTCATGCTGACGTCCGGCGCCGGCGTCAAGGATGTCGCGAGCGTCGCCGCCCAACCCATCCACAGCATCAACTCGGGCCCGGCGATGGCTCCGGTGGCGGGGCGCTTCTTCGCTCAGCTCGACGGCCAGACCGACACCGCAATCATCGCCGACACAGGCGGTACCACCTATGACGTCAGCCTCGTCCGACGCGGCACCATCCCGACGACACGCGAGACTTGGCTCGGGGACCCGTACTTCGGTCACATGACGGGATTCCCGTCGGTCGACATCAAGAGCATCGGTGCCGGCGGGGGCAGCATCGCCTGGGTCGACGACGGTGGGCTGCTGCACGTGGGTCCTCAGAGCGCGGGCGCCGTGCCGGGGCCGGTCGCCTACGGCCGCGGGGGTGTGCAGCCGACCGTCACCGACGCGAGCCTGGTCCTCGGGCATCTGGATCCCGAGTACTTCCTCGGGGGACGGATGGCGCTGGACGTGCAGGCTGCGCGTCGGGCCATCGCCCAGCACATCGCCGCGCCGCTCGAGATCGACGTCGACGCCGCGGCCGCGGGAGTGCTCGCGCTCGCCACCGACCAGATGGTCATGGCGATCAAGGAGATCACGGTCAACCAGGGAGTGGACCCGGCCGGGGCCGTGCTCGTCGGAGGCGGCGGGGCTGCCGGGCTCAACTCGGTGGCGATCGCCACGCAACTCGGTTGTCGCGTGCTCGTGATCCCCGAAGTCGGAGCAGCACTGAGTGCAGCGGGCGGGCTGATGTCCGATCTCACGGCCGACCACGCGGTCACGTTCGTCAGCACGACCGAATCATTCGAGTTCGACAGGGCCAACGAACTGCTGGCCGAGCTCGGCGCCCGCTGCGACGCCTTCATCGCGGAGTCGGGCGCGACGGCGGCCGAGTCCAGCGTGGTCTACTCGGCCGAGGCGCGCTACCCGCACCAGGTGTGGGAACTCGAGATCCCGGTTCCGGCGGGACGCTTCCGCGACGAGCGGGATCTCGACGACCTGCGCCAGGCCTTCCACACCACGCATCGCGAGGTCTTCGGCGTCGACCAGCCGACCGCGCACGTGGAGCTGCTGGCCCTCCGCGCCCGTGTCTCCTGCCGGCTCCGCACCGGCGAGGCGCCGCGGCTCCACCGCAACGCAACAGTCCATGACGAGCTCTCGAACCGCCGGATGTACTTCCCGACGCTCGGTCGTGTGGAGGCACAAGTCGTGCACCTCGACGGCATGGCGCCGGGCAAGGCGGTGGTGGGTCCAGCCGTGATCGAGTCGCCGTTCACCACGGTCGTCATCGATCCGGGCAACCGGGCCGAGCGGCTCGCCAGCGGCAGCCTCGTCGTCCAGATCGGAACCGAGGTGGAGCAGGCCGCGGCTGACGCGTCCCAGGCTGCGGCCACGCCGGCATGAGCCCGTCGCGAACGCCGGTGCTCGCGCCGCGCGATCCCCGGGAATCCCATCTCCCGGGTGGCTACGGTCGCGGAACGTTCTACGTCGGTCAGCGTTCTCCGCGGCTGGTACGCGGCTACGGGTTCCGGGTCGTCGATGAGGCCGGGCGCGCGCTCATCGACCTGAACAACAACTTCACGGTGCTCGTCCACGGCCACGCGCATCCGCAGGTCACCGAGGCTGCGGTCGACGCGGCGTGGGCCGGCGCCTGCTTCGGCATGCCGACGGCGGCAGAGCTCGACCACGCCGAAGAGCTCGTCGGGCGCGTACCCTGGGCCGAGCAGGTGCGCTATGCGAGCTCGGGGACCGAGGCGGTGATGCTGGCGGTCCGGCTCGCCCGGGCGTCGACCGCACGGAACCGCATCGTCGTGCTCTCGCCCGCCTACCACGGGACGGCCGATGCTGTCCTTCCCGCCCCGGGCGCCGTGCGGGGAGTACCCGAGGGAACGCTCGCCGACGTGGTCACCGTTGCGCCCGGCGACGTCGACGCGGTACACGCTGCGTTTGACGCCTTCGGCGACGACATCGCGGCGGTTCTGCTCGATCTCGCTCCTGCTCTGGACGGGTGCGTCCCCCTGGAGGAGACGTTCGTCCGTGCGGTGGACGACCTCGCGCGGGCCCATGGCGCATTCGTCGTCGTCGACGAGATCATCTCGTTCAGGCACGCGGTCGCCGGCTATGCGCACGACGGGTACGGCCTGGCACCCGATCTGCTGGTCGTCGGAAAGGTCATCGGCGGCGGCTTTCCAATCGGCGCCGTCCTCGGGACCGAGGAGTCGATGCGGCTGCTCGATCCGTCCCTGCCCGACGGGCTGCAACACGGCGGGACCTTCACCGCCAACCCGGTGAGTCTGCGCGCAGGCAAGGCGGCGCTCCGGCTCTATGACCACGGCGCGGTCGAGCGGCTGAACGCCCTCGGTCGGGTCGCGCGTCATCGGCTGGGCGAGGTCGCACGGCCCTTCGGATGGGACGTCCGCGGAGTCGGATCCGTGTTCCGTCTCGCGCCGGCCGAGAACGACAGCGCCGAGCGACGGCGAGCGCTGTGGTGGGCGGCCTACGACCATGGGGTTCTACTGTCCACGAGCGGCGTCCTCTGCCTGTCGACGCCCATGGACGAGCCTGTGCTCGACGACATTGCCGACCGGCTGCACGCGAGCTTCGAGACGATGGAGGACCGTCGTGAGCACGCACGCCGATCCCTGCGCTCACGCCGCGGGATGCTCACGATCCGCACAGCCCGACCGGCCCGCTGTACGGACTGTGCAAGGGAGGCGGCAGGCACGAACGACACACTTCGCTGACACGCACGATCGAACCGTCTCCATCGTCGACGTGTCGCTCTTCGGCGGACCAGAGAGGACCAGATGCTGATCGAGAACGAGTTCAACGTCGATGCCGCGCCGGATGTGGTGTATGCGCTCATGGTCGATGTCGAGCGTGTGGCAACCTGCCTGCCTGGGACCGAGGTCCTCGGGCAGCGCGACGACGGCGCCTATGACGGTCAAATGAAGCTGAAGCTGGGTCCCATGAAGATGCAGTACGCCGGGACCGTCGCGATCACGGAGCAGGACCCGTCGGCGCGGACAGCGGTGATGCTGGCGAGCGGGACGGAGGCCAAGGGTCAGGGATCGGCGCAGGGCACGCTGCGGATGGCCGTTGCCGAACGTGCTGAGGGCGGATCGGCCGTGGGCGTGTCGACCGAGCTGAAGATCACCGGCCGGGTGGCCCAGATGGGGCATGGGATCATGCAGGACGTCTCGACGCGGATGATCGGCGAGATGGCACAGAACATGGAGCGCCTGCTCGCCGGTTCGGACGATGAGGACAACACGGCAGCGGCCCCGGACGCCGGACCCGTTGCGGCAGAGCAGCAGAGGACGATGCCGGCGCCGGACGTCCCTAAAAGCGCGGAGCCGGCCCGCGCGGCGTCGCACGTCAAACTCTCCACCGTCGTCGGTGCGGTGCTCCGCGGGCGCCTCGCCGCGCTGCGCTCGTGGATCGGCCGCCACGTGCGGCGGCGCGCCGGCACGCCGGCCCCGTAGCCCATCGGCTCCGCGGCGCGGGCGCTCGTCAAGCACGAGGGCCGTCTCAGCCTGGATCCACCGTTTCTGTCCGGGACAGCGGGTGGAAGTGACCTCCTGAATCGGGCTTGGTAGCGACAGATTGCCGGCTGTCGCGGCACAATCCAGGAGGTCACCTGCATGGTGCACGAGTCGGCGGCCGTCGTGTTCGATGATGAGCGGGCGGTCGCGAACGCCGGTGTGCTGTACCGGCGCTGGCCCGGGCGGCTCTCGGGTTGGAGGCGTTGGTCGATGAGACGGTCGGTCTGGGGAGAACGGGCGGGCGCCGCGAATCCGGGGGGCAAGGTGATGACGTTGGTCTCGGCGATGGCGCTGGGAGCCGATTGCATCGCCGACTGCGACGTGCTGCGGTCAGGGCGAGGCGGCGGCGGTCGTGAGCCACCGGGTTGCGGCGCCATCGACGCTGGGCGTTTCTGCGAGCGTTTACCTTCGGGCGTCCGCCAGCTCGATCGTGCTTGATGAGACGCTGCGGCGGGCGTGGGCGGCCGGCGCTGGCCCCGAGCAGGGGCGGCTGGTGATCGATCTCGACAGCTTCGTCGGCGAGGTGCACGGCTACCGCAAGCAGGGCGCAGCGTTCGGCTACACCCGACAGCGCGGCTATCACCCGCTGCTGGCGACCCGGGCCGACACCGGCGAGGTGCTACTGCACATCCGGCTGCGCAAGGGTCAGCCAGCAACGCCACGCGGCTGGCCGGTTTTGTCGATGAGCTGATCGCCGCGTCCAGCACCGCGAACGCGGCAGGGCCGCGGCTGCTGCGCGCCGATTCGGCGTTCTGGAACAACCAGATCTTCGACCGCCTCGACCGGGCGGCTGGCAGTTTTCGATCGGCGTGCGGATGCAGCCACACGTCCAGGCCGCGATCGGCCAGATCCCCGCCGGCGCCTAGGTCCGAAGCCTGACGATACCCCGACGACGGCGAGGCCGAGATCGCCGAGACCAAGATCGGCCAGCGGCGGCTGATTATCCGACGGGTCGGACCCTGTCGCCGCAGGGCCAGCTGTTCGCCGACTGGCGACACTTCGCGTTCGTCACCAACCGACCCGACGAGCTCGCGGTCGTCGAGGCCGAACGCCGCCAGCACGCCGTCGTCGAACGGCGATCCGCCACCTCAAAGCCCAGGCGCTCGCACTTCCCGTCGGGGAAGTTCAACGCCAACCGCCTGGACGGTGATCGCCGCACTGGCTGGCCACTGCTGCGCTGGACCACCCTGATCGGCCTGCCCGACAGCACCATCGAGGTCGCCGCCACGCTACGCCGCCGGCTTTTGACGCTGCCCGGCTGACCGCAGCGCGCGTCGCTGGACGCTGCACCTGCCGGCCCGCTGGCCCTGGCAACACGACGCCATCCGCGCCAGCGCATCCGCGCCCTGCCCGCCGCCGCCTGACCCGACCGAGACCAGCCGCGACGTCAAGACGCGCTCCTCCCGCGCGCGGCAGCGCGCGGCCAGCCCTGGCCGAACACGGCCGAAACCGCCTCCACGGAAACGGCCCCCCCCGCCAGCACGACCACGACATCACCCACTTCCGAGGCCGCCGACCGCTGCCGCCGCCATCAATCACCCCGCTCGCGAAGTCCCGCGCCCGAACGTCGGTGGATTCAGGCTCAGTCAGCCGACGAAGCTTGTCGGCTGACTGTCGGCGGCGGGCGGCGGACGTGCCACGGCGAGCAGCCCAGCCCTCAGTCACTCCCCGCCGGCTGCCCCACACGCTGAAGCTCACCGCGGAGCAGCGAGCACTGATCAGCGGGCGACGCCCCGGACAGCGTCCGCGGGGGCGTGCAGTCGTGACCGACTGCTTCGTCGTGCGAGCGCGCGCGCCTGTAGATGATCCGCAGCGGGATTGAGCGGGGACCTCTGCTTCATGTCAAGTGATCCTCGACATAAGATGGATTAGCCGGGCGTTCTTATTTCGTTTCCTCCCGACCGTCCTCGGTGCCTCGCCTGGTCCACCAGTGCGCCCGGGGCCGCCGCCACCGTAGAGCGCGAGCGATGAGTGCCGCTCGGCCAGCCGGGGTCGAACCGCCGCACAAGCCGGCTGATGGCGTCTACGAGACCAGCCACCGAACGTTCGGAGCCTCGTAGACCCGTGCCCCACTCCGTTTCTCTCTGACTGGCACCGCGCGATCGGCCTCGAGCTGGCCCACGCTCAGCTGGAACGTGGTCAGCTGCGTCGTCCTGGTCTTGTCGGCCGTGGCCGCCAGCTTCGTCGCTGATCGCCTTCGGCTTCGACTCCCTGCTGGAGATCGGAGCGAGCACGGTCGTGCTGTGGGAGTTGCAGGACCGAAGCGCCGCGCGACGCGCCACCGCGATCCGACTGATCGGCGGCGCCTTCGCCGTCCTCACCGTGTACCTGCTCGCACACTCGCTGATGGCGCTGGCCGACGCAGCGATGGGCCACGGGGCGCGCCGGGTGGGGAAGACGGCGCGGCAAAGGAGGTTTTGGAGAGGTAGAGGATCGAGAGTTCGACGGCCAGCAGGTTCCAGCATATGGGCCGATCTGGTGTTAGATGGTCGGCGGGCGGGTAAGGCCGAATCGAGAGGCGGGAAAGGCACCTGGACGAGGACGCATGGACGCCAAACGGCGGTGGCCCAAAGGGTGATCATCCAGGGGCGAGCGACGGATCGTTCGCGCGCAGAGATGGGACAGAAGGCGGGGAACATGGGCTGGCCACGGGCAAGCGCCGCGTCGGTCAGCGCCTAGGCAACCCGGTCGTCATCGCTGAAGCGCGCGTGACCGTCGCCGACGGCGCGCTGGCCACCGCGGTCGTCACCGGGCTGATCCTCGACGCGGCCGCTGGCGTCTGGTGGGCCGATCCCGCCGTCGGCCTCGTCGTGGCGGCCTACGCGGCGCGCGAAGCCCACGACCTGCTGACCGCTGAGCACTGATGCCCATCCTGCTCGTCGCGGTCGCCAGCGGCTGTCTATGTCCCCTTCCGACGGACTCCCCGGCCTGACGCGACGCCGACGTAGGCTGACCGGTCAGGTCTCGATCACGTCGATTCGTTTTCGGATTCATTTCCGATCCGTATTGCATGTTGCGCTCGACGTCCGCGACGGGGATGTTCACGAACAGCACGCGGCCAGCGTGCGCGGGATCGTTTGGTCTTGGCGCATCGGCGCGCTAGGACGCGCGCCGATGCGGCGGGATCGAATGGTTGGCTCGGAACAGGTCGGACGGGTCGTAGAGGGCCTTGACCTCGCGCAGGCGCCACCACGTCTGCGCGTCGAAGAAGGAGCGCGCGTCGGAGGGCTTCTCGACGAAGTTCGGGTAGTCGCCCACGCGGTACGGCGCGAGCGCCGCCTCGATCCGCGAGAGCGTCGACCGCGTGTCGCGGGCGCTGCCGGCGTCAGGGGCGACGCCGAGCGAGAAGACGCAGATGGAGCCGGGGAGCGTCGCGCGGGCGCCGGCATCCGCGTCGGCTCGGGCCAGCGCGCCGCCCAGGTGGCGTAGCTGCACCATCGAGATCGTCGCGCCGGAGTCCGGGCCCACCACGTCAGCGAGCGCGTCGATGGCCTCGGCCGGGACGTCGTCGAGCAGCTGGTGCCCGGACAGGAACGGGAGCGGGTCGCGCGGGTCCATGGCCAGGTCGCCGAGCATGGCCGGCGGCACCATCGCGAACGTGTCCATCAGCGGCCCGAGCTCGCGCACCGGCGCCATCAGGCGCCGCCCTTCCCCCTCCGTGCCCGTGAACACGCCCCACACGACGACGAACGAGCCGCCGCGCAAAGCGTCCGGCAGCGCCGGGTCGGGCGGGAAGTGCAGGATCGCCGCCCAGGTCATCAGCTCGTCGGGCAGCGCCGGCAGCAGGTTATGCCAGGCGTGCAGCACTTCGCGCGTGCGCGCGAACGGGAAGAAGCACGCGCCGGCAAACAGCTCGGCGTACGGATAGACCGCGAACTCGATCGCCGTCACCACGCCGAAGTTGCCGCCGCCGCCGCGCAGCGCCCAGAACAGGTCGGGCTCGTGGACGGCGTCGGCGCGCACGAGGTGGCCGTCGGCCGTCACCAGCTCGAACGCCGTGACGCTGTTGGTCTGCAGACCGTGCTTGCGCGCCAGCCAGCCCATGCCACCACCCAGCGAGTAGCCGGCGATGCCCACGTCGGGCGACGATCCGTGCAGGGCGGCCAGGCCGAGCTCCGACAGCGCCGGGACGACCTGCTCCCAGCGGACGCCGGCGCCGACGCGGACCCGGAGGGCGTCCGCGTCGATCGCGACCTCGTCGAGGCCGCTGACGTCGACGATGATCGTGTCGTCGTGCAACGGCCCCAGCGGGCCGGCGTTGTGGCCGGTCGACTGGGGCGCGATGCGCAGGCCGTGCGCGCGGGCGTAGCGGACGGCGGCGATGACGTCGCTCTCCTCGAGCGGCTGGACGATCGCGACCGGCTGCTGGTCGACGCGCAGGTTGAAGGCGCCACGCGCCTCGTCCCACGCGGGATCGGAGGGAAAGACGACCCGGTCGGCCAAGCGTCCGTCGAGCACCGGGCGGGTGGGAAGTGCGGTGATGGTCATGGCCGCGAGCATCCACTCGCGGGGCGCCCCCGCGCATCGCGGTCTACCCCAGTCTGCGACCCGAAGATCTGCGCCGGGCGACCCCAACGCGGCGGGGTCAACCGGTGTCCGTCTACAGCGCCGCCGCCAGGTCGCGACGCGAGCCGATCCCGAGCTTGCGGTAGCAGCTGGAGAGATGGACCTCGACCGTCTTGAGGGTCACGTACAGCTCCTGGGCGATCTCCTTGTTGGTGTGTCCCTCGACCGCCAGCTCGGCGACCCGGCGCTCGCTGACCGTCAACGAGCCCGGACCGGTGCGCTCCGCGCCGCGGGGACGCACGCCGGTCGCGTACAGCTCCGCGCGCGTCTGCTCGGCGAGCCCGTCGGCGCCGCAGCGGTGCGCGAGCTCGAGCGCGCGCCGCAGGGGCGCGCGGGCGTCGGTCGGATGGCGCGCCAACCGCAACGCGCGGCCCAGAGACAGCAGCGCGGCGGCCAGCTCGTAGCGCGCCGTCGAGCGTTCGAGCACGTTGACGGCCTCCTGCAGTCGTTCGATGCCGTTGCGCAAGTCGACCTCACCCAGTGCGCGCAGGGATTGGCCGATGACGCCCGCGGCTCCGAACCGCCGGGCGATCGCCACCTCCTCGCGCGCGATGGCGAGCGCTTCCTCGTGGCGATCGAGCGCGGTGAGAGCCCTGGCGCGTAGCGACCGCCACGGCGGCCACCCCGGAAACGCGCCGATCGCCGCCTCGTACTCCTCCAACCGGCGCGTGAGGTCGAGCGCCTCAGCGTGCCGGCCTTCGGCGACGAGCAGTTGTGCACGGCTGCCCAGCAGCTGGGCGAACCCGTCGCTGCCGTCGTCATCCTGCTGTGCGTCGTCGAGGACCTTGCGCGCGGTGGCAAGATCGCCGCGCAGCGTGAGCGCTGCGGCCAGGTACGCCGGACCGTAGGTCTGGCGCGAGCGGCGGCGCCCCCACTCGGCGAAACGCTCGAGCGCGGACTCGAGCCGGTCCTGCGCGTCGCGCAGATCCCCGCGCCACAGCAGCGTCCGAGCGCTCCACAGCTGCACGCTGAGCACGCCGACCAGCGAGCCTCGCCGGTGCGCGAAGTCGAGCAGCTTCTGCCACCCCACGAGGGCCTCGTCGCGGTCGGCCATCGTCAGCACCATCAATGCCGGAACCGGGAAGAGCCCCGGATCGGCGGCGATCAGAACGTCGTCGGCCAGTGCCTCCTGGGCCAGATCCGCGCAGCGCACCGCGTCCGCTCCGGCCATCGCCAGGCAGAACGACACCATCGCCGCGAGCATCTTCGCCCCCGGGCCGTCGCCTTCGATCGTGATGGCGTCCAGCTCCTCGGCCGTGGGCGTGCCCCCCATGCCGTAGCGCGCGGCGGCGAGCTCCAGCGCGCGCAGCGCCTGGCGTTCGTCGACGAGCTCGGGGGGCGTCTCGGCCGCGGCACAGCGGACCACCGCGGCGGCCTCGCCGGGTGGAGCGGTGAAGAACAGGACGCGTCCCAGGATCGCCGCCGCGTGCGCCCGTTGGCGCGGATCGCCCAGCGCCTGCCACGCCTCCCGCAGGTGCGTGGCGGCGGCGGGCCCAGAGGTCAGCGTCTCCGCCACGCCCAGGTCGAGCAGGAGCTGCGGCCGGCGCTCCGCCGCAGGTGGCTCCTCGATCGCCCGCGTGAGCAGTGAGACCGCGGTGTCGGCGGCCCCGCGAGCCCGGGCCGAGGCGGCCGCCGCGGCAAGGACGTCGACGACCCACGGATCGCCGCGTCGAGGAGCGATCAGCAGATGCGTGGCGATCTCTGCTCTGCGGGGCGTCACGCTCGGCCAGGACGGCGGCGGCGCGGGCATGACGCAGCGTCCGCTCGCTGAAGGGGATCTCGTAGTAGATCGCGTCGCGCACGAGCGGATGGACGAACTGCGCTGGGGCCTGCGGTCCGAGGATGTCGGCGCGAGCCAGTGCCGAGGCCGCCGCCGACGTCTCGGCCTCGCCGAGATCGGCGAGCGCCGCGACGACGCGCATCTCGGCGAGCCCCAGCACGGCAAGCGCCTGGGCGACCGCGACGGCATGCGGCCCCAGCCGGTGCAGGCGCAGCAGCACCGTCCGGGAGATCGCGCGGGGGCCGATCTGCCGCACCGCCCCGACCTCGCCGGCGACCGGCCGCACGCCCTCCTCCGCCAGCGACGACAGCAGCTGGCCCAGCAGCAGTGGGTTGCCGCCGGTGGCCTCCATGCAGGCGTGGATGAAGGCGGGGTCGCCCCCGGGTCCAAGGCGCTCGGCCACCAGCTGGGTCACCCCGGCCTCGGTCAACGGATGCGGGGCGACGCGGACCGCAGCGGGGCTGGAGGCCAGCTCGGCGACGAGCACGGCGTCGGTCCCCGCCTCGCCGGTGCGCAGGCTCAGCGCCAGCACGATCCCCGATCCCGGCAGGCGCCGGGCGATGTAGGCCAGACACCGAAGGGACGGGGCGTCGCACCAATGCAGATCGTCGACGACGAGCATCAGCGGGCGTTCGTCGGCGAGGTTGGCGGCCAGCCAGTACACGCCGTGGAGGGCGGCGAACGAGCCGTCCGCGGGCGCCGCGGGCGCCGCGCCGACGACATCGAAGACCGCGGCGGCCGAGGCGGCCGCGCCCGCCAGCAGCCGTTCGCGCTCGCGCGGATCGGTGAGCAGCGCCTCGAACAGCTGCCGCACGACGCCGAACGGGAAGTCCCGCTCCAGATGCGCCCCGCGTGCGACGAGCACGCGCATCCCGCGCTGCTCGGCAGCGGCCGCCAGCGCCTCCACGAGCCGGCTCTTGCCGATACCGGCGGGACCGTCGATCAGCACGAACGACGAGCTGCCCTCGCCCGTGCCGCGCAGCACACCGGCGAAGACCTCGAGCTCGCGCTCGCGTTCGATCAGCGGCGCGGCGCCAGCCGCTGCACGATCGCCCGTCGTCGCTGTCGCCGCCTCCGCCACGCTCTCTCCCGCGGCCGGGCGCCGGGAGGTCCCGGCGCGATCTGCGGCGAGCCTAATGCAGACGCACGGGCGCGCGCCACCGCTGGCGGATCGCACGAGCGTACCCCCGACGGCCACCAGCACGGGCAATCCGACCGTTCGTCAACGGCCTGGCGAAGCGTGCCCGATAATCAGGGTGATATCGTCTTGGGTGTTTGATATCATCTGCCCGAGGACGGGTCACCGTGGCCGCCATAACGATTCGCAACCTTTCCGACGAGACCCACCGCGCCTTGAAGGCCCGCGCTGCGGCGAATAACCGCAGCACCGAGGCCGAGGTGCGCGCCATCCTCGACGCGTCGGTCGAAGCCGCCGATCGGATCAAGCTTGGTTCGTTGCTCGCTTCGATCGGACGAGAGGCCGGCGGCGTCGACTTGGAGACTCCGCGCAACCAGACCCCTCGAGAGCCGCTGAACCTCACGTGATCGTCCTCGACACGAACGTCCTGTCAGAGCCGCTGCGGCAGCGGCCGCATGCCGGCGTCGTTGCCTGGCTGGACGCGCAAGCGGTCGAGACGCTCTACGTCACGACCGTCAGCGTCGCCGAATTGCGCTTCGGCGTGGCGGCGCTCCCTGAGGGCAAGCGTCGACAAACCCTCCACGACCGCATCGAGGGCGAGGTCCTTCCGGCCTTTGCAATGCGGATCCTGAGTTTCGATGAGGACGCAACGGTGGCGTACGCCGCCTTGCGCGCCGAGGCACGCGCGGCGGGCCAGGCCATCGGCGACTTCGATGCGCTCATCGCCGCAATCGCCCGTACGCGCGGCTTCGCCGTCGCCACCCGCGACACCGCACCGTTCCGCGTAGCCGGTGTCGCCGTGATCGATCCGTTTGGTTAGGCCTCGCCGCGCCTCCACACGCGATCATGTGGATTCGTTTTCGGATTCATTCCGATTCGTTTGTCACCCGACGCGCCCGGGTCCACCCGGATTCGCATGAGGCTCGGCGTGGCGAGGATTCAAGCCTGGCCGCACGCACGGCCACGGTCGACGATCACGTACCTCGCTCACCCCGCGCGCCTACGCGCTCGGGCCCGGACTCCCTCGTCCGCCCCACGCCAAACGGCCGCAGCGCTGACGGTGTTCGGCGCCTTCTCGACTGCGCCCCCGACCGCTGGGGCCGCCGCCTCGTTCAGCGCGCTGAGCACGACCGCGCCGCCGCCGACACGACGCCGAGCGCAGCTTCGGCGAGATGGACTTCCTGCGTCGCGTCCGCGACGACCTGCCGCCAAGGCGCGCTGCGCTTCCGCGATCCCGACTCGACGGTATTCCTGGCCGACGAACACAACGGCGTGCCCGCCCTCATGGACCTCGGGCATCTTCTCCTGGCCGCCTGCACGGCCACCTCGACCGCGACCAAGCCAGCCACGAGGACGTCCGGCGGCAGCGGCTCGCTCGGAGAGCGCCCGGCCCAAAGCCCACGTCCTCGACGCCAACAGCAGGATCGCCATCGCGAAATTCGCCAGCCCGTCCTCAGACGGGTGGGATGTCATGCGCTGGAAGCTGTCTGCCTGACGCTCGCCCGCCGGGCGCGCATCAGCGTCCTGACCACGCTCTGCACGTCATCGACGGCAAGGCCGTCCTGGTGATCGACCGCTTCGACCGCGACGACCAGCAGCGCGTCGACTGCTCAGCGCCATGACCATACCGACGGCTGGTCCCTGTCGCCCGCCTTCGACATCCACCCCGACCCGAGCGGCGACAGGAGGCCACTTGCCGCGCCGGGGCCGATCCACCGAGATCGACCGTCTCGTCGACCAGCGCCTCGGCTGTCCGGGCGGATCTACGACTTCTTCACACCAGCGGCGTCGGCGGCTACCTGCGCCCGACCAGACGCGCTGACCTGGGTCCTGCGTGACATGCGTGCACTGTGGGCCACCGACGCGAGCGGCACGAGCGACGGCGATCACTGTCGACGCTCGACCGGGTCCACTCGGTCTTGGCCATCAGCGCGGTGAACCGACGAAGCGAGAGCCGAACGGTGCTCAGCTGATGTCAGGCGACGACGAAGCGCCGTTGCAGGTCGACGCGGTCGCGAGATGCCCCACCAGGCAGGCGTAGGTGTCAGCAGCGAAGGCCTCCGCGGCGCTGGTGTGCCGTTCGACGAAGCCGAGGTACTGCCGGCCGGCGCGCCAGGGCGCCATGGCGTCGTGCAGGCGCGCGCACGAGGCGCCGACGGCGTCAGCGGTGATCGAACCGGCAGGCACGCCAACGCCGTAGAGCAGGGAAGCCGTCACCCAACGCTCCGGTCGCGCCGGCGCCAGGCGGGCGACGGCCAGCACGCGCCGCCGAGCTGACGTAGCTCGGCGGCCAGCAACACCGAACCCTCGCCCGCGGCGCCCAGGAAGGCATCGATGGCGGCGTCGTCCAGGCCGCGGACGCTGCCGGCCGTCGAGACGTACGGCAGCGGAGACTCAGGGTCGCCGTGAAGGCGAGCGGCCGTGACGGGTGTCAGCTCGCCGAACGTGTCGATGACCGGATCGGCGGCGCCGCGCAGCGGACCGATCAACCGCTCCGCGTTGTCCGCATCGCCGAGCACGAGCGCGTCGAAGGCGGCATGCGGCGTCTGCCGCAGCTGCTCGGGCACTGCCGGCGCGGGCGGCAGCGTGACGATGCGGAAGCTGCTGGACGCGTCCGGTGGGGCATCGGCGCACCATGTCAGCCAGGCGCGCATCACCGCCTTGGCCTGCGCCAGCGGCCAGTACAGCGTCCCGCCCTGGACCCCGGCGGCTTCGAACAGGTCGATCTCGACCGCGGTGACGACGCCGAACGCGCCGCCGCCACCGCGCAGCGCCCAAAACAGGTCCGGGTCGTGGTCGGCGTCGACGCGGCGCGTCACGCCGTTGGCGTCGACCAGCTCGACCGCGCGGACGTGATTAGCCGCGACGCCGTGGCGACGGCCGTAGAAGCTCGCACCACCGTTGAGCAGATATCCGACAACTCCAACGGTCGGCGACGAGCCGTGCAGCGCGAACAGGCCATGCGCGGCCGCCGCCGACACGACCGGCTCCCACGAGGTCCCCGCAGGAACGCGCGCCGAACGGGCCGCCGGATCGACCCGCACACCGCCGTCGATGCACGGGCGCAGCAGCAGCGTGCGTGAGAGGTCAGGCAGCGCGCCGATCTGGTGGCCCGTGCCAACCGGGGCGACGGTCACCCCCGCGGCGGCCGCTTGGGCCACCAGCGCACAGACCTCGTCGGGCGTCGTCGGCTCGGCGACACCCCACGGACGGGTATCGGCAATCAGGTTGAAGCCACGGCGCACATCGTCGTAGCCGGGATCATCGGGGCGCAGGATCGTCATGGAAGCATCAACCTCTCACACCAGCAGACCCGGCATGTGCGCGCCCGAACGCCCCGAGGCGCACCGGAACCGACCGAGGCCAGCTCAGCGGAATCCTGTGACGAAACGAACACGCCGGCGCAGTTGCCCATCTCACGAGCGCGAGCCCACCTGGCTCCACCGCTGAAGAAGCTCCGGCTCGCCCGCCGCCACGGTCGGGGACGCCACAACCGTCAGCACGCCGGTTTGGGAGGTTCTGCCGCTCGTCTGGTGATCGTGCATCCAGCCTCGCGCCGCGCGCTCGACCGTTTGCTCGGCTTATTCGGGCTCGGCCAGCGTCGCCGCTGAGCCGGGGGTGAACCCGCTGAGCGCCAGCGCGACGATCGACAGCAGGCTGCCGCAGACGGCGGTCGCGACGATCCCCGGTCGCGGGGCGGCGAGGTCGAAGAAGTCGCGCGTGACAGGGAGCGCGAGGGCCATGACGTAGAGCGCCGCCAGCGCGAGGACGGCGAGCGAGACGACGGTGCGCCGGCGCCAGCCGACTGCCTCGAGCACGAGGATCAGGTACAGCCCGAGCACGACGAGCACGGAGATCGCGACGGTACGCGCGTCGACGAGGGCGAATCCGAGCGCGTTGATCGCGAACAGGTAGCTGGCCAGGACGCCGATGCCGGTGAGCGTGCCTGCTGGTACCGCGAAGCGCGCGACGTCGCGCGCGAAGCTCGCCGACCGCCATGGTCCGCTGCTCGGCGCGAGCGCCACGAAGAACGTCGGGATGCCGATCGTGATCGCTGCCGCCAGGGTGAAGTGGCGCGGAAGCAAGGGGTACGCGGTGTCGGTCGTGCCGACGAGCAGGATCAAGAACGCCGCGAACGAGGACTTGGTGACGTAGAGCTTGGCGACCCGTTGGAGGTTGCGCAGCGCCTGGCGGCCCCGCTCGACCATGGTCGGCACGACGGCGAAGCTCCCGTCGACGAGCACCAGGTCCGCAACACTGCGCGCCATCTGGGTCCCGGTGCCCTGGGCGATCGCCAGCCGCGCCGTCTTCAGCGCGGGGACGTCGTTGACGCCGTCGCCGACCATCGCCACGTAGTGCCCGGCGTCGACGAGTGCCTGCACGAACCGGCGCTTGTCCTCGGGCGACATGCGCCCGGCGACCGATGTCCGCAGCGCCATCTCGCGCAGCTCCGCCGGTCCTGCAGGCAGCGTGGCGCCGGTCACCGGCTGTGCCACGACTGGGATGCCCGCGTCGCGGGCGATCGCGGCGACCGTCTCCGGCGCGTCCCCCGACAGCACCTTCAACGCCACGCCCTGGTCGGCCAGATAAGCGACCATCGCTCGTGTCTCGTCGCGCAACCGCTCCCCCAGCACCACCAGCCCGAGCACGCGCACGCCGCCGGGTGGGCCCTCGGTGGCAGTCCCGTCCAGCGGGGCGTTGCCCGTCGCCACCGCCAGCACGCGCCGGCCCCGCGCAGCCTGCGCCCGCGCCGCGTCCGCCAACCCGTTGAGCTCGAAGCGCTCGGGCGCCCCCAGCACCACCGTCTCGTCGCCCAGCGTCAGCGCGCTCCACCGCCGCCGCGACGAGAACGGCACCTGCGCGCCGATCGCCTCCGCGTCCGCCGGGAACGCCTCGGCGATCGCCTCGAGCGTGCCGTTGCGTTGCGGTGACGAGGCGGCGGTGCGCGCCAGGACGCGCTCGACGTCTTCGCGCGCCACACCGGACGCCGGCACGACCTCGACGACGCGCAGCGCCGCCTCGGTCAGCGTCCCGGTCTTGTCTGTGCAGATCACGTCCACCGCGGCCAGCGACTCGATCGCGTTGAGCTGCTGGGCCAGCGCGCCGTGGCGAGCCATCCGCAGCGAGGCGACCGCGTACGTCAGGCTCATCAGGAGCACGAGCCCCTCCGGGACGATGCTCAGCACCGCGGCGGTCGCCGTGGAGACCGCGTCGGAGACGGCGGCGTGCCGGTGCCACAGCGCATAGCCGAGGATCGCCCCGAGGATCACCATCACGACGACCAGGCCCAACAGCAACCGGTTGACCGCCCGCTCCAGCGGCGAGCGGGGATGACGGAAGGCCCGCGCCGTCTGCGCGACCCGCTCGGCGTAGCTGTCGGGGCCGACCGCCTCGACCTCGTACACGCCCGCGCCTTCGACGACGAACGAGCCCGAGCGGATCGCATCGCCGGCCGTCACCGTCACCGTCTCCGCCTCGCCGGTGAGCACCGATGCGTCCACCGCCAGCTCCGCGGCCTCCACCACGGTCCCGTCAGCCACGACCTGATCGCCCGGCTTGACGCGCACGAGGTCCCCAGGGACGACGCGATCGACCGCGACGTCGCGGGGCTGCCCATCGCGCACGACCGTCGCCGACGGCGCCACGAGCGCGGCGAGTCGGTCCAGCGCCCGCTTCGCGCGCACCTCCTGGACGATGCCGATCGACATGTTCGCGACGAGGATCGCCAGGAACAGAGCGTCACGCCAGTCGGCGAACGCGAGGGTCAGAGCCCCGAAGACAACCAGGATCAGGTTGAAGACCGTGAAGGTGTTGGCGCGGACGATGCTCGCGTACGAGCGGCTCGATGCGGGCGGTCGCATCGGTCCGCGCGCGGCCTCGCGCCGGCGCGCCTCCGCCTCAGACAGCCCGCCCTGCGCCCCGAGTCCGCTGCGCTTCGTGACGTCGCTTCTCGCGACCGGGGTCATCGGTCGATCCTACGGCTGACGGATCAGCGTCCCGATTGAGCGGGCGTCCGCCGCACGCTGCGAGCCGAGGCCACGAATCGGTGCACGCCACTGCCGCCGCGGGCGACGTTCGCACCCCGATTCATGCCATTCTGCCTATGTACTGCATAGGCGTTAGTGTCCCCGGCCATGACAATCCGAGAGAGACGAAGCCGCCGAGCCGTCCGGCTTCGTGCCATTCCTGTCGCCCTCGTGGCGCTCGCGTCGGCCGTGGGCGCGCCCGCCGCCTCGGCGGCGCTGGACCCGGCGGCGACGGTCGCCGTCGGCGGCCAGGTGACCACGCCGCACACCTACACGGTGGCCGAGCTGCAGACGCTTCCGCAGCAGGACGTGGTCGCGGAGGTCGGCGGCGACGCGCACACGTTCCGCGGCGTGTCCGTCGATGCGCTCATCACGGCGGCCGATCCCGTCCTGCCCGGCGGGCACAACCCGACGCTGCGGGTGACCGCCGAGCTGACCGGCACCGCCGGGCGCACCGTGACGCTCGCCCGCGGCGAGCTGCTGGCCGACTTCGGCGCCAAGGACGCCGTGCTCGCGCTCGAGCGCGACGGCGTGGAGCTGTCGAACGGCCCGCAGCTCGTCGTCGGCGGCGACGCGCAGCCGACCCGCATGCTCGGCGGCATCGGCCAGCTCGACATCGCCGTGCAGAGCCCGATGGCGACGACGCCGCCGAGCCCCGGCGCGCTGACGGTGCGAGGCCCCAACAGCACACGCGTGCTCGACGCGGCGACGCTCGCGGGACTGCCCGCCGAGACGCTCGCGGTCTCCTTCCTGTCCGGGAACCCGCCGGTCACGCAGAACCGCACCGAGGTCGGCCCGATGCTCGACACGGTGCTGCGCGCGGCCGGGTTCGTCCCCGACAAGGTGGCCTGGGTCGCGGCCGTGGCGCCCGACAACTACGTGGCGGTGGTGACGCCGTCGGAGATGACCGTCGGCGGCCGGCTGCTGCAGATCTCGCTCAACGAGGACAGCGCGCCGCTCACCCAGCCGCGGCTGATCGTCAGCGGCGACGTCCGCGGCGGGCGCTACGTCTCCAATACATATGACCTCGTCGTCGGCTGCATCCGATTCGAGGCGTGCGACCTCGGGATCGCCGGACCGCCCGGCCCCACCGGTCCGGCCGGCAGCGACGGCGCACCCGGACCCGCCGGACCTTCCGGCCCGGCCGGCACCGAGGGCGCACCCGGACCGGTCGGACCGGTCGGACCCGTCGGGCCGGCTGGCCCGCAGGGCGTGCCCGGCCCGACGGGGCCGGTCGGGCCCAAGGGTCGCGACGCGCGCGTCACCTGCCGGGTGACGAACGCCCGCGGCAAGCCCACGCAGGTCCGGTGCACGGTGACCACGACCGGCGGCCGCGGGACCAAGCTCCGCGTTCGCCTCGTGCGCGGCCAGCGGACGGTCGCCTCGGGCCGCCGTACGACGACCCGCGCGGCCGGCGCCGTCGCGGTCACGCTCGACGGCGCCCGCGCGCTGCGTCGGGGGACGTACCGCCTCGTCCTCACCGAGCAGCGCGGCGCGCGGAAGCGGACGACCACGCAGAGCGCCGTCGTTCGCTGATCCACGCCGGTCGCGACTCCCGCGACAGCCCACCGTGGCTGCCGCGGGGGTCGCCCCGCCGCCACCGCCGTCGCGGCTGACAGAGTTGCCGGCCGTGAGCGACGCGACCGTCACCTTCCTCGTGCTCGGCGTGGCGGTCGCGCTGTTCGTCTCCAATCGCGTGCCGGTCGGCGTCGTGGCCCTGGGCGCGGCGCTGGCGCTGTACGCGTCCGGGGTGATCTCGGTCGACGAGACGTTCGCGGGCTTCGGCGACCAGACGGTGATCTTCATCGCGTCGCTGTTCGTCGTCAGCGAGGCCCTCGACGCGGCGGGGATCACCACGTGGGCGGGGCAGCGGCTGATCGCCGCCACGCGGGGACGCCGCGACCGGCTGGTCGTCGCGCTGCTCGGGTTCGTGGCCCTGCTGACGGCGCTGGTCACGCCGAACGGCTCGGTCGCGGCGCTGCTGCCGATGGCCGCCGTGATCGCGATCCGGCTCGAGGTGGCGCCGTCCAAGCTGCTCATGCCGCTCGCGTTCGCCGCGCACGCCGGGTCGCTGCTGCTGCTGACCGGCTCGCCGGTCAACGTCCTGGTCTCGCAGGCCAGCCGGGACGCGGGCGCTGGCAGCATCGGGTTCTTCGAGTTCGCGCTGGTCGGCGTGCCGCTCGTGCTCGGGACGATCGTGCTCGCGGTGACGCTCGCGCCGCGCATGCTGCCGCAGCGGCGCCGCGCTCGCTGCCGGCCGACCTCAGCCGTCACGCGCGCACCCTCATGGACCAGTACGCCCTCGACCCCAGCACCCTCGTCTCGCACGAGGTGCCCAAGAAGCCTCTTCACCCGCGACAGCGGCGTCGCCGAGGTCGTCGTGACGCCGCGCTCGCCGCTCGTCGGCGCGCGCATGTTCCCCAGGATGGTCACGCCCAGCGGCGACCTCGTCGTGCTCGCGGTCCAGCGGCAGGGCGAGGATCTCGCGCCGGGCGAGCACACCCTCGCCCCCGGCGACGTCATGCTGCTCGAAGGCACCTGGCGCGCGCTCGACGAGCATCTCGGCGATGGCGACGTCCTCGTCGTCGACGCCCCGGACGCCGTACGCTGGCAGGTCGTCCCGCTCGGCGCGGGCGCGCGGCGGACGCTCGTCGTCGTCGGGCTCATGGTCGCCGCGCTGGCCAGCGGCGCGATGCCCCGGCTGTCGCGGGCGCGCTCGCGGCGATGGCCCTCGTCCTCACCCGCGTCCTCACGGCCGAGCAGGCCTACCGCGCGATCTCCTGGACGACGGTCGTGCTGATCGCCGGCATGATCCCCGTCTCGGTCGCCATCCAGCACAGCGGGGCGGCCGACGACCTTGCCCGCCTGCTCGTCGACGTCGTCGGCGACGCGGGCCCGCAGCCTGCTGCTCGTGGGGCTGTTCGTCGTGACCGCGCTGTTCGGGCAGGCGATCAGCAACACCGCGACCGCGCTCATCGTCATCCCGATCGCCCTGGCCGCCGCGAGCGATCTCGGCGTCTCCCCCAAGCCCGTGCTGATGAGCGTGGTCGTCGCCTCCGCCGCCGCGTTCCTCACGCCGATCGCCACCCCCGCGAACATGATGGTGCTCGGTCCCGGCGGCTACCGGTTCGGCGACTACTGGCGCCTGGGCCTGGTCATGCTCGCCCTGTTCTTCGCGGTGGCCGTGGGGCTCGTCCCGCTCATCTGGCGGTTCTGAGCGCGTCATCCCGTATAAATCCCGCAGTCTCGAACGGAAAGGGGCCAGGCGATGGGTGCAGCGGAGGGCGTGCGCGGGCTGATGCCACAGCTGCGCCGGGATCTCGAGGAGCTGGTGCGGATCCCGTCGGTGTCGGTACCCGGCGAGCTCGGCGAGCCGCTGCTGCAGGCCTTCGAGATGACCTCGCAGCTGTTCGCGGACGCGGGCGTCGCGGTCGAGCGGCTCGACCTGCCGGGCACCGCGCCGGTCGTCGTGGGCGAGATTCCGGCGCCGCCGGGCGCGCCCACGGTGCTGCTCTACAGCCACTACGACGTCGTGCCCGCCGGCGACGAGTCGCTGTGGACCTCGCCGCCGTTTGAGCCGACCGAGCGCGACGGCGCCCTGTACGGGCGGGGCGCGGCGGACACGAAGTCCAACATCCTCATGCACGTCGGCGCGCTGCGCGCCTGGGACGGCAGGCCGCCGGTCGGCGTCAAGATCTGCATCGAGGGCTACGAGGAGATCGGCAGCGGCGCGCTGCTCGACTACCCGCCCACCGACCCCGAGCGCTTCCGGGCCGACACGCTGGTGATCGGCGACATGGGCAGCATGAGCCCGGGCGTCCCGACCCTGACGACCGCGCTGCGCGGCATGGCCAACGTCACGATCGAGGTGCGCACGCTGCAATCCGGCAAGCACAGCGGCCAGTACGGCGGTGCCGCGCCCGACGCGCTGCTCGCGATCGTGCGGGCGATCGCCTCGCTGCACGACGAGCACGGCGATGTGGCCGTGGCCGGCCTGCGCCGCAACGAATGGGACGGCCCGACCCAGTCCGAGGAGCAGTTCCGCGACCTCGGCACCGTGCTCGAGGGCATGCCGCTGCTCGGCAGCGGCGGCCTGGCCTCCCGGGTCTGGTCGGGCCCGGCGATCACCGTGATCGGCATCGACGTGCCCTCCGTGGACGGCGCCGTCAACGCCGTCTCGCCCTACGCCCGCGCGATCCTCAACGTGCGCGTGCACCCCGAGCAGGACGCCGTCGAGGCGCAGGCTGCCGTGATCGACCACCTCCGCGCCGTCAAGCCGTTCGGCATCCAGCTGGACGTCCGGCCCGGCCCGACCGGCAACGGCTTCGCGGCCGCCACCGACGGGCCCGCCTACCGGGCGGCCCGAGCGGCGTGGCAACAGGCGTACGACGCCGAGGTCGTGCTCGCGGGCAGCGGCGGCTCGATCCCGATCGTCAGCGCCCTGGCCGGGGCGCTGCCGGACGCCGAGGCGCTGCTGGTCGGGACCACCGACGGCTACGCGAACATCCACGGACCAAACGAGCGCGTGCTGCTCGACGAGTTCGAGCGCGCAACGATCGCCGAGACCGACTTCTTCGGCCGCTACGCCGAGGCGGCGGCGTGAGCGGCGAGGCGTTCTCCGCGGCCGCCCCGAAGGGCGGCGGGTTCACCGAGCGCGCGCTGGCCTGGGTCGAGAAGGCGGGCAACCGCGTCCCCGATCCGGCGATCCTGTTCATCGGCCTGATCGTCATGGTCATCGTGCTCTCGCAGGTGCTCGACTGGGCCAACGTCAGCGCGACGAGCCAGGTCGCCGAGAACCCGGCCGCGCAGGTCGACTACGCCAAGGACTCCTACGACCCGCTGGTCGACCGCGGCGAGTACAAGATCGAGCCGGAGCGCGTCGAGGCCAAGGGCCTGCTCACGGGCGACGGCGTGCGGTTCATGTTCACCTCGTTCGTGCCGAACTTCCTCGGCTTCGCCGCGGTCGGGGTGATCCTCGTGGCGATGATCGGCGTCGGCATCGCCGAGCACTCGGGGCTGATCGGCGCGCTCATCCGCAAGCTCGTCGCGATCTCGTCACCGAGCCTGCTGACGTACATCATCGTCTTCATCGGGATCATCTCGAGCGTCGCCGCGGACGCCGGCTACCTCGTGCTCATCCCGCTGGCCGCGGCCGCGTTCATCAGCGTGGGCCGCCATCCGCTGGCGGGCGTCGCCGCCGCGTTCGGCGCGGTCAGCGCCGCGTTCTCGGTCAACATCCTCTTAACCCCGGCCGACGGCGTGGTCACCGACATCGCCAACGAGGCCGCGCACCTCGTCGATCCGTCGGTGCACCTCGACCTCGTGGCCAACCTGTGGTTCGGAATCGTCTCGACGCTGTTCCTCACCGTCGTCATCGGGCTCATCACCACCCGGATCATCGAGCCGCGGCTCGGCGCCTGGGATCGCGGCCAGGCCGACCCCGAGGAGCTCGAGCGCGAGGAGGGGCCCGCGATCGACTCCGCCGCCGAGGCCCGCGGCCTGCGCTGGGCCGGTCTGGCGCTGCTCGCCGTGATCGCGATCGTCGCGCTGCTGACGTTCCCGTCCGGCGCGCCGCTGCGCAACCCGGAGACCGGCGACATCGTCGGCGACTCGCCGCTGATGAGCAGCCTGATCGTCATCATCTCCGCCTGCTTCCTCGTCGCCGGCCTGGCCTACGGCCGTGCGGCCGGGACGATCACCGCCAGCAAGGACGCGCTCGGGATGATCGCGAAGTCGTGGGCGAGCCTGGCCAGCCTGCTGTTCCTGTTCCTGCTGATCGCCCAGTTCATCGCCTACTTCGACTTCAGCAACATCGCGCAGATCGTCGCGATCTCGCTCGGCGACATCCTCGAGCACCTCGACCTCGCCAACATCTTCCTGCTCATCGGGATCATCATCCTGACGCTGCTGGTGGACATCATCATGCCCGCGAAGATCGCCAAGTGGGCGATCCTCGCCCCGATCTTCATCCCGCTGATGCTGCGCCTCGGCGTCGAACCGCAGACCGTGCTCGCCGGCTACCGGCTCGGCGACTCGCCGATCAACGTGCTGACGCCGCTGATGCCGTACTTCCCGCTGATGGTGGTCTTCGCCGCGCGCTATCAGAAGGACGCCGGCATCGGCACGGTGATCGCCCTGATGGTCCCCTACGCGCTGGTGGTGCTGGTCGCCTGGGTCATCCTGTTCGTGATCTGGTACCTCGTCGGGATCCCGCTCGGGCCCGGCTGGCCCGTCTGAGCCGATCACCGGCGCTTCCAGCGTCGCCGTCCGGCGTCCACGTCGGCCGATAGGTTCACGACATGCCCCGCCCCCTGCCACGGATCGGCGCCGTCGCGGCCCTGGCCTCCGCCTTCCTCGTCGTCACCGCCCTGGCCGCCACCAGCGCCTCGGCGCGACCGTTCGACGCCCGCACCCAGGCCCGCCTGGACGCCACGCTGCGCTCGACCCTCCAACGATCCTGGTCGCCGGGGGTGATCGCCGGCGTCTGGATGGACGGCCGGGCCTGGACGCAGACCGCGGGTCTGACCTCGCGCACCGGCGGCGGGCGCCCGGTGCGCACCCTGTACACGCGCATCGCCTCGATCACGAAGACGTTCACCGGGACGCTGATCCTCCAGCTCGTCGACGAGGGACGCCTGAGCCTCGACGACACGATCGATCGGTGGTTCCCGACGTTCCCCAATGCCTCGTCGATCACGGTCCGCCAGCTGGGCACGATGAGCAGCGGCATCGCCAGCTACACGGCGGACTCCGCGGTCGGCAGCCAGTACCTGGGCGACCCGACCGCGCCGTGGACGCCGACGCAGCTCATCGACGCCGCCGCGACGCTGCCGCCGCTGTTCGCGCCCGGCGAGGGCTTCGACTACTCCAACACGAACTTCGTGATGCTCGGCCAGATCGTCGAGCAGGTCACCGGCCAGCCGTTCGCGACGGTGCTGCGGCAGAAGATCCTCCGCCCGCTGCGCATGACCCACACGAGCTTCCCGGCGACGACGCAGATCCCGTCGCCGCACTGGACGGGCTACACGATCCAGGGTGCGTCGACGGCCCCGTTGGACGCGACGGGCTGGAACCCCACGTTCGCCGGCGCCGCGGGCCAGATGATCTCCACGCTCCACGATCTGCGCATCTGGACGCGGGCGTTGGGCACGGGCTCGCTGCTCGAGCCGGCGACCCAGAAGCTGCGCCTGACGCCGAACTCGTTCTCCTCCGCGGGCGGGCGCTCCTACGCCTTCGCGGTCGGCGTCGACCACGGCTGGATCTCCCACAGCGGGGAGCTGCCGGGCTTCAGCACGCAGGTCGCCTACCTGCCGTCCGCGAAGGCGTCGATCGTGATCATGGCCAACAGCGACGTCGCGAGCGCGGAGGGCACCACGGCGCCCCAGCTGCTGAGCGCGTTGGCCCGCGTCCTCACCCCCGCGCACGTCCCGACCGGGTGACCGGCCGCAGCGCCTGACGATCGGCGTCAGCCGAAGCGCTCGACGAACGCCGCGAGCTCGCGCCGGTAGGCCTCGCGTGAGCGCTCTTCGTGGTGGATCAGGTGCGACGCGCCGGGCACCACGACCACCTCCACCTCGGGATGGGAGGCGGCCAGCCGCTGCACATGGCGCGTCGGGAAGGCGCCACCCGCCGCTTCGTCACCCGCCAGGACCAGCACCGGCACGCCGACGGGTGCCTGCACATCCGCGTCGCCGATGATCGTGTTGTCGATCGTCGCATCGAGCACGCCCATGTCCATGGACAGCAGCGCGTACGCGCGGCACTCCGGTCCCCCGTCGCACAGCAGCTCGCCGCCCGGCGCCGCCGCGATCCGCGCGGCCACCTCCGCTTCGGACAGACCGGCCTCGCGCCACTGCCGCGTCGCCGCTCGCATCTGCTCCATCACCGGGATCGCCCGGTTGCTGGGGGCGTCGTCGGGCTGGCTGAAGTGCAGCGGTGGGTCCTCGAGGAACGCGGCGCTGATCAGCTCGGGATGCTGCTGGGCCACGGTCCAGGCGATGACGCCGCCCAGCGAGTGGCCGACGAGGACCGGCGGCGGCCCGCCGATGCCGCGCAGCAGCTCCACCACGTCCTCGACGAACGCCGGGATCCGGTACGTGCCCGGAGCGTGAGCGGACCGGCCGTGGCCGCGGAGGTCGACCCGCACGATCCTCCGGCCGCCGAGGTCCTCCGGATGCAGGAACGCGTACGTGTCGCCGCAGCCGGTGACGCCGTGCAGGAAGACGACGGCCGGCGCGTCCGGCGGTCCCTCGACGTCGACATGGAGCTCCACTCGCTCAGCCTCCTCTGCTGACGGAGCGAGAGGCTACTGCGAGCGGACCGGGTGGTGAACCGCTTTCGGTCAACGCGCTACGATTTTACACATCTTCACTGTGATAATCGCGCGCTTGCCGACCGCCGGGTGCGGCGGTCGCCGGGCCGTTCCCGCCGACTCGAAGGATCTGCCATGTCATCTGATCTTCATCGCTCACCGCCGCACACCTGGCTGGGCCGGTTGATGCACCGCTTCTACGCGCACGTCGCGATCACCCGCACGCGCGCGGCTGTACGGGCATCGCGGCGATCGTGCGCAGGTTCACGTCGTGACCCGCTTGGGCCTCGCGATCCCTCGCGCCGGCGGGTGATCGTGCGGAACCCGCCTACGACTGGGGCGCCGGACACGCCGGGGCGCTCGCGCTGGCCCGTGCGCTGCTGGCCGACCTCCGACGGCGTGCGCCCGCCGCAGTCGAGGCGGCGCTCGCGGTCGGCCCGATCGCCGGCCTGCCGCACGACGGGTTCGTGCTCGACGCGTGCGACCTGCAGCTGGCTCGCGCGCGCTTGGCTGACCAGTCGCGCCCAGCCCGTGGGCTCCGCTGTGGCCCGGTTGCCCGCCGCGATGGCTGACTGCCGAGCTGCCGGCCCGGCACCATCCACACGAGCGGTAGCGGCCCTGCGCGGGCGCAGGTCGTGATCGCCGCGCGTGTGGTCATCTAGGCCCAGTCGCTGAGCACGTCCGCCCCGCCCTCCTCGGCGATTCGCGCGCCGAAGCGCACGATCGCCGGCTGCGGCGAGATGCGCCCGCCCACGATGCCCTCGCCGAGCGTGAACCCGGGCGCCTGGTGGACCAGCGCGCGCGGGACGAACGAGAACGCGTCCGCGGCGTGCTCGGCGTCGGCGGTCGAGTTCAGCCGCATGAGGACGAGGTTGTCGCACTGCGAGACGACCTCGCGGTGGACCTTCTGCGGGCGCTGCGTGGCCACCAGGAGGTAGAGGCCGAACTTGCGCCCCTCGGCGGCGATGCGCACGGCGGTCTCGGTGGCCAGCGCGGTCAGCGCGCCGGCCGGCTGGGCCGGGCAGACGTTGTGCGCCTCGTCGATGACGATCAGCACCGGCGCGCGGGTGCTCGCGCAGCGCCCACAGCCGCCCGAGCACCGCCTGGCTGACGAGCGCCTGCTCGGCGGCGCTCGGCAGCGCGAGGTCCACGACGAGGCAGCGCCAGTCGTCGCGCTCCAGGGCCCCGCAGCAGCGAGCCGCGGTCCTCGCGCGCCCACACCGAGAAGCCGTCGGCGCCGAGGTTGCGTGCCCGGACGCCCAGGCGATGACCGGCGCCGCCGGGGGTCGTGTCGAGCGTGGCGATGCTGACCGGCTCCGGGCTGCGCGATCGCGTCCATCAGCTCGGCGTACTTCGTCGCGCCTCGTCGATCGGGTCGAGCCGCAGCAGCGCGGCGTGCGCCGCCGGATCCAACTCCGCGAAGTGCAGGCGCAGGCGCTCGTGCCCGGTCTCCTCGCGGCCGTGGACGGCGATGCCGGCGGCGGCCGCCCGCTACTCATCGGCGAGCGGCACGTCGATCCCCGGGCGCGCGTCGCGCAGCCGCACGAAAGGTTCGAGTTCGGGTCGAGCACCACGACGCGCAGGCGCGTGCGCAGCATCAGCTGCTCGAGCACCGCCCCCAGCGCGTACGTCTTGCCCGACCCGGACTGGCCGCAGAAGAACGTGTGGCGGTCGAAGCCGCGCGCGTCGATCGCGTAGGGCACCTCCGGCGCGCGGGCCAGCGTGCCGATCGGCAGCGGCGCCCCGGGTGCGCCGCCCGTACGCAGCCAGGCCGAGATCGCCTCGGGCCCGGCGAGCTGGACGCGCGCGTCGTGAAACGACGACGGATCGTCGTCGAGCAGGCGGCCCTCCCCGCGCACCATCCGGATCACGATGCGGCCCGACCCGCTCGTCGCCCGCGAGTCGGCGATCGGGATGGCGAGATCGACCGCGTCCTCGCGCGTCAGCTCGAGCGACTCCAGCAGCCCCAGGCGCGCGCGGCCGCCGGCCTCGAGCACGACGTAGCCGCCGGGCCGCAGCTCCAGGTCGTGCAGCGACGACTGCAGCGTGAAGCGGCGCCCGTCGAGCGAGGTCGCCAGCGCCAGGACCTCCCGCTCCGGCGCTCACGCAGCGCCCGGAACGTGCCCAGCCGCTCGGCCATCCCGGCGAAGGCGGGCTCGGCGGTCATGCGCAGCGGGACGGTCGTCGGGCGGATGGCACGGCGCGACCACGCTGCTGGCTGGCCGCGCCGGCTCTGGCCACCCCGGCGCGACGTGCCATGATCGTGCGGTGGCCGCGCCCCACCCTCGAGGCTGCACCTGGACGACCCCGTACGGTTGCGCCGCGTCCGCGACCGCATCGACCGGGAGTACGCGCAGCCGCTGGACGTCGAGGCGCTGGCGCGCGGCGCGCACGTGTCGGCCGGGCACCTCAGCCGCCAGTTCCGCCTCGCCTACGGCGAGTCGCCCTACAGCTACCTGATGACCCGGCGCATCGAGCGTGCGATGGCGCTGCTGCGCCGCGGCGACCTCAGCGTCACCGAGGTCTGCTTCGAGGTCGGCTGCTCGTCGCTGGGGACCTTCAGCACGCGCTTCACCGATCTGGTCGGGGTGCCGCCGAGCGTCTACCGGCGCCAGGCGGCGCGGGCGACGCAGGGGATGCCGGCGTGCGTGGCCAAGCAGGTCACGAGACCGATCAGGAATCGAGAAGCGCGGTCACCGAGCCGAACCTAGAGTGGCCGCCATGGACATCACCATTCACTCGGCCATGCTGCCGCACGACGACGTGGGCGCCTCGCTGGCCTTCTATCGCGACACGCTCGGCTTCGAGGTCCGCAACGACGTCGAGTACGGCGGGATGCACTGGCTCACGGTCGGCCCTCCCGGCCAGCCCGGCACGTCGCTCGTCCTGTACCCGCCGCAGGCCACCCCCGGCATCACCGACGACGAGCGCCGCACCGTGGCCGAGATGATGGCCAAGGGCACGTTCGCGAGCATCAACCTGGCCACCACCGACGTCGACGGCACCTTCGAGCGCGTGCAGGCCGGCGACGCCGACGTCGTCCAGGAGCCGACCGACCAGCCCTACGGGATCCGCGACTGCGCCTTCCGCGATCCCGCGGGCAACCTGATCCGCATCCAGGAGCTGCGCTGAGCCGGCCGAGACTCGAAGGCCAGCCACCGGCGAGCCCGGCGCACACCGCACCGGCCCGAGCCGCACCAGCGCCCCGCGAGTCACATCATCCGTTCCGGGCGACGCGGCGTTCGAGCGCCGCGATCTGGCCCAGGACGCGTTCGATGTCCCCGCGTGTGGCCGTGCGCTCAGACTGCTTGAGGTCGAGGATCAGGTGGCCGCCGGGCTCGAGCACCCCGAGGTCGACATCGCGGATCGTGTCGCCGTTTTGCAGCTTGACCGCGTGGTCGAGATCGGCGGTGCGCAGGCCGATGCGGCGGACGGCGCGCGGTTGGGGGGCGCCGTCGACGATCACCGTCGTCGGCTTGCCCTCCAGCCAGAGCGCGGCCGTCGGCGAGGTCGCCACGAGCCGGTTGACCCCGGCGTTGACCGCCACCAGGGTGACCGCACCGATCGCCCCGCCCGAGAAGCTGTTGTCGCTGCCGATGATCGCGTTCTGGACGACGTTCGAGAGCAGGAACAGCACGACGAAGTCGAGCGTGTTCAGGCCGGCCAGGCCCCGCTTGCCCGTCAACCGGAAGAGCACCACGATCGTCGCGTAGACCAGGACCGTACGCAGGACCTTCTCGGCGACCGGGATCTGCAGGACGAAGATGCTGTGCCACACGCTGTGCTCCTAGGTCGTCGGTCTTCTCCCCGCTCATGGTCGTCGATGCGGCCTCGGCTGACCACCAATGGCCGCGCCGGAGCGAGCACGGCACGAGGAGCGACGACCAGCGCGCGCCGGGGACCATGCCCCGGCGCGCGCCTGCCCTCCAACCTGACCGGATGTCAGGCCAGCGTGAACCGGCTGACGAGCTGCTCGAGCTCCTCGGCGCTGCGCGCGAGCTCCTGCGCGGACGCGGCGATCTGCTGCGTCGACGCGCTCGTCTCCTGCGTGGAGGCGGAGACCTGCTCGGTCGAGGCGCTGGACTGCTCGGCCACCGCGGCGACCTCGGTGGTCGCCTCGGCGATCTCGCTCACCCGGGCCGAGACGTCGCGCACCGAGGCGGCGATCGCCTCGAAGGACTCCTTGGCGCGGGCGACGATCTCGGCGCCCTCGTCGGAGCGGTGGGCGCCGGCCTCGACGACCTCGACGGCGCGGTTGGTCTCGCCGTCGATCGCCGAGGCGAGGCTGCCGATCGACGCGGCCGCCTCCTGGGACTCCTCGGCGAGCTTGCGCACCTCCTCGGCGACGACCGCGAAGCCGCGGCCCTGCTCGCCGGCCCGAGCCGCCTCGATCGCGGCGTTGAGCGCCAGCAGGTTCGTCTGCTCGGCGATGCCGGTGATCGTCGCGACGATCGAGCCGATCTCCTGCGACTTCGTCGCCAGCGACTGCATCGCGACGGTGACCTCGGCCGAGTTCTCGCGCACGGCGGCCATCGCGGACGTCGCCTCCTCGGCGGCCTGTGCGCCGGCGTTGGCGACGTCGCGCGCCTGGTCGGCCGCGCCCGCGGTCTCCAGGGCGGCGCTGCGCGCCCCCTCGATCATCCGGACCTGGCGCTCGGCGCCGGTGGCGACCTCGCTGACCGCGGTGGCGATCTCGGTGACTGCGCGGCCGCTCTCCTCGGAGGTCGAGGCGACCTGCTGGGAGGCCGACGAGACGTGCCCGGCCGTGCTGTTGACCTGGCCGATCATCGCCGCCAGCGCGCCGCGGGTCTCGTTGTAAGCCTCGACGGAGGCGACGGTGTTCTCGCCGACGACGTTGACCTGCTTGGCCACGTCGCCGATCTCGTCGCCGGTGATGCGCTCGATCGGCGCCACGTCGGCCTCGACCTCCCGGCGCAGGTCGCCGCTGGCCATGGCGCCGAGCGCCTCGCGCAGCCCGGTGCTGGCGTCGCGGACGTGGCCGAGGCGCTCGTTGACGTCGCGCACGCCGCGCCGGATGCTGCGGGAGATCAGCAGCGAGACGCCCAGGCCGGCGATGATGGCGATGACGATGAGGGCGATCGACAGCGTGCGTCGAGACTCATAGGTCGAGGTGATGTCGTCGGCCTGCTGGCGGGCGACCGACATCTTGTTGTCCTGCAGTGTCTTGAACTTGTCTCCCACCTTCTTGGACGCGGCGACGCCCTGGCTGACCTGCAGCGCGTAGGCGTCGTCGTCGCGGCCGGCCTTCGACAGCGCGAGGACCTTGTCGCGGACCGCGGCATTGCCTTCGCGGGCAGCGGCGAGCTCGGCGATGAGGCGCTTGCCCTCGGCGCTGACCAGCGAGGCCTTGACGCGCTCGAGCTCGGCGTCGGTGGTGGCGACGTTGGCCTGGATCTGCTTCTCGAGCTCGGCTCGCTTGGCGGGGTCGGACTCGAGGATGTGGCGCAGCACGAGCGCACGGTTCTCGTTGAGCTCGCCGTTCGCGCTGGCGATGTCGTTGAGCGGGCGAACGGCCACGCTGTCCATCGCCTGGCCCTTCTTGGCCACGCTGGAGAGGCTGGCGATCCCGACGATGCCCACGACGGCCATGAGGGCCAGCAGGAGCAGGGCCGAGCCCAGCAATTTGGTCTGGATGGAGAGTCGCATGCTGCCTTCGTCGGTCCGCACGGCGACCGCTTGAGCGCGATGCCGGCGCCTGGCGGTACTGCGCGCCGGCCGGCTCCCGCACGCTCGTCTTGATCCAACGTTCGTCTAGAACCTTCGTCCAGGCCGCGACGGAGGTCTGGCGCGCGCGGCTATCCGGTCGGCGTGAGCGGCAGCGGCGCCGGGCCGCCGCGCAGCTCGATCGCGTCGGCGACGTCGGACGCGTCGATCGACGCCCAGTCGTGGGTTTCCGGCGCGACGTCGCGGACGCGCTTGAGCTGCGGCTGGACCTTGACGGGCTTGCGGCGGATCGGGACGAGGCGGACGTCGGTCGGCGCGACGCCGGCGCCGGCCCGGCACATCCACTCGTCGCCGTCGTCGTCGGCGATCGCCCGGCGCAGGCACGCGCCGAGCGCGATCTGGCCGAGCGCGTTGGGGTGCAGCGACTCCTGCTTGTCGCCCTGCGAGATCCCCGCGCTGACGACCCGCGCCCACTCGAGGTCGCTGTCGGCCGCCGTGCCGTCGGGCTTGGCCGTCTTCGAGCAGATCTCGTGGCCCTGCAGCAGGTCGCGGACGTCGAGGAACTCGACCTTCTCGGCCACCGCCACTGCGCGCAGGTTGTCGGCCACCTGCGGGACGAACGTGTCGCGCGCCCAGTCGAGGTCGCTGTTCCACATCCCGCAGCCGTAGCTGACGCGGCTCCAGCCCGTCTCCGACAGGCGGTTCTCGTCGCCGCGCGGCACCGGCGACGGGTAGCTCTGAAGGATGAAGCGGTAGTCATCGCGGTCGTAGCCGGCGTCCTTCATGACGTCGCGCAGGTCGTCGATGACGTGGCGCACGTTGCTCATCGTGCCCGCCATGCGACCGTCGATCTGCTTCTGCGCGTCGTCGTGGCAGGCGCTGCCCCCGCGGAGGTAGCGCGTGACGCAGTCCTGCGCCGCGTCGCCGAAGCCGAGGTCGTTGCCGCCGATCGACAGCACGATGACCCGCACGTCGAACTCCTGCACGATGTCGACGAACCGGTCGCCCTGGGTCTGCGCGTCCTTGTACGGCTTGCCGCCGGCGCTCTTGCGCAGCACGTTCACGGTCTCGGAGCCCGAGCAGGCGAGGTTGATCGGCGTCACGCCGATCTGCGCCGCCGAGATGACCTCGGCCACGTCGGAGCGGTGGCACTCGTCGACGTCGCTCCCGTCGAGGTACACCCGCGCCTTGTCGACCTTCTCGCCGTCCCAGGCGCGATCGGTGCCCGCGCTGTCGCCGCTGGTGGTCGTGCTGTTGCCCTTCCAGCGACCGGCCTCGCCGGAGATGTAGCTGTCGCCGAGCGTGACGATCGCCCGCTGGGGCGACTTCGGTCCCGCATGGGCGGAGGTCGCGGGGATCAGCATCCCGGCCAGCACCACCGCAGCAATCGTTGCGCGTCGCATCGAGCTCCCTCTCGTCGAGTCCGCGCGACAAGGTATACCGGTCCGCGCGACGGTAGCGTGCGGTCACGGTGGTGATCTGTGAGACCTGCGGCGTCGAGCACGCCCACGCCGAGGGGGTCTGCGCGATCTGCGCGGACGAGCGGCAGTGGGTTCCGGCCGGTGGACAGCGATGGACGACGCTCGACGAGCTGCGCGCCGGCGGGCACCGCGCACAGGTGCGCGAGGTCGAGCCGGACCTGTTCGCCGTCACGGTGGAGCCGAAGGTCGGCATCGGCCAGACGACGTACGTCGTGCGCACGCCGGCCGGCAACGTGCTGTGGGACCCGGTCGGCTACGTCGACGACGCCGCGGCGCAGCGTCGAGGCGCGCTCGGCACGGTCATCGCGATCACGGCCAGCCACCCGCACATGTACGGCGCGCAGGTCGAGTGGAGCCGCGCGCTGGGCGGCGCGCCGGTGCTCGTCAGCGCGGTCGACCAGGAGTGGGTGGCGCGGCCCGACCCGGTCATCGAGACCTGGGACGGCCGGCGCGAGCTGGCGCCCGGGCTCACGCTGATCCGGCTCGGCGGGCACTTCCCCGGCAGCGCGGTGATCCACTGGGGCGCGGGCGCCGACGGGCGTGGCGTGCTGCTGTCCTCGGACACGATCCAGGCCAATCCCGACCGGTCGTCGGTCACGTTCATGCGCAGCTACCCGAACCGCGTCCCACTGTCGGCCGGCGTCGTCAGCGGCTCGCGCACGCGGTCGGCGAGCTCGCGTTCGACCGGCTGTATGACAACTTCGACCGCACGATCGCCGCCTGCGCCGCGCGCGTCGTGCGCCGATCGGCCGCGCGCTACGCGGGCTGGATCCGCGGCGACTTCGACGCGCTCACGTAGCCCCGCATCTCGACACGCGGCGACTCCAGGACATACAGTCTGCGCGGCGGCCATCGGCTGCCGGATCGGATCACGGACAAGGACGGGGGCCATGGGACGCATCTGGAACGCCAGCCGCAGCGCGGTGCTCGCCGGCCTGGTCACTGCCGGAGTCCTGGCCCCTCGGCCGCCGCGACGACCGGACCGGTACCCGGGCTCGACCCGGCCGCGCTCGACGTGATGAACCAACCGGCCTACGTCAACGGCCAGTGGTTCATCTCCGTGCGCGACCTCGACACCGGCCAGCAGGTGATCTCCCTCAACGCCGACACGCTCGTCGAGCCGGGCTCGGTGGTCAAGACGTACAGCATGGGCGCCGGCTGGCTGCAGTTCGGCCCCGACCACACCGTCGTCACGCCGGTCAAGCGCGCCGGGAGGGTCGTCCGCGGCACGCTCAAGGGCAGCCTGATCCTCGTCGGCCAGGGCGACCTGACGATGGGTGGACGCACCAAGCCGGACGGCACCGTCGACTTCACGAACCTCGACCACAACGACGCCAACGACCTGCCCGGCGCGACGCTGACCCCGGAGAACCCGCTGACCGGGCTCAACCAGCTCGCGCAGCAGGTCCGGGCGGCCGGGATCCGCAAGGTGACCGGCAATGTGCTCGTCGACGACCGGCTCTTCCAGACGTTCCAGCTCGACCCCAACGGTCCGGTCACGCCGATCATCATCAACAACAACCTCATCGACTTCACGACGACGCCGACGAAGCCGGGCCAGGTGGCCTCGGTGGCGATGCGACCGAAGGTCGCCCCGTGGAAGGTCACGAGCCGGGTCAAGACGGTGGCGGCGGGCGGCGACACGGACATCAAGGTCACGTCGCCCAGGCACGGCCGCGTGGTCCTCACGGGCACGATCGCCGCCGACAGCGATCCGGCCGTCAACACGTACGCCTTCCGCGACCCGGCGACGTACGCGCGCACCGCGTTCATCGAGGCGCTCGAGCGGGCAGGCGTGCGCGTGCGGGCCAACCCCATCGCGCGCAACCGGGCACGCGAGCTGCCGTCGCGGTCCACCGTCGCCGGCCTGGCGACCGTGGCGCAGTTGCGCTCGCTGTCGCTCCAGCAGGAGGCCACCTACACGCTGAAGGTCAGCTACAACCGCGGCGCGCAGACGATGATCTGCCTGCTGGCGGTCGCCGCCGGCAGCACCGACTGCGACGACGGCCTGACCAAGGCCGCGCAGATCTGGCGCGGCGCCGGGCTCGACATCGGCGGCGCCGTGCTGATCGACGGCTCGGGGCTGACGGGCAACCTGGTCACCGCCGACAACCAGGTCCAGCTACAGGGGATCATGGCGGCCCGCCCGGACGCCGACGCCTGGCGCTCGACGCTGCCGATCATGGGCGTCGACGGGTCGCTGTCGCTCGTGCAGCCGGGCGGCCCGGCCACCGGCAAGATCTTCGCGAAGACGGGGACGCTGGCCGCGCCCGACCTGTTCAACAACCGGATCCTGTTCCCGGCCAAGGCCCTGGGCGGCTACATGGACACCAAGGGCGGGCGGCACTTCGCGTTCGCCATCGTCGTCGCCAACGGCGTGTTCGACGACATCGAAGGAGCGTTCGCCGCCAACGACGACGTCGGCAAGGTCGCCACGCTCATCCAGCAGAGCTACTGATCGGACGGGGCGCGTCGGCGCGCCCTCCTCGCCTCGTCGCCCGCGCGGACTGACGCGGCGCCCGTGTCAGGACGCGCGGGCGACGGCGCGCTTGAGCTCGGCCTTGCCCATCTTGGACCGCCCGCGGATGTCGAGCTTGCGGGCCTGCTCCTCGAGCTCCTTGCGGGTCGGCGCGTCGCCCCGCCGCACCGCGGCGGCCTCCTGGCCGAGCGCGGTGCGCGTCTGCGGGCTCAGATGCTTGAGCGTCTGCTTGCGCTGGGCGCCCGCCTGCGCCTTCTTGACGTTCTTGCGAGCCGCCTCGCGCTGCTTCTCGCTGGCCATGGCTTTCGAGCTACCCCCTCGCCGGCCGCGGGACACGCGGCCGCGGAGATTCTTTCCAGGTCGTGTCGATTCCTGTCCATCTCGTTCGACGTGCCAGTAGAACGCACCCCAACCCCATCGAGGAGGCCCACATGCGTTTCATGGTCCTGGTTCCCGGCAATGCCGAGTCCGAGGCGGGCGAGATGCCGAGCACCGAGCTGATCGAGGAGATGACGAAGTACAACGAGGAGCTCGTCAAGGCGGGCGTCATGCTCGCCGGCGAGGGCCTGCACCCGACCTCGCAGGCGGCCAAGGTCCGCTTCGAGGGCGGTCAGCGCACGGTCATCGACGGCCCGTTCACCGAGGCCAAGGAGATCGTCGCCGGCTACTGGGTCTGGGAGTGCGCGTCGCGCGAAGAGGCGATCGAGTGGCTCAAGCGCGCCCCGTTCGACGGCGGCACGGAGGTCGAGCTGCGGCCGATCTTCGAGGCCGAGGACTTCGGCGAGGCCTTCACGCCCGAGCTGCGCGAGCGCGAGGCGCGGATGCGCGAGCAGACCGACCAGCGCCAATAGGCCGGTGGCGGCCTCGGCCACCAACCGCGCGATCGACGCCGTCTGGCGGATCGAGTCGACCCGGCTGATCGCCGGCCTGACCCGGATCGTTCGCGACGTGTCGGTGGCCGAGGACCTCGCCCAGGACGCGCTCGTCGCCGCCCTCGAGCAATGGCCGCAGTCGGGCATCCCCGACAACCCGGGCGCCTGGCTCATGGCCACCGCCAAGCGCCGCGGCATCGACGCCCTGCGCCGCCGCATCACGCTCGAGCGCAAGCAGGAGCTGATCGGGCGCGAGCTACAGACCCTCCAGCAGCTCGACCAGCCCGACCTCGCCGCCCAGGTCGACGACGTCTCCGACGACGTGCTGCGCCTCGTCTTCATGACCTGTCATCCGGTGCTCTCGCGCGAGGCGCGCGTCGCGCTGACCCTGCGCCTCGTGGGCGGGCTGTCGACCCCCGAGATCGCGCGGGCGTTCCTCGTCTCCGAAGGCACCGTCGCCCAGCGCATCGTGCGCGCCAAGCGCACGCTCGGCGAGGCGCGCGTACCGTTCGAGATGCCGGGACGCGACGAGCTGGCCGACCGCCTCTCCGCCGTGCTCGAGGTGATCTACCTCGTCTTCAACGAGGGCTACGCCGCGACCTCCGGCGAGCACTGGACCCGCCCGGCACTGTGCGCGGACGCCCTGCGCCTAGGCCGGATCCTCGCCGCGCTGATGCCGCGCGAGCCCGAGGTGCACGGCCTGCTGGCCCTCATGGAGCTACAGGCGTCGCGGCTACGCGCTCGCGTGAGACCCGACGGCACGCCGGTGCTGCTCGCCGACCAGGACCGCGCCCGCTGGGACCACCTACTCGTCCAGCGCGGTCTGGCCGCCCTTCGGCGTGCGGAGGACCTCAGCCGCCGCGGGCTCGGCCCGTACACGCTGCAGGCCGCGATCGCGGGCTGCCACGCCCGGGCGCGCAGCTTCGAGCTGACCGACTGGCCGCGGATCATCGCGCTCTACGACGCGCTGGCCGCGCTCACCGGCTCCCCGGTCGTGGAGCTCAACCGTGCGGTCGCGGTGACGATGGCGTTGGGACCCGAGGCCGGCCTCGCGCTCGTCGACGCGCTCGCCGACGAGCCCGCGCTGCACGGGTACCACCTGCTGCCGAGCGTCCGCGCGGACCTGCTCGTCCGCCTCGACCGGCCCGACGAGGCGCATGCGGAGCTGCTGCGCGCCGCCGAGCTGTGCGACAACGCCCGCGAGCGCGACCTCCTGCTCGCGCGCGCCGCCGCCCTCACCAGATGACGTCGACGCCGTAGGCGGCGCGGACGAGCGCGAGTCCAGGCACGCCAGCACGCTTGCCCACCGTGGTTCGCTTGTATCCGGTGCCGCGTGTCGACTTCACCTCCATATGCGAGGCGAACTCGACATGCGCGGGACCTGCCGCCCGCCTCGCCGCCGATCAGTCCGCTGAGCGCTAGCGTCGAGCGCCGATGAAGCGCATCGGCTTTCTGTCCTTCGGCCACTGGGGCCGGTCGGTCGGCTCGCAGACGCCGACCGCCGCCGACGCGTTGCGCCAGACGATCGAGCTGGCGGAGGCAGCCGAGGCGATCGGCCTCGACGGCGCGTACGTGCGCGTGCACCACTTCGCGCCGCAGCTCGCCTCGCCGTTCCCGCTGCTGGCGGCGATCGGCGCGCGCACGAGCCGGATCGAGATCGGCACCGCGGTCATCGACATGCGCTACGAGAACCCGCTCTACATGGCCGAAGACGCCGCCGCGGCCGACCTGATCAGCGGCGGGCGCCTGCAGCTCGGCATCAGTCGCGGGTCGCCCGAGCCGGCGCTGCGCGGCTTCGAGGCGTTCGGGCACGTGCCGCGCGAGGGCGAGTCCGATGCTGACATGGCGCGCGAGCACGCGCGAATCTTCCGCCACGCGGTCCGGGGCGCCGGCGTCGCGCGGTCGGACCCGGCGATGACCGGCCGGTCGGCCGCGCTGGCGCTCCAGCCGCAGTCGCCCGGCCTGGCCGAGCGCATCTGGTGGGGCTCGGGACCCGCGCGACCGCGCGCTGGACGGCCGAGCAGGGCATGAACCTGCAGAGCTCGACGCTGCTGACCGAGGACACCGGGGTGCCGTTCGGCGAGCTGCAGGCCGAGCAGATCGAGGTGTTCCGGCGGGCGTGGGCCGACGCGGGCTGGCCGCGCGAGCCGCGCGTGTCCGTCAGCCGCAGCGTGCTGCCGATCACCTCCGACGAGGACCGCCGGTACTTCGGGCGCGGCGTCGACGGCCAGGACCAGATCGGGATCCTCGAGGGGGTCGCCGCGCGGTTCGGGCGCAGCTACACGGGCGAGCCGGACGTGATCGCCGAGGAGCTGGCCCGCGACCCCGCCGTCGCGGCGGCCGACACGCTGCTGCTGACAGTGCCCAATCAGCTCGGGGTCGAGTACAACGCACGGCTGTTGGGGACGATCGCCGAGCACATCGCGCCGGCCCTGGGCTGGGCGCCGGCGGTCAGGTAGACCGGCGCGTCAGGCGCTCGCGAGCACGTCGTCGAGCGTCCGGCCGCTGACGACCGAGCGCGGCGCGTCGGCGACGACGTCCGAGCCGGAGCGCGCCTCGTCGTCGCGGCGCTTGACCAGCAGCCACTGCGGCTTGGGGCCGGGCCGGGTGCGCTGGAGCGCGAACCCGCCGCGCAGCTTCTCGCCGTGCAGGACGAACACGGCGTGTCCGCGCTCGATCGCCTCGGGCCAGGGCACGCGGCCGCCCTGCTCGTAGGTGCCGCGGTCCCACACGATCACGCCGCCCTCCCCCAGCCGCCCCTCGAACTCGTTGTGAGCAAGCGAGTGGTCCTCGACCTGCACGGCCAGCCGCTTGGCCGCCGGGTCCAGCGACGGTCCCTTCGGCACCGCCCAGGAGCGCATCACGCCGTCGACCTCGAGGCGCAGGTCGAAGTGACGGGTCGTCGCCGCGTGCTGCTGGACGACGAACACGCCGGCCGGGACGCCGCGCACGGCGAACTGCTCGTGGCCTTCGGGCCGGACGCGCTCGATCTCGGCGTGCTCCCCCAGTGCGGCCGTCAGCGCCTCGACCGCGTCGGCATCGCCCTCGGCGTGGACGCGAACGGCGTCTCCGTCGTCGCGCACCCACCCGAGCAGGCCGAGCGCCTGGGCGCGCTCGAAGACGGCGTCGCTCGACGCGTCCGGGACGCGGGCGCGAATCGCGGCGGCGGGCATGCACGCCACGCTACCGCGCGACGCTGGTGGTCCGTCCGCGCCGTATGGGAACGTATGTTCGTGTCGGTTTCCGCCATCCTCCATGCCGACCTCGACGCCTTCTTCGCAGCGGTCGAGCAGCGCGACGATCCGCGTTTGCGGGGACAGCCCGTGATCGTCGGCGGTGGGGTGGTGCTGGCGGCCAGCTACGAGGCGCGGGCCTGCGGCGTGCGGTCGGCCATGGGCGGCGGGCGCGCGCGGCGGCTCTGTCCCGGCGCGATCGTCGTGCCGCCGCGCTTCACCGCGTATGTCGAGGCGAGCCGAGCGGTGTTCGCGATCCTCGACGACGCGGCACCGGTCGTGGAGCGCATCTCGATCGACGAGGCGTTCCTGGACGTCACCGGCCTGGAGGCGATCTCGGGCCGGCCGGAGCAGATCGGCCGGCGGCTGCGCGAGACGGTGCGGCGCGAGGTCGGGCTGCCGATCAGCATCGGCGCGGCGACGAGCAAGCACGTGGCCAAGATCGCCAGTGCCGCGGCCAAGCCCGACGGCCTGCTGGTCGTCGAGCCCGGGAACGAGCTGGCGTTCCTGCATCCGCTTCCGGTGGAGCGCATGTGGGGCGTCGGGCCGGCGACGCAGCGGCGGCTGAACCGACACGGCATCCGGACGATCGGCGACCTCGCGCGGTTCGGCGAGGCGGCGCTGGTGCGGGTGCTCGGCCGCGCGGGCGGCCGGCGCCTGCACGCGCTCGCGCACGACCGCGATCCGCGGGCGGTCCGGCGCGGTCGGCGCCGGCGGTCGTTCAGCTCGCAGCGCGCGCTCGGCCGCGGGCGGCGGACGCCGCAGGAGCTCGACGCCATCCTGGTCGCGCTTGCCGACCGCGTGATGCGGCGCATGCGCGCTGCGGGCCGGATCTGCCGCACGGTGGTCCTGCGCGTGCGTTTCGCCGACTACACCCGAGCGTCGCGCTCGCGCACGCTCGCGCGGCCGACGGCGCTCACGCGACCGGTCCTCGCCACTCTGCGCCGCCTGCTCGCCGTGGCACGGCCGACGATCGACCAGCGCGGGATCACGCTGCTCGGCGTCGCGGTGACGAACGTCGAGATGGCCGTGGGCGGCGTCCAGCTCGAGCTGCCGCTGACCGGGCCCGACGACCTCGCGCTCGACGAGGTCGTCGACGCCATCCGCGACCGCTACGGCAGCGACGCCCTCCAGCGCGCCGCGCTGCTCGAGGCGGGCGAGGAGCTGGCCGCGTACGTCATGCCGTTCGATCGGGGCGACCGGTGAGCGCGCTGCGCCGCACCGCCCCAACCGCGCCGGCCCTCGACCGCGCAACGTCCGTTCACGCGCGGCGTCCCTTCATGCGTGGCGTCCGTTCACGCGTGGCGTCCGGTCACGCGCCGCGTCCCTTCATGCGTGGCGTCCGTTCACGCGTGGCGATTTGTGTCGCCTGGGAGGACGTTCTTCGCCACGCGTCCGCGCGGTGGCCGGCCGGGCCAAGACGCGGATCCGGGCCCCGGCGTCAGCCGCCCGCGCCGAGCGGCGGCACGTTGCGCCACGCGGCGGGCCGCGGATCGTCGGCGTGCGGCGGTTGCGGGCGCGCCTCGGTCTCGGGTGTCGCGTCCTTCGGCTCCTCGACCGGCTTCCAGCGGCCGGACGGATCGAGCTGCATCTTCACCACGGGACGACCGTCGGGCGTGGGAGTGCCGCCCGCGGCGGGTCGCCGATCTCGCTCGTAACGGGCCATGGCGTCAGCATAGACCGATGCGGCCGGCCCGCCGCCGGCCGCGCCTCGATCAGCCGCCCGGACCGGTCGCGAAGCGCGCCGCGTCAGCCCGCCTGGACCGGTCGCGAAGCACGCCGCGTCAGCCAGCGGGACCGGTCGCGCGGCTGCCGCGTCAGTCCGCCGTGGACAGATCGGCGATGCGCGCGCCGAGGCGCTCGAGCTCGGCCAGTGCGCGCTCGCCGTCGCCCGGCTCGACCTCGACCGGCCGCACCGCGGAGGTGTCGACCGTCACCTCCAGGCCGGCCCCGATCGCGTCCCGAGCAGTGTGCAGCACGCAGTAGTCCGTGGCCAGCCCCACCACCGTCACCGCGGTGATGCCGTGCTCGCGCAGCAACTCGTGCAGGCGCGGCGACTCGAGCCCCGAGTAGCCGGCATCCTCGGGCCGCACTCCAACGTCGACGATCGCCTTGAGGCGCGAGCGGTCCAGCCTCGGGGAGAGCTCGGCGCCCGGCGTCCCCTGCACGCAGTGCGGCGGCCACGGGCCGCCCTGCGCACGGAACGACGCGTGGTCGGGCGGATGCCAGTCGCGCGTGGCGACCACGAGATCGAACGCGTCGTCCCCGGCGAGCGCGTTGATGCGGTCGACGATGGCGTCGCCGCCGGCCACCGCGAGCGCGCCGTCGGGCGGGATGAAGTCGTTCTGGTAGTCGATGATCAGGAGCGCTTGGGGCATGGGTCCATTGTGGCCAGGCGCCGCGTACGCTGCGTCCGTGCCCCGCTTCCCGCCCCGCGCGCTCGCGCTCGCCGCCGCCATGGCCGTCGCGGCATCGCCGGCCGCCGCATCGCGGGTCGCGGCACGCCCCGCCGCCGCACCATCGCCGGTCACGGCACGCCCCGCCGCCACACCATCCCCGACCACGGCACCACGCACCGCCGCACCATCGCCCGTCACGGAGCCGTACCCCGCCGCGTCCCTCGCCGCCGGGCGCACCGTCTGGCTGTGCCGCCCGGGCCTCGCGCGCAACCCGTGCACCGCCAACCGAACGACCACCGCGATCGCCGCGGACGGCAGCCGCCGCATCGTGCGCTTCCCCGCACAGCGCCGCCGCATCGACTGCTTCTACGTCTACCCGACCGTCAGCGCCCAGCCGACGATCAACGCCGACCGCCGCGTCGACGCGCGCATCAGGACCGTGGCGACGTTCCAGGCGTCGCGCTTCTCGTCCATCTGCCGGGTCTTCGCGCCCGTGTACCGCCAGGTCACCGTCGGCGGCCTGACCCGCCCGCCCGACGAGACGCGGCGCGCCGTCGACCGCGCCTACCGCGACGTGCGGGCCGCGTGGCGCGACTACCTCGCCCACCACAACCACGGCCGCGGCGTCGTGCTCATCGGCCACTCGCAGGGCACCGGCCTGCTCACCCGCCTCCTCGCGCACGAGATCGACGGCCGTCCTGGGGTGCGCCGGCGTCTCGTCTCCGCGCTGCTGCTCGGCGGCAACGTCCTGGTTCCCGCCCGCCGCGGCGTCGGCGGCAGCTTCAAGCACGTCCCGGCCTGCCGGTCGCGCACCCAGACCGGCTGCGTCGTCGCCTACTCATCGTTCCTGCAGACGCCGCCCGATCCCAGCCTCTTCGCCCGCGGGCCCAAGAGCGGCTTCGAGGCGCTCTTCGGCACCGGCGCGACCGGCCCCGACCTGCGCACCCTCTGCGTCAACCCCGCCGATCCGGGCGGTCGCGGTGAGACGCCGCTGCGAGCGTTCTTCCACACCGGCGGCCGCACGCCGTGGGTCACCTATCCCGGCCGCTATCGCGGGCGCTGCGCGACCTCGGGCACCGCCTCCTGGCTGCAGGTCGACCCACGGCCCGGCGACCCGCGGCCGGTCGTCGAGCAGTTCCTGGGCCCGGCCTGGGGCCTGCACGCCAGCGACGTCGACCTCACCCTCGGCGACCTCGTGCGGCTCGTCAAGCAACAAAGTCACGCTTATATAAGTCGTACCTGATATCCTGATCGGCGGTGCACGCGTTCGACGTCCTCGGCGACCCGGTCCGGCGGCGGATCCTCGAGCTCCTCGCCGGAGGCGAGCAGTCGTCGGGCGCGATCACCGAGCGCATCCGCGGCGAGTTCGGCATCACCCAGCCGGCCGTGTCGCAGCACCTGCGCGTCCTGCGCGAGTCCGGCTTTGCCACGGTGCGGCCGCAGGGCACGCGCCGGCTCTACGCGGTGAACCCCGAGCCGCTGCGCGCCGTCGACGCCTGGCTCGACCCGTTTCGCGCCTTCTGGACCCAGCGCCTCGACGCGCTGGACACCGAGCTCGCCCGCGGTCGCCGGGAACGACGCCGCCAAGCCCACGACAGCCACCCCCACGAACGGAGCAGCGAATGATCGACGTCATCCACGAGATCAGCAGCGTCCGCCGCCAGGTCGGCACCCGGACGCTCGAGGCCGGCGAGGCGCGCACGGTGACCATCACCCGCGTCTACGACGCGCCGCTCGACGACGTGTGGGACGCGTGCACGAACCCGGCGCGCATCCCGCGCTGGTTCCTGCCCGTCTCCGGCGACCTGCGCATCGGCGGCCGCTTCCAGCTCGAGGGCAACGCGTCCGGCACGATCGAGCGCTGCGACCCGCCCCACGGCTTCGACGCGACCTGGGAGTACGGTGGCGAGATCAGCTGGATCGAACTGCGCCTCACCGCCGAGAGCGACACGACGACCCGGTTCGCGCTCGAGCATGTCGCTCACGTCGACGACGAGCGCTGGGCGGAGTTCGGCCCGGGCGCGGTCGGGGTCGGCTGGGACCTCGGGCTCATGGGCCTCGGCCAGCACCTGGCCAGCGGCGGCGAGCCGGTGGACCCCGCCGCGTTCGCTGCCTGGAGCACCTCCGACGACGGCCGGCGCTTCATGACGCTGGCCAGCGAGCACTGGGCCGAGGCGAGCATCGCCGCCGGCACCGTCGAGGCCGACGCCCGCGCCGCGGCGCAGCGCACCACCGCGTTCTACACCGGCGTGCCACCGTCCTGACCCGGCGACCGCATACCCGCCGGCCACCGGCACCGACCGATCACCGGACGCGCCCACCGGCGTAGGCTCCCATCCGTGGAGGGCCCCAGGACGCGTTGGGCTGCGGCCGGCGATGTCGAGCTCGCGTTCGAGACGTTCGGATCGCCGTCGGATCCGCCGGTCCTGCTCATCATGGGCTTCGCGATGCAGATGCTCGGGTGGCCCGACGAGCTCTGCACCCGCCTGGCGACGCGCGGCCACCACGTCATCCGCTACGACCACCGGGACGTCGGCCTGTCGACGCATCTCGACGACCGGCCGCCGGGCGACGCAGTCGCGGTGATGGCGGGCGACCGCTCGTCGGTGGCGTACACCGTCGCCGATCTCGCCCGCGACGCAGTCGGGCTGCTCGACGCGCTCGAGATCGACACAGCGCATCTCGTCGGCGCCTCGTTCGGCGGCGCGATCGCGCAGACGGCGGCGATCGAGCATCCGGAGCGCGTGCGCTCGTTGACCTCCGTCATGGCGTCGACCGGCGATCACCGGGTCGGCGCGCCCACGCCCGCCGCGCTGGCCGCGCTGCTCGCACCGCCCCCGCGGTCGCGCCACGAGGCGATCGAGCACGCGATGCGCGTCGGGCGGGCCCTCGGCTCGCCGGGCTTCCCGTTCGACGAGTCCGCGGCGCGCCGACGAGCCGCCGCCGCGTTCGATCGCCGGCGCGACCCCGCGGGGATCTCCCGGCAGTTCGTCGCGCTACTTACCGCACCGGACCGAACCGAGTGTCTCAGGCAGCTGGCCGTACCGGCGCTGGTCATCCACGGCGACCGCGATCCGCTCGTCGCGCCTGATGGCGGCCGGGCGATCGCCGCGGCGATCCCGGCCGCGAAGCTCGTCGTCATCGCCGGCATGGGGCACGACCTGCCACGCGAGGTCTGGCCGCGCCTCGTCGACGAGATCGCCGCGCTCGTCGCGCGCGCCGAAGCCGGCGCGGCCTGACCGGCGTCCTCGCGGCCGGCCGCGGTTCCTCCACAAAAGCTCTCGCGCCGTTGAACGACCCCGTGGCGGCGCAGAGACTCGCCCGGCAACGTCCGTCCCGAGAGGAGCGACATGCGTCCGAGGGCGATGGCCCACATGCGAGCCCAGATCCGGCTCAACCAGGCTGCGCGGGGACTCCGGCTCGCACAGCGGAGCATCAGCGGCGCCCAGCGCGTGCAGCGCGGCGCCCTGCGTCAGAGCTTTCGGCGGCGGCCGCGGATGCGCGGCGGCCAGGGCATCCGCGGGGGCCGCGGGATGCGTGGCGGCCAGGGCATCCGCGGCGGTCGCGGCATGCGCGGCATGCGCGGGCTGCGCTGACCGCGCGAGGTCCCGGTGCTCGGCTCGTCCGAACCGCGCGGGCGCGGCATGCGGGCGCGGTCGTCGGGCCCAGCCGGCAGCCACCGCGGCCGCTGTTCGCCGCGTGCGCCGGCGACGGCCACGACCCGCTCGCGTGCGCCCTCCCGCCGTACATCCTCAACGCGCTCGTGACGAACGCGACGAGCCCGGCGCTGCGCGCCCGCGCGCTCGCCACGCTCAGCGCGTCGAACTCGCTGCTGACCGCGCGCGTCGGGCTGAGCGCGCTCGGCTCGGCCGGGCCCCGCGGCATCCCGCGCCCCGCCTACGCCGGCCTGACCGCGGTGCCGCACAAGCAGCGCACGATCTACGACGCCCAGAACCGCCAGCGGATCCCGGGAACCGTCGTGCGCACGGAGGGCCAGGCAGCCACAGGAGACCCCGCGGTCGACGAGGCCTACGACTTCATGGGCGACACGTTCGACTTCTACTGGAACGAGTACGAGCGTGACTCGGTGGACGACGCGGGCCTGCCGCTGGACGGGACCGTCCACTTCTCCCAGGACTACGACAACGCGTTCTGGGACGGCCAGCGAATGATCTACGGCGACGGCGACGGCGAGATCTTCACCCGCTTCACGAAGAGCGTCGACGTCATCGGCCACGAGCTCACCCACGGGGTCACCCAGTACGAGGCCGGCCTCGTCTACTTCGGTCAGCCGGGCGCGCTCAACGAGTCGATGTCCGACGTGATCGGCTCGCTCGTCAAGCAGTACGTCAACCATCAGACCGCCGCCCAGGCCGACTGGCTGATCGGCGCGGACCTGTTCATCCCCGGCGCCGTCAACGGCGTGGCGATCCGCTCGATGAAGGCGCCCGGCACCGCCTACGACGATCCGGTCCTCGGGAAGGACCCTCAGCCCGCGACGATGGCCGGCTACGTGCGCACGCTGGACGACAACGGCGGTGTCCACATCAACTCGGGCATCCCCAATCACGCCTTCTACCTCGTCGCGGACGCGCTCGGCGGCAACGCATGGGAGCGCGCGGGGCTGATCTGGTACCGCACGCTGCTTCACCCGATGCTCACGCGCGCCGCCTCGTTCCGCGGATTCGCGCGGATCACGCTGCTGGTCGCCCAGCAGCTCTTCCCGGCCGCCGGCAGCCCCGAGCCGCAGGCGGTGCGCCAGGCATGGACGCAGGTCGGAGTCCAGGTGTAGGCGTGTCCCCAACGGAGGTCATCAAGTGTCGCCGCTAGCCCCTCGCACGTCCCGGGCGGGCGCACGCGGGCGCGCCTTCAGGCGCCCCGTGCTCCTGCGCCCCGCCGCCGAGTTCTGGAGCTCGGTGCTCCCGCCGGTCATCGACTCGCTCGGTGAGAGCCGCACCCGGCGGCTCAAGACCGCCGCCCGCTTCCAGCACGCACGGCTCGACCGGCGCATCGCGGGCCTGCGCGCGCTCGAGCACGGGCTCGACGAGATCGACACCTCCTCGACCGAGGCCGACCCCGGGTCGGCGACGCCCGTCGAGGACCCGTACGGCACGACGGTGGACGGCGAGAGCCAGGTGCCGATCCCGACCGAGCCGGTACCGCCGACGACGACGGAGCCCCCGGCCTCCACGACCTCGCCTCCCCCGGCGACGACACCCGAGGCCCCGCCCCCACCGGTCACGACCCCGCCCACCTCGACGACTCCACCGCCGCCCGCGACGACACCCCAGGCACCGCCGCCCGCGACGACACCCCAGGCACCGCCGCCCGCGACGACACCCCAGGCACCGCCGCCCGCGACGACGCCGCCCGTGGCCGAGCAGCCCTCGACACGCGCCTTCTACGACGTGTTCGACGTCCTGCAGCCGGGCGACTTCACCGAGGACCACTTCCCGAAGACGAGCGTCGTCAACGCGGCCCTCGAGGACGCCGGCGAGCCGCGCACCAACCGCGACGCGATGCGCCCGGTCTTCGACCGCTGGGTGCACGACCGCATCGAGGAGGGCCGGCTCACCCCACCGACCCCGGTCGCCGCCGCGCCGGCGCCCGCGGCCGCGCCGAAGCCGATCACCGACGAGGTGCTGTTCACCGCGTTCGACGACCTCGACTCCAACGACTTCACCAAGGACGAGCCGAAGTACCCGCTCGTCCGCCAGGTGCAGGAGCGGATCCCCGCGGGCTACGAGACCCCGACGCAGGCGGTGATCCACGCCGCCTACGACCGGTATCCCCGCAAGCGGAACAACGACTGAGCGCCGGACATGGGTCGCGGTCGCGCGGGACGACAGGGCCACGGCGGGTTCCACCTCGCGGCGCTCGGCCCAGCCGGCCTGCTCGACCCGGCCGTGGCGATCGCGGCGTCCCGCGCCGGCGGCGTCGGCCTGGTCGACCTCACCGGCGGGACCGACGGCGAGCGGCGCAAGGCCGTCGACGCGCTGCTGCGTCACGGGCGCCGAGGCCGGTGCGGCGCGCGCGTCGACGCCCCCACCGCACCGTCGCTCGCCGCGTGGCTTCCCGAAGAGCTCGGCTGGATCGCCGTCGCCGCCGACGATCCCGCTGCGGTCCCCGTCGCGCTCGCCGCGCTCGACGGCCATCCCGCGCTGATCCTCGTCGAGGTGGTCGACGCCGACGAGGCCGCTGCCGCGGCGTCCGCCAGCGCGGGCGCCGTGATCGCCCGGGGCAGCGAGACCGGCGGCCGGGTCGGCGAGGAGACGGCCTTCGTCCTCGCCCAACGACTGATCCGCGACGGCGCCCCGCCGGTGTGGGTGCAGGGGGGCATCGGCCCCCACACGATCGCGGCCTGCCGGCTGGCGGGCGCTCGCGGCGCCATCCTCGACGCGCAGCTCTGGCTGACGCCGGAGTCGCCGCTCGGTCCGGAGGTGCGGGCGGTCCTCGCGCGGATGGACGGCAGCGAGACCGCCGTGCTCGGCGCCGGGCGGCAGCGTCGGCGGGTCTTCGCCGCGCCCGGCTTGGCGCCCGCCGAGCCCGATCCCGAGCGGCAGCGCCGGCGGGTCTTCGCCGCATCCGGCTTGGCGCCCGTCGAGCAGGCCCGCGCCGCCGAGCCCGATCCCGAGCGCCTGGCCGCCGTGCTGCGCGACCGCGTCGGCTGGTCCAACCCGGAGCGCGACCTGCTGTGCCTCGGCCAGGATGCCGCGTTCGCCGCCCCGCTCGCCGACCGCCACGGCACCGTCGGCGGGATCGTCACCGCGCTGCGCGCGCGGCTGGACGAGCCCGCCCACCTGGGGTCGCTCGCCCCGGGCGCACCCCTCGCCCGCGACCACGGCACGCCCCTGCCGATCGCGCAAGGGCCGATGACCCGCGTGAGCGACCGCCCCGGCTTCGCCGCCGCCGTGGCGCGGGCCGGCGGGCTGCCGTTCGTCGCGCTGGCGCTGATGGCGGCCGGCGAGGTCGACGCCCTCCTCACCGAGGTCGGCGCCGCGCTCGAGGATCGCCCGTGGGGCGTCGGCATCCTCGGGTTCGTCCCCCTGGACGTGCGCGAGGCGCAGCTCGAGGTCATCGAGCGCCACCGTCCGCCGTTCGCGCTCATCGCCGGCGGCCGCCCCGACCAGGCTCGGCGGCTGGAGGAGCGCGGCATCGCGACGTACCTGCACGTCCCCTCCCCCGCGCTGCTGACCGCGTTCGCCCGCGACGGTGCCCGCCGCTTCGTGCTCGAGGGCCGCGAGTGCGGCGGCCACGTCGGGCCCCGGTCGAGCTTCGTGCTGTGGAGCCAGGCGGTCGACGCGCTGCTGCACGCCCTCGGCGACGACGAGCTCGCCGCGTGCCGGGTGCTGCTGGCCGGCGGCATCCACGACGCGCGCTCCGCCGCGATGGCCGCGACCGTCGCCGCTCCGCTGGCCGCGCGTGGGGCGGCGATCGGGGTGCTGATGGGCAGCGCGTACGTCTTCACGCGCGAGGCCGTCGCGACCGGCGCGATCACCGCCGGCTTCCAGGACGCCGCGCTGCGCTGCGAGCAGACGGTGCTGTTGGAGAGCGGGCCCGGCCACGCGACGCGCTGCGCCCCCACCCCGTTCGCCGCGACGTTCGCCCGCGAGCACGACCGCCTGGTCGCATCCGGGGCGGCGCCCGCGCAGCGCCACGATCGGCTCGAGCACCTCAGCCTCGGCCGCCTGCGGATCGCCGCCAAGGGCGTCGACCGCGCCGGCGCGGCGACCCCGGGCGAGCGGCCCGCGCTCGTCGCGGTCTCGCCCGAGCAGCAGGGCGAGCGCGGCCTCTACATGCTCGGCCAGGTCGCGGCGCTGCGCTCGGCCACGACCTCGATCGAGGATCTCCATGCCGAGGTGACCGTCGGCGCGACCCGCCTGCTTGAAGCGGCCGCGGCCCGCGCGCCGCGGCCCCGGCCGGCGCCATCCGCGCCCCGCCGACGCGGCGATCGTCGGCATGTCCTGCATCCTGCCCGGCGCCCCCGATCTCGCCGCGTTCTGGCGCAACATCACCGGCGGCGTCGACGCGATCACCGAGATCCCCGCAACGCGCTTCGACTGGCGGCGCTGGTACGAGGCCGGCGGCGACGGCCCGGACGCCATCAGCTCCCGCTGGGGCGGCTTCATCGCCGAGGTCGTCTTCGATCCGCTGCGCTGGGGGATGCCGCCGCGCAGCCTCGCGTCGATCGAGCCGCTGCAGCTGCTGGCGCTCGAGACGGCCGCCGCGGCGCTCGCCGACGCGGGCTGCGACCGCCGGGAGCCCCCACGCGAACGCACGTCGGTGATCCTCGGCATCGGCGGCGGCCTGTCGGACCTCGGCACGCGCTACGCGCTGCGCGCCGACCTGCCGCTCGTGCTCGAGGACGTGCCGGACGCGGCGCTCGCCGCGCTGCCCGAGTGGACCGAGGACTCGTTCGCCGGCATCCTGCTCAACGTCGCCGCGGGGCGGATCGCCAACCGCCTGGACCTCGGCGGGGCGAACTACACGGTCGACGCGGCGTGCGCGTCGTCGCTGGCCGCCATCCACCTGGCGGCACGCGAGCTGGAGTGCGGGACGAGCGACATGGTCGTGGCCGGCGGCGCCGACACGGTCCAGAACCCGTTCGGCTACCTGTGCTTCAGCAAGACGCGCGCGCTGTCGCCGACCGGCCGGTGCAAGCCGTTCGCCGAGGACGCCGACGGCATCGCGATCAGCGAGGGCCTGGCGATGGTGGTGCTCAAGCGGCTCGCGGACGCCGAGCGCGACGGCGACCGCATCTACGCCGTCATCAAGGGGGTCGGGAGCTCGAGCGACGGGCGCGCGAAGGGCCTCACCGCGCCGCGTCCCGAAGGCCAGCTGCGGGCGCTGCGCCGCGCCTACGAGCAGGCGGGCTGCTCGCCCGCGACGGTCGGGCTCGTCGAGGCGCACGGCACCGGGACCGTCGCGGGCGACCGGGCTGAGGTGCAGACGCTGCGCCGCGCGTTCGAGTCGGCGGGCGCGCCGCCGCGAGCGTGTGCGCTGGGCTCGGTGAAGTCGATGATCGGCCACACGAAGTGCGCGGCCGGCGTCGCCGGGCTCGTGAAGGCATCGCTGGCGCTGCACCACAAGGTGCTGCCCCCGACGATCAATGTCGAGCGGCCCAACCCGCGCATCGGCTTCGCCGACAGCCCGTTCCACGTCAACACGCAGACGCGGCCGTGGGTCCACGCCGCGGACCATCCGCGCCGTGCGGGCGTGAGCGCGTTCGGCTTCGGCGGCACGAACTTCCACTGCGTCGTCGAGGAGTACCGCGGCGGGTACCGTCCGGCCGACGCGCCCTGCCCGTGGCCGGAGTGGGACGCCGAGGTGGCGGTCCTGTCGGCGTCCGACCCCGCGGCCTTGCGGGCGCACGCGCGGCGAATCCTGGACGCGCTGGACGCCGGGGCCGCGCCCGCGCTGCGCGATCTGGCGGCGGCGCTCTGGCGCGAGGTGCGCCCGGAGCACGGCGAGCGGGCGGCGATCGTTGCCGCCGACCTGGCGGAGCTGTCGGCGGGTCTTCGGCAGCTCGCCGCCGGCGGTTCGGCGCCGGAGCGCACGGGTTTGCACCGCCGCGAGCAGCCGCTCGGTGCGGACGCGGCGGTCGCGCTGCTGTTCCCGGGGCAGGGCTCGCAGCACTGCGACATGCTGCGCGACCTCGCCGTGGCGATTCCGCAGGTGCGCGCCGCGTTCGAGCGCGCCGACGCCGTCCTGGCCGGCGTGCTGGCCCAGCCGCTGAGCCGGTACGTCTTCCCGCCGCCCGCGTTCGACGAGCAGGAGCGCGCACAGGCCGAGGCGGCGCTGCGCGCGACGGAGGTCGCGCAGCCGGCGCTCGGCGCCTGCGGTCTGGCCATGCACGCGCTGCTGGCCCGCCTCGGCCTGATCGCGGCGATGACCGGCGGGCACTCGTACGGCGAGCTCGTCGCCCTCCACGCGGCGGGCGCGCTGGACGAGGCGGATCTGCTGCGCCTCAGCGCGGCCCGCGGCGCGGCGATGGCGGAGGCGGCCGCGGACCGGCCGGGAGCGATGGCCGCGGTCGCGGGCGACGCGGCGCACGTGGCCGAGGAGATCGCCGCGGTGCCGGGCGTCGTCGTGGCGAACCGCAACTCGCCGCGCCAGACGGTCATCTCCGGGCCGACCGAGGCGGTCGACGCCGCCGTCGACCGCCTCGCCGCGGCTGGGCTGCGAGCGGTGCGCCTGCCCGTCGCCTGCGCGTTTCACTCGCCGGCGATGGCGGGCGCGGGCGAGCGCTTCGGCGCCGCGCTGGGAGAGGTCGGCCTGCGCGCTCCGGCCCGGTCGGTCTACGCGAACGTGACCGCCGCGCCGCACGCCGGGGACCCGGACGCGATCGCCGCGACGCTTGCGGCGCATCTCGTCGAGCCGGTCCGGTTCGCGGAGCAGATCGAGGCGATGTACGCGGCGGGCGCGCGCGTGTTCGTCGAGGCCGGGCCGCACGGGGTCCTCAGCCGGCTGGTCGGCGAGACCCTGGGCGACCGGCCGCACGCGGCGGTGGCGCTGCAGCCGGACGGCCGCAGCGGGTTGCGCGGCTTGGCCGAGGGCCTCGCGCGGCTCGTCGCCGAGGGCGTGCCGCTCGACCTGGCGCCGTTGTGGGACGGCCGTGCCGCTCCCCCGGCGCTTGACGACCTGCTCGCGCCGCAGCCAGCGCCCACCGTGCCCGACGGCGCGTGGATCGTCGACGGCGGCTCGGCCCGACCGGCGGGGACGCCGGCGGCGCGTCCGCAGCCGGTCTCGCTCGCCAGCGCGAGCGGGCGGATCCGGCCGGAGGGTCGGAGCGAGACCGTCACGCCGCGGTCGGCGGACTCGTACAGCGGCGACCGGGATCCCGGCGCCGGCCTGCCCGCGAGCGCCACCCCGCGCGACGCGGCGATGGCGCGCTTCCAGGCGCTGATGGACACGTTCCTCGACGACCAGCGCGACGTGATGCTGGCGCTGCTGGACCGGAGGGGCGCCGCGGCCCCGCACGGACCGGCGACGGCGGACCCGACCACTCGGCCCGCCACCGCGCCTGCCGCACCCGCGGCCGCGCCAGCCACCGCCGCACCCGCAACCGGGCCCGCCGCCGCGCCAGTCACCGCCCCACCCGCCACCGCGCCCGCCCCACCCGCGACCGCGACCACCGTGCCCCCTCGCTTCGTGCCCGTGGTGCGCGACGCCGACCCGCCAACCGGTCCCCCACTGGTGCGGCCGGGCGACGTGGTGGTCGTCGCGGGCGCGGATCATCCCGCGGCGGCGCTCTCGGAGCGGATCGCGGGGATCGGCGCGCGTGCCGTCCCGCCCGGCGGCAGCGACGGTCCGCCGAACGTCGTCGTCGATCTGCGGCCGCTCGCGACGGCCGGCGACGTCCTCACCGACGACGTCCGCGCATCCCGGGCGCGGGTGGGCGCGCTCGTCACGGACCTCATGACGCTGTGCCGCGACGCCGGCCCGGACCTGCGCGCCGTCGTGGCGGCCACCGCCATGGGAGGCACCTTCGGGATCGACGCGCCCGCGGACGCCCCGATCGATCCTGCGCACGGAGCGGTCGCCGGGCTCGTCAAGGCGATCGGCGCCGAATGGCCGCACGTCGCGGCGAAAGTCGTGGACTTCGATGCCGCGGCCGCTCCCGCCGCCGTTGCGGACGGGGTCATGGCCGAGCTCCTCGCGCATGACGGTCACGTCGAGGTCGGCCGGCCTCCGGGCCGGCGCGTCACGATCGGCGTCGCCCCCGCGCCTCCGTCCTCCAGTGAGAGCGCCGTGCTCGGCCCCGATGCCGTCGTCCTGCTGACCGGCGGCGCGCGCGGGATCACGGCCGAGGTGGCGCGCGCGCTGGCCATCCGCTACCGCCCGACGCTCGTGCTCGCCGGGCGCACGGCGATCGGCGGCGACGACGCCCGGGCCCGCGAAGCGCGCGCGACGATGGACGCGATCGCGGCTGTCGGCGGCCGGGTGGAGTACCGCCAGGCCGACGTGAGCGACCCCGAGCAGCTTGCGGGCGTGATCGACGACATCGCCGCTCGGTACGGGCGCCTCGACGGGGTCGTCCACGGCGCGGGCGTCATCGACGACGGCGCGCTGCGCACGAAGGCCGTTGACGCTGTGGCGCGGGTCCTCGACCCGAAGGTCACCGGCGCGCTGACCCTCGCCCGCCGGCTGCCCTGGGCGGGCGTGCGGTTCCTGGTCCTGTTCGGCTCGGTCGCCGGCCGGTTCGGCAACGCCGGCCAGACCGACTACGCCGCGGCGAACGAGTTCCTCAGCAAGCTCGCCGCGGACCTCGACCGCCGTCGCGACGCCCGCGTCGTCGCGCTCGCGTGGGGACCGTGGGCGGGCGCCGGGATGGTCACCGACGCCGTCGCCCAGCGGTTCGCGCAGCGCGGCGTCGAGGTCATCGATCCGGCCGCCGGATGCGCCGCGCTGATCGAGGAGCTCGAGCGCTCCGGCGCCGGCGAGCCGGAGATCGTCGTCGGCGGTGGCCCGTGGGCGACCGAGTCCGCCGCGCCCGACGGCGGCCCGAACGGCGCACCCGACGGCAGCCCGAACGGCGCGCGCGCCCGCACACCCGGCCGTGGGCTGTTGGCTGCGCGGGCCGACGGACGGGGCGACGCGGCGCCCGGGGCCGGCGTCGGGGTCGACGAGCCGGTCGTCCTGCATCCGGATCGCGACCCGCTGCTCCACGGCCACCGGCTCGACGGCCGGCCGGTGCTCCCGGCCGCCGTCGCGCTCGAGATGCTCGCCGCAGCGGCGGCCGGCGTGCTCGGCGAGCCCATCCGGCTCGAGGACCTCGCGCTGCTGCGCGGCGCTGCCGCCCATGACGGCCCGCTCGCCTGCGCGTCCGCGTAACAGCGCTGCCCGATACGGTCGCCGAGCTGCGCGACGCCGCCGACCGCACCGTCCACTACCGCGCCCGCGCGACCCGCGCGACCGCGCACCTCGACGCGTCCGACCTGCCCGCGCCGCTCGCCGCGACCGGTCCCTTCCCCCTCTCCGTGCAGGAGCTCTATGACCGCTGGCTGTGGCACGGTCCCGCCCTGCAGGCGATCGCCTCGATCGACGCGTACGGCCCGGACGGCCTCGACGCGACGCTGCGCGCCTCGGCATCCGGCACCGGCAGCTGGCGGCTGGATCCGGTGGTCGTGGACGCGGTCTTCCAGCTCGGCATCGTGTGGTCGCGCCAGACGCTCGACCGCACCGCGCTGCCCGCTCGGGTCGGCCGCGTCGAGGGCGCGATCTCCCTCCCCGCCGGCACACCGGTGCGGTGCCGGCTGCGGCTGACCGCGCAGGCCGGAGGCGGGCTGCTCACCGGCCGCGCCGCCCTCCTCGACCCCGACGACCGGCCGCTCGCCGTCCTCGCCGGGATCGAGCTGTCGTGCAGCGCGGACCTCAACCGGCTGGGGACGGCGGGGGGACCGGAGGCTGAGGGCACGGCGGAAGCGGCGCCGACGGCGGACAGACCGGAGGCTGAGCGCACGGCGGAAGCGGCGCCGACGGCGGACAGACCGGAGGCTGAGCGCACGGCGGAGACGGCGCGACGGCGGACAGACCGGAGGCTGAGCGCACGGGCGGAGACGGCGCCGACGGCGGAGATGGCGCGATGACCGCGCCGGGCGTCGCGATCACCGGGATGGCGTGCCTGTTTCCGGGGCACCTGATCCGGAGGCGTTCTGGGACAACATCCTCGGCCGAGCCTGCGCCATCGCCGATCCGCCGGACGGGTGGGGCGCCGATCTGGTCGTCGACCCCGCCGCGGACGCGGACGACCGGCTGCCGACCGCGCGCGGCGGCTACCTCGGCGATCTCGCCGCGTTCGACCCGCTCGCGCTCGGCATCATGCCCAGCGGCCTCGACGGCGCGGAGCCCGAGCACGCGCTCGCTCTGCGCGTCGGCTGGGAGGCGCTGGCCGACGCCGGCTGCGACGCCGACACCGTCGACGGCGAGCGCACCGAGGTGATCCTCGGCCGCGGCACGTACGTCAACCGAGGCTTCGTGGCGTTCCTCCAGCACAGCTTCGCGGTCGAGCAGACCGTCCGCGTCCTGCAGACGTTGCATCCCGAGCACGGCGAGGAGGAGCTCGCGGCGATCAAGCGCGAGCTGAAGGCCGGCCTGCCGCCGTTCACGCCCGAGACGGCGCCCGGCCTCGTGTCGAGCGTCATGTGCGGCCGCATCGCCAACCGCCTCGACCTCATGGGCGCCGCGTTCGTCGTCGACGCCGCCTGCGCCTCCTCCCTCGTCGCGATCGACGTCGGCATGAGCGATCTGCTGGCCGGCAAGTGCGATCGCGTCGTCGCGGGCGGCGTGCAGGTGTCGAGCAGCTTCCCGATCGCGCTCATCTTCGCCCGGGTCGGCGCGCTGTCGCGCTCCGGCGAGCTGCGCCCGTTCAGCGCTCGCGCGGACGGCACGCTGCTGGGCGAGGGCGTCGGCATGGTCGTCCTGCGCCGCCTGGAGGACGCCGAGCGCGACGGCGACCGCATCTACGCGGTGCTCCGCGGTGTCGGCACGGCGAGCGACGGCCGCGGCGCCGGCGTGCTCGCGCCGCGCGTCGACGGCGAGGTGCTGGCGATGCGCCGGGCCTACGAGCGGGCGGGGATCGCCCCCGACACGATCGGGCTGGTGGAGGCCCACGGGACGGCCACGCCGGTCGGCGACGCCGCGAGTTCGAAGCGCTCACACGCGTCTTCGGCGAGAACGGCAGCGGCCCCCGCACTGCGCGCTCGGCTCGGTGAAGTCGATGATCGGCCACGCGATCCCGGCGGCGGGTGCGGCGGGGCTGATCAAGGCGGCGCTGGCCCTGCACCACCGGGTGCTGCCGCCGACCCTCCACACCGACGAGCCGCACCCGGCGCTGCGGCGGTCCGCGTTCTTCCTCAGCGATGAGCCGCGCCCCTGGGTGCACGGCGCGCTCGCGCCGCGGCGCGCCGCGGTCAGCGCGTTCGGCTTCGGCGGCATCAACGCGCACGCGATCCTCGAGGAGCACGGAGGCGCGCCGTGACCGACCGGATCCCCGTGGAGCACGGAGGCACGCCATGACCGGGAGGCCGAACCCCGTGGAGCACGGAGGCACGCCGTGACCGCGGTGCGGATGCGCCACTGGGCGGCCGAGGTCATCGTCCTCGCGGGCGCGTCGCGCGAGGCGCTCGGGGCGGCGATCGCCGGCGTGCGGGACCTCGCCGCGCGCCATCCGGACGCCGCGCTCGTCGACCTCGCGGCGGCCGCGAACGCCGCGCCGCGCGAGGGGCCCGTCCGCCTCGCCGTCGTCGCCGCCACGCGCGAGGAGCCTCGAGCGGCGTCTCGACGAGGTTGCGCGGCGCGTCGCCGATCCCGACTGCGTCCGCGTCCGCGACCGCGCGGGCCTCTACTCACGGCCCAGGCCGCCCCGGCCGGAGACGTCGCGCTCGTCTTCCCGGCGAGGCGTCGCAGTACCCGGCATGCTGAGCGACCTCCGCCTGCACGTCCCGCAGGCACGGGCGTGGTTCGACGTCCTCGACCGCGCGTCGCTTCACACCGACCGCCCGCCGCTCAGCCGGCTGGTCTTCGGCCCGGCCGGTGACCGCGACCTGTGGGCGATGGACGCCGGCGCGAGTCCGTCACGGCCGCCGACCTCGCATTGCTCGAGGTCGTGCAGCGGCTCGGGATCGCGCCCCGCGCGGTCGCGGGACACAGCACCGGCGACTGGGCGGCGCTCGTCGCCGGCGGGATCCTGCCGCTCGAGCGCCGCGACGCGATCGCCGAGCACGTCGCCGCGCTCAACGCCCGCTACCAGGCGCTGCGCGACGACGGCGCGCTGCCCGACGCGGCGCTGCTGGCGGTCGGCGCCGGCGACCGCGAGGCGGTGCAGCGCGCAGTCCGCGACGCAGACGGCACGGTCGCGATCGCGATGGACAACTGCCCGCATCAGATCGTGCTCTGCGGCGACGAGGCGGCGATGGGCCCGGTCCGCCGGACGCTCGAGGAGGCGGGCGCGGTCTGCCAGCCGCTGCCGTTCGGGCGGGCCTACCACACCCCCGCTTCCAGGCCTTCGCCGACGAGATGAGCGGCTTCGTCGCGCAGCTGGCGCTGCGCCGCCGCGCATCCCCGTCTACTCGTGTGCGACCGCGGCGCCGTACCCCGACGACCCCGCGCGCATGCGCCCGATCATGGCCGCCCAGTGGCGCGAGCCGGTCCGCTTCCGCGAGACGGTGGAGGCGATGTACGGCGCCGGCTGCCGCGTCTTCGTCGAGGCCGGGCCGAGCGGCGTGCTCACCGGCTTCGTGCGCGACACGCTGCGCGGGCGCCCGCACCTGGCCGTGGCGACCGACGACCCGCGCCGGCCGGGCACCGAGCAGCTCGCGCACGCGGTCGCGCAGCTCGCGACCCACGGCCTCGATCTCGACCTCGACGTCCTCTACGCCCGCCGCGGACGGCCGCTCGACGGCGCGCCGTCCCACCGGTCGCCGGTGCGCGTCTCGACCGCGTTGCCGCTCCTGCACCTCGCGCCCCGCCCAGCCGCCGTGAGCGGCAGCCGAAACGGGCGCCCGTCCGCCCGCCCGAGGTGGTTCCCATGCCGAGCCCGCCGCCCGGCCCTGGCGATCCCGACGTCGTCGTCGACGAACACCCCGCCACCACGACGGCGTCACCCGCCTCAGCCCGCCGACTCCACCACCGTCGTCGAGGCGTACCTGGCGACGATGGAGCGGTTCCTGGCCACGCAGCGCGACGTCATGACCGCCTACCTGGGCGGCGAGCCGGGGGCACCTGCGCCGGACGCGCCGCCCCCGGCCCCGACCGCCCGGCCCGAGGCGCCGCCCGCGCCGGCACCCGAGCCCGCGCCGCAGTCCGCCGCCGAGCCGGCCGCCGCCACCGCGCCCGGCACCCCCGGCTCGTGCGCCGGCTTGTCGCCGACCGCACCGGCTACCCGCCCGACATGCTCGACGGGCCGCTCGACCTCGAGGCCGACCTCGGCATCGACTCGATCAAGCGCGTCGAGATCCTCGCCGCGCTGCAGCAGGAGACCGGCGTGACGATCGACATGGAGCGCGCCGGCGCGGTCCACACGCTCGATCAGATCATCGCCCTGGTGGCGGGCGAATCCGAGCCCGACCCGCCCGCCGACCCGCCGCCGCTCCTCGACGACGTCGAGATCTCCGCCGACGGCCGGCGCCTCACCGCCCGGCGCCGCCTCGACCTCGCCCACGACCCGTACCTGCGCGACCACTGCCTCGGCGGACCGGTCTCCGCGGCCGATCCCGCCCTCCTCGGCCTCCCCGTGATGCCGTTGACGATGACCGTCGAGCTGATGGCCGAGGCCGCCGCCGCGCTCGCGCCCGGCGAGCATGTCGCCTCGGTCGACGGCGTCCGCGGGCACCGCTGGATCGCCCTCGACGGCGAGGAGACCCTGCTGCGCATCGAGGCCGAGCGCCCCGCCGCCGGCGACCCGGTCGAGGTGCGCGTCCACGAGGACGACACCTGCGTCGCCGAGGCGACCGTGCGGCTGGCCGCGCAGCCGCCGCCTGCGCCGCCCCCAGAGCCGCCCGCAGAGCCGGCGCCGACATCCCCCTCCCCCTGGCCGCCCGGCGAGCTCTACCGCCACGGCATGTTCCACGGACCCGCGTTCCGGGGCGTGGCCGAGATCACGGGCGTCGACGCCGGCGCGATCGCCGGTCGCCTGCGCGGCCTGCCGCCCCGCGCGGTCCCCGCGCGCGGCCTGCTCACCGACCCGGTCCTGCTCGACGCCGCCGGCCAACTCGTCGGCTTCTGGGCCGCGGCGCGGATGGGCCGCGGCTTCACGGTCTTCCCGTTCGCGATCGAGTCGCTGCAGGTGCACGGCCCCGCGCTCGCCCCCGACGCCGAGGTCGAGGCCCGCGCCAGCATCGCCTACGAGGACGGCGCCGACCTCACCGCCGACATCCGCCTCGTCGCCCCCGACGGCCGCCTCCATGCTCGCCTGACCGGCTGGCGCGACCTGCGCTTCCAGCTGCCCGAGCGCTTCTTCGACCTGCGGCTGAACCCCCAAGCGACGCTGCTGGGCACCGAGCTGCCCGCCGAAGCGACCGGTCTGCCCAGCGACGACCGCGGCGCCGCGGTGCTCGTCGACGACCTGCCCGACGCCTTCCTGCTCGCCCACGGCCGCATCTGGATGCGCGTCCTCGCCCACCTCGTCCTCAGCCGCCGCGAGCGCGCGATCTGGCACGAGCTGCCCGGCAGCGACCACCGCCGCGCCGATTGGCTGCGCGGCCGCGCCGCCGCCAAGGACGCGGTCCGCGCGCTCCTGCGCCGCCACGGCGTCGAGGCCTTCCCGGCCGACGTCGAGATCCTGCCCGGACCGCACGGCGCGCCCGTCGTGCACGCCGCCTGGCCGGGCGCCGGCGCGCCGCCCGTCGTGTCGATCACCCACTCCGGCGAGGTCGCGATCGGCGCCGCCGCCGACCCGGTGTACGCGGGCGTCGGCGTGGACGTCGAGCGGCCGCGCGCGCTGCCCGCGGGGTTCGCGGAGATGACGCTCGCGCCTGACGAGCGCCACCTCGACAGCGACGGCGACGCCCGCCTGCTCGCGCTGTGGTGCGTCAAGGAGAGCGCCGCCAAGGCGACCGGGCACGGCTTGGCCGGCGACCCCCACCGGGTGCGCGTGCGCCGCTTCGACGCCGCCACCGGCCGCGCCGATGTCGACGTCGGCGCCCTCACCGGCGACGGCGCGACGCTCAGCGCGCAGGCCGCGCGCGCCGGGGAGCTGACGATCGCCACCGCCGTCCGAGAGAGGAGCCCCTCGTGAGCATCATCGACAACGTGGACCGCGGCACGGCGCTGACGGAGGTCCTCGGCGTCACCGAGCACATCGTCAGCGACTGGGACCTCGAGCGGCCCGAGCCGCTCGGACCGGACACGCGGCTCGTCGCCGATCTCGACTTCGACTCGATCGACCTCGTCTGCCTGTTCGTCACGCTCGAGCAGCACCACGCGGGCGTCGCGTTTCGCTTCGAGGACCTCGTGATGGCCGACGGCGAGTACGTCGACGACCTCACGCTCGCGCAGGTCGCCGGCCACGTCGCCGACCGGCTGCGGGAGGCGTGACATGCCGCGCGCCCTGCTGCTCGGGATCGACGGCGCGACGTTCGACGTCCTCGATCCGCTCATGCGCGACGGCACGATGCCGTTCCTCGCCGGCCTCGTCGACCGCGGCGTCCGCGCGCCGCTCATGTCGACCGCGCTGCCGCTGACGGCGCAGGCGTGGCCGTCGCTGATGACCGGCCGCAGCCCCGGCCATCACGGGCTCATCGACTTCGCCCGCTTCCAGCCCGCGCCGGCCGGCGGCGGCAGCTTCCGCTTCACGACGTCGCGGGACCTGATGTGCGAGACGATCTGGACGCGCGCCTCGCGTCAGGGCCGCACCGCGACCGCCCTGAACTTCTTCGGGCTCTATCCGCCGCTGCCGATCGACGGCCACTCGATCGGCGCGTTCATCCCGTGGCGCCACCTCAAGGACGCGATCCACCCGCCCGAGCTCTACGCCCGGCTGCAGCAGCTGCCCGGGTTCGCGCGCCGGGAGCTGGCGATGGACCACGAGCTGGAGAAGAAGTGCCTCGCGGGCCTGGCCGAGGGCGAGACCCGCGGCTGGATCGAGCTGCACACCCGCCGCGAGGCGCAGTGGCTGGCGATCCTGCGCCACCTGCTGACCACCGAGCCCAGCGACGTCGTCGCCGTGGTCTTCGACGGCACCGACAAGCTCCAGCACGCCTGCTGGCGCCACATCGACCCCGCGTGCCTGCCGGCGCAGCCGACCGAGACCGACCGCGAGATCCGCGCGCTGTGCCTGGACTACTTCCGCCGGCTCGACGCGATCCTGGCCGAGGTCGCGGCCCTCGCCGGCCCCGACACCCGCGTCTTCGTCGCCTCCGACCACGGATTCGGGCCCACCCGCGAGGTCTTCTACGTCAACGCCTGGCTGGCCGGGCAGGGGCTGCTGGCCTGGCGCGACGGGGTGGCCGAGGATCGCGGCGACCGGCTGTCGGAGGACCGGATGCGCAGCCTCGTCGAGCTGATCGACTGGGAGCGGACCCGCGCCTTCGCGGTGACCCCGAGCAGCAACGGCATCCACCTCGCGCCCGGCTGCGAGCACCTCGCCCCCGCGATCGAGCAGGCGCTGCTGCGCTTCCGCGACCCGGCGTCGGGCGCGCCGGTCGTGACGGCCGTGCGCCGGCGCGAGGACACCTACCCGGGCCCGTACGGCGACCGCGCCCCCCACCTCGTGCTGACGCTGCGCGACCACGGGTTCGTCTCGGTGCTGCCGGCGCCCACGCCGCTGGTGGCCCGCGCGACCGTCGCCGGCACGCATCGTCCCGAGGGCGTCTTCGTCGCGGCGGGCCCCGGGATCGCGTCCGGCATCACGGTCCCGGCGCTGTCGATCCTCGACGTGGCCCCGCTGCTGCTGCACTGCCTCGGGCTCCCGGTCGACGACGACCTCGAGGGGCGCCTGCCCGCCGAGATCTTCGCGCCCGGGGTGCTGGAGCGCGAGCCGGTGCGCACGCGCGCCGCGGCGCCCGCTCGCCACGTCGTCCCGGCCGGCGCGGGCAGCGAGGCACTGCCCGGGCAGGAGCTCGTGGAGGAGCGCCTGCGCGCCCTGGGCTACTTCGAATGACGGGACCGGCCCGTGCCCTTCGTCGACGTTCCCGGCACCCGGATCTTCCACCGCACGGCCGGGATGGGGACGGACGTCGTCCTCGTGCACGGCCTCGGCGCCAGCCATGCGTTCTGGTATCCGAAGGTGGCGCCCGCGCTCGCGCGCCGGCACCGCGTCACGGTCTACGACCTGCGCGGCCACGGCCGCAGCGGGATGCCCGGATCGGGGTACGGCGCGGCGGCGATGGTCGCCGATCTCGAGGCGCTGCTCGACGCGCTCGACATCCGGCGGGCGCGGCTCGTCGGCCACAGCTGGGGCGGGCTGATCGCGCTCGAGCTGGCGCTGCGCCGCCCGCGGCGGGTGACCGCGGTCGTCGTCGCCGACAGCCGTCTCGGACCCGCGCGCACGGGCGTGGGGCCCGGTCGCTGGAGCGCCTCGCCCGGGCGGGCGCGCGCCGGCCGCCCGCCGCGACCGGGCCGCCGGCGTTCCGGCCGTTCGGCGGCTGGGCCATGGGCCGGCGCAGCGGCGAGCGCTGGCTGGCGCTGCTGGACGCCACGTCGGCGGCCCGCGAGCTCGAGCACCCCGGCTTCGCCGCGCCGGCCCGGCTGCGCGCGGTGCGCCGGCCCGTGCTCGGCGTCTACGGCGAGCGGTCGTTCGCCCTGGCCAGCGGGCGCCGCCTGGGCGGACGCTGCCGGACTGCCGGCTCGTCGTCCTGCCCGGCGTCGGGCACTTCCATCCCGCGGTGGCGCCCGACGCGTTCCTGGCCGCGGCCGAGGGGTTCCTGCTCCCATGAGCCGCGGGCTGACCGCCGCGGACTTCCACCCGGTCGGCGTCGGCGGCTTCGGCGACGGCGGCAACGCGTACGCGCACACGATGGCCTGGTTCGACGGCCGGCTGTTCGTCGGCGCCACGCGCCACAACCTGGCGCTGCTGCACATGCACGCGCCGCCGCCGCTCGAGCCGTGGCCCGTCCCGGTGCCGCCCGACGTCTACGACCTCGACCTGCGCGGGCGCATCCTCGCCTTCGACCCGGCCACCGGCGCGGCGCGCTGGGCGCTCGTCGCCCCGATGGTCGCGGGCCGCGACGGCCGCGCGGTGCCCCGCGACATCGGCTTTCGCGGCATGGCGGTCGTCCCGGCGGCCGCCGGGCGGCCCGCGGCGCTCTACGCGACGACCTGGTCGCCCGCGCGGTCGCAGCGCCCGCCGCTGCTGCTGCGCACGGTCGACGGCGAGGGCTTCGAGACGGTCGGGCCGGTCGGCGGGGACGCCGGCACGTCGACGTTCCGGGCGCTGGTCGCCCACGGCGACCGCCTGTTCTGCGCCCCGACCGGGCGCCGCCAGGGCGCGCGAACGTCGCGGCGGGCGCGCTCGTGCTCGAGAGCGCGGGCCTGGGGACCGGCCCGTGGCGGCCCGCCGCGCCGCCCGGCTTCGGCGACCCGACGAACGCCACCGTGTTCGAGCTCGCCGTCGCGGACGGCCAGCTATGGGCCGGCACGCTGAACCCGACCCACGGCCTCGAGCTGTGGCGCGCGCCGCTCGACCGCGAGCCGCGGCAGTGGACGCGCGTCCTCGTCGACGGCGCCTACCGCGGCAACCTCAACGAGGTCGCGGTCAGCCTCTGCCCGTTCCGCGGCGCGCTGTACGTCGGCACCGGCATCCAGGGCGGCGGCATGGACCGCGCCCACGACGTCGGCCCCGCCGCCGCCGAGCTGCTGCGCGTGCACCCCGACGGCAGCTTCGACCTCGTCATGGGCGAGACGCGGCGCACCCCGGCCGGGCGCCGCGCCCCGCTGTCGGGCCTGGGCCCGGGCTTCGACGACCCGTTCAACGGCTACCTGTGGCGGATGGCCGAGCACGACGGCTGGCTGTACGCCTCGACGTACAACTGGGCGGTGCTCACGCCGTATCTGCCGCTGGACGGCGTGCCGGCCGATCTCGGCGCCGCGCTGAACGGCCGCGACGTCCGGGCCGCCGCCGCGCGTGCCGCCGGCGGCTTTCAGCTGTGGCGCAGCGCGGACGGCTGCTCCTGGGCGCCGGTCACGCTCGACGGCTTCGGCAACCCCTACAACTTCGGCGCGCGGTCGCTCGTGTCGACGCCGCACGGGCTGTTCGTCGGCACCGCGAACCCGTTCGGTCCCCGCGTCGCGGCGCGCAGCAACGGGCGCTGGGTCTACCGGCCCAACCCGCGCGGCGGCTGCGAGGTGTGGCTGGGAGCGGCGTGAGGTGCGCGTGCTGCTGACCGGAGCGACGGGCCTGGTCGGGCGGCCGATCCTCGATGGCCTGCTGCGCGGCGGGGCGCACGTCACGGCGCTCGCGCTGCCCGAGACCGTGCGCGAGCTGCCGCGCCATGGCGCCCTCGACGTGGTGGCCGGCGACCTGCAGGCGCCCGACCGCCTCGCCGCCGCCGCCCGCGGCGCCGAGGTCGTCGTCCACGCCGCCGGGGCGCTGCCCGCAGCGTCGGCGGCCGAGATCGAGCGGGTGAACGTCGAGGGGACCGAGAACCTGCTGCTGGCCGCCGCGCAGGCGCGCGTGCGGCGGTTCGTGCTGCTGAGCTCCACGGCGGTCTACGCGCCGGCCCCGCCCCGGGCCTGGCCCGTGGCCGAGGACCATCCGCTTGGTCCCGGCCCCCCGCAGTGGGCGGGCTACGGGCGCTCGAAGATCGCCGCCGAGGGGCTCGTGACGCGCTTTCGCCGCCGCCACCACCTCGAGTGCGCGATCCTGCGCGCGTCCACCGTCTACGGCGCCGGGGCGCAGCAGCCCGCCCGTCTCATCGCCGAGGTGCGCGGCCGACCGCTCGCGGCGCTGCGCCCGGCACCCGCGACGGCGGCCATGCAGTGGGTCCACGCCCATGACATCGCCGCCGCGGTCCTCGCCGCGGCCACCCGGCCCGGCCTCGGCTGGGCGGTGTGCAACGTGGCCGGCAGCGAGCTCATCGACCTGCGCATGCTGGCGCGCACCGTGCGCGGCCTGGAGCGCCGCACCGGGCCGGCGGCGGCCGCCCTGCTCGCGACGCCGGCGTGGCCGGGGCTCCCGCTGCGCTTCGACCTCACGCGCGCGGCCCGCCTGCTCGGCTGGCGGCCGGCGATCCGGCTGCGCGACGGCCTGGCGGAGATGCTCAGCGCGCCAGAGCCTCCACGAGCCGGTCGCGGGTGAGCGCCGGCTCGATCACCGCGTCGACGAGGCCGGCGGCGCACGCCGCCCCGACCGCGAGGTGGTCCTCGACGTAGCGGCGGGCGTGCGCGTCCAGCGCGGCCTGCGGATCGGCGGCCGCGGCGATGTCGCGCCGGCGCAGGATCTGCGCCGCGGCGCGCGCACCCATGATCCCGATCTGCGCGCCCGGCCAGGCGAACGTGGCGGCAGCGCCGAGCCCCGACGAGTTCATCGCGATGTACGCGCCGCCGTAGGCCTTGCGCAGGATCAGCGTGACCCGCGGCACCCGCGCCGCCGCGAACGCGCGCACGAGCCCCGCGCCGTGGCGGATGATCCCGTCGCGCTCCTGGCGGCGGCCGGGCATGAACCCCGGCGTGTCGACGAGGACCACCAGCGCCACCCCGAAGGCGCCGCACGTGTCGACGAACGCGCTGCCCTTGCGCGCCGCCTCGCCGTCCAGGATGCCGCCGAGCGCCCGCGGCTGGTTGGCGACGATCCCCACCGACCGGCCCGCGAGCCGGGCGAACGCGGTGACGAGGTTGGGCGCCCAGCGCGGCGCGACCTCGAGCAGGCGGCCGTGGTCGACGATCGCGCGGGCCACGTCGCGCACGTCGTAGACGCGGCGCTCCTCGCGCGGCACGAACGCGTCCGGCGGCCCGGGCCCGGCGGGCGCGGCGGGCCGCAGCGGAGCGGTGCGCCCGCGCGCGACGGCAGGTGGCCGAGCAGCTCGTGCACCACCGCGATCGCGTCCGCCTCGCCGTCGGCGAGGAGATGGCACACGCCGTTGCGCTCGTGGACGCGCGGGCCGCCCAGCGCCGCCGGCGTGACGTCCTCGCCGAGCGCCTCGTGCACGACGCGCGGGCCGGTGAGGAACATGCTGGCGTCGCGGGTCATGACGATGAAGTCGGTCAGCGCGGGCGAGTAGCACCCGCCGCCCGCCGCCGTGCCCGCGACGACCGACAGCTGCGGCACGACGCCCCGGCAGGCGACGTTCTCGGCCAGGATCCGCGCGTAGGCGTCGAGCCCGAGCACGCCCTCCTGCAGGCGCGCCCCGGCCGACTCGACGAACCCGATCACCGGCACGCCATCGCGCCGGGCGCGGCGCAGCGTCGCGACGACGACGTCGGCCTCGGCCGCCCCGACCGAGCCGCCCGCGACCGCGGCGTCGTGGGCGTAGCAGGCCACCGGCCGTCCGTCCACCGTCCCGGCGCCGGCGACCACGGCGGCACCGGTGTCGGGCTCGAGGCGCAGCGTGCCGGGATCGCAGAGCCGGCGCAGGCGGTCGCGCGGGCCCCACCGCTCGCCGGGGGCCGCGGCGCGGGCGACGGCCGAGGCGCTCATCCTCACAGCAGCGCCGTCCCCTGCATCGCCGCGGGCACCGGCTCGCCGAGGAGGGCGAGGATCGTCGGCGCGACGTCGAGCAGGCTGCGCCGCGGCGCGCGTCCGGGCGCCACCCCGTCGGCGGCGAGGATGTACAGCCCGTCGGGCGCGTGGTTGGCGTCGTCGGGGCCCGTGTCGTTGTCGAGCCGGTGCAGCGCGCCGGTCCCGACGAGGCCCACGCTGCGCCAGTGCAGCCCGCCGAAGTAGACGAGCAGGTCGGGGCAGACGCCCGCGCGCCGCGCGTAGAGCTCCTCGCCCGGGTGCGCCACGGTCGGCTCGGGCATCGGGCGACCGTGGTCGTCGCCGATCGCCTCGAGCCCGTCGCGCAGCTCGTCGCAGACGCGGTCCAGCGCGGCGGGCGCGACGATCCCGTGGCGCTCGCGGCCGGCCACGTTGACGAACACGCGGCAGTAGTAGCCGCCCTCCCCCCACGCCGTCGTGCGCCGCCAGTCGACGTCCTCGGGGCGCAGCGGCCGCGGCGAGGAGGGCTCGTCGTGCAGCACGAGGTAGCCCTCCCGGCGCAGCCACTCGTTCACGCACACCCCACCGTCCATCGGCATCGCGCCGTGGTCGGAGACGACGAGCACCGCCGTGTCGTCGCCGGCGCGCTCGACCAGCTCGCCCAGGCGCCGGTCGACGCCGCGGTAGTAGCCGAGCATCGCGTCCTCGTAGCGGTTGCCGCGCTCGTAGCGGCGGTGCGCCGGATCGGTGAAGCGCCAGAACCCGTGGTGGACGCGGTCGGTGCCGATCTCGACCAGGAAGAACAGGTCCCAGGGACGCGTCTCGAGCAGGTGCTGGGCGACCCGGAAGCGCCGGTCGGTCATCTCTTCGAGGTCGCTCAGCAGCCGGTCCTTGTCCTCGGTGCGAAACGGCACGTCCACCAGGTACTCGCCGACGAGGGCGTCGAGCTCGGCGCCGAGCGCGGCCGGATGCGTGTACTGGTGGTCGCGGGTGCCGGGCGCCATGAAGCACGAGACCATCGCGCCGTCGATCGCCTGCACCGGCCACGTCGGCGGCACCCCGACCGCGACCGTCGGCCGGCCGCGCCCGGAGAGGATGTCCCACAGGCGCGGCTGCGCGATCGCCCGGGAGTCGGCGAGCACGAGCCCGTAGCTGTCGTGCGCCGGGCGGTTGCGGAAGCCGTAGACGCCGAGCGCCCCCGGATCGCGCGACGACGTCATGCACGCCCAGGCGGGCACGGTGATCGGCGGGTCGCAGCTGCGCAGCAGGCCGTAGCTCCCGCGCCGGGTCAGCGCTCGCAACGCGGGCAGCTCGTCCAGCCAGCGCTCGAAGACGAGCTGGGGGGCCGCGCAGTCCAGCCCGATGACCAGCACCCGGCGCGCCATCACGTTCCGGTGGGTGCGCCCGAACGGTCCACGGCCCATGTCTATTCCTCCGCCCGCGCCGTGCGCGCCGGATGGAGCAGACGTGGACGTTTCGGCCGCAAGGCTGCATGTCATGTCTCGCAGAGCGTTCGAAGGGGGCGTAGTGTGCGAGAACACGAAGCGCACCGAGCTCCCCGCGTGGCAGGCGCGGACTCGGATGACCGGCGGGCGGGAGGAAGCGAGTCGGCCGATGCGGACGCTCAAGACGAGTGAGGCGGCGGCGCTGCTGAACGTCAGCGCCAACACGCTACGGGCATGGGAGGAGCGCTTCGGCTATCCCCGCCCGCAGCGCTCCCCCGGGCGCCACCGCCTGTACCTCTACGCCGAGATCGACGCGCTGCGCGGCGCGCTGCAGGAGGGGCTGTCGGCGTCCTCGGCGGTGAGCGTCCTGCGCGACTCGGTCAGCACCGACGTGCTCGCGCTGGTCACGGCGCTGACGTCGTTCAAGCGCGCCCGCGCCGACGCGGTCATGGCGGCGTCGCTGGAGATCGGCTCGCTCGAGCACGCCGTGGACCGGATCCTGCTCGAGGCGCTGCGCGCGCTCCTGCGTCGCAAGGGCGCGTCGAGCGCGTGCGCCGCGTTCGCGCTGGGCTGGGCGACGGACTGGCTGCGACGCACGCAGCGGCTGCTCGCCGTCCCCGAGCAGCACGGGGCGGTCCTGGTCGGCGACGCCACCGACGGCGCTCGCGTCGACCTCGACGCCGCCCTGATCCGTGCGCTCGAGCTGTTCTGCGCGCGCGCCGCGATCGACATGCTGACGCTGCCGGTGCAGGCGCTCGGCGCGCTGCACGAGGCGACCACGGCGCTGGGCCCCGAGATCGTCGTCGTGGCCGGGTCGGCGCCCGACGAGGACGTCGCGCGGTGGGTCTACGCCGTGCGCTCGGCAGCGCCGGTGCGCCACATCGCCTACTTCGCGCGGGCGCGGACGTATCCGACGGCGTCGCGCGCGGTGTCGCTGTCGGACACCCCCAGCGAGGCGCAGCGCGAGCTTGCCGCGCTGCTCGCCGAGGGCGCGCAGGTCAGCGACCAGGCGAACGGCCGCGGACCCGGCGCTGAAGCTCGGCGACGAGGTCGGCCAGCGCCTGATCCTCCACCGGTTCGCTGACCTCGACGCGGCGGTGGCGGTCGCCGTCGCGGACCTCGATGACGTACGTGCGGGCGTCGGGCAGCGCCAGCCGCGGGGGCGGTGGATGCGACAGCACGCCCGCCGCGCGGACGAGGTCCTCAAGCGCGCGGGCGTCCGCGGGCGCGAGCGTGTCGGTCTCGATCGAGCCCGCCACCCGTCGTCGGGGAAGTACCGAAGCCGCCCTGGCGCTCGAAGTCGATCCGCATCGCGTGCCTCCCGTAGCGCGATGCTACCGCGGCCCGGGGCGACCGTACCGCCGCCCTCAGTTCGCGGCCCGCGGCCACCCCGCACCGGGCGGGGCGGCCGCGCCGCCGTGCTCAGCTCGCGGCCGCCGCCAGCGCCGCCTCGTCGCTGTAGATCTCTCCGCGCTCGGCCTTCTCGACCAGCGAGGCGGGCGGCTCGAAGCGCTCACCGTAGTTGGTGGCCAGCTCGCGGGCGCGCGCGACGAACCCGGCCACGCCGGTCGCCTCGTCGCTGCCGGGCGGCGTGTAGCCGTTGATGTACTGCAGCACGCCGCCGGTCCAGCCCGGGAACCCGATGCCCATGATCGAGCCGATGTTCGCGTCGGCCACCGACTCGATCACGCCCTCGTCGAGGCACTTGACCGCCTCGAGCGCCTCGATGAACAGCATCCGCTCCTCGAGGTCGCGCAGCTTCAGCGCCGACGGGTCGGCCACCGACGGGAACGCCTCGCGCAGCCCGGGCCACAGCCGTGTGCGCCGGCCGTCCTCGTACTCGTAGAAGCCGCGCCCCTCGAGCTTGCCGGGCCGGTCGTACTCGTCGAGCATCCGGTCGATCACCTGGGTGGCGCCGGCCGCGTCCCATCCGCCCGCGCGCTCGCCCGCCGCCTCGGCGGCCAGGCGGATCTTGCGCATGAGCTTGAGGTTCAGCTCGTCGGAGAGCTGGAGCACCGGCGCGGGGTAGCCGGCCTGCGACGAGGCCTGCTCGATCGTCGGCGCGGGCACGCCCTCGGTGAGCATCGCGATGCCCTCGTTGATGAACGTACCGATCACCCGCGAGGTGAAGAACCCGCGCGAGTCGTTGACCACGATCGGCGTCTTGCCGATCTGCTTGGCCACGTCCAGCGCGCGGTACAGCGTCGCCTCGCTGGTCTGCTCGCCCTTGATGATCTCCAGCAGCGGCATCTTGTCTACCGGGCTGAAGAAGTGCAGCCCGATGAAGTCCGCCGGCCGCGAGACGCCCTCGGCGAGCTTGGTGATCGGCAGCGTGGAGGTGTTCGACCCCAGCAGCGCGTCCGGCGCCAGATGCGGCTCGATCTCCGCGAAGACCTGCGCCTTGACGGCCGGGTCCTCGAAGACCGCCTCGATGACGAGGTCCGCGCCGGCGGCGTCGGCGGCGTCGGCCGTCGGCGTGATCCGCGCCAGCAGCGCGTCGCCCTGCTCCTGGGTGGTCTTCCCGCGCTCGACGCCCTTGGCCACGAGCTTCTCGGAGTAGCCCTTGCCGCGCTGCGCCGCCTCGAGCGAGACGTCCTTGAGCACGACCTCGATGCCCGCCTTCGCGCACACGTAGGCGATCGCGGCGCCCATCATGCCGGCGCCGAGCACGACCACCTTCGTCGCCTCGAAGCGCTCCACGCCCTCGGGCCGCCCGCGGTCGCCGTTGACGCGCTGCAGGTCGAAGAAGAACGCCTGGATCATGTTCTTGGCCACCTGCCCGGTGACCAGGTCCACGAAGTAGCGGCCCTCGATCTCGCTCGCGCTGTCGAAGTCGACCTGCGTGCTCTCGACCGCCGCGGCCATGATGTGGTGCGGCGCCGGGTAGTTGGCGCCCTTGATCTGCTTGCGCAGGTTGGCGGGGAACGCCGGCAGGTTCATCGCGAGCTTCGGCGTCGCCGGCGTGCCGCCGGGGATCTTGTAGCCCTTCTGGTCCCACGGCTGACCGGCGAAGTCCTCGCCCTGCGCCGCGATCCACGCCTTGGCCGCGGGGACGAGCTCCTCGCGGGTGGCGACGACCTCGTCGACGATGCCCGCCTCGAGCGCCTGCGCCGGCCGCAGCCGCTGACCCTGGAGCAGGAGCTTCATGAGCGCGTCGACGATGCCGATCATCCGCACCGTGCGCACGACGCCGCCGGCGCCGGGCAGCAGCCCGAGCTGGACCTCGGGGAAGCCGACGACCGCCTTCGGGTCGTCGACGACGACTCGGTGGTGGCAAGCGAGCGCGATCTCCAGCCCGCCGCCCAGCGCCGCGCCGTTGATCGCGGCGGCGACCGGCTTGCCGAGCGTCTCCAGCCGGCGCAGCACGCCCTTGTTCTCGCGCACGAACATCGCGATCTCGGCCGCGTGCTCCTTCGTCGCCTGGCGCAGGTCGTTGAGGTCGCCGCCGGCGAAGAACGTCTTCTTGGCCGAGGTGACGACGACGCCCGCGATGTCGTCGCGCTCGGCCTCGAGCCGGTCGACCGTCGCGGCGATCGACGCCGAGTAGGCGGCGTTCATCGTGTTCGCCGACTGGTTGGGGTCGTCCATGGTCAGGACGACGATGCCGTCGTCGCCCCGCTCCCACGTGATGGTCGAGGACATCAGATCGCCTCCACCACGGTCGCGATGCCCATGCCGCCGCCGACGCACAGCGTGGCGAGCCCGTAGCGCCCGCCGGTGCGGTGCAGCTCGTCGACGAGCGTGCCGAGGATCATCCCGCCGGTCGCGCCCAGCGGGTGGCCCATGGCGATCGCCCCGCCGTTGACGTTGACCTTCTCCAGGTCGAGGCCCATGTCGCGCACGAAGCGCAGCACGACCGCGGCGAACGCCTCGTTGATCTCGACGAGGTCGAGGTCCTCGACGCCGATGCCCGCCTTGGCCAGCGCCTTGCGCGACGCCGGCGCCGGGCCGGTGAGCATGATCGTCGGGTCGGCGCCCGAGACCGCGGTGGCCAGGATCCGCGCGCGCGGGGTCAGCCCCAGCTCGCCGCCGGTCTGCTCGTTGCCGATGGCCAGCAGCGAGGCGCCGTCGACGATGCCCGACGAGTTGCCCGGCGTGTGGACGTGGTCGATCTTCTCGATCCAGTGGTACTTCTGCAGCGCGACCGCGTCGAAGCCGCCCATCTCGCCCATCGCCGCGAACGACGGCTTGAGGTTGGCCAGCGTCTCGACCGTCGTGCCCGGCCGGATGTGCTCGTCGTGGTCGAGGACGACCTGGTCGTTGATGTCGTGGACCGGGATCACCGAGTCCTGGAAGCGGCCCTCGGCCTGCGCGGCGGCGGCGCGCTCCTGCGAGCGGGCGGCGTAGCGGTCGACGTCCTCGCGGCTGAACTCCTCGACGGTGGCGATGAGGTCGGCGCCGACGCCCTGCGGGATGAACGCCGTGTCGTAGGCGGTCTCGGGGTCCATCGCCCACGCGCCGCCGTCGGTGCCCATCGGCACGCGCGACATCGACTCGACGCCGCCGGCGAAGACGAGGTCCTCCCAGCCGGAGGCGACCTTCTGCGCGGCGATGTTCACCGCCTCCAGGCCCGAGGCGCAGAAGCGGTTGAGCTGCACGCCAGCCACCGTGTCGGGCAGGCCGGCCTTGATCGCCGCGGTCTTGGCGATGTCCGCGCCCTGGTCGCCGATCGGCGTCACGCAGCCCAGGACGACGTCGTCCACGCGCCGGGGGTCGAGGTGCTCGTTGCGGACGAGCATCTCGTGCATCAGGCCGACGACGAGGTCGACCGGCTTGGTCGCGTGCAGGGAGCCGTTGCTCTTGCCCCTGCCCCGCGGGGTTCGGATCGTGTCGAACACCAACGCGTCGGTGGCGGCCATTCGAAGCTCCTGGTCGTGATCGGGAACGCCTGGTCCGGACGGTAGCACCAAAACATTCGTTCGTGAACGCAAGTTGCGCTACCGTCCGGGTCGAGATGGCCCAGCAGCCCGGCACGCTCCCCCGCACCCAGGCCGAGCGCAGCGCCGCCACCCGCGAGGCGCTGCTCGACGCCACGCTGGCCTGCCTGGTCGAGGACGGCTACGCGCGCACCACGACGGCGCGAGTGGCCGAGCGCGCCGGGCTCTCGCGCGGCGCGCACCTGCACCACTTCCAGACCCGCGACACGCTCCTCGCCGCGGCCGCCGCGCACCTGACCCGCCGCCGCGGCCAGGAGCTCTCAGCCGCCGCCGAGGCGCTGCCCGCGGGCCCCGACCGCGTGGCCGCCGGTCTCGACCTGCTGTGGCACAGCTACGCCAACCCGCTCTACCAGGCCGCGCTCGACCTGTGGACCCACGCGCGTACCGACGCCGACTTGCGCCGCGAGCTGGTGCCCGTCGAGCGCGACTTCGACCGCCAGACGCTCGAGCTCGCGCGGCGCCTGCTGGCCGACGTCGCCGACCGGCCGGACTTCGAGCGACTGGTCGAGCTCTCGCTGGCGACGATCCGCGGGCTCGTCGTGCTCGACACGCTGCACCCCGACGGCGACCGCGCGCGGCGCCAGTGGGAGTTCTGCCGCGCGCGGCTGGCCGAGCTCTTCACGGCTGCCTACGAGCAGCCCTCGACGTAGTCGACTTCGGGCTGGCGGCCGCCGGCGATCTGGCGGATCACGCGCTTGGCGTCAGCGTAGAAGACGAGCTTGCGGTGGCCGAAGCGCACCTCGTAGTCGCGCGCCTTCGGGTCGTACTTGTTCGGTTGGGAGCGCAGGCGCGAGCCGTACGCGCGCCGCAGGGCGCGGGCGCGGTCGCCGACCTCGATCCCCGCGCGCGTGGATATTCCGGGCTCGGCGACGTTGATGACCCGGATGCGCCCGTCCGTCGCGAGGATCGTCACGCCGAGGCTGAGGGGAAACAGGCGGCCCATGCCGCACACGTCGTTGCGGGGGTCGAAGCTCTGGTAGTCGATGCGCTGTCCCGTACGGTGCTGCGCCTGCGCGATCGTCATGTTCAGACGCATCGAGCCCAGGCCGTTCTGGGTGATGCGCGAGCTCGTGGTGATGGGCGCGGCGGAGGCGGCGGCAGGGACGAGAGCGACCGTGGTGGCGGCGGCCGCGGCGGCCACGAGGAGCTTGGGCATGAGCGGACCCTATGCGGACCGGCCGACGCCCGGTCAAGGTGGACCGATGTCGGGGCGCAACTTCTGCGCCTGTCCGGGGTCCAAGGGACGATGCCGAGCCCGAGAGCGATGCTGACCGCCCTGGCCGCCGGCGCCCTCCTGGCCGCCGCGCCCGGCGCGGCGGTTGCGGCGAGCCGTCCCGCGATCACCCAGGTCACGTGCCTGCGCGCCTGCGTGGGCGCGAAGACCGTGGCGCCGGGCGGCCTCGTGCGCCTGCGCGGCGAGCGCTTCAGCCGCGGCATGCGCGCCGCGTTCAAGGTCGCGGGCGGCGCCCGCCACACCTTCCCCACGGGCGTGCGGAGCCGCCGCATGGCGCGCGTCACCGTGCCCCAGGGCGTCGTCGCCGGCCCGTTCTACGTCCGCGACCGCGCCGGGCGGCGCTCGAACGCGGTCAAGCCGCTGCGGATCGCGGCGCCGGCGGTGGCGCGCACACCGAAGCCGGCGCCGGCGGCGCCCGCGACGGCGACCGGCACCGCCTTCGACGGCAACGGCATGTGGATCTGGTACGTGTCGCGCACGGCCGGCGGCGACCCGGCGGCGATCGTCGCGCAGGCCAAGGCGCACGGCGTCTCGACCGTGTTCGTCAAGAGCGCCGACGGGACGACCGCGTGGTCGCAGTTCTCGGCGCCGCTGGTGGCGGCGCTCAAGGCCGGCGGCCTCGACGTCTGCGCCTGGCAGTACGTCTACGGCACGCGACCCGACCTCGAGGCGCAGGTCGCCGCGCAGACGATCGCCGCCGGCGGCGCGGACTGCTTCGTCATCGACGCCGAGACCGAGTACCAGGGCCGCTACGCCCAGGCCCAGCGCTACGTCACCGCGCTGCGCGCCGCGCTCGGCGACAGCTACCCGATCGGCTTCACCAGCTTCCCCTACGTCGACTACCACCCGTCGCTGCCCTACTCGGTCTTCCTCGGGCCGGGCGGCGCCCAGTTCAACGCGCCGCAGATCTACTGGAAGGCCATCGGCGGCGGCGTGGACGCGGTCGTCGACCACACCTACCAGCACAACCGCCCGTACGCGCGCCCGATCGTGCCGCTCGGTCAGCTCTACGACGGGCCGTCCACCGCAGACGTGCTGCGCTTCCGCCAGCTCCTCGCGCAAGCGGGCGCCACCGGCGTGAGCTGGTGGGACTGGCAGCACGCCGAGAGCCGCCACTGGGACGCGATCGGCCAGCCGCTGGTGCCGCTCGCCCTGCCCGTGCTCTCGCCCGACATGGTGACGCTGAAGTCCGGCATGACGGGCGACCTGGTCATCTGGGCCCAGCAGCATCTCAACGGCGCCGGGTACCCGATCACCGTCAACGGCCGCTACGACGCGACGATGACGCAGACGATCACCGCCTACCAGGCGGGGATGGGCCTCTCGCAGACCGGCCAGATCGACACGCTGACCTGGCAGGCGCTGCTGCGCTCGCCAGCAGCCGTGGTCGACTGGGCCGCCCAGCGCTGAGCGCTACAATGACGCACATGGAGCGGGTCGGGATCCGCGAGATGCGCCAGAACCTCAGCCGCTACGCGCAGCGGGCGCGTCACGGCGAGTCGTTCGTCATCACCGACCGCGGCACCGACGTCGCCCAGCTCGTCCCGGCGCCGTCACGGGCCTCGGTCATCGATCGGCTCGTCGCCGAGCGCGGGGCCAGGCGAGGCGTCGGCTCGCTCGTCGACGTGCTGGATGAGCTGTCCGAGCCGATCCCCGGACCGCCGAGCGTCGACGTGCTCGACGAGATCCGCGCCGATCGGACGTAGCGCCCGCGTGGCGCACTACCTCGACACGTCGGCCTTCATCAAGCTCGTGCGCTCGGAGCCGGAGAGCCGGGCGCTGCGCGCCGACATCGCCGGCGGCGCCCTGGTCAGCAGCTCGCTGCTGATCGTGGAGGGCCGGCGGGCGGCGGCCCGGTACGGACCAGGGGCCGTCGAGCGTGCGCGGATCGCGGTCACCGCGGTCACCCTGCTGCCCATGGACGACCCGATCCTGGAGCTCGCCGCGGCGCTCGAGCCCGCGGAGCTGCGTTCGCTCGACGCCCTGCACCTCGCCACCGCCCTCAGCCTGGGCGAGGACCTCGGGCGCTTCTACTGCTACGACGCGCGCCTCGTGGCCGCCGCCGAGGCCCACGGCCTCGACGCCCGTCAGCCGGCGTGAGCGGCGGCGGCGTCGAGGGCCAGCGCCGCGTGCGCGTAGGCGCCGCCCGCCCGCATCTCCGCCGCCACCCAGATCGCCTCCATCAGCTCCTGCTCGCTGGCCCCCTTGCGCAGCGCGGCCTTCGTGTGGCCCTTGATGCAGTACGGGCACTGAGTGACGTGCGCCACCGCGACCGCGATGAGCTGCTTGGTCTTCTCGTCCAGCGCGCCCTCGGCGAACACGATGCGGCTGAACTGCTGGAAGGCGTCGTGGATCTCGGGCGCCAGCTCCTTGCGGTGGCGGGCGAGGTCGGCGGTGGCGGCGGGATACAGCGAGTCGGACATGGACGTTCCTTTCACGGGTGGCACGGGTAGATCTCACGGGGCCCGCCTCCGGCCGGCAGCGGCTCCAATGCCGACCTTGCGGCCGTGCGGGCCGGCGTCGGCACCCCTAGTATTTTCCCATGGTCGTTGTGAGAGACCTACCCGCCCTCCACATCAAGCGCGCGTACGACGACGCCGCACCCGGCGACGGCTACCGGGTGCTGATCGACCGGATGTGGCCGCGGGGCGTCTCCCGCGAGCGGGCGGACATCGACGAGTGGGCCCGCGACCTGGCGCCGAGCAGCAACCTGCGCAAGTGGTTCGGCCACAAGCCGGAGCGCTTCGACGAGTTCCGCCGGCGCTACCGCTCCGAGCTCGCCGGGCACGCCGACGCGGTCGACGCGCTGCGCCGCCGCGCCGCCGACGGCCCGGTGACCATCGTCTACGGCGCCCGCGACCGCGAGCACAACAACGCGGTCGTGCTGGCCGAGCTGCTGCGCGACGGCTGACTACCGCACCCCCGCCTGCGCCAGCCACGCCCACGCCTGGGCCTGGCCGACCACCTGCACGCCGAGCTTGGCCGCCTTGTCGGTCTTCGCCGCCCCCACGCTCTCGCCCGCGATCAGCATCGTCGTCGACGCGCTGACCGACGACGCCGACGTCGCCCCCGCCTGCTCGAGCAGCCGCACCACCGCCGGCCGCGCCACCTTCGCCCCGCTGTCGGGATCGGCGAACGCCCCGGTGACCACGACCGTCGCGCCCATCAGCGGCGTCGGCGCCGCGTCGGCGACCTCCACCGGCCGGTCGTCGTCGCGCACGTCGAGGTCGACCCCCGCCGCCCGCAGCGCGGCGATCTCGCCGCGCACGTCCTCGCGGGCGAAGTAGGCCGAGATCGACTGCGCCACCTTGGGCCCGATGTCGCGGATCGCCTCGAGCTGCTCGGCGCTCGCCCCGGCCACCTCCTCCAGGCGCTCGAACCCCGCCTGGCACAGCCGCTTGGCCACGCCCTCCGATGCCATCGGGATCGCCAGGCCGATCAGCGCGCGCCGCAGCCCCAGGCCGCGCGAGCGGTCGATCGAGGCGACCATCGCGCCCGCTAGGGTCTCCCCCATCCGCTCGTAGCCGATCAGCTGCTCCGCGGTCAGCCCGTAGAAGTCCGAGGGCCGCGCGAGCACGCCGTCGTCGGCGAGCTTCTCGATCCACGTCGTGCCGACGCCCTCCATGTCGGCGGCATGGCGCGACGCCCAGTGGATCAGCCGCCGCACCGCCTGCGCCGGGCACTGCAGGTTCTCGCACCACAGCTCCTCGCCGGCGCCGCGTACTACCAGTCCGGCGCCGCACGACGGGCAGTCCGAGGGCACGCGGATCGGCTCCTCCGCCCCGGTGCGCTTCTGCGGCACCGACCCCGAGATGAACGGGATCACGTCGCCGCGGCGCATGATGCGCACCGTGTCGCCGATGCGGATGTCGCGCTCGGCCACCAGCCGCGGGTTGTGCAGCGAGGCGTACGTGACGGTGGTGCCGCCGACGAACACCGGGTCGACCTGGGCGCGCGGCACGACGCGGCCGATCTTGCCCACCGGCCACGTGACCGCTCGCAGGACGGTCTCGCGCTCCTCGGCCGGGTACTTCCAGGCCAGCGCGCCGCGCGGCGCCGCGCTCGTCGCCCCGCCGCCGCGAACGCGCGGCGCGACGCGAGCCGCACCACCGCCCCGTCGATGCCGAAGTCATAGGCCCCGCGCCGCGCGGCGATCTCCTCGATCGCCGCGACGACCGCCGGCGCGTCCGCCGCGGCGAACGCGTCCGGCGCCTCGAAGCCCAGCTGGGCCAGGCGCGCGCTGACGTCGCCGTCGCCCAGCTGCGGCTCGTCGAGGTCGAAGGCGAAGAAGCGCAGCGTGCGCCCCTCGGCCAGGCACGCCTGCGGCGACTTGTGCACGAACGTGCCCGCCGCGGCGTTGCGCGGGTTGGTCAGCGGCCGGTCGGGATGCGCCTCGTTGTAGGCCGCCCACACGGACTGCAGCATCACCGCTTCGCCGCGCACCTCGACGCGCCCCGCCACGTCCACCTCGGCCGGCAGCCCGAGCACGACGAGCCGCGCCTGGCCGGTGACGCGCTCGCCGTCGCGCCCGTCGCCGCGGGTGGCGACGTACTCGAGCACGCCGTCGGCGTACGCGACGGCCAGGCTGATGCCGTCGAGCTTGGGCGTCACCGTGAACGCCTGGCCGGGGAAACGCGCGCAGAACGCCTCGAGCTGCTCGGCGGTCGTCGCCTTCTCCAGCGAGAGCATCGGGCGGCGGTGGCGAATCGTCTGCCCGGCTACGAGCGGCGGCGCCCAGGGCCGCTCGAGCGGGTTGTCGGCCAGCGCCACGTCGGGGTGGGCGGCCAGCAGCGCCCGCAGCTCGTCCTCGAGCGCGTCGTAGTCGGCGTCGACCAGCTCGGGCACCCCGCGCGCGTACAGCCCGCGGTGGCGATCGATCTGCGCGGCGAGCTCCTCGGCCCGCCAGCTCGGGTCCGTCGTCATCACCACCGCACCCTAACGACGCCGGCGCGCGTCGCCTGCTGTTCGCGGGCGACGCACGCCGGGCCGAGATCAGCCCCCGCGGGCGGGGGTGAGCGGCCGCGCCGCCGGGCGCTCGGCGATGGCCAGCGTCGCGCGCAGGACGGCCTCGAGGTCCGCGGCGGGGCGGTCCGCGGCGCCGGTGCTGCGCCACGCGACGAAGCCGTCGGGGCGGATCAGCGCCGCGCCCTGGGCCGAGATGCCGTAGGCGTCGGCGAAGCGCCCGCCCAGATCCTCGATGCCGGCGCCGACGACGTGGGCGTCGACCGGCACCCCAATCGCCTCCGCGGCCTGCCGAGCGGCGTCGCGCCACCCGGCGCCGTCGGGGCCGGCGAGTACGACGTGGCGGCGGCCGAACAGGTCGAGCGTCGACCGGCGCCGCCCATCGCGGATCACCTCGACGTGCGGCGCCCGGCTGCCGGGTCGCCCGTGCGACTGGCGCGGGTGCTCGGTGCGCGCGCCGTCGTCGGGCTGCTCGCCCGCGATCGCGCTGGACCGGTAGCGGTAGCCGATCTCCATGCTGACGTCGTCCACCAGCGGCGGCAGCTCGCGGTCGCCGGCCAGCTCGGGTACGACCCGGCGCGCGTAGCGGGTGTAGGCCTGCTCGATCGTCAGGCGGCCCACCGGGCGCCGCTCGTCCTCGTAGCTGTCGAGCAGCGCCTCGCCCGCGATGCCGTCGAGCACGGACGCCAGCTTCCACGCCAGGTTGTGTGCGTCCTGGACGCCGGTGTTGCCGCCGTAGCCGCCGTTGGGGGGCAGCGGGTGCACCGCGTCGCCGGCGAGCAGGATGCGGCCGACGCGGTAGCGGTCGGCCAGGTCGGCGGTCGCCTCCCACGGCGCGATGTCGTCGACCTCGACCGCGATGTCGGGCACGCCGATCGCCGTGCGCACCAGCTCGCGCGCACCCTCGGTGGCGAGGTCCGCGGTGACGTCCAGCGCCCCGGGCTCGCGCGGGTCGCCCAGCGTGTTGACGACCAGGAAGCCCGACGTGCCGGACTTGTCGAAGCGGAAGAAGCCGCGCAGCCGCGGGTTGAACACGTAGATGACGCCCTGGTTGGCGCCCTCCAGGAGCTTCGAGCAGTCGGCGCGGAAGTAGATCGTCGCGCTGTGCGACAGCAGCCCGTAGCCCCGCAGGCCGATCCCCAGGCGCTCCCGGATCGGACTGCGCCACCCGTCGGCGGCGACGACGTACTGCGCGCGCACGGTGCGGTCGGCTCCGCTGTCGAGGTCGCGCAGGATCGCGGTCACACCGTCGCCGTCGTTCTCGACGGACTCCACGAGCGTCGAGTAGCTCAGGCGCGCGCCGAGCTCCTCGGCGCGGGCGCGCAGCAGCGGCTCGAGCGCGTGCTGGGCGACGAACAGCCGCCGCGACGGGCTGAGCTCCTCGACGCCGGCGTTGAGGTCGGCGATGTAGCTGGCGGTCTCGCCGCCGGCGACGGTCTCGACCGCGTTGATGCCCCCGTTGGGGAAGAACTGCGCCTCGGAGACGCGGCGCACCGCCTCCTCGAGGCCGACCGAGCGCAGCAGCTCCAGCGTGCGCAGGTGGAAGTGCCCGGCGCGCGGATGGATCGCGGTGCCGCCGTGGCGCTCGACGGCGAGGGTCTGCACGCCGTGGTGGGCCAGGAACAGCGCGGCCGAGAGGCCGACCATGCTGCCGCCCACGATCAGGACCGGGACGTCCTCGACCCCGGCCGCCGTGTGGTTCATGCCCCCTCCTCGGTGGGTGGATGCCCCGACGCCGTCAACGCTAGGTCGGCCGGGGGCATACGCCAACTGAATCTGATGATGATCGGCATTGCTCTGCGGAATGTGGCTTGGTACAAGGCGGGCGTGAACCTGGCCGGCGTCGACCTCAACCTCCTCGTCGCGCTCGACGCGCTGCTCACCGAGCGCAGCGTCACGCGGGCGGCGCAGCGGATCGGGCTCAGCCAGCCCGGGATGAGCAACACGCTGGCGCGGCTGCGGCGCCTGTTCGACGACCCGCTGCTCGTGCGCCAGGGCGCCGGCCTGGCCCCCACGCCCCGGGCGCAGGCGCTCGCCGGGCCGGTGCGCGAGGCGCTGGCGCTGATCCAGGGCGCGCTCGAGCAGCGCCCGGAGTTCGACCCGGCGCGCGACCACCGCTCGTTCACCGTGAGCTGCTCGGACTACAGCGTCCTGATGCTCATCGGCCCGCTCGTGCGGCGGCTGTCGGCGCACGCGCCGGGCGTGACGCTGCAGGCGCTGCCGCGCTTCCCGGACGCCGCCCGCGCGCTGCGGGCCGGCGAGGCCGACCTCGTCATCGAGCCGTCCGAGGTCATGAGCAATCCCGAGCTGCCGTCGCAGCGCCTGTTCGACGACCGCTGGATGTGCTGCGTGTGGGAGGGCAACACGCAGGTCGGCGACACGATGACCCTCGACGTGTACCGCCGCCTCGGCCACCTCACGTACTCGATGGGCAGCGGCCAGGCGGTGTCGCTGGCCGACGAGCACATCGCCCGCGAGCGCATCGCCCGCCACGTCGAGTTCAGCGTCGAGAGCTTCCTGCTCGCCCCCTTCCTGCTGCAGGGCACCGACCTCGTCACGCTCGTGCTCGCCCGCGCCGGCCCCCACCTGCGCCGGACCGCCGCCGTCCGCCTGCTCGACCCGCCGATCCCGTTCCCGACCCTCACCGAGATGCTGTGGTGGCACCCGCGCCACGACGCCGACCCCGCGCATGCCTGGCTGCGCGGGCGGATCGCCGAGATCGCGGCCGAGCTCGACGCGCGCACGAGCCCGGTCGCCGATTCCGTTTCTTGACTTATTCCAGATTGTCTGCCAGGGTGCGGGCGTGACCTCGATGCGTGCGCCCGAAGACCTGCTGCGAGAGGTTCGCCTGCGCGTGACGCGCCCGCGGGTCGCCGTGCTCACCGCCGTTCACGCGCATCCTCACGCGGACACCGACACGCTCGCCGGCATCGTCCGGTCGCAGCTCGGCACGGTCTCCACCCAGGCGGTGTACGACGTCCTCGCCGCGCTGACCGGCGCCCGCCTGGTGCGCCGGATCGAGCCCGCCGGCTCGCCGGCGCGCTACGAGGCGCGCATCGGCGACAACCACCACCACGTCGTGTGTCGATCGTGCGGGACGATCGCCGACGTCGATTGCGCCATCGGCGCGGCGCCCTGCCTGGAAGCGGCCGATGACTGCGGGTTCACGATCGACGAGGCCGAGGTCACCTTCTGGGGCACGTGTCCGGAATGCCAACCCATCCGACAAGGGAGTGAGAGCGATAGCTGACAACACCAAGCCGCTGACCACGGTGACGGGCGCCCCGGTGCCCGACAATCAGAACAGCCTGACCGCGGGGTCACGCGGTCCGATGCTCCTCCAGGACGTGTGGTTCCTGGAGAAGCTCGCGCACTTCGATCGTGAGGTCATCCCCGAGCGCCGCATGCACGCCAAGGGCTCCGGCGCGTTCGGCACGTTCACGGTGACCAACGACATCACCCAGTACACCAAGGCGAGCATCTTCTCGCAGGTCGGCAAGCAGACCGAGATGTTCGTGCGCTTCTCGACCGTCGCCGGCGAGCGCGGCGCGGCCGACGCCGAGCGCGACATCCGCGGCTTCGCGGTGAAGTTCTACACCGACGAGGGGATCTGGGACCTGGTCGGCAACAACACGCCGGTGTTCTTCTTCCGCGACCCGCTGAAGTTCCCCGACCTCAACCACGCCGTCAAGCGCGACCCGCGCACCAACCTGCGCGACCCGGAGAACAACTGGGACTTCTGGACCAACCTCCCCGAGGCGCTGCACCAGGTCACGATCGTCATGTCCGATCGCGGCATCCCCGCGTCGTACCGGCACATGCACGGCTTCGGCTCGCACACGTTCAGCTTCGTCAACGCGGCCGGCGAGCGGTTCTGGGTCAAGTTCCACCACCGCACCCAGCAGGGCATCGAGAACCTCACCGACGAGGAGGCGGCCAAGCTCGTCGGGGCCGATCGCGAGTCCCACCAGCGCGATCTCTACGAGGCGATCGAGCGCGGCGACTTCCCCAAGTGGAAGCTGATGGTCCAGATCATGCCCGAGGCCGACGCGGCGACCTACCGCTACCACCCGTTCGACCTGACCAAGGTGTGGTCCAAGCAGGACTACCCGCTGATCGAGGTCGGCGAGTGGGAGCTGAACCGCAATCCGGAGAACTACTTCGCCGACGTGGAGCAGGCTGCCTTCTCGCCCGCCCACGTCGTCCCGGGCATCGGCTTCTCGCCGGACAAGATGCTGCAGGGCCGGCTGTTCTCCTACGGCGACGCCCAGCGCTACCGCCTCGGCGTCAACCACCACCAGATCCCGGTCAACGCGCCGCGCAACCCGACCAACTCGTACCACCGCGACGGCAGCATGCGCGTCGACGGCAACCAGGGGTCGACGCCCGGGATCGAGCCCAACTCCTACGACCGCTGGCAGGAGCAGCCGGCCTACCGCGAGCCGGCGCAGGCCGTCGGCGCGGTGGCCGACCGCTTCGACTACCGCGCGGACGACGACAACTACTTCGAGCAGCCCGGCATCCTGTTCCGCGAGAAGATGACGCCGGAGCAGCAGCACGTGCTGTTCGAGAACACCGCACGGGCGATCGACGGCGCCTCCGAGGCGACGATCGAGCGCCACATTCACAACTGCACCCAGGCCGACCCGGCGTACGGCGAGGGGGTGCGCCGAGCGATCGAGGCGCTGCACGCCAAGGAGGCCGTGCCCGCGTGATGGCGGCCTGACGCGCTGTCTCGGACCGTGCCGTCGGTCCGGGACGGCGCGTCAGCGCTCGAGCAGGTGCCCGCGCCCGAACAGCGCCGCGGCCTCGCGCGCGCTCGGCGTCCCGGCGTCCACGTCGGCGCCGGCCTCGAGGAGCACGGCGACGACCTCGTCCTCGCCCTTGAACAGCGCGCCCGCGATCGGGGACTGGTCGCGGGCGTTGCGGGTGTCGGGGTCGGCCCCGCGCTCGAGCAGCAGCCGTACCGTCGCGGCCCGGCCGTGATAGGCGGCCAGCATCAGCAGGCTGTTGCCGGCCGGATCGAGCACGTCGACCGGCAGGCCGTGGTCGAGGAAGTCGGCGAGCTGATCGGTCTCGCCCGCCCGCGCCAGGTCCATCGCGATCGCCACGACGCGGGCGGCCTGCTCCTCGGTCAGTCGGCGCCCGTCGGTCACGGCGCCAGGATAGGCGCCGGCGCCACCCGCATCGCGTCAGCCCAGCGCTCGCTCGAGCTCGTCGGCCAGCTCGAACAGGTCCATCACGGCGCCGTAGTGGGCGACGCCGAAGATCGGCGCCTCCGGATCCGTGTTGACGGCGACGATCGTCTCCGCCGTCCGCATGCCGGCCAGATGCTGCACGGCTCCGGAGATGCCCAGCGCCAGGTAGACGCGCGGCTTGACCGTCTGGCCCGACTGGCCGACCTGGCGTGCCGCGGGCAGCCAGCCGGCGTCGACCAGCGGTCGCGACGCGCTGAGGGTCGCGCCCATCCGCTCGGCGAGCGACCCGAACCGCTCGACGTCGTCCTGGTCCTCGACGCCACGCCCGATCGAGAGCAGGACGTCGGCCGTGGCGATGTCGACGCCGTCGGCCTGGGGCTCCTGGTAGCCGAGGTGCGTCGTCTGGGCCGCGTCGTCGAGGGCCACATCGACGTCGCGCACCGGCGCATCGCCCGCACCCGGTCCGGCCGGTGCGAAGGTCGCGGGCCGCAGCAGCAGCAGCGTGCACTGCTTGGCGGGGAAGTCGCATTCGGCGACGAGCTTGCCGCCGTACGCGCCCCGCCGGACGACCGGGCCGCCGTCCTCCCAGGACACCTCGATCACGTCGGTGGCGAACCCCAAGCCAGCCGCGGCAGCGGTGGCCGGCGCGAAGCCGAGCGCGTCGATCGAGTGCGCGGCGAGCACGAGGCGGGGTCGCTCCGACGCGATGAGCGCTTCGAGCGCCCGCTGGGCGATGTGCGCCTCGAACCCGGCGGTCGGCGAGGTCACGGCGAGCACCTCGTCGACCCCGTCGCAGGCCAGCGCTGCGGCGTGAGCAGCCGGGTCTGGATCGATGATCGCCACCACGAGCGGCCCGCCCACCTGCTGCTTGATCTGACCGGCCGCCCCGATCAGCTCGAAGGAGATGTCGCGCACCGCACCCTGCCGCGTCTCGGCGACCACCAGCGTCCCACCCATCACCTCACCTGCTCCCCAACGATCTCCAGGATTCGCGCGGCGACGTCGGCGGGCGATCCGTCGAGGATCTCCGCCTGCTGTCCCTGCGCGGGCATCGCCAGCCCGCGACGGCGCGATCCCGCCGCGGCCGCCACCGCCTCCACGTCGAGCCCGAGGTCCGCGAGCGACGTCACCGCCAGCGGCTTGTCCCGGGCCTGCTTGATCTGGCGCAGCGTCGCGTAGCCCGGCTCGTTGATGCCGGTCTGGATCGTCAGCAGCGCCGGCAGCGCCACCGCGAGCTGCTCCACCAGCCCGCCCTCGAGCTCGCGCTCCACCGTGAGGCGTCCGCCGTCGTGGACGATGCCCTTGGCGACCGCCACGTGCGCCAGCCCGAGAAAGCCGGCGAGGGCCACCCCGGTCGCGCTGTTGACCGCATCCGAGGACTGCACGCCGCACAGGACGAGGTCGGGCTGCTCGCGGTCGACGGCCGCTGCGAGGACCCGGGCGACGGCGAGCGCATCCGCGTCGCGCAGCCCGTCGTCCCAGATCCGGATGGCCCGGTCGGCACCCCGGGCCAGCGCGTTGAGGACCGCCTCGTCGGCGTCCTCGTCGCCCACCGTGATGGCGACCACCTCGCCGTCGCCGCCGGCGCCGTCACGCAGGTCGAGGGCGGCTTGGAGCGAGAACGCGTCCCACTCGTTGAGCTCCCACTCGAGGTCGGCCGGATCGACGTCCGCCCCGTCGGACGGCAGCTCGAACTCGTCGTCGAGCGCGGCGACCTGCTTGACCGGTACGACGACCTTCACGTTCCTCCGCCTCCGCCCGCAAACGCGGCCTTCATCCGGCTCATCTCGACACGCTCCTGAGTTGCGTCTATGTCCATACGATCGGCGTCGCCCGCCGACTACATCTGCAGGCCGAGCCGCGTGTAGGTCTCCATGCGGCGGTACAGCGTCGAGCGACCGATGCGCAGGATCTGCGCCGCCCGGACACGGTTGCCGTTGGCCTGTCGCAGCGCCTCGCGGATCTGCGCGGCCTCGGCCGTCTGCAGCGGGGAGAGCCGCGTCGGCGCGATCGCCTGCCGGTGCTCGGCGGTCAGGTCGTCGGTGATGAGCTCGGTGGTCGTGCAGCGCTGCGCGGCGGTCGTGACGATGTCGCGCAGCTGGGCGACGTTGCCGGGCAGGTCGGCCTCGGCGAGCGTCTCCAACAGGCGCGGGGACACCCGGCTGGGCCCCGGCGCGTCGGCGAGGAACGTCGCGACGAGAGCGGGGACGTCATCGCGCCGCGCCTCGAGCGCCGGCAGCTCGATCTCCATGCTGCCCAGCGCCTGGGCGAGCTCCAGCCCCTCGGCCGCGAGCCGGCGGGCGGTGAGGATCATTCGGCCCGCCCCCCGGGTCTTCGCCAGCGCGGCGAGCTGCGCGCAGGTCGCGTCCGGGAGGAGGTCCACCCGCAGGAGGACGACCGCGCCGCCGCGGTCGAGCACCTCGGCCGCCTGCGCCACGACGTCCCGGTCGGTCGCGCGGCCGCCGTCGAGCACGAGCATGTCCGGGCCGCAGGCGCGCCCCATCGCCAGGGCCAGCGCCCGCTTGCCGGTCCCCGCCGCGCCGACCACGTGCGCGCAGAGCCCGCGGTCGACGGCGCGGTGCGCAAGCTGCAGGGCGCGGACGAAGACGGCGCTGTCGCCGACGAGCGACGTGAAGGGATCGCCACGCTTCGAGCTCGGGGCCGAGCGTGACGCCATCGCGGTGCCGTCCGTCGCGCGCAGGTGCAGTACGCTGCCGACCGGCTCGCCCGCCGAGATCACGGGCTCGACGTGGACCTTGACGGTCGACCCGTCGGCGAGCGAGAGCTCGCGGTCGATCGCGCTGCCGATGTGCTGGGCGTGCTGCGCGTAGGCCGCGAGCACGGGCTGATAGGTGGAGCCCAGGAGCTCGATCGCCCCGTGGTTGGCGATCGTCGTCCGCCCGTCGATGGCCATGACCGCGCGCGGGCCGCGCTTGCGCACCTGCCGCAGGTAGGCCGTGAGCAGCGCCTGCTCGCGGGCGGCGAGCCGCGAGCCGAGAACGTTCATCGCCTCTGCGGCAGCGCCGTCCACCGCCGCCGCCAGCCCCTCCGGGCTCAGGTCGCCGAGTGCCTCGAGCGGGAGGACCAGCGCCAGGATCGCGCGAACGGAGCGGCGCAGCGGGTCGCGCACCAGCGCCGACGCCGACCAGCAGCCCGCCAGATGCGGCGCGAGGTGCTCGGCGCCGGCGATCATCGCCCCGCGCTCCTCCTCGATCGCCGTCCCGATGCAGTTCGTGCCCACGGACTCCTCCGCGAGCGACATGCCGGGCGCGAAGGCGGGCTCGGCCCATCGCAGCGCCGAGCGAGCGCCCCGCACGGTGGCGACCGTGCCGTACCGGTCGGCGATGACGACGCAGCCGCCGCGGTCCCCGGTGGCGCGCAGCAGGGTCCGGACCGCCGCCTCGGCGCTGTCGACGACGCGCGGGTCGACCTCCGGCTGGCACCTGACCGCGACGCCGTCGAACCTCGCGTTGGCCGCCACGCTGCGCCGCCAAGACCGGGCGACAAGCGGCCGGACACCTGAGAGATCGGTGGCGGCCGGATCGCCGAGGAATCGACGACGGACCTCCAGGTGCGCCGGCGACAGATCCAGCGGCGCGCCGACGGACGCCGTATCGCACACCATCACCGGCCCTGCGGCCTCCATATCGATGCTCGTCATCCGATTCCCCTCCGTCGCGTACATTTGTACGTGGACATCTGTACACCGTGGTCGGGTCGGTGTCAAGGCGCAGGCGATCGACGGTCGCCCCGGGCCGAGACGTCGGCGAAGCGCACGCGGCGTCGGCGCGGCGGCCGGGACGGTCCGCGACGCGTCGCTCGCCGCAGAAGACGGGATGAGGTTTGGCGCCGGCGACGCGTGCCGGGCGGCTACCGAGCCCGCTCGGGGCGCCACGTGCCGGCCGTCCCGCGCTTGCGCAGGACGGCCTTCTGGATCTTCTCGGTCGGTGTCTTCGGGAGCTCGTCGACGATCTGGATGAACTGCGGCACCATGAACTTCGGCGCGCGCTCGACGAGGAACGCATGGAGCTCCTGCGGCGTGACCGTCGCGTCGCTGGTGCGCACCGCGACGACCATCAGGTCCTCCTCGGTGTGCTCAGACGGGATCCCGATCGCCGCGCTCTCCACGATCTCGGGATGCGCGTTGACCTCGCGCTCGACCTCGAACGACGAGATGTTCTCGCCGCGCCGGCGGATCGCGTCGCTCATGCGGTCGACGAAGTAGAAGCTGCCCTCGTCGTCGCGGTACGCCATGTCGCCCGTGTGCATCCAGCAGTTGCGATAGGCCTGGGCGGTCGCCGCGGGATTGTCGAGGTACTCGATCATGGTCAGCCACGGCTGCGGCGGGCGGACCACGAGCTCGCCGGGATGGTTGGGCGCCAGCAGCTCGTCGTGCTCGTCGACGATCGCGACCTCCCAGCCGGGGCGCGCGCGGCCGCACTGACGCGGATCCGCGATCGAGAAGTCCGACAGGATCGACAGGTTCGACTCGGTGGACGCGAAGGCGGTCGCGACCTCGACGCCGAAGCGCTGCCTGAACGCCTCGAGCTCGGGCAGCAGCGGGCACACGAGCATCCGCTCGATCGTCGTCTCGCGGTCGCCCGGATCGGCCGGCTGCTGGTAGAGGAAGTTGGCCATCGCTCCGAGCAGGAACGTCACCGTCGCCCCGTGCCCTCCCGCGTCCCGCCAGAACCCGCTGGCGCTGAAGCGCGGCGAGAGCACCACGCTGGCGCCGCTCATGAGGGCGGCGTAGACGACGCCCCACTGGCCCGCGACGTGGAACAGCGGCAGCGCGTTGTAGTAGACGTCGCCGGCGCGCAGCGCGGTCGCCTGGCGGCAGCCGTTGGCGTACTCGAACGCGTGGGCGTGCGAGACGACGACGCCCTTCGACGGACCGGTCGTGCCCGACGTGTACATCAGCGCCATCGGCTGGTGGGAGCCCGGGTCGTGGCCCAGCCCGGCGTCGTCTGACGTCAGCAGCGCCTCGGCGAACAGGATGGTCGCGCCCGCGTCGGCGAGCGGGTCGGGCGCCGCGTCGCCGCCGGTCAGCACGAGCGTCCGCAGGGCCGGCACGTCCGCCAGGACGCCGGCGAGGCTCGCGGCGAAGGCGGGGTCGAGGATCGCCGTCCGCGCCCCAGAGGTCGATGCGAGGTGCCGGAGCATCTCGCCGCGGTACTGGGTGTTGACCGGCACCTCGATCGCGCCGAGCTTCGCCAGCGCCAGCCAGCAGAACACGTAGAACGGCGCGTTGCCCTGGAGCAGGAGCACCCGGTCGCCCGCGCCGATGCCGAGGTCGCGCAGTCCGCGGGCCAGCCGGTTGGCGACGCGGTCGACGTCGGCCCGGGTGTAGGTCGCGTCGGCCGTGCGCAGGAGCACGCTGTCGGGCGAACGCTCGACCTGGTCGCGCAGGACGCGAACCGCCGTGCGATCGGCCCCCGTGTAGAGGTTCTCCTCGGGTCGCACGGTCATGTCATGCGCGAGGCCGCTGCTTCTGCGGGTCGTAGGCCGGATGGCTGTCGGCGACGACGGCCGCAAGCGTCGCGTCGCCCGACGTGACGTCGAGCCTCGTGCCGGGGACGGCGAGCGTCGCCTCGACGATGGCCAGCGCGATCGGGCCGGCGTACGGGCTGACCGTCGGGCTCGTGAGCGTGCCCACCCGCTCCCCGTCGCGCGTCAGCGGCGACCCGTACGGCGGCAGCTGCTCCGACTCCAGGCGCAGCGTGGTCAGGCGGAAGCGACGCGGCTGCGGTTCGAGCCGGGCCAGGGCGTCGCGCCCCAGGAAGTCGCGCTCGAGGTCGACGAGCCGGTCGAACGACACGTCGAACGGCGTGTACACATGCTCGGGGTAGTCGGTGTCGGTCACGATGATGCCGGACTCGATCCGGACGGTCTCGATCGCCTCGAGCCCGTAGGGCCGCGCCCCCGTCTGCGCCACCAGCCGGCGCAGGAGCTCGGGCGCGTCGTCGGGACGGCAGAACAGCTCGTAGCCCAGCTCGCCCGACACGCCGGTCCGCGACAGCCACACCGGGACGCCGGCCACGTTGACGCGGTCGGGCAGAAAGCGGAAGTAGCCGAGGGCGTCGAGGTTCGCGTCGGTGAGCGGCCGCAGCGCCTCGCGCGACGTCGGGCCCTGGAAGAAGACGTGCGGCAGCTCGTCGGTGATCGAGGTGATCTCCACGTCCAGGCCGCTCGTCGCCTGGGCGAAGTGCTCGGCCCGCGCGTCCTTGTTGGTCATCACCCAGAGGTGGTCCTCGCCGAGCTTGAAGACCGTGCCGTCGTCGATCATCAGGCCGTCGGCGTCGCAGAACGCGCCGTAGCGCACCTGGCCGACCGCCTGCCCGACGACGTCGTTGCTGTGCAAGCGCTGAGCGGCGATCGTCGCGTCCCGGCCGCGCAGCTCCCACTTGTTGATCGGCGACGCGTCGAACACGCCGACGCCTTCGCGCTGCGCGCGGTACTCCGCCGCCACGTCGCCGAAGTGATCGGGCCACAGCGCCCCGAAGAGCTCGGTGAACTGCGCTCCGAGCTCAGCGGTGACCTCGTGGAAGGGCGTCTTGCGCAGGGCCGTCTCGCTGCTCTCCATGCCATCTCCTTGTGTCAGCACCGGGCCGGCGCGTGGGTCGAGCGGCTTCGCATGGTTCCTGCGCGGGGCCCTCGCCCAGTGTCCAGATGTGGCACACCGAGGGACCCCTGTCCGCTATCGGGACAGTTCGCCGCTGCGCGCTGGGCGTACGTTCGCGGTGCTTCGGACCGGGTGTTCGCAGCAGCAGGCTTCAGCGATGAGCGGGCGGCGCTCGACATGCGCTCGTGAGTGCCGCCGCGGAGGAGGAACGCGCATGTTCGAGGTTCGACGGTGGCGGCACGGACTCGTGGCCGCCGGGTGCGCCGCCCTGGTGGCGATCGCCGGGTGCGGAGGCTCCGACGCAGGGAGCAGCGCCGGCTCGACGCAGGGCGCCACCGGCGGGTCGGCGACGGCCGCCGATTCGGGAGCGCACGTCGAGGAGGCCAAGCAGCTGCTCGAGTCTTTCCGCAAGGGTCAGTTCGGCACGCCTCCGACGACCGGCCCCAAGCCGCAGCCGGGCAAGAACATCTGGATCCTCACCTACGGGCTGGCGGCGTCGCCGGCGGCGGACTTCGACCGCGGCGTCCGGGAGGCGGCGAAGGTCGCGGGGTGGAAGACGACCTCGTGCGACGGCAAGTTCAGCGCCGACCAGTGGCAGCAGTGCATTCGCCAGGCGACCGCAGCCGGCGCCGACGGCCTCGCGCTCTACACGGTCGACTGCGCGTCGACGCAGGAAGCGCTGCGCGGCGCGCGCAAGGCCGGCGTGATCATCGCCAGTGCCGAGTCGGCGGACTGCGACGACCAGAAGCCGGGCGCCGAGCCGCTCTTCGACGCCCAGCTCGAGTTCGAGCAGGGCAGCTTCCGCGACTGGCTGTCCGCGCTGCTGTATCCGTCGGCAGCCTATGTCGTGTCGGAGCTCGGCACCGACGCTCGCGTGATGCTCATCAACGAGACCGGCAATTTCGCGGTCGGGATCATGAGCGACGCGTTCCGCAAGAAGTTCAAGGAGCTGTGCCCGGCCTGCGAGATCGCCGACACGGTCGACTACCGCGGAGACGAGTTCGGCGCGCCGCTGCAGGCGAAGGTCGGCCAGGCGCTGCTCGAGAACCCGGACGTCAACGCCATCGTCACGCCGTATGACGACGCGGCGCTCAACGGCGTGGTGCAGGCCGTCCGGGAGAGCGGTCGTAACCAGGACGACCTCATCGTCACCGCCGGCATCGGCATCAAGCCGGCGCTGGAGCTGGTTCGCGAGAACCGCGGCATCGACGGGCTGTACGCCCAGGACATCTCCTGGGAGGGCTGGGGCGTCGCGGACAGCCTCAATCGCCTGTTCAACGGCGAGAAGCCCCAGCCCTCGGGTCAGGGCATCGGCTGGATCGACCGCGGCAACGTGCCCCCCGCGGGCCAGGCGTACGAGCCGCCGGTCGACTTCGCCGCGATCTACCGCAAGACGTTGGGAGGCGGCGAGCAGTGACGCCGGTCGACGCACAAAGTGCGGACGCGGGGGTCGCCCTGCGTCTGCACGGCGTCACGAAACGCTACCCGGGCACGCTGGCGCTCGACGATGCCTCGCTGTCGCTGCGTCGGGGCGCGATCCACGCGCTCGTCGGGGGCAACGGCTCGGGCAAGTCGACCGCGATCAAGATCCTCGCCGGCGTGGTCTCGGCCGACGCCGGCGAGATCGAGATCGGCGGCGAGCGCTACCCCGTGGCCGATCACAGCGTGTCCCGGGCGCGCGAGCGCAACCTGCGGTTCGTGCACCAGCAGAGCTCGATCTTCCCGGACCTGACGGTGGCCGAGAACCTGTCGCTGGGGCGCGGGTTCGAGCACGGCCTGGCCGGACGCATCCGCTGGTCGCGGGTGCGCAAGCGCACGCGCGGCGTGCTGGAGCGCTTCGAGATCGCCGCGGCGCCGGACACCCAGATGGCCGAGATCGGGCCGGCGTCGCAGATGATGGTGGCGATCGCCCGCGCGCTGCAGGACCAGGAGGACGCGCACGAGAGCATCCTGGTCCTCGACGAGCCGACCGCGAGCCTGCCCTCGCATGAGGTCAAGCTGCTGCTCGACGCGCTGCGCCGCTATGCCGCGCAAGGACAGACCGTCCTGTACGTCACGCACCGCCTGCACGAGGTCACCGAGATCGCCGATGCCGCGACGGTCCTGCGCGACGGGCGGGTGGTCGGCACGCTCGACGCCGCCGAGGTGACGCACGACCGCCTGGTCGAGGCGATCACGGGCCGGGCGCTCGCGCTCGAGAAGGCCGTCGCGGGTGAGCGCCGGACCGTCCCCGGCGCCGGCGCCGGCGGCGCGTCCGCGGAGCCGGCGCTGCGCGCGACGGGCATCGGCGCGGGATCGGTCGACCTGACGCTGTCGGCCGGCGAGATCACCGGTATCGCCGGTCTGCTCGGATCGGGGCGCAGCGCGATCCTGCGCTCGCTGTTCGGCCTGTCGCCGGCCGAGGGCGCCGAGATCTTCCTGGACGGCCGGCGCGTCGATATCTCGACGCCGTCGGCCGCCGTGCGCGCCGGCATCGCCTACGTGCCCGAGGACCGCGCGGACGCCGCGCTGGCCGACGAGTCGATCACGCGCAACCTGTCGGTGACGATGCTCGACCACTACGCGCACGCCGGCTGGGTCGACGGGCGCGTGGAGCGGGCCAAGGCCCGCGAGGCCATCAAGGCCTTCGGCGTGCGGGCGGCCTCCGAGCAGAGCGTGCTGTCGTCGCTGTCGGGCGGCAACGCGCAGAAGGTGATGCTCGCCCGGTGGATGCAGCGCGACCCTCGGGTCCTGCTGCTCGACGAGCCGTCGCAGGGCGTCGACGGGGGCGCCCGAGCCGAGATCCATGCCCTGATCCGCAAGGCGGCGTCGGGCGGAGCGGCGGTGGCCGTCGTCTCGTCCGACTTCGAAGAGCTCGCGATCCTCGCCGATCGCGTGCTGGTCGTCTCCGGCGGCGAGGTCGTCGGCGAAGCGGTCGGCGCGGAGGTGGATGCGGATGCAATCGAGTCGATGGTCTATGCCGAGGGGCGTGTTGCTGGATGACGACTTCTCTTGAGAAGGGGCCGGGCGATCGCGTGGATGCACCCGGCGACGGGGCGGTGACGGCCACGGCCCGCGGCCCGCAGACGGATGCGCCGCGTCGTATCGCCGCGGCGCTCGGCCGCTTCGCGGAGCGCTATTCGCTGCTGCTGCTGACCGGCGGGGTGATCGTGTTCTTCTCGACCTACGGGCCGACGAGCGACACGTTCCTCACGCGCCAGAACTTCGAGGTAACGGTCGCCAACCAGGCGGTCCTGGCGATCATCGCGCTGGGCCTGCTCGTGCCGTTGATCTGCGGCGAGTTCGACCTGTCGGTCGCCGCGGTCGCCGGGCTGTCGGCGGTGTTCGTCGCGGCGGCGCTGTCGAGTGGCGTCGCGATCCCGGTGGCGATCCTCATCGGGCTGGCGATCGGGGCGGCGATCGGTCTCGTGAACGCCTTCTTGGTCGCGCGATTGCGGCTTGACGCGGTGATCGCGACGCTGGGCACGGCGACGGTGGTCGGCGGGATCGTGATCCACAAGACCGGCGGCAAGTCGATCGTGTCGAACATCCCGCGGTCGTTCACCGACTTCGGCACGGGAACGCTCTGGGTGCTGCCCAGCGCCGCGGTGGTGCTGCTCGTGGTGGCGGCGGTGACGTGGTTCGTGCTCGAGCAGACGGCCGCGGGGCGCCAGATCTACGCGCTGGGCTCCAACCCGGTGGCGGCGCGGCTGGTCGGGATCCGCACGCAGGGCGTGATGGCGGGGACGTTCGTGCTGGCCGGCCTGCTGTCGGGCCTGGCCGGCGCACTCTACGTCGCCCGGTCCGGCGGCGCGGATCCGCGGTCGGGCGCGAACTTCCTGCTGCCCGCCTTCGCGGCGGCGTTCCTGAGCGCGGCGACGGTCAAGCCCGGCAAGTACAACGTCGGCGGGCTGATCATCGCGGTGTTCTTCCTCGCCGCCCTCAACAGCGGCCTCAACCTCGCCGGTGCGGCACCGTACGTCAACGACTACGTCAACGGCGGCGCGCTGATCGCCGGCGTGGCGCTGGCGGCCGTCCTGCACCGCCGTCGGATGCGCGGCTGAGCCCCGCCGTGCGGCGCTCGCCGATCCGGTGAGCGCCGCGGTCCGGCGGCTCCAGACCGCCGTGTATCCGCCATCGACGACGTGCTCGGCGCCGTCGTGTAGCTCGACTCGTCGCTCGCCAGGTACACGACGAGCATCGCGACCTCCTCGGGACGGCCGAGCCGGCCGAGCGCGATGGCGTCGGTCGGGACGTCGATGCCGCCGATCATCAGGTCTCGATGTCGCCGGGGTGGACGCTGTTGACCCGGATCCCGTCGCGCCAGCTCGGCCGCCGCCGCCTTCGTCATGCCGCGCACCGCCCACTTGGCGGCGGTGTAGGCGAAGAAGTCGGTGTAGCCGACCATCCCAGCGGTCGAGGACACGTTGACGATCGAGCCTCCACCGGCCCGGCGCATCGGGGCCACGACGGCGCGCATGCCCAGGTACGGCCCGATCTGGTTGACCTCGACCACCCGGCGATAGTCCGCCAGGGAGGTGTCCTCGAGGCGGCGGACGTCGAGGATGCCGGCGTTGTTGACGAGCACGTCGAGCCGCCCGAAGGCGTCGAGCGCGGCCTGCACGGTCGCAGCCCAGCCGGCTTCGTCGGTGACGTCGAGACCGGCGAAGCGCGCGGCGTCGCCCAGCTCCGCGGCGAGCGCGCGTCCCTCGTCCTCGCGCAGGTCGGCAACCACGACGCGCGCGCCGTGGTCGACCAGCGCGCGGGCGTGGGCCGCCCCCATCCCCCGGGCGGCGCCGGTCACGATCGCCACCTTGCCCTGGACACGCCGGGGTCTCGCGTCCGTCGTCGGCACCGCGGGCGCCTCAGCCGGGCGCGCCGGCGCCGCCGAGCGGCACGGCGGGCTCGGGCAGCGTCTCGAGCGCGTAGAGGTTCGCCGTCAGCCCGCCGTCGACGACGAGGTTCGCGCCTGTGATCGCCGATGCGTCGTCGGAGGCGAGGAAGGCGACCGCCGCCGCGATCTCCTCGGGCTCGACAAGCCGCTTCATCGGGACGCGATCGAACGACCGCAGCATGTACTCCATGATGTTGGGCGGCGTGATCTTGTGCACCATGTCGGTGTTCACGAAGCCGGGCGCGACGCAGTTGGTGCGAATGCCCAACGGCGAGAGCTCCATGGCCATCGTGCGCGCGAGGCTCACGACCGCGGCCTTCGTCGCCGTGTAGGCCGAGTACGGCCCGTCGGCTCCGAGCGCGTCGATCGAGGAGATGTGGACGATCGCGCCGCGGCCGGCGGCCTCCATCTCGCGCGCCACGCGCTGAGACATGAGGAACGTCCCCAGGATGTTGATGTCGAGCGTCGTGCGGAAGGTCTCGGCGTCGTTCTCGAAGAACGGCGGCTCGTCGAAGACCGCGGCGTTGTTGACCAGGACATCGATCTGCGGCCAGCGCGCCATCGCGGCGCTGACCAGCGCATCCACGTCCGCGGTCGAGGAGATGTCCGCGGGACGGGCCCAGGCGCGGCCGCCGGACTGGGAGATGGCGGTCACCGTCTCCTCCAGCAGCTCGGCCGTGCGGCCGACGACGAGCACGTCGGCGCCCTCGGCGGCGAGTCGCGCGGCGATCGCCTGCCCGATGCCGCGGCCCGCTCCGGTGACGATCGCGGTCCGGCCCTCGAACCGGCGCATGTGGTCGGAAGTGCTCACTGCAGAGCCTCCAGTTGGATCGTGTCGATGGCGATGGTGGGGCTGTCGAGCCGGAAGTCGTCCTCGGTCGCGTGCAGCAGGCGGCGCTCGCGGATGTACGGGAGCGGATAGGCCGGATGGGGCGAGTCGATCTCCCGCGCCAAGCGGTGGCCCTCGAAGACGGCGTCCGCGATCGTGCTCGGCACCGCGCAGTCGCCGACCCGGTAGACGGCCTCGATGCCCTCGCGCTCGAGCGCCTGCGGCTCGTCCTGCAGCTCGAGGAACAGCGACTCGTGCGGCAGCCGCTGCGTGACGAGCACGACGCCGTCGCACGCGATGGTCTGCTCGCTTTCGTCCCACACGTCGGCGACCGTTGCGGCCCCGGCCCGGACCTCGGCGAGCGTCGCGTAGTTGCGGATCGTCACGCCGAGCTGGCGCAGCGTGCGCACCAGGCGCGGCTGCTCGAGCGTCTTCTCGGTGTACGGGGCCGTCTCGGCCAGCGGCGTGACGAGCGTGACGGCGCGCCCCTCGCGGGCAAAGCGCTCGGCGAGCGTCGCCCCCATGAAGTAGCCGTCGGTGTCGAAGACGACCACGCGCCGGCCCGGATCCTGGCCGGCGAAGACCTGGTCGGGCGTCAGCACGTGGTCCTGGGTCGTCGCGTCGGCGCCGGCGACCGGCTGGTTGTCGATGTCGTGGACGCCCCACGGGGTCCAGTACGAGCCGGTGGCGACGATGACGATCTCGGCGCCGTACTCGAGGACGTCACGGGTGGTCAGGCGCTTGCCGGTGATGACCTCGACGTTCCTGAGCTTGTCGAGCTGGATCTTGCGGTAGTTGACGACCCGCGCCCACTCGCCGAGGCGCGGAAGCGCGGCGATGTCGTTGACGTGCCCGCCGATCTCGCGCTCGGCCTCGACGAGATGCACGGTGCTCATCCCGCGTTCGCCCAGGATGCGCGCGCACTCCATGCCCGCCGGCCCGGCGCCGACGACCAGCACGCCCTTGTCGGCGTTGGCCGCCTTGGTGAACCTCTCCGGGTGCCAGCCGCGCCGGTACTCCTCGCCGACGGTGGCGTTCTGGGTGCAGACGATGGGCAGCCCGCCGAGCTCGAACTTCGAGATGCACATGTTGCACCCGATGCACTCGCGGATGTCGTCGAGCCGGCCCTCGTCGATCTTCTGGGGCAGGTAAGGATCCGAGATCGTGGGGCGCGCCGCGGCGATGATGTCGCACTGGCCGCTGCGGATCATCTTCACCATCGTGTCCGGATCCGTGAGCCGCCCGACGTTCGCGATCGGCTTGCGGGTGTGGTTGCGTGCCTCGAGCATGATGTCCGCGGCCCAGTTCGTGGGATGCGTCCGCGACGGCCCCGCCTGCTCACCCCACTCCCACGGCCCGACGACCAGGTCCCACATGTCGACGAGGTGGTCGGCCAGCTCCATGAACCCGCCGCCGTCCCCGTCGACGCGGATGCCGAGCTCGCCCATGCCGTACGGGCGTTCGAGCGTGTCGACGCCGAGGCGCACGGTGATCGCCATGTCGTCGCCGACGGCCTCGCGCACCTGCTCGTACATCTCCAGGGCGAACCGGGCCCGGTTCTCGAGGCTTCCGCCGTACTCGTCGGTGCGCGTGTTCAGCGCGGGCAGCAGGAACTGGTGGGTGGCATCCACGGCAGTGCTGCACAGCAGCGAGATGATGTCGAAGCCCGCCTCGCGGGCGAGCCGCGCGGCGCGGACGTAGTAGCCCTGGACCTCGCGGATCTCCGCCTTGGACATCTGCCGGCCGGCCGCCGGCACGCCCAGGTACGCGCGCGCGTGCGAGGGCCCCCGGCGCACCCCGATCATGCGGCTCTCCTGGCCGCCGGCGAAGGGCCCGCCGTACCACAGCTGCACGGAGGCGAGCGCTCCGTGCTCATGGGCCTTCTCGGTCAGCAGGCGGTAGTTGCGCACGTCGCCGCGGTCCCAGAGCCGTCCGGCGATCCGGGGCATGTCCTCGCTCTCGGGCGCGATCGCCGTGTACTCGGTGCCGACGACGGCCCACCCGCCCTCGGCCTTGACGGCCCGATGCTCGGCCTGGAAGCCGGGCCGCTCGGCGCCCCCGCCCATGCAATGGGGCGCCTGGAACAGCCGGTTGCGGGCCAGTTTGGGCCCGATCCTGATCGGCTCGAAGAGGATGTCGTGCTTGGGGTCTCGTGCCACCCGTGGTCCTTTCGCATCGAGTGCGCGCTGCGTGCGACGTGGCGCAAGCGTAGGCCCGTCGATTCGCGGTCAACCGTCCCGGCGTTGGGACGGTCGACCGGCGGCTAGGGGTGCCGAGCGCCGCTCCGGCGCGACCAAGGTCGAGTACTGAAGCCTGCGGCGGTGAGGCGGGCCCCCGTGGGTTCTCTACGCCAGCGCGCGGCGCAGGATGCGCTCGATCTCGTCCTGCGTGACCCGGTCGCCGGAGATCATCACACGCATGATGAGCGCGTCGTAGAGCGCGGACAACGTCTCGGCGGTCACGTGGTCGACGAACCGCTCGAGGATGCGCGTCATGACCTGCGACCAGTCGTAGGCGATCTCCTCCAGCTCTGGCCGGCTCACCGCGGCCAGGTACAGGCGGACGTTGGCGACCATCTGGGCCCGCTGGGCGTCGTAGACGATCCGTCGCGCCAGCGCCACCGCCAGCTCGTCTCGGTGCGCGATGCCGTCGGCCCACGCCGACAGCGACGCGGTGTCGTCGGCCTTCGCGTGCAGCATCGCCGCGAGCACGATGTCCTCGAGAGATTGGAAGTGGTACGTCGTGGACCCGAGGGGGATGCCGGCCTCCGCCGCCACGGCGCGATGGGTGAGCCGCTCCAGCCCCTCCTTGGCGATGACCGCCATCGCCCCCTCGACGATGCGTTCGGCGCGGCGGGGGTCCCGTGACGCCCCGCGGCGGCGCGCCGGCGCGGCCGGCGAGCCGTTCGTTGCCCTGGCCACCTCGTCGAGCCCCTTCTTCATCGCGGACGCCGGTCGTCGCTCACCATCGCCGTGATCGTAGATGCCTGGTGACTCTCGGCGCCGCTCACCCGACCGCCGCCGGCCGACACGCGGCAAGCGCGCGACGGATGACGCGCTCGACCTCGTCCCGGCTCGCGCGGCCGCCCGAGATCATCACGCGGATGATCAGGGCGTCGTACAACCCCGAGAGGGTCTCGGCCGCCACCTCGTCGACGAACCGCTCGAGGACGCCGGTCATGACCTGCGACCACGCGTAGGCGACCTCCTGGAACTGCGGCCGGCTGATGGCGGCCAGGTAGAGGTGGACGTTCGCGACCATCTGGGAGCGCTGGGCGTCGTCCATGATCCGCTGGGCCAGCGCCGGCGCCAGCTCGTCCGGGTGCGCGATCCCCTGCGCCCAGGCCGCCAGCGACGCGGTGTCGTCGGCCTTCGCGTGCAGCATCGCCGCCAGGACGATGTCGTCGAGGGACCCGAAGTGGTAGGTCGTCGAGCCGAGCGGGACGCCGGCCTCCGTGGCCACGGCGCGATGCGTGAGGCGCTCCAGCCCCTGCGTGGCGATCACCGCCATCGCCCCCGCGATGATGCGCTCCGCGCGCCCCGGGTCGCGCGGAGCGCGCGGGCTGACCGGCCTGGGCGGCGTCGATTCCGACACGAGCGGCTAGTGGCCCACTAGAAGGGTTCCCGGGCCGCGGTCAGCCAGCCGCCGTCGATGACCATCGCGGCGCCGTGGATGAAGTCCGCGTCGTCGCCGGCCAGGTAGACGGCGAGCCGGGCGATCTCGCGCGGATCGCACCACCGTGCCGCCGGCGTCTTCTCCAGCTCGGCCGCGACGTCGGGGACCGGATGGCGCTGCTCGTCGCCGTTGGCCGTCATGCCGGTCAGCGTCGCGCCGGGACAGATCGCGTTGACCCTGATCCCCCGCCTGCCGTAGTCGAACGTGAGCTGGCGGGTCAGTCCCAGAACGCCGTGCTTGGACGCCGTGTACGCAGTGCCGCCCCCGGCCGCGCTGAACGCCGAGACCGAGGCGGTGTTGACGATGACCCCCGCCGAGCGCTTGAGCATGTCGGGGATCACCGCCCGCGCCATGAGGAACGGGCCGGTCAGGTTGACGGCGATCACGCGGTCCCACTCCTCGAGGCTCACCTCGTGGGCGGGCTTGTAGCTGTCGAGCACGCCCGCGTTGTTGCACAGGACGTCGATGCGCCCGGCCCAGTCGAGCACCGCCCAGACCGCCGTCGCGACGCTGTCAGGATCGGCGACGTCGGCGGGGACGGCCAGCGCGCGCGCCGGGTCGCCGACGGCGTCGACGGTCTCCTGCGCCGCCTCGCCCCGGATGTCCAGGGCGGCGACACGGGCACCCTCGCGCACGAACTCCTGCACCATGGCGCGCCCCATCCCGGACCCCGCACCGGTGACCACCACCACGCTGTCGTTGAGGTTCATCGCTCTGGCTCAGCGTCCCTTGAACACCGGTGCGCGCTTCTCGATGAACGCCTTCGAGGCCTCGACGGCGTCCTCGGTGGTCAGCAGGACGCCGATCGACTGCTTCTCGAGGTTGTAGACCGCCTCGACGTCCATGTCGGCCGCCTGCTGGAGCATGCGCTTGTGCGCGAGCGTCGACAGCGGCGAGTGGCGCAGCACCTCTCCCAGGAGCTCCAGCGCCGCCTCGTCGTTCGTCCCCGCGGGCACGACGCGGTTGATCATCCCGATCTCATGGGCCTCGCGGGCAGCGATGAAGCGCCCGGTCAGCACGAGGTCCCGGGCCCGCGCCATCCCGATGCTCTGGGCCAGCAGCTTGGTCAGTCCGCCGGTGATGCTCATGCCCGCGCGCGACTCGGGGAAGCCGAACATCGCGTCCTCCGTCGCGACGATCAGGTCGCAGTCCAGGGCGACCTCGCAACCCGCGCCGAGCGCGTAGCCGGCGACGCTGGCGATCACCGGCTTCTTGGCCGCCCGCATGAGCCGGGCCACGGCCATCCAGTCCTCGCTGACCCCTCGATGACCTCGGTCACGGTCAGCTTGCCGCTGCCGATGTCCTCGAGCTCCTGGATCATCTCGCGCAGGTCGGCGCCGGCCGCAAACGTGTCGGAGGTGCTGCTGACGATGATGCCGGCCACCTCGTCGTCCGCGCTCGCGCGCTGGAGCAGCTCGACGCACAGCCGCGCCTCCTGCGCGCCGAGCGCGTTGCGCGACTCGGGCCGGTTGAAGCGGATCCAGGCGACGCCGTCCTGCTGCTCGTAGACGACGGTGCTCGTGGAGCTGGCGGTACTCACGGAGGTTCCTTTCGCGCGGGGTGAAGGTCAGGCGAACGTGACGACGTGCACGTCGGTGTCGGCGGGGTCGCCCGCCTGGTCGATGGCCTGGGCGATGTCGTCGAACGGGTGCGTGCGCACGCGCAGCACCGACAGGTCGAGGGCGCCCGAGCCGGCCAGCTCGACGGCGCGCGCGAAGTCGGCCTGGCCCTTGCCGAAGCACGCACGCAGCTCGATCTCGCGCTGGATGACGTCGCGGTAGTAGTCGTGGTCGGGAAACGCGATCGTGGTCTCGCCGAGCGCCCCGATGAGCAGGGTGACCCCGAGCGGCCGGGTGCTGCGGATGGCGCTGGCGATCGTCTCTCCCAGCCCGACGATCTCGACGGCGACGTCGACCCCGCGCCCGTCCGTGGCGGCCAGAACAGCCTGCACCGGATCCTCGCGGCCCGCGTCGACGACCGCCGTGGCCCCGCACGCGCGGGCGAGCTCGAGCGCAGGGGCGACGGTGTCGACGCCGATGATCTGGGTGGCCCCAAGCGCCTTGGCGGTCGCGATCGCGCCCGTGCCCACGAGGCCGCACCCGAAGATCGCGGTCGTGAACGGCCCCGACACGTCCGCGCGGCGGTAGGCGTGGACGAGCAGCGCGATGTTCGGCAGCAGCGTCGACCGCGCGAACGACACGTCCTCGGACAGCGCGAACACGGCCCGCGCCGGCGCCTTGACGAGCTCGGCCATGGCACCGGGGCGACCCGAGTCCACGCCGAGCATGTGCGAGCGCTCGCAGAGGTTGTCGTGCCCGGCCCGGCAGGGACCGCACTCCCCGCAGTTGAGGAAGCCGTTGATGACGACCCGATCGCCGGGCGCGAAGCGGTCGACGTTCGCGCCGACCGCCTCGATCGTCCCGGCGCCCCGGTAGCCGGGGGTGTGCGGGAACGCGAAGCGATCGGCGTCGCGCACCGGGCCGTTGCCGGCCATGATCTTGACGATGTCGCCGCCGATCTGGCAGGCCGCGACGCGGACGACGACGTCGTCGGGCGCCGGCCGCGGATCCTCGATCTCCTCGACGTGCACCGACCCGCCGAAGCCGTGGAAGCGCGCCGCCCTCATCGGACCGCGAACCCCTCGGGCCACGCCGCGGGGATGTCCTCGTAGTGCGTCGCCTCGGCGTCGTAGCGCAGGAGCATGTCCGCCGCCTTCTGGGGGATCGTCGCCCGGCCGGGGTTGTCGGGCCCGGCGAAGGCGATGATCGCGTCGAACGACGACCACCGGGTGATCACGAGGAACTCGACCTCCGACCCGCCGGCCGCCGGTGGTAGAAGGCGCCGAGATAGCCGTCGAGCGCGACCTGCCCGGGCAGCACCTCCTCGGCGACGTAGCGCTCGTAGGCGTCGGCCATCTGCGGGGCCGCCCAGGCCCGCCAGACGCGGGCGATGGCGGCCTGTGGGTTGCTGCGGCGCGGATCGTCGGGATGGCGCCCGGTCGCAACCGATGCGGACATCTACTCGTCCCCCTCGTACCAGACGACGCGCAGCTCGTCGAAGCGAACGCGCCGCCCCGGCGGGACGGGCAGCGTCGTCATCGGATGCTCGAGGATCGCGGGGCCGCGGACGACGTTGCCCGACGCCAACCGGTCCATGTCGTAGATGTCCGTGGTCACCCACTCGTCCTTCCAGTAGACGTCGCGCTGGCCCTTGACCGTGCCGGACGCGGGCGTCGTCGCGGCCATCGGATGGCGCTTGACCACCGGCTTGACCTTCGGCACGGCGGCGTCCAGGAAGACACCTGTGATCAGGTAGCCGGCCTCGGAGTGCCGGGCGCCCGCCGGGTACGTCTTCGCGTAGGTCTCCTCGAACGCCGCGCACGCGGCGTCGACGTCCTCGATCGACGTGACCGTGCCCCGGTCGACGTAGGCGTTCCAGCTGGAGAACAGCTGCCCGACATACCGAGCCGAGATGCCGTACCGGACCACCACCTGCTCGCGGGAGAAGCCCTCGGCCTCGAGCTCGGCGATGGCCTGGCGTTCGAGCTCGGCCCACGCGTCGTTCATCGGCTGGGCGATCTCGACCTTCTCCGCGTCGGACAGCTCGGGCAGGAACGCGCAGTTGACCGACCGCTCGTAGCGGTGGAAGTAGTCGGCCATGGCGGCGCCGAACGCCGAGAACGCCGCGGCCCAGGGCACCGTCGCCAGGCCGCCGAACTGCACGTGCCCCTCCATCCCCCACAGGTGCAGCGGGCCGGCGCCGCCGTAGACCAGGACCGTGTACTCGAGCGGGTCGTAGCCCTTGGCGGCCACGGAGTCGCTCATCAGGTCCTGGAGCATCGCGTGCTGGAGGTCGAGCACGCCCGCCGCGGCGTCGAAGACGTCCATGCCCAGCGGCTTGGCCAGCCGCTCCTCGAGCGCGAGGATCGCCCGGTCGCGGTCGAGCTTGACCTTGCCGCCGAGGAAGTTGTCCGGTGACAGCAGGCCGAGCGCCACGTTGACGTCGGTGATCGTGATGTCGGGGTAGTCGAGGCAGATGCCGACGTGGTAGCCGGCGCTCTTGGGCCCGAGCTCGATCCGCTTGACCCGCGGGTCGGCGTGGATGACCGTCCCGGCGCCCGCCCCGATCGACTGCAGGTCGAGCATCGGCATGTTCAGCCGGTGGCCCTGGAAGTTGGGCTCCGAGGTCAGCGACAGCTCGCCCTCGACGAGCAGCCCGCACTCGAACGTCGTGCCGCCGAGGTCGACGCAGGCAAGGTTCTTGAGGCCCATGACCTCCGCCATCGCCTTGCCGCCGAGCAGGCCGCCGACGGGCCCCGAGACGAAGGTCTCGAACATGCGCGGATAGCGGATGTCGACCGCGGCGCCGTACGCCACGAGCGTGTTCATGCGGTGCGGCAGCCCGTCCTGCTTGGCCGCCGTCTCCACGCGCTGCAGTCCGCGCCGGCAGATCTCGCCCGCGGCGCACTCGACGAGCAGGCTCTTCATGCGCGCCTGCTCCTTCGTGCGCGGGCAGATGTCGACCGAGCAGATCACCGTGACCTCGGCGCCGCGCTGCGCGATGACGTCGCGCGCGATCTCCGCCGCGCGGTGCTCGTGGGTCGGGTTCGACGGCGAGTTGAGAAAGCAGATGCCGATGACCTCGATGTCGGTCTCCAGCAGCTCCTCGACCGCCGTTCGGACGCCCGCCTCGTCGAGCGGGATGACCACGGTGCCCGCGTCGTAGTGCACGCCGGGGGGCAGGTAGCTGCCGGCGGTGACTCGCTCGTTGATCGGCTTGACGTTCTCCGGGTCCAGCAGCGGCCGCGGGTGGGCGTGCAGCTGGTACTTCCAGAGGTCGTTGGGGTGATGCCCGAGCCAGGTGAAGCCGCGGTCGAGGATCGGCGCCTCGCGCTGCCCCATCGACACCAGCAGGCCGACGCGGCGGCCGTCACCGGTCGTGACCGCGTTCGCTCCCGCCGTGCCCGTGTACAGCGCGGACTCGCTGGCGGCGTGGACGTCGGCGCTGCGCAGCCCCCACCCCACGGCCGCGTCGTCGACCGACTCCATGTAGCTGACCGACTCGTCCTCGAGGCTGCTGAGCGCCTTGCCCAGCGCCCACTCGCCCCGGGAGTCGACGAGGAACGTGTCGGTCATCGTGCCGCCGGCGTCCAGCGCCAGCTGGTAGCGCTGCCCGTCGCCGTTGCCGTTGGTCGCCATCAGGCGCTCACCTCCGAGACCCAGGCCGCCGCCTGCTTGGCCGTGTGGTCGTCGAACCAGTCGGGGGAGGCGTCGGGCAGCGGCCGGCCGCCGTTGGCGTGCACCGCGTCGAGGTCGGGCAGGACCTCGAAGACGAACGGGTAGCCGATCGGCACCACCTCGACGCCGAGCTGCGCCTGGCAGCCTGGGCAGTAGAACTCGCGCACCTCGACCAGCTCGTGGTCGGGGCCGTGCACGGTGAAGACCTCGCCGATCTCCTCCTGCGTGCGCCGGCAGTACAGCAGGGCGTTCATCTTCCAGTTGATCCGGTAGTCGCCGAGCTCGTGGCCGCAGTCGCACTTGACGACGCGCTCGCCGCCGTCCTTGGCGACGATGTAGAGGTGGTCCGAGATGCGGGCGAGGATCCGGTCGTCCCAGGCGACCCGTTCCTGGAGCACCTCGAGGTACTTGAAGAACCGGTCCGGATCCTTGGCCGGCATCCGCACCATCTCGTGGATCATGTCGAGCGGCAGTTCGCCCTCGACGAGGCGCCGAATGTTCTCCTTCGACGTCAGCTGGTCGTTGTCCGACATGCGTCTCTTCCCGTGATCTCGCTGGTGGTCACCGGTCCGGCCTACAGCGCGAAGTCCGCGGGGAGCTGCCAGAAGTCGTAGTAGACCTCCCGCCAGCCCGCGTACGTGGCGCTGTCGCGGTACATCTCGCCGAGCTCCTCGAGCGGGAAGTCGCGCGCGAGGACCCGTGCGCGCTCCTCCTCGTAGACCTCACGGGCAGATACGGCCCGGGTCCTGCGCCGCTCGCGGATCCCCTGGCGGGCCTCCTCGGTCCCGCGCTCGTCGACGTGCCAGGCCCCGTGCTCGTCGCGGGTCAGCGCGACGCCGTACACGTCGCGGGCGACCCCCTCCGAGATCCAGCCCTTCTGCACGTCCTCGAGGACGAGCTGCGTCCGGCGGTCGATCGGATCGCCCCAGGCGCTGCCGGCGTGGTGCGCGTGGCAGATGAGGTCCCCGTGCTTGACGAGCACGGGCGGCGTCTCGTGGCCGCCGAAGTCGGAGATGCGGCCGACCGTCAGGCTGCCCTCGTCGATCATCCTGTGCGCCTGGACGTGGTCGGACGGCAGGTCCTGCGAGCGCGCCGCGCGATCCGCCGCGTTGGTGTCGTGGAAGAACGTCGTCTTGCTGTTGATGTGCGGGTAGCCGCCGCAGATGCCGACCGCGACCGCGTTCATCTTGCTGCCGGCGTAGCCGCAGGCGTTGACGGTCAGGAACTGGCCGGGGTCGACGACCATCTGGGCGAGCGACACGCCGATGGCGCCGCGGTGGCGGCCGTGGGCGCAGAAGTCGGGGATGAAGCTGCGCGCGATCGTGACGAGCGGCGGCTCGACGTACTCCCACTCCTCGACCTCGCCCCAGTCGGCCTCCGGGTTGCCGGCGCCGATCGTCATCGCCTCGCCGTCGCGCCATGGCGACGGCCCGCGCGGCTCGGCCCCTTCGAAGGTGAAGTCACCGAGCGCCCAGGGGTGGCCTTGGCGCGCAATGCCCTCGCCGCCGAAGAGCTCCCAGTCGTGCTCGAGCAGGTACGACTCCTCGAGGTAGCCGCGCAGGAACGACGAGAAGCCCCAGGTGCGCGCGTCGAGCACGCCGTGCATCGCGCCCAGCGCGTTGCCGAAGGCGGCGCTGACGTCCTCGCGCGTCGGGTTGACGAGCGAGCCCTCGGGCCGATCGTACGTGATGACGTACGACAGCGACGTGTTGACGAGCGGCGTCTGGCCGATGAACCCGATCGAGCTGAACGTCACGCCCATCTTGAACGGACCCTCGAACGCGTTCTGCCAGTGGTAGTCCTGGCTGCTCGTCCCCGTGAGATCGATGTCGCACCGCCCCTCCGGGGTGATCGTCATCGTGTGGTGGTGATGAGTGATCCAGTTCTTCGCCGACTGCGGGTACAGCGATGCCATCAGCTCGCGGTACTCGATCGGGCGGAACATCATCGTCCGGTACGTGCCCGGCATCATCCAGTCCTGGAAGCGGCCCGAGACCGCCCGCCGCTCGCGCTCGAGGACCTCGCGGCAGCCGCGCTTGAAGTAGTCCAGGCCGAAGTCCTCGACGATCTCCAGGACGCGCTCGCGCAGCATGACCGCGCCGGTCAGCCGCATCTTCTCGTCGAGGATGTTCAGCGAGCCCGTTCGCGTCCGGCCCGCCATCATGCGCAGGAACGGATCGTGGTGCACGTACGTGTCGCCGACGCGCTGGCCGATCACCATCGGGCCGTACACGAGGCCGTCGCAGTAGGTCGTCGGCGAGTACATCGAGACGCCGCCGGCGCAGATCGAGTGGCCGCTGTCGGCGACGTGGTTGGCCCCGGCGACCCAGCAGACCAGCTCGTCGCCGACGAAGACCGGCAGGTACGTGTACATGTCGGTCGGATGCGGGCAGCCGGCGCGGGCGTCGTTGCAGCCCCAGATGTCGGTGTCGCGGATCCCCGGGTTGTCCTCGCACCCGTTGCGCGCCATCGTCCGCACCATGATCGGGAAGCTGCCGATGTGGCCGGCGAGGCCGGCGGACGCCGCCACGACCTCGCCTTCGGGCAGCGCGAGCATGTCGACGAGCTCGGCCATGCCGACCGCCGCCGGCGACCCCGACACGTACTTCGACGTCTCGCGCGCGGCGTTGACCGCGGCGAAGAGCCGCCACTGGAACTTGTCGAACTTGATGGGGTCGTCCTCCATCAGCTCGAGCCGCTCCAGGCCTTAGAGATGCCCCGTCTCGCGAACGACCCGATCGAACTCGTCGATGCGCTCCTGCAAGCCGATGTGCGCCCCCTTCAGCGACACCGACGCCTTCTGCAGCGGGCCGGCCCCGTCGGTGGTATCGATCGCCGCGACGGTCGCGTCGGTCGCGCTCATTGCATCACTCCTCACCCGTACCGCAGGCTCCAGCACCTGCGGACACATGGATCTCGACTTGGTCGGGTCCGCTTGTGGCCCGTGACGTCGACGAGCGTATGGCTGGGAAACGGCGCTGAACTGTCCCGGGAAAGGACATGTGCACAATGACGGCCGTGGTTCCCTTCGACGAACAGCTCCGCGCGACGATCCGGGCGCATCTCGCCGCGCACCCGCGCCGCCGGCTCCCGCTCGACGGGCGCCGCCACGCCGCGGTCGCGATCGTCGTGCTCGACAGCGACGCCGAGCGCGATGGCCGCGACCAGCTCGCCGGCCGCGACATCGACATGTCGGCCCTCCCGGAAGAGCTGCGGGGCCCCGACGGCGGCCCGCCCGAGGGGGTCATGACCGGTGTGGCCGGCGGCGCGGCCTTCCTGCTGTGCCTGCGGCCGGCGAAGATGCGCCGCCACGCCTCGCAATGGGCCCTGCCGGGCGGGCGGCTCGACGCCGGGGAGGCCCCGCTCGACGCGGCGCTGCGCGAGCTCGACGAGGAGCTCGGGCTGCGCCTGGGCCCCGAGCACGTCGTCGGGTGGCTCGACGACTACGCGACGCGCTCAGGCTTCGTCGTGACGCCGGTCGTGCTCTGGTGCGCCGGCGACCCGGTGCTCGCCCCCGATCCGCAGGAGGTGACCGCCGCTTACCGCATCGGCCTGCGCGCTCTGCTCGACTGCCAGCCCCGGTTCGTCGCGGTCGCGCAGAGCGAGCGCCCGATGCTCCAGCTGCCGCTGGGCCACGACCTCATCCACGCGCCCACCGGCGCCATCCTCTACCAGTTCCGCCAGGTGGCGCTGCGCGGCCGCAGCGGCGCGCGCGTGGACGGCTTCGAAGAGCCCGACTTCGCCTCGCGCTGACCCGGCACCCGGCCGGTCACGCCGGCGTCGCGATAGTGCCGGCGTCCGTGAGGACGTCCACCAGGTTGGAGACGTCGTCGACCTCCTCGATCGCCCACAGCGTGGCGAGCAGCTCCTCCAGCTGCGGCTCGGGCAGCGTGCTCGCGGCGTAGCGGCGGAAGATCGCGTCGAGCTCCTCGCGGTCGAGCGGCTCGTCGGGGGCGCCGCGCGCCCGCAGCCGCTCGCGCACGAGCCGGCGGCCGTCGGTCGTCGTGACCGTGACCTTCGTCGGCACGCCCATCTGGAAGTCGATCGCCTCGTCGCCGTCGATGACCACCGACACCTTGGACCGGGCCGCGACGTAGCGGGGATCGCGGGCCGCCTCCTCGCGGACGGCACCGAGCTCGATCGCGCCGTCGGCCAGGGCCGCTCCGACCGCGTGCTGGAGGCTGAACCTGAGGTCGCCGACGGTCCGCGGATCGGGCCGGTCGCAGCTGACGTCGCTCGGCCCGGTGACGACCTCGACCCGCTCGACGTCGTCGTCGCCGATGCCGTGCTGCACGCATAGGTCGAGCAGCGCGTCGACCTGGCGGTGGACGAGGAAGCACAGCGGATACTTCTTGATCCAGGTCTCGGCGAACCACCACCGCTGGCCGAGGCCGGCGGTGACGTCGTCGAGATCGATGGCGGGCGCGCGGATGCCGGCGAACGACGTCAGGTCCGGATTGCCGGTCAGGCCGACCTGCGCCATCTCGGCCGCCGCCATGCCCTGATAGGCGTGCAGCGCCGACTCGAAGAAGTGGGCGTCGGTGCCCATGCTCACCTCGGCCATCGCCGCGGTGGAGAGCGCGATGCCCAGCGCGTGCACGGTCTGCTCGACGTCGAGACGCAGGCCCTTGGCCGCCGCGGCCGCGCAGCCCATCGCGGCGTGCGGCGGCAAGACGAAGCCGGCGGGGACCGCGTCGAAGGGCATGCTGGTGCGGTACTGGACCTCCAGCCCGGCCGCGACGAGCTCCACGAGCCGGCGGCCGGACAGGTGCTCGCGCTCGGCCAGCGACAGGGCGAGCGGGATGACCGTCACATCCCAGGACAGGCCGCCGTCCGGATGGGCGACGTCCTCCAGCTCGCTGCAGTGCGCCGTGAAGACGTTCTGCAGGATGGCGTCGCGCAGCGACGTCCGAAAGCCGAAGCCCGCGACCCCCGCCTCCCGGGGCAGTCCGCGCGACGCGGTGAGCCGCGCGAGCTTGCGCGCCGACGCCGTCGTCGAGCCGCCCAGCTCCGCCGCGACCATCTTGGCGATGAGGCCCTTGGTGAAGCCGACGACGCCGTCCGGCAGCCGCTCGTAGGCGACCTGCTGGGTGAACTCGGCCAGGCCTCGGGCGAGGGCGAGCTTGTCCTGTGTGGCATCCGCGGTCATGTCGCTCCTTTGCTCGCGACGGTTCGATGCGAGGCTATGGCCGCTGCCGGGGTCCGAAGTGTCCCGTGCGCGGACACGCGGTCGCGCGTCACTGCGCGGTCCAGCCACCATCCGCGCACAACGTCGCGCCGGTCACGTACGAGGATGCGTCGCTGGCGAGGAACAGCGCGGCGGCCGCGATCTCCTCGGGCTGCCCGAAGCGCCCCATCGGGACGCGATCGAGCAGCTCGGCGCACAGGCGGTCGTGCTCGCGCAGCTCGGCCGTCATCTCGGTGATCAGATAGCCGGGCGCCAGCGAGTTGACCCGGATGCCCTTGGGCGCCCACTCGATCGCGAGGCTGCGGGTCAGCAGCTCCAGCCCGCCCTTGCTGGCGCAGTACGGCGCGAGCCGCGCCCCGCCCACCTGGCCGTGCACCGACGAGACGTTGACGACACTCGCCGCCTCGGAGCGCTCGAGCAGCGCCAGCGCCGCGCGGGCGCACGCGAAGGGGGCGGTCAGGTTCACGTCGAGCACCCGCGCCCATTCCTCGTCGTCGACCTGCTCGGCACGGCGGTAGCTCGTGCCGATGCCGGCGTTGTTGACGAGCACGTCGAGCCGCCCCCAGCGGCGCTCGGCCGCCGAGATCGCCGCGTCGATGTCCCTCGGCTCGGTCACCGATCCGGCCACCACCTCGGCCACGCCACCGGCGCTCTCGATGAGGTGGGCGACCTCGTCCAGCGCGCTGCGATTGCGCGCGGTGAGCAGGACCTCGGCCCCCGCCCCCGCCATCGCCAGCCCCAGGGCGCGCCCCAGCCCCTGGCTGGCGCCGGTCACCCAGCCGACCTTTCCGTCGAGCCGGAGGCTGGGCGGGTTGTGCAGCGGTGTCAGGTCGGGATCGACGCGTTCTGGCATCGGCAACTGGCCTCCACGGTCCGGTTTGAGGTCGGTCAGGTCGCCGCAGTCTGCCCCGCACCGAAGGGCACGCTCTGTCCCGGACCGGGACAGCCGACGGGCCGACGCGTCCCCGCCCGTCGTCAGCCTGCGTCGCGCAGGACGCGCTTGAGATCCTTGACCAGCAGAATGAGGTGCAACGGGTTCGTGGGAGACGCTTCGAAGCCGGGCGCAGATCCTCGTGGGCCGGCTCGGCGCCTACTCGGCGTCCGCCGCCGGCAGGTCCGACGCGACCGGCGCCGCGATCGTCGCGTGGGCCTCGTCCTCGACGTCGAGATCGGGCGGCGCGAGGCCGGCGGCGCGGTAGGCGTCGGGCCCGTCGAGCGTCTCGCGGTCGAGCAGCGTGTGCGTGAGCCGGTCGAGTCGCTCGCGCTCGCGTTCGAGCAGGAGCAGGACGTCGTGCTCGGCCTCGTCGATGATCCGGCGGACCTCCTCGTCGACGAGCTGCTGGGTGGCGGCCGAGGTCGGCGCGACGCCCGGGAGCATCGGCCCGTCGACCCGCCCGTCGGTGACGGCGACCGGCCCGATCGCCTCGCTCATCCCCCAGCGGCCGACCATGCCGCGGGCGATCTGGGTGAGGTTCTGGATGTCGGACTCCGCGCCGGTCGTCAGGTCGCCGTAGATCAGCCGCTCGGCCGCGCGGCCGCCGAGCGCGACCTTGATCTTGGCCAGCAGGTCGTCGCGCGCGTAGTTGTAGCGGTCGGTCTCCGGCGTCGAGAGCGTGACGCCGAGGGCCTGGCCGCGCGGGATGATCGAGATCTTGCGCACGGGGTCGGCGCCCGGGGTGAGCATGCCGACGAGCGCGTGGCCGGACTCGTGGTAGGCGGTGCGCTCGCGGTCGGCCTGCGTCATCACGACCTGGCGCTCGGCCCCGAGGATGATCTTCTCGATCGCGTCGCTGAAGTCCGCCGACGTCACCGCCGGATGGCCGCGGCGCGCCGCGAACAGCGACGCCTCGTTGACGAGCAGCGCGATGTCGGCGCCGGTCATGCCGGGCGTCGAGGCGGCGACCCGTTCGAGGTCGACGTCGTCGGCCAGCGGCACCTTGCGCGTGTGGATCTTGAAGATCGCCACCCGCCCGGGCTTGTCCGGCGGCTGAACCGCGATGCGCCGGTCGAAGCGGCCGGGACGCAGGAGCGCCGGGTCGAGGATCTCCGGCCGGTTGGTCGCCGCCAGCACGATCACGGTGGTGCCGACCTCGAAGCCGTCCATCTCGGTGAGGATCTGGTTGAGCGTCTGCTCGCGCTCGTCGTGGCCGCCGCTGATGCCGCCGACGTTGCCCGACCGCGACCGGCCGATGGCGTCGAGCTCGTCGATGAACACGATCGCGGGCGCGGCCTCCTTGGCCTGCTTGAACAGGTCGCGCACGCGCGAGGCGCCGATGCCCACGATCGCCTCGATGAACTCCGACGCCGACATCGAGAAGAACGCCGCGTCCGCCTCGCCGGCCACGGCGCGGGCCAGCAGCGTCTTGCCGGTGCCCGGCGGGCCGTAGAGCAGCACGCCGCGCGGGATGCGCGCGCCCAGGCGCTCGTAGCGCTGCGGGTGCCTGAGCATGTCGACGACCTCGGCGAGCTCGTGCTCGACCTCGTCGATGCCGGCCACGTCGTCGAACGTCACCCGGTTGCGGTTGTCGGGCTGCACCCGCCGCGCGGTCGAGCGGCCGAAGCCGCCCAGCGCGCCGCCGGACGCCTGGCGGCGGAAGATCCAGACGAAGATCGCGATCAGCAGCAGCGTGGGGCCGAACCCGAGGATCAGCGTGCCGAGGATGTTGCGCCCGTTGTCGGGCGGCTCGGCGTTGACGACGACGCCCTGGTCGGCCAGCGACTGCGTGAGCTGGTCGGTGGTCACGAACGTCGGCACCTGGGTCTTGAACTTCGTCACCTTGACCGGCTCACCGCCCGGCGGCGTGTAGGTCGCCTCCTTCTTGAGCTCGCCCTGGATCGTCGCCTCCTGGGAGGAGATCTCCTTGACGTTGCCGTTCTTGACCTGGTTGGTGAAAAACGGCTGGTAGGGCACCTGCGGGCGGTCGGTGGGCCGCGCGGTCGTGAACGCCAGCACCAGATTGATGACCAGCAGCACCAGCAGCAGGATCGCCCACAGGGGACGGCGGCCCTTGGGCAGCATCGGCGGAGGGGGCGGCGGCGGCGCGCCGCGCCCCGTCGAGGACGGCTCGATCTTCCAGCCGTGGTGGCCCTGATCGTCGCCGCGCTGGCCGTTGGAGCGCCGGGGTCGCTCGGGCGCGGAGGGCGGTGCGGCGGGCGCGTCAGGCATGCTCACAGGCTAGAGATCGCCATTGCGATCATCGCGACCACGAGGAGGCACCGATGACGGTGACCCAGCAGCAGAAGGGCGAGGCGTTCCGCGCGCTGCACGAGGGCGAGACGTTCGTCATCCCCAACCCGTGGGACGCCGGCTCCGCCCGGGTGCTCGAGGCGCTCGGCTTCCAGGCGCTGGCCACGACCAGCTCGGGCTTCGCGTTCACCCTGGGCCGGATGGACGGCGCCGCCACGCTCGACGAGGTCGTCGCCCACGTCCGGCTCCTGAGCGCCACCAGCGACCTGCCGGTGTCCGTCGACCTCGGAAAACGGCTACGGCCCGGCCCCGCAGGACGCCGCGCAAGCGATCAGCGTGGTGGCGCAGGCCGGCGCGGTCGGCGGATCGATCGAGGACTACGACCCGGCGAGGGCTCTACGCGCGCGAGCGCGCCGCCGAGCGCGTGGCCGCGGCGGTCGAGGCCGCCCGCGCGCTCGACGTGCCCTTCACGCTGACGGCCCGGGCGGAGAACCACATCCGCGGCAACCCGGACCTCGACGACACGATCGCCCGCCTGCAGGCCTACGAGGCCGCGGGCGCCGACGTGCTCTACGCGCCCGGGCTAGCCACCACCGCCGAGATCCGCACCGTGTGCGCGAGGCGGTCGGCCGGCCCGTCAACGTGCTCGCCCGCCCGAACCTGACCGTGGGCGGGATCGCCGAGGCCGGCGGCAGGCGAATCAGCGTCGGCGGCGCGCTGACGTGGGTCGCGGTCGGCGCGCTGCACGACGCCGCGCGGCGCATCCTCGACGACGGCGACCTCTCGCCGCTCGGCGTGCGTCTGCCGCTGAGCGACTGGCTCGGACGCTGACCCCGGCCGGGGTCAGCCGCCGGCCAGGACGACGTCGTAGCCGGCCTCGCGCAGCACCGCGACGACAGTGTCGCGATGGTCGCCCTGCAGCTCGATGACACCGTCCTTGGCCGAGCCGCCAACGCCGCAGCGCTTCTTCAGCCGGCCGGCGAGCGCGCGCAGGCCGGCGTCGTCGAGCGGCACCCCGGAGACGGTGGTCACCGGCTTGCCCCGCCGGCCCGCGACCTCGCGGCGCACCTTGACGCGCCCGCCGGCCGCGGGCGGGCGGGGCGGCGCGGCGGACGGCCGGGTCGCGCGGCGCAGGTCGCCCTCGTCGCTCGAGTAGACGAGTCTGGCCATGGGCCCGCACGGTAGCGACCGCGGGCGCAACCCTTCACGGGCGCAGCGGCGGGACGGATAGGTTTGCGCCATGACCACCTGGAGCCTCAAGCGCACCCTGGCCGCGGGCGCGGCGCTGACCGCCGCCGGCGCACTCGCCGCCGGCGCCACCGCGTCCACGGGCGCCGCCGGGCACGCCGCCGCGGCGAAGAAGATCACCCGCTCGGGCGTCGGCGGCGTCACGCTCGGCACGCGGTACGCGCGGCTGCGCGCCGATGGCCTCGTCGGGCGCATCGGCCCGGGCTGTGAGCTGGGCGGCCCGAACACGCGCAGCGCCCGCCTCGCCCGGCCCGTGCGCGGCAGCGTGGACTTCACGCTGAGCACGCCGCGCCGGGTGCGCAGCATCACGGTCACCGGCGGCGCCACCGCACGCGGCGTGCACGTCGGCTCCAAGCGCCGGGCGATCCGCCGCGCCTACCCGAAGGTCCGCTTCGATCACGCCACCGACGACACGTTCGGCCTCACGCTCGCGAAGGTCCCGCGCTCGGGCGGCGGTCGGATACAGTTCGCGGTCGACGTGAAGACCCATCGCGTCACCGCGATCGGCGTCCCGTTCATCGCCTTCTGCGAATGATGGCCGGCCCCACCGACATCCGCCCGCCGTTCACCGAGGAGACCGCCCGGGCCAAGGTGCAGGCGGCGCAGGACGCCTGGAACACGCGCGACCCGGAGCGGGTCGCGCTCGCCTACACCGAGGACTCCGAGTGGCGCAACCGCGACGAGTTCCTGCGGGGTCGCGAGGAGATCGTCGCGTTCCTGCGGCGCAAGTGGGCACGCGAGCTCGACTACCGCCTCGAGAAGGAGATGTGGGCGTTCACGGCCGACCGGATCGCCGTGCGCTTCGAGTACGAGAGCCACGACGCGGACGGGCAGTGGTGGCGCTCGTACGGCAACGAGATGTGGGAGTTCGACGAGACCGGGCGCATGCGCCGCCGCTACGCGTCGATCAACGACGTCCCCATCGACGAGAGCGAGCGCCGGCTGGGCCGCTGATCGGGCGACCGCGCACGATCCCCGTGCGCTCGCCACCCCGCCGTTCGACCATGGAGATGCGAACCGGACCCGTCGCGATCACCGGAGCCAGCGGCCACGTCGGCACGGCGCTGCGAGCGCGGCTGGCCGAGGCGCCGAACGAGGTGCGCCCGCTCGGCCGCGACGCCGACCTGGGCGCCGCGCTGCGCGACGCCGAGGTGGTGGTCCATCTCGCCGGCACGCTCGCGCCCGCCCGCGGCGACACCTACGAGTCGGCGAACCTCGCCACCGCCCGCGCCGTCGCCGCCGCCCGCGCCGGCTCGGCGGTGCAGCGGGTGGTCGGTTCCAGCTACGTCGACGCGGACGCGGCGTCGACGAACGCCTACCTGCGGGCCAAGGGGCAGGCCGAGGCCGTCTTGCGCAAGACCGGCGTGCCGGTGCTCACGCTGCGCTGCCCGTGGATCTTCGGCCCGCCCTCCGACCCCGGCCCGTCGTTCGCGCCGTTCCTGGCCCGCGACGGCAAGCCGGTGACCGTGATCGGCCGCGGCGACCAGCGCATGGCGCCGGTGTTCGTCGGGGACGTGGCCGAGGCGATCGCCCGCGGCGCGCTCGATCCCGGCGCGCCCGCCGGCACGTACGCGCTGGCCGGGCCCGACGAGCTGACCCTCGACGAGATGATCGTCCTGCTCGACGGCGCGGGCGTGCGCGAGCGCCACATCCCGCCGTCGGTGGCGCGCCTGCTCGCCCACCTCTCCCCCCAGCTCAACCCCACGCTGGTCGAGGTGCTGCTGGCCGACTCGCTGGCGCACGACCCGCCGGCCGCCGAGGCGCTCGGCCTGACGCTGCGCTCGCCCCGCGAGATCTTCGCCGCCGGGTAGCGACCGCCGCCTGCCAGGATCCCGGCATGGCCACGGCATCGGCAGCGGAGGGCCGCACCGCCTGGGCGCGCAACCTCGCCGCGCCGATCCGCGGCTTCCTGCACGCCGAGACCGGCGGCGCGCTCGTGCTCGTCGCCGCGGCGCTGGTCGCGATCGCGTGGGCGAACGTCTCCCCAAGCAGCTACGACGACGTCTGGGCGACGCGCTTCGCGCTGGCTTTGGGCGGCCACGAGCTGTCGGCGGACCTGCGCGAGTGGATCAACTCGGGCCTGATGACGCTCTTCTTCCTCGTCGTCGGACTCGAGGCCAAGCGCGAGCTCGACCTCGGCGAGCTGCGCGAGCGCTCGCGTCTCGCGGTCCCGGTCGTGTGCTCGCTCGGCGGCATGGCCGCCGCCGGAGCGATCTTCCTGGCGATCAACGCCGGCGGCGACGGCGCGGCGGGCTGGGGCGCCGCGGTCTCGACCGACACGGCGCTGGCCCTCGGCGTGGTCACGATCATGACCCGGGGCCGCGGGATCAGGATGCGTGTGTTCCTGCTGACGATGGTCGTCATCGACGACCTCGTGGCGCTGCTCATCATCGCCTTCGCCTACACCGACGAGGTGTCGGTCGTCGCGCTGGCGATCGCGATCGGCCTCTTCGGCGTGCTGATCGCGCTGCGCTGGGCCGGGTCCTGGCGCGGGCCGGCCGCGGTGCTCGTCGGGATCGGGATCTGGCTGGCGATGTTCGAGTCCGGCGTCGACGCGGTGATCGCCGGCCTGGCCATCGGCCTGGTCACGAGCGCGTACCCGCCGTCGCGCGACGACCTCGAGCGCAGCACCGAGCTCGCGCGCTCGTTTCGCGAGCAGCCGACGCCCGAGCTGGCCTACTCGGCCCGCGCCAGCCTCACCGCCGCGATCTCCCCCAACGAACGGCTGCAGTACCGCCTGCACCCGTGGACGAGCCGAGTCATCGTGCCGCTGTTCGCGCTCGCCAACGCCGGCATCCACATCGACGGCGACCTGCTCTCGGCGGCCGTGTCATCGCCGATCACCTGGGGCATCGTCGCCGCCTACGTCGCCGGAAAGCCGATCGGCATCATGACCGCGGCCTGGGTCGCGACGCGCCGCGCGATCGGCGGCACCCGGCTCACGATCACCTGGCCGGCGCTGTTCGGCGTCGGCGCCTCGGCGGGCATCGGCTTCACGGTCTCGCTGCTCGTGGCGACGCTCGCCTTCGACGGGCCACGGCTCGAGGAGGCCAAGCTCGGCGTGCTCGCCGCCGCGCTGATCTCGCCCGCGATCGCGTGGCTGGCGATCCAGATCATGCTGCGCCTGCCCGACGAGGTCCGCGCCCGCCAGCTGGGGTCGACCGCGCACGCGATCGTCGACCTCGCCGACGACGTCGATCCCGGCCGCGACCACATCCGCGGCCGGGCCGACGCGCCGGTGACGCTGCTGGAGTACGGCGACTACGAATGCCCGTACTGCGTGGACGCGGCGCCGACGATCGCTCAGCTGCTCGAGCACCTGTCGGGCGAGCTGCGCTTCGTCTTTCGCGAGCTGCCGCTGACCGACGTGCATCCCGACGCTCAGGCGGCGGCCGAGGCGGCCGAGGCGGCGGGCGCGCAGGGGCGGTTCTGGGAGATGTACGACCGCCTGATGACGCCGGGCGCCGGGCTGCGCATCGCCGACCTCTACCGCCACGCCGACGCGATCGGCCTCGACCTCGACCGGTTCACCGACGACCTGCGCCGCCGCCGCTTCGCCCCGCGCGTGGCCGAGGACGTGCAGAGCGCGGACTCGAGCGGCGTGTCGGGGACGCCGACGTTCTTCGTCAACGGCCGTCGCCACCACGGCGTCTACGACGTCGAGACGCTGACGCGGTCGATCCGGCCGCGGCGCGCGAGCAGCGGCGCGCTCGGCGGCGTAGGTTCTGGCGCATGACGCGATTGGGACTCAAGGACGACCTGCTCGACGCCCAGGTGCTGCGAGCGGTGGGCGCCGCCCTTCGGCGGCGCCGACGTCGGCGAATGCCTGCCGCGGCCGGCCGCGTCCGCGGCGACGACATCGACAGCTGGTACGGGCGTGGCCGGGCCGCGGCGGGCGTGCGCGAGATCGCCGAGACCGCGGAGGCGGCCGGGCAGCGCGAGACCGCCCGGCTGGCCTGGCTGCGGGTGTGCACCTACGAGCGCACTGCCGGCGTCATGCTGCTCGGCCCGCCGCTCGACGAGCGCCTGGTCGACAGCAACGCCCGGGCAGACCGAGGCGTTTCGCCGGGCGGGCGCTCATGGACGCCGCGCCCGAGTGGCTGGAGATCCCCTACGAGGGCACGACCCTGCCCGGCTTCTTCCTGGCGCGGGCGACGGCCGGCGCGCGACGGTGATCCTGACCAACGGCTACGACGGCACGGTCGAGGAGATGTACTTCTCCAGCGGCGCCGGCGCTCGCGCGCGGCTACAACGTGCTCGCCTTCGACGGGCCTGGCCAGGGCGGCGCGCTGATCCGCCAGGGTCTGACGCTGCGGCCGGACTGGGAGGCGGTCGTGACGCCCGTGGTCGACGTCGCGCTCGCCCGCGACGACGTCGATTCCGGCCGCGTCGCGCTGATCGGCTGGAGCCTCGGCGCCCATCTGGCGCCGCGCGCCGCCGCCGCCGAGCACCGCCTCGCCGCGTGCGTCGCCGACTGCGGCGCCTACGACCTCTACGCCGGGTTCATCGCCCGGCTCGGCCCGCTGGCCTCCTCCTACGAGAAGGGCGGCCGCGTGGCCACCACGGCCGTCCGCGATGCTCGAGCACCTGGTCAAGAGCCCGACGGGCGGCTGGGGCTGCGGCGCGGCATGCTCGTCCACGGGCTCGACCACCCGCTCGACTACGTCGAGGCGCTGCGCGACTACACGCTCGAGGGCCGCGCCGACCAGATCCGCTGCCCGACGTGGGTGTGCCGCGCGGAGGGCGACGACATCAGCGCCTCGGCGTCGCAGCTCGTCGCCGCGCTGACCTGCCCGCACGAGTACGTCGAGTTCACCGCGGCCGAGGGCGCCGGCGACCACTGCGAGGCGGGCGCGCGTACGCTCTACCACGCGCGGTCGTTCGGCTGGCTGGACGCGCTGCTCGAGCCGCAGCGCGTGGGCTAGTCATCAGCGCCGGACGAGCCCGCGCTTGGTCAGCCGCACCTTCGCGACGTCGACGCCGAAGAGCTCCTCCGTCCACGCCCGCATCTGCGCGCGGGCGGCGGCGACCGTCCCGTCGTCGCCCGCCTCGGTCGCCCGGTTGATGTCGCTGAGCAGCAGCACGACCCGCAGCGTCATGACCTCGGCGATCTCCTGCTGGCGGGTGTCGGGCATGCGCCGGACCGACCGCTGGCGGGCGAGGTCGTCGCCCACCGCGCGGCGGATCTGCGCCAGGCCGCGCGGAGACAGCGTCGCGTCCCCGGTCACGGTCGCGTAGCCCTGCACGAGGCTGAACGCGGCGACGTCGCCGAGGTCGGTCGCGCGCCAGCCGACGCGGCCGGTCAGCACGTCGCGAAACGCGGCGCGCGCGGCGTCGAGCTGGCCGAAGAGCGTGGCGCGGTCGACGCCCGGGTCGGCCTGCGCCAGCGCCGTCTCGTAGACGCGCTCGGTGACGGCCCGCGTCTCGGTGAAGCGCAACGTGGCGCGTTGGCGCTTCGTGGGGCGCGCCGGCGGCTTCGGCTTGTGCCGCTTCGTCTTCTTCGACGTGCCGGTGTCGCCCGACCGGTACGGGATGCCGATGGTGTTCAGCAGCACGTCGTACTGGCTGAAGTCGAGCGGCGGAAGGGCCTGCGCGCCCGCCATCGTCGGCGTCGCGCTCAACCCGAGTGCCGCTGCGCCCACCACCACGGCGACGCGCTTGAGAAGCCCTGCCCAGGCCATGCCGGCCATCCTAGACAACTGTGCCTCGGTGCCCGGCCGGACCACCAACGGGGGCCGGACGGGATGCGCGCGCGCAATCCGCGACGATTGCGCTCATGAGCACAGACCGCCACCCCGACACCGCCCTGCTGCGCCCGAGCGCCGTCGAGGGCGTCATCACGCCGCCGATCGACCCCGCTTCGACGTTCTCGGCCGGCGACGCGGCGACGCTGCGCGACCTGGCCACCCGGCCACGCGAGCGCCGCTTCTACACGCGCTACGGCAACCCGACCCACGAGCACGCCGAGGCGATCGTCGCCGAGCTCGAGGGGGCCGCCGCCGCGCGCGTGTTCTCGTCGGGGATGGCGGCGATCTCGACCACGGTGCTGGGCCTGTGCAGCCCCGGCGACCACGTCGTCGCCCAACAGGTGCACTACGGCGGGACGCTGTCGCTGCTGCAGAAGCTCGCGCCGCGGATGGGCATCGACGTCACGTTCGCCGACCAGGCCGACACGGCGGCGCTGACCGGGGCGATCGGCGAGCGGACGACGCTCGTCCTGCTCGAGACGCCGTCGAACCCGCTGCTGGCGATCACCGACCTGCGGGCCGTCAGCGCGGCCGCGCACGCGGTGGGCGCGCGGGTCCTGGTCGACAACACCCTGGCCAGCCCGATCAACCAGCGGCCGCTGGCGCTCGGAGCCGACCTCGTCGTGCACTCGGCGACGAAGTACCTGGGCGGCCACAGCGACCTCACCGCCGGCGTGGTGTGCGGGCCCGACGACGCGCTGCGCGAGATCTGGGAGCTGTCGCTGACCCTGGGCGGCGTGCTCTCGGCCTTCGACGCGTGGCTGCTGCAGCGCGGGCTGCGCACGCTCGCCGTGCGGGTCGCGCGCCAGAACGCGACGACCCAGGCGCTGGCCGAGCTGCTGGAGGCGCATCCGGCCGTGCAGGCGGTCCACTACCCGGGCCTGGCGTCCCACCCGCAGCACGAGCTCGCCGTGGCCCAGATGGACGGCTTCGGCGGGCTGCTGTCGTTCGAGCTGGCCGGCGGGGTGCAGGCGGCCTCGGCGCTGGCCGAGTCGCTCGAGCTCTTCGACCTCGCCCCCAGCCTGGGCGGCGTGCACTCGCTGATCGTCCCGCCCGCCGCGATGGTCGCCGCCGTGCTCGACCCCGAGGCGGCGGAGGCCGGCGGCGCGTCGCCGGGGCTGCTGCGCATCGCGGTCGGCCTCGAGCACCCCGACGACCTGGCCGCCGACCTGCGGCGCGCGCTGGACGCGGCGGCGAGCTGAGCCGGCGGCGCGCCCACTGGGGTTGACTCCGGCGCCGGTGGGAGAGAATGAAGCGCGATGCGTGCGATCGCCGCCATCGCCGGCGCCCTGGCGCTCGCGGCCGGTCTGGCCGCCTGCGGCGGCGACTCGGGCGGCAGCGCCGCGACCACGTCGCATGGCGACGGGACGACGGCGACGGGCGCGGCGGCCGGCAGCCGGGTGCGCACGATCGCGCGCAACCTCGACGTCCCGTGGGGCATCGGCTTCCTGCCCGGCGGCGACGCGCTCGTGACCGAGCGCGGCGGGCGCATCCTGCGCATCCCGTCCGGCGGCGGGCGCCTGCGCACCGTGATGCGCGTCCCGGGCGTCCAGGCCGTCGGCGAGGGCGGCCTGCTCGGCCTCGCGGTCTCGCCGCACTTCGCGCGCGACCGCACCGTGTTCGTCTACTACACGACCGACCGCGACAACCGCATCGCCTCGTTCCGGCTCGGCCAGAGCACGCTGACGCCGATCCTCACCGGCCTGCGCGCCGGCGCGATCCACAATGGCGGGCGCATCGCGTTCGGCCCCGACGGCAAGCTCTACGCCGGGGTCGGCGAGACCGGCGACAGCGCCCTCGCGCAGGACCGCGGCGCGCTCAACGGCAAGATCCTGCGCATCAACCCCGACGGCAGCGTCCCGGCCGACAACCCGTTTGAAGGCTCGCCGGTGTGGACGCTCGGCCACCGCAACGTCCAGGGGCTCGCGTGGGATCGCGCCGGGCGCCTGTGGGGCACCGAGTTCGGCCAGAACGAGACCGACGAGGTCAACCTGATCCGCCGGGGCCGCAACTACGGCTGGCCGATCGTCGAGGGCCGCGGCGACACGGACGGCGGGCGCTTCACCAACCCGAAGGTGACGTGGTCGCCGACGTCGACCAGCTCGCCGAGCGGCGCGGCGATCGCCGGCTCGACCCTGTACGTCGGCGCGCTGGCCGGCCAGACGCTGTGGCGGATCCCGCTGCGCGGCACGCACGCCGGGACGCCGCGCGCGATGTTCCACGACCGCTACGGGCGCATCCGCACCGTGGTCGTCGCGCCGGACAGGCGGATCTGGTTCACGACGTCCAACCGCGACGGCCGCGGCGATCCGGCGCCCTCCGACGACCGCATCCTGAGCCTCCAGCCCTGACGTCGCGGGATCGAGCGTCGAGTTCCTCGGGCTGAGCCCGAGCAACTCGACGCTCGACGTGGCGGCTGCACGGCGCGACAACGAACCGTGCGCCCCGCGACATGCGCCGCCGCGACGCGGTGCATACGGTCGGGCGATGAAGCTGACGTGCCTGGATCCCGCTCGCGCGCAGGCGCTCGCGGCGCTGTGCGAGACGATCGTCCCCGGCTCGTCGCGCGTGGGCCCCGTCGTGTACCTCGACGCGGTCCTCGCCCGCGCGCCCGAGGCCGTCCGCGAACGCGCGCGCCAAGCGGTCGACGCGCTCGCCCCCCACGCCGCCGGCGGGGCCGAGGCGCTGGCCCCGCACGCCGCGACCCCGGAGTTCCAGCTCGTCCGCGCGCTGGCCATCGAGGCCTTCTACAGCGACTTCGTCGCGCCGGGCTCCCCCGGTCCCGGCGCCTACGCCGAGATCGGCTTCGAGTTCCCGCTGGCCAGCCGCATCCACAAGGACTGGTCGTACCTGGGGGTGGGCGCATGACCGAGCGCTTCGAGGTCGTCGTGATCGGCTCCGGCGCGGGCGGCGGGGTCGTGGCCGGCGAGCAGGCCCGCGCGGGCCGCGACGTGCTGCTGCTCGAGGCCGGCCCCCACCGCACCGCCGCGGACTTCACGCGCTGGGAGGTCCACGCGATGCACGACCTGTGGTGGCCGATCACGTTCGCGCGACCGCGCGACGGCGCCGCCGAGGGCGTCGTCGCGCTGATCGGCGGGCGCTGCGTGGGCGGCAGCACGACGATCAACACGAAGGTGGCGCTGCGCGCGTCCCCGCACGAGTACGGCAAGTGGGCCGCGGCCAGCCGGCCGCTCAACGACCGCGGCGAGCCGCTCGGGCCCGCCGACCTGACGCCGCACTACGACCGCGTGGCCGAGGTCCTCGGCCTGCGCGAGCGCAACGACTGGCTGGAGAACACGCGGATGATCGCGCGCGGGTTCGCGGCGGTCGGCGCGAGCCTCGAGCCGGTGCTCTCCTACACCGACGAGAACTGCATGAAGTGCGGCTCGTGCCTGCAGGGCTGCCCGACGAACGCGGGCAAGTCGACCCAGAACACCTACATCAGCGTGCCGTGGGCCCACGGCGAGCTCGAGCTGCGCGCCGAGTGCCACGTCGAGCGCGTGCTGATCGACGAGGTCCGCGGCGGCCTCGAGGCCCACGGGGTCGCGTACACCGACGCGCGCGGCACCGCGCACGCGGTCGGGGCGGACATCGTGGTCGTCGCCGGCGGGGCGCTGCGCACGCCGCAGATCCTGCTGCGCTCCGGCGTGCCCAACGCCAACGTCGGCCGCCATCTCGGCCTGCACCCGGCGATGTTCGTCTTCGGGCGCTTCGCGGCCCCGCAGGACGCCCACCGCGTCTACCCGATCACCGCGCACTGCCTGGACTTCCAGCGCGACGAGGACGGCGGGTTCGTGGTCGAGGCGATCACCGTGCAGGATCCGATCGGCTTCGCGTCGAGCCTGTGCGACGAGGACGGGCCGCTGTGGGGCGAGCCGCTGGTCCACGCGGCGCGCGACTACCGCCGCTGGATCGGCCTGCTGCTGATGTGCAACGACGACAACCACGCGAGCGTCACCCTCGACGACGACGGCGGCGAGCAGGTCTGGACCGCGTTCGCGCCGGTCGAGCTGGAGCGGCGGGCGCAGGGCGTGCGGTTCTGCCGCGAGGTGCTCGAGGCCGCGGGCGCCGAGCGCATCCTGTGGAGCCTCGGCGTCGACCACCCACATGCAGGGCGGCTGCCGGATGGGCAGCGACCCCGCGACGTCGGTCGTCGACTCCCACGGCGAGTGCCACGAGGTGCGCCGGCTGTTCGTCGGCGACAGCTCGGTCATCCCGCGCACGCTGTCGGCCAACCCGTCGTACACGATCATGGCGCTCGCCTCGCGCCTGGCCGAGCACCTCGACGCCGATCCCCGCGGCTACCTCCAGGACCGGCGGGCCGCGGCCGCGTGAGCCGGCGCGTCACGAACCGTCCGCGGCGGAGCGCGTCGCCCGCACGGCGAGCGCGGCGACGACGAACACGACGAGGAAGAGGAACGTCGTGACCTCGCGCGCGATGAGCGTCACATCGAGCAGCCGGTCCTGCGCCTCGCCGTCGGCGACCATCGCCACGGTCGCGACGACGAACAGCGCGGTCAGCCCGTAGAGCGCGGCCGGGCCGTAGCGCTCGACCGGCGTGAGCATGCGATCCCACACCGAGTCGGCGCGCGGCGGGGCGGCACCTCGCCCGCCCGCCGCGCGGCGCGCCGCACCCGCCAGGCCCGCCACGCCTCGATCCCGATCGCCGCGGAGATCAGCACCGACCACAACGTCAGGCGCGACTCGGCGATCTCCGCGATCGTCACGACGATCCGGGCGACGAACAGCGCGACCAGCAGCCGCACGATCGACAGCCGCTGCTCGACCAAGCGCACCGTCCGCGACCGTGACCTCCCCGCCGTCGCCATGACGAACGCAACCCTACCCGTGAGGGCACGCGCCGTGCGGGGAGGCTGGTCAGCAGCCGGGCGCGGGGGCCGGGGCCAGCCGCCGGCCGACGCGCCCGGAGATCCAGCGGCCGATGAGCACGCCCACGGCGGCCGCGACGCCCAGCCCCGCGTACTTCAAGGGCAGCAGCGCGAGCAGCATGATCACGGCGACGAGCGGCGCGGTCATCTCCGCCAGGATGCCGCCGACCGCGCCGATCAGCAGGCCGGGGCCGGCCTGGTCGCCGAAGATCGCACCGACGGTGAGCCCGAGCGCGACGCCGCAGAACACCGACGGGAACACCAGGCCGCCGCGGTAGCCGCTGCCCAGCGACCAGGCGGTGGCGACGATCTTCATGAGCACGATGCCCAGGAGCGCCGGCCACGCGTACTCGTCGGCCCGATGCAGCAGCAGGCTGCTGCCCTCGCTGCCGCTGAACTGGATGGTCTCGCCGCCGATGAGGTACCAGGCGCCGAGGGCGGCGCCGAACACGGCCGCCGAGACCCACCACGGCACGTGCGCGTCGAGCCGCTTGGCCGCCGCCCAGACCACCTCGACGAGGCGGCGCAGCAGCACTCCGACCGGCACGCAGACGAGACCGAGGAGGAGCGCGGTCCCGTAGTCGCGCACCTCGGCGCCGACCTCGAACGGGATGCTTCCGAACCCGGGCGCCTCCCCCTGCACGGCGTAGAGCGTGCCGTAGGCGGCTCCCCCGCACAGCACGATCGCGACGACCGCCGTGATCGGCAGCTTCCGGGTGCGCTGGAGCAGGACCAGGATCGGCAGCGCGATCGCCACGAGCGAGCCGAAGAACGCCACGAGCAGGGCGCCGACGCTGCACAGGACGAGCAGCCGCCCCTCCGGACCGGGCACGACGCGCGCCGCGACGTACGCGCCGATCGCCGACGTCGCGCCGACGAGCGGCGCCTCGGGCCCGAGCGAGGCGCCCGCGAGCAGGCTGGCCAGGCCGACGAGGACGATCACGGCGATGGTCCACAAGGTCTCGCGGGGCAGCGGGGCGTTCGGATCCTGGTCCTCGCTGGCGGCCAGCGGATCGGTGTGCGGCTCGACGAGGCGCGGCTGGCGCAGGACGCGCAGGATCACGGCGAAGGCGAGGCCCAGGCCGAGCGCGACCGGCACGACCCGCCAGCGCTCCTCGTCGGTGGCGAAGAGGTCGTTCCAGATCGCGTCGAGGCCGTGGTTGACGACCCACTCGAAGCCGAGGAACAGCAGGCCGTCGACGGCGCCGATGGCGATCACGACGGCAAGGACGAGCAGCGGCCTGCGCGGCGCGGCGGCCTCCGTGCGGGCCGCGGGCTCGAGGGTGGTCACCGGCCGACTCTACGCGGGCGGGCGGTCGGCCGGGAACTCGGCCAGCGCCCAGCCCGCGTCGAGGGCGGGGCGGCGGTACGAGCGGCCCATGATCAGGACGTAGTCGCCGGTGCGCGGGTTCATCGGCAGGCGGCGCTCGATCGGATACCACTCGTTGTGCTGCTCGATGAGCGCGTTGAGCTCGGCGTCGAACGGCCATCGCTCGACGAGCTCGCGCCAGCGGCGGGCGAACTCGGCGCGGTCGCCGCGGCAGCGCTCGCCCAGGGCGACGTAGGCGCGCTCGAGCTCCGCGCGCTCGCGCTCGATGCCGCGGTCGATCTGGGCGGCGCGCTCCATCCAGCGCGGCGGCGAGGACGAGCGCAGGTAGCCCTCGAGCGTCCGCTCGGCCTGCAGCGAGCGGCGGTCGATCTGGTGCGGCGCCGCCCCGGGCTCGGGCAGGCGCCGCGCCAGCAGGCGCTCGGTGGGGGTGCGCCGGTCGTCGCGGCCCATCGGCCCCCAGGGTAGAACGGCGGCGCCCAGGATCTCGATCTCGGGCGGCGGCGGGTCGGCGCTACTCCCCCGCGCCGCTGTCCGGCAGCGCGGCCGGCTCGCGCAGCGCCGCCATCCGCGCCCGCCGCGGCGCCCCGGCCTCGCGGATGACGATCTTCACCACCGCCGCGAACGGCACGGCGAGGATCGCGCCCACCACGCCCAGGATCGAGCTGGCGATCAGCACCGAGACGATCGTCGTGAACGCCGACAGCTCGACCGCCCGCCGGTAGACGACCGGGTAGACGATGTAGTTCTCGACCTGCTGGTAGACGATCTGGATGATCACCATCGCGATCGCCGCCTCGGTGCTCACCGTCAGTGCCACGAGCACGAGGATCACCGCGGCGATCGTCGCGCCGATCTGCGGGATGAGGTCGAGGAAGCCGGTGATGACGGCGAGGACGATCGGGAACGGCAGCCCGAAGATCCACGCCGACAGCCCCGCCACGGTGGCGGCGACGAGCGAGATCGCCACGTTGCCGATCAGCGAGGACGAGACGGCGCCGATCGAGTCCTCCAGCACCGGCCGCCAGCGCGCCTCCTGGGCCGGCGGCACGAAGCCGAACAGCCAGTCGGTGATCGTCGGGCGCTCCATGAGCAGGAACAGCGCGAGGAACGTCAGCGTGACGAGCGAGAGCACCGAGCCGAACACGCCGCCGGCGAGGCCCAGCACCGTGGTGGCGGCGCTGGGCAGCTCGCCCGCGATGTCCTTGAGCGCGTTCCCCACCGCCTCCTTGCCGCCGTTGGAGAGGAACGCGTCGAACGCGTCGCTGTTGGAGATCTCGTTCCAGTACTCCGGCAGCTTGTTGACGAAGTCGACGACCTGCTCCCACAGCGGGCCGACGGTCACGACGACGATGAGGAACACCAGGACGAACAGGGCCGCGAACACGACGAGCGCCGCGATCCCGCGCCGCCAGCCGCGCCGCGTGAGCCCGGCGACGACCGGGTCGAGGCCGAGGGCGAGCACGCCGGCGACGAAGATCGACAGCAGCGAGCCGAGCGAGACGACGGCCAGGAAGACGGCGAACCCGAAGGCGAGAAGCACCATCAGCGTGCGCATCGGCACGACGACCTCGACGCGCTGCGGCGGCGGCGGGCGCTCCACGCGGGCAAACCTACGGCACGAGGAGGTCGGCACCGGTGAGGCGCCCCGCGGACCCGGCGCGCCGCCCGGTCAGGCCTGCTCGAGGATCCGCCGGATGCGCTTGGCCGACACCGGGCCGCGCGTGCCGGCGCCCTGGGCGAACTGCGCGACGCGCAGCTCCTGCAGCAGCCACGGCACCTCGCGCAGCGCGTCGGGCAGCGGGCGGCCCGGCGGCCACGCCGTGATGCGTCGCGCGTAGGCGTCCTCGAGCTCGTTGATCGCCCGCATGCGGTCGAGGTCGACCGCCGGCGCGTTGGGCAGCCGCTCCAGGCGCCGCGCCGCCGCGCGCAGGTAGCGCTCGAGATCGCCCAGCCGACCGACCCCCGCCTCCGACACGAACCCGGGCGCCAGCAGCCGGCGCACCTGGGCCTCGACGTCGCGGCGGGCGGGCTCGACGGCGGCCGCGGTCAGCGGCTCCATCGCGCGGCGCACGTCGCGCTCGGCGTCGAGCACGGCGACGACCTGGTCGACGACCTCCAGCGTTCGCTCGGCGAGGTGTCCGGCGACGTGGTCGCGCAGCCGCGCGAACGCTGCCTCGTCCCACGCCGGGCCGCCCGCCTCGTCGACGAGCGCGTCGATCGCGGCGACCGTCGCGTCGGCCAGCACGGCGCGGACGCTGCCGTGCGGCGCGGTGGCCAGCGCGAGCTGGGCGGGCGTCGACAGCCGTCCCTGGACCCACTTCGCCGGCGAGGGCACGGTGAGCTCGAGCAGGCGGCGAGTGCCGGCCCGCATCGCCGCGGCCTGCGCGGTGGCCGTGTCGAGCACGCGCACGCCGGCGGTCTGCCCCTCGTCGACCAGCGCCGGGTACGCGACGACCGCGCCGCCCGTCCCCGGCAGCTCGACCGTCTGCGGCAGCGTCCCGATCGTCCACGCCCGCAGGCCGCTGCGCTCCAGGTCGGCGGTGCGCGCGGCCAGCTGCGCCCGCAGCCGCGGGCGCACCTGTGCGCGCAGCGCCTCGAGATCGCGGCCGGCCGCCACCACGCGCCCGTCCTCCTCCTCGATCGCGAAGCGCATCCGCAGGTGCTCGGGCACACGGACCACGTCGAAGTCGTCCGGCGCCGCCCGCACGCCGCGCAGGCGCTCGAGCGCCTCGCTCAGCGACGCGAGCAGCGGCGCGCGCCGGGGCTCCACCGCGGCGAGCACCTGCGCGGCGGTCTCGGGCATCGGCACCAGCGGCCGGCGCAGGTCCTTGGGCAGCGTGCGCAGCAGCGCGGTGACGAGCTCGGGGCGCAGCGCCGGCACCAGCCAGTCGAAGCCGATCGGCTTCAGGCGCGGCAGCGCGGCGAGCGGCACGTGCGCGGTCACGCCGTCGTCGCCGGCGCCCGGCTCGAAGCGGTAGGTCAGCGCCAGCGTCAGCTCGCCCTGGCGCCACGCGGGCGGCCAGTCGCGGGGGTCCAGCTGCGCGGCGGCCTGCTCGTCGATCACGAGCGCCCGGCTGAACGTCAGCAGGTCCGGGTCGGCCTTGCGCGCGTCGCGCCACCAGCGGTCGAAGTGCGCCGCGGAGACCACCTCGGCCGGGATGCGCTGGTCGTAGAAGTCGTAGAGGGCCTGGTCGGAGACGAGCAGGTCGCGCCGGCGCGTGCGGTGCTCGAGTTCCTCGACCTCGTCGAGCAGCTCGCGGTTGGCGTGGAAGAAGCGGTGGCGGGTGTCCCAGTCGCCCTCGACCAGCGCGCGGCGGATGAACAGGTCGCGCGCGAGAACCGGGTCGAGCGTGCCGTAGGCGACCTTGCGGGCGGTGACGATCGGCAGGCCGTAGAGCGTGACGCGCTCGGTGGCGACGACCGAGCCGCGCCGGCGCTCCCAGTGCGGCTCGCTGTAGGAGCGCTTGACGAGGTGGCCGGCGAGCGGCTCGAGCCACTCGGGCTCGATGCGCGCGGCGACGCGCCCCCACAGCCGCGAGGTCTCCACCAGCTCGGCGACCATCACCCACGCCGGCGGCTTCTTGGCCAGCGCCGAGCCCGGGAAGACGGCGAAGCGCGCGCCGCGCGCCCCGAGGTACTCGCGCCGGCCCTCGTCGCGCACCCCGACGTGCGAGAGCAGCCCGGCCAGCAGCGCCGTGTGGATCTCGCGCGGCTGCGCGGGCTGGTGGTTGAGCGTGACGCCCGCCTCGCGCGCCGCGCCCCGCAGCTGGCCGGCGAGGTCCTGCCACTCGCGGACGCGCAGGTAGTGCAGGAACTCGGCCTTGCAGCGCTTGCGGAACTGGTTGCCCGACAGCTCGCGCCGCCCGCCGCGCAGGTGGTGCCAGAGCTTCAGGTAGGTCAGGAAGTCGGAGGTCTCGTCGACGAAGCGGCGATGCTGGGCGTCGGCGGCCTGCTGGCGGTCGGCGGGTCGCTCGCGCGGGTCCTGGATCGACAGCGCCGCGGCGATGACGACGACCTCCTCGGCGCAGCCCAGGCGGTCGGCCTCGAACACCATGCGGCCCAGGCGCGGGTCGACCGGCAGCCGGGCGAGCCGGCGGCCGAGCGGCGTCAGGCGGCGGTCGGGCTCGATCGCCGCCAGCTCGGTGAGCAGGTTGAGGCCGTCGCGGATCTGGCGGCGGTCCGGCGGGTCGAGGAACGGGAAGTCCTCGATGTCGCCCAGCCCCACCGCGGCCATCTGCAGGATCACCGCGGCGAGGCTCGTGCGCAGGATCTCCGGGTCGGTGAAGCGCGGGCGGGCCGCGAAGTCCTCCTCGCGGTACAGGCGGATGCAGATGCCCTCGGCGAGGCGGCCGCAGCGGCCCTTGCGCTGATCGGCGCTCGCCTGGGAGATCGGCTCGATCGGCAGGCGCTGGACCTTCAGACGCGCGCTGTAGCGGCTGATGCGCGCCGTGCCGGGATCGACGACGTAGCGGATGCCCGGCACGGTCAGCGAGGTCTCGGCGACGTTCGTGGCCAGCACGACCCGCCGGCCGCGGTGCGCGGTGAAGACCCGGCGCTGCTCGGCGTCCGCCAGGCGCGCGTACAGCGGCAGGATCTCGACGCCGTCGCCCAGACGCCCGCGCAGGGCGTCGGCGGTGTCGCGGATCTCGCGCTCGCCGGAGAGGAAGACGAGCACGTCGCCGGGCTTCTCGCGCAGTAGCTCCGCCACGGCGTCGCCGATGCCGTCGACCTGGTCGCGGTCGGCGCCGTCGGGGTCCTCCAGCGGGCGGTAGCGCACCTCGACCGGGTAGGTGCGCCCGGAGACTTCGACCACCGGCGCGTCGTCGAAGTGGCGGCTGAAGCGCTCGGGGTCGATCGTCGCCGAGGTGATGATCACCTTCAGGTCGGGCCGGCGCGGGAGGATGCGGTGCAGGTAGCCGAGCAGGAAGTCGATGTTCAGGCTGCGCTCGTGCGCCTCGTCGACGATGACCGTGTCGTAGCGGCGCAGCAGCGGGTCGTGCTGGATCTCGGCCAGCAGCAGGCCGTCGGTCATGAGCCGCACGAGCGTGTCCTGGCTGGAGCGGTCGTTGAAGCGCACCGCGTAGCCGACGGCCGCGCCGAGCCCGACGCCGAGCTCGTCGGCGATGCGCTGCGCGACCGTGCGGGCGGCGAGACGGCGCGGCTGGGTGTGGGCGATCGTCCCGCGCACGCCGCGGCCTAGCTCGAGGCAGATCTTCGGCAGCTGGGTCGTCTTGCCCGAGCCGGTCTCGCCTGCGACGACCACGACCTGATGCTCGGCGATGGCGGCGGCGAGGTCGTCGCGCCGGGCGCTGACCGGCAGGTGCTCGGGATAGGAGATCGCGGGGACGGCGGCCCGGCGGCGCTGCGCCCGGGCCGCGGCGGCGGCGATCTCCGCCTCCACCCGCGCGCGGGCGTGCGCGTCGCGGGCACGCTCGAGCTTGCGGCGCAGGCGGTGCTCGTCGCGGAGGGTCAGGTCGGCCAGGCGGTCGCGCACAGCCACGCGATCCACGATAGGCCCGCGTCGAGCGTCGATCTCTCGGTCTCAGGCCGAGAAACTCGACGCTCGACGTCCACGAGGAGCGCGCAGACGGCACTACGCTCCGCGCATGTCCGCTGCGTTGCGCCTGCTCGTGCTGTGTGCGACCGCCGTGCTCGCGGCCGCCGCCCCCGCCGCGGCCGCCGATCCGAACCCGTGGCGCGAGGCGCGCACGTGGAACATCGCCCACCAGGGCGGCGAGGACGAGTTCCCCTCGAACACGCTCTACGCGTTCAAGCAGGCGCTGCGCGCCGGCGCCGACATGCTCGAGCTCGACGTCGGCGTAACGCGCGACGACCAGGTCGTCGTCATGCACGACACGACCCTCGACCGCACGACGAACGGGACCGGGACGATCGCGTCGCACACGCTGCGCCAGATCCGCCGTCTCGACGGCGCGTCCTGGTTCTCGCGCCACGGCGAGCACTACGGCCACGACAAGCGCCGCTCGGCCTACGTGTTCCGCGGCATCGCGACCGGCCAGCGCCGGCCGCCGAGGGGCTTTCGGCGCTCCGACTTCCGCGTGCCGACGCTGCGCCAGGTGCTGCGCGCGTTCCCGCGCACCCCGATCAACGTCGAGATCAAGGGCCGCACGAAGGCCGAGGGCGTCGAGAGTACCTGCAGAACGCGCGCGTGCTCGCGCGCCTGCTCAACGGCCAGCCGCGCCGCGACATCGTCGTCGTGTCGTTCAAGCAGCCCGCGGTCGATCTGTTCCACCAGCTCGCGCCGTCCTTCCCGGTGGCGCCGGGCATCGACGGCTCCGCGACGTTCCTGCTCGGCGGCGGCTCGCCGGGCGAGGGGGTCGTGGCCTTCCAGCTGCCGATCACCTACGTCCTCAACGGGACGAAGCTCGACGTGACCACGCCCGGCAACGTCGCCCGCGCGCACGCGGCGGGCTACGCCTGGCACACGTGGTTCGGCAACGACGACGCCGACGCGCCGTCCACGTGGCGCAACCTGATCTCGTGGTGCGTCGACGGGGTGATGACCGCGCGCCCGCGCGCGTTCGAGCGCACGCTGCGTGCGACCCCCAGCCCGCCGAGCTGCGCGTCCTAGCGATCCTTCTCGAACACGAGCCGGAAGTGGTCGAGCAGCTCGCGCTCGAAGCAGACGCTGTTCGCGCTGACTCCCGACGTGAACGCGAGCCGGAAGTCCTTGCTGGTCAGCCAGCGCGGCACGAGCTGGAGCTTGAGCAGCGTCTTGCGCGCGCTGCGGGCGGCGAACCGCGCCCGCCACTGCCGGATCGTCTCGATGTAGTCGAGCCGGCCGCTGGTGCGCGCGACGAGGCGGAAGTGCGGCTCGGCGGCGGCCACGACCTGCTCGGAGCCGTAGGGCAGGAACGAGCCGGGGAACTGCGCGCCCATGAGAGCGAGATACCACGCGTCGGAATCGCGCGGGGCGTCGATCGAGATCTCCTCGCGCGGGATCATGTTGCGCCCGAAGACCATCGTCTGCAGGTACAGGCGCCCGCCCGGCGGCAGGAGACCCGCGACGTTCGCGAACAGGCCGCGGTAGATCTCGTCCTGGCGACCGGCCTCGGCGTCGTCGGGCGAGCAGAAGTGCTCGAACGCCCCGAGGCTGGCCACCGCGTCGAACGGCCCGAAGTCGTCGCTCGTGACCGCGAGCGCGTCGCGGAGGTGGACGTCGAGGCCGTTGCGGCGGCACGCCGCGGCCTGCGCGGACGACAGCGTCACGCCGACGCCGGCGGCGCCCTCGCCGCGCACGTAGTTCAGCAGCGGACCCCAGCCGCATCCGAGATCCAGCACCCGCCGGCCGGGCGCGATGCCGATCTGCTCCCGGATGTACTCGTGCTTGCGCCGCTGCGCCTGCTCGAGCGTGAGCGAGAAGTCGCCGTCGTACTTCGCGCCGCTGAAGTCCGCCATCTCGCCGAGGCTCAAGCGGAAGAGGCGATCGATCAGCGAGTAGGTGAAGTCCAGGTCGCGACGATCGGCCATGAGCGGGCCCGTCCGTGCTCAGCTCGCGCGGGCGTCGGCGAACGTGACCAGCCGGCCACGATCCTCGTCCCACAGCTTCAGGCGCACCGTCTTCAGGCCGTCCCACAGCGTGAGGACCGGCACGTCGTGGCAGATCGGGATCTCGTCGTGGGCGCGCTGGAGGTTGTAGTTGGGGATTCGCGCGCTCAGGTGGTGGACGTGGTGCAGGCCGATGTTCGCCGTGAAGAACTGCAGCACCTTCGGCAGCTTGAGATACGAGCTGCCCCGCAGGGCGGCGTCGGTGTAGCTCCAGCTCTCGGAGCTCTGCCAGTACGTGTCCTCGAACTGGTGCTGGACGTAGAACAGCCAGACACCGATGCTGCCCGCGATCATCGCCGTCGGCGCCTGGACCAGCAGGTACGCCCGCCAGCCGATCAGCCAGCACAGCAAGCCGATGACCAGCGCGAGCCCGATGTCGGTGAGCACGATGCTGCGACGCAGGCGCGGGCGCGTCGCGCTCGAGGGCAGCCGCGGGAGGATGATCATCGCCAGCAGCGGTCCGAGGCCGAACATGACGCACGGGTTGCGAAACAGGCGGTAGCCGAGTCGCTTGCGCCACGGCAGCGCGTGGTACTCGGCCACGGTGAGCGTCGGGACGTCACCGACGCCGCGGCGCTCGAGATCTCCGGCGGTGGCGTGATGGACGGCGTGGTTGTGACGCCAGCTGGAGAAGGGCGAGAACACCACGAGGCCGAGCGCCCGCCCCACCCAGGTGTTGGCCCGCTTGGACGGCAGCAGCGAGCCGTGGGTGCAGTCATGGAAGATGATGTACGTGCGCAGGAGGAAGCCGGCGGCGGGCACCGCGATGACGAGCGTCAGCCAGTACGACACGTCGAGCGACAGGTACATGGCCACCCACAGCGCCAGGTAGGGCACGATCGACGTGGCGAGGTCGAGCAGGCTGCGGCCGAGACGAGGCTGCGCGTAGGGAGCCAGGTCGTCGCGCCAGGCGGGCCGTCCCCGCGGCGCGGCGGCGACGGTCACATCGCCCGCCGAGCGTGTCGCCCGCGGCACCGGCCGCGGCGTGGTCGGGAGTCGGTCACGGGCCCACCGTACCGATGTGACGCGTCTTGAGCTGCAATGCAGGTTGAGCTGTCAGGCTGTGGTCATGAGCGACAACAGCTTCGAGGACACGCTGCGCGCCATCGCGCAGGAGGTCAACCGGTCGATCGAGCGCATCTCCGAGGTGGATCTCGAGGAGGTCGCGCGCAACAGCGGCATCGACCCCGACAAGGCCAAGGAGTGGTTCGACAGCGCCGGTGCGTGGCTGCGGGTGCGCGTCGAGCAGGTGGATCCGTCGGCGTTCCCGATGGCCGGCCGGCGCGAGCCGGCGGCCCGCACCACCGGCGACGACCCGCTCGGCGACGCCGGCCCCCATCCGCTCGACCCGCCCACCGCCGAGCAGGGCGCCGCGCTGGCCGCGCTCGACTCCGGTCGCTGGGCGATCGAGCCAGGCACGAGCGCGCTCGCCGTCCACGGCGACTTCGGCCCGCGCGACGCGCTCGGGCTCGTGCGCGAGCTGCGGGTGCGCGACTGGATCGACGGCGACGGGCGCCTCACGCTCGCCGGCCGCCACGCGCTGAGCCGCTGGCTGGACGCGGCCGACCGCTAAGCGCCCGCCGCCCGCGCCTTCGACCACTCCCGCTTGTGCAGGCGCTTGGCCGCCTGGTAGTCGGCCAGCGCCTGCATCGAGTCGACGTCGCCGAGCGTCGGGTGCCACGGCACCAGCTCGGCGGCGGCGGCCACGCCGAACCGCTGGGCCAGCACCGCGCCCAGCGACTTGACCTTCATCTCGCCGAACCCGGGCAGCGCCTCAGGTTCGCGCGCAGCTCGTCGGCGTTCGCGGCGTCCGTCCACGCGCGCCGCGTCGCCGTCGTACTCGTCGCGCACGTGCACCGCCAGGTCGTGCACGCGCCCCGCCATCGCGCCGGGGAACCGGTGGATCGCGGGCTTGTGGCGGAACACCGTCTCGAGGTCGGCGTCGGCCAGTGTCGCCGCGTCGATCGCGCCGAGCCGCTGCTTGAGCACCAGCGGCCCCGAGAACGCCTTCTGGACCGGCACCTGCTGGTCGAGCGCGAAGCCGATCAGCAGCGCCATCGGGTCGCTCGCGATCAGCGCGTTGGCCTCGTCGGAGTCGGTGAAGTACAGGCGGTCGGGCATGGCCCGGATGGTCTCACAGGATCAGCCGGCGCTCCATGAACCGCACGGCCAGCCGCCACGACACGAGCGCGAAGCCGACGAGGAACGCGAGATGGCCGAGGTCGGCCCACCCCAACGTGCCGAACACCGCGGCGCGCACGAGCTCCACGCAGTGGTAGAGCGGGTTGACGTTGCCGAGGATCTGCGCCCACTGCGGCAGCTGGGAGAGCGGGAAGAACGTGCCGGCGACGAGGAACATCGGCGTCAGGAGGCCGCTCTGCCAGTACGAGAAGCTCTCGATCGACTTCCCCCGCGCCGCGATGAAGATGCCGAACGCGGCCCAGCCGGAGCCGGCCAGCGCGGCGATGAACGGCACGAGCAGCATCCCGACGCTCGGGTCGAGGCCGAAGACCATCGCCACGAGCATCGGCACGCAGCCGTAGACGCCGGTGCGCACCGCGATCCACAGCGCCTCGGCGGTGACGAGCTCCTCGACGTCGACCGGGGCGGCGAGGATCGCGTCGTAGGTGTGCTGGAAGTGGAACTTGACGAACGTCGAGTACATCGCCGGGAACGCGCCCGAGAACAGCACGGTCGTGGCGACGATGCCGGTGCCGACGAAGTCGATGTAGTCGTAGCCGGCGACCGTGCTCACGAGCGAGCCGAAGCCGAACCCGAACGCGAGCAGGTAGATCGTCGGGTCGACCGTCGAGGAGAACGTCGACGAGCGCCAGAACGAGGAGTAGTTGACGACCTCGCGGACCATCACGCCGGCGAGGGCCGCGCGCTCGAGGCGGCGCAGCCGGCGCGGCGCCGGGGCCGGGGCGGTCGTCGCGGCGGCGGCCATCAGGCGATCTCCTCCCCGGTGAGCAGGACGAAGACGTCCTCGAGGTTGGTCACGCGCCGCTCGCCCTCGAGGTCGCTGCCGTTGGTGTGCAGCACGGCGACCGACGTCCCGGTCCGCCGCGTCCGCCAGCCGCGGGCGAGCGCGTCGGCCTCGACCTCGCTCAGGCGCAGCGGCGGCCCGTAGACCTCGATCGCCTCGGGGCCCGCGTGCTCGGCGATCAGCGCCCGCGGCGCGCCGACCGCCACCGCGCGGCCGTGCGACATGATCGTCACCTCGTCGCACAGGCGCTCGGCCTCCTCGATGTAGTGGGTGCTCATGAGGATCGAGACGCCGTCGGAGCGCATCCGGTCGATGAGCGCCCACAGCTCCTGGCGGACCTGCGGGTCCAGGCCGACGGTCGGCTCGTCGAGCAGGACCAGGCGCGGCTCGTGCAGCAGCGCGCGGGCGATGAGCAGCCGCCGGCGCATGCCGCCGCTGAGCTCGTCGACCCGAGCGCCGCGGCGTCTGGTCAGGTTGGCGATGGCCAGCGCGCGGTCGATCGCGGGCCGCCGCGCGCGGGCGGGCACGCGGTAGAGGTGGCAGAAGACGAGCAGGTTCTGCTCGACGGTGAGCTGGACGTCGAGGTTGTCCAGCTGGGGCACGACGCCCATCGCCGCCCGCGCCTGCTTGGAGTCGCCGGGCAGGCGGTGGCCCAGGACCTCGAGCGTCCCCTCGTCGGCGATGACCTGGGCGGTGAGCGCCTTCATCGTCGTGGACTTGCCGGCGCCGTTGGGGCCCAGCAGCCCGACGCACGAGCCGTAGGGGACGTCGAGGTCGAGCCCGTCGACCGCGGTCACGCCGCCGAAGCGCTTGACGAAGCCGCGCAGGCGGATGGCGGCGGCGCCGCCGCTGGTGTCGGCGTGGTGGAGCATCTGCGAGGTACGACCCGGGATCGGGCGGGGAATCATCGGCGGGCGGACGGACATTGTGCCGTACCCGTCCGCGGCCGTCCGGAGCCGCGCCCGCACGGCCTCCCCGTGGCCGGGGCGTAGCATGGCCCGATCGCACGCGAGCACGACATCGCCGTCTTCGGCGCGACCGGGTTCACGGGCGGGTTGGTCGCCGAGTACCTCGCGCGCCACGCCCCCGCGTCGACGCGCTGGGCGCTCGCCGGCCGCGACCCCGACAGGCTCGCCGCGCTGCGCGAGCGCCTCGGTGCCGATGTGGCGCTGCTGGCCGCCGACGCGGCCGACCGCGCGTCGCTGCACGAGCTCGCGCACCGCGCCCGGGTCGTGGTGACGACGGTCGGCCCGTACCTCCGCCACGGCGAGCCGCTCGTCGCCGCCTGCGCCGCGGCGGGCACCGACTACGCCGACCTCGCCGGCGAGCCCGAGTTCGTCGATCGCATGTACCTCGCCCACCACCGCCGTGCGCTGGAGACCGGCGCACGGCTCGTGCACGCGTGCGGGTTCGACTCGATCCCGCACGACCTGGGCGCCCAGTTCACGGTCGAGCAGCTGCCCGAGGGCGCGCCGCTCGAGGTCCGGGCCTTCGTGCGCGTGCGCGGCAGCGCGTCCGGGGGCACCGGCCGCTCGGCGATCGGGGCGTTCGCTCGGGTGCGCCACATGGCCGCCGCCGCGCGCGACCGGTCGCGCGTCGAGCCGCGGCCCGCCGGCCGCCGCGTTCGGGTCCTGCGCACGGCGCCCTACCACGAGCCCGCGGTCGACGCCTGGGCGATCCCGTTTCCGACGATCGACCCGCAGATCGTCACGCGCTCGGCGCGCGCGCTGGACCGCTACGGCCCCGACTTCGCCTACGGCCACTTCGTCGCGGTCAAGCACCTGCCGGTCGCGGCGGCCGGAGTGGCCGGGGCCGGCGCCGCGCTCGCGCTGGCCCAGCTGCCACCGACGCGCCAGCTGCTCGAGTGCGTCGTCAAGGCGGCGGGCGAGGGGCCGACGCCGCAGCGGCGCGAGCGCTCCTGGTTCAACGTGCGCTTCACCGGGAACGGCGGCGGCCAGCGCGTGGCCTGCGAGGTCGCGGGCGGCGACCCGGGGTACACCGAGACCGCGAAGATGCTCGCCGAGACCGCGCTGTGCCTGGCCCACGACGAGCTGCCCGCGACCGCCGGCCAGGTGACGACCGCCGCCGCGATGGGTCCCGTCTTGCGCGCGCGGCTGCAAGGGGCCGGGATCCGCTTCGACGTCGTCGGATAGCCGGCGGGCTGGGCGCGCGCGGCCGCCATCGTCGCGAATCGGCATGCTGCTGGCCGTGTTGTGCGCAGGGATGCCGGTTCGCCGCCTGGGTCTGATCGCCGCCGCCGCGCTGGCCGCCGTGCTCCTGCACGCGCTGGGCGCCGCCGCGAGCACGCCCGACGCCTGCACCGGCGACCGCTGGGTCGCGAGCTGGCTGGCCAGCCCCTCCGACGCGGCGCGCGGCTCGCTGCAGCGCCAGACCGTGCGCACGATCGTCACCCCGCATCTCGGCGGGCGCGTGCTGCGCCTGCACCTGTCCAACCGCTACGGCACGCAGGCGGTGACGTTCGACCGCGTGACGATCGCCCGGCGCGTGGCGGGCGCGCAGATCGACCCGCGCACGCTGCGCGAGGTCACCTTCGGCCGCTCGGCGTCGGTGTCGGTGTCGGGCGGCCAGGAGGCGGTCAGCGACCCCGTGACGCTGCCGTTCAACGCGTTCGACGACCTGGCCGTCTCGATGTGGTTCGCCGCCGACACCGGGCCGGTGACCGAGCACTTCGTCGGCCGCCAGACCTCGTACGTCGCGTCCGGCGACCGCGCCGCCGCGGCGTCGGCCGACGGCTACACGGAGCTGACGAGCACCGCGAAGTACTTCGTCAGCGGGCTCGACGTGATGGCGCCTGCCGGCACCGGCGCGCTGGTCGCGTTCGGCGACTCGCTCACCGACGGCTACGAGGGCAGCCCGTCGCCGCTGCAGCCCAACCTCGAGCCGATCGACGCGAACGGCGCCTACCCCGACGTCCTCCAGCGGCGCGTGATCCTGTCCGGCCGCCGGCCGCCGCTGGCCATCCTCAACGCCGGCATCACCGGCAACCGCATCCTCGACGACGGAGCCATCGCCCAGCACGGCCAGAAGGCGATCGAGCGACTGGCGGCCGACGCGCTCGACCAGGCCGGCGTCACCGGCGTACTGATCTTGATGGGGACGAACGACCTGGGCGCGCGGTCGGCCGGCGCCGCCCAGGTCATCGACGGGCTGCGGGTGCTGATGGCGCAGGCGCGCGCCGCGGGCAAGCGCGTGCTGCTGGGGACGCTGACGCCGTCGCGAGACGCCGAGCCGTCGACCTACGGCGACGGCGACTTCGAGACGATGCGCGGCCAGGTGAACTTCTGGATCCGCCACTCGGGCGGGGCGGACGGCGTCGTCGACTTCGACGCCGCGCTGCGCGACCCCGACGACCCGGCCCGCCTGCGCGCGACGTTCGACTCCGGCGACCACCTGCACCCCAACCTGGCCGGCTACCGCGCTGATGGCCGACGCGGTCGACCTCGCGCTGCTGCGCGGCCCGGACTGCCTGGCGGCTGGCCGTGCCGGCGCACCGCCACGATCCGCGTGCCCCAGCGCTGGCGCACGGGCTTCCGGCGCGCCGTGGTGACCGTCGACGGCCGGCGCGCCGGGGTCATCCGCCGGCCTGGCGGGCGCGTGCGCGTCAGCCTGCGCGGGCGGCGTGCGAGCACGGTGACGGTGACGATCCGCGTGATGCGCTCAGGCCGCCGGACGGCCACGCAGACGCGGCGCTTCGCCCGCTGCCCGCGCGCCGCCTGACCCGGCGTCGAGCCCGTCCTCGGCGCCGGCCCGCCGCAGCTTCGCCCGCCGGACGGCGAAGCGGCGCTCGACGAGATGGGTGCTGAGCGCACCGGCGACGAACGTGCCCACCCAGAAGCCCGTGCGCTGGATCCACCTCGCTCGGCGTGACCGACGCGATGAACGCGACGATCGGCAGCCGCCACAGGTACATCTGCGTAGGAGATGCGCCCGATCTGGGGCAGCGGCGGCAACGCGCAGCAGCCGGGAGAGGATCGCGGCATCGCTGGTCACCAGCCGGGCCAGGACGAGCGTCGTGCCGGCGACGACCACCGGGACCGGCGCGACCGTGCCGTCGTTCTGCAGGGTCAGCCAGCCGATCACGATGGCGGCGAGACCCGCGACCGCGCCGGCGCTGAGCGCGCGGTCCGCGGCCCGCGACAGCGGTTGCGGACGGGCCGACAGCGCGAGCGCCAGCGCGCAGCCGGCCAGCAGCTCGCCGAAGCGGGCGTCGGGGCGGAAGTAGCTGGGCGCCACCGCCAGGCCGGCTCGGGCGCGGTGCCCAGCAGCCAGAACAGCGACAGGCCCGCCGCAGCGGCGATCGCGGTGGCGGCGGCCAGCGCACCGCGCGCGATCCGCCGGCGCAGCAGGAAGGCCAGCACGACGGCCCACACGATGTAGAACTGCATCTCGACGCCCAGGCTCCAGACCGGCCCCAGGGCCCCGAGGAACTGCGTGCCGTCGGCGAGGATCGCCAGGTTCGGCACGTAGGTGACCGTGACCGCGACCGCCTCCCACCACATCCGCCAGCTGCCGTCCTGGCTGAGGCGGTCTCCGACCACCGAGCACAGCACGACGAGCACGATGAGCGCCGGGTACAGCCGCAGCAGCCGGCGCGCCCAGAAGCGGCGCAGGTCCACCGCGCCGCGGCGCTCGGCCTCGCCGACCATGACGCTGGTGATCAGCAGGCCGCTGAGCACGAAGAAGACGTCGACGCCCAGGTAGCCCCAGTCGAAGACGAAGTCGTGGAACGTCATCACGGCCACGACGGCCAGCGCGCGCACCCCGTCGAGCTGGTCGATCTGACCTCTCGGTCGCAAGCGGCGCAGGCTAGTGGCCCGTCTCGATGATCGATTCCACACCGCGACACGGCGGCCCGCGCTCATCGCCGCCGGGCGCGGTGCCGATACTGGCCGCAGTGCTCGTCTACCGTGTCGGCTTGATGACGCCGCGTCTGCTCCTGGTGGCCGCCGCCGTGCTGGCGGCGCTGATGCTCGTGCCCGCCGGCGCGGGCGCGGTCACGCCCGCGTGCCGGGCCCTACCGCTGAAGGTCGCGCTGTCGTCGTCGGACCCGACGGTGCTCGAGGACGACCCGGCGGCCATCGTGTCGCCGGTGCGCGGGGCGCGCGTGAGCGATCCGCGCGTCGTGCTCAGGCGCCACGGCCGCACCTACGCGCACGGCGCGCTGACGGGCCGGCTCGCCCGCGGGCGTACCGTGGTCGCGCTGCGGATGGTCCCCGGGCGGCGCATCCGCGCCGGCCGCTACCGGCTGGTCGCCACCGCCCGCCGCGCGGGCTGCACGTCGCGCAGCGGCTCGGTCCGGCGCTGGCGCTTCGGCACGCCGTCGCTGCCGGTCCGCGCCGCGCCGCTGAGCACGCTCGTCTCCGACAACGACGGCGGGGTGCGGCTGCTGCTGCGCAGCGTCGGACGCCGCCGCGTCTCCGACGTGCGCGTGTCGCTGCTGGACGCCAGCGGCGCCACCGTGGCCCAGGCGACGCACCGAGACGCGTTCGCCGGGCAAGTGGGGATCGAGCTGCCGCTGGCGGGCTCGCCGGCGCCGGGCCGCTACACGCTGCGCGTCACGGGACGCAGCGGCGGGTCGGCGCTGCGCTCCCAGCAGCCGCTGGCCTTCGCGCCGGGCGGCGGCAGCGTGCCCGCCGAGACCGCGCCGCCGGCGGGCGCCGCCGTGCAGCGCGCCGTCGTCGACTGGTCGGGCGGCTCGTGGCAGGGCCGCGAGGTCGCCGGCTTCGTCGCCCCCGGGATCGGCTACGGCGAGATCGTCTGCCGCCCGGACGCGCAGTGGATCCGGTTCTACCCGGGCGACCCGGGCCGCGAGGTCGCGATGATGAACTGGACCTACAAGGACTGGACGCAGAACCAGGAGAAGGCGATCCGCGAGGCGCTGCACGACCGCTACACCGGCCCGGACTTCCGCGAGGGGCTGAACAAGTTCAGCCCGACCGAGAAGCTGTCGACCGGCGAGTTCGAGGGTCTCATCAGCGACCGCGGGCCGTACGGCAACGTCGGCGGCGCGTCGCTGGCCGCCCCGACGACGCTGCGGCTCACCTGGCAGTGGGACTTCAGCCAGGCCGGCAGCGAGCGCTGCCATGTCGAGGCGACGTTCACCAGCCAGACCGCGAGCGCCGTGCCGCCGGTCGCGCGGTCGGCGCAGATCCTGTGGCGCGGTGACTCCAACGCCGCCGGCCGCGACGCGGCGGCGGTGGACGTGCCGGGCGTGGGCACGCTGAGCCTGGCGTGCCAGCCGGGCCCGCTCGGGGCACGGTCGTTGACCGTCGACACCGCCCAGGGCGCGACGGTCGTCACCCGCGAGGGCTCCGACGACTTCGCGCGCCCGCAGGACGTCGGCCCGGTCACGGCGGCGCTGCCCAACAACGGCATGGTGACGATCCGCTTCGCGGGCGGCGCGACGCTGCTGGCGTCGTCGCGCTGGAAGGTCAACGACCCGGATCCGGCGCAGAACTTCTGCGCGATCGCCGCCCAGGCGGTCACGCCCGGGTAGGCGGCGCCCTGCCCGGCCTACGGCATCGCGTCCTCGAGCTGCTTCTTGGCGTCCTCGAGCTGCTGCTTCTGCTCGTCGGAGAGCTGCGCCTTGTCCTTGATGGTGTCGAGCGCCTCGCTGGCCGCGTCCTTGGCCTTGCCGCCGTACTTGTCGGCGACGTCCTCGAGCTGCTGCTGATACTGCTCGAGCGAGATCTCGCCGTCGTCGTACTTCTGCTTGAGCTCGGCGACCTTCGCCCGGAAGTCCTCGCCCTGCTGCTGGAGCTCCTCGCCCTTCTGCGACAGGGTCTTCGCGACGTCGTCGGTTCCGCCGCACCCGCTGATCGCGACCACCCCGGCGGCGAGGGCGACGGCCATGAATCGTTGTCTCATGGTCGTCAGCTTCCCATCCCGGGCGACACGCGGTCTCATACCGGTCGCAGAATCGCCCGTCTCCCCTGCGCGGCGAGGCGCGCCAGCCCGCGCCAGAGCATGAAATTCGGCAACCCTTCTTCGGTGTGCCTAAGATATGAGGACATGCAGCCCTCGCTCACCGAAGAGCACGACCTCGAGCAGTTCCCGCGCGCGGGCGTCCGCGCCCGCCGCTGGCGCCGCTTCGAGGACGGTCTCGAGGCGTGGCTGGCGACGCCCGAGGGCCGCTTCATGGCCTGGTGTGCACAGCGCCAGGTCGCCGGCACCGCACTCACGCCCAACGCCTGACGCGCGCCCAGCCGAGCCGGTCCCGCGCACCAGCCGCGCGTGCTCGTTGCTGCCGCCGCGCCGGACCCGCACCGACGCGAGCGCCACCCACCGGCCCACCCGCACGCATCCCGCCGCCCCGTGCCCGCTTCCGCCGTCCCACTTGCGCCGCGTGCTTTCGCCGTCCCGAGTCCGCCGACCGCGCCCCGCTTGGCCCAACTTGATCTTGCCGTTGTTTTGAACCGTTTGTTATAGTCTCCCGCTACATGCATCCCGACCGCAAGGAGCAGGCCGTGGCCACAACCAAGCACGTCGAGACGGGCATCCTCGCCGAGAAGAACGCTTCCAAGCGCGAGGAGATCGTGGACCTCCTCACCCAGGCCTACTGGATGGAGATGGAGACCGTCATGAGCTACCTGGCCAATGCGGCCAACCTCGACGGGATCCGGGCCGAGGAGATTGCCGAAGCCCTCGACGAGGACGTCAACGAGGAGCTCGGACACGCCCGGGCCTTCGCCGGGCGCATCAAGGACCTCTACGGGACGCCTCCCGGCTCGATGGACTTCAGCGCCGACCAGGCGTACCTGCAGCCGGGAGATGCGACCGACGTCGTGACGGTCATCAAGGGCGTCATCGAGGCCGAGGCCGGCGCCATCGCGCACTACAACCGCATCATCGAGGTCTGCGACGGCGTCGACTGGGCGACCCAGGACATGGTCATCGAGATCCTCCGCGACGAGGAGACCCACCTGCGGACGTTCGAGCGCTATCTGCGCGAATTCGACTGAGCGCTCGAACAGCGCTACGATTGACCGCGGCGTCTCCAGGGTACGAAGGCGCTGACTCTCCTCCGTCCCGCGGGCCCGGCATCGCGTCGGGTCCGCGGGGCTCCTCCTTCTCTGGGACCGTCTACCGCTCGGGTGGCCTGCTCGGAACCGGCGGCGGCGCGGCGTTCGCGTCGGTCTCCCGCGTCAGGTGCGGCGCGCCGCCGATGCGATCCAGCCACTTCAGCCGGCGCGCGTCCCACCGCTCGGCCCGCGCGGTCGCCTCCTTGAGCTTGCGGGCGCGCCGCCACGCCTTGCGCGAGCCGGGACGATCGCGCTCGCGCGGCTGGTAGAAGCGCCGCCCCCACCACGACTTCGGCCGCGCCAGCCGGATGGCCCAGACGTAGTTCAGCACCGGGATGAACAGCCCGATGATGGCCAGGCGGACCTTGCCCTTCGAGACGACCACCGCGGCCACGGCCAGCTGCTCGACGACGAGCACGGTGATCGCGGCCCACGAGCCCTCGTAGCCCGGCACGATGCCGAGCACGACGAGCCCGCCGAGCAGCGCGCAGATGATGCCGACGTCGACCGACGAGCGGCCCTCCTCCGTCCAGTAGACGTCGTCGAGATACAGCCACAGCGCGAACTCGTCGACGGTCAGCCCCACGCCGACGCCGAACAGCGCGGCGAGGATCTCCATCCACGGGCTGCCCGGCGCCACGGCGAACGAGACGAACCCCGCGCAGATCATCAGCACGATCCCGAAGACGAGGTGGTGGATGTGCAGCCCGCCGGACTTCACGCTGCCCGGCCACCACGGGACCCTCGGGCTGCGCATCAGCCGCGTCGACATGCGGATGAACAAGAACGAGGCCAGGAACGCCGCGAGCACCACGACGCCGGCGCGCTGGCTGGGGTCTTCGAGGAAATCCATCGCTGGCGGGAGTATCGGCGGCCCCGGGCCACCGCTGGAGGCCAAACCTAGTCAACCGGCGCGCCGCGCGCGGCCGGTGCACCGCCGCTCACTCCCCGCGCGGCACCACCAGCACGGCGCACCCCGCGTCGCGGACCACGCGCTCCGACGTGCTGCCCAACAGCAGGCGCCGCACCGGGCCCCAGCCGCGCGAGCCGAGCACGAGCAGATCGAGCCGCTCCGACCGGGCCACGAGCGCCTCCGCCGCCTTGCCCTCGAGCACCTCGACGGCCAGGCCGGCGCCGGCCGCCGACGCCCGCGCGCGTGCCGCCGCGGCGTCGCCGCTGTCCGAGACGGCGGTGAGGAGGACGATCTCGCCCCCGGTGGCCCGCGCGACCGTGCGCGCGATCGTCAGCGCATGCCCGGACTCCGGCGACCCGTCGAAGCCGACGCCGATCGTCGCCACCGTGAGGCGGCCGGTGGCCGCCACGCCGCGCGGCGCGACCAGGACCGGGCACGGCGCGTGGTGCAGCGCCGCCTTGGCGGTCCCACCCGCCGCGGCGCGCCCGCTCGCGGAGCGCCGATGCGAGCCGAGCACGAGCAGCGCCGCCTCGACCTCCTCGCACACGTCGTGCAGCGCGCGGCCCGGAGACGTGTCGGGGATGACGCGCGTCGCGGCGCCCGGCGCCAGCTCGTCGCGCAGGCCCGCAGCGAACGCCGCGGCCTCGTCGCGCATGTCCTCGATCACCTGTACCTCGGTGACGGTGCCCTCGAGCGGCAGCAGGTCGTAGGGGTAGGCGTGCACGAGCAGCAGCGAGCCGCCCGCCGTTCCGGCGACGATCCGCGCGAGCGCGATCGCGTCGCGCGACTCGTCGCTGTTGTCCACGCCGACCACGATGGTGCCGAGCATCAGCTCGCGACCCTACCGGGCCGGACGGCGGGCCGAAGCCGACCGCCGGCCGACCGCGCCGCATGGGGCATGGAGGATGATCCCAGCGGGCAGGCAGACGACCATGACCAGCGATTCCGACCCCCGCGACCAGGACGCGACGCTCGCCGACCAGGTTCCCGAGTTCCTCGACGACGACGGCGGCCCCGCCGAGACGGTCCCGCCGCCGGCCAAGCCCGGCGGACCGCTGCGGTTCGCCCGGATGGCCGGCTCGTCGATCGCCGGCCGCGACGCCGCCCCCTGGGTCACCGACTTCCTCAACGCCGCCTACTACCGCCGCCCCGCCGCCGGCCGCGAGGTCGACGACCTGCGCCTGGCCTTCACCGTCCTGACCACGTACTGGTATCGCCGGGCGGCGTCGCGGCGCCTGCACCTCACCGATCTGCGCGCGTTCCACGGCGCGTTCGGCACGCACCGGTTCGACACCGAGCGCTCCGGGCGCGGCGTGCTCGACCGCGGCCAGCTCGTCGCCGGCGCCGCCGCGCTGATCGGCGACTGGTTCCCCGCCGCCTACGAGGATCCCGAGCGTCGCGGGTGGGGCATCGCCTTCCAATCGGCGCAGGAGCGCGCCGCCTACGACCACGACAAGCGGCTGGCGCTCGCGCGCCTGGGCCGGCTGACCCCCGAGCAGGCGCCGGTCGCCGAGCAGGTGTGGCACACGTATCCGCCGGTGGCGATGCCGTCGGTGGAGGCGACCGTCGCCGCGCTGACCCAGCCCGAGACGTGGCCCGACTACGCCAGCGAGGTCGGCCGCTTCACCCCGCTGCGGCCCGGCGGCCTCGCCGGCCAGACCTTCGAGATCGAGGTCGCCGCCGGCACCGACTCCGGCCGCCCGATCTTCACCCGCGGCTACGTGACGATCACGCGGCTGGTGACGCCCGACGACCCGGCCGCGCTGCGCACCTACTTCGACGAGGTCGCCGACGGCTTCGCCCGCTACGGCGACAACGAGCGCCAGATCCTGCCCGACGGCGGCGAGCCGGTCGTCGGCTTCGACCTGACCACCCACCAGGGCCACTTCATGGGCGCCGGGCACAACCGCCTGCTCCTCTACACCCACGACGGCCGCCCGTTCGTCCGCGCCGCCGGCACCTGGGATCCGATGCCCTGGCACATCGGGCAGGCCTACCGCATGGCGGGCCGCGACGCCCAGCACGCCTTCTGGGGCGAGGGCGACGTCGCGCGGCTGTCGATGCTGCACCAGCTCGCGCTGCGGATCGGCGGATGAGCGCGAGCGCGGTCGTCGTCGGCGCCGGGCCGAACGGGCTGGCGGCGGCGATCCGCCTCGCCGAGCACGGCCACGGCGTGACCGTGCTCGAAGCGGCCGCGGCACCCGGCGGTGCGGTGCGCAGCGAGGAGCTCACCCTGCCCGGCTTCGTGCACGACACGTTCTCGTCGGTCTACCCGGCGGGCGCGGCATCGCCGGTGTTCGCGCGCATGCCGCTGGCCGAGCACGGCCTCGCCTGGGTCCACCCCGAGGCCTGCTACGCGCACCCGCTGCCCGGCGGGCGCGCCGTCGCCCTGTATCGCTCGCTCGATCAGACGGCGGCCAGCCTCGATGCGGCGCACCCCGGCGACGGCCGCGCGTGGGCCCAGTTCGCCGGCCCCTGCTCGACGCGTTCGAGCCGCTGCGCGCCACGATGCTGTCGGGCTTCCGCCGGTTCGCGGCGCGCTGCGGCTGCTGGCGCCCTCGGCCCGGTCGCCGGCGCGCGGTTCGGCGAGCTGGTGATCGGCTCGGCGCGGGGCCTGGGCCGGCGGCTGTTCGCCGGCACCGGCGCACGCGCCTGGCTCTACGGCTCGGCCGGCCACGGCGACGTGCCGCCCACCGGGGCGGGCAGCGCGATCGCCGTCACCTACCTCAACGTCATGGGCCATGCCGTCGGCTGGCCGAGCCCGCGCGGCGGCGCCCAGCGCCTCACCGACGCGCTCGTGTCCTATCTGCGCTCGCTCGGCGGCGAGCTGCGCACCGGCGCGCTGGTGGAGGGCATCGACGCCGGCGGCGGGCGAGCGCGCGGCGTCCGTCTCGCCGGCGGCGAGCGGCTCGCCGCGGACGTCGTCGTCGCCGATGTCATGCCGCACGCGCTCGTCGCGCTGGTCGGCGAGGACGGGCTGCCCACCGCCTACCGCCGCCTCATGACCCGCTACCGCTACGGGCCGGCGACGCTGAAGGTCGACTGGGCGCTGGCCGGCCCGATCCCGTGGGAGGCGCCCGCGGCGCGCGGCGCCGGGACCGTCCACGTCGGCGGCGACGAGGACGAGGTCGTGCGTACGATCGCCGCGAGCGAGCACGCCCTGCCGCAGCGGCCGTTCATGCTGCTCGGCCAGCAGTCCCTCGCCGACCCCACCCGCGCCCCCGCCGGCCGCCACACGGCCTGGGCCTACACGCACGGCCCCCGCGCGGGCGTCGACTGGACGGCCGAGCAGGACCGCCACGTCGCGCGCATCGAGGCCCAGGTCGAGCGCTTCGCGCCCGGCTTTCGCGACCGCATCCTCGCCCGTCACGTCCTCGGCCCCGCCGACCTGCAGGCGCGCGACCGCAACCTCGTCGGCGGCGACGTCGGCGGCGGCAGCTACCGCCTGCCGCAGGTCGCGCTGCGGCCGATCCCGTCGCTCTCGCCGTACCGCACGCCGATCGACGGGCTCTACCTCGGCAGCGCGGCGGCGTTCCCGGGCGGCGCGGTGCACGGCGTGCCGGGCGACGCGGCGGCGCAGGCGGCGCTGCGCGACCTCACGCGCGGCGGGCGGCCGCGGCGATGATCTTCGAGAGCTGGCTGCCCTGCCAGGCCAGCGGCGAGCGGCCCTCCGCCTCGACGGCGAGCTGCGCGCCCGGGATCTCGGCCGCGTAGCGCTCGCCCACGGCGAGCGGGTGCTCGGGGTCGGCGTCGTCGCGGTCGGCGACGACCGTCACGGGCAGAGCGAGCGCATGCAGGTCGCTCCACGCCGCAAACGGGCGCGAGCGCGGCACCTCGCGCAGCGCGTCGGCGACCGCCTGCGGGTGACGGTGGCGGCCCAGGCGCTGGCGCAGCACCGTCTGGACGGTCTCGCGCCAGCGGTCGGGGACCTGCGGCTCGCCGTAGGCGGCGAGGAACCCGTCCACACCGCCGTCGCGCAGGCCGGCGCTGAGCGCGTCCCACCGTTCGAGCGCCGCCGGGAACGCGTCCGGGTCGTAGGCCGGCGTGATGACGACCGCCGCGAGCGCGCGCTCGGGGTGGTCGAGCGCGTAGCGCAGCAGGGTGTGCGCCCCCATCGACGCGCCGGCCAGCACCGCCCGCTCGATGTCCAGCTCGTCGAGCAGCTGGCCCAGGTCGCCGGCCAGCGCCGCGTAGTCGTAGCGGTCGCCGGGATCGGACTCGCCGTGGCCGCGCGCGTCGTAGGCGACGACGCGGTGGCCGCAGCGCTCGAGGGCGGTCGAGCCCATCACCACGTAGCGGCGTGTCGCGGTCAGGCCGTGCAGCAGCACGACCGGCGTGCCGGTGCCGGTGTCGTCGCAGGAGACGCGCATCCGCGGTGTCCTACCGTATGTGCACCATGACCGTCATCGACGTCACCGAAGCGACCTTCCAGGCCGAGGTCCTCGATCGCTCCCGTACCGTCCCGGTCGTCGTCGACTTCTGGGCCGAGTGGTGCGGCCCCTGCCGCCAGCTCGGGCCGGTGCTCGAGAAGGCCGCCAACGCGCGCGAGGGCGAGGTCGTCCTCGCCAAGCTCGACACCGACGCCAACCAGCAGCTCGCCGCCGCCTTCCAGATCCAGGGCATCCCCGCCGTCAAGGCGTTCAAGGACGGCCGGGTGGTCTCCGAGTTCGTCGGCGCCCAGCCGCCCGCCGCCGTCGAGCAGTTCTTCGACGCGCTGGTCCCCTCCGAGGCCGACCGGCTCGTGGCCGCGGGCGACGAGGCGTCGCTGCGCCGCGCGCTGGAGCTGCATCCCGGCCGCGCCGATGCCGCCGTGCCGCTGGCGCGCATCCTGCTCGACCGCGGCGAGCGCGAGGCGGCGATCGAGCTGCTGGGCAACGTGCCCGGCGACTTCCAGGCCGAGGGCCTGCTCGCCCGCGCCCGGCTCGAGCAGCCCGGGGCGCCCGTGGACGTCAGCGAGGCGTTCGCCGCGCTCGACGCGGGCGACCGCGAGCGCGCCACCGACCTGCTGCTCGCCGCGCTGCCGAGCGCCGACGGCGCCAAGGACGACCTGCGCCGGGTCATCGTGGCGATCCTCGACGAGATCGGCGTCGAGTCCGACTTCGCGCGCGACGCGCGCCGCCGGCTGGCCTCGGCGCTCTACTGACCTCGCGGCGTTCGGGCTCGTGGCCCGTCCCGTCGCACTAGCGGCCGAATGTGGGCGGGCGCTTGGCCAGGAACGCGCCGACGCCCTCGCGGCCGTCCGGCGACGCCGCCAGCCGCGCGATCGACGGCGTCTCCGCGGCGAGCTGCTCGGACAGCGTGCTCGTCGCCGACGCGCGCAGCAGTCGTCGCACCGCGCCGTACGCCGAGGTCGGTCCGGCGGCCAGCCGCGCGGCGATCGCCCCCGCCTCCTCGTCGAGCCGGTCGTCGGCGACCACCCGGGTGACCAGGCCGATCTCGGCCGCGCGCTCCGCGTCCACGCGCTCGTTGAGCAGCATCAGCTCGGTCGCGCGGCGCCAGCCGACGAGGCGCGGCAGCGTCCACGTCGCGCCGCCGTCGGGGGAGAAGCCGATCTGCGTATAGGCCATCGTGAAGCGGACGGTCTCGGACACAACGACGATGTCGCCGAGAAGCGCGATGCTCATCCCACCGCCCGCCGCCGCCCCGCGCACCGCCGTGACCAGCGGCGCGTCCAGGGCCATCAGCGCCTCGATGCCCTCGTGGAGCGCCTCGACGAGCGCAAGCACCGCGGCTTCGGTGTCGTCGGCGTCGTCCATGCCTGGCGCAGGTCTCCGCCGACCGAGAAGTTCGGACCGGCCGCATCGAGGATCACCGCGCGCACCTCCGGCTCCCCAGGCCCCGCGCGTGGTCGCGCAGCGCGACCGCCATGTCGAGGCTCACCGGGTTGCCGGCGTCCGGGCGGTTGAGCGTCAGGCGCGCGACGCCGTCGCGGACGTCGAGTAGCACGGGTTCAGGCGGCATGACCGCAACCTACAACGGCAGCGCGAGCTGACCGGCATCGACCTCCGGCGCGGGCGCGTCGAAGCCGGCGACGCGCACGCCGAGCAGGCGCACAGGCCGCGCCGGAGCGTAGGCGCGCAGCAGCTCGAGCGCGACGGCGCCGACGACGTCGGGGTCGGCGGTGGCCTCGGCGATCGTGCGCGCGCGGGTGACCGTCGTCCAGTCGTCCAGGCGCACCTTGATCGCGATCGTGCGGCCCGGACGCTTGAGGCCGGCGCACAGCTCGCCGGCGAGGCGGCACAGGTGCGCCTCCTGCTCGGCGCGGGCGGCGACGTCGGTGGGGAACGTCGTCTCGCGCGATTCGCTGACCGCCACCCGCTCGAGCGTCAGCTGCGCCGAGCCGTGGAAGCGCGCCCGGGCGAGCAGCTCGCGTCCGTGGTTGGCGCCGAAGCGCCCCTGCAGCACCGACTCGGGCGTGCGGGCGAGCTGGCCCAGCGTGGTGATGCCCAGCGCGGTCAGGCGCTCGACGGTCTTGGGCCCGATGCCGGGCACCAGGCCGGGCGAGCGATCGGCGAAGCGGGCGCAGGCCTGCTCACGGGTGAGCACGACGAACCCCCGCGGCTTCTCGGCGTCCGAGGCGACCTTGGCCACCAGCTTGTTGGGGCCGATCCCCACCGACGCGGTCAGGCCGGTCTGCCGGTGGAGGTCGGCGACGAGCCGGCGCATGGCCGCATGAGGCGCGACCATGGCGCTCAGGTCGAGGTAGGCCTCGTCGAGCCCGACGACCTCCACGCGCTCGACGTGCTCGCGCACCAGCCCCATGACCTGCCTGGACGTCGTGCGGTAGGCCTCGTGGTCGGGCGGGATGCTGATCGCCGCCGGGCACAGCCGCCGAGCCCGGGACGCCGGCATGGCCGACCCGACGCCGAACCGGCGCGCCTCGTAGCTGGCGGTGGTCACGACCGCACGGGGGCCCGTGCCGGCGACGATGACCGGCTTGCCGCGCAGCTCGGGGCGGCGCAGCAGCTCCACGGACACGTAGAACGCGTCGAGGTCCACGTGTGCGATGACGCGCCGCTCGGTCCCCATGACGGACGAAGGATGCCGCTGCCACTGGACGGCTCCGTGCGGGACTTGCGCGCCGGCGGCCGCCAGGGCGAGGGCTTCGACGATACGCTTCACCGGCTATCGAGCCGCAGGCCATTCTGACCCCGATCAGCGAGTCGGCGATCTTCCTGACGCTGACCATCGACCCCGGCGCCGAGGACGGCGTGCGCGACGCGCTGTCGCAGGTCAGCGGCCTGCGACGGTCGGTCGGCTTCCGCATCCCGGAGGGCGAGCTGACCTGCGTGGTCGGCATCGCCGCGGCCGCCTGGGACCGGCTGTTCGGGCTGCCGCGTCCGGCCGGGCTGCACCCGTTTCGCGAGCTGAGCGGCCCGCGCCACCACGCGCCCGCGACGCCCGGCGACCTGCTCTTCCACATCCGGGCCCATCGCCTGGACCTGTGCTTCGAGCTCGCCCAGCTGCTCACCGACCGGCTCGCGTCGCATGCGCGGGTGGTCGACGAGGTGCACGGCTTCCGGTCCTTCGACGAACGCGACCTGCTCGGCTTCGTCGACGGCACCGAGAACCCGGCGGGCGCCGCAGCATCCGACGCGGTCCTGATCGGCGACGAGGACCCGCGGTTCGCGGGCGGCAGCTACGTCATCACCCAGAAGTACCTCCACGACCTGCAGCCCTGGAACGCGCTGCCGATCGAGGAGCAGGAGCGCGCGATGGGCCGCACGAAGCTCAACGACGTCGAGCTCCCCGACGACGTCAAGCCCGCCGACTCGCACGTCGCGCTGAACACGATCGTCGACGAGCACGGCGACCAGCATCAGATCGTGCGCTTCAACATGCCCTTCGGGCGTGTCGGGGCCGGTGAGTTCGGCACCTACTTCATCGGCTACGCCCGGCGCCCCGACGTGATCGAGCAGATGCTGCGCAACATGTTCCTCGGCAGGCCACCGGGCACCACCGACCGCATCCTCGACTTCTCCACCGCAACGACCGGCAACCTGTTCTTCGTCCCCACCGTCGACCTCCTCGACGACCCACCGGCCCCCGCGCCCGCCGACGCCGAGCCCGCCGCCGAGGATCCGCCCGCATCCGGCGACGGGTCGCTGGCGATCGGAAGCCTGAAGAGCGATCCGCGCTGACTACCGGTGGGCGACCTGGATGACGCCCATGCCCGGATGGTGCAGGCGGTTCTTCGTCGCCCACGTCAGGTCGAACTCGCGACCGGCGACGAACGGCCCGCGGTCGACGACCCGCGCGCGCACGGTGCGGCCGTGGTAGCGCAGCGTGAGCCTGGTTCCGCACGGCAGCGTCTTGTGGGCGACGCCGACCGTCGCCGCCGTGAACGTGCCGCCGCACGCCAGTGGGTTGCCGAACAGCCCCGGCCCGTAGGCCGAGGCGAACGCGCGCCGGTAGGCGTTCACGCGGCCGATCCCGCGCTTGGTGGGCGCGTTCGCGCCGTCGCCGGCGAAGCGCAGGCGCGCCCGCGAGCTGCCGGGCGAGCGCAGGCGCTCGGACAGGCGGTAGGCGCCGCCGGCCGACGTGCGGTCGCGGTCGACGGTGCGCCAGCGCCCGGCACGGCGGAGCTGCAGCGCGACGCTGCGCCCCGCGCCGCCCGGGCGCAGCTCGCCCTGGACGCGCACCGTGCGGCCCGCCGTCAGGTTGCGGCGCACGTGGTCCGTGCGCAGCGCGGCGGCGACGCGCACCGCATGCTCCGAGCTGGCCGTCGGCGCCGGGACGACGTCCTGGGCGGCGAACGCGTGCGGCGTGGCGTCCACGACGCGCACCGCGCCGGACCGGCGCAGCGGCGCGCGCAGCCGGAAGGCGCCGCCCGCGCGGGTCGCGGTGGCCCGCAGCTCCAGCCAGACCGCGGCGCCGGCGGGCTGGTACTGCAGCGCGACGGGCACGCCGGGCTGGCCCGAGGCGAGCCGGCCGCGCACGTCGACGGCGGCGCCGTAGCGCAGCGAGCCGTCGCGGACGGCGATCTGAATGGGTGTGCCCGCGGTGTCTGACTGAGCGAGGGCGGGCGCGGGGGCGCTCAGGGCGATGACGGATCCCAGCGCGCCCACCAGCCCACCGGCCGGCGCGGCGCGCCGAAGAGTCTGCGGCCTCAAGAGAGGTCCTCCTTATTCGTCTGTGCGGCGGCCGTGCGGGGGCGTCAGGCGCTCAGGGCGACAGGACAGGCGCCCCGGACCGGCCGTGGTCGAACAGTCGTTCGCAGGGTAGCCCCCGGATCCGCTCGGAAAACCCCGTGTGAGCCACGTCACACAGGCACGCGCGGCGTCCCAGCCAGCAGCTGGGCGGCGATCGCGGCGTAGGCGGCGGCCCGCTCCTCGAGCCCCTCCTGGGCCTGGACCTGCTGCGCGGTCTCGAGCAGGCCGTCGATCTCGCGCAGCAAGACCGCCTCGTCGCCGTCGGCGCCGCCGGTCGGGATCTGGCAGGCGAGCCGGGCGAGCGCGAGCGGCTCGGTCGGGTCGGAGCGGCGGAAGATCGCCATCGACGCGGCGGCCGTGTAGACGAGGATCCGCTCGCCCGCCAGCCACCGGTGGCCGAGCCCGCCGCGCCCGGGCGGCCGTCCGACGTCGACCGGCGGCTCGCCGGCCAGGACCCGCCGCGCGTTCTCGCCGGCGATCGCCCGCAGCGCGTCCGGGCCGAGCCCCGCCTCACAGGCGCAGCGCACGAACCCGAGCACGGCGAAGCGGCCCGAGCCGTAGGGCATGTCGCTGGCGAACAGGATCCGCGACGGGTCGACCGTCTCGTACAGCGCGAGCAGGTCCGACGCCAGCCACCACGACGTGTCGAAGTAGAGGTTGCGCAGCTCGTTGGCCACCGGCCCGACGAGACCGAGGTCGCTGATGCCGGCGTGCGCGAGGATGAGCGACGCGGACGGGAACTCCCGCGCGAGCGCGACGAGGTCCTCCCCCAGCGCCGGGATCCCGCGGCCGGCGTGCACGAGCACCGGCAGGCGCTCGGACGCGGCCAGCGCGACCAGCGCCCGCACGGACGGGTGCGACATGACGAACGCATCCGAGCGCGGGTGCAGCTTGAAGCCGATCGCGCTCGCGTCGAGGCAGCGGCGCGCCTCGGGCAGCGGGTCCCCGGCGTTGGGGTCGATGCGCGCGAACCAGCGCAGCCGGCCCTCGCCCACCGCCATCTCGCCGCGAACACGGTCGTTGGCCGGCGGGTAGCCGTCAGGCTCCATCGTGGTGAACACGACCGCCTCGTCGATCGCGGCGCGGTCCATGCCCTCCAGCAGGTCCTGGACGGAGCCGGTCACGCCGTCCGGGTCGCTGAAGCCGGTGTGAGTGTGCACGTCGAGCAGCGACGCGTCCGCGGGCAGCAGCGACCGTGCCGTCGTCAGGTACGGCTCGAGGATGTCGTCCCACGGAGCGCCGGGTGCCGGCACGGCGCCAGAGGTTAGGCGAACATGCAGTGGACATGACCCGTGTGCTCGCGGTGCTCCTCGCCGTCATCGTGGCGGTGGCCGGCGTCGTCGCCCTCCTGCTCATCCTCCAGTCGCGCGACGACGCCTCGATCGAGCGCCCGGCCACGGTGTCGACGCAGCGCACGCCATGATGTAGCGCGATGAGCGACCGCACGCTGCGCCTGGCCCTGCACCAGCTGAACCCGACCGTCGGCGACCTCGCCGGCAACGAGGCCAAGATCCGGGCGGGGATCGAGGCCGCCCGCGCCGCCGGCGCCCAGCTCTCGCTGTTCTCCGAGCTCGCGGTGACTGGCTATCCGCCCGAGGACCTGCTGCTCAAGGAGCACTTCCTGCGCGACGCCCGCGCCGTCGTGGACCGCCTGGCCGCCGAGTCCGGCGAGCACGTGGCCATCGTCGGCTTCCCCGAGCGCGCCGAGGACGTCTTCAACGCGGCCGCCGTGCTGGCGTCGGGCCGGGTCCAGGCGGTCTACCGCAAGGTGCTGCTGCCCAACTACGGCGTCTTCGACGAGCAGCGCTACTTCCAGGCCGGGCCCGGAGGCGGGGTGATCGACATCGGCGACCTGCGGGTCGGCATCACGATCTGCGAGGACATCTGGGAGCCCGGCCCGCCCGCCACCGACGAGGCGGTCGCGGGCGCGAGCCTGATCCTCAACCTGTCGGCGTCGCCGTACCACGCGGGCAAGGGCGTCGAGCGCGAGCGGATGATCGCCCAGCGCGCGCGCGACTCGCTCGCCGCGTACGCGTTCTGCGCGCAGGTCGGCGGCCAGGACGAGCTGGTCTTCGACGGCCACTCGTTCGTCTGCGACCACACGGGGGCGATCGTTGCGCGGGCGGCCCAGTTCGCCGAGGAGATGCTCGTGGTGGACGTGGACCTCGGGGCCGGCGCGAAGGCGCGCCTGCGCGACACCTCGCACCGGCCGGCCGTGCGGCGCGCGGCGCCGCAGGTGGTCTCGCTCGCCCGCGTCGAGCCGGCGCCGCCGGCCGCCGGGCCTGCGCCCGGGCGCCGGATCGCACCGCTGCTGGAGCCGATCGAGGCCGAGGTCTACGCGGCGCTGGTGCTCGGCCTGCACGACTACGTCGACAAGAACGGCTTCCGCCACGTCGTGCTCGGGCTGTCGGGCGGGATCGACTCGGCGCTCGTGGCGGCGATCGCCGTCGACGCCCTCGGCGCCGAGCGCGTCACCGCGGTGGTGATGCCGTCGCCGTACTCGTCGCCGGGCACGCAGGACGACGCGCGCGTGCTGGCGCGCGAGCTGGACATCGAGTGCCGCGAGCTCCCGATCGCCCCGGCGATGGACGCCTATGCGCAGACGCTGGCCGCGACGTTCGCGGGCCGCGCGCCCGACATCACCGAGGAGAACCTCCAGGCCCGCATCCGCGGCAACCTGCTGATGGCGCTGTCGAACAAGTTCGGCTGGCTGGTGCTGACGACCGGCAACAAGTCGGAGATGTCCGTCGGCTACTCGACGCTCTACGGCGACCTCGCCGGCGGCTTCGCGGTGATCAAGGACTGCCCGAAGACCCTCGTCTACCGGCTGTCCGAGCACCGCCGGCTGCCGCGCTCGATCATCGACCGCCCGCCGTCGGCGGAGCTGCGCCCCGATCAGCGCGACGAGGACTCGCTGCCGCCCTACGACCTGCTCGACCGCATCCTCGCCGGCTACGTCGAGCAGGACCTCGGCCGCGAGGACCTCATCGCCCAGGGCCTGCCCGCCGCCGACGTCGACCGCGTGATCCGACTCGTGGACCTGGCCGAGTACAAGCGCCGTCAGGCGCCGCCCGGCATCAAGATCTCCACCCGGGCGTTCGGGCGCGACCGGCGGATGCCGATCACGAACCGCTACCGGGGATAGGTCGCACCGCGATCGTCATCCGCGACACCGCGCACAGCCGGTCGCGGTCGTCGGTGATCTCGACGTCCCAGATCCACGTCGTGCGCCCGCGGTGGCGGCGCAGCGCGGTGGCGTGGACCGTGCCCTCGGTGATCGGGCGCATGAAGCTCGTCTGGTTGGACAGGCCCTGGACCGAGTGGCCCAGCGGCGCCTCGACGGCGGCCGTGGCCAACGAGGCCAGCGACTCGGCCATCGCGCAGTAGATGCCGCCGTGGACGAGGCCCATCGGCTGCTTGATCGCGTCGCGGACGGGAACGCGGGCGGTGGCGCGCTCCTCGCCCAGCTCGATCACCTCGAGGCCGTAGAGGGCGTCGAACGTCTGGTCGAAGGGGACGGGCAGGTCGAGCTGCGTGACGGCATGATTCACGCACGGCACCGTATAGCCTTCGCCCGCTCATGGGCCGTCTCGACGACCTCAGCCCCGACCAGCGCGCGGTCGTCCAGCTTCTCCTCCAGCAGGGCAAGCGCTACGACGAGCCCGCGGCGCTGCTGCGGATCGAGCCGGCCGCGGTCCGCGCCCGCGCCCAGGCCGCACTGTCCGAGCTCGGCCGCGCGGCGGGCGCGACCGAGCCGCCCGAGGCCTCAGCGCGCCGTGCTGGCCGACTGGCTGCTCGGCCAGCAGGATCCCGCCACCGCGCAGGCCACCGCGGCGCTGGCGGCCGGCGAGCCCGCCCGCGGCTGGGCGGCCGCCATCGAGCCGGAGCTGCGACGGGTCGGCGGCGACCGCGTCCCGCCGCTGCCCGCCCCCGCCGAGCCTCGTCCCCGCCGCCCGCCGCCGACGCCTCGCTCCCCGGCTTCGGCCCGGCCCCGCCCGGCGGCGGCGCCCCGCGCGCCTCCCGGCTCGGCGGCGCGCTGCTCATCCTCGGCCTCGCGGTCGTCGCGGCCGTCGTGCTCATCCTCGTCCTGCGCGGCGGCGACGGCGACGACACGTCGACCAGCGCCTCCACCGCGGCCCAGACGACCGCCACCACGGGCACCACGGAGGCGCAGCCGACGATCGAGGGCCAGGTCAACCTCCGCCCGCCCGGCGGCGGCGACGCCCTCGGGGTGGCCACGATCTTCGCGAGCAACGGCCAGCGCGGCATCGTCATCAACGCCCAAGGCCTCAAGAACCGCAAGGCCTACGTGGTGTGGCTGACCGGCGGCCGCAGCGGCGCGGTCAAGCGGCTCGGCCTCACGCCGACCGTGGGCCGCAACGGCCGCCTGAACAACGTCACCGCCGTGCTGCCCGACGACGCCAAGAACTACCGGCGCCTGGAGCTCTCGCTGGAGACCGATGCCGACCCGCAGCGCCCGACCGACGTGGTCCTGCGCGGCCGCTTCTGACCCTCCGTCGCGGTCGCCGTCGCGCATCCTGAGTCACGGGCGGGTCTGCGAGTGTGGTTAGCCGCGGGTATCACATCACTATACCGCGGCTAACCACACCCGGAAAGACCCCGCGTGGTCGGCGCGGATCACGCGGCGATCAGCTCGGCCTCCAGGGCGTCGAGGGCGCGGCGCAGCTCGCGGCGACTCGAGCGGCGCACGAGCGGGGCGCCGAGCCGCGCGCCGCCACGCAGCTTCTGGCGCAGCTCGAGCTCCACCCGCGTGGTGCCCTGGCCCGCGTCCGCCAGGCGCACCTCCGTCTCGCTGGCCGCGAACACGCCGGCGAACGGCGTGCCCTCGGTCTGCAGCGCCCATGCGCAGCGCCGGCCGGGCTCGGCGGCGACCAGACGCTGGTCGGCGCGCACCTCGCGTCCCCGAGCGCTGGTCAGCACCAGCGTGAACCCGCGCCCGCTGACGTTCTCGACCCGCGCCGTGCGCGGCCACCAGCGGACGAGCGCGCGCGGATCGCCCACGAGCGCCCACACCGCGCCGGGCGGCGCCGCGACGGTCCGTCGCGCGCGCACGGTCGGCACCGGCGCCTACTCCGCGTCGTCGCGCAGCAGCGCGTGGACCGGGTACCCGTCGAGCCGCGCGCGTCCGTCGAGGAACGCCAGCTCGAGCAGGAACGCGCACGCCACGACCTCACCGCCGGCCCGTTCGACGAGGTCGCACAGCGCCCGTGCCGTTCCGCCGGTCGCCAGCAGGTCGTCGTGGACGAGCACCCGCGCGCCCGGGCCGATCGCGTCGGTGTGGACCTCGAGCCGGTCGACGCCGTATTCGAGCGAGTACTCGACGCTGACCGTCGCGCGCGGGAGCTTGCCGGGCTTGCGGGCCAGCACGAACCCCGCGCCCAGCTCGGCCGCGACCGCCGGCCCGAACAGGAAGCCGCGCGCCTCGGCCGCGAGCACGTGGTCGGCGCGGAACGGCCGCGCCAGGTCCACGAGCCCGCCCACCGCGGCGTTGAAGCCGGCCGGCGACGCGAGCACCGGCGTGATGTCGCGAAAGCCGACGCCCGGCTTGGGGAAGTCCGGCACATCCCGGATCAGCGCTCGCAGGTCCGTGGCCCGCATCGTGGTCATCCGACGATCCCGCGCAGGTCGCGCACCAGCAGGAGGTGCTTGAGGTGGCTCGTGACCGCGGCCAGGTTCTCGAGCGCCTCGAGCGCGTCCTTGCGGCGCTCGGGGTTGCGCGAGCGCAGCGCCGGGGCGAGGATCTGCTGCAGCAGCGCGGCCTCGCGGTCCGCCGACGTGCGGAACACGCGCAGGTTGCGCCCGCCGACGCCGTAGCGGGCGAGCTCGGTGACCGCGCGCACGATCTCGCGCTCGGTCTCGTCGTAGTACTTCACGCCGGCGCGGTTCTCGCCCTTGATGACGCCGTACTCCTCGAGCTCGCGCACGAGCGCCGGATCGGCCCGGGTCTCCTCGAGCACGTCCTCGAGCGAGTACAGCGGGCCGCGCTCGCGAACGCTGACCGAGGGCCGGCGGGCCGCCCGGCGTCCGTCGGCGGCCGGGGTCACCGCGGCGGCGTCGCTCGCCCGCCCCGACGCGAGCTCTTGGCGAATCACCCGCAGCGGCAGGAACTCGTCGCGCTGCAGGCGCAGGATCGTGCGCAGGCGCGCGACGTCCGACGGCGTGTAGAGCCGGTAGCCGCCCGGCGTGCGCCGGGGCGTGAGCAGCTTCTGGTCTTCGAGATAGCGGATCTTTGAGATCGAGATCTCGGGGAACTCCTGCTGGAGCGCCTTGGTGACGGCGCCGATCGTCATCGCCTTCTCGCGCGGCGGCGACGCGGTGGCGGCCTCGGGCAGCTCGATCTCCGGCTGGTCCACGGCGGTCACCGCTGCAGGAAGGTCAGCTTGTACTTGCCGATCTGCAGCTCGTCGCCGTCGTCGAGGCGGTGGGACTCGATGCGCCGGCGGTTGACGTAGGAGCCGTTGAGCGACCCGAGGTCGTCGAGGTACAGGTCGCCGCCGCGGCGCACGAGCAGCGCGTGGTCGCGGGAGACCGTGACGTCGTCGAGGAAGATGTCGGAGTCGGGCCGCCGCCCGATCGTCATCCGGTCGCCGTCCAGCGGGAACGACTCGCCGGTCCGCCCGCCGCCGGAGCGGATCACCAGCACCGGGCCCTGCGATGTGGCCGCGTCGAGGTCGACCGGGATGAGCTCGCCGGTCTCGCCGACGCGGTAGGTCGCCGTGACCGGGTCACCGCCCGCGCCGGGCTCCGGCGTAGCCAGGAACGCGCCGCACTTCTGGCAGTAGTTCGCCCCGTCCGCGTTGACGAAGCCGCACTCCGGGCAATGCACCGCCATGGCGATCGCGCCGCGGGCTAGGAGGCCGGCTCCTCGCCGGTGCGCCCGGCGAGGATCTCCGTCAGACGCTGGACGTCGTCGCCCGTGATGACCTCCTCACCGCCCTCGTGCTTCTTGCGCAGCCGGTTGACGAGCTCGGCCCGCAGGATGTCGATCTTGCCGTGCAGGATGCGGCGCTTGTAGGAGATGTCGACCTCCTCCTCGGTGAGCTGCTGGATGAGGTCCTTGAGCTCCTGGTCCGAGAGGGAGCCGAGATCTGGGAAGGTGTCCATGGGTTGACTCCTACGGGAAGCGCGGCATAGCGGCGTGCGCAGCTGAGCATAGCCCATTTTCCGCAACGTCAAGCTGACGTTGAGGGTTCTCGCAGCTGACGGATGGCCGAGGCACCGTAGAGCACGGTCGCCCACAGCGCGAGCGCGAGGCCCACGTAGAGCAGGATGGCGGGCACATCGGGCACGCCGCAGAGGGCCAGGAAGATCGCGCCCATCAGCGGCCACACCGACCAGCGTCCCGGCCAGTTGATGCGCAGCTCGACCCCGTGGCGCACCGCGTATTGCCCCACGAGCAGCATGAGCAGCTCGCGGGCCGCGAGCACGGCGAGGGCCCAGCGCGGCAGCAGCTCGAAGTGCCAGCACACGACCGCCCCGGCCAGGATGATGAGCCGGTCGACGATCGGGTCCAGCAACGCCCCCAGGCGGCTGTACTGGCCGGTCACGCGCGCGGCGATGCCGTCCGCGTAGTCGCCCCACACCGCCACCGCGAAGATGGCCGCCGGCAGCGGGTCGGTGCCGCTGTCCGACGACAGCGCGAGCACGAGGAAGACCGGGATCAGCGCCGCCCGTACGAAGCCGATCGCGTTGGGGATGGTCCAGGGCCGCAGCGGCGCTCCGGCCTGCGTCTCAGGCGGCGGCGGACCCGACCGGTCCAGCCCGCTCAGGCGCCGGAACGTCAGGGCAGGCTTCGCCACAGCTCGACCACGGCCGGCGCGCCGCCCTGCAGCGGGATGCCGTCGCGGCTCTCTCGCCCGCGGCGGACCTGCACCTCGGCCTGGCCGGACTCGAGCGCGCGCCGGCCGACGGTCAGGCGCAGCGGGCAGCCGAGCAGCTCGGCGTCGGCGAACTTCTCGCCCGGGCGCAGCGGACGGTCGTCGAGCAGCACGCTCAGGCCCGCTGCCTCGATGTCGGCGCCTAGCGCCTGCGCCGCGGCGAGCTCGCCCTCCTGGCCCAGCGCGACGACATGCACGTCCCACGGCGCGATCGACCGCGGCCAGGCGATGCCGTGCTCGTCGGCGAACTGCTCGACCGCCGCCGCCGCGATCCGGGCCGGCCCGATCCCGTAGGAGCCCATCCACACGAGCTGCTCGCGGCCCTCCTCGTCGAGGTACGTCGCCCTCAGCGGCTCGGAGTAGCGCGTGCCGAGCTTGAAGATGTTGGCGAGCTCGATCGCCGGCTCGACCGTGATCGGGTGGCCGTCGACGAGGTCGCCCGGCTGCACGGCGCGCACGTCGATGCGCTCGCCGCCGGGCACCTCGACCACGACGTGGTAGTCGGGCCGGTTGGCGCCCGCGACGTACCGGCCCGGCGTCACCGCCTCGTCGTAGACCTCCACGCCCGTGCCGGTCGGCCCGAGGAACCCGGCCGGTCCCCTGAGCTCGTCGGCCTCCGCGGGCCGGAACGGCTCGCCGAGCGCGTTGCGCAGCTTGATGTCGTTGATGCGGTGGTCGCCGCGGACGAACACGGTGACCAGGCCGCGCGTCTCGGTGACCACCGGAAACGCCTTGAGCAGGTTGCCGGTGTCCACGCCGAGATGGGTGGCGACCGCCTCGATCGTCGTCATCCCCGGCGTGTGCAGCTCGCCCTCGAGCCGCAGCTCGGCCACCGGCCGGGCCTGCGCGCTGGCCACCTCGACGTTCGCCGCGTAGCCGGGCGCCAGCGCCACCTCGTTCTCGCCCGCCGGACACGGCGCCATGTACTCGTGCGCGCCGAGGCCGCCCATCATCCCGACGTCGGACTCGACCCGGTACCACTCCAGGCCGGTGCGATCGAAGATGCGGTCGTAGGCGGCGATGTGCCGGCGGTAGCCCTCCTCCAGGCCGGCCGCGTCGCGGTCGAACGTGTAGGAGTCCTTCATGATGAACTCGCGCGTGCGCAGGACGCCCGCGCGCGGGCGCGGCTCGTCGCGCTCCTTGGTCTGGAAGTGGTAGAGGATCAGCGGCAGGTCGCGGTAGGAGCGCACGATCTGCGCGACGTGCGTCGTCACCACCTCCTCGTGGGTCATCGAGAGCACGAGCTCGGCGTCGCGGCGGTCGCGCAGCTTGAAGAGCTCGTCGATGCCGTAGCGGCCGCTGCGCTTCCACGGCTCGGCCGGGACGAGCACCGGCATGAGCAGCTCCTGGCCCCCGATTGCGTCCATCTCCTCGCGCACGATCGCCACGACGCGCTCGTGCACCCGCCAGCCGGCCGGCAGCCAGCTCCACAGGCCGCTGCCGACCTGGCGGATGAGGCCGGCACGGACCATCAGCTTGTGGGAGATCGCCTCGGCGTCGGCGGGCGCCTGGCGCTCGGTGGGCAGCAGGAGGCTCGATTGGCGGTGCATGAGAGCCGACAGCCTACGCGGCCCGGCCGCGGACGCGACCGCCGCTACGCCCGCGTGAAGCGCCGGCCGGCGACCGGCGACTGCTGCTCGTCGAGCATCGAGCGCACGTCGACGCTCTCAGCCTCCGCGCGCGCCTGCTCGGCCTCCAGCGCGGCGAGGCGCTCGGGCGTCATCGCGGTGGGATCCTCCTCGTCGGCCAGCCACGCCGCCGCCTCCGCCGCCGCGTGCTCGTCGCGCACGACCGTCTTGCCCGCCGCGTAGTAGCGGTCGATCTCGGCGAACAGCTCGTCGACGAGCTGGTCGGTCGGCACCTTCTTCAGCGGCTCGCCCTTGCAGTAGATCATCCCCATGTCCTTGGCGCCGGTGATGCCGAAGTCCGCGTGGCGCGCCTCCCCGATGCCGTTGACCGCGCAGCCGAGGACCGAGACCTCGATCGGGTCCTCGTAGGCCTCCAGGCGCCGCTCGACCTCGGCGACGACCGAGTCCATGTCGAACTGCAGGCGCCCGCACGTCGGGCAGGCGATGAGCACCGGGCCCTTCTCGCGCAGCTTGAGCGCCTTGAGGATCTCCCAGGCGACCTTGACCTCCTCCTCGGCGTGGAAGGTCGACAGCGAGATGCGGATCGTGTCGCCGATGCCGTCAGCCAGCAGCGTCCCGAGCCCGACCGCGCTCTTCAGCGAGCCCGTCCACTTCGTCCCCGCCTCGGTCACCCCGAGGTGCAGCGGGTAGGGGATCCGCTGCGCCAGGCGCCGGTGGGAGTGGATGGTGTTCGGCACCGACGTCGACTTCATCGAGATCTTGAAGTTCGTGAAGTCCAGGCGCTCCATGAGCTCGACCGTCTCGGTGGCGGCACGCACGAGCGCCTCGACGGGATCGCTGTACTCGAGCTCGCGCAGGTGCTTGGGCAACGAGCCCGAGTTCACCCCGACGCGCAGCGGCGTGCCGAGTTGCGCCGCCTTGGCCACCACCTCGGCCACCTTGTCGGGGCCGCCGATGTTGCCCGGGTTCAGCCGGACGCAGTGGGCGCCCGCGTCGAGCGCCTTGAGCGCCAGCGTGTGGTTGAAGTGGATGTCGGCGATGACCGGGATCGGCGACTCGCGCACGATCGTGCGCAGCGCCTCGACGTCCTGCTCGCGCGGCACGGCGCAGCGCACGATGTCGGCGCCGGCCTCGGCCACGCGGCGGATCTGGTCCATCGTCGCCTGCAGGTTCGCCGTCTCCGTCTTGGTCATCGTCTGGACGGCGACGGGGGCGCCGCCCCCGATCGGGACGCCGCCAACGTGGATCTGTCGCTCGGAAGCCATGTGCGGCTCCTTAGTGTACGAACGCCCGGATGCCGCCTCCAAACGTGTACGCAACCGCCCGCGGGCCGCTGGCCCGGATCGCCGAGCCGCTGGCCCAGCGGGCCCGGGCGCGCCGCCACGCCCGCTTCCTCGCGCTCACGCGCGTGACGCCGGCCATGCGCGTCGTCGACGTGGGCTGCGGGACGCTCGGCCTGCGTGCGCTCGCGCCCGACCTCGACGTCACCGGCGTCGACGTCGTCGATCGCCCGGCCTACCCGGGGCCGTTCGTGCGCGCCGACGCCACCGAGCGCCTGCCGTTCGACGACGGCGCGTTCGACCTCGCCTACTCGAGCAGCGTGGTCGAGCACCTGCCGCCCGCCCGCCGCGCCGCCTACGCCGCCGAGCTGCGCCGCGTCGCGCGCGGCGTCTGGGTGCAGACGCCCGCCTACTCGTTCCCGGTCGAGCCGCACGCGCTGCTGCCGTTCGCCCACTGGCTGCCCGCCGGCGTCCGCCGCGAGTACTGGCGCCTGGGCGCCGCCGGCGCCTGGGAGGAGATCGCGCTGCTGCGCCGCGCCGAGCTGGCCGCGCTGTTTCCCGACGCGCGCATCCTCGCCGAGCGGGTGGCGGGACTGGCGAAGTCCTGGATCGCGTTGCGCGCGCCGTGACGCGTCGCGCTAACGGATGTTGAAGCCCTCTCCCGTCAATCGACCGATGTCGTTGGTCAGGCCGAGCACGAACAGCATCGCCACGAGCGCGAAGCCGACGAACCCGGCCCGCTCCATCACCGCGAACGGGATCGGCCGGCCGCGGACCTTCTCGGCCAGCGCCCAGAAGATGTGCCCGCCGTCGAGCGGCAGGAACGGGAAGAGGTTGACGACCGCCAGCGACAGCGAGATCAGCGCGAGGATCTCGATCGCCCGCGCGGTGTCGAACGTGAACGCCTGCCGCGTCGCCTCGTAGGAGCCGACGACACCCGAGACGTCCTTGCGCGCCTGCGAGTCGTAGAACAGCTTGCTGATCGCGGAGACCGTCAGGCTCGTGACGTTCCACATGCCGCTGGCGCTCTGGCCGATCGCCGGCAGCGGCCCGACCCGCACGTGCGGCATGTCGTAGCCGCGCGGGAGCCCGAAGCCGAAGCCGAGCCGGGTGCGCTTCACATCGGGGTCGTAGAAGGGCGTCACGCGCAGGGTCTTCCGCTGTCCATCGCGGACGACCACCACCGTCGCCGGCGTCGTCGCGTCGCAGCCGTCGGTGGGGGCGCCCGCGCACCGGTGGCTGGAGATCGCCTTCTGGAAATCCGCGGGGTTCGTCTTGCCGTCGATCGAGACGATCCGATCGCCCGGCTTGAGCGCCGTCGCGGCGGGTGTGCCGCGCTCGATCTGCGACACGTAGCGGAACTGGGCGGGATCCGGGTTCTCGCGCCCCTGGAACACCAGCAGCCCCCAGATGAGCACGAACGCGATCAGGACGTTCATCGCCGGGCCCGCCGAGATGACGACGATCCGCTTCCACACCGGCTGGCGGTAGTACGCGCGGTGGGCGACCTCCGGCGCCAGCTCCTCCGCCGGGTTCATGCCGCTGATCTTCACGTAGCCGCCGAGCGGGATCGGCCCGATGCCGTATGTCGTCTCGCCGCGGCGCACCTTCATGAGCATCGGCCCGAAGAACAGCGAGAACTTCTCGACCCGCATGCCGACCGCCTTGGCCGCGATGAAGTGGCCGAACTCGTGCAGGATGATCAGCGCGGCGAAGCCCCAGAAGGCCAGCAGCCAGCTCACTCCGCGACCCCCGCCGCCTCGGTAACCAGGCCGGCGGCGGCGGCGCGCGCCGCCCGGTCGGCCTCGTAGAGCGACTCGAAGGCCCGCACCGGCGCGGGCTCCACCGCCTCCAGCGTGCGCTCGATGACCGCCGGGATGCCGACGAACGGCAGCCGGCCGTCGAGGAACGCGTGCACGGCGACCTCGTTGGCCGCGTTGAGGATGCACGGCGCGGTCCCGCCCGCCACCGCAGCCTCCCGGGCCAGGCGCAGGCACGGGAAGGCGTCGGTGTCGACCGGCTCGAACGTCAGGGCGCCGACCTCGTCCAGGCGCAGCCGGCGCGAGCCCAGCGGCTCGAGCTCCGGGTGGTGCAGCGCGTAGGAGATCGCGATCTTCATGTCCGGATGGCCCAGGTGCGCCAGCGACGCCCCGTCGACGAGGTCGACCAGCCCGTGCACGATCGACTGCGGGTGCACGACGACGTCGATGTTCGCGTAGGGCGTGCCGAACAGGTGGTGGGCCTCCATGACCTCGAGGCCCTTGTTCATCAGCGTGGCCGAGTCGATCGTGATCTTGCCGCCCATCGCCCACGTCGGGTGCGCGAGCGCCTCTTCCACGGTGACGTCGGCCAGCTCCGCGCGCGAGCGCCCCCGGAACGGGCCGCCGCTCGCGGTGATCACCAGCCGCTCCACCGCGCCGACGGGCAGCCCGGCCATGAGCTGGTGCAGCGCCGTGTGCTCCGAGTCGACGGGGATCAGCGCGGCGCCGGTGGCCTCGGCCAGCGCGGTGACGAGCTCGCCGCCGACGACCAGCGACTCCTTGTTGGCCAGCGCGAGGTCGATGCCTTCCCCCAGCGCGGCGACCGTCGGGCCCAGCCCGGCCGAGCCGACGAGCGCGTTGAGCACGAGGTCGGCCCCGCTGGAGACGACGAGCTCGACCAGCCCCTGCGCCCCGACGAGCACCTCGCCGGCGGTCCACGCCTCGGCGGCGCGGGCGCCGGCGTCGGCGTCGGCCAGGGCGATCCGCGGCGCGCCGCAGCGCTGCGCCTGCGCGACGAGCGTCTCCCACGAGCGCTCAGCAGATAGGCCGACCAGCTCGAACTCGCCGGAGGCCGCGACGATCTCGAGCGCCTGGGTGCCGATCGAGCCGGTGGACCCGAGGATGAGCAGGCGGCGGGGCATGCGCTGCTCAGGGTAGGGCCGCCGGATCAACGGCACCTCACAGCATGGCATGCCAGACGTAGTAGCCGGCCACCGCGCTGAACAGCACGGCATCGAGACGGTCCAGGGCGCCGCCGTGCGCGCCGAACAGCGTCCCCGAGTCCTTGACGCGCGCGTCGCGCTTGACGTAGGACTCGAACAGGTCGCCCAGCGGCGCGACGACCGCCACGGCGACACCGAGCAGCAGGGCCTGCGGTCCCGACAGCCAGTCCTGGTAGAGGCCGGCGAACCAGACGCCGGCGACCGCGGCGATCATCCCGACGACGAGCCCCTCGACGGTCTTGTTGGGCGAGATGCGCGGCGCCAGCGGGCGGCGGCCGAACGCGCGCCCGCCGAGGTAGGCGCCGGTGTCGCCGATGAACGTGCCGACGAGCACGTCGATGACGATCGCGTTGCCGTGCGGCAGGTCGCGCAGCAGCACGGCGTGCGCGAGCGGCAGCGCGATCCACATGAGCCCGAGCGCGGTGACCGCCAGCCCGGGCGCCCCGCAGCGCGGCTGCAGCTGGCCGAGCAGGAAGACCACGGGCAGCGTGAACACGAACGCGGCGAGCACGGCACCGGGCCCGCCCGCCTGCGCGGCCACGAGCATCCCGGCCAGCCCCAGGAACCCGGCCAGCCGCACCGGATTGCCGTGGCGCAGCATCGTGAACAGCTCGCCGAGGCAGATGACGCCCAGCGCGATCAGCGCGATCGTGAAGACCCAGCCGCCGCGGGCGACGATGAACAGCGCGAACACGATCGCCGGGATCGCGACGAGCACGCGGGCGCCAAGCTCGCCACGGCCCCGCCGCCGGCGCTCGCCGCGCTCGCCGGCGCCGCGCGAGGGTCGCGGCCGGCGTCCGCGGACCGCCATCAGCGCCCGCCGAAGCGCCGCTGGCGCGCGGCGAACTCGTCGAGGGAGGCCTCGAACGCCTCCCGGCTGAAGTCGGGCCACAGCTCGTCGCGGAACACGAGCTCGGAGTACGCGCACTGCCAGAGCAGGAAGTTCGAGATCCGCTGCTCACCGCTGGTGCGGATCAGCAGGTCCGGATCGTGCATGTCCGGCGCGTACAGCAGGCGCGCGAAGTCGGCCTCGCTCCCGCCGTCGAAGCGCCGCGCCGCGTCGAGGATCTCCGCCCGCCCTCCGTAGTTGAACGCGATGAACAGCGTCAGCCGCGTGTTCTGGCTGGTCGTGCGCTCGGCCCACTCGATCTTGCGCACGAGCTCGGGGTCCACCCCCTCACGGCGGCCGACGAAGCGCATCCGCACCCCCTCCTCGTCCAGCTCGGGCGTCTCGCGATCGATGCGCTCGGCGAACATCGCCATCAGCGCGGCGACCTCCGCCGGCGAGCGCGACCAGTTCTCGGTCGAGAACGAGAACACGGTCAGCTCCAGGACGCCGAGGTCGACCGCGTCGCGCACGCGCGCCTTGACGGTGTCGGCGCCGGCGCGGTGGCCCTCGACGACGGGGAGGCCGCGAGCCTGGGCCCAGCGGCCGTTGCCGTCGGTGATGATGGCGACGTAGCGCGCCCGGGCCGGACCCGCCGAGGCGCTCACACCTCGAGGATCTCTTCTTCCTTGGCCTTCAGGTGCGCGTCGAGATCCGCGACATGGCCGTCGGTGAGCTTCTGCAGCTCCGTCTCGGCGCGATGCTCGTCGTCGGCGCCGACCTCGCCCTCGTCGCGCAGCTCGCGCATGTGGTGCATGCAGTCGCGGCGCACGTTGCGGATCTTGATGCGCCCCTCCTCGGCGATGCCGTGCACGACCTTGACGAGCTCCCGGCGGCGCTCCTCGGTCAGCTCGGGCAGCACCAGGCGCACGACGTTGCCGTCGTTGGACGGGTTGAGGCCGATGTCGGACTCGTTGATCGCCTTCTCGATGGCCTTGATCGAGCTCTTGTCGTACGGCTGCACGGTCAGCAGCCGCGCCTCGGGCGCCGAGATCGTCGACAGCTGGTTCAGCGGCGTCGGCGCCCCGTAGTAGTCGACCACGATCCGGTCCAGCAGCACCGGGTTGGCGCGCCCGGTGCGCACCGAGCCGAAGTCGTGCTGGGTCGCCTCGACCGACTTGCCCATCCGGTCCTTGGCGTCGGCCAGCAGTTCATCGAGGAGTTCGGACATCAAGCAGCCTTCCACAGGGTCATAGCGGTCCCGGATGTCGACCCGCGGGGCCTCATGTCGTCACCAGAGTCCCCACGCGCTCGCCGGACACTATCCGGTCGATGTTGCGCTCGTCGTCCATGTTGAAGACGTAGATCGGCAGCTCGTTCTCCATGCACAGCGTCAGCGCGGTCAGGTCCATGACGCGCAGCCGGCGCTCGAGCGCCTCCATGTGCGTGATCTGCGGGATCAGCTGCGCGGAGGGATCCTCGCGGGGGTCGGCGGTCAGCACGCCCTCGACCCCGTTCTTGGCCATGAGCAGCGCCTCGGCGTGGATCTCGATCGCCCGCAGCGCCGCCGCCGTGTCGGTGGTGAAGAACGGGTTGCCGGTGCCGGCCGCGAAGATCACGACCCGGCCCTTCTCGAGGTGGCGCATCGCGCGGCGGCGGATGTAGGGCTCGGCGACCTCCTGGACCTCGATCGCCGACTGCACGCGGGTGTCGACGTCGAGCTTCTCCAGCGCGTCCTGCAGCGCCAACGCGTTGAGGACGATCGCGAGCATCCCCATGTAGTCGGCGGTCGCGCGGTCCATCCCCGCCGCGGCGCCCTCCATGCCGCGGTAGATGTTGCCGGCGCCGAGCACGATCGCGACCTCGACGCCGCGGTCGTGGACGGCCTTGATCTGCTGGGCGACCGCCGCCAGGCGCTCGGGGTCCGTGCCGAAGTCGAGGGAGCCCATGAGGGACTCCCCCGAGAGCTTGAGCAGGATCCGGCGAAAGGCGGGGGTCGCGGCGCTCACCTACTGACCGACCGCGAAGCGCGCGAAGCGCCGGATCTGGACGTTCTCGCCGGTCTTGGCCCGGACCTCGTCGAGGAGCTGGCCGATGGTCTTGCCCTCGTACTTGTCGCCGTTGACGTGCGGCTGGTTGAGCAGCACGACGGTCTCGTACCACTTGCGCAGCTTGCCCTCGGCGATCTTCGACCGCACGTTCTCGGGCTTGTCGGCCGCCTCCTGCTCGTAGACGCGCAGCTCGGCCTGCCGGCGCGCGTCGTCGACGTCGTCCTCGGAGACGTACTCCGGCGCGGCGGCGGCGATGTGCAGCGCGATGTCCTTGGCGAACGCGACCAGCTCGTCGTTGCGGGCCACGAAGTCGGTCTCGGTGTCGACCTCGACGAGCACCCCGACCTTCGCGTTGGAGTGCACGTAGCTCTGGACGGTGCCCTCCGTGGCCAGGCGCTCGCCGCGGTCCTCGATGCGCTTGCCCTGCTTGACGCGCAGGATCTCGATCGCCTTGTCGACGTCGCCGCCGGACTCGGTCAGGGCCTTCTTGCAGTCCATCATGCCCGCGCCGGTCCGGTCGCGCAGGGCCTTGACGTCCTTGGCGCTGGGGGAATAGCTCACGTCGGTCACTGGGTCGCTTCTTCCTGGCTGTTCTCGGTCTTGGTCACGTCGGCGCTGTCGCCGGCCGGCGGGGCGGGCTGCGCCTCCGCGGGCGCGGCGCCGCCGTTGGCGGGGGCGGGCTCGGGGGCCGCGGCGGCGTCGGGCGCGGGAGCGTCCGCCGGGGCGGCGGTCGCCTCGGCGGTGGGCGCTGCCTGCGCAGGCGGCTCGCCCGCCGCGGCGCTGGACGGCGCCGCCTCCGGAGACGACTCGCCCGCCGCGGCGCTGGACGGCGCCGCCTCGGCAGACGGCTCGCCGGCCGCGGCGCTGACGTCGGCGTTGGTGATCGGCTCGCCGGCCTCCGCCACGGGCGCGGGGTGCGGGTCCTGCGCCTTGCTCGGACCGCCGGCCTTGCGCGCGGCCTGCGCCGTCTCGCGGTCGGCCTCCGGCGTCACCGTCGGATCGGGGTTGGGGATCCCGCTCTCGGCCACCGCCCCGGCCACCTGGGCCTCGGCCTGATCGCGCGTCTCCCCGGCCGCCGTGCGGATCTTCGCCTCCTCGCGCGCGGCCAGCTCGGCGGCGCGCAGCGCCGCGTGCTCGGCCTCACGCTTGGCGCGCTCCTCCGCCTCGCGGCGGGCGCGCTCCTCGGCCTCGCGGCGCGCCTTCTCCTCGGCCTCCTGGCGGGCGCGCTCCTCCTCGGCGCGGAAGACCTGGCGGCCTTCGGCGACGACCGCGCCGACCGCCTGCGTGATCAGCGCGCAGGCCTTGATCGCGTCGTCGTTGCCCGGCACGACGTAGTCGATGCCGTCCGGGTCGCAGTTGGTGTCGACGAGGCCGATGATCGGGATGCGCAGGCGCTGGGCCTCGCGGACCGCGATCGCCTCGGTCTTGAGGTCGACGACGAACATGGCGTCCGGGGTGCGCTGCATGTTCTTCACGCCGCCGAGGTTCGCGCGCAGCTTGGCCAGGTCGGCTTCGGCCGACAGGCGCTCGCGGGTCGGCAGCAGCGCCAGCTGGCCCTCGCGCTCGTAGCGCTCGAGGTCGTGCAGGCGCTTGATGCGCAGGCTGATCGTCTGGAAGTTCGTCAGCAGGCCGCCGAGCCAGCGCTGGTTGACGTACGGCATGCCGGCCGCCTCGGCGGTCTCCTTGACCGCGTCGCGGGCCTGCTTCTTCGTGCCGACGAACAGCACGACGCCGCCGCGGTGCGCCAGGCGCGAGGCGAACTCCTGCGCCTGCTCGAGCAGCACCTGCGTCTTGAGCAGGTCGATGATGTAGATGCCGTCGCGCTCGCCGTAGATGAAACGGCGCATCTTCGGGTTCCAGCGACGCGTCTGGTGGCCGAAGTGGACGCCGGCCTCAAGAAGCTCGCGGATGCCGATCGGCTCGGCCATGAGAGCTCTCCCTTGATCTGTGGTGCGATTCGCCGCCGCTCGGCCACACCCGCGGACATGCGGGCAGGGACGGGCCTCGGGCAGCCCTTGACCGCCTCAGTGTACCGCGCGCTGCAGGGCGTCCTCGAGGTCGGGCGGCAGCGGCGAAACGACCTCGACGCGCTCGCCGCTGCGCGGGTGGTCGAAGGCCAGGCGGGCGGCGTGCAGGAACTGGCGTTCGAGCCCCAGGTCGAGGGTGGCCCCGTAGTCGCGGTCGCCGACGACCGGATGGCCGATCTCGCGCAGGTGCACCCGGATCTGGTGGGTGCGACCGGTCTGCAGTCGCACGCGTAGCAGGGTCGTCGCCGGCAGCGCGCGCTCGATCTCGAAGTGGGTGACCGCGGCGCGCGGGCTGGCCGTGTCGGTCGAGTGGCGCAGGCGGTCGCGGCGGTCGCGGCCGATCGGCGCGTCGATCGTGCCGGTGCGGGCGGGCGGGCGGCCTTCGACGAGAGCCAGGTACTCGCGCTCGATGCGGCGGGCGCGCAGCGCGTCCTGGAGCACGCGCAGCGTGGCGTCGTCCTTGGCGGCGAGCAGCAGGCCGCTGGTGTCGCGGTCGAGGCGGTGGACGATCCCGCCGCGGTGGGCGGCGATCCCCCGCGCGGCCAGCGCCTGGGCGAGCGTGCCGGTGGGGTGGCCCGCCGCCGGGTGCACGACGAGGCCGGCGGGCTTGTCGACGACGAGCAGGTCGGCGTCCTCGTAGGCGATGCGCAGGTCGAGCGCGGCGGCCGGCGAGGCCGGTGCGGGCGGGGGCTCGGCGGCGATCTCGACCCGCTCGCCGCCGCGCAGGACGTGGCGCTTGGGCCGGGCCCGCCCGTCGACGGTGACGAGCCCCGCGTCGATCAGGCGCTGCGCCCGCGCGCGCGACCCCAGCGGCCCGGCGAGGGCGTGGTCGAGGCGGCGGCCCGCCTCGTCAGGCGCGATCGTGACGATCATCGCCGAGCACGAAGAACAGCGAGAGGACCCCGAGCGTCACCGCGATGTCGGCGACGTTGAACTGCGGCCAGTGCGGCAGCTTGAGGAAGTCGGTGACCGCGCCCTCGCGCAGCCGGTCGATGATGTTGCCCAGCGCCCCGCCGAGCAGCAGGCCGGCCGACAGCCACGCCCAGCGCCGGGTCGCGTTGAGCGCGAACACGACGACGATTCCGACCAGCGCCGCGATGACCAGCGCGATGACGATCGGCGAGCCACCGAGGCCCCCGAACGCGATGCCCTCGTTGCGGGTGTTGACGAGGTCGAGGAACGGCAGGACCTGGTCGCGCTCACCCGGTGCGATGTTGTGACGCACGAGCGCCTTGCTCACCTGGTCGAGCACCAGCACGACGGCGACCACCAGGCCCGCCCGCGTCCATGCGGCGCGCCGGGTCACCCGCGAATGATGTTCACGACGATCGACCCGACGATCCCCAGGGCGATCAGGGCCAGGATCGGGCTGAAGTCGAACGGGCCGAAGTTCGGCAGGATCCGCCGGAAGGGCCGCAGCAGCGGCTCGGCGACGTCGCGCAGGAACTCGAAGATCGTCGTCAGGACCCTCGAGTACGGCAGCCGGCCGAACGCGTAGATGAGCGACAGGACGATGTAGGCGAGGATCAGCAGCGACCAGACGCGGAAGAACGCGCCGACGTAGTCGGCGACGTCGCCACGGGTGATGGCGGCGAGGATCGCCGTCATTCGACCACCCCCGAGACGTCGCCACCGGGTCGGGGCGGCGCGTGGCTGGTGCCCGCGATCACCGCCTGCAGCGCATCGTCGAACGCGGTGCGCAGCCCGTTGCGCTCGAGCGCGGCGAGGCCGCGGGCGGTCGAGCCGCCGGGCGAGGTGACCTCGCGCCGCACCCCGAGCGTGTCGCCGTCGCGGGCGAGCAGCAGCTCGGCGCTGCCGGCGAGCGTGGCCAGGAGCATCTCGGTCGCCTGCCCCGCCGGCAGACCGCCCCGGACGCTCGCGTCGATCGCGGCCTCGGCGACCAGCGCCACGTACGCCGGCATCACGCTGGTGGTAGCGAGCGCGACGCCCATCTGCGACTCGGGCAGCACGAACACGCGGCCGACCCGCTCGAACAGCTCGACGGCCTGCTCGCCGCCCTGCGCGAGGCACGTGACGCCGCGGCGCAGCGACACCGGCGTGTTCGGCACGGCGCGGATCACGGTCGAGTGCGGATATGCGGCCTGCAGCGCCGCGACCGGGATGCCGCCGAGGATCGAGATCACGGTCTTGCCGGCGCCGTCGACGCCCGCCGCCACCGGCTTGAGCTGGTGGGGCTTGTGGCCCAGCACGATCGTGTCGGCGCGGCGGAACAGCTCGGCGTTGTCGAGCAGCGCCTCGCCGCCCAGCTCGGCGGCCAGCGCGGCGGCGCGGCCCGAGCCGGAGTCGGTCGCGAGCACGGGATCGCCCCACCCGCGCGCGAGCGCGGTGGCCATGTTCCCGGCGCCGACGAATCCGATCATGCGGCGGCCGAGTCTACGAGACCCCGCGCCCGGATCCAGCCGCTCCCGCCCAGGACGCGCTCGGTCCCGCTCAGCTCTGGTTGAAGAAGCCCTTCTCGATCAGCCGCGCGCGCTCCTCCGCGGAGATCTCGACGTTGCGCGGGGTCAGCATGAACACCTTGTCGGCGATCCGCTGCATGCCGCCGTCGAGTGCGTAGGTCAGGCCGCTGGCGAAGTCGATCAGGCGCTTGGAGAGGTCGACGTCGACGCCCTGCAGGTTGAGGATGACGGGAATCGAGTCCTTGAACTTGTCGGCGACCTGCTGCGCGTCGTTGAAGGACTTCGGCACGACGAGGTGGACGCGCACGTCGCTGGAGCGCCCGTTGCCGCCGCGGCCGCTCCCGACGGAGCGCAGGACGGTGGTGGGCCGGCCGGCGGGCTCGTCGTCGGCGAAGATGTCGTCGAAGTCGTCGCGGCGCCGGCGGCCGCCGCTCAGGCGCCGGATGTTCGCGCGCTCGCGCGGGCGCTCCTCCGGCTCGTCGTCGAGGGCGCGGGGCTCGGGCTCGTCGTCGTCGTACGCGCGCGGGTCGCGCTCTTCGGCCAGGCCGAAGTAGACGAGCGCGCTATGCCAGGAGTCACGGAAGGCCATCGGGTCCTGCCTTTCGGGGTCGCAGGCGAAAACCCTGCTAACGCCGATTGTAGAGACGCGAACCGACCCGGACGATCGTTGCCCCCTCCGCGGCGGCGACCGCGTAGTCCTGGGTCGTGCCCATCGAGAGCTCGCGCAGGCCATGGCGCTGCGCCAGCTCGCGCAGGGCAGCGAACCAGCGGGCGCTGTCCTGCGGCCGCTGGGCGAGCGGCGGCATGGTCATCAGCCCGACGACCGTCACCGGACAGCGCTCGAGGAACGCCGGCAGCTCGTCGGGGTCCACGCCGGCCTTGCCGGCCTCGCGGGCGATGTTGACCTGGACCAGGACCTGCGTCGCCGGCGTGCCGTGCCGCGCCAGTTGCTCGAGCACCGAGTCGCTGGCGACCGAGTGCACGTAGCGCACGAGCGGCAGGATCTGCTTGACCTTGCGGCTCTGCAGCTGGCCGATGAAGTCCCACGTCAGCTCGGGGTGCGCCTGCTGCTTGGCCACGAGGTCCTGGGCGCGGTTCTCGCCGCACAGCGTCACCCCCGCCGCCTTCAGCACGCCGACCTCCTCGAGCGCGACGTACTTCGTGGCGGCCAGCACCTGGACGCCGTCGCCGACCTCGGCCTGCACCTCGGCGAGGTTGGCGCGGACCGTGTCGGGGTCGAGGCCCCTGATCAGCGGCGGCACGCGGCCTCCGTCTGGCGGCCCGTGCGCTCCCGGTCCGCCCGGCTCCGCCACGCCACCCCCGCCTGGCGGCCCGTGCGCTCCCCGTCGCGGCGGTGCGAGAAGAACAGCGCCGGCTCGCAGACCGTGCACAGCTCGCAGTCCTCGACGACCTCCACGCCGGCGGCCCGCAGCTCACGGCGGGCGATGAGCTTGAGGTCGACGTTGCGCCCGCGCCGGGCGCCGGGATGGTGCGCGAACGCCGCGCGGACCTCGTCTCCCACCTCGAAGCAGCAGACGCCGATCCCCGGGCCGAGCGCCGCGGTCACCGGCCCGCCACCGAGCGCGCGCAGCCCGCCGGCCAGCACCCCGGCGGCCAGCCCGCGCCAGCCGGCGTGGACGATGGCCACCGCGTCGGGTGCCGCGAGCGCCACCGGCAGGCAGTCGGCGACCAGGACCGTCGCCGCCACGTCGTGACGCCGGGTGACCTGGCCATCGGCCTCCGCGCGCGGGTCGTCGTCGGTGGCCACGTCCGCACCGTGGACCTGGCGGGCGATGCGCAGCGGCCGGTCGCCGGCGGCATGCGCGAGGCGCGCCCGGTTGGCCTCGACATGCTCGAGCGTGTCGCCGCCCGCATCGCCGGGCGCGCTGCGGCCCAGGTGCAGGGACGCGAACGGCCCCTCGGACACGCCGCCCCGCCGGGTCGTGAACAGCGCCCGCGCGCCGTGCGGCAGATCGGCGGCCAGGTGATCGCCCTCCCAGTGGAACATCAGACCAGCAGCGGGAGGCCGGGCACCGGCTCGCGCTGGGCGTACTCGAAGTGCGCCCGGCCGTTGGACAGGAGCGTCTGGCGCAGGAGCCAGTCGCGACGGCCGGATGCCGCGCGGTCGAAGACGGACAGGTGGGCGCTCGCCACCTCGGTGTTGTAGCAGTAGGCGAGGTCGCCGTCGGGGTCGTGGTAGGTGACGCCGGCGAGCTGGTCGCGGCGCGCGTCAACCGTCCCGACGATGCGGCGCGCTCCGTCGCGCGCCTCGAAGCGCCAGGCGGTCAGGCCGATCGCGCTGCGGTTCGCCAGCACCCGCCGCGGCGAGCGCGACGCGAAGTCCTCGCCGAGGAAGCGTCCGACGATCGGCGTGCTCGGCCCGACCTCGCGGCCGAAGCGGGGCACGTACACGGACACCCCGTCGACGAACGTGTCCGGCACGGGCGCACCGTCCTGGTCGGTGAAGTCACCGGCGTGCGCCCACGCCCAGCGCTGCGCGTGCTTGGCGCCCCACAGATGGGCCTGGCCGCCGCGGGCGCTGGCGATGCGCAGGTCGCGGCCGCCGGGGAGGCTGACCGAGCCATGGACGAGCACGTCGCCGTGCGGCAGCGCCAGCACGGTCCGGGCGACCCTCGCGCGGCGCAGGACCGGGTGCACGTGCTCGTACGCGCGGCCGGGCGCCCAACGCAGGTCCCAGGCGACGTCCTCGAACGCGCCCGCGGTCGAGCGGTCGTCGAGGTGCGCGCCGGCGATCGTGACCCGGAACGGCTTGGCGTTCGCGGTGAGCCGCTGCACCGGGTGCGTCGCCTTGCGGCCCACCAGGTCGCCGCGCGGATCCATCGCCAGCACCCACAGCGAGCAGGTGGCCTCGCCCGCCAGCGGCGCCACCATCGTCAGCCGGATCCAGACCCCCACGCCGCTGGCCGGGTCGGTCAGCGTCACGTACCACACCTCGTAGTGGCCGGCGGACCCGTCCCAGCGCATGGCGTTCAGCGCGCCCACAGCCGCGCCAGCGTATCCGGCGAGTTGCGCTTTACGTCCACCCCTCGGACAGAAGGCGCAACTCACCGGCCGAGCGCCGCGGCGAGCTCGGCGTCGCGCCCCGGCGGGATCGTGCCGTCGAGGCGAGCGGCAAGCGCGCGCTCCAGCGCCGCGCGCACCGCCGGGCCCTCCTCCACGCCGGCCGTCATCACGTCACGCCCGTCGATCTCGAGCCGGATGTGCCGCTGCTCGCCCAGCCACCGCGCGGCGACCTGCGCGGGCCCGAGCGCCCCGGCCAGTGCCACCGCCTCGACCGGCCGGTTGCGCACCGCCGCCGCCACCTCCGACGGCCGCGCCGCCACCTCGAGCGCACCGGCCAGCTCACGTGCGCCCTGCGCCGCGGCTTGGGCCCGCCGCCGGGCCGGGCGCGCATCGTCGAACCACTGGACGTCGCGGGCGGCGCGCCGGCCGTCGCCGATCGACCCGCTGGCCGCCAGCACGATCTCCGGGCGGCCGTCGGGTGGTAGCAGCGCCAGCGCGCGCCGGGCCAGCTCGGCGTCGACCGCGGGCGCTGCGCTGCCCACCCACTCGTGCGCCGCCGCCAGCATCCCGGCCGGGTCGTCCTCGGCGAGCATGAGCCGCAGCTCGTTGACGATCCGGTCGCGGCTGACCGTCAAGAGCGCCCCACCCGCCACCGCCGCCCGCGCCAGCGCCGCCGTCGCCTCGTCGGCCTGCGCCGGCAGCCGCAGCGCGTAGCGGACCAGCCGGTAGATCCGCGTCGGGTCGTCGAGGAACGACCGCTCGTGCAGGACCCGCAGCCGGCGGGTGTCGAGGTCCGCCCGCGCGCCCGGGACCGCGACCACCCGCCCGTCGGCGAGCCCGACCGCGATCGCGTTGATCGTGAAGTCGCGCCGGCGCAGGTCGTCCTCGATGCTGGCGCCGAGCACGACGTCCGGCAGCGCCCCCGGCTCGGCGTACGTCTCCGTCCGCGCGCTCGCCACGTTCACCCGCGCGCCGTCCACGACCACCTCGGCGGTCCGGAAGCGCTCGTGGCGCTCGACCACGTCGCCGAGCTGCGGCGCCACGGCCAGCGCGTCGCCCTCGACCACCACGTCGAGGTCGCGCACCGGCGCCTTCAGACATGCGTCGCGCACCGCCCCGCCGACCAGCCACAGCCGCGGCCCGGTCCCGCGCGCGGCGAACGCCCGCAGCGCGGCCAGGCCGGGCACGCCGGTGAGGCGCTCGAACGTCATCCGCGCCATCCTGACGCAGAGCTGCGAGACGACGTCGAATGGAGGCCCGCGATGGCGAGCGCGCGGGTTATCGCGCCGCCGCCAGCTGGCGCACGGGGAGGCCGGCGTCGACCAGCGCCGCCTTGGTCTCGGCAATCGAGAAGCGTCCGAAGTGGAAGATCGACGCGGCCAGGGCGGCGTCGGCGCCGGCCGCCAGCGCCTGCGCGAGATGGCGCGGCTCCCCCGCGCCGCCCGACGCGATGACCGGCACTCCGACCGCCTCGCTCACCGCGCTGGTCAGCGCCAGGTCGTAGCCGTCGTTGGTGCCGTCGCGGTCCATCGAGGTCAGCAGGATCTCCCCCGCGCCCCGCTGCACGCCCTCGCGCGCCCACTCGAGGACGTCCCGGCCCGTCGCGGTGCGCCCGCCCGCGACGTAGACCTCCCAGCCGCCGCCGGGCCGCTGCCGCGCGTCGATCGCCAGCACGACGCACTGGTCGCCGAACACCTGCGCCATCTCGGTCAGCAGCTCGGGCCGGGCGACCGCCGCCGAGTTGACCGACACCTTGTCGGCCCCCGCGTCGAGCACCGCCTGGGCGTCGGCGGCGCTGCGGATGCCACCGCCGATCGTGAACGGCACGAACACCTCGTCGGCCGTCCGCCGGACCAGCTCGACCATCGTCTCGCGCTTCTCGTGCGTCGCGGTGATGTCGAGGAACACCAGCTCGTCCGCGCCCTCGCGGTCATACAGCGCGGCGAGCTCGACCGGATCGCCAGCGTCGCGCAGGTCGAGGAAGCGGGTGCCCTTGACGACACGGCCGGCGTCGACGTCCAGGCACGGGATGACGCGCTTGAGATGCACGCCCCAACGGTACTGTGGCCGACCACCGGAGCGGTCACCCTACGCACTCCCAGAGCGACGGTGGGAGGCCGGGAGCGAAGCGGTCACCCCCGTTCCACCCGCCGCCCGGGGTCAGCGGTCCACGCGCTCATCGAGCCGTCGTACACCGCCACGTCGCCGCGGCCCAGCCGAGCCAGCGCGAGCGCGCCGACGCAGGCCGCGATCCCGCCGCCGCAGTACGTGATCGCCCGCCGGCCTCGGTCCAGCGCGCCCGTCCTCTCGAAGTGCGGGCGCAGCTCGTCCGCGGAGCGCATGCGACCGGTCGTCGGGTCGACGATCAGCGTGAACGACACGTTGTGGCTGCGCGGGATCCGCGCGGCGGCGTAGGACTCCGCCGTGAGCGCGTTGATGATCACGACGTCGTCGTCGGCGATGGCGGCGGCGACCTCGTCGGTGTCGGCCAGCAGCTCCGGCCGGCGCCGGGCGCGGAACGCGGCCGGCGGATACGAGGACGGCGCGCTCGTGACCGGACGGCCCTCGGCCTTCCACGCCCCGAGGCCGCCGTCGAGCACCGCCACGTCGTCGAAGCCCTCGAGGCGCAGATGCCACCACAGCCGCGGCGCCCACAGCTGGTAGTTCTCGGGGTCGCGCGCCGGGTCGAGCTGGTCGTAGACGACGACGTAGGTCCCCTCGCCCACGCCGAGCGCGCCCATGCACCGCGCGAAGCGCTCCGAGGCCGGGACCGTGAACGGCAGCGGCGCGTCGCGGTCGGCCAGATCCCCGAGCAGGTCGGCGAACACGGCGCCCGGGATGTGCTCGCGCGCGTAGCTCTCGCGGCCCGGGCGCAGCTCGACCGAGCCGTCGGCGGGCAGGCGCAGGTGCGCGGTGGCATCGACGATGCGCAGACGAGGATCGCCGAGGCGAGCTTCGAGCCAGGCGCCGTCGACGACGAGCGGCAGATCTGCGGTCATCCCGATGCCCGCGCTACGCCGCGTCGTCGTCCGCGTCTTCGGAGCCGTTGGCGCCGCGCTTGGGCTCGGCGAGGATCTCGAGCGCCTCCTCGACCGTGAAGCGCCGCTCGTAGAGCGCCTTGCCGACGATCACGCCGGCCAGGTTGACCTGCCGCAGCGACATCAGCCCGTCGAGGTCGGCCAGCGAGCCGATCCCGCCCGAGATGATGAACCGCCCGCGCACGATCGAGGCGATCCACGCGACCTCCTCGAGGTCCAGGCCCTCGAGCATGCCGTCCTTGTCGACGTTCGTGTAGACGAACTGGCGCACGCCGCGGTCCTGCAGACGGCGGATCGCGTCGTCGGCGGGCATCTGCGTCGTCTCCTGCCAGCCGGCGGCCGACACCCTGCCCCCACGCACGTCGACGCTGACCACGACGCGGTCGCCCCACGCACCGAGGGCCTCGTCGAGGAAGTCGACGTCGCGGAACGCCGCCGTGCCGAGCACGATCCGCTGGGCACCGGCCCGCAGGGCGTCGCGCACCGCGCCGAGGTCGCGCAGGCCGCCGCCGTACTGGACCGGCACCGCCAGCTCGCGCGCGATGCGCTCCAGGTGGTGCAGGTTCTGCGGGCGGCCCTGCTTGGCGCCGTCGAGGTCGACGACGTGCAAATAGCGTGCGCCCTGCGCCACCCACGCCCGGGCGGCGGCCAGCGGATCGTCCTCGTAGACGGTCTTGGCCGTGAAGTCGCCCTTGGTCAGGCGCACCGCCT
>JAWKKD010000005.1:0-254572 GCA_041393435.1 Solirubrobacterales bacterium | reverse complement strand
CAGGGCCGGCCGCTGAGCGACGACTCGTGGCTGATGCTGTTCAACGCCCACCACGAGGACGTGGCGTTCACGCTGCCCAACCAGCGCTTCGGTTCGGCCTGGTGCAGCGAGATCGATACGTCCGCGCCCGACGAGGAGCAGGGCGCCCGGCGCTTCGAGGCGCGCGACGCGGTGACGGTGCCGGCGCGGTCGGTGCTCGTGCTGCGCCGCGCCGGGTAGACGTCGCGGATGCGCGCCACCTACCGGCTGCAGCTCGGCCCGGACCTGACGTTCGCCGACGTGCGCGAGCTGGTGCCCTACCTGCGCGACCTCGGCGTCAGCCACCTGTACCTGTCGCCGTCGCTGCAGGCGCGCGCGGGCTCGACGCACGGCTACGACGTCGTGGACCCGACCCAGGTCTCGCGCGAGCTGGGCGGGGAGGAGGGGCTGCGCGCGCTCGCCGCGGCGGGGCTGCCGATCGTGCTCGACATCGTGCCCAACCACATGGGCACGGGCGACGAGAACCGGTGGTGGCGCGACCCGGCGCTGCGCGTGCAGTGGTTCGACGTGGACGCGCAGACGGGCGCCTACCGGCGGTTCTTCGACATCGATGACCTCGCGGCGATCCGCCAGGAGGACCCCGACGTGTTCGCGACGACGCACTCGAAGGTGCTTGAGCTGCTGGGCGAGGGGGTGCTGTTCGGGTTGCGGGTCGACCATCCCGACGGGCTGGCGGATCCGGCGGGATACCTGCGGCGGTTGCGCGACGCGGGAGCCGAGCACGTGTGGGTGGAGAAGATCCTGCACCCCGACGAGGCGCTGCGCGACTGGCCGGTGGAGGGGACGGTCGGCTACGAGTTCCTCAACGACGTGCAGGGCGTGTTCGTCGACGGCGGCGCCGAGGGCGCCTTCACGGCGCTGTACGCCGACTTCGCGGGTGAGACGCGGTCGTTCGCGGAGGTTGCGCTCGAGGCCCAGATCGAGCAGGCGCAGACGACGTTCGCGCGCGAGGTCGACCGGCTGCGGCGGATTGCCGACCTGCCGGGGATCGCCGAGGGGCTCGCGCGGCTGCCGGTGTACCGCACGTACGTCGAGCCGTGGTCGGGGCGGGTCGCCGACGCGGACCGTGCGGCGGTGTCCGACCTGCCCGCCGAGCTGGCCCGCGCGCTGCTGCTGGATGACGACGTGCCGGCCGAGTTCGTCACGCGCTTCCAGCAGACGTCGCCGGCGGTGACGGCGAAGGGCATCGAGGACACCGCGTTCTATCGCTACAACCGCCTGCTCGCGCTCAACGAGGTGGGCGGCGACCCGGCGCGGTTCGGCGTCTCGGTGGCGGACTTCCACGCGGCGAACGCCGAGCGGGCGCGGCGCTTCCCGCGCAACCTGCTCGTCACCCAGACGCACGACACCAAGCGCGGCGGCGACGTGCGGGCGCGGATCGGCGCGCTGACGTGGATGGCGGCCGAGTGGCGCGAGCACGTCCTGCGCTGGCGGGCGCTGAACGAGGCGCTGCGGGAGGAGTCGGCACCGGACCGCAACGAGGAGTACCTGCTCTACCAGACCCTCGTCGGCGCCTGGCCGATCGAGCCGCTCGAGCGCCTCGACGGCTACCTCGAGAAGGCGCTGCGCGAGGCGAAGGTCAACACGAGCTGGGCCGACCAGGACGCGGCGTGGGAGGCGGCGGTGCGGCGCTTCGCCCGCGCGGTGGTGGCGCACCCACCGTTCCTGAAGGACTTCCTGCCGTTCGCCGCGCGCGTGGCCGCGGCCGGCGAGATCTCCATCCTCGGCCAGCTGCTGCTCAAGTACACGGTCCCCGGCGTGCCCGACACCTACCAGGGCGACGAGCTGCTCGCCCTCAACCTCGTCGACCCCGACAACCGCCGGCCGGTGGACTGGGCGGCGCGGCGGGCGGCGCTGGACACCCTGCGCTCAGGCGCCGAGTCGGCGCCTGGGCATCGCAAGCTGTACCTCATCCACCGCGCGCTCGCGCTGCGCGCCGAGCGGGAGGCGTCCTTCGCCGGCGCCTACACGCCGCTCGACGCCTCGGACGGCGTCGTCGCCTACCTGCGCGGCGACGACGTCGCGGTGGTCGTCCCCGTCCGGCCCGGCGTCGCGCCGGAGGCCGACCTGCCCGCCGGCGACTGGCGCGAGCGCCTCGAGCACCTCGCCGGGCTGTCGCTGCTGACCCGCTGAGCCGGCCGGTCGGTCGTCGCGACCGACGACGCGTGCCGCGATAGGGTTCGACACCGCTTGAACGGCCGCGTTCTCATCCTCTCCTGGGAGTACCCGCCGGTCGTCGAGGGGGGCCTGGCCCGCCATGTGCGCAAGCTCAGCGAGGAGCTCGTGCGCCAGAGGGTCGAGGTCCACGTGCTGACGCGGGGCGACGCCGGCAGCGCGCTCCGCGCCGGCGTCCACGTCCACCGGGTGCCCGAGCCGCGGCTGCCGCGCGACCTCGACCGCTTCCTGGCCTGGGTGCGCGCGATGAACGACGACATGCGCGCGGCGGGCACGGCGCTGGCCAGCGAGCACGAGTTCGACCTCGTCCACGGCCACGACTGGCTCGTCGCCCGGGCGGCGGCCTCGCTGGCCGACCGCATCGGCGTGCCGTTCCTGGCCACGATCCACGCGACCGAGCACGGCCGCCACCAGGGCTGGGTCGACAAGCCGCCGCAGAGCAAGATCCACGCCACCGAGCGCTGGATGGCCCGTCGCGCGGACGGGCTGATCACCTGCTCGCACTACATGCGCGGCCACGTCGCCGACGTCTTCGGCGTCGACGAGTCCGCGGTCTCGGTCATCCCCAACGGCATCGACCCGGGCGACCTGCGGCCGGTCTCCGATCTCGCCGCGCTGCGCGCCCGCTTCGCGGCGCCGGACGAGCGGCTGCTGCTGCTCGTCGGCCGCCTCGTCTACGAGAAGGGCTTCCAGTTCGCGCTCGACGCGCTGCCCGAGGTGATCGAGCAAGTCCCCGACCTGCGCTTCGTCGTCGCCGGCTCGGGCACCCACGAGGCGCAGCTGCGCCGGCAGGCCACCGAGCTGGGGCTCGACGCGCACGGGACGTTCGCCGGCTGGATCGGCGACGACCTCCTGCACTCGCTGTACCGCATCGCCGACCTGTGCGTGGTGCCGTCGCTGTACGAGCCGTTCGGCCTCGTCGCGCTCGAGGCCATGGCCAGCGGCTGCCCCTGCATCGTCGCCAACACGGGCGGCCTGGCCGAGGTCGCGCCCAGCGACGACGTGGCGCTGCGCTTCCGCTCGCGCGACCCGCGCTCGCTCGCGCGCATGATGGTCAAGGTGCTCACCGACGCGGCCCTGCGCGACCTGGTCGCGCAGGCCTCCGAGCACGTCCTGCGCTTCGACTGGGTCGACGTGGCCCGCCAGACGCGCGCGGTCTACGCGACCCTGACCGAGACAGCCCGGGTCGCCACGCTGGACTCGAGTTGACGCGCGGGGAAGCGGGCTCGACCGCTATCGTCAGCCGCCCATGAAGACGACCGTCACCGAGCTGCCCGAGTCCCGCGTCCGCGTCGAGGCGGAGGTCCCGCCCGAGGAGGTCGAGCGCCAGGTCGTCCGGACCGCCAAGGCGCTGGGCCGCGAGATGCGCATCCCGGGCTTCCGCAAGGGCAAGGTGCCGCCGCCGGTCGTCATCCGCCGCATCGGCCGCCAGGCCGTGCTCGACGAGACCGTGCGCGACGCGCTCGGCCGCTGGTACGCGGACGCGATCGGCGCCGCGAAGATCTCCCCGGTGGGCGAGCCCGACCTCGATCTCGGCGACCTGCCCGAGGAGGGCCAGCCGCTGACGTTCACCGTCGAGATCGGCGTGCGGCCGTCCGCGCAGCTGGGGGCCTACCAGGGCGTCGAGGTCGGCCGGCGCGAGCCGGAGGCCTCCGACGACGCGGTCCAGGCCGAGCTCGACGCGCTGCGCGAGCGCGCCGCCCGCCTGGAGACCGTCGAGCGCGAGGCCGGCGAGGGCGACTTCGTCGTCATGGACTACGTCGGCGCGATCGACGGCGAGGAGTTCGAGGGCGGCGCCGGCCGCGACCAGATGATCGAGCTCGGCTCCGAGCGGCTGATCCCGGGCTTCGAGGAGCAGCTCAAGGGCGTCAAGGCGGGCGAGGAGCGCACGGTCAAGGTGCGCTTCCCCGACGACTACGGCGCGCGGGCCCCCGGCGAGCCCGCGTCGGAGCTGGCGGGCCGGGAGGCGGAGTTCGCCGTCACCGTCAGCGAGGTCAAGGAGAAGGTCCTGCCCGAGCTCGACGACGACTTCGCCGTCGACCAGGCCGGCTTCGACTCCCTCGGCGAGCTGCGCGACGACATCCGCGCCAAGCTGATGGAGGCCGACGAGCGCCAGGTCGAGCAGGCCTACCGCGAGGCGGTCGTCGACGCCGTCGTCAAGGAGGCGACGGTCGATGTGCCCGATGCGCTCGTGGAGGCGCGCGCGAGAGAGCTGTGGGACCGCATGCTGCACTCGCTCGGCCATCAGGGGATCTCGCGCGAGATGTACTTGCAGATCTCCGGCAAGTCGGAGGAGGAGCTGCTCGAGGAGGCCAAGCCCGACGCCGAGCAGGCCCTGCGCCGCGAAGCGGTCATCGCCGCCGTCGTGGCCGCCGAGGGTATCGAGCCGTCCGACGGCGACATCCTCGACGCGCTGCAGGCCTCGGCCGCCCGCGAGAACGTCAAGGTCGAGAAGCTGCGCGACCGCCTCGAGCAGTCCGGCCGCCTCGACGACCTCAAGGAGGATCTGGCCGCGCGCCAGGCGATCGACTTCCTGGTCGAGCAGGCGACGCCGATCAGCGTGGAGCAGGCCCAGGCGCGCGACAAGCTGTGGACGCCGGACAAGGGCGCCGCCGAGGACGCCGAAGGCCGCCCGCAGATCTGGACGCCGGGCGGCTGAGCGCCCCCCTCAAGCCCGACAGGGCCCGGACGACCACCTCGGTAGACTGAGCCGCTCGGGCGCCGAGGGCAGGAACGTCTCGGCCGGGAGCGAATCGAAGCGAGGATCATGAGCCCTCTTGTCCCCATGGTGGTCGAGCAGACGTCGCGAGGCGAGCGCGCCTTCGACATCTACTCCCGCCTCCTCAACGAGCGCATCATCTTCCTGGGGACGCCCGTGGACGATCAGATCGCGAACCTGATCGTGGCGCAGCTGCTGCACCTCGAGTCCGAGGATCCCGACAAGGACATCTCGATCTACATCAACTCGCCCGGCGGGTCGGTGTACGCGGGTCTGGCCATCTACGACACCATGCAGTTCATCAAGCCCGACGTGCAGACGATCTGCGTCGGGATCGCGATGAGCATGGGGGCGCTGCTGCTGGCCGGCGGCGCGCCGGGCAAGCGGATGGCGCTGCCCAACGCGAAGATCCTCATCCACCAGGTGAGCTCGGGCTTCCAGGGGCAGGCGACGGACATCGAGATCCACGCCAAGGAGATCATCGACATCCGCCAGCGCCTGGATCACATCATCGCCAAGCACACGGGGCAGACCTACGAGAAGGTGTCCAAGGACACCGAGCGCGACTACTTCATGTCTTCCGAAGAGGCAAAGGAGTACGGCATCATTGACCGCGTGATCTCGGAGCACTAGCTTCGAGGCCGAGCGGGAATGCTGTCCGCCTGAGACGAATGGCCCGACCGACCGACTCCAACGAGCAGCTTCTCTGCAGCTTCTGCGGCAAGTCCCAGCGGCAGGTCAAGAAGCTCATCGCCGGCCCCGGCGTCTACATCTGCGACGAGTGCATCGATCTCTGCAACGAGATCATCGACGAGGAGCTGACCGCCCCGCCGTCGTTCGACATCGAGAACCTCCCCAAGCCGCGGGAGATCTGGGAAGTCCTCAACGAGTACGTGGTCGGCCAGGACACGGCCAAGCGGACGCTGAGCGTCGCGGTCTACAACCACTACAAGCGCGTCCAGATGATGCAGGTCGAGGACTCCGACATCGAGCTGCAGAAGTCCAACATCCTGCTGCTGGGCCCGACCGGCTGCGGCAAGACGCTGCTGGCCCAGACGCTGGCGCGGATCCTCAACGTCCCGTTCGCCATCGCCGACGCCACCGCGCTGACCGAGGCCGGCTACGTCGGCGAGGACGTCGAGAACATCCTGCTCAAGCTCATCCAGGCCGCCGACTACGACGTCAAGAAGGCCGAGACGGGAATCATCTACATCGACGAGGTCGACAAGATCGCCCGCAAGGCCGACAACCCGTCGATCACGCGCGACGTGTCCGGCGAGGGCGTCCAGCAGGCGCTGCTGAAGATCCTCGAGGGCACGACGGCGAGCGTGCCGCCCCAGGGCGGGCGCAAGCACCCCCACCAGGAGTTCCTGTCGATCGACACGACGAACGTCCTGTTCATCTGCGGCGGGGCGTTCGCGAACCTCGACAAGGTGATCGAGCGGCGCATCGGCCACAAGGGCGTCGGCTTCGGGGCGGCGATCGAGTCCCATCACCAGAAGGACACCGGCGAGGTCTTCGAGCAGACGCTGCCGGAGGATCTCGTCAACTACGGGCTGATCCCCGAGTTCATCGGGCGCCTGCCGGTCGTCAGCGCCGTCCACCAGCTGTCGCGCGACGACCTCATCACGATCCTCACCGAGCCGCGCAACGCGCTGGCCAAGCAGTTCATGCGCTTCTTCTCGTTCGACGGGATCGACCTCGTCTTCTCCGACGAGGCGCTGACCGCGATCGCCGACAAGGCGCTCGAGCGCGAGACCGGCGCGCGCGGCCTGCGCTCGATCATCGAGGAGATCCTGCTCGACGTGCAGTTCGAGCTGCCGTCGCGGCGCGACGTCAAGAAGTGCGTCGTGACGCGGGAGACGGTCAACCGCGGCATCCCCCCCACGCTGGTGACCGAGGCGGCCGAGGGCGAGGACCCCGACGAGGGCCGCGCGGCTTCTGCCTGATCCCCACTTCTAGACTCCACCGCCCACATGAGCGACCTGGAGTCCCGCACCCGCTTCGAGCCCGCCGAGGTCGAGGCGCGCATCACCCGACGCTGGCTGGAGTCCGGGCTGTTCTCGCCCGAGCCCGAGGGCGCGCCGGAGGAGAACTACTCGATCGCGATCCCCCCGCCGAACGTCACCGGCGCACTGCACATGGGGCACGCGCTGAACTCGACGATCCAGGACACGCTGATCCGCCTGGCCCGCATGGAGGGCAAGCGGACGAAGTGGATCCTCGGCACCGACCACGCCGGCATCGCCACGCAGAAGCAGGTCGAGCAGCTGCTGGCGGCGGAGGGGACGTCGCGCCAGGAGCTGGGCCGCGAGGCGTTCGTGCAGCGGGTGTGGCGGTGGCGCGAGGAGTACGGCTCGCGGATCGTCGAGCAGCTCAAGCGGCTCGGCGCCAGCTGCGACTTCGAGGACGAGCGCTTCACGCTGGACCCGGGCTACGTCGAGGCCGTCCTGAAGGTGTTCGTCGCGCTCTACGACAAGGGCCTGATCTACCGCGACAACCGCATGGTCAACTGGGACCCGGGGCTGCGCTCGGCCATCAGCGACCTCGAGGTCGAGGATCGCGAGGTCACCGACACGCTGTACTCGGTCGCCTATCCGCTCGAGGGCGGCGGGGAGATCGTCGTGGCCACCGTGCGCCCGGAGACGATGCTCGCCGACACCGCCGTCGCGGTCAACCCCGGCGACGAGCGCTACCGCGACCTGATCGGCCGCACCGCGATCCTGCCCATCGTCGGGCGCCGCCTGCCGGTGATCGCCGACGAGTACGTCAAGACCGACTTCGGCACCGGCGCGCTGAAGATCACGCCGGGCCACGACCCCAACGACTTCGAGATCGGCCGCAAGCACGGCCTGGAGGAGATCACGGTCATCGGCGAGGACGGGCGGATGACCGCGGCGGCGGGCGAGCGCTTCGCCGGGCTGACCGTCGAGGCGTGCCAGCGCGCGGTGGTGGAGGCGCTCGAGGCCGACGGCGCCATCCGCGCGCGCGAGGACTACCCGCACGTCGTGCCGTTCAGCCACCGCTCGGGCGCCCGCGTCGAGCCGCTCATCTCGCTGCAGTGGTTCATGCGCATGGAGCCGCTGGCCGAGCCGGCGATCGCGGCGGTGCGCGAGGGGCGCGTGCGCTTCGTGCCCGAGCGCTGGGAGCGCGTCTACGAGCAGTGGATGTCGGAGATCCGCCCGTGGTGCATCTCGCGCCAGCTGTGGTGGGGCCATCAGATCCCGGTCTGGTACCGCGACGACGAGGTCTACTGCGGGCTGGAGCCCCCGCGGGGGGAGGGCTGGGAGCGCGATCCGGACGTGCTCGACACGTGGTTCAGCTCGGCGCTGTGGCCGTTCGCCACGCTGGGCTGGCCGCAGGACACGCCGGCGCTGCGCGCGTTCTACCCGACCAACGTGCTCTCGACGGCACGCGACATCATCTTCCTCTGGGTCGCGCGGATGATCATGATGGGCCTCGCGTTCCGCGAAGAGGTCCCGTTCGAGCAGGTCTACATCCACTCGGTCATCCAGGCGCCGGACGGGCGCCGGATGAGCAAGTCGCTGGGGACGGGGATCGACCCGCTGGAGGTCATCGAGGCCCACGGCGCCGACGCGACGCGCTTCGGGCTGCTGGCGATGTCCTCGACCCAGGACGTCCGCTACAGCGCCGAGAAGGTCGAGCAGGGCCAGCGGCTGGCCAACAAGCTGTTCAACGCGTCGCGGTTCGCCCTCACCAACATCGCCAGAAGGAGAGAGAAGCATGGCGATGTCGGTGCCGGCGTCGGCCCCGACGTCACGCCGGCGCCGGTCGCGCGCTCGGTCGAGGACCGCTGGATCCTCTCGCGGCTGCAGCGGGCCAAGCGCTCCACGCGCGAGGCGATCGAGGCCTTCGAGTTCCACCGCGCCGCGCTGGGCCTCTACGAGTTCGTCTTCGACGAGCTGTGCGACCGCTACATCGAGCTCGTCAAGCCGCGCCTCGACGATGAGGACGCCCAGGCCACGCTGCTGCACGTGCTGACCGAGACGCTGGCGATGGCGCACCCGATCATCCCGTTCGTCACCGAGGAGATCTGGTCGCTGCTGCCCGCCGGGGTGGCGCGGGACGACCTGCTGGCCGCCGCGCCCTACCCGGCGGCCGACGACGCCCTGCTCGACCCGCAGGCCGAGGCCGCGGTCGAGCGCCAGTTCGAGGCGGTGCAGGCCGTGCGCGGCTGGCGCCAGGCGGTCGGCGTGCCGCCCGGGCCGCGGCTGCCCGCGCGGCTCGACGCGTCGGGCTACGACGACATCGCGGCCGGGATCGCGCTGCTGGCGCGCCTGGAGCTGTCGGGCGACGGGGGCGAGGCGATCGCCACGATCCCGGTGCCGGGCGGCGCGGTCGCGGTGCTGCGCAGCGAAGCCGTCGACCTCGAGGCGCACGCGCGGCGGCTGGTCGAGCAGCGGGCGACGCTCGAGTCCGAGATCCAGCGCGCGGAGGGCAAGCTCGCCAACGAGCGCTTCGTGGCCAAGGCGCCCGCGCCGGTCGTTCAGGCCGAGCGCGACAAGCTCGAGCGGCTGCGCCGGGAGCTCGCCGAGCTATGAGCCCTGCGCGTCCGCCCCGGCGGTCGAGCCCGCCCCAGGCGGCCGGCGCGCCGCGCTGGAGCGAGGACCAAGCCGAGGCCTACCTGCTCGGCCTGGAGCTGTTCGGCATGCGGTTCGGGCTGGACCGCATGCGCCGGCTGCTGCTGACCCTGGGCGAGCCGCAGCAGCGCTTCGACGCCGTGCACGTGGTGGGGACGAACGGCAAGTCGTCCACGGTGCGCATGATCGCCGCGATCCTCGAGCGCCACGGGCGGCGGACCGGCGCGTATCTCTCGCCGCACCTCGTCCGCTTCGGCGAGCGCGTGCGCATCGGCGAGCGCGACCTCGCGCCCGACGACTTCGCCGCCGCGGTCCAGCGGGCGGCGGGCGCGGCGGCCAGGGTCGACCGGACGCTGGCCGAGGACGACCGCGTGACGCAGTTCGAGGCGCTGACCGCGGCGGCGTTCTCGGAGATGGCGCGCCGCGAGGTCGACGCCGGGGTCATCGAGGCCGGCCTCGGGGGCCGCTGGGACGCCACCAACGTGCTCGACTCGCGGGTCGCGGTCCTGACCAACGTCGGGCTCGAGCACACGCGCTGGCTGGGCCCGACGGTGCGCGACATCGCGCGCGAGAAGCTGGCCGTGGTGCGGCCGGGCTCGACGCTCGTGGTCGGGCCCGACCTGCACCCCGACGCGCTGGACGAGGCGCGGCGGGTCGACGCGCGGCTGGTGGTGGCCCGCGAGGCGGGCATGCCGTCGCTGCTGGCGCGCGGCGGCTTCCAGCGGCGCACCTTCGCGGTGGCGCGCGCCGCCGCGGAGGCGTACCTGGGCGAGCTCGACGAGGAGGCGGTCACCGGCGCCGCGGCGGGGACGCGGGTGCCGGGCCGCTTCGAGCTGCTCGAGGGGGCGCCGCCGAAGTTCTTCGACGGCGCCCACAACCCGGGCGGGATGGCCGCGCTGGCCGAGACCGTGCGCGAGGATCTGTCCGGACGGGCGCTGACGCTCGTGCTCTCGATCCTCGACGACAAGGACGCGGGGGAGATGCTGCGCCAGATCGTGCCGCTGGCCCGCCGCGTGATCGCGACGTCGAACGCCAACCCGCGGGCGCTGTCGCCGGCCACGCTGGAGTCGCTGTCGCGCCAGGTCGGCGCGGCGGACGTGGCGGTCGTGGCGGATCCGCGGCGGGCGCTCGCGCTGGCCCGGAAGGTCGCCGCGGCTGAGGACGGCGCCGTGCTCGTGACCGGATCGATCTACCTGATCGCCGATCTGCTGCGAGATGACCCCGGCAAGGCAGGGTCTACGCTGTGAACGACGAAGGACCATCCGTCATCGCGATGGTCGCCATCGTGGCCATCGTGGTCGCCCTGGTGATCCTCGTGTTCTTCGCCCTCGGATACGGATTCGGCCGACTCTTCCTCTAGTGGCCCCTCTCGCAACCCTCGACCTGAAATGCGGGCCGTCGATCACCGCCAGGCGGCGTCCTCGACCACTCGAAATCCCAGAGGGATTCCTTCGGGTCTGCGTCCTTGCCTGGCGGCGCCGCCGACCCACCTTTCAGGCCGACGATTACGAGAGGAACCACTAGCCTTGACGCCCATGTTCGCCGTCTTCGGCATCAACAACGACGGTGTCAACCTCGCCGTCAACCTGGTGATCCTCTTCCTGGTGGTGATCTGGTTCGCCCTGATCTACTGGACGAACGCAGACGCCCGCCGCCGGATCGGGGACCCCATGCTCGTCGGCTGCGCGACCGCGGCGAGCCTGTTCCCGTTCGTCGGGACGATCGTCTACATGATCGTGCGCCCGCCCGAGTTCCTCGACGACGTGCGCGAGCGCGAGCTCGAGATCCAGACCGCCGAGGCGCGGCTGCACGAGCTCGACTACCAGCTCTGCCTGCATTGCGACTATCCGGTGCAGCGCGAGTTCCTGCGCTGCCCGAGCTGCATGCGGCGCCTCAAGGACCCGTGCGTGAACTGCCAGCGGCCGCTCGACCCCGAGTGGCCGATCTGCCCGTTCTGCGAGACCGAGGTCCCGGGCGCGGTGCAGCCGACGGCCTCGCGCCGGCGCCGCCGGCGCGAGGAGCGCGAGGGACGCACCGAGCGCGACGAGCACGAGCTCGGCGAGACCGCCGCGTTCGACATCACGTCCGAGTAGCGGCCGACGGGCGCACCGCCACCGCGGCGCGCCCTCGGATGTCGGTCGGTCAGGCGGTGGGCAGCGGGTGCGGCTCGCGCGTGCCCTGACCGGTCTTGACGTCGAGCTCATGCACGACGCGCTCGGTCGTCAGCTCGTGGACGGTGATCCCGATGACGCCGAGCCCGTAGGCCGCGCAGGCGATCCCGAACGACCACCACTTCAGGTCCGCTCCGTCGAGCACGAGTGACTCGACGACCGTCCAGGCGCCGAGCAGGATGATCATGCCGTCGAGCCCGCGCTGGACCATCGACGGACGCACCGCGTCGGCGGCGGCGATGAGCATCATGGCGATGCCGCCGGCGAAGAACAGCCACTGCAGGGTCCCGCCGGTCCACACCTGGCTGACGACGACGCCGAACGCGCCAATCGTCAGAAGCGCCAGCCGGGAGATGAAGTGCGTACGCATGAGAGCGTCACCCCTCTTCTGTCGGCGGGCCGACCGGAGCCGTGTACCACTCCGGCCCGGTCCGCTGATTGGTGTTTGGTCCAGCGTAGCATGGCATCGACAAAAATCAATGCACATAGTGACGGATCTCGATACGATTGTGGCATGTCGCTCGATCATGGTCCGATGACGGCCGCCCCGCTGACCCGCGAGCAAGCGGAATCGCTGGCCCGGGTGCTGCATGCGCTGGCCGATCCCACGCGGGTCCTGATCGTCAGCGCGCTGCTGCACGCGCCGCGGGGCGAGATGCACGGCCGGGCGATTCAGGAGCAGCTCGGCCTGCGCCAGCCCACCGCGAGCCATCACCTGCGCAAGCTCGTGCGCGCGGGCGTCGTCGAGCGCGAGCAGCGCGGGCCCTACGGGTACTTCCGCGTGGCGCCCGACGCGTTCGCGCGGCTGCGCAGCATCTTCGGCGGCCGTCCTCGCCGTGCCGCGGGCCGGACGCTGCTCGGTCCGGATCCCGCCGCGGCTCGGTAGGCGCCGTCGCGTCGCGTCGCACCGCACGGCGCCGCGCCGCGCCGCCGCACCGCGCGGCACCGCCGCCCGGCCCGGCTCGATCCGACCCGGAACGGGACGCCGATGTAGTCTTTGACCCCTCGTCGGTCCTCCCACCCGACCAAGGACGGTCCCACGCCCCTCCGTACGCTCATCTCCGTCGTCGCCGCAGCGGTGTGCGCCCTGCTCGGTGCTGCGCCCGCGCTCGCGGCCGGCGAGTTCCCGCTGACGTTCCAGAACAACACGGACGGTCGCTGGCCCGACGGCAAGATCTACATCACCGGGCTGGGACAGACGTCGCCCGGCCAGTGGGCGTACCTCAAGCCCGACGGCACGATGGCCCCGCTGGACCACACCATGGCCGACGCCCCGGGACACCTGACCAAGGACGGCCGGCAGTACCCGAACATGTCGTTCACGCTGGCCGACGCCACCACCGTGCAGATCCCGTCGCACGTCCAGGGCGGACGGATCTACGTCTCGGTCGGCGCGCCGATGTACATCCCGGTCTCGCCCGACGACCGGGGCTGGGGCGGGCCGGACCTGCACAACGCGCGAGATCCCAACTACGACACGACCTTCGACTGGTACGAGTTCACCTACGTCTACGGACAGGTCCCCTTCGGCGGCAACACGACGCAGGTCGACCAGTTCGCGATCCCGCTCACGGCGCGCCTCGAGCAGCGCGCCATCGGCTACGACCGCAAGCTGGGCATCGAGATCTCGCGGCGCGAGATCTACCGGCGCTACCGCCAGGCGGTCGGGCCCGCGTTCGACGCGCTGGCCTCCGAGGACCGGATCCTGGCGCCCCGCTCGGCGCCGGCGTTCGCCCGGGGCGGGCGCGACGACGACTATCTCGACCGGGCCATCGATCGCGCCTGGGACGCGTTTCGCGACGGCTTTCGGCTCACCCGCCTGAACCAGACGTTCACCGGCCGCACGAAGGGCGACACGCTGGTCTTCGAGCAGGACGGCGTCGACGGTCGCTTCGAGGTCGACAAGCCGACCACCCAGGACGTCGTGCAGTGCTCGGGCGCCCTGGCCAAGGCGGGCATGAAGCCGCCGGAGGGCGTCATGGGCGCCGAGCTGTGCGCCGCGTTCAACCGCGGCGTCGGCGCCGATCCCGAGGACTGGTACCGCCCGTCCAAGTACTACGACGACCGCGGTCGGCAAAACGACTTCGCCGGGTTCTTCCACGCGATCTCGCTCGACCGGCGGGCCTACGCGTTCGCCTACGACGACGTCAACGACCAGAGCTCGGTGGCGATCCTGCCCAACGCCGACCCGCCGTCGCACGTCACGCTGGGCATCGGCTGGTAAAGGGCCGCGGTCGGGCCAGCGCCTATCGTCTGGCGCCGTCTGAACCGACCCCGACAAGGAGACCCCGTGGACCGGACCCTCATCCTGGTCAAGCCGGACGCGTTCGCGCGCGGGCTGACCGGCGAGATCATCGCCCGCTTCGAACGCAAGGGCCTGCGCCTCGTCGCGCTGGAGCAGCGCACGCTCGACGCGGCGATCGCCCAGCAGCACTACGCCGAGCACGAGGGCAAGCCGTTCTTCGGCGAGCTCGTCGAGTTCATCACCTCCGGCCCGCTGGTCGCGCTCGTCCTCGAGGGCCAGGACGCCGTCAAGGCCGCCCGCCAGGTCATCGGGGCCACCAACCCGCTCGAGGCCGCGCCCGGATCGATCCGCGGCGACTTCGCCGTCGAGGTGGGCCAGAACATGGTCCACGGGTCGGACTCGCCGGAGTCGGCCGCACGCGAGGCGAAGCTGTTCTTCCCCGACCTGTAGACGGGGTGGCGGCCGCGCGCGGGGAGTGGGGGCTGCTGCCGCGCCCCCTCGTCCTGGCCAGCCGCTCGCCGCAGCGGCGGGCGATCCTCGAGCAGCTCGGCGTGCCCTTCGAGGCGCGCCCCACCGACGTCGACGAGCTGTCCGCGGGCGACCCCCGCGTGGTCGCCCTGGAGAACGCCCGCCGCAAGGCGGCCGCGGCCACCGAGGCGGCCCGCCCCGGGCTCGCGGCGGCCGCCGCCGGGCACGTCCACGTGCTCGCCGTGGACACGGTCGTCGCCCTCGACGGCCGCATCTACGACAAGCCGGCCGACGAGGCGGCCGCCCGCGCCGGCCTGGGCGCGCTCGCGGGCCGCACCCACGAGGTGATCGGCGGCCTGGTCCTCGACGACCGGGCCACGATCGCCGTCACCAAGGTCACGTTCCGGGCCCTGGACGACGCCCTGCTCGACTGGTATCTGGCCACCGGCGAATGGCGCGATCGGGCCGGCGGCTACGCCATCCAGGGACGCGGCGCGGCCCTCGTGCACGGCATCGAAGGCGACTATCTCAACGTGGTCGGACTGCCGCTGGCGGCGCTGTTGGACGTTATGGAATCCAGCGCTTTTCCGCCCTGAGGGGCCGACGCCAACCGCTACACTGCCCCCGGACGCGGCCCCCCGTGGCGCACCCCGCGCCGCGTCCGCCTCGCTCCCTCCACCAATGGGCTTCTTCAGCTATCTCACCGGCTTCGGTGGCCGCGACATGGCGGTCGACCTGGGCACCGCGAACACGCTCGTCTACGTGCGCGGCCGGGGCATCGTCCTCTCCGAGCCCAGCGTGGTCGCCATCGACCAGCGCACCGGCGAGGTGCACGCGGTCGGCATCGAGGCCAAGCGCATGCTGGGCCGCACGCCGGGGACGATCACCGCGATCCGCCCGCTCAAGGACGGCGTGATCGCCGACTTCGACGTCACCGAGGAGATGCTGCGCCACTTCATCCAGAAGGTGCACCAGAACCGCTGGGCGCATCCCCGGGTCGTGGTCTGCGTCCCGTCCGGCGTCACCGGCGTCGAGAAGCGCGCCGTCGAGGAGGCCTGCCTGTCGGCCGGCGCCCGCACCGCCTACCTGATCGAGGAGCCGATGGCCGCCGCGATCGGCGCCGGCCTCCCGGTCGGCGAGCCCACCGGCTCGATGGTCGTCGACATCGGCGGCGGCACGAGCGAGGTCGCGGTGATCTCGCTGGGCGGCATCGTCGTGAGCAAGTCGATCCGCGTCGGCGGCGACGAGCTCGACGAGGCGATCATCAACTACGCCAAGCGCGAGTACAAGCTGCTGATCGGCCAGCAGACCGCCGAGGAGCTCAAGCTCGAGATCGGCTCGGCCTTCCCGATGGAGGAGGAGGTCCAGGCCGAGATCCGCGGCCGCGACATGGTCTCCGGCCTGCCGAAGACCGTCGTGCTGACGAGCGAGGAGATCCGTCAGGCCCTCGAGGAGCCGGTCTCCCAGATCATCGAGGCGGTCAAGGAGACGCTCGACCGCACACCTCCCGAGCTGTCGTCCGACATCATGGACCGCGGCATCATGCTCGCCGGAGGTGGATCCCTGCTGCAGGGCCTGGACGACCGTCTGCGGGAGGAGACGCAGATGCCGGCGCACCTGGCCGAGTCGCCGCTGACGTGCGTGGCGGTGGGCTCCGGGCGGTCGCTGGAGGAGTTCGAGGTCATCCACCGCGCCAACAAGAATTCCCGCAACCGCCGCAGGCGCCCGTGAAGATGGTGCGGCCCGGCGAGAGCGGTTCGACCCCCGTGGAGAATCTCCCGCTTTGTACGACAAGACGGTGCGGCGGCGACGGCTGGTCCTTGGACTGCTCGTCGTCTGCTCCCTGATCCTGCTCACCGCGTATTTCGGCGAAGGCGCCGGCAGCCCGCTGCACAGCGTGCAGCGGGGGTTCCTCCAGGTCGTCTCGCCGATCCAGGACGGGGCGAGCCGGGCGCTGAAGCCCGTGCGCGACCTGTTCGGCTGGTTCGGCGACACGCTCGACGCCAAGGGCGAGCGCGACAAGCTGCGCCAGGAGCTCGAGCAGACGCGCCGCGAGGCGATCGCCAACGCGGCCGCCGCCCGCGAGGTCGAGCAGCTGCGCAAGCTCGTCGGACTCGACCGCGAGCTCGGGGTCGATCAGATGGACCCGGTCTCCGCGCGCGTCATCACGCGCTCGCCGACGTTGTGGTACTCGACCGTCTCGATCAACAAGGGCACGAGCGACGGCATCCGCGTCGACCAGCCGGTCATCAACGGCGACGGCCTGGTCGGCACGGTGACCTCGGCGACCGGCAACGCGGCCATCGTCACCCTGATCACCGACCATACGAGCGGCGTGTCGGCGGTGATCAACGAGAGCGGTGTGGCGGGCGTCGTCCAGCCCGCGGTGGGCAACCCGAACGACCTGCTGCTCGAGTTCATCCGCCACGGCGACCGGATCGAGACCGGCCAGACCGTGGTGACCGCCGGCTCGCGCTCGCAGCGCTACGAGTCGCTGTTCCCGCCGGGCCTGCCCGTGGGCCGGGTCTCGAAGGTCGACGACACCGAGCTCGACGTCTACCAGCGCGTCCACGTCAAGCCGTTCGCCCAGCTGCGCCGGCTCGACGTCGTCCAGGTCCTGACCAACCCGTTGGGGACGCGCGGGTGACGGGCGGCTCGACCCGCAAGCTCGTCGTGCGCATCGTCGTCCTGGCGCTGGTGGCGACCCTGCTCGAGATCGTGGCGGTCTCGCAGGTCTCGCTGTTCGGGGTCAGCGCCGATCTCACCCCGCTCGTCGTGATGTCGATCGGCCTGCTGTCGGGCTCGATCTCGGGCGCGCTCGTCGGCTTCGGCATCGGGCTGTTCCTCGACCTGGCGCTGGTGCAGACGCTCGGCCTGAACTCGCTGATCTACACGATGGTCGGCTACGGCGCGGGCCGCCTGCGCGAGCTGCGCGACCCGCAGGGCGCGGTGGTGCCGATCGCCGCCGGCGCCGCCGCCACCGCGATCGCCACGATCGGCTACTCGATCGCCCAGTTCCTGCTCGGCGTGGATGCGCCCGTCAGCTTCCTGCTCGTGCGCGACATCTTCACCACGATCGTCCTCAACACCATCCTCGCCGCGCCCGTCTTCGCCCTGATCCGCCGCTGGCTGCTGCCCGCGCTGCCCGACGACCCGCAGCGCCGCCGGCGCCGCGCGTACACCACCGGCGGCCTGTCGCCCCTCTCGCGCGCATGATGAGCCTCGGCGCCCCCACCGCCCGGCGACGATCCTCGCCGCCCCGCGATCACGCCTCAGCTCGCCCTGCGGGTCGCGGTCCTGGGCGGCGTCGCGTTCGTCCTGTTCGCGATCGTCTTCTTCCGCCTGTGGTACCTCGAGATCCTCAGCGGCGACCAGTACGTCTCGCAGGCCAACGACAACCGCGTGCGCGAGATCCGCATCCAGGCCCCGCGCGGCGACATCACCGACCGCAACGGCGCGACGCTGGTGACCAACCGCCAGGCGACGATCGTCCAGCTCGAGCCGGGCAAGCTGCCCGAGGACATGACCGAGCGCAAGCTGCTGTACCTGCGGCTGGGCAAGGTCCTGCGGATGGATCCGGTCGAGATCTCGCGCGAGGTCAACCGCCAGCGGCGCCTGCTGCCCTACGCGAACGTGACGCTGAAGCTCGACGCGCCGCGCGCGGTGCTCAACTACCTCGAGGAGCGCAAGCGCCAGTTCCCGTCGGTGACGGTCACCGACCAGTACGTGCGCCGCTATCCGCACACCACGCTCGCCGCCCAGCTGCTGGGCACGGTCGGCCAGATCGACGAGCACGAGCTCAAGCTCAAGCGCTTCAAGGGCGTCAAGCAGGGGACGATCATCGGCCAGAGCGGCGTCGAGTGGGAGTACGACCGCTACCTGCGCGGCCGCGACGGCGCCCAGCTGCTGCAGGTCGACTCGATGGGCGGCTTCAAGGGCGAGCTGCGCCGCCGCCAGCCGGTCGCGGGCAGCAACCTCAAGCTCTCGCTCGACCTCAACCTGCAGAAGGCGGGCCAGCAGGCGGTGGCCACCGCGGGCGGCGGCCGGCCGGGCGCGTTCGTGGCGATGGACCCCCGCGACGGCGAGATCCTCGCGATGGGCTCGTTCCCCAGCTACGACCCCTCGGTGTTCTCCAAGCCGCTGACGCAGGAGAAGTACAAGCAGCTGTCGTCCGAGGAGAACGGGGCGCCGCTGTTCGACCGCGCCACCGGGGGCCTGTATCCGACCGGCTCGACGTTCAAGCCGATCACCGCGCTGGCCGCCCTGGCCAACGGCATCATCACGCCGAGCACCGTCATCAACGACCCGGGGTGCCTGAAGGTCGGCATCCAGGAGTTCTGCAACGCGGGCAAGGCCGTCAACGGTGCGGTCGACCTGCACCGCGCGTTGCAGGTCTCCTCCGACGTCTTCTTCTACACGCTGGGGCGCGACCTCAACGGCCTGCGCGGCCAGCAGCTGCAGACGTGGGCGCACAAGCTCGGCCTCGGCCGCCACACCGGCATCGACCTGCCCAGCGAGGGCACCGGCCTGGTCCCCGACCGCCAGTGGCGCGAGGAGATCGGGGCCAAGGAGCTGCGCTGCCGCAAGAAGCAGAAGGTGCCGTCGTGCGGCATCTCCGACGCGCGCCCGTGGTCGGTGGGCGACAACATCAACCTGGCGGTCGGCCAGGGCGACCTGCAGGCGTCGCCGCTGCAGATGGCCGTCGCCTACGCGACGCTGGCCAACGGCGGACGGGTGGTGCGCCCCCACCTGGGCCTCGACATCGAGGACTCCGAGGGCCGTCTCGTGCAGGAGATCGACCCGCCCGCGGCCCGCCGAATCGAGTTCCCGCCGGGCGCCCGCGCCGCGATCCTCGGCGGCCTGCACGCGGCGGCCAGCGCGCCGGGCGGCACGTCGGCGGACGTGTTCGCCGGCTGGCCGCAGGGCCGCTACCCGGTCTACGGCAAGACCGGCACGGCCGAGCGTCCGCCGCATCCCGACCAGTCGTGGTACGTCGCCTTCGTGCCCGACAAGAACCGGCCGATCGTGGTGGCGGTGACCATCGAGGGCGGCGGCTTCGGCGCCGAGGCCGCGGCGCCCGCCGCGCGCCAGATCCTCTCGCAGTGGTTCTTCGGGCGCGCCGGCCAGTTCGTGCGCGGGGAGTCGCACACCCGGTGAGACCCTGCGGGTTCCCCCACATTCACGTCTCGCGTTTGGATGCGCTGCCGTCGGGGGGACCCTGCGGGTCCTCACTCACCCTCGTTCGCGCCTTCGGGACGGTGGCGTCGTGAGGCACTCGTGAACACCGCCGCGACGCCCATCCACGACCCCGGCGGCGATCCGGCGCCGCGCCCGGCGGCCGGCGCCGCGTTCGGCGGCCTGAGCCTGCGGCTGCCGTTCGACCCGCTGCTGCTGGCGGCCACGGTCGGCCTGCTCGTGTGCTCGTTCGTCGTCATCAACGCGGCGACGAGCGAGGACATCGCCGGCAGCCCCGGCTACTTCACCCACCGCCAGATGATCTTCGCCGGCGTCGGGCTGTTCGGCATGATCGTCCTCGCCCGGATCGACTACTCGCGCTTTCGCGAGCTGACCTGGGGCCTGTACGGCCTGCTGTGGCTGATCATCGTCGCCAACCTGCTGCTCGGGGCCTCGACGCTGGGCGCGCAGCGGGCCATCCAACTTCCGTTCTTCCAGTTCCAGGCCTCGGAGCTGGGCAAGGTGCTGCTGATCCTCGCGCTGGCCGGCTTCATCGTCGGACGGTCGCGGCGGATCGGCGAGCGCGACACGACCGCCCGCGTGATGCTGCTCATGCTGGCCCCCGCGGCGGTCGTCATCGCCCAGCCGGACCTCGGATCCGGACTCGTCTACGTCGTGATCGCGCTCGCGCTGCTGTACGTCGCGGGCGCGCCGTGGCGGCATTTCGCCGGGCTGTTCGCCCTCATGGCGGTGGCCGTCACGATCGCTCTCGTCGCCGCACCCGCGGCCGGCGTGCAGGTGCTCAAGCCCTACCAGGTGGACCGCCTCACGTCGTTCCTGTCGCCCAGCGACAACGCGTCCGACGAGGGCTACCAGCAGAACCAGTCGAAGATCGCCATCGGCGCCGGTCAGAAGACCGGGCGCGGCGACAACGCGACCCAGACCAAGCTCAACTTCCTGCCCGAGCACCACACGGACTTCATCTTCGCCGTGGTGGGCGAGCGCTGGGGGTTCGTGGGCTGCGCGCTCGTATTGTCGTTGTACGCCCTCTTGATATGGAGATCGCTGCGCATCCTCACCATGGCCAAGAACCTGTTCGGCGCTCTGGTCGCCGGCGGGGTACTAGCCATGTTGATGTTCCAGGTCTTCGTCAACGTCGGCATGAATCTCGGGATCATGCCCATCACCGGCATCACGCTGCCGCTGCTCAGCTACGGCGGCTCGTCGGTGATCACCACCCTCCTGGCGCTCGGCCTCCTGCACTCGATCTACGTGCAGGGACGCATGGCCGCCGCCTACAAGTCATCAAGGACCATCCTGTGAAGAAGCAAGTGCTCGTGAGCGTCGACCGCGGGGAGACCCGCGTCGCGCTGCTGGAGAAGTCGACGGGCAAGCGGACCTACCGCGTGGCCGAGCTCTACCTGGAGCGCCGCGGCAACCGCTCGATCGTCGGCAACATCTACAAGGGCAAGGTCGACAACGTCCTGCCCGGCCTCGAGGCCGCCTTCGTCGACATCGGCCTCGACAAGAACGGCTTCCTGCACGTCGACGAGATCGTGCTGCCCGGCGTCGAGACGCCCCGGCGCGGGCGCGGCACCGGCGACGGCAAGAAGATCACCGATCTGCTCAAGCCCGGGCAGGAGGTGCTCGTCCAGGTCGTCAAGGACCCGCTGAAGACGAAGGGCGCGCGGCTGTCGATGGAGCTCACGATCGCCGGGCGCTACATGGTGTACGCGCCGACGGGCGAGGGCATCGGCGTGTCGCGCCGCCTGGACGACAAGGAGCGCGACCGCCTGCGCAAGGAGGCCAAGGGCCTGGACCTGCGCGACGGCGGCGCCATCATCCGCACCGCCGCGGCGGGGGCCAAGCGCGCGGACTTCGAGCGCGAGCTGCAGTACCTGTTCAAGCTCAACGACGTCCTGCACAAGCGGGCGCAGGAGCTGCCGGCGCCGTCGATGGCCTTCCAGGAGGCCGACCTGTCGGTTCGCGTCGTGCGCGACATCTTCTCCGACGACTTCGAGAAGGCGGTCGTCGACGACCCCAAGCAGTACCAGCGGCTCGTCTCGTTCTTCCAGCGCACCGGGCCCGAGCTGGTCGAGCGCCTCGAGCTCTACAAGGGCAAGGCGCCGCTGTTCGAGAAGCACGGCGTCGACGAGGTCCTGGCCGGCACGATGTCGCGCCGCGTGGACCTGCCCTCCGGCGGCTACCTGATGATCGACTACGCCGAGGCGCTGACCGTCATCGACGTCAACTCCGGCTCGTTCGTCGGGCGCGGCAAGCAGGCCCGCCTCGAGGACACGATCACCAAGACGAACATCGAGGCCGCCACCGAGGTCGTCAACCAGCTGCGGCTGCGCGACATCGGCGGCATCATCGTCATCGACTTCATCGACATGGCTCGCGCCCGCAACTCGCGCGAGGTCATGAAGACGCTGCGCGCGGCGCTCGACGAGGACCGCACGAAGACGTTTACCGCCGAGATCTCCAAGCTCGGCCTGGTCGAGATGACGCGCCAGAACGTCACCGAGGGCGTGCGCGAGATCATGACCCGGGCGTGCCCGACGTGCGACGGCGAGGGCGTCATCAAGTCCGAGGAGACGATCGCGATCGAGATCGAGCGCCGGCTGCGCGACGAGGTCGGCGCCGAGCCCGCGTACCTCGTGCGCATGAACCCGCGCGTCACGGCTCAGTTCACCGGCCACAACGCGTCCGCGCTGCGGGCGTTGGAGGCCGAGACCGGCAAGCTCTTCTACTTCGAGGGCTCCGAGGGCCTGCCGCTCGACCACTTCGCGATCACCGCGCGCGGCAGCCAGGAGGAGATCGCCGAGCAGGCGGTTCCGTTCCGGCCGGGCGACGAGCTGCTCGTGCACATCGTCGAGCCGCACATGTACAACGTCGACGACGCGGTGGCCAAGATCGACTCGTACCTGATCTCGGTGTCCGGCGGCTTCCGCTACGTCGGCGAGAAGCGGCTCGTGCGCATCGAGGAGGTCGGGCGCACCGCGGCGGTCGCCACGCTGCTCGACGCGGACGGCGAACCGGAGGCGCTAGACTCGGGGACTTCCCGGCGCCGTGGCCGCAGAGGCGGACGGCGCCGTTCCCGTGCCAAGGCCGAAAGCGCCAGCGAGTAAGACATGTATGCAGTCGTGAAAACCGGAGGCAAGCAGTACCGCGTCGAGCCGGGCCAGTACCTGCTCGTCGAGAAGCTGGCGGCCGACGAGGGCTCCACCGTGGAGCTCGAGCCGATCCTGTTCCGCTCGGAGGACACCGTCTTCGACGCCGAGGGCCTCAAGCAGGTCAAGGTCTCGGCGAAGGTATTGGGCCACGAGAAGGGCGACAAGATCCGCGTCTTCAAGTTCAAGCCCAAGCGGGGCTACAAGCGCACGACCGGGCACCGGCAGAACCTGACCCGCATCGAGATCACGGAGATCAGCCATGGCGCATAAGAAGGGCCTCGGCTCCTCGCGCAACGGCCGCGACTCGAACGCCCAGCGTCTCGGCGTCAAGGTGTTCGCCGGCGAGACGGTGACCGGCGGCGAGATCATCGTGCGCCAGCGCGGCACCCGCTTCAAGCCCGGCGAGGGCGTCGGCATCGGCAAGGACGACACGCTCTACGCGCGCAGCGCGGGGACCGTGGTGTTCTCGACCGGCCGCCGCGGGCGCGTCGTGTCGGTCGCGGCGCCCGCCGCCGAGTAGCCGCCCCGCCCCGCCGCCGCCCCGGCTGCACCGCTTCGGCCCCCGGCGCCGCCCGGGCCGCGCCGCTTCGCCGCGCGGCCACGTGGCCCGAGAAACCCTCGCTGGTGAGGGGAAACTCGGGACACGTGGGTGAGCCCTCGGCGGTCAGGTTACGCTGGCGGCCATGACTCCCCGCACGCTGGCCCGCGCCATGGCCGTCGGCCGCATCGCCATCGGCGGCGCGCTGCTCGTCGCGCCCTCCGCCGTCGCCCGCCGCTGGGTCGGCGCCGACGGCGACCGCCCGGGCGTCCAGGTCTTCGGCCGCGCGCTCGGCGTCCGCGACCTCGTGCTCGGCGTGATCGCGCTGCACACGCTCGACCATCCCGAGGTCGGACCGCGCTGGCAGCGCACGCTCGCCGCCTGCGACCTCGTCGACCTCACCGCCACCGTCCTCGCCCGCCGCGCCCTGCCCGCGTCGGGCGCGGCCGGCACGGTGGCCATCGCCGGCGGCGCCGCGGCGGTCGAGCTCTGGGCCGCCGACCGGCTGACCTGATCGGCGTCTCCGTGCGCGCCGCTCAGACCCCGTAGCGCAGCAGGTCGCGCAGCTGCGCGGGCAGCTGCGGCGCCTCGGCCGCCCGCGGGCGCAGCGACGGGTCGAGCACCAGCGCCGCGGACACGAGCGCGACCGTCACCCCATGGTCGGGGCGCTCCACCAGCTCCACCGGGTCGCCGGCGCCCAGCTCGCCCTCCTCGACGATGCGCAGGTACGCGCCCGGCCGCGATGCGCGCGCGAAGGCGCGCACCATCCCCGGGTCGCCGAAGCGCAGGCCGAGCTTGAAGCACGGGATCCGCGGCTGGGCGACCTCGAGCAGCACGGTGCCGATCCGCCAGCGCTCGCCGAGTACCGCGCCGCTGCAGTCGACGTCCTCCGTCGTCAGGTTCTCGCCGAACATGCCGAACGGGAGCTCGCGCGCCAGCTCGCCCGCCCACCACGCCGCGTCCTCGCGCGCGTAGGCGTAGACCGCCTTGTCCGGCCCGCCGTGCACGCGGCGGTCGACCTGCATGTCGCCCTCGACGTTGATGCCGCGCACCGCGACGCGGCCGGCGACCGGCGTCTTGACGATCCCGCTGCCCACCGGGCGCCCGTCCCGCGTGCCGATCCGGGTCGGCCCGCCCACGTTGACGGAGACGACGCGGGCGCAGCGCATGACGGCATGATGGCGCCCCGTGGCGCCGCGCGCGCTGAGCGGCCGACCGTCAGCCCGGCTGCGCGATCGGCCGGATGAGGATCTCGTTGACGTCCACGTGCGCGGGCTGGTCGACCGCCCCCAGCACCGCTCGCGCGATGTCGTCGGGCTGCAGCGCCCAGTCGGCCGTGCCCGAGTCGAAGAACGGCGTGTCGACGATCCCCGGCTCGATCGACGTCACCCGCAGGGCGCCGTCGGCCTCGAGCCGCAGCGCCTCGGCCATCGCCGTGACCGCGTGCTTGGTCGCGCTGTAGAGGCTGCCCGACAGCACCCGGCGCCCTGCCACCGAGCTGGTCAGCACGAGATGCCCGCGCGACGCGCGCAGCGCCGGTAGCGCCGCGCGGATCGTGTACGCGGCGCCGAGCACGTTGGTCAGCACCATCTCGCGCCAGAACTCCGGGGTCTCCTCGAGAAAGCCGCGCTTGGCGCCGAACCCGGCGTTGGCGAACACGACGTCGACGGCGCCGAAGCGCTCGAGCGCGACCGCGACCAGCCGCTCCTGCGCAGCGAAGTCGGTGACGTCGGTGGGCACCGCGATCGCCCGCGCGTCCCCGCCCAGGGACGCCGCCAGCGCCGCGAGCTTGTCCGCGCTGCGCGCGGCGAGGACGACGCGATGACCCGCGTCGACGGCCAGCCGCGACGTGGCGGCGCCGATGCCGGTCGAGGCACCGGTGATGACGAAGACACGCGATTCGGACAACGAAGGCTCCTCGGATGGGTCGTAGAGTCGGACCGTGCTCTACGACAAGGCTCGCATCTTCGTCGCCGCCGGGCGCGGCGGCGACGGCTCGCAGTCGTTCCGCCGCGAGGCGCACGTCCCGCGCGGCGGCCCCGACGGCGGTGACGGCGGCCGCGGCGGCGACGTGATCCTGCGCGTCGACGACTCGCTGCGCGACCTGCAGACGTTCAAGCGCAAGGCGCACTACAAGGCCCAGCGCGGCGGCCACGGCCAGGGCGCCAACCGCCACGGCGCCGAGGGCGCGCCGCTGGAGATCGCCGTCCCGCCCGGCACCGTCGCCACCACCGAGGACGGCACGGTCCACGACCTCGTGCGCCCCGGCCAGCGCCTCGTCGTCGCCCAGGGCGGTGCGGCCGGCCGCGGCAACAAGCGCTTCGCCACCGCGACGCGCCAGGCGCCGAGGTTCGCCGAGCGCGGCCTGGCCGGCGAGGAGGCCTGGCTCGACCTGCGGCTCAAGCTGCTGGCCGACGTCGGCCTCGTCGGGCTGCCGAACGCGGGCAAGTCCTCGCTGCTGCGGCGCCTCACGCGCGCCGACCCGAAGGTCGCCGACTACCCGTTCACCACGCTCGAGCCCGTGCTCGGGACCGTGGAGCGCGACGGCCGCCAGCTCGTCCTCGCCGACATCCCCGGCCTCATCGAGGGCGCCAGCCAGGGCGCCGGATTGGGCCACGACTTCCTCGCCCACGTCGAGTGCACCCGCCTGCTCGTCCACGTCCTCGACCTCGCCCCGGTCGACGGCTCCGGCCCGCAGGCCAACCACCGGGTCATCGAGGCCGAGCTCGCCGCGCACGATCCGCGCCTGGCCGCCCTCCCGCGCCTCCTCGCCCTGTCGAAGGCCGATCTCGTCACCGAGGAGCAGGCCGACGACGCGGCCCGCGCGTGGCGCGCCCGGCTGGGAGAGGATGTGCCGGTGATCGTCACCTCGAGCGCCACCGGCCAGGGCCTGGACGAGCTCGCCGGCCGGCTGTTCGAGCGCGTCCCGGTCGCGGCGCCCCCGCCGCCGGGCGACGAGCCGCTGGCCGAGCATCGCACCTTCCGTCCCGCCCCGCGCCGCGGCTTCCACGTCGAGCGCAGCGGCCCCGGCGCGTTCCGGGTCGTGGGGGAGGGCATCGAGCGCCTGCTCGCCCGCTACGACCCCGACAACGAGGAGGCGATGGCCTACCTCGAGCATCGCCTCACGCGGATCGGCGTGATTCGCGCGCTGACCGACGCCGGCTTCGAGCCCGGGGACGACGTGGAGATCGGCGGCGTGGTCTTCGAGCTCGACCCGGGCGCATGATCCACGTCGACGCCGTCGCGTTCCTCGTCATCGTGCTCGTCGCCGCGGGCTCGGCGGTGCTCGTCGCCGCGTTCGCGCGCCACCTCGTCATCCCGGTCGTGGTCGTCGAGGTGGTGCTCGGCATCGTCGTCGGCCCGCAGGTCCTCGGCTGGGCGCAGGTCGACACCTTCACGACGTTCTTCTCCGACCTCGGCCTCGGCATGCTGTTCTTCTTCGCCGGCTACGAGATCGACTTCCAGCGCATCCGCGGCACCCCGCTGCGCCTCGGCGGGCTCGGCTGGATCGCGTCGCTGCTGATCGCCCACGCCCTCGCGGCGGTGCTGTGGCTGACCGGCATGATCGATGCGCCCGTCTACGTCGCCTGCGCGATGTCGACGACGGCGATCGGGACGCTGCTGCCGATCGTGCGCGACGCCGGCGAGCTGCAGACGCCCTTCGGGACGCTGCTGCTCGCCGCCGGCGCGATCGGCGAGTTCGGCCCGATCGTGCTGCTGACCGTGTTCCTGTCCACCGGCGAGCCGCTGCGCGAGGCGGCGATCCTGCTCGCGTTCGTCGCGCTCGCGCTGGTGGCGGGCGGGTTCGCGATCCGCTCGGCCGGCCGCCGCTGGCACGTGATCGAGCGCACCCTGCACGCGTCGAGCCAGCTCGCGGTCCGGCTCGTCGTGCTGATGGTCATCGCGCTCGTCGCGCTGGCCTACAAGCTCGGGCTCGACCTGCTGCTCGGCGGGTTCATGGCCGGCCTGATCTTCCGCCAGGCCGTCGGCCGGCGCGAGGTCGAGGTCCTCGAGTCGAAGCTCATCGCGCTGGGCTACGGCTTCCTGATCCCGTTCTTCTTCGTCGTCAGCGGCATGAAGTTCGACCTGGACGCGCTGCTGGGCAGCGCGACCGCGCTCGTCGAGCTGCCGCTGTTCACGCTGCTGTTCCTCGTCGTGCGCGGCGGGCCGGTGCTGTTCCTCTACCGCGACGAGCTCGACCGCCGCGGGCGCGCCGCGCTCGGCCTGTTCGCCTCCGCGCAGCTGCCGCTGGTCGTGGCGATCACGGCGATCGCGGTCGACGTCGGCAAGATGGACGCCGCGACCGCCGCCGCCCTCGTCGGCGCCGGGATCCTGTCGACGCTGCTGTTCCCGCTCGCCGCCCTGCGCCTGCGCCGCGACGCGCCCGCCGTCGCGGAGGCCGCTCCGGCCGCCGCCGGGGCATGATGTGACGTCGGATGTCCCGCTTCGTCATCAAGCTCGGCTCGGCCATCGTCACCCGTGACGAGGTGATGCGCGCCGTCTGCGACGAGGTTCGAGTCCGTCGCGCCCGCGGCGATCAGGTCGTGCTCGTCTCCAGCGGCGCGGTCGCGCGCGGGCTGGAGGCGCTCGGGCGCCCGGTGCGACCCACGACGATCCGCGAGATGCAGGCGGCCAGCGCGATCGGGCAGGGGTCGCTGTTCCGCCGCTGGGACGAGCTGCTGGCCGCGCGCGGCGTGCTCGCCGCCCAGGTGCTGCTGACGTCGTTCGACCTCGCCGCCCGCCAGCACTACCTCAACGCGCGCCAGACGCTGCAGACGCTGCTGGACTGGGAGGTGGTGCCGGTCGTCAACGAGAACGACACGACCGCGACCGAGGAGATCTCGTTCTCCGACAACGACTTCCTCGCCGCCCAGGTGGCGATCCTCGTCGGCGCCGACCGGCTGGCGGTGCTGACCGACACCGAGGGCGTCTACACGGCCGATCCGCGCGCGCACCCCGACGCCCAGCTCGTGCGCGAGGTCAGCGGGCCCGCCGACCTGCGGGCGCTCGACATCGGCCACAACACCGGGCCGCTGGGCACGGGCGGGATGCGCTCGAAGGTGGTGGCGGCGGAGATCGCCACCGCTGGGGGCATCGAGACCGTCATCTGCAGCGGCCGGCGGCCGGAGGCGCTGCACCGCGCGCTCGACGGCGACGACGAGGGCACCCGCTTCCGGGCCGGCGGCGCGCGGTACAACTCGTTCAAGCTGTGGCTGAAGTACGCGAAGCCGAGCGCGGGCGCGGTGCGCGTGGACGCCGGAGCGGCGCGGGCGCTGTGCGAGGGCGGCACGTCGCTGCTGCCGGTCGGGATCGTCGCGGTCGACGGCACGTTCGACGTCGGCGACGCCGTGGACGTCACGCGCGACGGCGAGCGCATCGGCAAGGGGATCGTCAACTACACCGCCGCCGAGCTGCGGCGGGTGGCCGGGCTGCAGTCGGCGGCGGTGCGCGAGGTGCTGCCGCGGGCCAGCGAGGAGGCGGTCCACCGCGACTACTTCGTGCTCACGTAGCATCTGCTGACGCCATGGCCGTCCGCACCCGCTCCGTCACCGACATCTGCCGCGAGGCCCAGCGCGCCGCCCGCGCGCTGGCCCAGCTCGACACCGCCGCCAAGGACGCCGCGCTGCTCGCGATCGCCGACGCGCTGATCGCCCGCGCGGACGAGATCCTCGAGGCGAACGCCCGCGATCTCGAGGCCGGCCGCGAGGCCGGGCTGTCGAGCGCGCTGATGGACCGCCTGCGCCTGGACGGCGGGCGGATCGCGGCGATGGCCGACGGGGTGCGCCAGGTGGCGGCGCTGCCCGACCCGGTCGGCGAGGTCATCGACGGCCACCGCCTGCCCAACGGCCTGGACGTCCGCAAGGTGCGCGTGCCGCTCGGTGTGGTCGGCGTGGTCTACGAGGCCCGGCCGAACGTGACGATCGACGCGGCCGCGCTGTGCCTGAAGTCCGGCAACGCGATCATCCTGCGCGGCTCGTCGTCGGCGGCCCACTCGAACGCGGTGCTCGCGGCGATCGCGGCGGACGCCGCACCCGCCGGCACCGTGGCGCTGCTGTCCGGCGGTCGCGAGGAGCTGGCCGAGCTCGCCACCCAGGAGGGGCTCGTCGACCTCGTCATCCCGCGCGGCGGCGAGGGCCTGAAGGCGGCGCTGCGCGACGTCGCCACCGTGCCGGTGATCTACGCGGCGTCGGGCAACTGCCACGTGTACGTCGACGCGAGCGCCGACCTCGACGCGGCGGTGGCGATCACGGTCAACGCGAAGGTCCAGCGGCCGGGCGTGTGCAACGCGGCGGAGACGCTGCTCGTGCATGCCGACGTCGCCCCCGCGTTCCTGCCGCGGGTGGCCGCGGCGCTGGGCGATGTCGAGCTGCGCGGCGACGAGCGCGCCCGCGCGCTCGTCGAGATGGGGGAGGCCGGCGACGCCGACTGGGAGACCGAGTACCTCGCGCTCGTCCTCGCCGTGGGCGTGGTCGACTCGCTCGAGGACGCGATCGAGCACGTCAACCGCTACGGCTCGGGCCACTCGGAGGCGATCGTCACGCGCGACACCGCCGCCGCCCGCGCCTTCCAGCGCGGGGTCGACGCGGCCTGCGTGTACGTCAACGCGTCGACCCGCTTCACCGACGGCGGCGAGTTCGGCATGGGCGCCGAGATCGGCAACTCGACGCAGAAGCTCCACGCCCGCGGCCCGATCGGCCTGCGCGAGCTGTGCACCTTCAAGTACCTCGTGGAGGGCGACGGGCACGTCCGCGGGTAGCGGTGGTTGAGCGCATCGGGATCCTCGGCGGGACGTTCAACCCGCCGCACCTCGGTCATCTCATCTGCGCCCAGGAGGCGGTGTGGCAGCTCGAGCTCGATCGCGTGGTGCTCATGCCGGTGTCGGTGCCGCCGCACAAGGAGGCCGCCGACGACCCCGGCGGCGAGGTCCGGCTCGCGCTGTGCCAGGCGGCGGTGGCGGGCGACGAGCGCCTGAGCGTGTCGCGGCTCGAGCTCGATCGTCCCGGACCGTCGTACACCGTCGATACGCTGCGGGAGATCCATGCGACGTCGCCGGGTGACGATCTGACCTTCATCGTCGGAGGGGACATGGCCGCGAGCCTCCCCGAGTGGCGGGAGCCCGAGCGGCTGCTCGAGCTGGCCACGCTGGGCGTCGCCGAGCGCGGCGAGACCGGCCGGGCGCAGATCAGGCGGCGTCTGGCCGGGTTGCGGGGCGCCGAGCGCGTGCGCTTCTTCTCGATGCCGCGGGTGGACGTCGCCTCCACCGACATCCGCGAGCGGGTGCGCGCGGGGCGGCCGATCCGCTACCTCGTGCCCGACGACGTCGCGCGCCTCATCCGCGCGCGGGGGCTCTATCCGACGGAGGTGCCAACGGCTGTGCCAGCCGCCCCGACCGCAGCAGACGACAACCGCCGAGCGAGCGACGGTGCGCCGTCGTGAGCACGCTCCAGCTCACCCCGGACCAGCTCGCCGAGGCCATCGCCGAGCAGGCCGCCGACAAGAAGGCCGCCGACATCGTCGTGCTCGACCTGCGCGGCGTCCTCGGCTACACCGACATGTTCGTGATCGCCACCGGCAACACCGACCGGCAGGTCAAGGCGATCCACGACGGCATCTACCAGGCGCTCAAGGACCGGTACGGCATCCTGCCGCGCCGGGTCGAGGGCCTCACCGAGGCGCGCTGGGTGCTCATGGACTACCTCGACGTGGTGGTCCACGTCTTCACGCCGGAGACCCGCGACTACTACCGGCTCGAGCAGCTCTGGGGCGAGGTGCCGTCGCGCGCCTACGTCGCCGTCGAGGCGTCGTAGGCGGAGCGTCGCGTCAGCGCTGGACCGTCCGCGTCGCCGGCGCCTTGCTCGTCCCGATGAACGCGGTGTCGCCGACCGCGACGCAGCGCGTGGGCGTCTCGCACCCGAAGCCCTTGATCCGGATCTCCTTGCCGAGCACCCCGGCGATCTCGTCGATCGAGTAGTCGGCCCAGTTGTTCGTCGTGGAGGCGATGTAGGCCGTCGTCCCGTGGCCGCCGCCGACGAGGCAGACGCCGCGCTGCGGGCAGGTGACCGACTTGTACTCGGGGCGCTGGCCGGGCCGCAGGCCCTCCGGGAGCAGGTGCGACGTCCAGTGCATCGGGTCGGTGGTCGTCGTCATGACCAGCCCGTTCTTGCCGACCGCCGTGCACTGGACGGCGGTCGGGTCGCAGGCGATCGCCTCGAGGTCCTCTTCGGGGTCGGCGTCCGTGTTGACCCACTTCCAGCGCGGCAGCCCGGCCTGCAGGGTCATCGTCCCGCGCACGATGAACGTGCGCGTCAGCGCGTAGCACGTGACCGGGTCGGTCTTGTCCGGCGCGCACCACAGCGAGCCGCCGCGCTCCGGGAACCCGTTCTGGATCCAGTCGGTCACCGCTCCGTCGAACGTCGTGTACGTCACGCCCTCGTTGAGCCCGACGCACAGCAGGTCGGTCACGCACGTCAGCGCGTCGGTGCCCTTCGGGTCGGTGATCGTGGGCTTGCGCAGCGTGAAGCTCGCCATGTCCGTCGTGGACATCGTCATGTTCTTGGCCAGCACCAGGCACGTCGTCGGGCCGGTGCAGCGCAAGCTCTTGACGTTCAGCCCGGTGTAGCCGCGCAGCGGCCCCTGCCAGAGCTGGCCGCCCGAGCGCGACATCGTCAGGTCCTTCTCGCCGCCCGCCACGCAGACGGGGTCGAACGCGGCCAGGCAGCTCACGGTGTCGAGGCTGGGCACCTCGTTGACGACGTCCCAGTTGTCGCCGCCGTCGGTGCTGGCGAACCACGCCGCGGACTTGCCCACCGCGATGCAAGTCTGCTGGACGCAGTCGAGGTTGAGCAGGTCCAGCGCGCCCAGCGGCCGGCGCTGCCAGTTGAACGTGGCCGGTGAGCTCAGCTGGAACGTGCGCAGAGCGAGGTTCTGCTGTGAGGCCAGCGCGACGCAGGCGTCCTTGGCCGGGCACGACAGACCGGTGACGTCGAGGTTGCCCGGCTTGCTGGGGCGCAGGTCGCGCAGCGCGGTCCAGCTGCCCGCGGGCAGGTCGATCGAGGTGAACTGGGTCCCGGCGATGACCGTGCAGTGCGTGGGGGTGTCGCAGGCGACCGAGTCCATGCGCCGCGCGCCGGTGGGCGTGGAGATCGGCGTGACCGTCGTGTCGCGCAGGACCGACGCGGTCACGGCCTGGGCGTTGGCGCCCCCGACCGCCAGGCACGTCGCCGATGGGCACGCGACATGCTCGTAGCGGTGGCGGGCCGTGGTGGGGACGGTGAGCGCCGACCAGGTGCGCCCGTCGTCGGCCGAGCGCCAGACGCCGCCGGCGGGGCCGACGATGTAGCACCCGCGGGCGGACGGGCTCGCCGGCGCGGGGTCGCAGGCGACGTCGAACGCGTTGGCGGTCTTCGCGCTGCCCACGTCCGCCGGCGGGAGCTGGACGACCGGCGACCACGTCGCGCCGCCGTCGGTGCTGCGGTAGATCCACGACTTGACCGTGTCGACCTCGACCAGGCGGTTGGAGATCGCGATGCAGCTGCTCGCCGAGCAGGACACCGCGCGCAGCTCGGTGGGGTTGTCGAGCTCGGGTGAGGGGCCGGGCGGCGGCGGATCCTCCGTCTGCAGCGCCACGAACGACCAGGCGAGCGGCTGGTCGCCGAGGCCGGGCGAGCGCAGGACCGCTCCGCGCTGGCCGACGGCCACGCACGCCGCCGGGGTGACGCACGAGACGTCGCGCAGGGCGGGCCCGTAGTCGGTGAAGGTCCAGGGCGATGACACCTGCGCCGCGCCGGCCGTGGTGGCCAGCACCGCGCTCATCACCAGGACGAGAGCACCTGCGATCGTCCGTGTCATGGCTCTCCCGCGTGTCCGTACGATGGTCGGCTAGTGGGTCGTCCGCGAACGTTGTGCCGGAAATGCGGGGATGCCGGCGCCGTCAGGCAAGGACGCAGACCCGAAGGAATCCCCCTGGGATTTCGAGCGGTCGAGGACACAGCCTGACGGTGATCGGCGCCCCGGATTTTGGGTGCAACGTTCGCGGGCGGTCCACTAGGTTACGCGAAGATGGACGATCGCCGCAGAGGCCGGGCTAGTGCCGTGTCAGGCAACGTTCGCCCCGTCTGGCGGGCGCTCGTCGCGCCTGGCGGCGTCCTCGGCCGCTCGACGTGCCAGGGGCACGCCTTCGGGCCTGCGTCCTGGCCAGGCACGACGATCGCCTCGCCAGAACGAGGCAAACGTCACCTGACACGACACTGATGGCACGCCGGATCGCCGCCGTCGGGGCACTGCTGACCGCCCTTCTCGTCACACCGGCGATCGCCGCCGCCGAGCCGTTCGTCCACGTCGAGGACGTGCATCTCGACCGCCAGGACGGCCGCGCCACCGTCACCGCGCGGGTTCGCTGGCATCAGCCGTCGGCGGACGCCGCTGAACATGCGGCGCGGGACCTGCGCCTCGTCGCAGTCAGCGACGGTCATCGGCCGACGCTGCTCGGCCACCGGGCGAGCGCGAACGTCGAGCGCAAGCCCGTCGAGCAGGTCTCGATCGCCGTCGAGGGTGAGAGCCGGCTGGCGGCGATGCGCCCCGGCAACCGGATCGTGCTGACCGCCAGCCAGCGGCAGCCTCGAGCGGCTCGCCCTCCGACATCGCCTACGTGACCGTGGGCCAGGTGCAGCCGTACGGGTCGGCGCAGCCGCACATCGGCACCGAGGACTGCTCGGGCCAGGCGGTCGTGCCCGGCGCGGTCCTCGATTACTGCGATCTGGTCGGCGCCGACCCCGACGACGTGCTCGTCTCGCTGCACGCGCCCCAGGCGTTCGAATGCCAGGTCCAGAGCGCCAGCACGTGCATGCGGCGCGCCGACCTCACCGGGGCGACGCTCGTCCGGTCGAACCTGTCGGGCCTCAACCTCGCGGGCGCGGCTGAACGGCGCCGATCTGTCCTACGCCACGCTCGACAACACGTCGATGGCGGCGGTGGAGGCGATCGACCTCAAGGCGGTCGGCGCGACGAGCGACAAGAAGGGGCAGGACAGCGCGGCGAACCTGTTCGCGGCCCGGCTCACGGGGGCCAACCTGAACGACACCGTCTTCAACGGCGTCTCGCTGGCCCAGGCGCGCCTGGACCGCGTGCACGCGCGCCGGGCGCGGTGGACCGCGGTGACCGCGCACGGGACCGATCTGCGCGGCGCCGACCTGAGCGGCCTGCGGATCGGCGACGCGCCGTCGGACTTCGACTTCGCCGACTTCACCGATGCTCGGCTGTCCGGTCGCGGCGGCCAGGCGGACATCGGCGAGCTCCAGCTGGCCTGGGCGTACCTGTGCCATACGGTCATGGCGCCGGGGCGCCGCGTCGACCGCGACTGTCACGCGCGGATCGAGGCGCCGCTGCGGCCGGTGCCGAACCCGGCGCGAAGCGACCCGTTCGTCGCGATCTCGGGCGCGTCGATCCAGTCGCCCCGGCCGCGACCGCGGACGATCCGCGCGACGGTCGACTGGGCCTCCGGGGCGGGGATGCCGTCGGGCGTCATCCGCGTGCTCGCCGTCGACCGCGTGACGGGGATGCCGACGCTCGTCGACGAGCAGCGCTACCGCGGCGACCTGCCCGAGACGACCGACTACGTCAAGACGATCGACGACCCGCGGCTGCTGCAGGCGATGGCCGCGGGCAGCCGGGTCGTGCTCACCGCCTCGCAGTATCCGCTCGCGACGCCTCGGAGGTCACCTACGTGACCGTGGCGACGCTGCAGCGGGGGCCGGGGCGGGGGCGGGTCGGCATGTACGACTGCTCGCGCGTGCCGGTGACCGACGAGGACCAGACGCTCGACTTCTGCGATCTGACCGGCGCCGAGCTGTCGCACGCGCGGGTGGCGGCCAAGCTGCGCGAGACCAGCCTGACGGGCGCCACGATGACCGGCGGCGCGCTGACCGCGTCGCCGTTGTCGGGCGCGGCGATGGCCGGCGTGAACGCCGACGGCGCCAGCTGGGCCGACGTCGACCTGTTCGCCGCGTACGCGCCGCGCCTGTCCCTGCGCGACGGGCGCCTGAGCGGCGCCGCCATGCGCGCCGCCAACCTCGACGAGGCGATCTTCGATCACGCCTGGTTCCTCGACGAGACGACCACGTTCGCCGGGTCGCCCATGCGCCGGGCGATCTTCGACGGCGCCCGGCTGTCCTCGACGGACCTCGCGTTCGCGAACCTGTTCGACGCGTCGTTCGTCGGCGCGTCGTCGCCCAGCACCGAGCGCGGCGGCTCGACGCTGTTCATGTCGAACCTCACGCGCGCCGACCTGACCGGCTCGGCCTGGGGGCCCGACGAGGAGGGCGAGGTGCCCTGGACGTGGGCGACGCTGTGCGACACGAAGCTGCCGCCTGACGCGGGCGCCAGCAGCGGCGATCGAGACTGCCCGCGCTGACGCCGGCAGCGGCCCAGACGCACTCGATACGCTTGATCGAGGATGGGTGCATCCGCAACCACTTCCACGCCGGCGGCCGGGCCCAGCGGTCGTCCCGAGTGCCTGATGGGCGACCTGGGATGGCTGCTGGCGAACGCGTCGTACGCGCTGGCGAGCGAGATCGCCCACGCGTTCGCCCCGCTGGAGATCACGCCGCGCGCCTTCCATGTGCTGGAGGCGGCCGTGGCCGACGGCGTACACACCCAGAGCGAGCTGGCCGAGATGGTCGGCCTCGACAAGACCACGATGGTGGTCACGGTCGACGCGCTCGAGGCCGCCGGGCTGGCACGGCGGCGGCCGTCGCAGACCGACCGCCGCGCCCGCGTGATCGTGGTGACCGACGCCGGGCGCCAGCGCATCGCGGCCGCCCGCGAGGTCATCGAGGCGGTCCAGGCCGACGTGCTGGCCTCGCTGCCCGCCGATCGGGCCGGGGCGCTGCTCGAGACGCTGGCGACGCTCGTGCGCGGCCGCCTCTCCGAGCGCATCCCGTGCTCGCCGCCGCTGCGCCGGCGTCAGCCGCGCTGACCGGCGGCGACCCACCAACGAATGAGGCCGCGCATCGCGCGGCCTCATGCAGTGGAGCTAGCCGGGCTCGAACCGGCGACCTCCTGCATGCCATGCAGGCGCTCTCCCAGCTGAGCTATAGCCCCAGGAGCGCCCAGTCTAGCGAGGTCGTCGTCAAGCACCGACAGTCCGGCCACGTCGTCGGTGGGCCCGAGGACGCCGCGGTCGAGACCGCCGCAGGAGAGCGCGACGGCGTCAACCCGGACTAGCGGCGCGGCAGGAACTCCGGCACGTCGAGGTCCTCGTTGCGATCGTCGGCAGCGCCGTGCCCCCGGCCCGGTGGCGCCACGGAATCGAGCCGGCGGGTGAGCTGGCGGTGCGCCGATGCCACGTCGCGCAGCAGCCGCTCGGCGTTCGCCCGCAGCGACGTCGACAGCTGCTGCAGGTGATCGGACAGCTCGCGGCCCTCGGCGAGCACCGCCGTCGCCACCTCCCGGGCCTCGCCGACCACCTCGGCGGCCCGGTCGCGGGCCGCCGCGCGCGTGCTCTGCGCGTACTCGTCGGCCGCCGCCCGCACCCGGTCGGCGTCGGCCGCCGCCGCCGCGCGCACATCGTCGGCCGCCGCCTCGGCCTGCGCGCGCACCCGCTCCGACTCGGCCGCCGCCAGCGTCCGCGCCTCCGCCGCCGCGACCGCCGAAGCCTCCCGCGTCGCCGCCGCGTCGGCCTGCGCCGCCGCTCGCACCGATGCGGCCTCCTCGCGCGCACCGGCCAATTCGGACTCGCCGTCGGCTCGCGCACCGGCAGCCTCCGCCGCCGCGGCCCGCACGATCTCGTCGCCCTCCCGGCGCGCCGCCCCCCGCAGCTCGCCGGCCTCCTCGCGCGCCCGCGCGACGATCTCCGCCGCCTCTTCCTCGGCCGCCGCGACCCGGTAGGCCGCGGCCCGGTCGGCCTCCGCGATGCGCTCGGCCGCTCGCGCCTCGGCCTCCCGGCGCAGCGACGCCGCCGTCTCCTCCGCCGCGACCAGGATCTCCTCCACGCGCGAGGCCGCGCGCCCACCGGAAGCGGCGCTCATCCCACGCGCCGCCGCGTGCGGGGCACGCCCGAGCGGGGCCGCTCTGCGCCGCCCACGTTCGCCGCGGCGAACCTGCCGCACATCGCGTCGATGGTCACGAGACGCACCACTGGCGGCGATCCTATGCTCTGCGGTCGCACCATGGCTGAGCACCGTTACGACCCGAAGCTGATCGAGCCCCGCTGGCAGCAGGTGTGGGCCGACGAGCGCACGTGGGAGGTCTCCAACGACCCGGACATCCCGGGCGAGCGCTCCTACGTCCTCGTCATGCTGCCCTACCCCAGCGGCGAGCCGCACATCGGCCACCTGAAGGTGTACTCGGTCGGCGACGCGGTCGCGCACTTCCACCGCCGCACCGGCCGCCGCGTGCTCAACCCGATGGGCTACGACGCGTTCGGCCTGCCCGCCGAGAACCACGCGATCCAGACCGGCCGGCACCCGCGCGAGTCGACGGATAGCTCGATCGCGCAGTTCCGGCGCCAGTTTCGCGAGTGGGGGATCTCGATCGACTGGTCGCGCGAGCTCGCCACCCACGAGCCCGACTACTACCGCTGGACGCAGTGGATCTTCCTGCAGTTCTTCGACGCCGGCCTCGCCTACCGCAAGGAGGCCGCGGTCAAGTGGTGCCCGGTCGACCAGACGGTGCTGGCCAACGAGCAGGTCGTCGACGGCCACTGCGAGCGCTGCGGCGCCGAGGTGGAGGCGCGCCAGCTCGAGCAGTGGTTCTTCCGCATCACCGACTACGCCGACCGCCTGCTCGACGACCTGGACACGATCGAGTGGCCGGCGAACGTCAAGACCATGCAGCGCAACTGGATCGGCCGCTCGGAGGGCGCCGAGGTCGTGTTCCGCTGCGAGGAGCTCGACGTCGACTACCCGGTCTTCACGACCCGTCCGGACACCCTGTTCGGCGCGACGTTCTTCGTCATGGCGCCCGAGCACCCCGACGTGATGCGGCTGGTCGCGGGCACCGACCGCGAGGCCGAGGTGCGCGACTACATCAACCACGCGCTCACCGAGTCCAGCGAGGAGCGCGGCGCCGCCGACAAGCCGAAGACCGGCGTGTTCCTCGGCCGCCACGTCGTCAACCCGGTCAACGGCGAGGCGATCCCGATGTACGTTGCCGACTACGTGCTCATGGAGTACGGGACCGGCGCGATCATGGCGGTCCCCGGCCACGACGAGCGCGACCATGCGTTCGCCACCGCGTACAACCTCCCGATCCGCCGAGTGGTCGGCGGCCATCACGACGAGCTGCCCTATACCGGCGACGGGCCGATCGTCAACTCGCATTCCGAGTTCGACGGCCTCCACAACCGCGACGCGCTCATCAAGATCGTCGACTGGCTCGACCGCGAGGGCAAGGGCCACGCGTCGGTCAACTACCGGCTGCGCGACTGGCTGATCTCGCGCCAGCGCTATTGGGGCTGCCCGATCCCGATCGTCAAGTGCCCGTCGTGCGGGCTCGTGCCGGTGCCCGAGGAGGACCTGCCGGTCCGCCTGCCGGACATCACCGACTATGCGCCGAAGGGTCGCTCGCCGCTGGCCGCGGCCGAGGACTGGGTCAACGTCAGCTGCCCGTCGTGCGGCGGCGCCGCGCAGCGCGAGACCGACACGATGGACACGTTCGTCGACTCGTCCTGGTACTTCCTGCGCTACTGCGACGCGCGCAACGACGAGGCGGCCTGGGACCCGGCGGTGCTGGCCGAGTGGATGCCGGTCGACCAGTACATCGGCGGCGTCGAGCACGCGATCCTGCACCTCCTGTACGCGCGGTTCTTCGTCAAGGGGCTCAAGGACCTCGGCCACCTCGGCGTCGACGAGCCGTTCGCCCGGCTCTTCACGCAGGGGATGATCACCAAGGACGGGGCGAAGATGTCCAAGTCCAAGGGCAACGTCGTCTCGCCCCAGGACATCGTCGAGCGCTACGGCGCGGACACGGCGCGCTGCTACGTCCTGTTCATCGGCCCGCCCGAGCACGATGCCGACTGGTCCGACGAGGGCGTCGAGGGCGTGCACCGCTTCCTGTCGCGGCTGTGGCGGCTGTGCGCCGAGGCGGCGGAGACCGGCCGCCTCGACGGCGAGCTGGTCGCGCCGCTCGACCTCGAGGGCGCCGACCTGCAGCTCGCGCGCAAGGCGGCGTGGGCGATCGACAAGGTGACCGCCGACCTGAGCGGGCGCTTCGCGTTCAACACCGCGATCGCCGCCGTGATGGAGCTGACCAACGAGGCGTCGCGGCTGCGCGACGAGGCGGCGCCCGACGTGCGCCGGTTCGCGCTGGCCACCGCCGCGTCGCTGCTGTTCCCGTTCGCGCCGCATACGGCGGCCGACGCGTACGAGCGGCTGACCGGCCGGCGCGTGTGGGAGGAGCGGTGGCCGGATGCCGACCCGGCGCTGCTCGAGCGCGACGTCGTGCAGATCGTCTGTCAGGTCAACGGCAAGGTCCGCGACCGCGTGCAGGCCGCCGCGGGCGCCAGCCAGGACGAGCTGCTGGCGCTCTGCCGCGCCGCGCCGAACGTCCAGGCGCACCTCGACGGCAAGCAGATCGTCAAGGAGATCGTCGTGCCGGGCAAGCTCGTCAACGTCGTCGCGAAGTAGTCACTCGCGCTTCTCGGGGTCGCGGAACGTGACCTCGATGTGCTGCTCGTCGCTGCGTTCCTCCGTGCGGGCGAGGGCCTCGAGCGCACGGTGGTCGGCGTCGAGGACCGGGGGCGCGAGCAGGCTGCGCGGCCACAGCCGCCGGGCCAGGACCGTGTTCAGCTCGGCCGACAGCACGACGAAGCGGGCGCCGAGGTACATCCAGGCGATCAGGCCGATCACCGTCGCGAACGTGCCGTAGGCCTCGCTCGCTCCCCGGATGACGTGGGCGACGTACACGCCGCCGAGCGCCTGCAGCGCCGTCCACAGCAACGTGGCCGCGATGATGCCGGGGAAGAGCTCGCGCCAGTGCACCGATGGATGGGTGAGCAGGCGGAAGACGGCGAGGAACAGCAGCAGGTTGACGGTCAGCGAGAGCGCGAGCCCGCCCACCAGCGTCCAGCGCCCGCCGAGGCCGCCGCCGGCGAGGCCCGAGACCGCAGTCGACAGGATCTGCAGCAGGCCGAGGGCGACGAGCACCGCGAGGCCGCGCACACGCGTCATGAGGAAGTCCGGCCGGCGCTTGTGCGGGATGGCGTAGACGGTGTTGAAGGCGTTCTGCGCGGCGACGGTGACCCCGAGGCCGGACAGGAGCGTCCCGACCGCGCCGACGACGAGCGCGATCCCGCTGCCGCTCAGCGACTGCGCCTTGATCTGGTTGCCGATCACCGGCAGGTCGGAGACGGCCGTGTCGATGATGGCCTGCTGCGCGCTCGGGTTGTCCTGCAGCACGAAGCCGAGGATCGTCGTGAACAGCAGCAGGAGCGGGAAGATCGCGACGAACCCGTAGTAGGCGATGAGCGCGGAGTGGCTGCCGGCGCCGTCGTCGGCGAACTTGCGCACGACGGCGAGCGGGATGGCGAGCGGCCCATGCCGCTGCTGGAAGCGGTCGAACGCGCGCACGGGGGCCAGGAGGTCCATCGGTCAGGCGATGCTATGTCGCCGGTTAGGAACGCGGTCGGGTCGGGGAACCGGAAGGGCATGGATCGCGCTCCACGAGAGGACTTCGGACCGACCGACATCCCCGGTCCCGGACGCAAGGCCATCCTGAAACGGACGGTCAAGGAGTTCAAGGAGGACAACATCACCGATTGGGCGGCGTCGCTGACGTACTACTCGGTGCTCGCGCTGTTCCCCGCCCTGCTGGCTCTGGTGGCCGTCGTCGGCGTCTTCGGGCAGTACCCGCAGACGACGAACACGATCCTGAACGTCCTCAGCGACGCCGGCGTGCAGCAGTCGACGATCGACTCGCTGCGCGACACGATCAACAGCATCGTGCAGAACAAGGGCGGCGCGGGCGCGCTGCTCGGGCTCGGCTTGCTCGGCGCCCTGTGGTCGGCGTCCGGCTACATCGGCGCGTTCATGCGGGCGTCGAACGCGATCTGGGAGATCCCCGAGGGGCGGCCGTTCTGGAAGCTGCGCCCGCTGCAGGTCGTCGTGACGATCTTGATGGTGCTGCTGCTGGCGGCGATGCTCATGGCGCTCGTGGTCTCCGGGCCGCTGGCGAAGTCGATCGGCGACCAGATCGGGCTCGGCTCCGCCGCCGTCACCGTGTACTCGATCGCCAAGTGGCCGATCATGGGGATCGTCGCGGCGTTCATGCTCGCGGTTCTCTACTACGTCGCGCCGAACGCGCGGCTGCCGAAGTTCCAGTGGATCTCGCCGGGCGCGGTCGTGGCGCTGGTCGTGTGGGCTATCGCGACCGTCGGGTTCTTCTTCTACGTGCGCAACTTCGGCTCGTACAACAAGACGTACGGGGCGCTCGGCGGTGCGGTGTCGATGCTCGTGTGGCTGTGGATCAGCAACATCGCGATCCTGTTCGGCCAGCAGCTCAACAGCGAGATCGAGCGCGGGCGCGAGCTGGCGCTCGGCCTGCGGGCGGCGGAGGAGATCCAGCTTCCGCTGCGCGACCAGCCCAAGAAGGACACCGAGGCCGAGGCTCAGCGGATCTCGCGCGAGGCGCGGCTGGAGATGGCCGAGGACGACCGCGAGCGGGAGCGGTTCGAGCAGGAGCAGCGCGGCGTGCCCAACCCGTAGGCGCGCTCGGCCCGGAGCCCGTCGAGCGCGCGGGCGGCGGGCGGGCTCAGCCGCAGCGCCGCGCCAGATCGAGCGCGCGGGCGGCGGCGCTCGCCGTCGCTCGCGATCTCGATCCCGTCGATCCGCCAGTCGCCGACGCCGACCACGGGCCGGCCGAGCTTGCCGGCGAGCGCGACCTCCGACAGCGTGCCCCAGCCGCCGAGGAAGGCGACGACGACGGCGGCGCTGCGCACGACGAGACCGTTGCGCAGCTCGCCCAGGCCCGTGGGCACGGCGATCGTGACCCACTCGTTGGCGGCGCGGCGGTCGGTGCCGGGAGCAGGCCGAGCGTCGTGCCGCCGGCCTGCGCGGCGCCGCGGCAGGCGGCCGCCATCGCGCCGCCGAGCCCACCGGTCACGACGATCGCGCCGGCCCGCGCGAGGGCGGCGCCGGCGCGTTCGGCCTCGGCGAGGAGCGCGGGGTCGGCGGCATCGTCGCCGGGGCCGCAGATCGCGATGTAGGGCATGGCGGCTCGAGTGTGACGCTTTCGTGACCAACTGGTGGTGCGCTGTGACACCGCGCCGCATAGGGTCGCGCGCGTGTCCGCCCTACCCCGCCATCAGCTCATCGGCCTGCTGGTGGTCGGCGCCGTCGTCGTCGTGCTGGGCGCGCTGTGGGCGCGCAGCGGCGGAGCGGGCCAGGGCGGCGACGAGGCACGGGCGAGCGGGGGCGGCGCGGTGGGCACGGTGCGGGTCGACGAGGGCGGCGGTGGGCGCCTCGTGATCCACGTGGCGGGGGCGGTGCGGCGGCCGGGGGTGTACCGGCTGGAGGCGGGCGCGCGGGTCGCCGCGGCGGTGCGGCGCGCCGGCGGCGCGACGCGGCGGGCGGATCTCGATGCGCTCAACCTCGCCGCGCGGCTGACCGACGGCCGCCAGGTCCTCGTGCCGGCGCGAGCGGCGACCGGTGGCGCGGGTGGCGCGGGCGCGCGCGACGGCGGATCGGGCGGCGGCGCGCCGCTGAACCTCAACAGCGCGACCGCCGAGCAGCTCGACCAGCTCGACGGGATCGGACCCGAGACCGCGGCGAAGATCCTCGAGTACCGCCAGCAACACGGTGGGTTCGGCTCGGTCGATGAGCTCGACGCCGTGCCGGGCATCGGGCCGGGACGGCTCGAGGCGCTGCGCGGTCAGGTGACGGGATGAGCGGCGCCGCGTCGTCGTAGATCGCCTGACCGCTCGGGAAGGGTCGCGCGGAGTTATCTCGAAGACGGTCAGCGTCGTCGAAGCGAAAGGATTCCCATGGCCAGAGCAGGTCGTGACGCGGTGCCGGGCGGTGTCGCCGTGGTCGCCATCCTGGCGATCATCGTCGGCATCATCGAGGTGATCGGCGGGCTGCTGATCATCATCTTCAACCAAGACGTGAGCGGGATGTCGTCGGGCGAGGCGGTGATCTTCGGGATCGTCACGATCGTCGTCGGCCTCGTCTACCTGTGGGTCGGCAACGGGCTGCGCCGGCTGAACGAGGGAGCGCTGTTCGTCGGGCTGATCGTGAGCGGCTTCCGCCTCGCCTACGACGTCGTGTGGCTGATCATCTTCGGCGTGGACGGGATCGGCTTCTCGGGCGTCATCACGCTGGTCATCAACGCGCTCGTGTTCGCCGCGCTGTGGTCGGGTCGCGGCGCGTTCAACGGCTCCACGCCGCGGACTGCCTGACCTGACCCGTTGCGCACGCGTTCCGGCCCGGCCAGTGCGGCGGGCGGGCGCGGGGCGCGTGGAGTGCGGGCGCTCGGTGGCCGGTGCGGTCGCGCGTCGTCGCCCACGCCGGGGCGACGAGGGGCGCGCGCCCGGCCCGGAGGCTGTTACGGTGGCCCCTCACCGAAGGCAAAGGAAGTCACCGTGTCCTGGATGACCGATCACCGGCGCGCGGTCGCCGTCGCCGCCGCCGTGTTGACCACGATGGTGTTCGCGCCATCCGCGCTCGCCGCCAAGCATGGCTCCGCGAAGCGCGATCTCACCGTCATGTCGCGCAACCTGTATCTGGGGGCCGACATCATCAAGCTCGCGTCGTCGCCGGACGTGGCGGCGGAGCGCGCGAACGCGAAGTCGCTGCACGCCACGGTCGACGCGACGAACTTCCCGGCGCGCGCGAAGGAGCTCGCGGCCGAGATCAAGCGCACGAAGCCCGACGTCATCGGCCTGCAGGAGGTCGCCCAGTACTACCGCGGGCCCGACGGGGTCCACGACGGCGTGCGGAACGCGACGACGCCGATCTACGACTGGTTGAAGATCCTGCGCCGCGAGCTGCGCCAGCATGGCCTGCACTACCGCGTCGCCTCGCGCCAGGTCGAGCTCGACGTCGAGGTGCCGTCCGATGACGGCTACGACCTGCGGCTCAAGCTCGGCAACGCCGTGCTCGTCGAGGGGACGCGCAAGACGTCGCGCGTCAAGGTGATCGCCGACCGCCACGGGGTCTTCTCCTCCCAGCTCACCGTCCCGCTGCCCGACCAGCAGATCGTGCTGCAGCGCGGCTACGCGGGCATCCTGGGCTCGGTCGGCGGGAAGCGATTCCTGTTCCTCGACCCGCATGCCGAGGCATACTCGGGCGACATCGCCGGCCGCCAGCTGCAGGAGATGCTCGACACCGTCGCGTCCAACCGCAGCCTGCCGACGATGCTCGCCGGCGACTTCAACTCCGATCCCGAGCAGTCCCCGGCGGACGCGAGCGCCTACAACGCGGCGATTGCCGCCGGCTTCGTCGAGACCGGCACGCGGGTCGCGACGTGCTGCCAGAACGAGCGGCTCGACAACCCGACGTCCGAGCTGAAGACGTGGATCGACCACATCCTCGTCCGGCCCAAGCTGCGGGTGCTGCGCTCCGAGGTGGTCGGCAACCGGGTGGGCGACAAGATCGCCGGGCTGTGGCCGTCCGATCACGCGGGCCTGGTCGTCACGCTGCGCCTGCGCTGAGCGGCAGACCGCGCCGGTCATGCTGGGCCGCCGCCCCGCCGCCCCGCCGCCCCGCCGCCCCGCCGCCTGCCGCCCGCCGCCGCCCGTCCGCGCGGCGCGGTCGGCGCGCACTGCACCCCGGCCCAAGCCGCGTCGCACGGCAGCGCGGGTTGCGCTCCACCCCCGCGGGGTGGTACCGATGACGCATGGCGGCCACGAGTTCTCCGCGAGCGCCGGACACTGGCACGCTGGCGGCCCGGTTCGAGGCCGCCGGTGTCGCCGGCCTGCACATCGTCTGGGCCGACAACAACGGGATCGCCCGGTCGCGGACGGTGCCGATCGGACGCCTGCCGGCGGTCGCCGAGCGTGGGGTGGGCGCGACGACCCTCCTGGCGGTCTTCGACACCCACGACGCGATCACGTTCGCCGCAGCGGGTCTCGGCACCCCGTCGGGCGACACCCGCCTCGTGCCGGTGCTCGACCGGGCCGTCCAGCTCGCCGGCCAGCCCGCGTTTGCGTGGGCGCCCGCCCGCGTCCTGACCGACACGGGCGAACCGTGGCCGTTCGATCCGCGCGGCGCGCTCGAGGCGCAGGTCGCGCGCGCGGCGGCGCTCGGCCTCGATGTCTGCTGCGGGTACGAGGTCGAGTTCTTCCTCGGCCGGTCGACGGACGAGCTCGTGGCCGCCCACAGCGGACCGGCCTACAGCGCACAGGCGTTGCTGGACGTCGACGAGTTCGCTGCCCAGCTCATTCGCGATCTCAAGGCCAACGGCCTGGAGATCGGCCAGCTCCACGCCGAATATGGCCTCGCGCAGGTGGAGATCTCGCTCCCGGCGACCGACCCGATGCGCGCGGCCGACGACCAGCTGCTGGCCCGCCAGACGATCAAGGCGGCCGCCCGGGCGCACGGCCTGCGCGCGAGCTTCGCGCCGCTGATCACCGCCGCCGGGGTCGGCCAGGGCTGGCACATCCACACGTCGATCCTGCGCGACGGGCGCAATCTGCTCGCCGGCGACGAGAGCGGGCCGCGCGGCGACGGTGCGCGCTTCGTCGGCGGCCTCCTGCGCGACCTACCGGCGCTCAGCGCAGTCACCGCGCCCAGCGTCCCATCGGTGGCCCGCCTGCGGCCGGGCTACTTCGCCGGGGCATACACGTTCTGGGGCGTCCACAACCGGGAGGCCACCCTGCGCTACGTGCCGTCGTCGCCGTTCCTGGGCGAGGAGCACGCCAACGTCGAGGTCAAGGTCTCCGACGCCTCCGCCAACCCGTACCTCGCGCTGGCCGCGGTCATCGCGGCTGGGCTGGCGGGCATCGAGGACGGCGCCGATCTGCCCGCGCCCATCCAGGAGGATCCGGGCGGTTGGAGCGCCGACGAGCGCGCGGCGCGCGGCGTTCTGTCGCTGCCGGCCACAGCCGCTGAGCAGGAGGCAGCGCTGATGGGCAGCGACCGCATCTGCGCCGCGCTTGGACCCGAGCGCCTGAACGCCTTCCTCGCGGTGCGCCGCAGCGACGCTGCGTGGGCGGCCGAGCGCTCGCTTGAGGAGGTCGTCGCTGCGCACCTGTGGCGCTACTGAGCGGACGGTGACCGATGCTGGCGCAGCCCGGCCCGTACCGCCTCGCGGCGAGCGACGCGCAATGCCGTCTGGAGGGTGCGCGTGGGTGGCGAGCGGCGCGCAGTGCCGTCTGGAGGGTGCGCGTGAGCGGGTGGCGAGTGGCGCGCAGTGCCGTCTGGACGGTGCGCGTGAGCGGCGAGCGGCGTGCGATGCCGTCTGGACGGTGCGCGTGAGCGGCGAGCGGCGACGGCTGCTGCCCGGCGCGGAGCGGCTTCTGGCCGAGCAGGCGGCTGAGCTGCCGCAGAAGGACGAGCTGTGCGGCGCGTTCCAGGGTCTCTTGGCCCTGAGGGCGGCGGCGGTGGCGGGCAGCGAGCAGCTCGACCAAGACACGGTCGCGCTCGCGGCGGGCAGCGTGCTCTCGCCGCCGCCGCGCAGCGGATCGCTGCCGCCCCAGGAGCGCGGCCGCGACGACTTCCGGGTGGCGCTTCCCGTCGCGGCGGCTGGCGCCCAGGTCGGTACGTCGGCACGGGGTCTCGCCCGGGCGATCGAGCGGCTCGCCGGCGGCGCGCTGACCGTCGTGCCCGCGACCGGAGCCTGGTCCACGGGCGCGCTCGAGACGCTGCTGGATCGTGCACTCGGCTCACCGGCACCGCTCGCGGCGATCGCCAACCTCGACGTCGCTCGGCTGTGGGACGCATGCGCCGGTCCTTCGCCCGCACTCGGCTCCGTGGCGGCACTCGAGGCGATCGCGACCGTCGACGTCGCCGGGCCCGAGCTCACGCGCGGCGATGGCCAGCGCGCCCGGCGCTACCTCGACGAGGGATTGGACCCGGGACCGGACTCGCCCTGGCGCGTGGGGCATTTCGCCGCACTCGCCGGCGTCCGCCGGGGCCGATCGGGAACGCTGGTGACGGTCATCGACAGCTACCGCTCGCTGGGCGAGGCGGGCGTCCACGAGCAGCCGGTCGAGCGCGTCGCCGCGGCGCTGCTTCGTGATGGCCGGCGACCGGGTGGGGTCTTGCTCGTCCTTCCGGCGGCGTGCGCGTCGACGGCTCGCGAGTGGGTCCGCACGGCTGCGCTGGAGCCGATGCTCTGGGACAACGGCAGCCCGGACGTCCGCGCCGAAGGGTAGGTGTCGAGCCGCGCCGGCGTCCATACCCCGCTCGGCGCGTGTGAACCTGGGCGTCGGCGGCGGGGCGGCCCCACGGCTCAGCCGTCTCTCCTGACCGTCTGCGCAGGATCGTCACCATTACGTGCTGCGCTGTGACATCTCTCTGCGTAGCGTCGCGGCGGTGGATCGGCAGCTCAGCGTGGGGGAGGCCGTGGCGGCGTGGAGGAGGGAGACCCAGCTGCTCGCGCTCGGCGCGCTGGTCGCCGGTTTGCTTGTCGCTACCGGCCCGCGGCTGCTGGCGGCCGGGGTGGCCGTCGCGGTGGTCGTGGTCGTGGCCGCGGGACTCCGGCGGTCACTGCTCGGCGTGGGGGCCGGCGCCGCCGTGCTCGCAGGCGCGGCGGTCGGCCACGCCCGCCTCGCCGCCCTTGACCACACTGCGCTCCCGCCGTTCGTCGGCAAGACCATGACCGTGCGCGCGGTCCTCCTCGAGGCGCCGCGCACGCGGCGGTTCTCGCGCTGGAGCGCTCCCGCACGGATCGTCGCGGGGCCGGGCCGGGGCGAGCGAATCGTGATACGCGGGCGCGGCGAAGGGCTGGAGCGCGAGCCCGCGTCCGGGACCGGCGGCGTGGGGTCGCCCGAGGGTGGGGCGGCAGGGCCGGCGCCGGGCGCGATCGGCGCCGAGGTGCTTGCCCGCGGGCGGCTCGAGCGGCTGGCGCCCTGGGAGGCTTACGAGGGGCGCCGGGGCGCGCATGCTGCCCTCGAAGCGGACGAGGTTCGCGCCACCGGACGGCGTCGCGGCGGAGTAGCGGGACTGGTCGACGCCATCCGCCGCAGCGCTGAGCGCGGCGTCTCGGCCGGTCTGCCCCCGCCGCAGGCCGCGCTTGCGCGCGGCATGGTCCTCGGCCAGGACGATGCGCTCGACGAGGACACCCGCGAGGCGTTCCGTGTCAGTGGGCTCAGCCACGTCCTGGCCGCCTCGGGTCAGAACGTCGCGCTGCTCGCAGCGCTGGCCGCCGTGGTCGTCATGGCGCTCGGCGGTGGGCTGCGGCTGCGTTTGCTCGCGGCGCTCGCGCTGGTCGTCCTGTACGTGCCCCTGGCCGGCGCGGGTCCGTCGATCCAGCGAGCGGGGGTGATGGGCGGCGCCGCGCTGGTCGCCGGTCTCGCCGGCCGCCCGGCGTCGCGCGTCTACGCGCTGCTCCTCGCGGCCGCCGTCACGCTCGTCCTGAATCCGCGTGCGGTCGGCGACCCGGGCTGGCAGCTGTCGTTCGCCGCGGTCGTCGCGATCGCGGTGCTCGTTCCCCGGCTTCGCGCCACGGCGCTGTTGCGCCGCCTGCCCGCGCCGGTGGCCGACGGTGCCGCGATGACGATCGCGGCCACGATCGGCACGGCGCCGCTGCTGGCGCTGCACTTCGACCGGCTGTCGCTGGCCTCGCTGCCCGCCAACCTGGTCGCGATGCCCGCGGTCGCGCCGGTCGTGTGGCTCGGCACGCTGGCCGCCGCGGTCGCCCAGCTCGGACCGCCGGGCACCGAAGCCGCGGTCGCGGTCAACGCGCTCGCGGCGCTGCCGCTGGGATTCGTCGGCCTGGTCGCGTCGACCGCGGCGCAGCTCCCGCACGCCAGCGTGCCGCTGGCCCTGGGCGCGCCCGCCGCGGTGGCGGGCTACGTCGTCCTCGCCGCGGCGGTGGTGTCGCGCTCCGTCCGCGTCGTAGTGGCGGGGGCCGCGATCTCGCTCGTGGTGGGCGCGGCGGCGCTGGCCGCCACCGCCCGCACCCCCGAGCCGCCAAGCGAGCCCACCGTCTCCTTCCTCGATGTCGGCCAGGGCGACGCGACGCTGCTGCAAGACGCCGGCGTGAGCGTCCTCGTCGACACCGGGCCGCCGGACGGACCGATCGTCGAGCGGCTACGCGCCGCGGGCGTCCGGCGCCTGGATCTGCTGGTGCTGACCCACGGCGAGGCCGACCATGCCGGCGCGGCGGGCCGGGTCCTGCGCGCCGTCCCGGTGGGCGCCGTGCTCGACGGGACGGCCACGGCCCCCGCGGGCGACCAGCCCGCGATCGAGGCGGCGATCGCCGGCAGCGGTGCCCAGCGGCTGCGACCCGTCGCGGGGCAGCGGCTGCGGGTCGGCGCGCTCGACTTGCGCGTGCTCTGGCCGCCGGAGCAACCCGCGCCGCCCGGCGCGCCACCCAACGACCGCGCCGTCGTCCTGCTCGTCCGCCGTGGCTCGGTGAGCATGCTGCTGCCCGCGGACGCGGAGTCGCCGGTCACCGCGCCGCTGGACCTCCCGGCCGTCGACGTCCTCAAGGTCGCCCATCACGGTTCCGCCGATCCGGGACTGCCCCGCTTGCTGGAGCGCCTGCGGCCCGCCGTCGTCGCGATCGAGGTCGGCGCCGAAAACCCATATGGCCACCCCGCCGCCGAGACGCTCGCCGCGCTGCGCGACGCCCACGTGCCGCGGGTCGTACGCACCGACCGCGACGGCTCGGTGCGGCTCACGCTGCACGGCGAGGAGATGGAGCTGTCTACCGCGGGGGTGGGTAGCGGTGCGGTCGAGATGGCGCCGGAGCCGCCGACCTGTTGGCGCCGTGGTCGGCGGTGGGTCGGGTGGCCGTGAGTGGTGTGGCGGGGCGGTGGGCGGTGTGCTGCGGTGGGCGGTGAGTGGCGGTGAGCGGTGTGCTGCGGGGGCGGTGAGCGGTGAGCGGCAGTGAGCGCTGTGCTGCGGTGGGTGGTGTGTTGCGGTGGGCGGTGCGCGGCGATGAGCGATGAGCTGCGGCGGGCGGTGCGCGATGCGTTGCGACGGTCGGTCATGCACCGGCGGAGCGGGGGTCGCCCGTCGCGCGGTGGGGCGCGGGTCGGTGCCGGTCGGGCCTCGTCGCCGGCGACGCGACCGTGCGGACGCCTACCATCCCGGCCCGATGGCCGCGTTGAAGCCCGCTTACCTCGTCCACGGCGACGACCACGCCCGCATCGCCGAGCGCCGGGCGAACCTGCGCGGGCTGGCCGAGCACGATGGCGGCTCGGGCGCCGAGATCCTGGAGGGCGACGCGGCCACTCCGGAGGCCGTGGCGTTCGCGCTCAGCGCGATGACGTTCGCCACCGGACGGCGGGTCGTCATCGTCGACGGCGTCGAGCGCTGGAAGGACAAGGAGGTCGAGGCGCACCTGGCGGCGGTCATGGCGAATCTGCCACCCGACACGACGGTGGCGTTCTTCGCCCGCGAGGAGGGACGGACCAAGGCGCCCGCCAAGCTCGCCGACGCGGTCAAGAAGGCGGGCGGCGACGTCGCCACCGAGAGCTCGGTCAAGCCGTGGGAGCTGCCGAAGTGGGTCGCGGCGCAGGCGAAGCGGCTCGGGCTCGAGCTCGACCCGGACGCCGCCCGCGTGCTCGTCGCACAGGTCGGCGATCGCCAAGCGCGGCTGGCGCGCGAGCTCGAGACCCTGACGCTCGAGCTCGGCCCCGGTGCGCACGTCGACGCGGACCTGATCGAGGAGCGCTCCGCCGACTCCGCCGAGCGCAAGGTGTGGACGCTGGCCGACCGGCTCGTCGGCGGCGACGCGGCGGTGGCCACCCTCGCCTATCTCGAGCTGCGCGGACAGGGCGAGCGGCTGGCCGGCGTGCTGTACTGGATGACCAGGCGCCTACGCGAGGCGCTCGACGTGGCCACGCGCCTGGATGCGGGCGAGGCGCCGGCGGACATCAAGCGCTCGCTGCGCATGCGCCCCAAGGCCGCCGAGCAGCTCGTCGCCGACGCCGGGCGCGCCGACGTGGCCGCGCTGCGCCGCGCTGGCCCGCCTGGCCGATCTCGAGCTCGAGTCGCGCGGCGGCAGCGCCGCCGAGGAGGACACGAGCGCGATCCGCGCCATCCTCGCCATCGCCTCCTGAACATCGACCGTCGAGTTTCTCGGCCTCAGGCCGAGGAACTCGACTCTCGGCGTGGGGCGGATGCGCGGGGCGGCGCGGCGTGGGGCGGACGCGCGGTGCGGTGCGGCGTGGGGCGGACGCGCGGTGCGGTGCGGCGTGGGGCGGACGCGCGGGGCGGCGCGGGCGGTGCGGCGTGGGCGGGCGGGCTACGCCGCGAGCGACTTGCGCAGCCGCGCGGCGCGGGCCTTCTTGCGTGCGCCGTTGTTGCGGTGCAGCGCGCCGACCTTGACGGCCTTGTCGATCGTCCGCACGAGCAGGCGGTGCTCGGCGTCCGCGGCGTCGGCGTCCTGGCCGGCGACCGCGGCCTCGAGGCGGCGGAAGTACGTCTTGATCGCCGAGGTGTAGCGGCGATTCTCGAGCCGCTCGCGCTCCGAGCGCAGGATCCGCTTCTTCTGTGAGTGAATGTTGGCCATGACGTGACGGGCACCCGCGGACGTAGTCCGTGGGTCGGGCCGCGGGCAGGTGGCGCCGCGGCTGTCCCTACGATAGCGCACCCGTGGCTGCCGACTTCTCCGCGTCGCGCCCCGCCGCGCCCCAGTCGGCCACCGGCGCCGCTGGACGGCGCATCGCGCGCAACACCGCCATCTTCTCGATCGCGACCGGACTCTCGCGGATCGCCGGTCTGGTGCGCGAGATCGTGGCCTCCAGCTTCTTCGCCACCAGCGGCGCGTTCAGCGCGTTCACGATCGCCTTCCAGGTCCCCAACCTGATCCGCAGCCTGTTCGCCGACGCGGCGCTCAGCGCCGCGTTCGTGCCCGTCTTCACCGAGCTGCTCGAGCAGGGCCGCAAGCGCGATGCGTTCAAGCTCGCCAGCACCCTCTTCTGGCTCATCCTGATCGTGCTCGGCGCGATCGTCACGGTCGCGATCCTCGCCGCCGGCACGATCATGCCGCTGTTCATCGGCGACAAGTTCACGCACGAGCTCGACCAGCTGACCGTCGGCCTCAGCCAGGTCCTGTTCCCGATCGTGCTGATCCTCGGGCTCAACGGCCTGGTCGTCGGGATCCTCAACGCCTACGACCACTTCAGCATCCCGGCGATCGCGCCGCTGGTCTGGAACGTCGTCATCATCGTCCTGCTCGTCATCCTGCGGCCCGCGTTCAGCGGCGACGACCAGCTCTACGCGTACGCGATCGGCGTCCTCATCGCCACGGTCGTCCAGTTCGCGATGTGCGTGCCGGTCCTGCGCCGGTTCGGCTTCCACCTCGACCTGCGCCCGAACTTCCGAGACGAGCGCGTCCGCCGCGTGCTCGTCCTGATGCTGCCGGTGACGATCGGGCTGGGCGTCATCAACTTCGACCTGTTCATCAACTCGGCGCTCGGCACGCTGGTCTCCGAGCAGGCGCCGCGCGCGATCGACGCCGCCTTCCGCATCTACATGCTCCCGCAGGGCGTCTTCAGCGTCGCGGTCAGCACGGTCCTGTTCCCGACGCTCAGCCGCTTCGCCGCGCACGGCGACATCGACGGGCTGCGAGCCACGATGGGCACCGGGGTCCGCCAGATCGCCCTGCTGCTCGTGCCGAGCGCGGCGTTCACGCTGGTGCTGGCCACGCCGATCACCCGCCTCATCTACCAGCACGGCGCGTTCGGCACCGGCTCCACCGACCTGGTCTCCCAGGCGCTGTTCTGGTTCAGCTTCAGCCTCCCGTTCGCCGGGATGAACCTCCTGCTCACCCGGACGTTCTTCTCGCTGCAGAGGCCGTGGGTGCCGACGCTCATCGCGGTCGCCAGCCTCGTCGTCAACCTCGGCGTCAGCCTCGCGCTCTACCGGCCGTACGGGATCGCCGGCCTGGTCATCGGCACCGCCGTCTCCTCCCTGGCGAGCACGCTGGCCCAGGCGTACTGGCTGCGGCCCCTGCTCGGCGGCAGCGTCGAGGGCCGCCGCACGCTGGCCCAGTTCGTGGCCGTGACCGTCGCGTCCGCGCTGCTCGCCGTCGTCGCCTACGCGGTCTGGGCCGTCGTCGACGCCGTCCTCGGCCGCTCGGTGATCGCCCAGATCCTGTCGGTCGGCCTCGCGGGCGCCGCGGGCGCCGCCGCCTACGGCTGGGCGGTGCTGTGGATGCGGATGCCCGAGGCTCGCCAGGTCCGCGACCTGCTCGTCCGCCGCTTCGGCCGCTGACCGGTCGTACCCTAGGTCCCACGGGGCCGCATCCGGACGCAGGCCCCAGTACTCCACCTCGACGCGCACGAGCGTCCGTCGCCACCCCGAGACACGCCGCCATGGCCGACCAGCAGCACATCCGCAACTTCTCGATCATCGCCCACATCGACCACGGCAAGTCGACGCTGGCCGACCGCATCCTCGAGCTGACCGCCACCGTCGACCCGCGCCAGATGCGCGAGCAGGTTCTCGACTCGATGGAGCTCGAGCGCGAGCGCGGCATCACGATCAAGGCCCAGGCGGTCCGCGTCTCCTACACCGCCAGGGACGGCGAGACCTACCAGCTGCACCTGATCGACACGCCCGGCCACGTCGACTTCACCTACGAGGTGTCGCGGGCGCTGGCGGCCTGCGAGGGTGCGCTGCTCGTCGTCGACGCGTCGCAGGGCGTCGAGGCCCAGACCGTGGCCAACACGTACCTGGCGATCGACGCCGGCCTCGAGCTCATCCCGTGCCTGAACAAGATCGACCTGCCCGGTGCCGAGCCCGAGCGCGTGGCCGCGGAGGTCGCCGAGCTGATCGGCGAGCCGGCCGACGACATCATCCGCATCTCCGGCAAGACCGGCGAGGGCGTCACCGACGTGCTCGAGCAGCTCGTCCAGCGCGTGCCGCCGCCGAGCGGCGACCCCCAGGCGCCCCCCCGGGCCGTCATCTTCGACTCCGAGTTCGACCAGTACCGCGGCGTCGTCGCCTACATCCGCGTCGTCGACGGCACCTTCACCAAGGGCGAGGCGATCCGCGCCATGGCGGCCGGCACCGAGGCCGACATCGACGACATCGGCTTCTTCACGCCCGCGATGACCCCGGCCAAGCGGCTGACCGCCGGCGAGGTCGGCTACCTCATCACCGGGATCAAGGACGTGACGCGCCTGCGCGTCGGCGACACGCTGACCACGAAGGCCAACGCGGCCACCGAGCCGCTGCCCGGCTACCGTGACGTCAAGCCGATGGTCTTCTGCGGGCTGTTCCCGATCAACTCCGACGACTACCCGGACCTGCGCGATGCGCTGGAGAAGCTCACGCTCAACGACGCCGCGCTGACCTGGGAGCCGGAGACCTCCGACGCGCTCGGCTTCGGCTTTCGCTGCGGCTTCCTCGGGCTGCTGCACATGGACATCGTGCGCGAGCGCCTCGAACGCGAGTACGACCTCGAGCTGATGGCGACGATGCCGTCGGTCGGCTTCGAGGTCACGCTCACCAACGGCGATGACGTCGAGGTCCACGCGCCGTCCGACATGCCCGACCCGGCCCGCATCGCCGAGATCCGCGAGCCGTACATCCGCGCCTCGATCCTCACGCCGAAGGAGTACATCGGACAGGTCATGGAGCTCTGCCAGGAGCGTCGGGGCGAGCACTCGGGAATGCACTACCTGAGCGCCGACCGCGTTCAGATCTCCTACGACCTGCCGCTGGCCGAGATCGTGCTCGACTTCTTCGACCAGCTCAAGTCGCGCACCCGCGGCTACGCGTCGCTCGACTACGAGCTGATCGGCCGGCGCCCGTCGAACCTGGTCAAGCTCGACGTGCTGCTGGCCGGCGACCCGGTCGACGCGCTGTCGATGATCGTCCACCGCGACAAGGCCTACGAGTTCGGGCGCACGCTGACCGAGAAGCTGCGCAAGCTGATCCCGCGCCAGCAGTACGACGTGCCCATCCAGGCCGCGATCGGCTCGCACATCGTCGCGCGCGAGACCGTCAAGGCCTACCGCAAGGACGTGACCTCCAAGTGCTACGGCGGCGACATCAGCCGCAAGCGCAAGCTGCTCGAGCGCCAGAAGGAGGGCAAGAAGCGCATGAAGCAGGTCGGCCGGGTCGAGGTGCCGCAGGAGGCGTTCCTCGCCGTGCTCGACGTCGCCGAGTGAAGGCCGCCCTGCTGCAAAATCAACGCTCAAGCCCGCGGGGCGCGGCGTCGATCATCAACGGGTGGGCCGCTCCACGACCATCGATGCCCTCGGACGGGCCTTCGCCGGCGGCCGGATCGGCATGGCGCTGATCGATCTCGACGGCCACTGGCTGGAGGTCAACCCCGCCCTGTGCCGCATACTCGGCCGGCCGGCCGACGATCTGCTGGGCCGCTCGCTCTACGAGGTCACGCATCCCGAGGACCTGCCGGCCTGCCACGACCGCATGCGCGTGCTGGGGGCGGGCGGCTGCGACGAGCCGATGATGTTCGAGCAGCGCTACGTGCGCTCCGACGGCTCGACGCTGTGGGCGCGGGTGATGGCGTCGGTCGCGCTCGACGACACGGGCCGGCCCCAGACGATCCTCAGCCACATCGAGGATGTCACCGAGGGCCGTCTCGTCCGCGACCATCTGCGCGAGGCCGAGCAGCGCTTCCGGTCGGCCTTCGACCACGCCAGCGTGGGCATGGCGCTGCTCTCGATCGACGGCCGGGTGCTGCGCGCAAACGCGGCGCTGGGCGAGATGCTGGGCTACCCCACGGGCGACAGGTGGTTGGTCGCCAGCGTCCACCCGGACGACCTGGAAGAAGGCCGCCGGCTCGTCCGCGACGTGCTGCGCGGCGTCACGTCGCGCTACGCCCACCAGCCGCGCATGATCCGCGCGGACGGCGTGACCCTGATGACCCGCGTCACCGGATCCGTGGTCCGCGACGCGGACGGGCACCCACTGCATCTCGTCATCCAGGTCGAGGACATCACCGCCACGCGCACCGCCGAGCAGGTCGCCCAGCGGCGCCTGGCGCAGCAGACCGCGGTGGCCCAGTTAGGCCAGCAGGCGCTCGACGAGCCCGACCTGAAAGCGCTGCTCGAAGCCGCGGTGGCGACCGCCGCCGCCACGCTCGACGTGTCGATCGGGTCCCTCTTGCGGCTCGCCGTCGACGGCGACACCGTCGAGGTGGCCGCGGGGGTGGGCTGGGACGTCTCGTGCTGCCCGTTCTCCCTGCGCGAGACGCCCGGGTTGGCCGCCGCGGTGTTCTCCGGCTCGGGGCCGCTCGTGGTCGAGGACATGGAGGCCGAGACGCGCTTCGAGTCCGAATGCCTGCGCCGGCACGAGATCGCCAGCTGCGCCGTCACGCCGGTGATCGGCGAGGATGACACCGTCCACGGCGCGCTCGGCGTCTTCTCGCGCGAGCGGCGCGCGTTCACCACCGACGACATCGCGTTCCTGACCTCGTTGGCCAACGTCGTCACCGGCGCGGTGCACCGCGACGCCGCCGCCCGCCGGCTGCGCCACCAATCGCTGCACGACCCGCTCACCCAGCTGCCCAACCGCTCCCTGCTGATCGACCGGCTGCGTCACGGCATCGCGCGGGCACGGCGCGACGGCTCGACGCTCGCCGTGCTGTTCTGCGACCTCGACGACTTCAAGTACGTCAACGACAGCCTCGGCCACCACACCGGCGACCGCCTGCTGGCGACACTCGCCGGGCGGCTGAAGGACGCGCTGCGCGACGCCGACACGCTGGGGCGCTTCGGCGGCGACGAGTTCGTCGTGCTGTGCGAGGGGCTGCGCGACGCGGGCGAGGCGACGCAGGTGGCGCAGCGGTTGATGGAGGTCTGCGCCCGGCCGGTCGACCTCGGCGACATCGAGTACGTCTCCACGACGAGCATCGGCATCGCGATCGCCCCGCCCGGCAGCGACCCGGAGCCCGAGGCCCTGCTGCGCGACGCCGACGTCGCGATGTACGGGGCCAAGCGGCGCGGAAAGGGGCGCTACGAGATCTTCGACACCCAGATGCGCGCGGGCACGACGAACCGCATCGCCCTCACCGGCGAGCTGCGACGGGCCATCGCCGGGGGCGAGCTCGAGCTGCACTACCAGCCGATCGTCGCGCTGCGCCACCACGAGGTCGTGTGCACCGAGGCGCTCGTGCGCTGGCGCCATCCGGTGCGCGGGCTGCTGGCGCCGGCGGAGTTCGTCGTGCTGGCCGAGGACAGCGGGCTCATCCACGACCTCGGGCGCTGGGTGGTCGACGAGGCGATCGGCAGCGCCGCCCGCTGGCGTCGCGAGGGCACGCCGATCCTCGATCACGTCACGGTCGGCGTGAACGTCTCGTGGCGCCAGCTCACGCAGGGCACCCTCATCGAGGACGTCTACGCCGCGCTGGAGCGCCATGGCGTGGACGGGTCCGTGCTCTGCGCGGAGGTCACCGAGAGCGCGCTCGTCGAGGAGCCGCGCCGCGCCCGCGCGGCCCTGGCCGACCTGCGCGCGATGGGCGTCCACCTCGCGCTCGACGACTTCGGCACCGGCCATTCGTCGCTGTCGGTGCTGCGCGACTGCGACCTCGACACGATCAAGATCGACCGCTCGTTCCTGGCCGGCGCAGGGGAGTGGGCGATCATCCGGGCCATCCGCGCGATGGCCGACAGCCTCGGCCTGCGCGTCGTCGCCGAGGGCGTCGAGCGCGACGACCAGGCGGCGCGCCTCGAGGAGATCGGCTGCGACTACGGCCAGGGCTGGCTGTACTGCCACCCGACGCCGGCCGACGCGCTCCCGCAACGGGCGGTCGAGCTCGACGAGCTGCTGCGCGGCTAGGGGTGCCGACCGCCGGGTGGGCGGGACGATTCCCACACAGAGTGCGCTGCTGCAGCCTGCGGCGGGGAGGCGGGCCCCCGTGGGATTTCCTAACCTGGCCGCGATGCGGATCCTCTTCGTCTGCCTGGGCAACATCTGCCGCTCGCCGACCGCCGAGGGCGTCATGCGCCGCCTCGTCGCCGAGGCCGGCCTGCAGGACGAGATCGAGGTCGACAGCGCCGGCACGGCCGCCTACCACGTCGGCAGCGCGCCGGACGAGCGCGCGAGCGTCGCGGCGCGCCGGCGCGGCACGCAGCTGGGCGGGGCCGCGCGCCAGGTGGCCGACGCGGACTTCGCGATCTACGATCTGCTGCTGGCGATGGACGCCGAGAACCTGCGCGAGCTGCACCGGCGCGCACCCGACGGCGAGGCGCGCGCGCGAGTGCGGCTGCTACGTGAGTTCGACCCCGCCTGCGCCGGCGCGGCGGACCTCGACGTGCCCGATCCCTACTACGGCGGTCCGCGCGGCTTCGACACGGTGCTCGACCAGGTCGAGGCCGCCTGCCGCGGACTCGTGGCCCACCTCGCGACCATCGACCGGAACTGATGGTGTCGATCACCACGCCCGACGACAGCGCCGGGCGGCGGTGAGCACGCTCCCGGCGCTGCCGCGGCAGCTGGGCCGGGTGACGGCCGCCCACCGCGTCGGCGGCGGCGACCTCAACGAGGCGTGGGCGGTCGACCTGTCCGGCGGTGCCCGCGCGTTCGTCAAGACCCGGGCGGGCGCGCCGGCCGGCGAGTACGTGGCCGAGGCGGCGGGGCTGCGCTGGCTGGGCGAGGCGGGCGCGCTGCGCGTGCCGCGCGTGCTGTCGGCCGGCGACGACCACCTCGCGCTCGAGTGGATCGAGCCGGGTGCGCTGAGCCCAGCCGGCGCCGAGGAGCTGGGGCGGGGCCTGGCGGCGCTGCACCGGGCCGGCGCCGACGCGTTCGGCGCGCCGTGGCCGATGCGCCTGGGCCCCGTCGTGCTGGCCAACGAGCCGAGCTTGGACTGGCCGTCGTTCTACGCGCAGCGGCGGCTGCTGCCGCTCGCCGCGCGGGCGCGCGACGCGGGGGCGATGACCGCGGCGGGGGTCGCCGCGGTCGAGCGGGTGGCGGCGCGCGTGGCCGAGCTCGCCGGTCCGCCGGAGCCGCCCGCGCGACTGCACGGCGATCTGTGGGGCGGCAACGTGCTGGCCGGCGCCGACGGGCGGCCGTGGCTGATCGACCCGGCCGCCTACGGCGGCCACCGGGAGGTCGACCTGGCGATGCTGCGCCTGTTCGGCGCGCCGGATCCGCGCGCGCTCGCCGCCTACGCGGAGGCGTACCCGCTGGCCGCCGGCCACGACGAGCGCGTGGCGTTGTGGCAGCTGCTGCCGCTGCTCGTGCACGCGGTCCTGTTCGGCGGCGGCTACGGCGCGAGCGCCGAGCGGGCCGCGCGCCGCTACGACTGACGCGGGCCAACCGCGGTCGCGGTGCGGCAGGGCGCCCCGCGGCGCCCTCTCGCGCCGCGGGCCGACCGGGATAGCTCTCAGGCGGGGACGAGCGCGACGGCGGCCTCGGGCGTGGCGACCCGGAAGCTGAACGACTCCTCGAGGTAGAGGTGGACCTCGTCGGCGTCGTGGTGGTCGTAGCCGACCGCCAGGTCCTGGCCGCAGTCGAACAGGAAGTCGCCTCCGCGCTGGCTGAGCACCACGGCGCCCTCCACGCCCGGCGACCACACGATCGGGCCCTGGAGGATCGCGCGCAGATGGTCGAACAGCGGGTAGCCGCCGTGCTCGGCCGTCTCGATCACGCCCGTGTAGTCGTCGGTGCCGAGCGCGAGCCCGTACGGTCCGCCGATGCCGCTCTGCAGCAGGAGCTCGACCGCCTTGGCCACCGGTCGCGGGTAGTCGTCGAAGCCCTCGGGCCGCGGGACGGCCGGGTGCGGCGAGGCCTCGGTCACGCCCTGGATGCCGGCCTGCGGCCAGCCGTGGAAGACCGCCTTGTTCTCGGCCACGGCGAGGTTGCGGGCGGCGCGGTCGAGCGCTTCGAGGTCGAGGTCCGCGGCCCCGCGATCGCCGGCGCGCAGCTCCTCGCGCGAGAGCGTGAAGTCGGCGCGGGCCTCGGCCAGCGGGAGCACGCGGCGGCGCCGGCCGCTGACGCCCGGGCACGGCGCCTGCGCGATCGGCTCGACGCGCCCCAGGTTCGTCGCGGAGTGCTCCCAGCCGTGCGGGCCCGAGAAGTCCACGAGCCGGCGCGCGGCCAGCGCGACGACCACGCGCTCGCGCGCCTCCTGGTCGATCTCCTCCCAGTTGGCCTGGCTGATCGGCGCATGGGAGCGCAGCAGGTGGTTGTCGCTCATGAGCGCCGTCCCTTCAGGCTGCCGATCCCCAGCGAGGAGGAGTCCCCGGCGGCGGCCGGGGACGGCCCGCCGGGCGTGGGCTGCACGTCGATGGTGGGGTCGTCCTCGATCGTGGCGCCCTCCTCGGACGCCTCGCCGGCGGCGACGATGTCGCCCTCCTGGAAGAGGATGCCGCGCGCGATCTGACGCCATTCCGGCTTCTGGCGCAGCAGGAACTCGAGGTCCATGGCGAAGTGCTTGTACTCCTCGCCGACCGCGTTGCGCATGACCGCGCGGGCGACGGCGTTGGGCTCGACGGCCAGGCGCTGCTCGTACCAGCCGATCGCCTCGGCCTCCTCGGTCAGCGAGGCGCACAGCCGCGCGAAGGTGCGGGTCTCGGCCGGAAGCTCCTCCGGCGGCTCGTGGTACTGGTCGAATCCCATGGCTCGACCTTATCCCCGCTGGGAGCGTTGGCCAAGCGGACTCCGGCGCGGAGCGGGATGGATGCGCCGTCGGCGATGCGTCACACTGGGGCGCATGGACCTGGGGCTCGGCGGCCGCGTGGGGATCGTCACCGGCGCCAGCCGCGGCATCGGCCTGGCCACCGCCCGGGGCCTGGCCGCCGAGGGCGCCCGCGTGCTGATGGTCGCGCGCGGCGTGGACGAGCTGGCGGCGCGCGCGCACGAGATCGGCGCCGACTGGGTGGCGCTCGACGTCACCGAGCCCGACGCCGGCGACCGCGTCGCCGCCTGCTGCGCCGAGCAGATGGGGGCGCTGGACTTCCTCGTCAACAACGCCGGGGTGGCGGAGATCAAGGCGCTGGCGGACCTCACCGATGCCGACTGGCAGCGCGACTGGGACCTGCACGTGATGGCGTCGATGCGGCTCATGCGCGCGGCGTGCCCGCGGATGGCCGAGGCGGGCTGGGGCCGGGTCGTCAACGTCGCCTCGTCGTCGGGCAAGCGCCCCTCGGGCACCCTGGCGATGTCGTACTCGGTGACGAAGGCGGCGCAGCTCGCGCTCTCGCGCGCGTTCGCCGACCGCTACGCCGCGACCGGCGTGCGGGTCAACGCGCTCGCGCCCGGCATGGCGCTCAGCGCGGGCTGGACCGGCGCGGGCGGCCTGGCCGAGCAGCTCGCGCACGAGCGCGGCACCAGCGCCGAGGAGGTCCTGCGCGCGCAGGGCGAGCGGCTGCCGATCGGGCGGGCGCTGGAGGTCGACGAGATCGCGCGCATCGCGGTGATCCTCTGCTCGGAGGCCGCGTCGGGCGTGGCGGGTGCGGCGTGGTCGGTCGACGGCGGCGTCTGGGCCTCGATCGTCTGACCGGTGGCGCCGGTGCGTCCGGGCATGCGGTGGGCACGCTTGCTTGAATCCCGCGCCATGACCGTCAACATCGAGGCCGTCGGCAAGACCTACCCGCCGGCGGTGTACGCGGTCGGCCGCGAGAAGATCCGCGAGTTCGCCCAGGCGACCGGCGAGACCAGCCCGCTGTGCCTCGACGTCGAGGCCGCGCGCGCGGCTGGCCACGCCGACCTGGTCGCCCCGCCGATGTTCGCGGTCGTCTACGGCATGTCGGCGATGGCGGCGGCCGTGTTCGACCCCGAGGTCGGCATCGACTTCGCGCGGATGGTCCACGGCGGGCAGGAGCTCCGCTGGGGCGAGCTCGTCGTGGCGGGCGACGAGATCTCGACCACGGTGACGCTGGCCGAGGTCAGCGAGCGCGCCGGCAACGGCTTCTTCACGTTCGAGACGCGCTCGGTCAACCAGGACGGCGCCGAGGTCAGCGTGGGGCGCTGGATGAACATCGTGCGGGGGGACTGATGGAGATCGCCGAGCTGAAGGTCACGCCGGACCGCTACCTGACCTACCGCTACGCGGGCGCGTCGGGCGACTTCAACCCGATCCACCTCGACGAGGACTTCGCGCGGTCCGTCGGTCTGCCCGGCCGGATCCTGCACGGGCTGTGGACGATGGCCCAGGTCGCGCGCGCCCAGACCGAGGCGGGCGGCGGGCCCGCGTCGCTGCGCCGGCTCAGCGTCCAGTTCCGCGGGATGGGGGTCCCCGAGGCCGAGCTCACGGTCCGCTCGACGGTGCGCGAGGAGCGCAACGGGGTCGCCTACGTCGACTGCGTCGTCGAGCAGAACGGTCGCGCGATCATCCGCCAGGCGGAGGCCGAGGTCGTCGTCCCGCGCTGAGGGCGCCGCGTCGCCGCGGCGTATCCCTCAGCGGCCCGCCGCGCGGCGGCCCGTCCGGTCACCCGGCGAGGATGGCCGCCTTCTTGGCCGCGAACTCCTCGTCGTCGAGGACGCCGGCCTCGCGCAACTCGCCGAGCTGCGCGAGCAGCTGGAGCTGGCGCTCGAGGTCCGGCGTCGCGGGTGGCGGGGCGGCGGCCGGCGCGGGCGGCGGCGCGGCGGCGGCGGCGGGGCGGCGGGCGCCGGCGCCGGCGCCGGCTGGCGTCCTGCGCCGCCCAACGCTGCTGCTGGCGGCGCTGCACGCGCCCGTGCACCGAGCTGGCGACGCCGGCCCGGGCCGCGGTCTTCAAGAGTCCCATCGCTGATCCCTGCTTTCAGTCGTCGTCGGATGCGTCGAGGGCGGCCACCACGTCGTCGGCGTGCAGCCCGCCGTCGGCCAGCAGCCGGCCGCCCTGGGCCTGCCAGCGGTCGGCGAGATCGAGCACCCAGCGGTTCTCGATCACGATCATCACCGCGGCCGCGCCCTCCTCCAGCTCGCCGGTGAGGGTGTCGAGGTCCTCACGGTCGAGCAGGCCGCTGGCGGCGCCCTCCCACCGCGACAGGTCGAGCTCGGCGTCGAGCTCGGCCGCCCGGACGCGCTGCACGCCGTCGGCCGAGCGCCGCACGAACTCGACGTCCAGGACGCGAACGGTGCCGCCGGCGGCGAGGCGCTCGAGCTCGGGGAACCCGCCCTCGGTGATCCGGCCGTCGGGAAACCCGATCACCAGGAATTCGATCGGGCCGAGAACGTCGTTGGCATCGCTCATGGCGCGGCAGTATTCCAGGCGCCGCGCCCGGCTCTGCCACCCGCGGCGCGCCGGGGAGGCGGCGAGCTCGCGCCGCCCGCCGCCTGCCGCCAGCGCGGTCAGCCCTCGTCGGCCTGGAACTCCTTGATGCGGTCCTCGAGCTGGGCCATGACGTCGGGGTCGCGCAGGGTGGTGACGTCGCCCAGCGCGCGGCCTTCGGCGATGTCGCGCAGCAGCCGGCGCATGATCTTGCCCGAGCGGGTCTTGGGCAGGTCCTCGGCCCAGATGATCCGCTTGGGCCGCGCGAGCTTGCCGATGCGCTGGGCGACGTGCTCGCGGATCTCGGCCATGAGCTCGTCGGAGCCCTCGAGGTCGCCCTCCAGGGTGACGAACGCGGCGACGGACTGGCCGGTGTCCTCGTCGCTCTGGCCGATGACCGCCGCCTCGGCGACCTTGCCGTAGGAGACGATGGCCGACTCGATCTCCGCGGTGGACATCCGGTGGCCGGAGACGTTGAGCACGTCGTCGACGCGCCCGATGACCCAGAAGTAGCCGTCGGGGTCCTGGCGCGCCGCGTCGCCGACCAGGTAGGTCTTGGGCCCGAACTTCTCCCAGTAGGTGGCCACGAAGCGCTCGTCGTCCTTGTAGAGCGTGCGCAGCATCCCCGGCCACGGCCGCGTCAGCGTCAGCAGCCCCTGCGTGTCGCGCGCCACCTCCTGACCGGAGTCGTCGACCACGCGGGCGGCGATCGCCGGCAGCGGCGTGCCCGCCGAGCCCGGCTTGGCCGCGTCGGCGCCCGGCAGCGTGGTGATCATGATCGCGCCGGTCTCCGTCTGCCACCACGTGTCGACGATCGGGCAGCGCTCGGAGCCGATGACCTTGTGGTACCACAGCCACGCCTTGGGGTTGATCGGCTCGCCGACCGTGCCCAGCAGCCGCAGCGACGACAGGTCATGGCGCGCGGGGTACTCCTCGCCCCACTTCATGCAGGCCCGGATGGCGGTGGGGGCGGTGTAGAAGATCGTCACCCCGTAGCGCTCGCACAGCTCCCACCAGATGTCCTTGTCGGGGTAGTCGGGCGCGCCCTCGTACATCACCGACGTGCAGCCGTTGGCCAGCGGCCCGTAGACGATGTAGCTGTGGCCGGTGACCCAGCCCACGTCGGCCGAGCACCAGTACACGTCGGGCTGGTCGCCGTCCACCCGCAGGTCGAACACGTAGCGGTGCGTCCACGCGCACTGCGTGAGGTAGCCGCCGGTCGTGTGCAGGATCCCCTTCGGCTTGGCCGTCGAGCCGCTCGAGTACAGGATGTACAGCGGATGCTCGGCGTCCAGCGGCTCGGGCTCGCACGTGGCGCCCGCCGCTTCCAGCGCCTCGTGGTACCAGACGTCGCGCTCGCCCATCGGGCACTCCACGCCGGTGTGGCGCACGACGAACGTGGTCTGCACGTCGATGCCGACCTCGTCGACCGCGCGCTTGATCTGCGCGGTGCGGCCCTTGCGCCGCGCCCCGTCCACGGTGACCAGCGCCTTGGCCTGCGAGAAGTCCATCCGCTCCTTGACGCTCTCGGCGCTGAACCCGCCGAAGACGACGTTGTGCGGCGCGCCGATCCGCGCGCACGCCAGCATCGCCACCACGACCTCGGGAATCATCGGCAGGTAGATCCCGACCACGTCGCCGGGACCGATCCCGCGGTCGCGCAGCGCGTTGGCGAACCGCTGGACGTCGGCCAGCAGCGCGGCGTAGGTGATGTCGCGCTCCTCGCCCTCCTCGCCCCGCCAGTGCAGCGCGACCCGCTCGCCCCGCCCCGCCGCCACGTGGCGGTCCAGGCAGTTGACCGACGCGTTCAGCTTGCCGTCGGAGAACCACCGGTAGAACGGCGGGTTGGAGTCGTCCAGCGCCTCCGACGGCTCGACGAACCAGTCCAGCGTCGCGCGCGCCTGCGCAAGCCACCACCCCGCCGGGTCGCGCTCGGCTTCCTCGCGGACCGAGCTGTCGCCGATCAGCGCCTCCGCCCGGAACCCGTCCGGTGGAGGGAACGACTCGACATCCAACAGGGTGGCGAGCTGCTGCTCGAGATCGGTGGCCATGCGCTTCTCCTCGAACCGTGGGTGGTCTGGCGGTGTTCGACGCCAACGCATGATGGGTACCACGCCGGCCCACCGCCCGCCACCGACCGGGTCCCCGGTCCGCTGCTCCGTCGCCGGGTTGACAGGAACTATTTCATACGGATACTTTCCTGCAGCAAGCGGGTTTGGACGAAGCCCCGGAGGTGGCCATATGCCCGAAGTCGTGTTCAGCGTGGATCAGTCGAAGTCGATGCGCGATCAGGCGGTGCCGGGCCACAACCGCTGGCATCCGGACATCCCCGCCGCCGCTTCGGTCAAGCCCGGCAGCGACTTCCGGGTCGAGTGTCGCGAGTGGACCGACAGCCAGCTCGGCAACAACGACTCGTCCAACGACGTGCGCGACGTCAACCTCAACGTCGCCCACATGCTCAGCGGCCCGGTCGAGGTGCAGGGGGCGGAGCCCGGCGACCTGCTCGTCGTCGACATCCTCGACCTGGGCCCGTGCCAGCCGCCGCAGGAGTACGGCGACGCGCCGGGCCAGGGGTGGGGCTACACCGGCATCTTCGCCAAGAAGAACGGCGGCGGCTTCTTGACCGACTACTTCCCCGACGCGTACAAGGCGATCTGGGACTTTCGCGGCCAGGCGTGCACGTCGCGCCACATCCCGGGTGTGAGCTACACCGGCATCACGCACCCGGGGCTGTTCGGCACGGCGCCGTCGGCCGACCTGCTGGCGAAGTGGAACAGGCGCGAGCAGGCGCTCATCGACACCGATCCCGAGCGTGTCCCGCCGCTGGCGCTGCCGCCGCTGGAGGACGGGGTGCTCGCGGGCACGCTGTCGGGCGCGGCGCTGGCCAAGGTCGGGCGCGAGGGGGCGCGCACCGTGCCGCCGCGCGAGCACGGCGGCAACCACGACATCAAGAACTTCACGCGCGGCAGCCGCGTGTACTACCCGGTGTTCGTGGACGGGGCCAACCTCTCGGGCGGCGACCTGCACTTCAGCCAGGGCGACGGGGAGATCACGTTCTGCGGCGCGATCGAGATGGGCGGCTTCATCGACTTCGGCGTCGATCTCATCAAGGGCGGCATGGCGAAGTACGGGATCACCGAGAACCCGGTGCTGATCCCCGGCCGCGTGGAGCCGCGCTACTCGGAGTTCCTGACGTTCATCGGGATCTCGGTGGACGAGACCAGTGGCGAGAACCTGTACCTCGACGCGACCGTGGCCTACCGGCGGGCGTGCCTGAATGCGGTCGAGTACCTCAAGAAGTTCGGCTACTCGGGCGAGCAGGCGTATCTGCTGCTCGGCTCCGCGCCGATCGAGGGGCGCGTCTCGGGCGTGGTCGACATCCCCAACGCGTGCTGCTCGCTGTACCTGCCGACGGAGATCTTCGACTTCGACATCAAGCCCACCGCCGGCGGGCCGTCCAGCCAGGACCGCGGGTCGGCGGCGAGATCGAGTTGAGCGCCGTGCCCCTGTACTCGTTCGACTGTCGGCACTGCGGATCGTTCGACGCGTTTGCGCCGGTGACGGACGCCGCCGCGGCGGCGTCCTGTCCGGGCTGCGGCGCGCGCTCGACCGCGAGGAGCAGAGCGCGCACGAGCCCGCGGTCGTCAAGCAGCGGACGGGCCGGCCCATGCCCCACCGTCACGGGCACGGGGCGTCGCCGCCCTGGACGCTGAGCCACTGAAGGGGGTGCTCAGGATGGCGCCAGCGACCGCAGCGCGTCGACCACCTCGTCGCTGGGCGGCTCCGGCAGCACGGCGGACGTCGCGCGCCTGATCCGGTCGTCCAGGCGCTCGTGCAGCGCGCGGCCACGCGCGGTGGCATACACCAGGACGCGCCGGCGGTCGCGTTCGTCGACGATCCGGTACGCGAGGTTGTCGGCCACCATGCCGTCGACCAGCCGAGTGGCGGTCGGCGGCGCCAGCAACGTGTATCCGATGAGCTCGCTCATCGGATGGCCCTCGCCATCGGACAGGAGGCGCAGCGCCCGCCACGTGGGCACGCTGCAGCCTTCCGGCTCGATGATCCGCAGCAGCGCCGTCGTCAGCCGCCGCTCGGCGGCGATGACCACGTCGACCACGTCGGCGAGCGATCGGATGGCAGATGTTGTGTGGAACGAGCGCACCTGATATGCATATTACTCCGAAACGGAGAGGCTCCGCGTGGAACTAACTGCGCCCGGCATGCGACGGCCGGCAGTCGTCGAGCGCGACCGATTCGTCGACATCGCGCTGGTGGTCCCCTTGACCGGGTCCGCGGGCATGTTCGGGCCATCGTGCGAGCTCTGCTCGCAGCTCGCGGTCGAGGAGCTCAACGCGGCGCGGGGCGTGCTCGGTCGCTTCGTGCGCCTGCGCGTCATCGACGGCTCGGGGTGGGCGCCCGACGTCGCCGCCCGGGTCGGCCGGCTCGCCCGTTCGGGTGAGGTCAGCGCCGTCGTCGGGTGGCATCTGTCGAGCGTGCGCCGAGCGATGGCGCCCAAGCTGGCCGGTCTCGTCCCCTACGTGTACACCGCGCTGTACGAGGGCGGGGAGGAGATGCCCCACGTCTACCTGACCGGGGAGACGCCGCCCCGGCAGCTGCTGCCCGGGATGCGCTGGCTCGCCGCGGAGCGGGGCGTCCGGCGCTGGTTCGTGATCGGCAACGACTACGTCTGGCCACGACGGACGGCGGCGCAGGCGCGGCGATTTGCCGACGAGTGCGGCGGCACGGTCTGTGACATGCGCTTCGTCCCGCTGGGCACGCAGGACTTCGGGAACGTTCTCGACGCCATCGAACGCAGCCGGGCAGACGCCGTGGTGATGCTCCTCGTCGGCGAAGACGCGGTCGTCTTCAATCGCGGGTTCGCCCAGCGCGGGCTGCACAACGGGTGCATCCGGCTGAGCACGCTCATGGACGAGAACATGCTGCTGGGCTCGGGCGGCGAGGCCACGGCGGACCTGTGGACGCTGTCCGCGTACTTCGAGGCCCTGGTGACCTCGGACAGCCTCGACTTCGGCCGACGCTACGTCGAGCGCTTCGGCGCGCATGCTCCGCCGCTCAACAGCATGGGCGAGTCGTGCTACGAGGGGCTGCGCCTGCTCGGCGCGCTGGTCGAGCGGGCGGGCAGCTTCGATCCCGCGGACCTGGCCCGCGTGGCGGATGGGACCTCGTACGGTGGGCCTCGCGGCGAGGTCGACCTGCGCGACCGTCATCTCAACCAGCCGATCTACCTGGCCCAGGCCAGCGGTCTGGACTTCAACGTCGTCGCCACCGTCTGACGACGGTCGCCGACCGTAGTTTCCCCCAGTCGCCGTCGGGACTTCTCCGGAGGGCGAGGCCGCGGGCTCGACGTAGCGTTTCGGCAAAGCACGGACCGTCAAGCGGCCGTGCAAGACGCGTTCCACCCCGGGTCTGGGTGGAGACGGAGGAGGTGGTGGCTCATGCCACTGGACTGGGATCTGGTGACCGCGAAGTACCGAGACGGCGCAACCATCTCCACGCTGGTCGGCAACCGCCAGCTCCACATCACCAGCGTGGGAGACGACGGAATCCACTGCAAGTGGGACGTCGTGCAGGACTGCCTGCTGTCACGGCGCAACCTCGAGCGGGCCGTCGAGCTGTTGGAGGACGGCACCGTGCGCGCCGACCCGGTCACCATCACCAGCGACTACCGCACGCTGGTCGCCGACGAGCGACCCACGACCGCCGCCGCGGTCCTGAAGGATCTCGGGTATCTCCCGGCCACGAACGCCTGACGAGCCGGCGGACATGACGATCGTGGTCACCCATCCGGGCTCGGCCTCACCGCAGGAGGGCTGATGGTCAAGATCCAAGACGGCCTGCAGTCGATGCCATGGCTCTCGGCCGGCCCGCTGCGGGACGGCTGGCGCGTGGACATCGCGCCGATCCCCCCGAGGGACAAGTTCAAGTACACCTACGACCTCTGGTCCAACGGCCTGGCGTTCGAGGCCTTCAGCATCGGCCGAACGCACAAGGTGGCCGTTCGGGCCCCTGACTGCGGCGATGGGATCTGGCTGCTCAACTTCGATACGCGGGGGAGACTGGTCAACTCGTCCTACACGGGAACCAGGTGGCGCGAGATCACCCTGTCGCCTCCCGTCTTCGAGCCCGGCTTTCGTCTCGTCCCGTATCCGTCCTACCGGCCGGAGATGCACAGGCTCGTCGGCGGGACGTGGCTGCGGGCCAAGTGGACCGACACGTTCGATCACACGAACCTGCTCTATCGAGCCGAGATCGTCGAGGACGACGATCCGTTCTACCGCGCCACGATGGATGCGCTCGACTCCCTCGTCGCCATCCTGAGCGAGCTGGACCCGCTCGCCGTGCCGGAGGAGACGGCGGTCGAGGTGGACGTCCTCAGGCGGTTGCCCGTCAAGAGCCATGCCGAGTTGCTGGATCAGTCCGATCTCTTCCACGCCATCCTCGGCCCGGGCGCCCATGGGTACATCCCGGTCGAGCCGCCCGAGTTGGCCTTCGACCACTATCACGCGATTCCCGTTCGCGTCCAAGACGGGTGTGGCGGCCCGTGCACGTTCTGCACCCTCTACGAGAGGAAGATCGACGTCGTAGCTCGGGACGAGGTGTTCCGCCAGATCGACAACATGGCGGCGTATCTCGGCGAAGAGGCGGATCACTTCCGCAAGGTGGTGCTGCTGCACGGCGATGCCTTGACCGTGCCCGCACAGCAGCTCGGCGCGGAGCTGGCGTATGCGGCGCAGCAGTTCGCCCTGCCCGGCGACGGTCCGTTCGCCCACGCGTTCGCGAAGGCGAAGACGATCGTGAAGATGGCGCCCAAGGAGCTCGACGCGCTGCGCGACCGCGGGCTGGCCAACGTGAACATGGGCCTGGAGAGCGGCAGCCAGGAGCTGCTCGACAAGGTCAAGCCGGGCCAGAAGCTGACCGACTTCCACGAAGCCGTGGTCCGGCTCACCGAGGCGGGAATCGGCGTCAGCATCAACATCATCGCCGGCCTGGGCGGCCCGAGGTTCGCCGAGGCGCACGTTCAGGGCTCCGTCGATTTCGTCGGCCGGCTGCCGGCGGGGACCACCGTCTTCTACTCGCCGTTCATCGTGTCGCCCGAGTCGCGCTACGCCATCCGCCAAGACGCCGCGTTCGGACGGCTGGAGCCGCCGGACATCGAACGCCAAAGCAGGATCTTCGAGCAGCAGCTCGGCGCCTACGAGTACCTCTTCGTGCCGATCTAGCGGGTCTCCGCGGCCCTACGGCACGTCGACGTCGCGCAGCGCGAGCTGGCTGTGCAGCCGTTCCTGCGCGGTGCGCACGCGCTCGTCCCGCGCCCACTCCTCGGGCATCCGGTCGATCGCGTCGGAGAGCCATCTGAACCGGTCCGCGAGCTGCTCGGCGAGCTCCTCGGGGAGCGGCAGGTCGTCCACGGGAAAGAGCGTCACGTTCCGCGTGGCGTAGTCGATCTGGGCGGCGACGCTGGCGACGACGTCGCTCTCGCGGATCGGCGAGGCGTGCGCGAGCCACTCGAGCTGCTGCAGGGCGAAGTCGATCTCCCACAGCGCGGCGCGCGCCTCCGCTCCCGGATCGACCCGCGTGGCCGACGGCTCCCGCGCGAGGCGCGGCGCCGCGAGGATGTCCTCGACACCGAAGTCGTCGGGGAGTCTCGGCTGGTGCTCGCTCATCCCGAACGACTGTAGTCGAGCAACTGCTCGAGCTCGGCCGGCTCGGTCACCGGCCGCAGGCACGCGAACCGCTCGCATACATAGGCGGTGGGCCGGCCGCCGACCGGCCCGCGATCGCGCAGCAGCGGGACGTCGTCGGCGGGCCCGCCGGCCAGCACGACATGCGGACGGAAGCGACGACGGACGACGCCGGCGAGGGCGTCCAGATCGTCGCCCACGAGCGCGACCTCGCCCACCGGGGCGAGCGCGAAGTCCAGCGCCTGCAGCAGATGGGCGAACGACGTGGGGTGCTCGATCGCGCGCTCGCCGGCCAGGCGCAGCACCGTGCGGGCGCGCTCGTCGTAGCCGCCGTCCCCGGTGAGGGCGCCGAGGCGCAGCAGCCCGTAGGCCGCGCTCGAGTTGCCGGAGGGAACGGGGTGGTCGAAGAGGCTCTTGCGCCGCACGAGCAGCGGCTCGTGATCGTCGGCGACGTCGAAGAAGCCGCCGTGCTCGGGGTCGCCGAAGCGCTCGATCATCGTGTCGGCGAGCTCGCGGGCGGCGCGAAACCAGCGCGGGTCGAAGGTCGCCTCGTAGAGCACGAGCAGCGCCTCGACCAGGAACGCATGGTCGTCGAGGTAGCCGAGCACGGTCACGGGCCCGTCCGCCGCCGTGTGCGTCAGCCGTCCGCCGGGGGTGCGATGCCCGTCGACCAGGGCTTCGGCGCACGCGGTCGCCGCCCGCAGGTAGTCGTCGCGCCCCAGCGTCGCGCCCGCCTCGGCGAGCGCGGCGACCATGAGAGCGTTCCACGACGTCAGGGCCTGCTCGTCGCGGCCCGGCCGCGGCCGGCGCTCGCGGGCCTCCCGCAGCGTCCGGCGGATCTCCGGGCGGTCGGCCGGGGGATCGCTCGCGGCGCGGACCAGCACGTTGGCGCCCCGGACGTTGCCCGCCTGCGTGGCGCCGAACCACGCGGCGGCGTCGTCGGCGCGCTCGCCGAGCGCGTCGCGCAAGTCGGCGAGCGTCCACACGTAGAACCCGCCCTCGACGCCCTCGGACTCGGCGTCGAGCGAGGCCGAGAACGTTCCCGCCGGTCCGCGCAGCTCGCGCAGGGCGAAGTCGAGCGTGTCGCAGCACACCGCGCGGAAGTCGGGCTCGCCCGTGACCAGCCAGCCGTGCAGGTACGCGCGCGCGAGGAGCGCGTTGTCGTAGAGCATCTTCTCGAAGTGCGGCACGATCCAGTGCGCGTCGACGGCGTAGCGGCAGAAGCCGCCGCCGACCTGGTCGTGGATGCCGCCCGCCGCCATCGCGCGCAGCGTGCGGACCGCGTCGTCCGCCGCGCCTCGGCGCAGCAGCAGCTCGAGCGCCGACGGCGGCGGGAACTTGGGCGGCCCGCCGAAGCCGCCGTGGACCGGGTCGTGGGACTCGCGCAGTCGCCGGACCGCGCGGTCGAGGTCGTGCTCGTCGGCCAGCCGGTCCGCCGGCTCGTCGTCGGCCGCGCCGGCGAGCAGCGCGACCATCTCGTCGCGTCCGGCCTCGATGCGGTCGCGCCGCTCGGTCCACGCCTCGGTCACCGCGGCCAGCACCCGCCGCCAGCTGGGCAGCCCACCGAGCGGCACCGGGGGGAAGTACGTGCCCGCATAGAACGGCACTTGGTCGGGGGTGAGGAAGACGTTCAGCGGCCAGCCGGCGCGGCCGTTCATCGCCTGAGCCGCGTGCGAATAGAGCGCATCGACGTCCGGGCGCTCCTCCCGGTCGACCTTGATGCAGACGAAGCCCGCGTTCATGATCGCCGCGACCTTCGGATCGCAGAACGACTCGCGGGCCATGACATGGCACCAGTGGCAGGCCGAGTACCCGATCGAGAGCAGGATCGGCTTGTCCTCCTCGCGGGCCCGGCGCAGCGCCTCCTCCCCCCAGGGATGCCAGTCCACCGGGTTGTCCCGATGCTGCAGCAGGTACCGCGAGGTCTCGCGTGCCAGTCGGTTCGGCATCGGCGCTCGCCGTCAGGATGAAGCCGTGCTTGGCGGGGCGCGCGGGCGGCTGCGGCAAAGGCCCCGGTTGGGGGAGGGTGCGTGGACCAACGGGTGCTCCGCCTCGCGCCTGGTCGTGCGATGATGGCAGGCGCCGTGCCCCTCGATTGGGAAGACGTCAGGCGCAGGTACGCGGCCGGCGCACGGGTCCCGACCGTCGCCGGCGGCAAGGCCCTGGACGTGACGGGGGTCGACGACGAGGGCATTCACATCCGGGGCGGGAGCCTGTGGACGGACGTCATCCCCCGTCGTGACCTCGAGCGCGCCGCCGAGCTGCTCGAGCGGGGGGAGCTCAGCCGCCGCCCCGTCGCGTTCGTCGAGGAGTACCACGAGAAGATCGCGGCGACGCGGGGCACGTCGGCGGCGCACATCCTCAAGGATCTGGGCTACATAGCGTGAGCGCTCGCTTGGTCTGCGTGGGGGTCGGTCCCGGCGACCCTGGTCATCTGACGGTGAACAGCCTCGGCGCCCTGCGGGCGGCGGACGTCGTCTTCGTGCCCGCTGCCGCCGGCGGCGCGCCCGGCCGGGCCGAGGGAATCGTCGTCCATCACGTCCCCGAGGCGGCCATCGTCCGCCTCGACTTCCCGATGACGACGAACGAGGAGGCGCGGCGCGCGGCGTGGCAGGCGGCGGGCGAGCGGGTCGCGCGCGAGTTGCAGGCCGGGCGCAGCGGGGCGTTCGCCACCCTCGGAGATCCCAGTCTGTACTCGACCGTCGGCTACCTGGTGGCGGCGGTACGCGAGGTGCTGCCGGCCGTCGAGATCGAGCTCGTGCCCGGCATCACCGCCATGCAGGCGCTGGCGGCACGCAGCGCGACGATCTTGGCTGAGGGAGACGAGGCCATCGCGCTGGTCTCGCTGACCGGCGGGATCGAGCCGCTGCGCCGCAGCCTCGAGGTCGCCGACACCGTGGTCTGCTACAAGAGCGGCCGCGAGCTGGCGGCGGTGCTCGACCTCGCCGATCGGGCCGGACGGCTCGACGACGCGATCTACGGCGCGCGGCTGGGCCTGCCCGACGAGGTCGTTCGGCCCGCCGCCGAGATGGTCGGCCGGACGGGGCCGTACCTGTCCGCCGTCCTCCTGCCGCCGCCCCGCGCCCGCCGCTGAGCGGGCGCTCAGCGCAGGCCGAGGCTGATGAGCCGGTAGGCCATCGCGAGCGGGCTGACCTCGAAGCGCTCCGCCAGGGGCTCGACGAACTCCTCCTCACGGGTGGCGACCTTGATGAAGGCCGCCGGCATCAGCAGCTCGGCGGCGAAGTCGTTGGCGTCGCGCTCGAAGCGCCAGTCGAACCCGGGCGGGTCGCCGTGCTCGACCGTCGAGTTGAAGTGCACGTCCACGTCGTCGAAGTGCCCGAGGACCCGGTGGCCGAGCTGGTGGGCGACGAAGAACCGCTGGGCGATCCGCCGTGTGGTGCCGAAGCGGCGGTCGGCGGCGTCCGGCGGCTCGTTGATCGCGAGCAGCGCCCCGTGCTCGAGCGGGACGAGGGCACCGGCCACGGCGGGGTCGAAGGCGCCACGCACGATCGCCACCCGGCAGCGGCGGGCGAGGTCCTCGACGTCGACCGGCGGCTCGGTGACCCCCGCCTTGGCGATGAGCTCCTGCGCCGCATCGACCGGCCGGTCCGACACGATCGAGAGCTCTCCCTCGGGCGGCGGTTCGCTGCGCGCCGCGTCGACGATCCGCGCGAGGTCACGATCGAGCCCGCGAAGCTCGAAGCGCTCGGCGGTGGCCTTGAGCGTCGCCTGCAGCGAGCGGCGCGTCTCGGTGGGCGGGAGGAAGTAGGCGACGTCCTTGTCGAAGATCCGCGCGAGATCGAGCAGGATCTCGAGGCTCGGCGAGCGCTTGCCGCTCTCCCAGTAGGAGACGGCGGTCTGCGTCTTGTCCAGCCGTCGCGCCAGCTCGCCCTGGCTGAGCCCGAGCCGCTCGCGCGTCTGCCGTATCCGGCTGCCGACCCAGGTTGCGGTGTCTGCGGAGGAGGCCATCGCGCGAGAAGGTACACCCCGACTTACCGCGATGGTATCGCCAATACCAGAGCGGTGTGAGCCGCATCCTCCCTTCGGGCTAACATGGTGTCTCGTCATACCATCTGCTGTTGATCCTCATACCGCACGGCGATAGCTTCGCCGCTCCGTATTCGAGGGAAGGAGCGGTGGTGAGCACGACGACTTCGACGGTGGTGCGCCACGAGACCGCCCAGCGCACCCAGATCCAGCACGCGCTGGGCTCGCTGACGGTGCAGCTCACGGCGCTTGTCTTCTTGGTCGCGCTCGTGCTGTGGACGGTGCTCTTCGCGAGCTATGCCCCGGTCCACGACACGCTGCACGCGCTGCGGCACGCGCTCTACCTCATCCCCTGCCACTAGTGGCCCCGTTGCGCCGGCGCACCGCAGTCGCTGTCTTCGCGGCGCTCGTCGTCGCCGTGGCGGCGGCGCCCGCCAACGCGGACGAGGGCGGCTCGTTCGCGGTGCGCTTCGACCCGCCGCTGAGCCAGGACGCCGCGCAGGGGAACCCGGATTCTCCCGGCACGCCGGTCACGGTCACGGTGCAGGCCCGCGGTCCTGACGGCGCGCCGCTGCGCGACGCCGTGATCGATCTGCGCATGACCGCGCCGCGGCCGAGCGCGCTGGCCGGCAGCGACGTCCCCCGGGTCGAAGGACGCCAGCTCCTGCACACGCGCTTCGGCGCCCCGTCGGGCGAGTACTCGTTCCGCTACGTGTTCCCGATCCGCGGCGACTACCAGCTCGCCCTGCGGGCGCTGCCGGCCGCCGGCGCGCGCCCGGGGTTCACGCCGTTCTCCTCGACGCAGGCCTTCCACATCGAGGAGCGCTCGGGAGAGCTGCTCAAGCTGATCGCGGTCGGCGTCGGCCTTGCGCTGTTCGGCGCCCTCTCGACGATCGTGCTCGCCCGGTCCCAGCTGGCGGCGCGCGCCTCGGGCCATGCCGGCCCCGACCTCCCGCGCAGTCGTGCGCCGATGGTCGCGGGCGGCGTGCTCGCCGTCCTGCTGGGCGCCTTCGCCGCGTTCCTGGTCGTCGAGCAGGTCAAGGACGCCCGAACGGACCATCGCGTCGGCGGCTACCAGGGCGCCGCGGTGGGCGAGACCCACACCGCGCGGTCGGGACCGGTCGCCCTGCGTCTGCACTCCGACCGCTCCAGCCGCGACGGAATCGGCGTGCAGACCATCGTGCGCACGCGCGGCACCGTGACCGACGCCCGGACCGGCACCCCCCTCGACGGCGCCCGCGTCCAGATCGCCACGGTCGATCTCGAGTCGGGCTCGCCCAGCTTCTCGACGACCGCTCCCGCGGCGAACGGGCGCTTCGTGTGGGAGCACACGTACTGGGACGGCGTGGACTACGACGCCAAGGTCTCGGCCACGACGCCGGCCGGTGACGCCACCGCCGCCCGTGCGGCCGCGACGATCCCGGTGTCCGTCGAGCCCATGTCGCCGCCGGTCGGCCGCAAGCTGCTCGGGCTGCTGTATCTGCTGCTTCCGCTTCTGGCCGGCATTGCGCTGGGCCTGGTGATCTCCTTCCGGCGATGGGGGCCGCGCCATCAGCTCACCCCGTCCCGGGCGGCGCCGGCATCGGGGTGAGCCTGACGTGCACCGGGCACTCCTGAGCTGGTCGCTCACGAAGGCCAGCGCCCCCGGCGAAGAGGCGTTCGCCGCGAGCTGCCTGCCGCGCCTGGAGCGGGCCGTGCCCCGCAACCGGCGGGGCGCGGCGCTCGCACGCAACCTCATCGGCGACGAGCGCTGGGCCGCGCGGTACGTCGGGGCGCGGGCGCTGGGCCGGTTGGCGCCCGAGCCCATCGCCCTCGACGAGGCGTGGGCCGGCCTGCTGACGCTCGCCGGCGACCGGGAGCGCACGGTCCGCGAGGGCGCTGCGGCCGGGCTCGCCGAGCTCGTCACGCGCGTGCCCGAGGCGGCGCCGCGCCTCGAGCGCGTGCTGACCGATCCGGCGGCCGACGCCGGCGCGCGGCGCGCCGCCGTGCGCAGCCTGATCGTGCTCTCGGTGCAGCCGGCGACCGCGGCGCTCGGCGCTCGCCTGCTGCGGGCGGCGGCGCTGGCCGGGGACCGATCCGGGCGCGGGCTGGGCGCGGGCGTCATCGGCCGCGGGATCGCGGCGCAGGATCGCGACCGGGCACTGGGCATCGCGCGCGAGTGGGCGGCCAGCGCCGAGCCGGCGCTCCGCGCCCAGGGAGAGCGCGCTCTGCGCGGGCCGCTCGCGGGGGCCGCGTGACGCCCGCGGCGCCCATCCGCTCGACGGCCGACCTCGAGGTCCCCGGCCGGCGCATCGATCAGGTGATCGGCCAGGAGCACGCCGCCGAGGTGATCCGCCTCGCCGCCCGACAGCGCCGCGCCGTGCTCCTCGTGGGCGAACCGGGGACCGGCAAGAGCATGCTCGCGGCGGCGATGGCGGAGCTCATGCCCGCCAGTGGGCTGGAGGATGTGGTCGTCCGCGCCAATCCGCAGGCTCGGCTCCTGCCGCGCATCGAACGTCTGCCCGCCGGCGAGGCCGCTGCGCTCGTTGCGGCCGAGCGGGCGCACATCCAGCGCGAACGCCAAGGCGTCAGCTACCTCCTGGGCGTGGCGATCGCCGCCGCGCTGATCCTCGGCCTCCTGCTGGCCGTGATGGTCAGCGTCTACGCGCTCATCGGCGCCGTCGTCGCGGCCGTCGCGCTGTTCGTGCTCCGGCGCAGCCTGGTCGCGGCGCGGACCGTCGGCGGCATGCGGGTCCTCATCGATCGCGCGGGTCAGACGCGGGCTCCGTTCGTCGACGCGACGGGCGCCCAGGCCGGCGGGCTGCTCGGGGACGTCCGCCACGACCCGTTCCAGTCGGGCGGCCTGCAGACCGAGCCCCACGAGCTCGTCGAGCCCGGCGCCATCCACCGGGCTCATCGCGGCGTGCTCTTCGTGGACGAGATCAGCTCGCTGAGCATGGAGAGCCAGCAGCGCCTGCTCACCGCGCTGCAGGAGGGCGAGCTGGCGATCACGGCGCGGCACGGCGGATCGAGCGGCGCGATGGTCATGACCGACCCGGTGCCCTGCGACACCGTGCTCGTCGTCGCCTGCAACCCCGGGGAGCTGGACTCGATCCATCCGGCGCTGCGCTCCCGGCTGCGCGGGTTCGGCTTCGAGGTGCTCACCGAGGACGCCATGGAACGGACGGCGGGCAACGAGGCCGCGCTGGGCCGCTTCGTCGCCCAGGAGGTGGCGCGCGACGGGCGCATTCCCCACTTCTCTGCGGACGCCGTCGCCGCGGTCGTCAACGAGGCGGGCCGCCGCGCCGGTCCGGGGCGCCTGACCCTGCGACTGCGCGAGCTGGGCGGGCTCGTCCGCATCGCGGGCGACCTGGCCGCCGTGGAGGGAACGCACCTCACCGAGGCGGTCCACGTGCAGCGTGCGCTGCCCCTGGCGCGCAGCATCGAGGAGCAGCTCGCGGCCTCGCGGTCCGGCGGCCCCGCACTGCGGCCGATCGGGACGTCGAACGAGAGGAGTGGACGAACGTGAACGTGCTGCTGGCCACCGAGATCCTGCCGCAGGACCAGGGCTTCATGATCCTGGCCCTGGCGTTCGTCACGCTGTTCGCGGCGGTGCTGCTCTTCGCGCTCGCGCGGCGTCGCTGACGCGCGTCAGCGCACGGCGAGCGGCCGGCTGGGCGTACGCAGCCGGCGGGTGAAGATCCGGCGCAGCGTGGCGTGCGCGGTGTCGAGCTCGTCACGGCAGAGCCGGAGCGTGCTCGGCTCCGGGGTGTGCTCTGCGGCGAGCGTCACCGCGACCGAGACCATCCGCTGGGTGACCTTCCGCTCGAGCTCGCGTTCGAGCCGACGGCGGCGTTCGGCCTCTCGAACCCGCTCGTCGTCGCTTGCCGCTCGCCGTGAACTGACCGCCAGAGCGGCCATCTTGCCCAACATCCACGGCTCGCCGTGTGGGTCCGTCCGGTCGGCGCCGGCATCGGAGACGAAGATCCCGAACCAGTGGTGGCCCGCTGAGACGGGGGTGTACATCACCGCCTGGCCATCGCCGCGGATTGCGAGCTCCTCGGGCGTCCAGGGCAGGCGCGAGTCCACGACGACCCGATCGCTCTCGAGCGCGAGCCGGGCGTTCGGCACGTCCGAGAGCGGCCGGGTGCGAGCGCCCGACGATGGCAGCGCCACGCCAGCAGCGCCGGCCGGGAGCACGCGGTCGCCCTGCTCGACGCGCAGGAAGAGCACGCGCTGGGCCGGCGTCAGGGCGAGAAGCGCCTCGCAGAGGCGATCGTCGAACCGACGAATGGATTCGGCCTCCGCGCTGCCGGCGTGCCCCGGGTAGAGCACTGCCGCGAAGCGATCGAGCTCGGCGAGACCCGATGCGGGAAAACATCCAAACAGAACATTTCAGAATCTAACGTATGTGTTCGGTCAGCGCAACCTGGCGATGACGTCGCCGAGGATGCCCGTGAGCTGAACCAGATCATCGGCGTCGATCTCGGCCTCGATCGCCTCCTGCTCGACCTCCAACCGCGCGACCAGCCTGCGGTGCAAGGAGCGGCCGCGTGAGGTCAGGCCGACGAGCACGCGGCGTCGGTCGCGCGGGTCGGCGGTGCGATAGACGAGGTTGTCGGCGACCATGTCGTCGACGAGTCGGGTCAGGCGCGGGGAGGGCAGGAGCGCCACGTCGATCAGCGCGGACATGGGATGGCGGGCGCCGTCGGCGAGGAAGACGATCGTCCGCCATCGCACGACGTTGCAGTCCTCCTCGCTCAGCACGCGGGCCAGGCGGGCGGTGACCCGTCGTTCGGCCTGGCCGAGCGCCAGCGCCGCCTCGGACCACAACGGCTCGAGGGCAAGCGATCCCGGGCGCCCCATGCGCGAAGGATCATCGACCCGGCCGTGACGCGTCAACCGGCTGCGGCCCTCGACGCAGCGGATCGGTCCCTTTGGGGGATGTATGAAATCGGAACGGCGACGTGCCGATAGCCGGGCGGTGCCGCCCGCGTTTGCGTGTTCCGACCACGCGCATTCGCCCCCGGCGGGCGGCGGCACTGCGCCATTCGGGGGATGCCCGCTAGACGACCGTTACTCGTCTCTTGACGGAGCAGGACGCGAAGCGTAAATGAGGCCTACCCGAATCAAGGGAGTTGGAGCATGTCCTCCGGGCCCGACCCGCTCCGGGTGATCAACGCCGTACCTGCTTCCGCGCTGCCGGCCGAGCCGCCCAGCGCACCGGCGCTGTGCACGATCCTCACGGTCGACGCGCTCGAGGTGGTGCAGTACGGGTACCGCGTGCTGTTCGGCACCCAGCCCTGGGTCGAGCGCTCGATTCCGGCGGCGAGCAGGGTCGAGGCGGTCGAGCTCGCGTCCCGCTTCCACCCGCAAGTGGCGGTCGTCGAGCTCGTGGTCGGCGAGGACTCCGGCATCGACATCGCCCGCGACCTGATCGCGACCTGTCCCGACATGCGCGTGATCCTGACGTCAGAGACGGGCAAGCCACCACGCTCGGCGGTCGGCGTCGGCTTCGTGCCCAAGAACTGGAGCGCGGACGACTTCGTCCGCGCGGTGCGCATGGCGGCCATGGGGCAGACGGTCTTCTCCCCCCAGCGCCGACGCGGCGGCATCACGCTCTCCGACCGCGAGCAGGACGTGTTGCGCGGCATCGCGTCCGGCGGGACGAACCGCGACATCGCCGGGACGCTGTTCATCTCCGAGCACACGGTCAAGCAGCACACGCACGTGCTCTATCGCAAGCTCCAGGCCCGAAACCGCGCGGAAGCGGTTCAGCGCGCCCAACGCCTCGGCCTGCTCGAGTGAGCGGGGCGGTGGGTGATGGGAAAGGACGCGCCGACGTTGCCCGAGGTCGCCGCGTTGCTCGAAGCGGCGGAGCGGACGGGCCCGCGCGAGCATGCCCTCGCCTGCCTGCTCGCGCTCCACGGGCTGGACACCGCACAGGTCTGCGCCGCGAAGGTGGCGGACCTGCATCGAGGTGAGAACGGGTGGAGCCTGTCGATCCCGCTCACGGCGGGCGCCCGGCCGGTCTCCGTCGCGCTGGCGCCTCGGGCGGCGGATGCGATTGCCGCCCATCTCGGCGACCGCGAGGATGGCCCGCTGCTCGTCGACGAGGACGGACGGGCGTTGGAGGCGGCGCAGGCGCAGCGGCTCATCCGCCGCGTCGCGCGCAGCGCCGGGCTGGGCTACCGGTTGGAGCGCCCGTGACCGCGTGGGAGCCGGCGCGCGAGACGATGGCGCCGGGCCGTGGCGGGGCCGAGATATGCGGCAGCGAGGTGGCGGCGTTCGCGGCGCTGCTGGCGGACATGGGCTCCACGCCTGCCGCCGGAGTGCCCGCCGATCGCTTCTACGGCCGGCTGGCGGCGGCGTTCTGCCGGCTGGCGGCGATGGAGCGCGCCGTGCTCTTTCGCTACGACGACGTCCGCCGGCGCTTCCGGCGGGCCGGGAGTCACGGGGTCGAGCTCACCGACGCCGGCGAATCGTGCGACTGCGGGCTGGACAGCGCTCCGCTGGCCCGCGCGGCCCTGATCGACGACCGCGTGAGCGTTCTCGACATCGACCTCGAGCCCTCCGTCCCCGAGTGGGCACGGCGCCTCGGGGTCCGCACGCTCGTCTGCACGCCGCTCTCGACGCCCGGCCGCTGCCTCGGGCTGATCGTCGCCGACCGCGGGGGAGGACGGTTCGAGCTCACCGAGCCTGATCGCGACGCCCTGTGGATGCTGGGCAAGATGACCGCCCTCGCGGCGAGCGCCGAGCTCGCCGTGCGCCACGAGGAGCGCGAGCGCGAGGTGGCGGACCGGCTCGGCCGCGGTCGTGAGATCCACGAGGGGGTGATGCAGCGGCTGTTCGCGGTCAAGCTCGTCCTGTCCGGCGACGACGAGCTGTCGCCCGCGCAGCGCGAGCGCTGCATCGAGGAGCTGCACACGGCGCACGGCGAGCTGCGCGAGATCGTCAGCCGGCCCGCTCCCCTCCTTCGGCGCAGAGGCGGGACGAGCCTGCGCGGCGACCTCGCGCAGGTCCGGCGCCACTGCCGATGCCGGCGCTTCCACGTCGACTGGCCGACCGGACTCGTCGTGCCCGCGGCGGTCGAGCCCCTCGCGCAGTGGGTGCTGGCCGAGGCGATCGCCAACATCGAGAAGCACGCGCGGCCGAGCACGGTCGAGGTCAAGCTGTGGCGCGAGCAGCGCGCCTTCCTGCTCGAGATCGTCAACGACGGCGTACAGGAGAGCGCCGGGCCCAGCGGGGCGGGCCTGCGGCTCGCCGAGCTGGAGGCGGTGCGTCACGGGGCCGTCCTCGAGTCCGGTCTGGTGGAACCGGGCGTCTGGTGCCTGCGGCTCGAGGTCCCCGCCGAGGCGCTCCCGTGAGCGCCGGCTCCGAGCCGCTGCGCGTGCTCGTCGTCGACGATCACGACGTCGTCCACTGGGGGTTCCGAGACCTGCTGAACAAGAAGCCGTGGATCGAGTCCACGTTCTCGGCCAGTGCCGCGCACGAGGCGCTCGAGCTGGTCGAGCGCTACCAGCCCGACGTCGCGCTCGTCGACCTGTTCCTGGGCGACTACGCGGGCACCGACCTCGCGGAGGCCATCCGGGAGCGCTCGCCCGGCACGCGCGTGCTGCTGATGTCCGGGGCCGGCCGGGTCTCGGCCCACGCGGCGCGCACCGCGGGCGCCTCCGGCTTCGTCTCCAAGGAGTGGAACGCGGAGGACATCGCCACGGCGGTGCGCATGGTCGGCTCCGGGATGACCGTGTTCGCCCCTCAGTCCAAGCAGGCCACCGAGCACCTCTCCCAGCGTGAGCGCGACGTGCTGGGCCTCATCGCGGTGGGCGCCACCAACCGTGAGATCGCGGGCCGGCTCTTTCTCTCGCAACACACCGTCAAGCAGCACACGCGCAGCGTCTACAAGAAGCTCAAGGCCCGCAACCGCGCCGAGGCGGTGCATCGAGCGCAGCGCTTGGGCCTGATCGACTGATCCGCGGCGCAGGATCGGTGCCACGGCGCGAAGGGCCTAGCAAATACGCCCAACCGGGTCATGCGAGGGCAAACCGACGAGCGCGATGATCGGAGGCGCAGGGCCGGCATCGGCTCGGCCTGACCATTTTCGTGATCTCCACATGGCGGAGGGGGAAGCGCGGCACATGACTGAGGCCCACGAGCACCAGCACGAGCACGAGCACAGCGACCTGGCGCGCCTCGAGGCGATCCGCGACCAGGGCGTCCATCGGGTGAGCGACATCGAGGGACCGTTCTCCCTCCACGTCCTCGGCGTCGGGGAGGCGGGCGCGGGCGTGATCGCCCAACTGCTGAGCAGCCGGCCCGACGGCTTCCTCGACGACGAGAAGGTGCGCTTCACGGCGCTTGCCGTCGACCTCGACGACGCACCGCTCAAGCAGGTTCGCGACGCGGCGGGCGGGCTCCCGGCCGACCGCGCGCAGGTACGGACGCTGGCGATGCCGGTGCCCACGAGGAACGAGCTGCTGGGCAACCTCAACCGCTACCGCGAGTTCCTCAAGATGGAGTACCCGCGGTACTACTGGAACCCCAACTACGAGCCCTGGCTGCCGGGCGACATCGAGATGCCCCGAGCGGGCGACCACTTCCCCCGCGCCGTGGCCAAGGCGATCTACGGCGTCGAGTACTACCAGGGCGGGGAGATCGCCAAGGAGCTCGACGCCTTCGCCGCCAGCGTGGATGCGAGCGAGTCGACGCCCATCGTGGTCGTCGTGTTCGGCCTCGGCGGCGGCACCGGCAGCGGCATGGTCGTCGAGATGGCGCGCCACCTGTCGTCGATCAAGCTCGGCCGCCGGCCCTGGGTGGTCGGCATCGGGATCCTCCCGTGCGAGGGCGATCGCGAGGAGATCTTCGACGGCCGGCTGTTCCCGGTGATCAACGAGCTGGACTGCATGATCGACGCCGAGAAGAACAAGGGCGTCATGGCGGTCTGGGGGGATCTCTACAAGAACCCCTTCACCGGCGGGTTCTTCGCCGTTCCCCAGAACGAGGTGCACGCGATCACCAAGGACCTGGCGTCCACGCATCGGTACGTGGACGAGGGCATCGCGAACTTCATCGCCCGCGACAACAGCCTGCACCTCTACGAGACGCTCAAGCTCCTCAACTGGCTCGGCGTGTCGGCCGAGACCTGGCATCCGGCGATCCGGGGTGAGATGTCCGACCGCTGGATCAACATGCTCAGCGTCCGCCGTCCCGGCGACGTCGACTCGCTCGCGCGCGTCGACCTGCGCGACGGCTTCGCGACCGAGTACGCCGAGGCACGCGTGTTCGGCAAGAAGGGCGCACCGTCCGAGAGCAAGGTCGCCAAGGCCATCACGAGCCAGGTCAAGACGACCATCGAGCCCGGCGTGATCGCCTTCGACAGCGGTGACGCCGGCGCCGTCACCCTCGTGGTGCCGCGGGCCACCAAGCTCGACCTCGAGCTCTTCGTCCCCAGCCGCGACGCCTACGACAAGCTCGGCTGGGACGAGAAGCTGATCCGGCACGCCTGGCTCCTCGACCTCGGGGTGCTGCTCTGCGAGCCGTCGATCCGCTTCGAGGGGATGGGCGGCGAGTGCATCTGGGGCTGCGCGTGCTGGGTCGTCGTGCCGCATGCGGCGATCCGGGGCGAGGTGCAGGAGCCCGCGGTGTCGGTGTGACCGCTCTCGTGGGGTCAGAGAAAGGAGATGATGGCCTTGCCGCTTGATTGGGACCAAGTCGTCGCCAAGTACAAGGACGGGTCGCAGCTCGAGTCGATTCCCGGGGCGTCCACCCTCGAGGTCACCGGCGCCGACGACAGCAAGGTCTACGTCAAGCACCGGCTGTGGAAGGACGCGCTCAGCAGAGAGAACCTGGAGAAGGCGGTCGATCTGCTCGAGCAGGGAAAGATGACCCGCAAGTCCGGCGACTTCATCGATCAATACCGCACCCTGATCATGGACGAGCGGCCGACCACGGCGGCCACGGTGCTGAGGGACCTCGGATACCTGGAACTGTGAAGACCAACCACGTGAGGAGCTTTCACCTATGAGCCTTTCGCTCTACCACAGCGCCACCGGCCAGCAGGCTCCGCACTGCTTCCACGCGATCGGCGTGGGCAAGGCGGGCTGTGGGATGGTCGAGGCGCTGCTGCGCACCGGCGAGATCGAGGACATGCTCGAGGACCATCGGGCGCGATTCACCACGCTGTGCATCGACATCGGCGACCAGGACATGCAGGAGCTGCGCGAGTACGAGATGGGGTTCCTGGCGCGCCTGGAGGAGCGCAACATCCCCACCGATCGCGCGCAGCTGCGCCACGTCGCGCTCGAGGTCCCCAGCCGCGACGACCTGCTGGGCAGCCTCAACCGCTACCGCGAGTTCCTGAAGATGGAGTACCCGCGGTACTACTGGAACCCCAACTACGAGCCGTGGCTGCCGGGTGACATCGAGCTGCCCGAGGCGGGCGGGCACTTCCCGCGCGCCGTGGCCAAGGCGATCTACGGCCGCGCCTACTACGACGGCGACCGGCCGCTGGAGCAGGAGGTCAACGACTTCGCCCGCAGCATCGACGCGACGAAGCTGCCCTCGCTCGTGCTGATCTGCTTCGGCATGACCGGTGGCACCGGCAGCGGCATGGTCGTGGACCTGGCGCGCCACGTCTCCAACGTCAAGCTCGGCCGGCGGATCCCGGTCATCGGCGTCGGCATGATGCCGTTCAGCGGCGACGAGCACGATCGCCCCGAGACCGACAAGTCGACCCTGTTCCCGGTCATGAACGAGATCGACTGCATGCTCGACGACGCCAAGAACCAGGGTGTCATGGCCGTGTGGGGCGACCTGTACAAGAACCCGTTCACCGGTGGGTTCTTCGCCCTGCCGCAGGAGGCGGCGTGGCAGCGGCTGGGCAGCTACACCCACACCGGCAAGCCGGCGGTCCGCGATGCCCTGCGCCTCCGTGTCACCCGGAAGTTCATCAACGACTCGTTCACCCGCTTCGCGGTGCAGGACTACGGCCGTCTGCTGTTCAAGGTGTGCCGCCCCGCGGGGTTCACCGGGGCGCCGCACGAGCGCAACACCTCGGGCGACCGGACGTGGACGTTGTTCGACATCCAGAAGCTGACGCACCCGGGCGTCGAGGTGCTCCCCGGCGAGTCCAAGGCCAAGTGGCGCGAGGTCGTCACGAAGTGGATCGGCTACATCCCGCAGTGGTCGGGGCTCAAGGAGGGCTTCCGGACCGACTACATCGAGGCGCACACGGTCGCCCCGCGCGAGCTGTGGAACGACACGCTGGACGCCAAGCTCGAAGAGACGCTGCGCGGCTACCTGCTGCCCGGCGAGGAGTCGACGCTGAACACCTACCTCGGCGAGTTCTTCGACGAGCTCACGGCGTACAGCAACATCATCGTGCCCGGCGTGGCGCGGACCGACTTCACCGCCTTCTTCGAGGCGCGTGACGCGTACGACAAGATCGAGAGCTGGGACGCGAAGCTGCTGTCGCACTCCTGGCTGCTCGACCTGGGCGTGCTGCTGAGCGAGCAGTCGATCCGCTTCGAGGGCATGGCGGGCGAGTGCATCTGGGGCTGCGCCTGCTGGGTGGTGGTCCCGCACGAGGCGATCCGCGGCGACGCGCCCGCGTCGCAGAGCATCGTCGACGTGCAGTCGCACGCGATCGAGGCCATGACGAAGACCGTCGTCGCGACGCCGTAGGAGCCGCACGGGGCGTGCCGGAGCCCTTCGGAGGGCCCGTCCGGCGGCGGCACGGCCGCCGCCAGGCCCTCCGGGGCGCCGCCCCGACGCCGACGAACGCTCCCACGGACATGCCGCCTGCCGCCATGAACGACGAGCACGCCGTCGAGATCGACCGCGAGTACGACGCATGGCTCGTCCGCCTGTCGCAGACCTATGAGTCCGTGCAGTACTGCTGCCGGTACCGGCTGGGCGATCCGGCGCTCGCCGAGCGGGCGGCCGTCGAGGTGATCGCGGGCCTCCTCGCGCGGCCCCAGGTGTGGCAGTACTTCGGGCTTCCGTTCTCGGGCCGGGTGGCCAAGCTGACCGAGCAGTGCCTGGCCGAGGTCCCCGCGCGCGCGGGCTCGAGCGCGACGGCCGCCGGCTTCGACGAGGTCCGCGACGCGCTCGCCGCGCTCCCGCCGCCGGACCGCATGCGCTTCGTCGAGATGTGCGTCGAAGGACACGACGAGGCCGCGCTGGCCACGGCCATGGACTGCAGCGAGGAGACGGCGCGGCGCGGCTGGGCGCAGACGCTCGGCCGCCTGCGCGACATCGCCGACCGCGCGATCGGAGGTGAGCGGGATGCCGCTCGACTGGAGTGAGGTGACCGGCCGCTACGCGCAGGGCGCAGAGGTGCCGACCGCGCCCGGGCGCACCCTGCGGATCACCGGGGCCGACGAGGAGGCGATCCACATCGCCTCCTCGCTGTGGCAGGACACGCTGGCTCGCGAGGACCTCGAGAAGGCGGTGCGCCTGATCGAGGAGGGCCGGCTCGTCGGACGGGCGGTGCCCAACGCCCAGCAGCCCCGGTCGTTTGCCGAGGAGTACCGCCAGCAGGTCGCCGATGTGCGCGGATCGTCCGTCGCGTACATCCTGCGCGACCTCGGACACCTGGAGTGACGATGCCACTGGACTGGGAGACCGTGCGCCGCCGGTACGAGGCCGATCCGGCCGTTCAGCCGATCGCGCGCAGCACGCGGATGCTGACCGTGGTCGCCGTCGAGGAGGAGCGGATCGTCATCACCTCGCGGCTGTGGACCAAGTCGCTCGAGCGCGGCCACCTCGAGACGGCCGTCGAGCTCATCGAGCAGGGGACGCTGACGCGCCGGTGGGGCGACTTCGTCGAGGCCTACGGCAAGCACGTGACGAAGGAGCGCCGCAGCCTCGCCGCCCACGTGCTCACCGACCTCGGATACCTCGAGTGAGGCGGAGCGGGCCCGGCGGTGACGGCAGGCCGCACGCGGAGAGAGAGCGCGAGGCAGGCTCGCGCTCTCCGCCCCTCGGCTTCGTCGTCCCGTCAGCGATTATTTCCGTACGGATACGGGATCATCGGGATGATCGGGCGCGGCCCCATCTCGTTGAGGACCAGCCCCATCCCCACCCACCAGGCGGCGATCCCGTCGGCGATCCCCACCCAGCCGGCGATGTGCAGCAGCGTGGTCGACGACGGTTCGGCGATGTTGACGATCGCCGCCAGCAGGTAGACGATCCACAGCAGCGTGAAGGCCAGGAACGCCGGCAGGTTGACGAAGTAGGCGCCGTAGGAGAACAACACCGTGATGATCGCCCACATGATCAGCCACGCGCCGAAGGCGTCGCCGAACCCGCTCGCGCCCACGGCGTCGAGCGCCGTGATCTCGGGCGCGAACCACCGCAGGATCGCGCCGGTCGTGAACAGGAACAACGCGTAGGCCACGCCGAACGTGGCCCCGAACAGGTTGCCGTTGCGAAACTCCCACAGACCGCCCACCAGCATGCCCAGGGCGCCCGTGGTCAGCGCGACCGGCACGAAGAGACTGGCCCCCAGGTTGACGATCTCGGCGTTGGCGAGCGACAGCGCGATCACCGCGAACCCGAACGCGATGACGGCGATCGGAACCCCGCTGGCCGCTTCCTGGAAGTACTTGGGCGGCTCGGCGACCGCCTGGGTATCAGCGTCAGTAGTCACTCGAACTCCCCTCAGCTGGCCAGCAGCTCTTTGAGAACGTCGTCGATGAACGTGGAATCGACGGGGTTGTCGCCGATGCCCGCGAAGTGGCCCCACACTCCGGGGATCCTGCGCACCTCGCCGTTCGGGATGTACTGCGACGCGTATTCCTCGTCCTCGGGCGGGAAGTACAGGTCCTTCTCGGCAGGCAGCGCGATCACCCTGGCCTTGATCGACTTCAGCGCCTTGATGTGATCGCCGTCGAAGCCCGGCGTGGCGCCGATGTCGCCGTTCTGCCAGGTCCACAGCATCGTGAGCAGGTCGTTGACGTCGCGCTCGTGGAAGATCGGCCCTCCTCCCAGGAAGTGGCCCTCCCAGTAGGTGACCAGGAAGTCCTCGAGCGACGAGAAGCCGAGCTCCACACCGAGCCGCCGCCCCTGGCCCATGTCGCGGTAGATCTGCTCCCAGAAGAAGGCCTGCGAGAAGCCCCAGCCCGAGTAGACCCGCGCGGCGGCGCGCAGATTGCGGACCGGCAGCTCGTCGTACCAGCCCGACCGGAACCCATTCTCGGCGGTCAGCGCCGCCTTGACGCCCTCGAGGAAGACGAAGTTGTGCTCGCTGGTCTTCGACGAGCCGCAGAACGGGCAGGCGCGCTCGACCATGTCGGGGTAGCTGACCGCCCACTGGTAGGACTGCGCGGCACCCATCGACCAGCCCGTCACCAGCGCCAGCCGCTCGATGCCGAAGCGCTCGGTGACCAGCTTGTGCTGCGCCTCGACCTGGTCGTAGAACGTCACGTCCGGAAAGCGGGCGCGGTCGTACGGCGGCGGCGTGTTGCTCGGCGAGCTCGAGACCCCGTTGCCGAGGATGTTCGGGATGATGATGAAGTACTTCGCGGGATCCAGCGCCATCCCGTCGCCGACCATCCACTCGTTGTCCCAATGGCGGCCGGAGTACCACGTCGGACAGACGATCGCGTTGCTGCGGTCCGCGTTGAGCTTGCCGAACGTCTTGTAGGCGAGTTGCGCACCGCGCAGGGTCAGCCCGCCCTGAAGCGCGAAGGCGCCCAGATCGAAGGTCTCGTAGTCCTGCGGGAAATCGCCCATCTGCGGTCCTCTCCATCGAATGGCAGGGCGGAACTTCGGTGCGAGCATATACTTCCGCGCGGAGCTAATCCAGTCGGTGATGCTGACGCCATCAAGCGATATGGTCCGCAGCGTCGTGGCTGGAGCGAACGATCCGGATCCCGCGTCCGCGGGGGACAGCCTCGTCGCGGGTCGCGGCGCCGTCAGGACCAGCCGGACCGCCAGGATGAGCCCGGCGACCGTCGCGGACCGCGCTACGGCGCGCCTCGGCGCCGCACGCGCCCAGGCTCTGGCGATCCTGGCCGGCGGGACGCTCGGCACGCTGGCCCGCGCCGGGGTGGCCGAGGGGCTGCCGCACCGGGCCGGGTCGTGGCCGTGGGCGACGTTCCTCGTCAACCTCGGCGGCGCCCTGCTGCTGGGCTGGCTGCTCACGCGCCTGGCCGAGCGGGTGCGGCCGACCCGGCACTGGCGGGCCTTCCTGGGCACCGGGTTCTGCGGTGCGCTGACGACGTTCTCGACGTTTCAGATCGAGGCCTTCGAGCTCGTGGACGACGGCCACGCCGGGCTCGCGGTCGCCTACGTGCTGGTCAGCATCGCGGCAGGCCTGGCCCTGGCGGTGACCGGCGTGATGCTCGCGCGCTGGGGGCGGCATTGGTAGCGGTCACCTGGGCCGCCGCGGCCGCGCTCGGCGCGCTGGGCGCCCTCGCGCGGTTCCGGGTCACGGCGCTCGTGTCGGCCCGGGCGGGCACGGACTTCCCGCTGGGGACGTTCGTCGTCAACCTGACCGGCGCGTTCGCGCTCGGCGTTCTCGTCGGCGCGGACATCGGGCACCGGACGTTGTTCATCCTCGGCACCGGCTTCATGGGCGGCTACACGACGTTCTCGACGTGGATGGTCGAGAGCGAGCGGCTCGGGGAGGCCGGCGGGATCGTGCTGCTGGCGGCCAACCTGGCGCTCTCGGCGCTGGCCGGCTTCGGCGTCGCGGCGGCCGGCTGGGCCATCGGCCAGGCGCTCGCATGATCGCCGACGGTCTCAAGCTCGACGTGTACTTCGGCGAGTCGCTGACGGTCGGCGGGCGGCTGGCCGGCGACGTCCTCATGGACTGCTTCGAGGATCACGGCGTGCGCGCGGCGGCGCTGTACCGCGGGATCGAGGGCTTCGGCATCGGGGCCCGGATTCGCACCGAGCGCTTCGCGGACCTCTCGTCCGACCTGCCGCTGATCGCGGAGGCGATCGACACCCGCGAGGCGATCGAGGCCGTGCTGGCGGACGTCGATGCCATCGTGCGCCAGGGCCTGGTGACGCTCGAGCACTCGCTGCTGGCCGTCGGCGACGACGTGCGTGGTGCGCGGATCCCCGATGGCGTCGGCGCCGGCGCGCGGCTCACCGTCTACTGCGGCCGCGGCGAGCGTGCGGGACGGCGCTCGAGCCACCGCGCCGTCGTCGACCTCATGCGCCGTCGCGGCGCCGGCGGGGCGACCGTGCTGCTCGGCGTCGACGGCATGTACCACGGGCGGCGCCGGCGCACCGGGCTGCTGCGGCACAACGCCGACGTGCCCACGGCGGTCATCGCCGTCGGGCCGCCACGCGTTCTGCAGGAGGTGGCCACCGCGCTGCCGGAGGTGCTCGCCGAGCCGATCGCCAACCTGGAGCGCATCGCGATCGTCAAGCACGGCGGCGAGCGCCTGGAGCCCCTGCCGGTGATCGCCGACGTCGAGGGCGAGGACCCGCCGGTCTGGGTGGCGGTGCGCATCTACACGCGGCAGTCCGCGCACGTCCACGGCGGCGCGCTCTACACCACGCTGACGCGGCGGCTGCGCGACGCCGGCGCGGCGGGCGTGACGACGGTCCGCGGGGAGTGGGGGTTCTCGGGCGACGAGGTGCCGTTCGGCGACCGCTTCGGCACACTGCGTAGCCACGTCCCGACGTACACGGTCTTCGTGGAGCGCCCGAGCACGCTCGCGCTGATCTGGCCGGTCGTGGACGAGATCACCGCCGAGCACGGCGTGGTCACCGCCGCGCTCGTGCCTGCCTACCGCGAGCGGGCGCGCGGCGTCGAGCACGGGCGCTTGGCGATACCAAGTCGCGAGGATGTCCTCCGGCTGGCCCGGCGGACGAGCGATCCGGGGCGATGACCACCTCGCGAGACGGAGGCATGACTCGATGAAGATCACCGCACTGCAGACGACGCCGGTCAAGGGCGCGATGCTCGACCATCCCGCCACGATCGAGATCGGCCCCCACGGCGTCGCGACGAACCGCCGCTTCTTCCTGATCGACGACCGCGGCCTGATGTTCAACGGCAAGCGCAACGGTCGCCTGGCCCGAGTCCAGGCCGCGTACGACCCGGAGTCCGGGCGCCTGTCCCTCGAGCTGCCCGGCGGGAGACGGTCACCGGCGCGCCCACCCCGGTGGGCGCTTCGATCGAGACGAGCTTCTACGGCCGGCCGGTCGCCGGACATGCGGTCGCCGGCCCGTTCTCGCAGGCTCTGAGCGGGTACCTGGGCCAGCCGGTCCGGCTGCTGGCCAGCGACCGTCCCGGCGACGCGATCGACGTGCACCCGGTGACGATCGTCTCGAGCGCCTCGATCGCCGTGTTGGCCGAGCGCCTGCGCGGCGTCGAGATCGACCGCCGCCGGTTCCGCATGCTCGTCGAGGTCGACGGCGTCGAGGCCCACGCCGAGGATGGCTGGATCGGGCGCGAGGTCCAGCTCGGCGACGCGGTGGTCCGCGTCGAGGGCCCGGTCCCGCGCTGTGTGGTCACCACGCACGATCCCGACACCGGCGTGCGCAACGCGGACACGCTGCGCGCGATCCTGCAGTACCGCGGTGCGCGCGCGGGCGACGATCTCGCCACACCGGTCGCCCACCTCCCCGACAACGGCAAGGCGGTCTTCGGCGTGTACGCGACGGTGGTGACGCCAGGCGCGGGTCGCGTCGGCGACATCGTCAGTGTGCGGGCGGCGCGCGCGGCCTGATCGGTGCACCGTGCACCGACTGCGCCCGTATCATCCGCGCGGATGCAGGTACCCGAGGACGCGTTCGTCGCGATCATCGAGATCCCGAAGGGCAGCCGCAACAAGTACGAGTACGACCACGAGCTCGGGGCGATCAAGCTCGACCGCTTCCTGTTCTCGTCGATGGTCTACCCGACCGACTACGGCTTCGTGCCCGACACGCTCGGCCGCGACGGCGATCCGCTCGACGTCATGGTCTGCGTGAGCGAGCCGACGTTCCCCGGCTGCCGGATCCTCGTCAAGCCGATCGCGCTGTTCCGCATGGAGGACGAGCATGGCGTCGATGACAAGGTGCTTGCCGTCCCGCTGGAGGATCCGGGCTGGAACACGCTCGAGCGACTCGAAGACCTCTCCAGGCCGCTGCAGGACGAGATCGCCCACTTCTTCTCCGTCTACAAGGATCTCGAGCAGAAGCAGGTCAAGGTCGACGGCTGGTACCCGCGCGAGGAGGCGCTGGAGGAGATCCAGCGCTCGCTGGAGCGCGAGCGCCGCCGCAAGCTCGGCCTGGCGGTGGCCGACTGATCCGGCTGGAGGTCAGCGAGGCATACATCATACGCCTGGGCCCGGCCCAGCTCTTCGAGCTCTGCGACGCCCTCGCGTTCACCGCCGGTTTGCTGACGCACGGCCGGGGCGTCAGCCCGGCCGCCCCGTACACTCGAAGCCGTGCTCAGCCCGCGCCAAGAGCTCATCCTCGCCAAGGTGGTCGAGGTCTATCTGGAGGCCGGCCAACCGGTCGGCTCGAAGGCGCTGGCCGCCTCCGGCGCGATCGAGTTCGGTGCCTCGACCATCCGCCACGAGCTCGCCCAGCTCGAGGAGCACGGCCTGCTCGCGCACCCCTACACGTCGGCCGGGCGGGTGCCCACCGACTCGGGCTACCGCTACTTCGTCGACCGCCTGGTCCCCGCCCGCGAGGTCTCGCTCGACCTCAGCCTCATCCGCCGGGAGGTCGACGAGGCGATGCGGGCGACCAGCGAAACGCTGTCGCAGGTGACGAACCTGCTGGCCATCGTCAGCGCGCCGCCGATCGAGACGGCGACGATCCGCCACGTCGAGGTGCTGCTGCTGCAGCCACAGGTGCTGATGGTCGTGGTGATCACGTCGACCGGCGGCGTCACCAAGCGCGTGTTCACCTTCGAGGAGCCGGTCGACTTCGGCCTCGTCGCGTGGGCGGCCGAGTACCTCAACGAGGAGCTGGCCGGCGTCGACCTCGGCGCCCGGACGCTGGCCCACCGGCTCGACGAGCCGTCGCTGAACGCGCGCGAGCGCACGTTCCTGGCCGCGCTGGCCCCCGCCTTCACCGATCTCGCCGAGACCGCCGAGTCCACGCTCTACATGGACGGCGCCGCGCGGCTGCTGTCCGAGCACCGCATGCAGGACCTCGCGGAGATCAACGTGCTCATGGGCATGCTCGAGGAGCGCGTCACGCTGCTCGGTGCGCTGGCCTCCGCGCTCGCCACGCCGGACGTCGTCGTGCGCATCGGCGCCGAGAACGAGCTGCCCGAGCTGCAGTCGCTCGCGCTCGTCGCCGCCGGCTACGGGCTGCCCGCGCGGCGGCTGGGCGCCGTGTCGGTCCTCGGACCCGTGCGCATGGACTACGGCACCGCGATCCCCAGCGTGCGCGAGGCCGCGCGCCAGCTGTCCCGCTTCGTCTCCGAGGTCTACGAGTAACCAATCAATGCCGCGCGACCCCTACGAGGTGCTCGGCGTCGCCCGCGGCGCCGACGACAACCAGATCAAGAAGGCCTTCCGCAAGCTCGCGCGCGAGCTGCACCCCGACGTCAACTCGTCGGAGACCGCCGAGGAGGACTTCAAGGAGGCGGCCGAGGCCTACGAGGTCCTGTCGGACCCCGAGCGCCGCGCCACCTACGACCGCTACGGCTGGGAGGGACTGCGCAGCGGCGGCTACGCCCCGCCGGACTTCTCGGGCTTCGGCTCGCTGGGCGACATCTTCGACGCGTTCTTCGGCGGCGGCGGGTTCGGGTCCACTCGGTCCGGTCCGGTCCAGGGCGGCGACGTCGCCGTCACCGTCGAGGTGGACCTGCTGACCGCCGCGCGCGGCGCGAAGGCCGACGTCGCCTACGACGCGATCGCCCGCTGCGAGCACTGCCACGGCAACGGCGCCGAGCCGGGCACGCCGATCGAGACGTGCGAGCGCTGCGGCGGCGCCGGGCGGCTGCAGGCGGTGTCGCGCACGCCGTTCGGCCAGGTCATGCGCACGGTCGAGTGCGACGTCTGCGGCGGCGACGGACGCGTGGCCCGCGAGCCGTGCCGGGTGTGCCGCGGCCGCGGGCGCCAGGTGCAGCGCCGCACGCTGAGCGTCGACGTGCCGGCCGGCATCGCCGACGGCCAGCGCATCCGCCTGTCGGGCCGGGGCCACGAGGGCGAGCGCGGCGGGCCGGCCGGCGACCTCTATGTCCAGGTGCGCGTGCGCGAGGACGAGCGCTTCGTGCGCGACGGCGACGACCTCGTCACCGTGCTCGACCTGCCGGCGCCGCTGGCCGCGCTGGGTACGACCGTGCGGGTGCCGCTGCTCGAGGGCGAGGAGGACGTCGAGGTCCCGGCGGGCACGCAGCCGGGGGCGACGATCGTCCTGCGCGGCAAGGGCATGCCGCCGCTGCGGCGGGGTCGCCACGGCGACCTGCGGGTCGTCGTCAACGTCGTGGTCCCGCGGCGGTTGGACAAGCGCCAGCGCGAGCTGCTTACCGAGCTCGCCGACTCGATGCGGCACGAGAACCTCGAGGCCGACGAATCGGTCTTCTCGAAGCTGCGGCGCACGCTGTTCGCCTCGTGACCCGCCGGGGCCGCGGGTGATCCGGCTCGCCGTCCGGGTCGCGCGGGCGGACGCCGAGCTCGCCCTGGCCGAGCTGCTCGTGCTCGCGCCCGCCGGCGTGGAGGAGGTCGATCTCGGCAATGACGTCGTCGAGTACGCCGTCTACGGCGCGGAGGGCGAGCTGCCCGACCTGGGCGACGTGCGCGCGGCGGCGGGCGATGCGCTCGTCGAGGTCTCGAGCACGGTCGTCGGCGACGACTGGGCGCAGCGCTGGCGCGAGTTCCACCGGCCGCTTCAGCTCGGCCGCCTGCGGCTGCGGGCGCCATGGCACGAGCCGTCCGGCGGGCTCGAGGTCGTCATCGACCCCGGCCAGGCGTTCGGGACCGGCATGCACCCGACGACCCGGCTGTGCCTCGAGCTGCTGCTGGCCGAGCCGGCGGCGGGGCGCGCCGGGCCGCTGGCCGACCTCGGCTGCGGGTCGGGCGTGCTGGCCATCGCGGCGGCCAAGCTCGGCTACGCGCCGGTGGCCGGCTACGACCACGAAGCCGAGAGCGTGCGCGCGACGATCGACAACGCCGCCCGCAACGGCGTCGAGCTCGCCGCCCACCGCTGGGACCTGCGCCGCGATCCGGTCCCGTCCGCACCCACCGTCACCGCCAACCTGCTGCGCCCGCTGCTGGTCGAGCTCGCGCGCCGCCTGACCGACCCGCCGGTCACGCTGATCGCCAGCGGCCTGCTCGACCACGAGGCCGGCGAGGTCGCCGCGGCGTTCGCCCCCGCCGGCCTGCGCGTGGCGGCCCGGCGCCGCCACGACGACTGGACCGCCCTGCTGCTGCGCCGCGGCGGCGCATGACACCATGGCCTGCGGCATGACGACCGTCGCTCGCAAGCCACGGCTGCGTGTCCGGGCGCTGTTCGCCGAGACGTTCCGGGTCTACCGCCGCCACTGGCGGTGGCTGCTCACCGGCGCCCTGCTCGTGTTCCTGCCGCTCGCCTTCATCGACGGCGTCATCGAGCAGATCAAGCCCGACAACGTGGTCGCGACGAGCGGGATCAGCCTGCTGACCACGTTCGAGCACATGGTCGGCGACGTGCTGTTCAACGGGCTCGTGGCCGCCGCGGTCATCGCCTGGCGCGGCGGGGAGACGCGCATGGGGATCATCGCGGTGGCGCGCACGCTGCCGTGGCGGACGATCCTCGCGCTCGAGATCGCGCTGCCGATCGTCACCACCGCGGGCCTGGTCCTGCTCGTCGTGCCCGGCCTCGTCTTCGCCGTCTACGCGACGCTGGCGCCCGCCGTGGTCGAGGTCGAGCACGTGCGCGCCTGGCCCGGCGTCAAGCGCAGCTTCCGGCTGGTCCACGGCAACTTCTGGCGCGTCCTCGTCGTGCTCGTGGTGCTGGTCGGCGTCGCCGCGGCCGCGGAGGAGCTGCTGCAGTCGCTGACGCACCACTTCCTCGGCGATGTCCTCGTGAAGCTGCTCGTCGAGCTCGCGTTCTCGCCGCTGTCGGGCGTCGCGGTCGTGCTGATGGTGTTCCATCTGCGGCGAGACGGGCAATAGCTACCCGCCATGGCCTGGAAGATCGTCATCGCCGGGGGCGGCTTCGGCGGCCTCTACGCGGCGCGCACGCTCGAGCGCATCCTGCCGCACCAGAGTGCGCGCATCACGCTGGTCAACGACGTCAACTTCATGCTCTACACGCCGCTGCTGCCCGGCGCGGCGGCGGGGACGCTCGAGCCGCGCCACGTCGTGGTCCCGCTGCGCGAGCAGCTCAAGCACGCGGACCTGCGCCTGGGCACGATCACCGGCGCCGAGCCCGACCGCCGGCGCGTCGCGGTGCGCGGGCCGGAGGGCGGCGAGGAGGAGCTCGCCTACGACCACCTCGTCGTCGCGCTCGGCTCGATCTCGCGCACCCTCCCGATCCCGGGGCTGGCCGAGCACGCGATCGGCTTCAAGACGCTGCCGGAGGCGATCGCGCTGCGCAACCGGCTGCTGCGCTGCTTCGAGATCGCGGAGACGATGGAGGACGGCCGCGAGCGCGAGGCGTACCTGACGTTCGTGTTCGTCGGCGGCGGCTACGCGGGCGTCGAGGGCCTGGCGGAGCTGCAGGACTTCGCCGCCGATGCCGTCGAGCTGTACCCGCGCTGCCGGACGTCGGGGACGCGGTTCGTGCTCGTCGAGGCGCGCGAGCGCATCATGCAGGAGATCCGCGCCTCGCTGGCCGCCTTCGCCACGCGCGAGCTGCGCGGGCGGGGGATCGAGATCCGCACCGAGACGCAGCTGGAGAGCGTCAGCCACGACCGCGTGCGCCTGTCGACCGGCGAGACGATCCCGACCCGCACCGTCGCCTGGACGGCGGGCGTCCGGCCGCATCCGGTGGTCGCCGAGCTCGGGCTGCCGCTCGACGGCGGCGGCCGCATCGTGGTCGACTCCTACCTGCAGGTCGAGGGCCGCGACGACGTGTGGGCGGTCGGGGACGCCGCCGCGGTGCCGGACGCCGCGAAGAAGTTCCAGGCACCGGCGCCGCCGACGGCCCAGCACGCGATGCGCCAGGGCCGCACCGTCGCGCACAACATCGCGGCGGCGACCGGCGCCGGCCATCGCCGGCGCCGGTTCACCTACAAGACGCTCGGCGCCTTCGTGGACATGGGCCACAACCAGGCGGTCGCCCAGACGCTCGGCATCCGCTGGCGCGGGCCGATCGCGTGGTTCCTCGCGCGGACCTACCACCTCATGCTCATGCCGAGCATGAAGCGCCGCGCGCGCCTGGTCACCGACTGGACGATCGGCCTGTTCTTCGGCCGCGACGCGTCGGAGCTGGGCATGCTCGGCCACCCGCCGGCCCTGACGGGCCAGAGCGTGGGCGGGACGAGCGCGGACACGTCGGCCGGGCCCGACTGAGGGGCCGCTCTGCGCTCCGCCCAGACGTTTCGGTCCGGTCGCAGGCGCGCTGAACGGCCTCATCGAAGGGGAACGGGGCGTAGCCAGGGTTCAGACCGCGCGGCCACGTGTGCGGCGGGGGCTCTGTCGAGTTGACCTCCATATGCGACGTCAACTCGACATGCGCCCGCACGCGACCGCGGTGCCGTACCGCCGACGTAGGCGCGCGATGTGGGCGCAGATCCGCCCGTTCCCTTCGATGAGGCCGTTCAGCGCGCCCACGCCCGCCGCACACGCCACGGGCGGAGCGCCACGCGCCAACCGCCGGCCACCGTCCTACCATGTCCACAGGGACATGACCGCACTCGACCGCGTGAAGGACGATCTCGCCATGGCGCGCAAGGCCGGCGAGCGCGAGCGCGTCGGCACGCTGAGCCTCGTGCTCTCCGAGCTGCAGAAGGCGGCGAAGGAGGGCTCCGACGACGAGGTGGCCGTGCTGCGCCGCGAGCGCAAGCGCCGCCACGAGTCCGCGCGCGCGTTTCGCGAGGGCGGCCGGCCCGAGCTCGCGGTAGCCGAGGAGGCCGAGGCCGCGCTCATCGAGCAGTACCTGCCGGCCGAGCTGCCCGACGACGAGCTGCGCGCGATGGTCGTCGCCGCGGTGGCCGAGACGGGCGCGTCGTCGCCGAAGGACATGGGCCGGGTCATGCCGGTCGTCATGGGCAAGGTCGCCGGCCGGGCCGACGGCCGGCGCGTCTCCCAGCAGGTCAAGGAGGCCCTCTCGGCTTGACCACCGCCCCGCGCTCCGCATGAGAACCCAGATCGAGCTGCCCAACCGCGTCGCCGCCGAGCTGGCCGGCAGCGAGGACACCGTGCTCAAGGCGCTCGAGGGCCACCTCGACTGCGAGCTGTTCCTGCGCGGCAACGTCGTCACGCTCGACGGCGAGCCCGAGGCGGTGCGCGCCGGCGAGCAGGTCGTGCGCGAGATAGCCGACCTGGTCGAGCAGGGCCACGAGATCGCCCCGGGCACGATCAGCGCCGTGACCGGCGCGCTCGACGCCCACGAGTCGCCCGCCCGCATCCTCGAGGACGTCGTCTGGCGCCACCGCTCCACCAAGGTCGCGCCGAAGTCGGTCAACCAGAAGCGCTACGTCGACTCGATCCGCCGCAACACGATCACGTTCGGCATCGGTCCGGCCGGCACCGGCAAGACCTGGCTGGCCGTGGCGATGGCCGCCGCCGCGCTGCAGCGCCGCGAGGTCAACCGCGTGATCCTCACCCGCCCCGCCGTCGAGGCCGGCGAGCGCCTCGGCTTCCTGCCCGGCGACCTCATGGCCAAGATCGATCCGTACCTGCGGCCGCTGTTCGACGCGCTGCAGGACATGCTCGACGCCGAGAAGGTCAGCCAGGCGCTGGAGCGCGGCCAGATCGAGGTCGCCCCGCTGGCCTTCATGCGCGGCCGGGCGCAACCGCTCGACCGTCGTGTGCTGACCCCGTCCGGCTGGCAGCCGATCGGAATGCTGCATGTGGGTGACCTGGTCATCGGCTCCGACGGCCGGCCGACCCCGGTCCTTGGCGTGTATCCGCAGGGGCGACGGCCGGTGTTTCGCGTCACGAGCCAGGACGGCGCCTCGACGCTCTGTTGCGCCGAGCACCTGTGGACCGTCAAGACCCCCGAGGATCGGAGACGGGGTACGGAGCGTGTCCTGCGCACGGACGAGATGATCGGCCGGCTGCGCTGCAATCACCAGCATCGGTACGAGCTTCCGCTCGTCAGCGCGCCCGTCGAGTTCGAGCCGCAGGATGTGCCGCTGGATCCATACGCGCTCGGCCTGCTGCTCGGCGACGGATGTCTCACTCTGCGCACGACGCCGAGCTTCGCGACGAGCGATCCCGAGCTTGCGGAGGCACTCGAGTCCGTGCTGCCCGGCATCGAGCTGCGGCGCAAGACCGCGGTCGACTATGTCCTGCGGCATGTCGACGGGCACCGCGGCGGAGTCATCGTGTCCAATCCGGTATCGGTGGTCCTGCGCGAGCTCGGCCTGGCCGGGACGCGGTCGTCCACGAAGTTCGTGCCCGAGTCGTACCTGCGCAACTCGCCTGAGGTGCGGCTCGCCGTCCTGCAGGGACTTCTCGACAGCGATGGCGGTCCGGTGACCCAGCGCGGTCGGACGTGTCGCATCCAGTACACGACGTGCTCCGGGCGGCTGCGGGATGACGCCGTGTTCCTCGTGCGGTCGCTCGGCGGCGTGGCGTACTGGCGTCGCCGTTCTGCCGCGGGGCGCCATCCTGGCCATGCGCGGGGACGCAGCGTCCATCATCGGTCCGACGCGTTCATCCTCGATCTCCGGCTGCCCGCGGGCTTGGAGCCGTTCCGGCTCGAACGCAAGCGGGAGGCCTACCACGCACACGGCGGCGGACGTCCCATGCGATTCATTACGGAGATCGAGCCCGCCGGCGAGGCGAAGACCGTCTGCATCCAGGTCGCCGCGGCCGATTCGCTGTACGTCACGGACGACTTCCTGGTGACCCACAACACGCTGAACGACAGCTTCATCATCCTCGACGAGGCGCAGAACACCACGCCCGAGCAGATGAAGATGTTCCTCACGCGGCTCGGGTTCGGCTCGAAGATGGTGGTGACCGGGGACATCACGCAGGTCGACCTGCCGCGCGAGCACCAGTCCGGGCTGATCGTCGTCTCGGAGATCCTCGACGGGCTCGAGGGCGTCGAGTTCGTGCGCTTCGGCGGCGAGGACGTGGTGCGCCACAAGCTCGTGCAGCGCATCGTCGAGGCCTACGACGCCCACACGGCCAGCCAGACCGGGCAGCTGCGGCGTGCTCGAGGTTGAGGTCCTCGGGACGGCGGCGATCGCCGGGGCCGAGGTCGAGCGGCTCGTGGCGATCGCGCTGGCGTCGGCCGACGTCGAGGACGGCCACGTCGCCGTGGAGTTCGTCGACGGCGACCGCATCCGCGATCTCAACCGCGAGCACCGCGGCACGGACGCGCCGACCGACGTCCTGTCGTTCCCGATCGACGAGGACGGCGACGACGCCTACGGCCCGCGCGAGCTCGGCGACGTCGTCATCTGCCCCGAGCACACGGAGGACCTGCGCGAGGCGGTCATCCACGGCACCCTGCATCTCGTGGGCATGGACCACGAGACCGACGACGGCGAGATGCTCGCGCTGCAGCGCGAGCTGCTGTCGTGGTGATGCGGCGGCGATGAGCACCCGCTCCGGCTTCATCGCGCTGGCCGGCCGTCCCAACGTCGGCAAGTCCACGCTCGTCAACGCCATCGTCGGGCGCAAGGTGGCGATCGTCTCCGACAAGCCCCAGACCACCCGCCGCGCCATCCGCGGCGTCGCCACCGGCGACGGCTGGCAGCTCGTGCTCGTCGACCTGCCCGGCGTCCAGCGCCCGCGCGACGCGCTGACCGAGCGGATGCAGCGCCGGGTCGAGCGCGAGCTCGAGGACTCCGACGGCGCGCTCATGGTCCTCAACGGCGAGCAGGGCGTCGGCCCCGGCGACCGCTTCATCGCCGCGGCGCTGCGCAGCGCCCAGGTGCCGGTCGTCGTCGCGGTCAACAAGGTCGACCGGCTCGACCAGGGCGCCACCGTGCTCGCGCTCCAGCAGGCCGCCGAGCTCGAGGTCGCCGACGAGATCTTCCCCGTCTCGGCGCGCACCGGCGCGGGCGTCGGCCCGCTCGTCGAGCATCTGGCCGCGCTGCTGCCGGAGGGGCCGTTCTTCTACGAGCCGGGGGAGGGCTCCGACCAGCCCCGCGACGTCCTGCTGGCCGAGCTCGTCCGCGAGCAGGTGCTGCGACGCACGTTCCAGGAGGTGCCGCACGCGGTCGAGGTCGTCATCGAGGACGTCGAGTGGCCCAAGCCCGACCTCGCGCTGATCCGGGCGCTGATCTGGGTGGAGGCGGAGTCGCAGAAGGGCATCGTCATCGGCGCCGGCGGCAAGATGATCAAGGCGATCGGGACCGCCGCCCGGCGAGCTGGAGCGCGAGCTGGCGCGCGCGTGCACCTCGACCTCTCGGCGCGGGTGCGGCGCTCGTGGCGCGCCGACGAGGGCCTGCTGGACCGGCTCGGCATCGAGTAGCGCAGCGCGCCCTGCATGGGGCCGGGCTCCGCGACTCGCGCGGTCGGCCGGCCTCATCCCAGCGCGCGCCACCTGCCCCGCCAGCCGCTCGCAGGCGCGCGGCCCCGGCGCGTTCCTCCTCCGTGCCGCGGCAGCGCGACGAGCGGCGCCCGCGCCTCGCGCCGCAGCCGCCCCAGCTGCGTCTGCTGCTCGCGCACCCGGCTGCCGCAAGCTGACCGCCGCCGCCACCGCGCCGTCCGCCGCCGCGCGCACCGCCGCCACCTGCGCGCGCGTGAAACGCCGCGGCAGCACGCCGTTGACCACGACGGCGTGCAGCGGCGTGCGCGCCCGCAGGTCGAGCGTCTCGGTCACCGCCAGCTCGGCGGGCTCCGCCACCGCGACCACGCCGGTGCGGCGGTCGTCGGCGAGGAAGTCGCGGATGGCCGTGGGCCTGGCGGCCCAGCGGGCCGACGCGCTCGATGCAGGCGAAGGTCGCCGGCGCCCGCAGCATGCCGAGCCCGTGGCCCGACGACGCGGCATCGACGACGACCGTGTCGAACGGGTCCGCGCCTGACCAACGTCGCTCCTGCACGAGCCTCCCACGCCTTCGCGGCCTCGGTCAGCCTTCGGCCCCGGGGCCGCCCGCGCGAAGGCGGCGAACGTCCCCGACCGTACGAGCAGCTCGGCCAGGGTCGCGCCAGCAGGCTCGAGAACCACTCCCGCACCGCCGCCTCGGGTCGATCGTCACCGTCCACAGGTCGCCGTCGAGCTGCTGCTCGGTTCCGTCCGCGGCGGCGCCGCGTCCGTACATGGCGGCGACCCGCGCCTGGCCGGCGAGCCTCGACGACGCACACGCGCCGCCCGCGCGCCCGCGCCGCCAGCGCGAGCACGGCGGCGACCGTCGTCTTGCCCGCGCCGCCCTTGCCGGTCACGTAGATCAGGCGGCGGTCGAGCAGGGCCGGGACCACCCCGGCGAACATAGATGACGAACGGGTCGTCGGCGAACATGGGCCCCAGATGCGCCGGATTCTGGGTACGACGTTGACGGGTGGGTTCCCGGGCATCGGAAATCCGCCGAGACGAGGCGGTGGGGCGGCTGCGCGTCTGTACCGTGAACCTCCTCGTGCCCCTGACGTCACCCGAGCTGGCGCTGCAGGTCCTCAGATGCGCCGGCATCGGCCTCGCGGTGGTCGATTCCCGCCGCCCCGGGCTCCCGTTCGCCGCCGTCAACGAGGCGTTCGCCGACCTCGCCGGCGCACCGGGCGACCGCACGCTGCTCGACATGCTCGCGCCGTCGCCCGTGCTCGACGAGCTGGCCGCGGCGCTGACCGGCGGGCGCGCATGGGCCGGGGTCGTGCAGCTGGGCGAGCGGCCCCGCCACGCCGAGCTGCACGCCTGCCCGCTGGACGACGGCGGCCGCATGGCGGTGATCCTGCGCGACGTCCAGCACGACATCGACGTCGCCAAGCGCCTGGCGCTGGTCGAGGGCCGCTACGGGCGCGTCCTCGACGACCTCACCGCGGCTGAGCTGCGCTACCGCGAGCTGGTCGAGCGCATCCCCGCGGTCGTCTACATCGCCGAGCATCGCGAGGGCTGGCCGCTGCGCTACATCAGCCCGCAGATCGAGGCGCTCAGCGGCCATCCGCCCAGCGCGTTCCTCGCCGACGACCAGCTCCGGCACCGGCTCGTCCACGACGGCGACCGTCAGCGCGTCCTCGAGGCCGAGACGCGCGCGCTGACCGGGGGCGGCGCGCTGGACATCGAGTACCGCCTGCGGGCTGCCGACGGCACGCTGCGCTGGGTCTCCGAGCGGGACGAGGTCGTGCGCGACGCCGACGGGCGGCCGCTGTTCACGCAGGGCGTGCTCATCGACATCACCGCGCAGCGCGAGGCCGAGGAGCGCGTGCGCGAGGAGCGCGACCGCGCCCAGCGCTACCTGGACATGACGCGAATGCTCGTGCTCGTCCTCGACCCCGGCGGGCGCATCGAGATGCTCAACCGCGCCGGCCACGAGCTGCTGGGCCGCGCGGACGGCACGCTGATCGGGTGCGACTGGTTCGACACCTGCGTCGCGTCCGAGGAGCGCGCCGCGCTGCGCGCGCGCTTCGCCCACATCGCCGAGGGGCGTCGCGCGCCCGGCAACGAGGGCGTCGAGACGCCGCTCGTCACCGCCGACGGCGACGTGCGGATCGTGAGCTGGACGGCGAGCGTGCTGCGCGACGGCGACGGTCGCGGTGACGTCGGTGCTCAGCTCGGGCGTCGACGTGACCGAGCGCCGCCACGCCGAGCGCCAGATCGAGCACCTCGCCTACCACGACCCGCTGACCGGCCTGCCCAACCGCGCGCTCCTGCGCGAGCATCTCGGCCTCGCGCTCGCTCGCGCCCGCCGCAACCAGACGGCGGTCGCGCTGCTGTACCTCGACCTCGACGACTTCAAGATCGTCAACGACTCGCTCGGCCATGGCGCCGGCGACGACATCCTGTGCCGCGTCGCCGTCCAGCTGCGCCGGCGCCTGCGGGCGAGCGACCTGCTGGTCCGTCACGGCGGCGACGAGTTCCTGCTGCTGCTGCCCGATCTTCCGCGCGCGGGCGCCGCCGAGGCGGCCCGCGCCGCGACCGAGGCGATCCGCGGCGCTCGCCGAGCCGTTCGAGATCTCCGGCGCCGAGTTCGAGCCTCGGCGCGTCGGTCGGCATCTCCCTGTACCCCGACGACGCGCAGGACGCCGAGACGCTGCTGCGCCACGCCGACGCCGCGATGTACCAGGCCAAGGCCGGCGGGCGCAGCGAGGTGACCGTCTACGCCGACGACACCAGCCCGCTGCTCGAGCGGCTGTCGCTGTCCTCGCTGCGCCAGGCCATCGCCGGCGGTGACTTCGCTGCACTGGCAGCCGATCGTGGCCCTGCCTGGCGGCGAGTCTTCGTCGCCGTCGAGGCGCTCGTGCGCTGGCAGCATCCCGAGCGTGGCTGCTCGCGCCGGATCACTTCCCTGCCCTTCGCCGAGGAGACCGGCCTGATCGACCGGCTGGGAACGTGGGTGGCCGACGCGGTCGGGGCCCAGCGCGCGGCGTGGCGGGCCCGCGGCCTGGACCCCGGCGTGCACATCAACGTCTCCGCCCGCCAGCTCGCCCGCCGGGGCTTCGCCGCCGACCTCGTCGATCGCGTCGGCGCCGGCGGGCTGACCGTGGAGCTGGCCGAGGGCGCCCTGCGCGGCGACGGCGCCGCCGAGCGGACGGTGCGCGACCTGGCCGGGCGGGGCGTGCGCGTGGCGGTCTGCGGCTTCGGCGCCGGCGGGTGCGCGCCGGGCTCGCTGCGCCGCCTGCCGGTGCACACCGCCAAGGTCGACCGCTCGCTGCTGGAGGGCGTGCCCGGCGCGCCCGGCGCCGCCGCGCTGGTCCAGGCGGTGCGCGGGGTGGCGGACGCGCTCGGGCTCGACGCGGTGGCCGAGGGGGTCGAGACCGAGGCGCAGCGGGCGTTCCTGGCCGAGCGGGGATGGACCGCGGCGCAGGGCCACCTGTTCGGCGCGCCGGCCCCGGCGGAGGCGCTGAGCGCCCTCCCGCGCAGGGCGGGCGTGGCGGACGGATAGCATCGCCGGATGCCACTCGACGCCGCTGAGGTCACGTTCGACGAGCGCGGCCTCGTGCCGTGCGTGATCCAGGACTGGAGCACGGGCGAGGTGCTGACGCTCGCGTACATGAACGAGCTCGCGCTGGCGCGCACGCGCGAGACCGGCGAGCTGCACCTGTGGAGCCGCTCGCGCGACGAGCTGTGGCACAAGGGGGCGACGTCGGGCCACACGCAGGCGGTCCGGGCGCTGCGGCTGGACTGCGACGGCGACACGGTGCTCGCGCTCGTCGAGCCCGCCGGCCCGGCGTGCCACACCGGCGAGCGCACGTGCTTTCACCGCGGCGACACCGACGTCGCGGCGCCGTTCGAGGCGCTGCCGGCGCTCGAGCGCACGCTCGCGCAGCGCGCGGCGCAGCGCCCCGAGGGCTCGTATGTCGTGCGGCTGCTCGACGACGCGGCGCTGCGCGCCGCCAAGGTCGAGGAGGAGGCCGAGGAGGTCGTCCGGGCCGCGCGCGAGGAGACCGACGATCGCGTCGACGAGGAGGCGGCCGACGTCCTGTTCCACCTGACGGTGCTGCTGCACGGCCGCGGGCGGACGCTGGGCGACGCCGGCGAGGTGCTCAATGGGCGCCGTCGCTGAGCGGGCCGTCACGCACACGTTCATCGCCGACTGCGAGACGCCGGTCTCGGCGTTCCTGAAGCTGCGCGGCCACGGCCCGGCGTTCCTGCTGGAGTCCGCCGAGCAGGGCCAGCGGGTCGGGCGCTGGTCGTTCATCGGCGTGCGCCCGCGCAAGGTGCTGCGCTGGTCGCTCGGCGATCCGGGCGACCCGTACGCGCTGGCGGCCGAGGAGGTCGGCCGGGTCCGGCTCGACCCGGATCCGGGTCTGCCGCCGTTCGCCGGGGGCGCCGTCGGCTTCTTCGGCTACGACCTCGTGCGCACCGTCGAGCCGCTGGGCCCGCCGAACCCCGACCCGGTCGGCCTGCCCGACATGGCCCTGATGCTCACCGACGCGCTCGTCGCCTTCGATCACCTCAAGCACACGATCACGGTCGTGGCGATGGGCGATCCGGGCGTCGTCGACGAGGTGCGGGCGGCGCTCGCCGGTCCGGTGCCGCCGCCGCGGGCGCAGCCGCGCGCGGTGCCCCCGCCGCAGTGGGAGGCGAACATGCCACGCGAGCGCTTCGAGGCCAACGTCGCGCGCATCGTCGAGTACGTCCACGCCGGGGACGCCTTCCAGGTCGTGCCGTCGCAGCGCTGGAGCGCGCCGGTCGACAAGGAGCCGTTCTCGATCTACCGCGGCCTGCGCGCGGTGAACCCGTCGCCGTACATGTACTTCCTGGACTTCGGCGACTTCCAGGTGGTGGGCGCGTCGCCCGAGCCGCTGCTGACGGTGACCGGCGACCACGTCTCCACCCGCCCGATCGCCGGCACTCGGCCGCGCGGCGCCGACCTGGCCGAGGACGAGCGCATCGCCGCCGAGCTGCTGGCCGACGAGAAGGAGCGCTCCGAGCACGTGATGCTCGTCGACCTCGGCCGCAACGACCTCGGCCGCGTGTGCGAGTACGGCAGCGTCGCGGTGGACGAGTTCATGGCCGTCGAGACGTACTCCCACGTCATGCACATCGTCTCCTCGGTGAGCGGGACCCTGCGCGACGGCGTGGGCGCCATGGACGCGCTGCGGTCGGTGCTGCCGGCGGGCACGCTCAGCGGCGCCCCGAAGGTCCGCGCGATGCAGATCATCGACGAGCTCGAGCCGGTCAAGCGCGGCGGCTACGGCGGCGCGATCGGCTACCTCAGCTACACCGGCGACCTCGACACGTGCATCCACATCCGCACCGTGGTCGTCAAGGACGGGGTGGCGCACATCCAGGCCGGGGGCGGGACCGTGGCCGACGCCAAGCCCGCGTACGAGTTCCGCGAGTCCGAGGCGAAGTCGCGCGCGGTCAAGCAGGCGATCGAGCTGGCCTGCGCGCAGGAGGACTGGGCGTAGGCGAGCTATCGTCCGCGCCGGCCCATGTTGCGCGTTCTCGTCATCGACAACTACGACTCGTTCACCTACAACCTCGTCCAGTACCTGGGCGAGCTGGGGGCGCAGATCGAGGTCGTGCGCAACGATCGCGCGGAGGTCGGCGAGCTGCTCGCGCGCGCGCCCGACCGGGTCGTCGTCTCGCCCGGCCCGTGCACCCCCAACGAGGCGGGGATCTCGCTGGAGGCGGTGCGCCGCTTCCCGGAGGCGGGGATCCCGACGCTCGGCGTCTGCCTCGGCCACCAGTCGCTGGGCCAGGCGTTCGGGGCGACCGTCATCCGCCACGAGCCGGTGCACGGCAAGACGACGGTCATCGAGCACGACGGGCGCACGATCTTCGCGGGGGTGGCGGCGCCGTTGACCGTGGGGCGGTATCACTCGCTGATCGTGGACCCCGACACCCTCCCCGACGTGCTCGAGATCAGCGCCACCGGCGGCGGCGTGGTCATGGGCCTGCGCCACCGCGAGCTGCCCGCCGAGGGGGTCCAGTTCCACCCCGAGTCGGTGCTCACCGACGACGGCAAGAAGATCCTCGACAACTTCCTGTGCCGCACCCCGTCCTGACCGCCGCGATCGACCAGGTGGCCTCCGGCCGGGACCTGTCGGCCGACGAGACCGCCGCGGTGCTGGCGACGATCATGGACGGCAACGCGGGCCAGGTGCAGATCGCCGCCTTCCTCATCGCGCTGCGCACCAAGCAGGAGACCGAGGACGAGCTCGCCGGCCTGGCCCGCGCCATGCGGACGTTCGCCACGCCCGTCAGCACCGCCCGCGAGGACCTGCTCGACGTCGTCGGCACCGGCGGCGGGCGGCGCACGTTCAACGTCTCGACGACCGCCGCGCTCATCGCCGCCGGCGCGGGATGCACGGTGGCCAAGCACGGCAACCGCTCGGCGACCTCGTTGTCGGGCGCCGCCGACGTCCTCGAGGCGCTGGGGGCGCGCATCGACCTCAGCGCCGAGGCGGTCGGGTGCTGCCTCGACGAGACCGGCTTCGGCTTCCTGTTCGCGCCGACGCACCATCCGGCCACCCGCTACGTCGTGCCGGTGCGGGCCGAGCTCGCGGTGCGCACGGTGTTCAACCTGCTCGGTCCGCTGACGAACCCCGCGGGCGCACGACGCCAGCTCGTGGGCGTGGCCGACAGCGCGTTCCTGGACCGCATGGCCGGGGCGCTGAAGCGGCTGGGAACCGACCGCGCGTTGCTAGTGTCCAGCGAGGATGGCCTCGACGAGATGAGCACGTCCGGCGTCACCCGCGTGGTGGAGGTGAGAGGCTCGCAGGAGCAGCGGTCCTACCGCGTCTCGGCCGCCGACTTCGGCCTGGCCGCGGCGCGCTTCGAGGACGTCATGGGTGGGTCGCCCGCCGAGAACGCCGCGACGACCCGCGCCATCTTCGCCGGCGAGCACGGCGCGCCGCGCGACCTCGCGGTGCTCAACGCGGGCGCGGCGATCTACGCCGCCGGCCGGGCTGCCTCCATCGAGGCCGGCGTGACCGCCGCCCAGGCCGCGATCGACAGCGGCGCCGCGGCGGGCGCCCTGGAGCGCTACGTCGAGGCCACGCATCGGCTGGGAGCGCAGGCGTGAGCGTCCTCTCACGCATCGTCGACTCGACCCGCAGCGACCTCGAGCGCCGCCGCCGCGCGGTCCCGCTGTCGGAGCTGGAGGCGCGCCTGGCCGGCCCCCGCGACGACCGCCCGTTCTCCGAGGCGCTCACCGGCCCCGGCGTGTCGATCATCGCCGAGCACAAGCGGCGCTCGCCCTCGGCCGGCACGATCCGCGACGGCGCCACGGTTGCGGAGGTCGTCTGCGCCTACGAGCGCGGCGGCGCCTCCGCGCTGTCGATCCTCACCGAGGAGCAGCACTTCGGCGGCAGCCTCGACGACCTGCGCGAGGCGCGCCGCGCCACCCATCTGCCGATCCTGCGCAAGGACTTCATCGTCGACCGCTACCAGGTCTACGAGACCGCGGCCGCCGGCGCCGACGCGCTGCTGCTGATCGTCGCCGCGCTCGACGCCGACGACCTCGCGGCCCTCTACCACGAGGCGAGCGCGATCGACCTCGACGTGCTCGTCGAGGTCCACGACGAGGACGAGCTCGAGCGCGCACTGGAGCTCGACGCCGACGTGATCGGCATCAACAACCGCGACCTCACCGACTTCTCGGTCGACCTCAACCGCACGTTCGACCTGCTCACGGACGTTCCGGCGGGCAAGATCGTGGTTTCCGAGTCGGGCCTCTACACGCGCGAGCAGCTCGACGAGCTCGAGCGCGTCGGCATCGACGCGGTGCTCGTCGGCGAGCGGCTCATGCGTGCACCCGATCCCGAGCAGGCGCTGCGCGAGCTGACGGGCGGCACCGAGCCGGCCGACGAGGTCCTGTGACCGACATTTAGCCGTGTCTGCGCGCGTCTTCACCCGGCCTTGAGGCACGGCTCGCACGATCAGGGGTGATGAGGAAGGCAGTCATCCCGGTCCTCGCCGGGCTGCTCGGCGGCGCCGTGGCCATCGCGGTCGCGCTCGTCGTCGGCCTCGGCGGCACGGAGCACGTCACCACCACCGTCGTGCAGCAGGCGCCGCTGTCGGCGCAGGGGGCGAGGGAGGCCGACGGCGGCCAGCAGCTCACGGCGCGCGACATCTACAAGCGCGACGCACCGGGCGTCGTGTTCGTCCGCGCCCAGGTCGTGGCTCAGAGCCAGTCGCCGTTCGGCTTCGGCCAGCAGCAGCAGGGCGAGGCGACCGGCTCGGGCTTCGTCATCGACGACAACGGCGACATCCTGACCAACGCGCACGTCGTCGACGGCGCGGTGAAGATCACGGTGCAGTTCGACAACGACAAGACCGTCGACGCGCGCGTGGTCGGCAAGGACATCGACAACGACCTCGCGCTGCTGCGCGTCGACCCCGACGGCCTGGACCTGCAGCCGCTGGCGCTCGGCACGGCGAAGTCGGCGCAGGTCGGCGATCCGGTCCTGGCCATCGGCAACCCGTACGGGCTGGACCGCACGCTGACGACCGGGGTGATCTCCGCCAAGCAGCGCGAGATCCAGGCGCCCAACGGCTTCACGATCCGCAACGTCCTGCAGACCGACGCCGCGATCAACCCGGGCAACAGCGGCGGTCCGCTGATCGACGCCGCCGGCCGCGTGATCGGCATCAACTCGCAGATCGCCACCGGCGGCTCCGGCGGCGGCAACGTCGGGATCGGCTTCGCGGTGCCGATCGACACCGCCGAGCAGGCGCTGCCGGCGCTCAAGCGCGGCGAGCAGGTCAAGCGCGCGTTCCTCGGCGTGAGCACCCGCACGATCGACGGCTCCCTGGCCGGCGCCGGCCTGCCCGTCAAGCGGGGCGCGCTGATCCAGACCGTCGAGCGGGGGTCGGCCGCCGCGAAGGCGGGGCTGCGCGCGGGCGCCATCTCCGCCCAGCTGGCCACCGGCGAGTCGGTCCAGCTCGGCGGCGACATCATCGTCGCGATCGACGGCCACGAGGTCGCCTCGAGCGACGACGTGGCCTCGATCATCTCCGCCGAGCAGCCGGGCGACCGCGTCTCGATCACCTACTTGCGCGACGGCCGCAAGCGCACGGTCGAGGTGACGCTCGGCAACCGGCCGACGAACCTGCAGCCCGGCGGCTGACGGCGCGCGGGCACGGATCGGCCCCCCTCGCGGGTCGCCTTGCGAGAATGGGGGCGTGACCACGAAGGTCAAGATCTGCGGCATCACGTCCGTCGAGGACGCGGAGCGCTCGACCGAGCTCGGCGCGTGGGCGGTCGGGTGCATCTTCCACCGGCCATCGCCGCGGCGCTGCCGGCCCACCGAGGCCGCGCGCATCGCCGCGGCCGTTCGGCGCCGCGCGCTCGTCGCGGGCGTGTTCGTCAACCATCCGCTCGACGAGATCGTGCGCCTGCACGAGCGCGTCGGCTTCGAGCTCGTCCAGCTGCACGGCGACGAGGGGCCGGCGTTCTGCTCGGAGGTCGCGCGGCGGACCGGGGCCAAGGTCATCCGCGCCGTCCGCGTGCGCGACGCGGGCGACGTGCGCGCGCTCGACGCGTTCCGGTCCGTCGACTACCACCTGCTCGACAGCGCGCGCTCGGGCGAGACCGTCGATCCCGCGCTGCTGCGCGTCCGCCGCGCGGACATCCCGCTGGTGCTCGCCGGCGGGCTGACGCCGGCCAACGTGGGTGCCGCGATCGCCGCCGCCGGACCGTTCGCCGTCGACGTGGCCCGCGGGGTGGAGGCCGAGCCGGGCCGCAAGGAGCCCGCGCGGCTGGAGGCGTTCTTCGCCGCGGTGGCCGCGGCCGACGGCGCCGCGACGCCGGCCCGGCCCGCCGAAGAGGCGCGCGGATGAGCGCCGCGGGGGCCGTCGAGCACCGCTTCGGCCGCTACGGCGGCCAGTACGTGCCCGAGACGCTCATGCCCGCGCTCGGCGAGCTCGAGGCGGCGTGGGTCACGGCCCGCGACGACGGCGCCTTCCACGCCGAGCTCGATGCCCTGCTGCGCGACTACTGCGGGAGGCCGACCCCGCTCTACCACGCCGAACGCCTGAGCGAGCGCGTCGGGCGCCCGGTCCTGCTCAAGCGCGAGGACCTCATGCACACCGGCTCGCACAAGCTCAACAACGCGCTCGGCCAGGCGCTGCTGGCGCGGCGCATGGGCAAGCGGCGCGTCATCGCCGAGACCGGCGCCGGCTCGCACGGCGTGGCCACCGCCACCGCGTGCGCGCTGCTCGACCTCGAGTGCGTCGTGTTCATGGGCACCGAGGACATGCGCCGCCAGCGGCCCAACGTGCTGCGGATGGAGCTGCTGGGCGCGCGGGTGCAGCCGGTCGCGGCGGGCGCGTGCACGCTGAAGGAGGCGACGTCGGAGGCGATCCGCGACTGGGTGACCAACGTGGCGACGACCTACTACGTCATCGGCTCGGTCGTCGGGCCGGCGCCCTACCCGGCGATGGTCCGCGACCTGCAGCGGCGCATCGGCGACGAGGCGCGGGCCGAGATGCTGCGCCGCCACGGCCGCCTGCCCGGCCGCGTGGTGGCCTGCGTCGGCGGCGGCTCCAACGCGCTCGGCGCGTTCGCCGCGTTCCTCGACGACCCCGAGGTCGAGCTCGTCGGGGTGGAGGCGGGCGGCGACGGCCTGGCCACGATGCGCCACGGCGCGCCGCTGACCGTCGGCGGGCGCCCCGGGGTGCTGCACGGCGCGCTGTCGGCGCTCATGCAGACCGAGGAGGGACAGATCCGCGAGGCGCACTCGATCTCGGCCGGCCTCGACTATCCGGGCACCGGGCCCCAGCACGCCCACCTGCGCGACACGGGCCGCGCGCGTTACGAGGCGGTCACCGACGAGCAGGCGCTCGACGCGTTCCGCACGTTGGCCGAGCTCGAGGGCATCATCCCGGCGCTCGAGTCGTCGCACGCCGTGGCCTGGGTGCTGGCGCAGGCCGAGGGCGACCTCGACCTGATCTGCCTGTCGGGCCGCGGCGACAAGGACCTGGCCGAGGCGCTCGAGCGGTTGGGCGTGCAGTAGTGACCGGCATCGAGCACATCGCCGCCGCGTTCGCCGGCGCCGACAAGCGCGCCGCGCTGATGCCCTACCTGATGGGCGGCTTCCCCGACCTCGAGACGTCGCGGCGCATCGGCGACGCCTGCATCGACGCCGGCGCCGACCTGCTCGAGCTCGGCATCCCGTTCTCCGATCCGCTGGCCGACGGTCCGGTCATCCAGGCCGCCGGCGCCGCCGCCCTGGCTGCGGGCGCGACGACCGACGGCGTCCTCGCGGTCTGCGCCGCGCTGGCCCCGCGGGCACCCGTCGTGCTCATGACCTACGTGAACATCGTGCTGGCGCGCGGGATCGAGCGCTTCGTCGGGCAGGCCGCGCAGGCGGGGGCGGCGGGCCTGATCGTCCCCGACGTCCCGCTCGAGGAGTCCGCGCAGCTGCGCGCCGCCTGCGACGCGGCCGGCCTGGCCCTCGTCCCGCTCGTGGCGCCGACCACGCCCGACGACCGCCTGGCGCGCATCGGCGCCCAGGCCCGCGGGTTCGTCTACGCCGTCGCCGTCACCGGCACGACGGGCGAGCGCGAGGGCGGCGACGCATCGGCGCTGCTGGCGCGCGTCAAGCGGGCGACGGGCGTGCCGGTGGCGCTGGGCTTCGGCATCTCCACGCCCGCGGACGCGGCGCGCGCGGCGGCTGGCGGCGCCGACGGGGTCATCGTCGGCTCGCGGCTCGTGCGGGCCGCCGCCGAGGCCGCCGATCCGCCGGCCGAGGTCGGCCGCCTGGTCGGCGAACTGGCGCGCGCGCTGGCCTGATCCCGTCCGCCGGCGGCGTCGGGTAGGATGCCCGGCGCATGTTCCTGACTGCCGCCGCAACCTTCGCGCTCATGGTCTGGGTCTTCCTGTGGTCGATCGGGGTCAAGGGGTTCGACGCCTTCCTGGTCTTCGTGCTCATCCTCTTCGTGGCCGTGACGGTTCGCGCCATCCTTCCCAACCTCCCGGGCCACCGCACCGACTAGCGCTCGGCCCGGCGTGCGTCCGCGGGCTCTCATGTGCCTCTTGGCCGCCGGTCTCGCGGCGTGCTCGCTGGCCGCCTGCGGCGGCTCGGGCACCGACCCCACGCAGCCGCCCGGCTCCCTGACGATCTACTCCGCGCTCCCGCTGGACGGCCCCGGCTCCGAGCGCGCGCGCGACATCCTCGAGGGCGAGAAGCTCGCCATGGAGCAGACCGCGGGGTCGCTGTACACCTACCCGGTCCGCCTGCGCACGCTGGACGACAGCGGGCCGGCGGGCGAGCCGAAGCCCGGCGTGACGCTCGAGGTGGCGGAGGTCGCCGCGGACGACCCCCACGCGATCGCCTACCTCGGCGGCCCGGACGCCGCGTCCACCGCGCTCGCTCTGCCGCCGCTCAACGAGCAGGGCATCCTCCAGGTCAGCCCGGGCGCCACCTACGACGGCTTCACCGGCGGCGCCGGCTCGGGGGCGGGCGAGCCCGACAAGTACCGTCCGTCGGGGCGGGCGACGTTCAGCCGGCTCGCGCCGCGCGACGCCACCCAGGCCGAGGCGATCGCGACGCTCATGGCCGAGCGCGGCTGCCGGCGGATCGCGATCCTGCGCGCCCCGAGTGCGTTCGACGCCAGCCTGGCCGAGCTGCTGGTCGAGGCCGTGGGCGACCGGGGGATGCGGGTCGTCTACGCCGACCAGGTGCGCCCCGACGCGGAGTCCCACGAGCGCGCCGCCGCGGACGTCGCCCAGAGCCAGCCGGACTGCGCGACGTTCGCCGCGACCGTGCACGACGCGCCGGCCGGCATGTTGCGCGCGCTGCATGCCCGGATGCCCGGCCTGTGGATGGTGGCGCCGATGGCGCTCGCCACCGACGGGGTGGCGCAGGCGCTCGGCCCCGCTGCCGCCGACGTCGCCATCGTCGGCCCGCCGCAGCCGGACGCCGCGTTCAGCGCGGACTTCAGGCGCCGGTTCGGGCGCCCGCCCGGCCCGTGGGCGCCGTACGGGCACGCCGCGATGCGCCGCGTCCTGCAGGCGATCGATACCGCCGGCGCGGCCGGCAACGAGCGCCGTGCCGTGGTCGACGCGTACCGAGCGCTGCCCGATCCGTCCGAGCGGATGGGGCTGTGGCGCGCGTCGCCCCGGGGCCTGCTCTACGACCGCGCCATCTCCACCGACTGATGCACCCGATGGCGCGACGACCGGGCGGGGGCGGGCCATGCGGCGTCGCCTGCACTGGAGCGATGGCGTGAGGCTGCGCAGCCTGGCCGTCGCCGGCTGCGTCGGTGCGCTGGCCTGGAGCGCCGCCGCCTGCGGAGGCGGCGGCAACGGCGGTGCCGGCACCGTCGACATCTACTCGAGCCTGCCCCAGCAGGGCGCCGCGCAGGACCGGGCCGCGGCGATCGTCGACGGGATCAGGCTCGCCCTCGATGAGTCGGGCGGGAAGGCCGGCGACTGGACGATCAAGTACGAGGCGCTCGACGACTCGACGGCGCAGGCGGGCCGCTGGGATCCGGGCGCGACCGCGCGGGCCGCGCGCACGGCGGCCCTGGACCCGGATGCCGTCGGCTACATCGGCGAGCTCGACTGGCGCGCAAGCGCGATCTCGATTCCGATCCTCAACCAGGCGGGCATCGCGCAGGTCTCGCCGGCCAACACCCACGTCGGCCTGACCACCGACGAGCCCGGCGCCGAGCGGGGCGAGCCGGACAAGTACTACCCGACGGGCACGCGCACGTTCCTGCGCATCGTCCCGCGCGACACCGTCCAGGCGGCGGCGCTGCTCACGCTCATGCAGCAGGACGGCTGCCGGAAGGTGGCGATCGCCCACGACGAGGACGCCTACGGCGCGGGGATGGCCCGGGAGATGGAGCACCAGGCCCCGCGGCTCGGCGTGGACATCGTCGCCAACGTGGGCGTCGACCCGGCTGCGCCGGGCTCACCGGTCTCCACCATCAAGGAGGCGCGCGCGGACTGCTTCGCGTTCTCCGGCGTGACGTCCGGCGCTGCGGTGGCGATCACCGAGGACGTGGCGGCGGCGCTGCCCGGCGCCCGGCTCTACGGGCCCGACGGCATCTGCGCGCCCGCCTTCACCAACCCGGCCCGCGACGGCATCCCCCAGGCGATCGCCCCGCGCTTTCGCTGCACGAAGCCGACGCTGAGCCTCGCGTCCTATCCGGGCGGGCAGCGGTTCCTGCGCGCGTTCCGCCAGAAGTACGGCAACGCGAACCCGGATCCGTCCGCGATCTACGGCTACGAGGCGATGCGGCTGTTCATCGACACGATCGCGGGCCTGGGGGACCGCGGCGACGACAAGCAGGCCGTGCTCGACGCGCTGCTGGCCACCAAGGACCGCGACTCGGTGCTGGGCCGCTACTCGTTCGACGAGAACGGCGACACGTCGCTGACCGACTACGGCGTCTACCGCGTCGGCGCCGACGGCGCCCCGCGCTTCAGCGAGACCGTCCGGGCCCGGCGCTGATCAGCCGGTGGCGGCGAACAGGCTGTCGCCGAGATAGCCACCCCGCGCCACCCCCGGCAGGACGGCGTACAGCCCGCCGCCCGTGTGCTGGATGTACTCGTTGAGGGCGTCGGCGGTCCCCAGGCGGCGCTGGATGGCGATGAACTGGCGCTCGGGGTCGCTCTGGAAGGCGACGAAGAACAGACCCGCGTCGAGCAGCCCGGTGCGCGCGTCGATGCCGTCGGTGTAGGCGTAGCCGCGGCGCAGGATCGCCTGGTCGTCGTTGGTCTCCGGGGCGGCGAGGCGGATGTGCGCGTCGACCGGGATCACCGGCTGCCCGTCGGCGCCGGTGGCCTCGAGGTCGGGGGTGTCGAACTCGTCGCGCCCGCCCAGCGGCGCGCCCGTCACCTTCGTGCGGCCGAACACGTTCTCCTGGTCGGCGAGGTAGTCGCGGTCCCAGGCCTCGATGAGCATGCGGATGCGCCGCGCCACGACGTAGGTCCCGCCCCGAAACCAGGCCTGCGGCTCGTCGGGGCCCACCCAGACGAAGCGCTTCATCTGCTCGGGGTCGTCGACGCGCAGGTTGCGGGTGCCGTCCTTGAACCCCATCAGGTTGCGCGGGGTCGGACCCTCGGTCGTCGTGCGCGTGTTGCCTGCGAACCCGAGCTGGATCCAGCGCATGTCGACGGTGCCGCGCCCGACGCGCAGCAGGTCGCGCACCGCGTGGAAGGCGACCTGCGGATCGTCGGCGCAGGCCTGCACGCACACGTCGCCGCCGGTGCGGCCCGGATCGAGCTGATCGCCGGGCAGGGGCGGCAGCTCGACCAGCTTCGACGGCCGGCGGGCCCGCAGGCCCATGCGGTCCTCGCCGTCGCGCTCGAACACGCCCGGTCCCAGGCCGACGGTGATCGTCAACCGCGACGCGGGCAGGCCCATCGCCTCGCCGGTGTCGACCGGCGGCGAGGCCGGGTCGCCGGCCACCGGCCCCACGGGCCGGCCCACCGTCATGCGCCGCGCGGCCTGCGTCCAGGTGCGCAGGAGGTCGCGCAGGTCCTGCGGGCGCTCCGAGACGAGGTCGAAGGCCCCGAAGACGAGCCGCGCCTGGGCCGGCGTGGCCACGCCCGCCTGGTGCTCGCCCTCGAACGGGACGGTGTCGGCCGGCTCGTCGGGGGCGGGCTCGGCGGCGTGGCCGGTGGCATAGCCGCCGGCCGCGCCGGCGGCCAGCCCGACGGCCGCGCCGCCGCCGGCCAGCAGCACCGAGCGGCGCGTCAGCCCGCGGCGCGGTGGCGGGGTGGGGGCTCGGCGGCGGTCATGATGGCTCGGGCGGGGGATGTCCTTGGCGTACGCGCGGTTCGCCGCCGTGCGCTACGAGTTGGCCAGCACCTTTCCGGCCACGAGCGACAGCGGCTCGGCCAGCGCTGCGACCGCCTGGGCGAGCTGGCGGCGGTCCTTGTCGGTGAGCTTCGAGTACGTCGCGTAGCCCGACGGGTCCGAGGCGTCCTTGTAGCGGTCCAGGCCGGTCTGAACGGCGGCGATGCGCTCCTCGATCTGCTTGACCAGCGTTCCGTCGCCGTGCTCCTCGAGCGCCGGCTTGAGCGTCTCGAAGGCCTCCTTGGCGCCGTCGAAGTTGGCCTGGAAGTCCGACAGGTCGGTGTGGGAGTAGCGATCCTCCTCGCCCGTGATCTTCGACGCCGAGACCTCGTCGAGCAGGCCGACCGCGCCGTTGGCGATCTGCGCGGCCTGCAGGTCCAGCCCGGCGATCTTGCCCTGGAGGTCCTTGACGTCGGCCAGCAGCTTGTCGGCGTACTTGCCGGTGCCCTTCGTCGTGTTCTTGACGAACAGGATCTGCTCGATGCGATGGAAGCCGGTCCACGATGAGCGGTCGGCGACGTCGTTGACGCGCGCGTCGATCTCGGGGTCGAGGTCGCCGAAGGACTCGGCGATCGGCTCGATCGCCTCGTAGTGGGCGCGGGTCGTGGCGAACAGGTCCTGGGCCTTCTGCGTGTCGCCCGCCTTCAGCGCGGCGACGAACTCCTCCGTCGCGGCGACGAGCTCGTCGGCCTGCTTCTGCACGTACGCCTTGTAGTCGGAGACGGCCTTGGTCAGCGTCGCGTTGTCGACGGTCTCCGTGCTCTGCTGCGCGCCGGTGACGGTGATCTTGCCGTTGTCGCGCGTGTCGTTCTGGAACGTGCAGTTGAGGACATAGGTGCCGGGCTGCAGCGTGAGCGTGAAGTCCCCCGACAGGCCGGGCGCCAGGTTCTCGCGCTCGCCCATGATGATCCCGTCCTGGTTCTTGAGCTCGATCTCGTCGGTCTTCGTCGTGCCCGGGTTGGCGACCACGATCTTGACCGGCCCGGCGGGCACCTTCGCGGTCGACGGCGTGCACCCGGCGTCGGTGAGCTCGAACTTGAGCTCCTTGGCCGGGGCCTTGGCGGTCGTCGCTGCGGTCGAGGCGGAGGTCGACGAGCTCGAGTCGCCGCCGCAGGCCGCGAGGACGGTGACGGACAGCAGGGCGCAGCCGGCGCCGGCCAAGCCGCGCCGGAAGACGGGGAGTCGGTTCATGTCACTTCCAGGGGAGCGGGGGAGCGGTGGCTGTCGCGCACCGGGCGGCGCTGCGGCCAGAGGACGTAGACGAGCATCGGGATCGCGTAGGCCAGCCAGACGACGACCTCGGCCACCGACGGGTACGGGTAGAGCCCGAGCAGGCCCGTGATCAGGCCGGTCGTCACCGAGTCCGAGCTGGGAACGATCACGGCGGACAGGTCGAGCGCCTGCTCGTGGCCGACCGTGACGAGCGCGGCCTCGTTGGCGTGGTGGACGGCGCTGCTGAGCAGTCCGGCGGCGATGATCACCAGTAGCACCGAGGTGATCTTGAAGAAGCGGGCCATGTTGACCCGCATGCCGGCCCGGTAGATCGCCCAGCCGATCGCGGCCGCGACCAGGAGGCCGGCGACGGCGCCCAAGCCGGCGCTGAGCGGGCTGACGCCCATCGACGCCTGGAACGCCGCGAGCAGGAACATCGCGGTCTCCAGGCCCTCGCGCATGACCGCGAGGAAGGCCATCACCACGAGGCTCACGGCCGACCCGGCGGCCAGCGCGCTGGCCGCGCTGGTGCGCAGGTCGCCGCCGAGCCGCCGAGCGTGGCGGCGCATGTAGACGATCATCCAGGTGACCATCGCCACGGCCACGACCCCGACGGCGGCCTCGAAGGCCTCCTGCTGGCGCTGGGGCAGCTGCTCGTCGACGATCTGCAGGACGACGGCCACCGCGACGCAGATGGCCACGGCCAGCGCGACGCCGGCCCACATCCAGCGCACCGCGTCGGCGCGCCGCTGCTGGTACAGGAACGTCGCGATGATGCCCACGACGAGCGCGGCCTCGACGCCTTCGCGCAGGCCGATGACGAAGTGGACGATGGGGAGGGTGGCGAGCGGGGTCATGAACGGCGGACGCTGTTAGGCAACCCGAATGCTACAGCCGGGAAGCCTACGGCATCCGCCGGTCCGCGATGGCCGGTGGTCAGCTTGCGTACACGCGGGCCGCGTCGGCTGCGGCGTAGCCGATCTCGTCGCCCGCCGCCGCGATGCCGGCCCGGCGCGCCTCCCCGGCCACCGCCTCGGCCACCGCGGGCGCCACGTCGCGGTTGAACACCGACGGGATGATGTAGTCCGCGCGCAGCTCGGCGTCGGTCACGATCGCGGCGATCGCCCGGGCGGCGGCGAGCTTCATCGCCTCGGTGATCTGCGGCGAGCGCACGTCGAGCGTGCCGCGGAACACGCCCGGGAACGCGAGCACGTTGTTGATCTGGTTGGGGTAGTCCGAGCGCCCCGTGGCCACGATGCGCGCGTGCCGCCACGCCTCCTCGGGCGAGACCTCGGGCGTCGGGTTGGCCATCGCGAAGACCATCGCGTCGGGGCTCATCTGCGCCAGCGCCTCGGCCGGCATGACGCGGGCGCCCGACAGGCCGATGAACAGGTCCGCCCCGTCGACGACGTCGGCGGGCCGCCCGTCGCGGCGCTCGGGGTTGGAGTGCTCGGCGTACCAGCGCTTGACCGCCGGCATGGTCCCGTCGAGGTAGTCGGCCCGCTGCGTGTGCACCGCCCCGCGCGAGTCGCAGCCGATCAGGTGGCGCACGCCCGCCTCCAGCAGGATCTTCGACACCGCGACGCCCGCCGCGCCCAGCCCGGTGACGACCACGCGCAGGTCGGCGAGGTCGCGGCCCAGCAGCCGAGTCGCGTTGAGCAGCGCCGCGAGCGTGACGATCGCCGTGCCGTGCTGGTCGTCGTGGAAGACCGGGATGTCGAGCGCCGCCTTCAGCCGGTCCTCGATCTCGAAGCAGCGCGGGGCCGAGATGTCCTCGAGGTTGATGCCGCCGAACCCGGGGGCGATGGCCCGCACGGTGGCGACGATCTCGTCGGGGTCCTTGGTGTCCAGGCAGATCGGGACGCCGTCGACGCCCGCGAACTCCTTGAACAGCATCGCCTTGCCCTCCATCACGGGCATGGCTGCCTCGGGACCGATGTCGCCGAGGCCGAGCACGGCGGTGCCGTCGCTGACGATGGCCACCGTGTTGCGCTTGATCGTGTACTGGAATGCCTTGTCGCGGTCCTCGGCGATCGCGCGGCACACCCGCGCGACCCCCGGCGTGTAGGCCATCGACAGGTCGTCGCGCGTGGCGATCGGGACCTTGTTGCGCTGCTCGATCTTGCCCCCCACGTGCAGCAGGAACGTGCGGTCGGTCGAGTCGATCACCCGGGCGCTCGGCAGCGCCTCGATCGCGGCGAGGATGCGGGGCCAGTCGTCCTGGTCGGCCGCGTCGACGGTGATGTCGCGCACGGTGTGCGAGTCGGTGACCTCGACGAGGTCGACGGCGCCGATCGTCCCGCCCGCCTCGCCGATCGCGGTGGCGACCTGCCCGAGCATCCCCGGCCGGTGGTCGATCTCGACCCGGATGGTCAGCGAGTACTGGGCGGACGGCGTCACGGTCACCCCGCCAGGATATGCCGCGGCCGTCTCTCACGCGGCGGGGTCGGTAGCGTGCGAGCCGTGTCCACCGACGGCGGTCCGAGCGAGCTCTTCCTGATCGACGGCAACTCGCTCGTCTACCGGGCGTTCTTCGCGCTGCCGGAGTCGATCGCCACGTCGACGGGCTTTCCCACCAACGCGATCTTCGGCTTCGCGTCGATGCTGGTCAAGCTCATCACCGACCACGGCGTCCAGCCCACCGTGGTGGTCTGGGACCGCGGCTCGAGCGGGCGCAAGGAGCTCTACGACGACTACAAGGGCCACCGGCCCACGAAGCCCGACCTGCTCGGCCAGCAGTACCCGCACATGCAGCCCTTGGTCGAGGCGTTCGGCTATTCCAACTACTGGGTCGAGGGCTACGAGGCCGACGACGTCATCGCCACCCTGGCCGAGCGGGCCAAGAACGCAGGGATCGCGGTCACCATCGTCACCGGCGACCGCGACGCCTTCCAGCTCGTCGACGACCAGGTCCGCGTGATGGCGACCTCGCGCGGGATCACCGAGACCAAGCTCTACGGACCGCGCGACGTCGAGGAGCGCTACGGCATCGGGCCGGCGCTGATCCCCGACTTCTACGGTCTCAAGGGCGACACGTCCGACAACATCCCCGGCGTCCCGGGCATCGGCGACAAGACCGCCGCCCAGCTCCTGCAGCGGTTCGGCACGCTGGAGGAGGTGCTGGCCCACATCGACGACATCTCGGGCGCCAAGCGCCAGCAGAACCTGCGCGAGCACGCGCAGGACGCGCGGATCTCCAAGCGGCTGGCCACCGCGCAGCGCGAGGTGCCCGGCGCCGACCTCGACCTGACCGCCCAGCTCGCCCACGATCCCGACCGGTCGCGGCTGCGCGAGGTCTTCCGCGAGTTCGAGCTGCGCGACCCGCTGCGCCGGCTCGAGGAGGCGCTCGGCGACGCCGACGCCGCCGCGCCCGCGCCGGTGGCCGAGACGACGCTGGCGGCCACGGTGACCGAGGGGACGCTGGCCGACACCGCCGCGCTGGAGGGCGAGCTGACCGTGCTGGTCGAGGAGGCCCAGCCGCCCGAGGGCGAGCTCTTGGCCGCCGCGCCGCTGCGCTTCGCCGTCGCCGGCGCGGGCGGAGCGGTGGTCGCCGGCGGGGCGCAGAGCCCGGACGAGGTCGTCGCCGCGCTCGGCGAGCGCCCGGTGATCGCCCACGACGCCAAGGCGCTCGGCGTGGTGCCGGCGCACCTCGTGCACGACACGCTGCTGGCCGCCTACCTGCTCGAGCCCGCGCGGCGCGGCTACCCGCTGCGCGAGCTCGTCGAGGAGCGCGGCCTGGCCGCCGACGTGCCCGACCCGCTTGCCGCCCGCGCGGTCGAGACCGCCGCGCTCGCCGCGTGGCAGCGCGAGCAGCTGGCGGACCGGGGGCTGACGCTGCTCATGCGCGACGTCGAGCTGCCGCTCGTGCCGGTGCTGCGCGCGATGGAGCTCGACGGCGTGCGGCTGAACACCGACCGGCTGGCCGAGGTCGCCGGCCGCGTCCACGGCGAGCTGCGCGACCTCGAGGACGACATCTACCGGCTCGCGGGCACCGAGTTCACCATCGGCTCGCCCCAGCAACTGGGCGAGGTGCTGTTCGTCACGCTCGGCCTGTCCAAGAAGCGCCGCGGCAAGACCGGCTTCTCGACCGACGCGCGCGTGCTGCAGCAGATCCGCGACGAGCACCCGATCGTGCCGAAGATCGAGCGCTGGCGCGAGCTCAACCAGCTGGCCAAGACCTACCTCGACGTGCTGCCGCAGATGGTCGACGGCCAGTCGCGCCTGCACACGACGTTCGTGCAGGCGGCGGCGACCACCGGCCGGCTGGCCTCCACGAACCCCAACGTGCAGAACGTGCCGGTGCGCACCCCGCTGGGCCGCGAGATCCGCGGCTGCTTCGAGGCCGCGCCCGGGAACATCCTGGTGTCGGCCGACTACTCGCAGGTCGAGCTGCGCGTGCTCGCCCACGTCGCCGACGAGCCCGTGCTCAAGGAGATCTTCGTCCGCGGCGAGGACGTGCACACCGCGACCGCGTCGCAGGTCTTCGAGAAGGCGCCCGCGGACCTGACGCCGATGGACCGCTCGAAGGCGAAGATGATCAACTACGGGATCGTCTACGGGCTGAGCGACTACGGCCTGGCCGACCGCCTGAACATCCCGCGCGAGGAGGCCAAGGCGGTCATCGACGCCTATCTGGCGCGCTTCCCGAGGGTCGCCGCGTTCATCGACGGGACGATCGAGCAGGCCAAGGAGCTCGGCTACGTCACGACGCTCTACGGCCGCCGCCGCCAGATCCCGGAGCTGCGGGCGCGCAACTACCAGGTGCGCACGCTGGGCGAGCGGCTCGCGGTCAACACGGTCATCCAGGGCACGGCGGCCGACGTGATCAAGCTCGCCATGGTCGGCACGGCGCGCGCGCTCGACGGGATGCGGTCCCGGCTCATCCTCACGATCCACGACGAGCTGCTCTTCGAGGGCCCGCCGGAGGAGGAGGGCGCGGTCCGCGCGCTCGTCGAGCGCGAGATGGTGGCGCCGTGGGAGGACCGCGACCCGCCGCTGGTGGTCGACGTCGGCGCCGGGCGGACGTGGCTGGAGGCGAAGTAGGCCCGCCGGCTGCCGCTTAGTGAGAGGATCTCGCGCATGAGCGAGGATCTGCGAGCGGCGCTGCACGCGCAGTGGGCCGGGGTCGCGCCGGCATGGGCCGACGGCGCCGAGGAGATCGACGAGCACAACGCCGCCACCGCGGCGGCGATGCTGGCGCTGGCGGCGATCGAGCCCGGCGAGCGCGTGCTCGAGCTGGCCTGCGGCCCGGGCGGTGTCGGGCTCGCGGCCGCGCCGCTGGCCGCGCCGGGCGAGGTCGTGCTCTCCGACGTCGCGGCGGAGATGACCGCCATCGCGGCGGCCCGGGCGACCGCACGCGGTCTGGCCAACGTCACCACCCGCGTGCTGGACCTCGAGGCCATCGACGAGCCCGACGCCGGCTACGACGTCGTCCTGTGCCGCGAGGGCCTGATGCTCGTCGTCGATCCCGCGCGGGGCGCCCGGGAGATCGCGCGGATGCTGCGGCCCGGCGGCCGGGCCGCGGTCGCGGTGTGGGGGGCGCGCGAGCGCAACCCGTGGCTGGGCGCGCTGTTCGACGCGGTGGGCGAGCAGATCAGCGCGCAGGTCCCGCCGCCCGGCGTCCCCGGGCCCTTCTCGTTGCCGCGGCTCGACCTGCTGGTGCGCATCCTGCGCGACGCGGGCTTCTCCGACGTGCGGGGCCGGGAGGTCGACGCCACGTTTCGCCCGGCCTCCCTCGACGCCTGGTGGGAGCGGGTGCCGAAGATCGCCGGCCCCGTGGCCAAGGCGCTGGCCGGGATGCCCCAGGAGGCGGTCGCGGCGATCCGCGAGCGCGCGATCGCCACGCTCGGCCAGTACGCCGGCCCGGCCGGCATCGAGATCCCCGGGCTGACGCTCGTGGCCTGCGGACGGCGCTGAGCGGGGCGGCGCGCCGGCGGCGGGCGCCGCCGGCGGCCCTGCTGCCGTCAGGCCGCCGCGGCCCGCGCGGGCGCGAGCGCGGCGAAGCCCTCGCGCCACGTCGGCCACCGCGGCGCCCAGCCCAGCTCGCGCTTGATCTTCGCGTTCGACGCGCCGCGGCTCTCGCACATCATCACCACGAGGTGCTCGCCCATGAGCCGCGCCACCCAGCGCGGGACGTGGCGGGGCGGCGGCGCGTCGAGCGCCCGGGCCAGCACCGGCAGCCACTCGCGCACGGGCGCGGGGTCGTCGTCGACCGCGTGGTAGACCTCGCCAGGGCGGTAGTCCTCGAGCGCGGCCAGCGTGGCGGACGCCGCGTCCTCGATGTGGACGAACGACCACACGCCGCCGGCGTCGCCGACGAGCGGGAACTTCCGCGCCCGCACGGCGTCCCACTGCTCGCCGCCGGGCGCGAGCCCGGTGCCCGGACCGTAGAAGCCGCCGTAGCGCAGCACGACGCCGCCCGCCGCCGTGGTGGCGCGCTCCAGGTGGCGCAGCGCGTCGAGGACCGGGCGCAGCTGCCGCGGGGGATCGGGGTCCAGCGGGTCGCCTTCGGCCTTGACCGGCCCGCCGGTGCGGGCGAACGGCCAGCCGGCGTAGCCCTGGGCCACGATCCGCTGCACGCCGGCGTCGCGCGCGGCGGCGAGCAGGTGGTCGAGGCCCTCGGTCCGCAGCCGGTTGGTCTGGGCGAAGGCCGCCTCGAGCCGGCGCATGTCGCCGAGGCCGGCGAGCGCGGTCATCTGATGGACGACGGCGTCGGGCCGCTGCGCCGCCACCGCGGCGCGCACGGCGTCGCGGTCGAGGCCGTCGAGGATCACCGGCTCGGCGCCGAGCGAGCGCAGCACGTCCGCCTTGGCGGCGCTGCGGGTGGTGCCGGCCACGGTATGTCCGTGCTCGACGAGAAGGGGGATGAGGGAGCAGCCGATCGCGCCGGTCGCCCCCGCCAGGAAGATGTGCATACCCCTCCGACGAGACGGCGTGCGAACCTGTGACGGTGACCGCCGTCGAGGAGCTGCGCCCGCTCTCGTTCGCCGTCGCCTACCGGATGCTGGGCAGCGTCGCCGAGGCCGAGGACGTCGTCCAGGAGGCGCTGCTGCGCCTGCACGCGGCCGACGACGTCGCCAACGACGAGGCGTTCGTGACGACGGTGACCACGCGCCTGGCCATCGATGTGCTGCGCTCGGCGCGGGTGCGGCGCGAGGCGTACGTCGGCGAGTGGCTGCCCGAGCCGCTGGTCGACGAGCCGCCGCTGGACCGCGTGGAGGACGAGGAGACGATCTCGCTGGCCTTCCTGTACGTGCTCGAGCGCCTCACGCCCGAGGAGCGCGCGGTGCTCGTGCTGCGCGACGCGTTCGACTACGGCTTCGGCGAGATCGCCGAGATCGTCGGCAAGTCCGAAGCCAACTGCCGCCAGATCCTCAGCCGCGCCCGCCGGCGCCTCGGCGACGAGCGCCCGCGCTTCGACCCCGACCCGCGCCAGCGCAGCGATCTCGCCGCCCGCTTCCTCGACGCCGCCCGCGGCGGCGACATGGACGGCCTCGTCGCCCTGCTCGCCCCCGACGCGGTGCTCGTCGGCGACGGCGGCGGCAAGGCGCGCTCGATCCCGCGGCCGATGGCGGGCGCCGACCGCGTCGCCCGCGCGCTGGCCGGCTTCTACCGCGCCGGCCTCGAGCTCGGCGTCACGCTCGAGCCGGTCTTCGTCAACGGCCAGCCCGGCTTCCGCTCGATCGACGCTGACGGCCGGATCATCAACGTCGCCAGCGTCGACGTCGAGGGCGGCCGCATCCGCCGGATCCACTCGATCACCAACCCCGACAAGCTCGGCCACCTGGGGGCGGTCTCCGGCCTCGGCCTGCGACCGCGGTACCACTGATGCGGCGCGCTCGCCGGGCGGGCCGGCGCCGCTCGGGGCGTCGGCGCCGCCGCACACGAGCGAGCGCCGTCAGGCGCTGTCCCGCGGGGGCTCTACGCCGCGACCTGCGGCGCGGCGCCCGCGCGCGCCGCCGGCGACGTCAGCGCGAACTGGGGCGGCGCGACCGCGAGGTAGCGGTTGAAGAAGTACTCGATCCACCAGCCGCGGTTGACGGTGCGCATGACGACGCCGAGCAGCGGCCCGCGGTCGTTCAGCGGCCCGACCATCTGCTGGCAGCGCAGCAGCCAGCGGTACGCGCGTGCGTGCGAGGCCGAGAACGCGCCGTAGGCCGCCAGCGCCTGGGCGCGGGTGCGGCGGCCCTCGACGACCGCGCGCAGCTCGCGCCCCGCCGCCATCCCGAAGTAGAACGCGGTGCGGATGCCCTCGGCGGTCAGCGGCAGGCAGTGCCCCGCGCTGTCGCCGGCGAAGAACAGGTCCTCGCTCGTGGCCGGGCGCAGCTGGTGGGGGATCCAGTTGCCCTGGTAGCCGGCGGCCGGGACGCCGCACTCGGCGGCCAGTGCGACCGTCGGGTCCTTGACGTGGTCGTGGGGGTCGAACGAGCCGACGCCGACGCGCACCTCGTCGTGCGCGGGGAAGCTCCAGCCGTAGCCGGCGCGGATGACCTTCGGGTCGATCCACAGCTCCATGTCCTCGCCCCGGCCCGGGGGATGCACCTCCAGCCCGCGCGACAGCCGCGCCTGCGGCGGCTGGATGCGCAGGTCGCGCCCGAGGACCCGCCGCCAGCCCAGCGCGTCGACCACCAGCGGCGCCCGCAGGTCGCCGCGGTCGGTGTGCACCGTGTGGACGGCGCCGCGCGTGATGCCCTCGACCTTGGCCGTGTCGAACGTGAACTCGCCCTGGTCGGCCAGCAGCGCGCACAGCTCGCGGTAGTCGAAGGTCGAGAACGTCCACGGCAGGCGGTAGCGGATGTCGGCGCTCGGCAGGTGGACGAGCAGCTCGCCGAACGTCTGGCGGACCGCCCCGTCGAGCTCGAGGTTGTGCAGCCAGGGGGTCGGCGCGGCGCACGCGGACGTCTGGCGCTCGCCGATCTCGTAGCGGTCGACGACGATGACGTTCGCCCCGCTGCCGCGCAGCTCGCGGGCCACGGCGAGGCCGGCGAAGCTGGCGCCGCAGACGACGATGTCGGCGTCGGCGTCGAGCGGCGTGCGCTCGGCGCCGCGCTTGGTGGCACGGACGGGCATCGACGCCGCAGCGTAGCCGCCAAGCCGCCCGAAGGGCGCTAACCTGAGCCGTTCATGCCCACCACAGTCCAGACCCCGCCTGCCCACCCCGACGCTACGGTGGTTGCGGGCTCCGACGGGCTCCTGCTCGAGATCGACGGGCAGGTCGTCCCCAACTACGACGCGACGTTCACGCACTTCGAAGAGGGCGACGTCCTCACCGGCCGCGTCGTGCGCATCGACAACGACGAGGTGCTCGTCGACGTCGGCTACAAGAGCGAGGGGGTCATCCCCTCCAACGAGCTTTCGATCCGCAAGTCCGTCGATCCCCACGACGAGGTCGAGATCGGCGAGGAGGTCGACGCCCTCGTCCTCACCAAGGAGGATCAGGACGGCCGCCTGATCGTCTCCAAGAAGCGCGCCCGCTTCGAGCGCGCCTGGCGCCGCATCGAGGCGGCGGCCGAGTCCGGCGAGCCGGTCATCGGCACCGTCATCGAGGTCGTCAAGGGCGGCCTGATCATCGACCTCGGCGTCCGCGGCTTCCTGCCCGCGTCGCTCGTCGACATCCGGCGCGTGCCCAACCTCGACGAGTACATGGGCCAGCAGATCGAGTGCAAGGTCATCGAGCTCAACCGCTCGCGCAACAACGTCGTGCTGTCGCGCCGCGCCGTGCTCGAAGAGCAGCGCCGCGAGGACCGCGAGCGCATCCTGGAGCGCCTGCAGCCCGGCCTCGTCGTCGAGGGCTCGATCTCGAACATCGTCGACTTCGGCGCGTTCGTCGACCTCGACGGCATCGACGGCCTCATCCACATCTCCGAGCTGTCGTGGTCGCACGTCAACCACCCGAGCGAGATCCTCGAGATCGGCCAGACCGTCCAGGTCAAGGTGCTCGACATCGATCGCGACCGCCAGCGCATCTCGCTGGGCCTCAAGCAGACCCAGGAGGATCCGTGGCAGCGGGTCGTCGACACCTATCACGTCGGCGACGAGCTCGAGGGCACGGTGACCAAGGTGGTCACGTTCGGCGCGTTCGTCGAGATCCTCGACGGCGTCGAGGGCCTCGTGCACATCTCCGAGCTGGCGGCCCATCACGTCGAGAACCCGCGCGAGATCGTCCAGCCGGGCGACGACGTGCGCGTGAAGATCCTCGAGATCGACTCCGAGCGCCGGCGGCTGTCGCTGTCGGTCAAGCGGGTCGAGGGCCAGGTGCTGCCGCTGCGCGCGCCGACCGAGTCCGAGCTGGCGACCGAGGAGGACCCGCTCGGCGGCGAGGCCGGCGATCTCGACGACGTGCCGTCGCTGGAGCTGTCGGAGGACGTGTTCGCCGAGCAGGCGCCGGTCGAGGAGGCCCCCGCCGAAACGACCGATGCCGAGGCCGAGGCCGAGGCCGAGCCGCCAGGCCCGACCGAACCGCAGTAGGACGGCGGCGCGCCATGTCGGTGCCCTTCGTGGGGCTCACCGGCGGGCTCGGCGCCGGCAAGTCGACGGCCCTGGCCGCGCTCGAGCGCCTGGGCGCGGCCACGCTGTCGACCGACGCGGTGGTGCATGAGCTGTACGCGTCGGACGAGGTGCGCGACGCCGTCGTCGCGCGGTGGGGCGCCGACGTGGCGCCGGGCGGCGTGGTCGACCGGCGGGCGGTGGCGGCCCACGCGTTCGCCGATCCGGCCGAGCGCGCGTGGCTCGAGGGCCTGCTGTGGCCGCTCGTGGCCCGGCGCGTGGCCCTATGGCGCGAGGAGGTCGCGCGCCGCGACCCGCCGCCGCGGGCGGCGGTGGTCGAGACGCCGCTGCTGTTCGAGGCGGGCCTCGAGGGCACGTACGACGCGACGATCGCGGTCGTCGCGCCCGAGCACCTGCGCGCCGCGCGGGCGGCGGCGCGCGGCCATCACGGCGTCGGCGAGCGCACGGCGCGCCAGCTCACGCAGGAGCAGAAGGCGCAACGTGCGACGTTCGCGCTCGTCAATTCGGGGACCGTGGGCGATCTGGAGTTGGAGCTGTCGGCCATCCTTGCCAAGCTGAGCAGCTGACGTGAGCACGCGAGCCGCTCCCCAGTGCCGGACCGCTCAGGCCCGGCGGCGCGCCGCCGCCCAGCGCCGCCGCCGGCTGGTCGCTGTCGCGCTGCTCGCGCTCGTCGGCGTGCTGGTCGTCGTGGCGCTGCCGTCGATGAAGCACGCCGCGCGCGAGATCGCGCTGCCGCTGCGCCACGAGGACATCATCCGCCAGCAGGCCGCCGACAAGAACCTCGATCCCGCGCTCGTCGCCGGGGTGATCTACGCGGAGTCGAAGTTCTCCGACCAGACGTCGCACGCCGGCGCGCGCGGCCTCATGCAGATCACGCCGGACACGGCCGAGGCGATCGCCCAGCGCACCGGCGGCGTCGACTTCGAGCAGGCCGACCTCGCCGACCCCCAGGTGAACATCAGCTACGGGGCGTGGTACCTGCGCCACATGCTCGACCGCTACGGCGACAACGTCGTCCTCGCGCTGGCCGCCTACAACGCCGGCCAGGGCAACGTCGACAAGTGGATCGCCCGGGCGCGCGCCGAGGACCGCAACCTGACGATCGACACGATCCCCTTCGCGGAGACCCGCGCGTACGTCGAGCGCGTGCTCCAGGCGCGCGACGAGTACCGATCGACCTACCGCAGCGAGCTCGGCTTGTAGCGTCGCCCCGATGCTGCACCTCGGGCGCGACGGCCGCCTGCGCGCGCAGCCGGCGCTGCGGGCGTTCTCCTCGCTCGCGCAGGCGGTGGCGCGGTAGATCCCGGGGCGCCCGGCGCGCTCGGTACCGTGAGGGCGTGCCCCCCTTCAAGCTCGACAGCGCGTTCACGCCCACCGCCGACCAGCCCCAGGCGATCGCCGCGCTGGCCGAGGGCATCTGCGCCGGCGAGCGCGGGCTGACGCTGCTGGGGGCGACCGGCACGGGCAAGACGATGACGATGGCCGCCACCGTCGAGGCGGTCCAGAAGCCCGCGCTGGTGCTCGCCCACAACAAGACGCTGGCCGCCCAGCTGTGCAACGAGTTCCGGACGTTCTTCCCGGAGAACGCGGTCGAGTACTTCGTCTCCTACTACGACTACTACCAGCCGGAGGCCTACGTCCCGTCGCGGGACCTGTACATCGAGAAGGACTCGTCGATCAACAGCGAGATCGACCGCCTGCGCCACGCCGCGACCAGCGCGCTGTTCGCGCGGCGCGACGTGCTGATCGTCGCGTCGGTGTCGGCCATCTTCGGCCTGGGCTCGCCGGAGACCTACGAGCTGAACACGATCACGCTCGTCAACGGCGAGGAGCACGACCGCGACGCGCTGCTGCGCAAGCTCGTCTCGATCCAGTACACCCGCAACGACACAGCGCTCGGGCGCGGCACGTTCCGGGTGCGCGGCGAGACCCTGGAGGTCTTCCCGGCCTACGAAGAGCAGGCCTACCGGATCGCGTTCTTCGGCGACGAGATCGAGCGCATCCAGCGCTTCGACCCGCTCACCGGGGAGCTACTGACCGACGAGATGGAGCACCTCGGCATCTGGCCGGCGACGCACTACAACACCCGCGAGGGGACCATGGAGCGCACGGTCGCCGCGATCGGCGAGGAGCTCAACGCGCGCTGTGCCGAGCTGGAGGCGGAGGGCAAGCTGCTCGAGTCCCACCGCCTGCGCCAGCGGAGCCAGTACGACATGGAGATGCTGCGCGAGATGGGCTTCTGCAACGGCATCGAGAACTACTCGCGCTACCTCGACGGCCGCGCGGCTGGCCAGCGGCCGTACTGCCTGCTGGACTACTTCCCCGAGGACTTCGTCGTGTTCATCGACGAGTCCCACCAGACGGTGCCCCAGATCGGCGGCATGTACGAGGGCGACCGCTCGCGCAAGCAGACGCTGGTCGACTACGGCTTCCGCCTGCCCAGCGCGCTGGACAACCGCCCCCAGACGTTCGACGAGTTCCTGTCGATCACGCCGCAGATGGTGTTCGTCTCGGCCACGCCGGGCCAGTACGAGCGCGCGCACAGCGCTCGCGTGGTGGAGCAGATCGTGCGGCCGACCGGGATCGTGGACCCGGCGGTCGAGGTGCGCGAGACGCGCAACCAGATCGACGACCTGATGAACGAGATCCGGCTGCGCGTGGACCGCGAGGAGCGCGTGCTGGTCACCACGCTCACGAAGAAGATGAGCGAGGACCTCACCGACTACCTGCTCGAGATGGGCTTCCGCGTGCGCTACCTGCACTCGGAGATCGACACGCTGGAGCGCATCCAGATCATCCGCGACCTGCGGCTGGGGGAGTACGACGTGCTCGTCGGCGTGAACCTGCTGCGCGAGGGCCTCGACCTGCCCGAGGTGTCGCTCGTGGCGATCCTCGACGCCGACAAGGAGGGGTTCCTGCGCGGCGAGACGTCGCTGATCCAGACGATCGGCCGGGCGGCGCGCAACCAGGAGGGCATGGTGGTCATGTACGCCGACAAGGAGACGGAGGCCATGCGCTCGGCGCTGGAGGAGACCGACCGCCGCCGCTCGATCCAGATCGCCTACAACGAGCAGCACGGCATCACGCCGTCGACGATCGTCAAGGGCATCTCGGACATCACCGAGTTCCTGCAGGGCGAGTCGAAGGTGCCGTCCAACAAGCGCGGCCGGCGCCGGCGCAAGAGCGAGGCGCCGATGGACGCGGCGGAGCTCGAGCGGACGATCGTGGAGCTCGAGGAGGAGATGCTCGCCGCCGCCGACGAGCTGAAGTTCGAGTACGCGGCGCGGCTGCGCGACGAGATCCGCGAGCTGCAGCGCGACCTCATGAACCTGCGCGCCGCCGCCGGCGCGTCGTAGGCGGGCGGCGGGGGCGCGACCACCTCACGTCGGCGGCCGCCTGACGGCGCGGCGGGCCGGGGTCAGCCTCCGGCCCGCTTGGCCATCTCGGACAGCCGCTGCTTGGCCCGGTCGCCCTGCGCCTGGGTCAGCGTGCCGTCCTTGACCGCCTGGTCGATGATCGGGCCGGCGACGGTCGGCGCCTGCTTGGCCAGCGCGCGGCTGATGTCGCGGGCCACCGCGCGGACGTCCGCGTCGCGCAGGAGGTCGCGGTGCTCGAAGAGGTGGGGGCGCCCGTCCTTCCCGACCTCGTTCATGACGGCTGTGAGCTCGTCGCCCTGGGCCTGGGTGAGCTTGCCGTCCTTGACCGCCTGGTCGATGATCGGGGCGGCGACGGTCGGCGCCTGCTTGCGCACGGCCGACCAGACGTCGCTCAGGACGCCCGCGTCGCGGTGGTCGAAGCCGCCGCGGCCGGGCCCGCCGCGGTGGCCGGGACCGACGCGCCCGAAGGCGCCCTGGGCGGCGCGGTCGGAGAACGCCTCGATGTGCGCCTCGAGCTGGTCGGCCTGGGCCTGGGTGAGCTTGCCGTCCTTGACCGCCTGGTCGAGGATCGGCTGGGCGAGCCCGGCACGTCGGGGGCGACGGCCTTGACTACCTTCTCCGCCACGGCGCGGATCTTCTCGTCGCGCAGGAGCGCGAAGGCGTCCATCGAGGGGCGCTTGCCGGCCTGGGCGTCGGCGAGGGCCTGCTTGGCCGTGTCGGCCTGAGCCTGCGTGAGGTCGCCGTCCTTGACGGCCTGGTCGATGATCGGGCCGGCGACCGTCACGGCGCGGTTGACGACCGCCTTGCGGATGGCGTCGAGGACGCCGCGGGTGTCGGCGTCGAAGCGGCCAGGGCCGCCGCGGCGGACCGCGCCCGGTGCGACGTTCCCGCCCGCGCCGCGCGGTCCGCCGGCCCAGGCCGCGCCGTGCGGCCCGCCTCCCCAGGTCGGTCCGCCTTGCGCCGCGCGTGGTTGCGGGTCGTTGCTCTTCGATCCGCCCTGCGTGGCGGCGACGGCGACGGCACTGCTGCCGGCGGCGACGGCCACGCCGAAGGCGACGATCAGCTTGCGGGAGAGACGCATGCCGACTGTCTTACCAACCTCCCCGTCAGATTCACGTCAGTCTTCGGAGATCCCCATGGACGAGCTGCTCGACTGGTACGACCGTGTGCGCCGCGACCTGCCGTGGCGGCGCACGAGCGATCCGTACGCGATCCTCGTCAGCGAGGTCATGCTCCAGCAGACCCAGGTGGCGCGGGTCGTCCCCCGCTACGAGGCGTGGCTGGTGCGCTGGCCGACGGCGGAGGCGCTCGCCGCCGCGTCGCTCGAGGAGGTGCTGGCCGAGTGGATCGGGCTCGGCTACAACCGGCGGGCGAAGGCGCTGTGGGAGGCGGTGCGGATCGTCGCGGCTCACGGCTGGCCCGACGACCTGCGCACGCTCCCCGGCGTCGGCCCGTACACCGCCGCAGCGGTGGGCTCGTTCGCGTTCGGGCACGAGGTGCTGGCCATCGACACGAACGCGCGGCGCGTCTACGAGCGCTGGGGCTTCCGGCCGCTGCCGTCCGCGGCGGTCAACCAGGCGGTGATGGAGCTGGGGGCGACGCTGTGCCGCGCCCACGAGGCGCGCTGCGACGAGTGCCCGGTGGTGCGCTGCGCGGCGCGCGGCCGGCCCGTGGTGCGCCCGCCCCGCGGCCGGCGCGAGCGCTTCGAGGACACCGACCGCTACGCGCGCGGCCGAGTGCTGGCCGCCCTCGTCGGCCGGGAGCCGTGGCCGGACGGGCTCGAGCCGGCGCGGGTGCAGCGCGCCCTGGAGGGCCTGCGCCGCGACGGGCTCGTCGAGAACGCGCGTGTCCCTTAAGGATCTCCCGGCCTGGCCCTTAGCTGACCTTGAGATAGCAAAAGGTTGGACGGGGTACCCATAACTCCGTCCACATGCAGATCCCGTTCCATGGCCTCAGCGCCGTGGACGTGTGGTCGTGCGCCGGCTTGGCGGCCGTGCAGGGACTCACCGTCGCCCTTCCCCGGGTCGAGACCTCTCGTGCACGTGCTCGCGGCCTTTGGCTCGCACCGCCCGTCCTGTTCGCTGCGGCCGTTCTCCTCCTCGCCGCCAACCCCCGGTCCGCGCAGGTCCTGACCGGCGTCGCCGTGTTCGCGGTGCCGGCGCTGGCGGCGCTCGCCGCGGCGTGCATGGCCCGCGGCAGCCGGCCCGCGCTCGTGCTGCTGGTCCCGGCCATGCTCGTCCTCATCCTCGGGACGCCCCAGTCCCTGGCCGGGCAGATCGGCACGACCGCGCTGTGCGCGCTGAGCGCGGTGGCGATCGGGGCTCTGCTCGTCCGGCTCGGCGGGCCGCTGTGGGTGGCGGCGGGCATCGTGGCGCTGTGCGTGGCCGACGTGGTGCTGGTCGCCGACGGCCGCGTCGCCGCGGCCGCCACCGCGCTGTCGCAGGCGCACATCGGCGGGCTGCCCGAGCTGTCGCACGTCTCGCTGGGCACGTTCACGCTCGGCTACGGGGACCTCTTCGTCGCCGGCGTGGCGGGGGCGATCGCCGCCCGGCGGCCCGGCGGCCAGCGCCGGGTCGCGGTGCTCACCGCCGGGCTCATGCTGACCGAGGCGGCGCTGCTCGCCGGCCACGGGCCGTATCCCGCCACCGTGCCGGTCGTGGTGGCGCTCGTCGCGGACGAGCTGGCGTGGGGCGCGCGGCGGTGGCGCGAGCGGCGGGCGGCGCGGGCCCCGCGCGCCAGGCCCGCGGCGGCGGAGCCGGAGCGGCTGGAGCGGCCGTGTGCCGACGGGTCGATCGCGTAGGCTGCCCTCGATCGCCGACGTAGCCCCCACGGAGGACATGCGCGTGCCCCTCGACCGCCAAGCCATCGAGAAGCGGGACTTCCCCATCGGTCGCCGGGGGTACGACACCGCTGCCGTCGATGCGCACCTGGCGCGGCTGGCCGACGAGATCGAGGCGCTGGCGCGCCAGCTCAAGCGCCGTTCGGGCGACTCGCTCGCGCAGGCGGCGGCGGAGCGGGTACGGGCGATCGTCGAGGCGGCCGAGGCCAGCGCGGCGGCCATCGAGTCGTCGGCCGAGGAGGAGGCCCAGCAGGTGCGCGCCGAGGCCGCGCGCGACGCCGAGCGCACGCGGGCCGAGGCGCTCGAGCGAGCGGAGGACCACGTCGGCCGCGTCGCGCAGGCCAGCGGCGAGATGCTGAGCCGGGTCGAGGCGATGCAGGCGGAGCTCGGCACGCTGCACGACACCCTGCGCACGGGCGCCGCCCGGGTCAACGCCGATCTGACGCTGCTGGAGTCGAACATGAGCGACCTGCGCACGGCGGCGGGGGAGCGGCCGGCCGAGGTGGCGGCCGCGCCCGAGCACGACGCCGAGCACCACGCCGAGGCGGACCTTCCGCCGACGCCGGAGGTCGAGCCGTCCGACGGCGGTGCGCCTCCGCCGGCCGCCGCGCCGCCGCCCGCCGCGCCGCCGCCCGGCGCGGCGTCGCCCGGCGACGCCGCCGAGCCCGAGCCCGACCGCGTCGCCGACATCGAAGGCGCCCGCCTCATCGCGCTGAACATGGCGCTCAACGGCCAGGCCCGGGCCGAGACCGACCGCTACCTGGCCGAGAACTTCGAGCTGCCCGACCGCGAGCAGCTGCTCGACGAGGTCTACGCGACCATCGAGACCGGCTGAGCCCGCTCAGAGCAGGGAGACCGCGGCCTGCTCGAGGCGGTCCAGCGCGTCCTGCATGCCGTCCTCCATACCGGAGTTGATGTGGCCGTCGCGGGCCTCCCTGCTCGCGTGCTCGACGAGGATGGTCATCGTCGTGCGCCCGCCTTCCTCGGTCAGCGTGAGGGTGTCGATCGCCTGCCCGTCCGGGATCGCCTCGTAGACCTCGGTCGAGACGAGCCGCTCGTTCGGGACGATCTCGCGGTACTCGCCGTGGAAGCCCACTTCGAAGCCGCCGTGGGCGATCATCACGTACCGCCAGGTGCCGCCGACCCGCAGGTCGATCTCGCACACGGTCATCTCGCCGCGATTGGCGTGCCACCAGCGTCGCACCAGCTCCGGCGTCGTGTACGCCTTGTAGACCAGGTGCTTCGGAGCGGCGAGCTCCCGGGTGATCTGGATCGTCGTGTCAGTGGGGAGCGTCACGACCGCCGTCCCGCTGCTCGTCGTCGCCATCGTCTTCCTCCTTCTTGAGGTCGTCCAACACGTCGTCCAGCAGCTCGAACCGCTCGGACCACAGCCCCTCGTACCGGCTCACCCAGTCATGGATGGGCTTGAGGGCGCGGCCGTTGAGCCGGTACAGCCGCCGGCGTCCTTCGTCGCGCACGTGCACTGCTCCCACCTCTCGCAGCACCCGCAGGTGCTTGGAGACCAGTGGTTGGGCGATGCCGAGCGCCTCGACGAGCTCGTTCACGGGCCGCTCGCCGCCGGCGAGGACGTCCAGGATCTGGCGCCGCCGGGGCTCGGCCACCGCGTTGAACGCGTCCGTCGTGGTTGCTGCTCGGGCCATCGTGCGGCGATTATATGTCGATATAGGTATATGTCAAGCGATCGTCCGCAGTTTGCGATCGAGCCGCCTGTGGGGAAGGGGGAACGTCTGTTCGATCACCTATAGTGGGGGAGTGCCCCGCGCGTCCCACCAGATCGTCGTCTCGGGCGCCCGCGAGCACAACCTCAAGGACGTCACGCTGGCCCTTCCGCGCGATGCCCTCGTGGTCATCACCGGCCTGTCGGGCTCGGGCAAGTCGTCGCTGGCGTTCGACACGATCTACGCCGAGGGGCAGCGCCGCTACGTCGAGTCGCTGAGCGCCTACGCGCGCCAGTTCCTGGGCCAGATGGACAAGCCCGACGTCGACTCGATCGAGGGGCTGTCGCCGGCGATCTCGATCGACCAGAAGACGACGTCGCGCAACCCGCGCTCGACGGTCGGCACGGTCACCGAGATCTACGACTACCTGCGCCTGCTGTGGGCCCGGATCGGGCAGCCGCACTGCCACATCTGCGGCAAGCCGATCGCCGGCCAGTCGGCCGAGCAGATCCTCGACCAGGTCATGGAGCTCGAGGCGGGCACGCGGTTCATGGTCATGGCGCCGGTGGTCCGGGGGCGCAAGGGCGAGTACGGCAAGCTGTTCGACGAGCTGCGGGCCGAGGGGTTCGCGCGCGTCGAGGTGGACGGGGAGATCCGCTCGCTCGACGACGAGATCGCGCTCGACAAGAAGTTCAAGCACGACATCTCGGTCGTGGTGGACCGGCTGGTCATGCGCGGCGAGGTGCGCAAGCGGCTGGCCGACTCGATCGAGACCGCGGTCGCGCTGGCCGACGGCATGGTGGAGATCGAGACCGTCCCACGCGACGGCGATGGCGACGGCGAGACGCTGCTGTTCAGCGAGAAGTTCGCGTGTCCCGACCATGGGCCGTCGATCCCGGAGCTCGAGCCGCGGATCTTCTCGTTCAACGCCCCGCACGGCGCCTGCGAGCGCTGCACCGGCCTGGGCTCGCAGATGGAGATCGATCCCGAGCTCGTCGTGCCCGACCCGTCGCTGACCATCGGCGAGGGCGCGCTGCTGCCGTGGGCCAACAGCGCGAGCAACTACTACGAGCAGATCACCCAGGCGATCGCCGAGACGTACGGGATCGACCTCGAGTGCCCGTGGCAGGAGCTGCCGCCCGAGCACCAGGAGCTCTACCTCTACGGCACCGGCGACGAGCGCGTCCAGGTGTCGTATCGCAACCGCTACGGCCGCCGCCGCTCGTATTCGACGCAGTTCGAGGGGATCATCCCCAACCTCGAGCGCCGCTACCGCGAGACCGACTCCGAGTACTCGCGCGAGAAGATCGAGGAGTTCATGTCGGTGCGGCCGTGCCCGGCGTGCAAGGGGGCGCGCCTGCGGCCGGAGTCGCGGGCGGTGCTCGTCGGCGAGACGCCGATCCACGAGTTCTGCGCGCTGAGCGCACGGGCCGCGCTGCGCTGGCTGGACGAGCTCGAGCTGTCCGAGCACGACCAGGCGGTGGCGCGGCTGATCCTGCGCGAGATCGACGAGCGGCTGCGCTTCCTCGACAACGTCGGCGTCGGCTACCTGTCGATGTCGCGGGCGGCCGCCACGCTGTCGGGCGGCGAGGCGCAGCGCATCCGCCTGGCCACCCAGATCGGCTCGTCGCTCGTCGGCGTGCTGTACATCCTCGACGAGCCGTCGATCGGCCTGCACCAGCGCGACAACGAGAAGCTCATCGCGACCCTGGAGCGCCTGCGCGACCTCGGGAACACGGTCATCGTCGTCGAGCACGACGAGCAGACGATGCGTCGCGCGGACCACCTCGTGGACCTCGGGCCGGGCGCGGGCGAGTACGGCGGTCACGTGGTGGCCGAGGGCACGGCCGACGACGTGGCCCGGGTGGCCGAGTCGCTCACCGGGCAGTTCCTGGCCGGCACGCGCACGATCGATCTGCCGCGGCGGCGCCGGACGCCGAGCGGCCACCTCGAGGTCCTGGGCGCGTCGCAGCACAACCTCAAGTCGCTCGACGTGCGCGTGCCGCTCGGCGTGCTGACCTGCGTGACCGGGGTCTCGGGCTCCGGCAAGTCGACGCTGGTCAACGAGGTGCTCTACAAGGCGGTGGCCAACCGGCTGGCCAAGGCGCGCCAGCGCGCGGGCGCGCACCGCAGGGTGCGCGGCATCGAGCAGCTCGACAAGGTCATCCAGATCGACCAGTCGCCGATCGGCCGCACGCCGCGCTCGAACCCGGCGACGTACACCGGCCTGTTCGACGTCATCCGCGACCTGTTCTCCAAGACGCAGGAGGCGCGGGCGCGCGGCTACAAGCCGGGACGGTTCTCGTTCAACGTCAAGGGCGGCCGCTGCGAGGTCTGCCGCGGCGACGGTCAGATCAAGATCGAGATGCACTTCCTGCCCGACGTCTACGTGCCGTGCGAGCAGTGCCACGGCAAGCGCTACAACCGCGAGACGCTCGACATCCGCTTCAAGGGCAAGACGATCGCGGACGTGCTCGACATGCCGGTCGAGGAGGCGGTCGAGTTCTTCGCGCACATCCCGAAGATCCGCCGCCGCCTGGAGACGCTCAACGACGTCGGCCTCGGCTACATCCGGCTCGGCCAGCCGGCGACGACGCTGTCGGGCGGCGAGGCCCAGCGCGTCAAGCTCGCGACCGAGCTGTCGAAGATCGCCACGGGCTCGACCCTCTACATCCTCGACGAGCCCACGACCGGCCTGCACTTCGCCGACGTCCAGCGGCTGCTCGAGGTCCTGGAGCGCCTCGTCGAGTCCGGCAACAGCGTCGTGGTGATCGAGCACAACCTCGACGTCATCAAGACCGCCGACCGCATCATCGACATGGGGCCCGAGGGCGGCGAGGAGGGCGGCCGCCTGGTGGCCTGCGGTACGCCCGAGGAGGTCGCCGGCGTCCCGGACTCCCACACCGGCCGGTTCCTGGCCGGGCTGGTCACCCCCGCCGCGCCCAAGGCCCGCCGCGGCCGCGGCCGGGCACGCTCGAAGACCGCCGCGGCGGCCTAGCGTCGCCGGTCCAGTCGCCGATCGCCTGCCTGCCCGCGCGTCGTGGGCCGTTGCGCACCACGCGCACCGGTCTTGAACGAGGCTGGATCCGTCGTTCCCGGGTCGGGCCGGGTCCCGTGGTTCCCAGTACGGGCCTGGTCCCGTCGTTCCCAGTTCGGGGCCGGATCTGTCGTTCCCAGTTCGGGGCCGGATCTGTCGTTCCCAGTTTGGGGCCGGATCTGTCGTCCCCGGTGACGGGACGAGCGGGCGAGCGTGGGGTGTCTTCCCGGGCGTGGTTAGCCGCGGCTAGCAAATGACATGTCCCTGGCTAACCACGCTGGGAAAGACCCCTAGCGCTCGGCGAAAGACCTCCAACGCTCGGCGCGTCTGCCCGGTTGGGCTCGGGGACGATCGGGCGCGTTGCCGCGCCGGCGGGATCTCTCCGGGGTCCCGGCGCCTTCTCGGCGCCGGGACCACCCTGGAGGGTGACCCCGAGGAGCAATCCATCACCGAAGGCCCGGGGTCCCGCGGGACGATATGGCGCGGCGCATCGTCGGGCCAAGCGCCGGCCGGCCACGACCCCCCACTTGGGGGTGGTGGTGGCGTCGCCGCCCGTACGCGAGGATGCGGTCATGAGCACAGAGGTCCCCGGAGCACCCGTCGCCGCGCTGGAGGTCTTCGTCGACGTCCTCTCCCAGTCGGATGCCTCCGAGACGACCGATGCCTTCTACGGTGGCCTGTGCCAGGCGATCTGCCGCCTGGCCGGAATGGAGCGCGCGATCCTGTTCCGCTACGACGGCGCCATGCGACGGGTCCGGGCCGCGGGCTCGCACGGCATCCCGCTCGAGCTGTTCGCGGAGGAGCGCTTCAGCGCCGAGACCGCCCCGCTGGCGCGCCGCAGCCTCGAGGAGGACCGGGTCCTCGAGGTCTTCGCGGACCATGCGACCCATCTGCCGCCGAAGTACGTCGAGCTGCTGCGCCCCGAGCAGGTGGTGTGCATCCCGATGGCTGCCGCCGGCCGCTGGGTGGGTGTGATCGTCGGGGACCGGGCGGCGGGCGCACCGCGCCTCGACGACGCCGACCGCGACCTGCTGTGGACCCTCGGCAAAGCGGCGGCGCTGGCCGCCGTTGCTCGGATCGCCACCAGCCAGAGCGAGCGCGCGGCCCAGCTCGAGCACCGCATCGACCTCGCCCGCGAGGTGCACGACAAGGTCATCCAGCGGCTGTTCGGCGTGTCGCTGGCGCTCGCTGGGGAGGGCGCGCTCAGCGCCGAGGCGCGCCGGCGCTGTGCCGACGAGGTCCAGCTCGCCCTCGGCGAGCTGCGCGCGACGCTGCAGCGCCCGCTCGGCCGAGCGCCGCGGTCGAGCCGCACGACGCTCGGCGAGGAGCTCGAGCGCCTGGCCCGCGAGTATGCCGACCTGCAGATCGCCATCGCCGAGGGCGATCCGGGCCAGGTCCCGCAGCGGCTGGAGTCGATCGTCCAGTCGGTGCTCGACGAGGCGGTGCGCAACGCGCACAAGCATGCCCACCCGACCCGGATCGCCGTCGCGCTGCGGCGGGCCGGCGGCGCCTTCGTCATGGAGGTCGTCAACGACGGCGTCGCCCACCACCGGCGGGGCCCGACCGGCATGGGCCTGCGCCTCGTCGCCTTCGAGGCGCTGCAGAGCGGCGGGATCGTCGAGTACGGGCCCGGCGACGGCGCCGGCCTGTGGCGGGTCAAGCTCGTGGTGCCCGATGACCCGGCCTGACGACGAGCGCGACGACCGCCGCCTGTCGATCCTCGTGGTCGACGACCACGAGGTGGTGCACTGGGGGCTGCGCCTGATGCTCGGCGACCAGCCGTGGGTCGAGCGCTGCCTGGCCGCCCACGACGGCGACGAGGCGCTCGTCCACGCCCGGCGCTACGAGCCCCACGTCGCGCTGATCGACCTGTTCGTCGGCGAGGAGCCGGGCGCGGAGATCTGCGAGCGGCTGCGCCTGGCCGTGCCGAGCACGCGCGTGCTGCTGATCTCCGGTGCGGGGCGCATCTCGCCGAACGCCGCGCGCGCGGCCGGCGCCGTCGGGTTCGTCTCCAAGGACCTGCCGGCCGAGCACATCGCCCGCGCGGTGCGCGCGGTCGGCCTCGGCCACAGCGTCTTCCCGCCCCAGGAGGAGCAGCGCGGCGCGATGCTCACGACCCGCGAGCAGGAGGTGCTCGCGCTCATCGCCAGCGGGGCCACGAACCGGGAGATCGCCGGCCTGCTGTTCCTGTCGCCGCACACGGTCAAGGAGCACACGAGCTCGCTGTACCGCAAGCTCGAGGTGCGCAACCGGGCCGAGGCGGTCGTGCGCGCGCAGCGGCTCGGACTGCTCGCCTGACCCCACCCCCCGGGCGGGGGGTTTGGCTGGCGCCGTCCCGGCCGTCGCGCGAGGGTGAGCTCATGATGCGTGGCGCAGTTGTGCTGACCGGCGGCAGCGGGGTCGTCGGGATGGAGGTTCTCGCCCGGCTGCTCGAACGCGGCGACGACGACGTGATCGTGCTCTGCGCGCGGCGGACGGCGACGAGGCCGACCGCCGCCTCGAGGGATTCTGGACCGGCTGTGGGCCGCGCCGCCGGCGCGCGATCGCGTGCGGGCGATGGCGGCCGACGTCACCCGGCCGCGTCTGGGCCTGTCCGCCGCCGACCGCCGCGAGATCGCGCAGACCGCAGACCGGATCGTGCACTGCGCCGCCGCGGTCGGCTTCGATCAGCCGCTGCCCGACGCGCTGGCCATCAACGCGCTCGGCAGCCAGCGCGTGCTCGAGCTCGGCCGCACCATGCCGGCGCTCGAGCGCATCGTCCATGTCTCCACCGCGTACGTCTCCGGCCGCTACGACGGCCGCTTCCACGAGGACCAGCTCATCGCCGGGCAGGCGTTCCGCAACACCTACGAGCAGAGCAAGCACCTGGCCGAGCGGCTCGTGGCCGGATCCGGCCTGCCGGTCGTCGTGGCCCGCCCGTCGATCATCGTGGGCTCGATGGACACCGGCTGGACGCCCGCGTTCAGCGCGCTGTACTTCCCGCTGCGCGCGCTGGCGCGCGGCCTGCTCGACCGCGTCCCCGCCGACCCGGCCGGCATCGTCGACGTCGTGCCGCTCGACTATGTCGCCGCGTCGCTGGTGCACCTGCTCGACGAGCCCGGCATCGCGGGCCAGACGTTCAATCTCGTCGCCGGCGACCGGGCGGCCACCGTGGCCGACGTGCTCGACCTGGCCCAGGCCCGCTTCCACCAGCCGCGGCCGATCCTCGCGCCGCTGCGCCGCGCCGGCAAGGCCGATGCGCTGGTGCCCTACTTCGACGTGCGCACGACGTTCGACGACCGCCAGGCCCGCGCCCTGCTCGAGCCGCACGGGATCGTCTCGGCGCCGCTCGACGCGCTGTTCGAGCAGCTCATGGACTACGCCGAGGCGACGAGCTGGGGCCGCGTGCCCATCCGGCGCGAGGACGCCGGCGCGGTCGGCGCCGAGCTCGGCCTGGCGGCGGCATGATGCAGACGACCAGCGAGATCGCCCGCTTTCGCCCCGACGACCCCGACGAGCTCGTCTGCGCGAGCTTCGCCTGCTCGGGCTGCCTGTGCGAGCCGACGCACGCGACCGTGCTGCTGAGCAGCGACGCGGCCACCGTCGACTGCCACTGCCATCGCTGCGACCTCGACTGGAGCGTCGACCTGACCGCCGAGCAGTCGCTGCGCGTGCAGCTGCGCCCGCCGTGGGGCGAGATGTCCACGCTTGTGCGGATCCCGGGCCAGCTCCCGCAGTAGCGCCCTCGGCGAATCCACCCGGGGCGCTGCGGGCGACCCGCGCCGTGCGCGAAGATCACGCGATGGACGATCGCCTGGCCGCCCGCGCGCGCATCTGGGCGCAGAAGTGGCGCTGGTACGAGCGCTCGTCGCTGCCGTGGAACCGCGCGCGGATCCACCTCCACGCCCTGCGGCGTGGCGCGTTCGTGCGCTGGCCGGTGCACGGCAACGTCCTCGAGATGCTCGACGAGGGCCGGCTCGACCTGGGCGAGAACGTGCTGCTCGAGCCCGGCGTCTGGCTGACCGCGCCGGGGCGGGCGCGAATACGCATCGGCACCGGCAGCTTCCTGAACCTCGGCGTGATGATCGCCGCCCACGAGCTCGTGGAGATCGGCGCGCACTGCATGCTCGCCAACGGCTGCTTCGTCAGCGACGCCAACCACCGCTTCGACGACCCCGACCGGCCGGTGCCGTGGCAGGGCTTCACGACGAAGGGCCCGACCCGGCTGGGCGACAACGTCTGGCTGGGCGCGCACGTCGTCGTCACCAGCGGGGTGACGATCGGCGAGCGCTGCGTGGTGGGGGCCAACAGCGTCGTCACCTCCGACCTGCCGCCGTACTCGATCGCCGCCGGTGCGCCGGCGCAGGTCCTGCGCACGATCGAGTACGGCGCCTAGCGCTGGTGCCAGCTCAGCCGCCGAAGCGCGAGCGCAGCGCCATCACGTTGGCCACGTAGCGCTGGGTCTCGGGCAGCATCCCGATCCGCCGGACCGACGCCAGCCCCTGGTAGTAGGCCGCGGCGGCCATCGCCGGGTCGCCACCGGTCTCGCGCAGCAGGTGCCCGAGGTACAGGACGCCGGCACCGACGTTGTCGATGGCCGAGCTCGGGTCCAGTTGCCGGGCCGCAAGGTTGCTCTGCACCCAGTCCCAGGTGCCGGGCATGACCTGCATGACGCCGCGGGCGTTGGCCGACGAGACCATCGCGTTGTTGAAGCCGGACTCCTGCCAGGCGATCGCGGACGACAGGTCGCCCGGGACGCCGTTGCGGGCGGCGACCGCGGCGATGTCGCCCGACGTGACGGTCGTCGAGGTCGGTTCGGGGCTCGCGGCGGGGACGACCGTCGCCGGCGCGGGCTGCGCGGACGCGGCGGGAGCCGGCGCGCCGGTCGGGAGCTTGATGACGGTGCCGGCGACGAGGAGGCCGCTCGGGTCCAGGCCGTTCATCGCGGCCATTTGGTCGGTGGAGACGCCGGAGTGGGCGGCGAGGGCGCTGAGGGTGTCTCCGGGGCGGACGGTGTAGCCGCCCATGGGGGGCGGGGCGGCGGATGCGCTCGGGGTGGCGGATGCGCTCGGGGTGGACGTGGCGGTGGGGGTCGCGGGTGCCGCGGGGGCCGACTGCAGCGCGACGGCGGCCTCGCCGACCGTCGGCATCTGGATCGTCTGGCCGACCACGATGCGCGCGTCCGGTGCCAGGCCGTTGGCCGCCGCGAACGCGCGGGTCGTCATGTTCTGGGCGGCGGCCAGCGACCACAGCGTCTCGCCGGGTGCGACCGTGTGTGGGACGGCTGCGGCGGCGGGGCCGGACAGGGTCAGGACGGCGGTTGTGAGCGCGATCGGGAAGAGCAGCGGTGGACGCATGTCCGATACCGCTACCCCTCCCGGTCTGCTCGCGCAACGCGACGCGCGGGGTTACGGAGCCCCGTCAGGCGGCTTGCAGGCGCTCCCGGAAGTCGGTCAGCTCGCCCGGGTCGATCGAGTACGTGTGGTCGGCCTCCGGGTAGCGGTGCGCGCGGACGTCGTCCGCGTAGGCGCGCACGCCGCGGACCATCTCGTTCATGACGTCGCCGTAGCGCTTGACGAACCGCGCGCCGACGCCCTCGCGGATGCCGAGCAGGTCGTGGAACACCAGGACCTGGCCGTCGGTCGCCGCGCCCGCGCCGATGCCGATGACGGGAACCTCCATGCGGTCCATGAGCTCGTCGGCCACCGCGGCCGGGATCGCCTCCCAGACGATCGAGAAGCAGCCCGCGTCCTGGAGGGCGAGCGCGTCGGCGGCGACCTTCAGCGCCGCCTCGGCGGTCCGCCCCTGCGCCCGGTAGCCGCCGAGCGCGGTCGACGTCTGCGGGGTGAGCCCGACATGCCCCATCACCGGGATGCCCGACGCGATGATCGCCCGGGCGCGGTCGACCATCACGCCGCCGGCCTCGAGCTTGACCGCGTCGGCGCCGCCCTCCTTGACGAAGCGCTGGGCGGTGGCGATGGCCAACGCGTCGCTGGCCTCGTAGGAGCCGAACGGGAGGTCGGCGACGAGGAACGGCGTCCGCAGCCCGCGGCGGACGGCGGCGGTCAGCATGATCATCTCGTCGACGGAGACCGGCACGGTCGAGTCGTAGCCGAGGACGGTCATCGCGCCGGAGTCGCCGACGAGGACGATGTCGACGCCGGCCGCCTCGGCGACCTGAGCCGACGGGTAGTCGTACGCGGTGACCATCACGATCGGCTCGCCCAGGCGCTTCTTCTCGGCGAGGCGGGGGAGGGTCATCGGGAGGGTGTCGAGGACCTGCGTGGGTGCTGCGGACATGACGTCGCTCCTCTTGTGGTTGGCCGGGTTGGGTGGGTTAAATCAGGAGGGTCGCCACCTCGGAATCGGTCTGGATGATCTCGTTGCCGCCCGCCGTGACGTGCACCACGCGCGGCTCGTAGTGCTCCATCTCGGCGCGGTCGTACTGCGCGTAGGAGATGACGATGATGGTGTCGCCGCGGTGCACCAGGCGCGCGGCGGCGCCGTTGACCTTCATCGCGCCGGAGCCGCGCTCGCCGGCGATCGTGTACGTCTCGAACCGCGCGCCGTTGTCGACGTCGACGACGTGCACCTGCTCGTGCTCGAGGATGTCGGCGGCCTCCAGCAGGTCGGGGTCGATCGTGATCGAGCCGACGTAGTGCAGGTCGCAGTCGGTGACCGTCGCGCGGTGGATCTTGGACTTCAGCATCGTGCGCTGCATCGGTTTCAGCCAGGTCTCCCGTTGCGGTGGATCGTGTCGTTGTCGATGAGGCGGGCCCGGCCGACGCGGGCGGCGACGGCGACGAGGACGTCGCGGTCGGCGACCCGGGCGACCGGGGCGAAGGTGTCGGGATCGACGAGCGCGAGGTACTCGGGCTCGACGTCGAGCGCGGCCATCTGCGCGCGTGCGGCGGCCACGATGGCGCCGGCGTCGCGCTCGCCGGCGTCGACGGCGGCGCGCGCGGCGTCGAGCGCGCGCTTGAGCGCCACGGCGCGCGGGCGCTCGCTCGGCGTCAGGTAGGCGTTGCGGCTGGACATGGCCAGGCCGTCGGGCTCGCGCACCGTGGGCCCCAGCTCGATGCGCACCGGCAGGTTGAGGTCGCGGACGACGCGGCGGATCACCGCGGCCTGCTGGGCGTCCTTCTGGCCGAAGTAGGCGACGTCCGGACCGGCCATGTTGAGCAGCTTGGTCACCACCGTGGCGACGCCGTCGAAGTGGCTCGCGCCGCGCTGCGCGCCCTCGAGCGGCTCGCTGACGCCGCCGACGTGGACGGAGGTGGCGAAGCCGTCGGGGTAGACCTCGTCGACCGGCGGCGCGAAGAGCACGTCGGCGCCGGCGGCGGCGGCGAACCGGCGTCGCGCCGCTCGTCGCGCGGATAGCGGGCGAGATCCTCGGTCGGCGCGAACTGGGTCGGGTTGACGAACAGCGAGACGACGACGACGTCGGTGGCGGCGCGGGCGCGGCGGACGAGCGAGAGGTGGCCCTCGTGCAGCGCGCCCATCGTGGGGACGAGCCCGATCGTGCGGCCCTCGCGACGGGCGGGCGCGAGCCGCGCGCGCAGATCGGCCACGGTGCGGACGGTGTCCATCAGGCGGCGCTCCCGGACAGCGCGAGGGCGCGGGTCGCGTCCGCGAGCGCGTCGAAGAGGCCGAGCAGCTCGGGTGCGCGGTCGGCGATCGCGGCGCGCTGGCGGGCGACCGTGGCCTCGTCGCCGCGGGCGATCGGTCCGGTCAGCGCGTGCTCGGCGCCGAGCGCGGCCCAGTTCTCGACGGCGGCGCGCACGAGCGGGACGAGCGCGGCGCGATCGACGCCGGCGCTGTGCGCCAGGCGCTCCGCGGCGCCCTCCAGGGTGACGAGGAAGTTCGACGCGATCGAGGCTGCGGCGTGGTAGGCGGCGCGGTCGGCGTCGTCGACGGCGATCGGGCGCAGGCCGACCGCGCGGGCCAGCGCGGTGGCGGTGGCGAGCGCGCGCGGCGTCGAGCCGGCCACGGCGGCGGTCGCGCCCGCGAAGTCCGCGCCGTGCTCGGTGACAGTCATCAACGGGTGCAGGCTGAACGCCTCGTGGGGCGCGAGCGGCGCAAGCGTGGTGGCGCCCGAGCAGTGGCCGGCGAGCAGGCCGTCGCGCGGCGTCAGCGCGCCCGCCGCCGCGGCGATCTCGCCGTCGGGCACGGCGAGCAGGACGACGCCGGCCTGCGGGTCGGCGCCGCGGCCCAGCGGTCCCCAGGCGGCGATGCCGGCCTCGCGCAGTCCGGCCGCCAGCGCCGTGCCGAGCCGCCCGCGGCCGATGACCGCGACCCCTCGGTCCTGTCGCCGCTCAGCTCGGTCCTGTCGCCGCTCAGCGCCAGGCGCGCCGTCACGTGGCCGAAGGGCGGCCGGTGCGGCTTGACTGGGCGCGCCGCGGCGCGCGCGGGACAGGTCGGTGTCGTTCATGTCGGTCCAGCTCCCTGCGGGATGCCGGTCGCGAATCAAAGTGGGTGTGGTGCGGCAAGGTCCGCCCCCGAGGGTGACGGCCGTGCGCGGGAGTATATCTCTCCGCCGCCACCGTTACCCTGACGACAATGGCGACCCCCGAGCAGCGGCGCGAGGAGCTGCTGGCCGTCTTCGAGCAGGCGCGTGACTGCGTCCGCTGCCCGCAGCTGGCATCCACCCGGACGAAGGTGGTGTTCGGCGCGGGTGACGCCGACGCGGACCTCATGTTCGTCGGGGAGGCGCCGGGCGCCAACGAGGACCGCCAGGGCCTGCCGTTCGTGGGCCAGGCGGGCAAGCTGCTCGACCAGCTCCTGGGCGAGATCGGCCTCTCGCGTCGCGAGGTCTTCATCGGCAACGTCTTGAAGTGCCGTCCTCCCGGCAATCGCGATCCGCAGCCCGTCGAGATCGAGAACTGCCAGGAGTACCTGATGCGCCAGCTCGAGCTGATCGAGCCCCGCGTGGTCTGCACCCTCGGCAACTTCGCGACGAAGCTGCTGCGCGGCGACCCGGCCGGCATCACGCGGGTGCACGGCACCGAGGAGGTGCGAGTGCTCGGCCGCCGGGCGGTGCGGCTGTATCCGCTCTATCACCCGGCGGCGGCGCTGTACACGCCGCGGATGCTCGAGGTGCTGCGCGAGGACTTCCGGCGGATCCCCGAGCTGCTCGCGCTGCCGGTGCCGCCGCAGCCGACGTTCGACGACGCGCCCGTCGTGCCGATCGACGGTGACGCGGCGCCGGAGCCCGAGCGCGAGGTGCCGGGCGAGCCGGAGCCGCCGCGGCCCGAGCAGCTCGGCCTGTTTTAGTGGACGATCACCTTCAGCGCGGCGAGCAGCAGCCCGATGCTCCCGCTGAAGAGGCCCGCGAGCCCGATCTGCAGCGGCGTCCCGCCGGTCACCCGCCGCATCTCCGCGCCCCAGACGAGCAGCTGGACGACGTTGATGCCGGTCGCCACCCAGAAGGCCGTCGCGGTGCTGTAGACGCCGGCGGCCGCGACCAGCAGGGCAAGGCACGACGGGAACGCGGCCCGGACGATCGGCCACTCCTGGCGGAAGGTGCGCGCCTCATGGCGGAGGGTCAGCGGCTCGCGCGCGTCGAAGCTCGCCTTCATGGCGTCGGCCCAGCTGTGGGCCAGCGCGAACACGAACGCCGTGACGATCAGCGCGACGATCGCGTAGCCGGGCGGCATGTCCGGCGGCAGTGTGGCGATCACCGAGGTGATGAGGATCGTCCCATACAAGGTCGCCGCTAGGTTGCGGGTCGGCAGGATACGGCTGAGCGGCACCAGGGTTCGGGACTGCGGCTCGGTCATGGGGAGATTGTGCCGCGTGGCGGGTCATCCGTGCCGGGCGCGGCGCAGGGCGGCGAGCTGGGCGCGTTCGCGCCGGCCGTCGCGCTTGACCGCGGCGCGCACGGCGAACGTGAGGCCCTGTGCGGCGTCGTCGAGGCGCAGCGCGCGCGGACCCAGGTTCCGGGCGATGACCTCGCGCCGGCGGCGCGCGGGCACGTCGAACGGCTCACCGCCGAAGTGCGGCTCGGTGCTGTGCGCCCCCCGGTGGCGCAGCGCGATCTCGGGGTGCAGCTCGGTCGGCAGGCCCGCGGCGGCGGCGCGCAGCCCGAGGTCGAGGTCCTCGTAGAACAGGAACGCGTCCGCGTCGAACGGGCCGAGGCGGCGCAGGACGCCGGTGCGAGCCGCGAGGGCGGCGGCGATCGCCCAGCCCACGCGGCGGGGCCGGTCGGAGCGGTAGGGCTCCAGCCGGTCGCGCAGCCGGGACGGGAGGACCCGCGGCGGCACGGCGGCGGCGAGCAGCGCGCCGGGCGAGCCGGGCGCCGGATGCGCGCTGCGCTGCACGCGCCCGTCGGGCTCGAGCAGGCGCGGCGCGAGCAGCGCGTCGCGACCGGCCGCGAGGCTCGGCCAGGCGCCGCAGCCCGTCGTCGAGCAGCTCGACGTCCGGGTTGAGCAGGACGGTGACCGGGGTGCGGACACACGCGACGCCCGCGTTGTTGGCCGCGCCGAAGCCCGGGTTGCCGTCGAGCACGAGCAGCTCGGCGCCCCAGTCGCACGCGAGCTCCGGCCCGTCGTCGGTCGAGCCGCTGTCGACGCAGACGACGTGGACGTCCTCGCGCCGCAGGTGGCGGTCGATCGAGGCCAGCAGCCGGCGCAGGTCCCGGGCCGAGTCGTGCAGGGCGACGACGACCGTGAACGCGGTCACGCCGGCGCTCCCGCGCGGGCGGGCGCGATCGCCCGGCGCATCGCGGCCTGGACGCCCTCCGCGGTCACGCCGCCGCTCCCGCGCGGGCGGGCGCGATCGCCCGGCGCATCGCGGCGTGGACGCCCTCCGCGGTCGCCTCCCAGGTCAGCGGCGCCATCGCGCGCTGCCCGTCGGCTACGAGCCGCGAGCGCAGGCCGGCGTCGGACGCGACGCGCACGAGCGCGGCGGCCAGGGCGTCGGCGTCGCCGGCCGGGAAGCGCAGCGCCCCGGCACCCAGCGTCTCGTCGTAGACGGCGAGGTCCGCGACGACCGGCGGCACGCCGCGGGCGAGCGCCTCCAGCGGCGGCAGGCCGAAGCCCTCGGCGTGGCTGGGCAGGACGACGGCCAGAGCGCCGCGGTAGAGCGCGTCGAGTCGCGGGCCGTCGACCCGGCCGAGCAGCCGCACGCCCGGCCGGCCGCGCAGCCGCGGCGCGAGCCGCCCGGCGCCGGCGAGGACGAGGTCGGCCTCAAGGCCGCGCGCACGGGCGCGGGCGTACGCACCGACGAGCAGTTCGGGCGCCTTGCGGGGCTCGAGCGCGCCGACGAAGAGCACATAGGGACGGCTCCGTCCGTCGCCGGTGGCATGCGTGTCGAGTTGACGTCGCATATCGACGTCAACTCGACAGGGCCCGGAGCTGGTGGCGGCCGACCCGGGCACCGCGACCGCCCCGGCGCCCGGGTGCACGACGTCGACTCGAGCCGCCGGCACGCCCCAGCGCTCGACCACGGCGTCGCGGGTCGGGCCCGACACCGCGATCACCCGCTGCGCGCCCCGCGCCAGCGCGCCGAGGCGTCCGGTCCGGTGCCACAGGCGCTCGTACGGCGTGTAGTCCGCTGGCCGCTGCTCGAACGAGAGGTCGTGCACGGTCAGCACGTAGGGCGTACCGGGCGCCAGCGCGACGGGCGCGGGGGCGGGCAGCCACACGACGTCGACCGCCGCGCCGAGCAGGCGCTGCAGGGTCGGCCGGCCGGCGACCGCGCCCAGGCCGAACAGCGCCCGCCCGGGCAGTCGCGTCCGCACGAGCGAGACCCCCGCGGGCGCGGCCACCGGCGCGCGGCCCGGGACGAGCGCCACCCACTCGTCCTGCGGGAACCGCCGGGCCAGCACGGCCAGCGTGCGCTGCAGGTAACGGGCCACGCCCCGGCCCTCAGGCAGGTGGCGGGCGTCGATGCCGACACGCATGGGGCCAGACCCTATGCGGTCGGCTGGCCACCCCGGGCCCGCGCCGGGGCACTGCGCAGCCAGTCGAGCCAGCCCCCGGCGAGCACCAGATCGGCGAGCGCCGCGTAGCCGCCCGCGCCCGGATGCGCGCCGTCGCCCGCCGCCGCCTCCGCCCTCCACACCGGCGTCGCCAGCAGCGCCGGCGCCACCGGCACGAAGGGGACGGCGGCCGCGGCCGCGACGTGTGCGTAGCGCGCCGTCAGCGCGACGATCCGCCGGTCGTCGCGCGGGTCGCCGACCGGCGCCGGTCCGACGACGAACGCCGGCAGCCCCAGCGACGCCGCCTCGTCCAGCAGCGCCGCCAGCACCTCGGCCGACCGGGCCGGCGCCACCGTGGGGCCGTCCCCCTCGCGGACCATGTCGTTGGCGCCGAACGACACCGTCACCCGGCAGTCGGCGCCTGCCGCCAGCCGCGGCCCCGCCTCCGCCCGCCAGCGCGCCGCCACCTGCTCGGACGTCTCGCGCCGCACGCCGAGGTTGTACGGCGTCACCGGCACGCCGGCCGCCCACGCCGCCGCACAGACCCGGCCCGGCCAGCCGAGGGCGGCCGGATCGCCGGCCCCGGCCACGAACGAGTCGCCGAGGAACAGGACGCGCCGGTCGGCGCTCACCGCCGGGCCAGCTGGCGGAACGCGCGCAGTGCGGGCTTGCTGATCGGCTCGCCGGACGGGTCGCGGGGATCGAGCTTGCGCAGTCCGGACCAGTCGAAGTTGTTGGACGAGCAGCAGTCGGCGGTCAGCCACGTCGACCAGAACACGCTCTCGATCCGGTAGCGCCGGTGGACCTTCAGCAGCGCCGTGTAGGCGGCGCGCAGCTTGCGCGCCTGGCCCCGCTCGGTCGTCTCGAAGCCTGTCGTGAAGTTGTTCGTCTTGCCCTTGGCCGACGGCCACGCCAGCTCGGAGATGATCATCGGCGTGCGGGCCGCGCCGTGCCGGGCGAACTCGCGGCGCTCGAACCGCACGATCTTCAGCACGTTGCTGATGCGGCCGGAGAACGGATGCCCGGCCACCGCGTCGAACCACGACGCCCTCAGGCCGGCACCGAAGACGAGCCTGATCGCGTCCCACGACGTGTTCTGCGGCCCGCCCTCGCCGAACGACGAGAGCACGACGCGCGCGCCCGGGTCGGCTCGGCGGATCGCCGTCGACGCCGCCCGGGTCAGCTCGACGAACGCGCGCGCCGACGCCCGGCTGCGCACGATCGACGGCGACCCGTAGCGCTGGAGGTTCGGCTCGTTCCAGATCTCCCAGGTGCGCTGCGGCTGGCGGGGGACGTCGGGATGCTCGGTCCAGTACGTGCCGCTGGGGCCGTAGCGGCCGACGAGCGCGGTCAGGAACGCGGCGAAGTCGGCCGGGTGCTTCGGATGGGAGCCGACGTCGTGAGGATGCTCGCGCGCCCAGGCCGGCGCGCGCAGCACGACGGGCAGCACCGCGATGTCGTTGCGCGCCGCCTCGCCCATCAGACGGTCGAGGCTGGCGAACTGGATCGGTCCGTGCCGCGTGGGCTGCATGTCGGCCCAGTAGACGACCGGGCGCACGCTCTCCACGCCGCTGGCCTTCATCACCGCGAACTCGTGGGCGAACGAGGCGTCGTCGCGGGTCATGAGCACGCCGTCGGCCATGACCCCGAAGAAGCCGCGCGGCGCGGCGGCGGCGTGCACGGTCGCCGGCGTGAGCGCGAGCAGGCCGGCGAGGATCACGAACAGGCGGCGCATGCGGCCAGAGAGGGTAATGCGCGACGCCGGCGGTGCCGCCGGGCGGCTCTCATAGACTCGGGGGCCATGGCGCGGCGGGTCGCCCTGATCCACGACTTCCTCCTGGACGTGCGCGGCGCGGAACGCGTCTTCGCGGCGCTCGCGGACCTGTATCCGGACGCGGACCTGTTCACGGCGGTCTACGACCCGCGGGGGACGGAGGGGCGATTCGAGCATCGGACCGTCAACACGAGCTTCCTGCAGCGGTTGCGGCCGACGGCGCGAACGTTTCGCCCGCTCCTGCCGTTCTACCCGTACGCGATCGAGGCGATGGACCTCTCGGGCTACGACCTCGTCCTCTCGAGCTCGAGCGCGTGGGCCCACGGGGTCATCGTCGACCCCGAAGCCGTGCACGTCTGCTACTGCCACAACCCGTTTCGCTACGCCTGGAACGCGCGCGACGAGACGCTCGGCCAGCGCGGCGCCCTGCAGCGCGCGGCGCTGAGCATGGTCTTCCAGCGCTGGCGCCAGTGGGACTGGATCGCCGCCCAGCGCGTCGACCGCTACATCGCCAACTCGCAGACGACCAGCCGGCGCATCCGGCGCTACTTCGGGCGCGAGTCCGACGTCATCTACCCGCCGGTGGAGACGAGCCGCTTCACGCCGGGGCCGGTCGGCGACTTCTACCTGGTGCTGTCCGAGCTCATGCCGCACAAGCGCATCCACCACGCGGTCGAGGCGTTCAACCGCCTGCGCCGACCGCTGGTGGTGGTCGGCAACGGGCCGGAGGCAGGCGCCTGCGGCGCCTCGCCGGGCCAACGGTCTCGTTCACCGGGCGGGTGTCCGACGAGCGCGCCGCCCAGCTGCTGTCGGCCTGCCGTGCGCTCGTGGTGACGGCGACCGAGGAGTTCGGGATCGCCGCGGTCGAGGCGCAGGCCGCCGGCCGGCCCGTGATCGCGCTGGCCGAGGGCGGCGTGCGCGAAACGGTCCAGGAGGGGCTGACCGGCGCGTTCTACGACCGGCCGGACCCCGAGGCGCTCGCGGAGGTCGTGCGGCGCTTCGACGCGCTCGGCGTGGACCCCGAGCTGTGCGTGGCCAACGCCGACCGCTTCGACGTGGCCCACTTCCGCCACGGCATCCGCCGCGTGGTCGCCGAGGCGTGCATCGACGAGCGCCCGCCGCGCGCCGACCCGCGCCGCGTCCGGCCCCGCGGGCTGGGGGCGCGCATGGCGGCGCCGCCGGCGTGACGCTCCGGGTCGCCGCGGTCGTCCCCAACTGGAACGGCGCGCGGTGGCTGCCGGGCTGCCTGGCCGCGCTGCGCGCGCAGGCGCGGCCGTTCGACGAGCTGATCGTGGTCGACAACGGGTCGGTGGACAGGTCGGCCGTCGGGCTGGGCGACGACGTGCGCGTGCTGGAGCTGGGGGCGAACCTGGGGTTCGCGGCGGCGGCGAACCGGGGGATCGGGGCGGCAGCGGCGTGCGACGCGGTGGCGCTGGTGAACTCGGACGTGCTCCTCGAGCCCGAGTGGCTGGCGCGGATGGTGCGCGCCCTGGCACCGGACGTGGGCGCCGTGGCGGGCAAGATGGTCTCGCTCGACGACCCCTCGGTGCTCGACGACACCGGCGACTTCCTGCGCCGCGACGGGGTGTGCGAGCAGCGCGGGCGCGGGTGGCGTGACGACGGGCGCTGGGACGCGCCGGGCGAGGTGTTCGCGGCGTGCGCGGGGGCGGCGTTGTACCGCCGGGCCGCCGTGCTCGCCGTCGGCGGGTTCGACGAGCGCCTGTTCTCGTACCTCGAGGACGTCGAGCTGGGGCTGCGGCTGCGGCTCGCGGGGTGGCGGGCGGTGTACGAGCCCGCGGTCGCGCGCCACGCCGGCGGCGGGTCGGCGCATCAGCTCGAGCGGCCGGTCGGCGGCTGGGTGGCGCGCAACACGCTGCTGCTGGTGGCCAAGGCGTTCCCGGTGCGCTGGCTGGGACCGGTGCTGTACCGCCAGGCGGCGTGGCTGGTGGCCACCGCGCGGGCCGGGACGCTGCGCGCGCATCTCGGCGGGCTCGCGTCCGCGCTGCCGCTGCTGCCGGCGATGGTGCGCGAACGGCGGGCGCTGCGGCGCGCGTCGGTGGTGCCGATCGCGTCGGTCGTCGACGGCCGGCCGTGGCGCGGGCCGCGGGCCGGTGGGCATCCGCGGGCGGGGTTCTGAGGTGCGACACACCCACTGGGCGCGCTGGCGTGTCCCCGTCCTGCTGCTCGCGGGCGCGGTGCTGTCGGGCTTCACGATCCTGCGCGAGATCGGCCCCCACGACGAGGGGCTGATGCTCCAGGCGGCCGACCGGATCGCCGGCGGCCAGTGGCCGTACCGGGACTTCTGGTGGAACTACGGGCCCGGCCAGGCGCTGCTGCTGGCGCTGCCGGCCAAGGTGCTGGGGACGTCGCTGCTGTGGTGGCGGATCATCCGCGTGGCGATCGACACGGTCGTCGCGCTGCTCGCCTATCGGCTCGTGCGGCGGGCGGGCACGCCGGAGTGGCTGTCGCTGCTGGCGTGGCTCGCCGTCGCCGCCGCGATGGCCTGGCCGACCGGCCCGGGGCCGAACCCGACCGCGCTGCTGCTCGTCGCGATCGCCCTGCTGCTCGCCCGCCGCCGTCCGCTCGCCGCCGGCGTCCTGTGCGGGGTCGCGGTCGCGTTCCGGCCGGAGATCGGCGCGGCGGGGGCGGTGTCGGTCGCGCTGCTGGGCGGCGGCGCGACCGCGCTGGCCGTCGCGGCGGGCGTCGCGATCGTCGTGCTGCTGCCCTTCTTCGTCGTCGCGCCGGGCGCGATGCTCGACGACACCGTCGGCTTCCTCGGCGTCCAGCACCTGCAGCGGCTGCCGCTGCCGACGCGCTACCGCGGCGGCGTGGACCCCAACAAGCTGCTCGAGTTCTACCTGCCGCTGATCCTGCTGGCCGCCTCGGCGCTGTGGGCGGCCTGGGCGGCGGTGCGCCGGCCGCGCTGGGCGCTCGCCGCGGTGCCGCTGCTGGCGGTGGGGGTGGCGTACCTCGTCGGCCGGCCCGACGAGTTCCACCTCGTGCCGCTGTCGGTCGTGCTGGCGGTCGTGATCGCCGTCGCCGCTGCGGGGGAGCGCGCCGCCGTCTGGCGCGCGGCGCTGCTGGTGGCGCTGGGGCTGGTCGCGCTGCACGGCGTCGAGCGCCGCGTCGGCCAGCTGCTGCACCCGCCGGCGCTGGCGGCGGTGCCGTCCCCGGTCGCCGACGGCGTGAAGACGGCGCCCGCCGACGCCGCCGCCCTCGCCCGCCTGCTGCCGCGCATCCATGCGCTCGTCCCGCCGGGCTGCCCGATCTTCGTCGCGCCGCCGCGCTTCGACAGGGTGGCGGTCGGCGATCCGCTGCTCTACGTGCTCGCCCAGCGGCCGAACCCGACGCGCTACGACGTCATCCAGCCCGGCATCGTCACGACGGCCGCGGTGCAGCGCGAGATCGTCGCCGACCTCGAGCGGGCGCGCCCAGCGGTGCTCGTGCGCTGGCTGGACCCGCGGGCGATCGCCGACGAGCCGAACAGGTCCGCCCGCTCCAGCGGCGTGCACCTCCTCGACCGCTACCTGGCGTCGCGCTACGGACCGCCCGAGCGCTTCGGCCTCTACGCCCTGCACGTGGCGCGCCGGCCGCCGCCTCCGGCCTGCGTGCGCCAAGCTGCGCAGCCATGACCGTTCGCGAGATCCTGCCGCCCGACACCGCGCTGGCCTTCGAGGCCATGCGCGAGCTGCGCACCCACCTGACCGACGCCGACCGCTTCGCCGCCCGCGTCGACGAGGCTCCAGCGGCCCGAGGGCTACCGCCTCCTCGGCGCGTTCGAGGACGACGGGCGGCCCGCCGCGGCGGTGGCGGGGTTCCGCGTCGGCCACAACCTCGCCTGGGGCCACTACCTCTACGTCGACGACCTCTCGGCCCACCCGGACGCCCGCCGGCGCGGCCATGGCCGCGCGCTGCTGGACTGGCTGGTGGAGGAGGCGCGCCGCCTCGGCTGCGTACGCAGTGCACCTCGACTCCGGCGTCGGCGACGAGCGCGCCGACGCCCACCGGCTCTACCTCAACGCGCGGCTGCGGATCACGGCGCACCACTTCGCGCGGACGATGTGAGGCCCGTCACGTGCGCTCCCACCGGCGCACGCCGTCGTGCGGGGTCCAGACCTCGATCACGATGGCGTCGCCCGCCTCGTTCAACCGGACCGTGGAGACCTCGTGCAGGTCGAGCCGGAAGAGATGCGCCGGCCCGTCCGGCTTGCTGTCGCCGATCAGTGCCTCGACGCGGTCCGGGTCGGTGACCTCCTCCGCAACCCCGGCCAGCTTCGCGTCGCCCGCCCAGGCCGGTGGGTCGTCGGAGCCGGTGTGCAGCGCGAAGCGCGGGTCGCGCTGCAGGTCGTGCGCCTTGCGCGCCTGCCACATCGAGCCCATCCACAGATCGCCGTCCACCCACTGTGTCTCGGTGCCGGACACGCGCGGCGAGCCGTCCGCGCGCACGGTGGCGAGCACCTTGTGGACATGGGCGTCGAGGCGCTCCTGGACGGCCGCCGCGAGCGCGGGCGCCGCCTGTTGAAACTCACACCAACGTGCCATGGCGCTCACGATGGCGCGCCGCGCGGCCGCTCGTCCAGCGCCACGTCGAAACCGCCGGCGATCCGGTCAGGGTGGAGACGAGCGCTGACCATGCGCCGAGTCGGTCGACGTCGCGCACCGCGCCGCGGTCGGCCGAGGTCACCATCGCCGCGTAGGCAGCGCGGCCGACACCGGACGGTCCCGGTCGGCGGGCTCGTAGCCCGTCGTGGCCTTTCAGCCGCGCCCGGCGCTCGGCTCCTCGTCGGAGACCTGCAGCTCGATCGAGCCGCCGCGCCGAGGATGTCGATCGCGATCGGGTCGCCGTCCTGCACGAGCGCGATCGTGCCCGCCGCCGCCTTCGGGCGACACGTGGCCGATCGACAGCCCCGACGTGCCGCCGGAGAAGCGGGCTGTCGGTGACGAGCGCGCAGCTCGCACCCAGGCCCTTGGCCTTGATGTAGGTCGTCGGGTAGAGCATCTCCTGCATGCCCGGCCCGCCGCGCAGCCCCTCGTAGCGCACGACGACCACGTCGCCGGGCTGGATGCGCCCGCCGAGGATCGCGTCGACCGCCTCCTCCTGGGACTCGACCACGACCGCGGGGCCGGTGAACGACCAGAGCGCCGGATCGACGCCCGCCGTCTTCACCACGCAGCCGTCCTGCGCGATGTTGCCGAACAGGATGGCCAGGCCGCCGTCCACGCTGTAGGCATGCTCGATGTCGTGGATGCACCCGTCGGCCGCATCGGTGTCCAGCGTGTCCCAGCGCTCGGACTGCGAGAACGCGGTGGCCGAGCGCACGCAGCCAGGGCGGCGTGGAACAGCTCGACCGCTTCGGCCGACGGCGACCCGCCGCGCACGTCCCAGGCGCTCAGCCACGCGTCCAGCGACGGCGCGTGGACGCTGGCGACCCTCGTCGAGCGAAAGCCGGCGCGCCGCAGCTCGCCGAGGATGGCCGGGACGCCATGCGGCGCGGTGGACGTCCTCCACGAGGAAGTCGCCGTTGGGCGCCACCTTGCACAGGCACGGCACGCGGCGTGAGAGCGCGTCGATATCGGCCATGGCGAAGTCGACGCCGGCCTCCTGCGCGGCGGCGAGCAGGTGCAGGACCGTGTTCGTCGAGCCGCCCATCGCGATGTCGAGCGTCATCGCGTTCTCGAAGGCCGCGCGGCTGGCGATGCTGCGCGGCAGGACGCGCTCGTCGTCCTCGTCGTAGTAGCGTCGGCACAGGTCGACGACCGCCGCGCCGGCGCCTCGAACAGCGCGCGGCGCGCGGTGTGGGTGGCCAGCGTGGAGCCGTTGCCGGGCAGGGCGAGGCCGAGCGCCTCGACCAGGCAGTTCATCGAGTTCGCCGTGAACATGCCCGAGCACGAGCCGCACGTCGGGCAGGCGGCCTCCTCGACGAGCAGGAGGTCGTCGTCGGAGACCTCGCCGGAGACGGCGTCGGCCATGGCGGTGATGAGGTTCAGGCGGGTGCGGACCGTGCCGTCGACCAGGACGGCGCGCCCGCCCTCCATCGGGCCGCCGGAGACGAACACCGCCGGGATGTTCAGCCGCAGCGCGGCATTCAGCATCCCCGGCGTGATCTTGTCGCAGTTGGAGATGCACACGAGCGCGTCCGCGCAGTGGGCGTTGACCATGTACTCGACCGAGTCGGCGATCAGGTCGCGCGACGGCAGCGAGTAGAGCATCCCGCCGTGGCCCATCGCGATCCCGTCGTCGACGGCGATCGTGTCGAACTCGCGGGCGATGCCGCCGGCCGCCTTGACCGCGTCGGCGACGATCGTGCCCACCGGCTGCAGGTGGGTGTGGCCGGGGACGAACTGCGTGTAGCTGTTGGCGACGGCGACGATCGGCTTGCCGAAGTCCTCGCGCTCGACCCCGGTGGCGCGCAGGAGCGCGCGGGCGCCGGCCATGTTGCGTCCGTGGGTGACCGTGTGCGACCTGAGCTTCGGCATGGCGTTTCCTTGCGGGACGGGATCCGGTGGCGTTGATCGTAGGCCGCTCAGCCGCGCGCGGGGCTGCGCATCCGCTCCCCCTGTCCCGCGATTGCGCGATCAGGGGGAGCGGCGCGGGAGGTTCAGCCGCAGAAGGGGCAGCTGTGGCCCGAGCGGCGCACCATCGCGTCGTGCTCGGCGGCGACGCCCGGGATCGACATCGCCAGGTCGTGCTCGCGCCGCTGGCGGCGGAACTCGCGCCGTTCGCTGAAGCGGCGGCGGAGGCGGTCGACGGTGGTGGGCTGGAGGGTGTTCTTGGTCATTTCGGATCTCCTTGATGACCTCTCCTCCGCCAAACAAGGTAGCAGCGCTAACTTTCTCGCCGCCGCTGCGCCGCTGGCCTGGCCCGACCTGCCGCTCCCCGGGCGCGTCGAGATCTGAGCTACGCCGGCCCGAACCGGAACCGCACGAGGGCGCCGATGGCATGGACGCCGTCGCGCCACGTGATCTTCTTGCCCTCGTCGTACGTCCGGCCGTAGTAGGAGATCGGCACCTCGTACAGGCGCACGCCGCGGCGCAGGACCTTCGCGGTGATCTCCGGCTCGAAGCGGAAGTCGTCGGAGACGAGGTGGATCGAGCGCACGAGGTCGCCGCGGAAGGCCTTGTAGCCGACCTCCATGTCGCTGATCGTCGTGTTGTAGAGCACGTTGGTCAGCAGCGACAGGAAGCGGTTGCCGAGGTAGTGCCAGAACAGGTGGGCGCGCTGCGGCTCGCCGCCGCGCAGCCGGGTGCCGTAGACGACGTCGGCGACGCCGGCCAGCAGCGGGTCCAGCAGCTTGGGCAGGTCGGCCGGGTCGTACTCGAGGTCGGCGTCCTGGATGACGACGATGTCGCCGGTCGACGCCGCGATGCCCGTGCGCACGGCCGCGCCCTTGCCCCGGTTGCGCTCGTGGCGCAGCAGGCGCGCGCCGCCCGCGCGCTCGACGATCGCCGCGGTGGCGTCGGTCGAGCCGTCGTCGACGACGATGATCTCGAGCTTCCAGGGCAGCTCGGACAGGCGCGCGAGGACGTGCTCGATCGTGCGCGCCTCGTCCTTGGCGGGGACGATGATGGAGACGAGAGGCAAAGGCGTGGCATCGTATCCGGCGTGCTGGCCCGAATGCTGCTCGTCGCCGTCGCCGCCGTCGTGGTGGTGGCGCTGCTCATGAGCCGTCACGACGCGCAGGCCTGCGAGACCGCCCGCCACGACGTGCTGCGCGTCACCGGCAAGCTGCTGCCGGCGTCCGCGGGGCCCGCGGCGATCCAGGCGGTGCGCGACCACTGCCGCGGCTCGGACGGCCTGGTCGCCGTGGCCGGCGTCCTGCACTCGGTCGGTCGCGACCGCGAGGCGCTGCGCATCGCCCGGGAGGCGGCGCGCAAGGAGCCCGCCAACGCCACGGCCTGGGTCGGCGTGGCGATAACCGCCGATGCCGTGGGCGACGACGTCACCGCTCGCCGTGCTGCGCGACGGGCGCTGGCGCTGAGTCCGCGCGACCCGCCGCCCGTGCGGCTCGGCGGCGCTTCGGGTCCTTGAGCTTGAGCGCCGGCCGTTCGACGACGTAGTAGCTGACCGCGGCGATCGGGATGACGATGGCCAGGGCCGACAGCAGCAGCGACAGGAAGCCCGAGCCCGGCAGCCAGCCCTGGGCGCCGTGGTCGTTGATCTCGAGCATGATCGTCGAGTGCCACAGGAAGATGCCGTAGGAGACGAGGCCGAGCCAGCCCATCCACGACAGCGCGAGCAGCCGGCGCGGCCAGCCGCCCGCCCAGTCGCCGAAGATCGCCGGCAGCAGCAGCAGCGCGGCGCACAGCGCGTAGCCGAGGTGCTCGCCGAGGAAGTTCGCCTGCGTGTAGACGACGTAGAAGCCGCGCGAGAGGTCCATCTGGGTGGAGACGAGCCAGAAGACGACCGCCGCTGCGGCCCACGGCACCCAGGGCCGGCGGATGATCAGCCGCATGACGCGCGAGCCCGCCTCGCGTCCGTGCATGGCCACGCTGACGACGGCCATGATCATCCCGTAGCAGAACCAGTCCATGTAGCTGAGCAGCGTGTTGTGCAGCACGCGTAGATCGCTGAACGGCGCCGTCCACTCCTGGATCGCCCAGCGGAAGAACAGCGTGGCCAGCGCGATCGCCACGAGGATCCCGACCTCGCCGCCGACGCTGGGGCGCAGCCGCGCGATGCCCGCCGCCAGGAACGGCAGGAGCGCGTAGAACGACACCTCGATGCACAGCGTCCACGCCGGCGCGATGCCCTGGACGACGGAGTCGACCCAGTAGATCTGCGTGAACGTGTAGAAGCGCCACCAGTGCTCGGAGAAGCCGAGCAGGCCGGGGTAGATCGCCAGCAGGGTGAGCGCGACCCAGTACGCGGGCACGATGCGCAGGATGCGGCGGCGCGCGAACGCGCGGATGCCGATCGCGGGCCGGCCCTCGCGCCGCGCGGCGACGAACGGGCGGTAGAGCAGGAAGCCCGAGAGCAGGAAGAACATGCAGACGCCGAAGTTCAGCCGCGCGGTGTAGGCGCCGAGGACGTTGTCGGTGTTGAAGTTCGACACGCCCGAGGCGTGCGTGACCACGATCGAGAGTGCCGCCACCGCGCGCATCGCGTCCAGCAGGGGGAAGCGCGGATTGCCGGGGGGCGGCCGCAGGGCGTCGGGCGCGGCGGCCATGTAGGTGGCAGCTTAGGTGGCCGCGGCGACGGCCGACGCTGCCGCTGCGCAGCGCCTACGCTCCCCGTCCGCGATGTCCCGCCTCAGTCCGTTCACGAAGGGCCTCGGCTTGATCGCGCTGCTGGCGCTGGCCGTGCGGACGGTCAACGCGATCCAGCACCGCGACTTCCAGGTGCTGGGCGACGCGATGACCTTCCATCTCGTCGCGCAGGGCCTGGCCGACGGCAAGGGGTTCGTCGAGGCGTTCCCGCCGGGCGGGCCGACCGCGGAGCACCCGCCGGGCCTGGAGGTCTTCCTCGCGTTCTGGGACAAGCTGGGGGCGAACGGCTTCCTCGCGCACCGGCTGATCCTCGGCGCGGTGGGGACCGCGACGGTCGTGCTCATCGGGCTGGTGGGGCGCAAGGTCGCCGGCGCGCGGGTCGGCCTCACCGCCGCCGCGCTGGCCGCCGTCTACCCGATGCTCTGGCTCGCCGACGGCGCGCTGATGAGCGAGACGCTCTACGGCTTCTTCCTCGTCGGCGCGCTGCTGTGCGCGCTGTGGGTGCGCGCGGCGCCGTCGTGGCGGCGGGCCGCGGCGCTCGGCGCGCTGATCGCGCTCGCCGCGCTGACCCGCGGCGAGGCGCTCACGCTCCTCGTCCTGCTCGCCGTCCCCGTGGCGATCGCCTCCCGCTCCACGTGGCGGTCGCGCGCGGCGCTGTGGGGCGTCACGCTGGCCGCGTTCGTCGCCGTCCTCGCGCCGTGGACGATCTTCAACCTCACGCGCTTCGACGACCCCGTCCTGATCTCGACGAACTCCAACGGCCTGTTCGTCGGCGCCAACTGCCCGGACACGTACTCCGGCGAGCTCATCGGCGCCTGGCGCTTCCAGTGCTACACGCCGCGGCGCGCGAACGAGGACGAGGCGCAGTACTTCGCCCGCCAGCGCACGATCGGCATCGAGTACGCGCTCGACCACACGGGCCGCTGGCCGGCGGTGGTCGCGGCGCGCCTCGGGCGGCTCGCCGACGTCTACCGCTTCGACCAGTCGGTGTTCTTCAACACTGCCGAGGGTCGCCCGGCGAACCCGGTGCGGTGGGGGATCCGCATGTACTGGGTCGTGGCCCTGCTCGCGCTGGCGGGGATCGTGCTGCTGGCGCGTCGGCGACGAGCGACAGCGTCTGGGAGCGGAGCGCCGCGTCTCGCGGAGCGCCGCTTCGGGCTGATCGTGCTGCTGGCGCCGATCGTCATGGTCGTCTGCGTCGCCATCGTCACCTACGGCGGCACGCGCTTTCGCTACGCGGCCGAGCCGTCGCTGGTCATCCTGGCCGCGGTGGCGCTGGTCGCCGCGGCCGAGGGCGTGGCCCGATCGCTTCGCAGCGAGCGAGCAGCAGCCCCGCCAGCGTCAGCGCCACGAGCGTGACCGCCGGCATCTCCCAGTCCCAGTCGACGCCCGCGTGCACCGCCCAGACGGCGAGCGCGGCGGCCGGGCCGGTCACCAGCGCCGGCTCGTGGGCCATCGTCCGCCGCACCGCCAGCAGCACGCCGGCCAGCAGCGCGCACAGCAGCCCGAACCCGACGATCCCCAGCTCGTCGAGCGTCTCGAAGTAGAGCGAGTGCGCGTCGCGCACGGACTCGCGGAACGGGCGCTGGCGCAGCCAGTCGGCCCGGAACGCCGCGGCGCCGGTGCCCTTGAGCGGGTGGTCGGCGAACGTGCGCACCGCCACCCGCCAGTACGCGTAGCGGTTGGAGCCGACCGAGCTCAGCCGCGACGCGGTGGCGCCGAAGCTCGGGTTGTCCTCGCCGCGCTCGGAGACGACCGCGGCGGCGTAGGGGAACAGGGCGAGGGCGATCGCGGCGGCCCAGCCGGCCGCGAACGCCCAGCGCGGCAGCGCCAGCCGCCGGTCGCCGCGGTCGCGCCGCGCCAGCCAGGCGGCCAGGCCCGCGGCGGCCGCCATGACGACGACGAGCACGACGAGCATGACCGCGCCCTGGCGCTCCTGGTGGGCGAGCGTGCCCTTCACCGACGCGACCCCGTCGAGCCGGCTGGCGACCAGGCAGGCCACCACCGCGCCGCCGACGACGAGCGCCAGCGCGCGGATCTGGCCCCGCGTCGGCGCGAGCAGGGCGAGGACGATGAGCCCGCAGCCGACCGCGGCCAGCGCGCCGCGCGAGTACGTCAGGTAGAGCCCGAGGCCGAGCGGCGCACCCGCCGCGGCGGCGGCCATCCGGAGGGCCGGCGGGCGCAGGCGGTCGCCGGCCATCCGGGCGCACAGCACGACGCCCATCGCGGCCAGCGCGCCCATGGCGTTCCAGTAGGTCAGCGGCTGGTCGAGGCGCCCGCCGGCGCGCCGCGAGGGATGCAGCTCGATGAGGCCCGGCAGCACGCGGCCGAGCACGCCGTAGCCGACCACGACGAGGATGCCGAGCGCGACGACGGCCTCGACGCTGCGCGCCCAGTCGAACCGCGCGAGGCGGCCAGCGGCCGGGTCGCTCCCGCCGAACCGCGTGGGGCGGCCGGGGGCGGTCCGCTTTCGCCGGACCGCGTCGGTTGGCCGGCGGCGGGGTCGCTCGGCCGGCGGCAGGGGTGCCGGGCGCGGGTGGCGCCAGGCCAGCGCGCCGGCGATGAGCACGGCGACGTAGAGCGCGTCGCGCTGGGCGTCCAGGCCCGCGGGCTCTGGCCAGCGGCGCCCACAGCCGCGAGAGCAGCACCCACAGCGTGTAGCCGGCGAGGCCGCCGAGCGCCAGTCGCACGGCCAGCGTGCGCGGCACGATCGGCCCGTCGACGGTGACCGCGAGCACGGCGAGGACGATCCACGCCACGATCCCGGCGATCTGCGTGGTCTCCTCGAAGTAGCCGCCGGCGCGGAAGGCGATGACCGTCGGCCCGGCCAGCAGCACGACCCGGGCGGCCGCCGCCAGCGTCCGCCTCAGCGCTTGCGCAGGCGCAGGACGCAGTTCCACGTGGCGACCTCGCGCAGGCCGGGGATGGCGACGATGAAGCGCAGCTTCGGCCAGTAGCGCGGCTCGACGCGCTCGATCTGCAGGCGCGGGAACTGCCGGACGAGCCGCAGCGTCGGCCCGATGTGCACCGCGAACAGGCCCTGGCCGTAGGTGTTCTTGCGCGGCTCGCCGTGGCGCTTCTCGTAGAGGGCAGGGCCGCGCGTCGGGCCGAGCAGGTGGTAGGGCGACATGTCGTGGCCGCCCCACGGCGAGTACCAGTTCGTCCAGGAGACGTAGGCCCAGCCGCCGGGCCGCAGCACCCGCTCGATCTCGCCGACGATCCCCGCCGTGTCCGGGGCGTGCTCGAGCAGGTTCGACGCGAAGACGCCGTCGACGGACTCGTCGGCGAAGGGCAGGTCGGCGGCGTCGGCCAGGACGTGGCCGTCCGGCGGCGGACCGACCATCGCCAGCTCGTCGAGCGAGTTGTCGACCGGGATGCAGTCCGCGCCGACCCGGCGAAACGCGCGGGTGTAGAAGCCCGGGCCGCTGCCGAGGTCGAGGATCCGCTGGCCGCGCAGCGGGCCGTAGCGGCGGTCGAGGTCGGCGATCGCCTCGCGGGCAAGCACCGTGTAGAACGGCTCGGGGTCGGTCTGCTCGTGGCGAAACAGCGTCCACAGCTGGCGCAGGCGGGCGAGCCCGTGCTCGACGGGCGGCTCGGGGCGGGCGGCGGCGCTCACGGCGGGGCACAGTAGCCTGCCGCCGCCGTGGACGTGCGCCATCGCGACCGCCTTCTCGTCGCTCTCCTCGCAGTGGGCTGCTACGCGCTGGCGCTGCTCCAGCGGCCCGGCTGGGCGGTGTCGGACACGAAGATCGACCTGCACGTCGACCCGGTCCGCTTCCTCGCCGACGCGTTCTCGCCGTGGTCGAGCGACATCTCGCTCGGGCACGTCCAGAGCGGGCAGTACGGCGGCTACGTCTGGCCGATGGGGCCGTTCTTCGCCCTGCTGCGCGAGATCGGGCTGTCGGCGTGGGTGGTCGACCGGCTGTGGCTGGGGACGCTGCTGTTCCTCGCCGCGTGGGGGGTGGTGCGGCTGCTCGACGCGCTGGCGCCGGCGCGCGGTCGCGGCGTCCTGCACGTCGTCGCGGCGGCCGCGTTCGTCCTGAACCCATACGTCGTCACGTACACGAGCCGGGTCAGCGTGTCGCTGCTGGCCTACGCCGCGCTGCCGTGGCTGCTGCTGATCGTCCACCGCGGGATCCGCACCCGGACCTGGGTGTGGCCGGCGGCGTTCGCGCTCATCGTCACGTCGAGCGGGGGCGGCATCAACGCCGCGGTCACCGCGTGGGCGCTCGTCGGCCCGCTCCTGCTGGCGCTCTACGAGCCCGCCCTGCGCCTGGCCCGGTGGCGGGGCGCGTGGACGTTCACGTGGCGCACGGCGCTGCTGGGTGCGATCACCTCGCTCTGGTGGGTGGTGCCGCTCGCGGTCCAGTCGAAGTGGGGGCTGCCGTTCCTCCCCTACACCGAGCAGCCGGGCACGATCTGGGGCTCGACCAGCGCGAGCGAGTCGCTGCGGCTCATGGGCTTCTGGCTCTCGTACGCGGGCGTCGGCTACGGCGACGTCCTGCACCCGTACACGAGCAGCGCGGCGAGCATGGTCTTCTGGTGGCCGGCGATCGTCGGCTCGCTGCTGGTGCCCGCGCTCGCGCTCGGCGGCTTCGCCTGGACCCGGCGCTGGCGCTACGCCCCGTTCTTCCTCGCGCTGACGCTCGTCGGCGTGCTCGTGATGATCGCCGGCTTCCCCGAGGGCACGCCGCTGCGCAGCGGCATGAACTTCGCCTACAACCGGCTCGTCTCGCTGCAGACGCTGCGCACCACGTACAAGGCGGGGCCGCTGCCGGCGCTCGGGCTCGCCGTCCTGGGCGGGATGGCGGCGCACCTGGCGTGGCGCTGGGTGGCCGCGCGCGGCTGGTCGGCGTGGGCGCGCCCGGCGCTCGTCGCCGGCGTCGCGCTCGTGCTGGCGTTCTCGGCCTGGCCGCTGGTGCGCGGGCGGGCGGTCGAGGACCAGATCACCTGGAAGGCGATCCCGGCGGCCTGGCAGGACGCGGCGCGCGACCTCGACGCCGGCCTCGGCGACGACCACCGCGCGATGGTGCTGCCCGGCCAGCTCTTCAGCTACTACACGTGGGGCGGCACGATCGACCCGATCCTGCCGACGCTGGCGCGCAAGCCGGTGGCGGTGCGCCAGGTCGTGCCGTTCGCCGACCTGCGCTCGGTGGACCTGCAGTGGTCGACCGACGCGCTGATCAGCCAGCGCCGGGGCGTGCCCGAGCAGCTGCGGCGCCTGCTCGCGCTCGAGTCGGTGGGCTCGGTCGTCACCGGCACCGACGACGACATCGACCGCTCCGGTGCGCTGGACGCCAACGCGGCGGCCCGGGAGCTGGCCCGCGCCGGGTTCGCGGCGCCGCAGGACGCCTACGGGCCGCGGCGCACCCAGCGCGCCCAGGGCCGCTCGGCGGCGGCGCCGCTGCGGCTGCCCGAGGTCCGCCGCTACGACGCGCCGGGCGGCGAGCCGCTCGTGCGCCTGCTGCCGCGCGATCGCGCCACCGTGATCGACGGGTCCGCGGGCGGGATCGTGGACCTTGCCGCGTTCGGGGCGCTGCCGCGCTCGCAGCCGCTGCGCTACGCGGCCGACCTCACGCCCGACGAGCTGCGCCGCCTGGCCCGCGCCGGCAGCCGCATCGTCATCACCGACTCCAACCGCCGCCAGGTGTTCGTGCCGTCGCAGATGCAGGCCAACCTCGGCGCGACGCTCGCCCCGGACGACCCGATCTCCGCGGACGGCCATCAGCTCAACCCGTGGCCGCAGCGCTCGACCGACGTGCAGACAGTGACCCGCCTGAGCGGCGTGCGCTACGTCCGCGCGCCGTTCTCGCCGCAGATCCCGCAGTTCCCCGAGCACCGGCCGTACGCCGCGCTCGACGGCGACCCGGCCACCGCGTGGATCGCCGACCGCACGCTGACCGCGGACCGCTGGCACCTGGACGTGGGGCTCGAGCGCCGGCGCGACGTGCCGTACATCGACCTGATGCCCTACGGCGACGAGCGCGGCCGGGTGCGGGCGGTGGCGGTCAACGGCACCCGCTACGCCGTCCATCCGGGGTGGAACCGGCTGAACGTGGATCTCCACGACGTCGACGAGGTCCGCGTCGACCTGGTCGACGTCACCGATCCGCCGCCGGGCGTGGACGGCGGCGCCGGCGGCATCCGCGAGCTGCGCATCCCGGGCGTGACGGTGCGCGAGGCGCTGCGCCCGCCGCTGGTGGTCTCCGAGGCGCTGCGCGGGCAGGACCTGTCGTCCACGCCCCTGACCTACCTCTTCGCGCGCACGCGCGGCGCCGACCCCTACCACCGCGACGCGCTGCACGGGCCGTGGTCGGCGGGCGAGCCGCGCGACGCCGGCGACGGCGAGGCGGGGATCGCGCGGATCATCGACCCGCCCGCGGCCCGCGACTGGACGGCCCGCGCGTGGGTGACGGTCGCCGACACCACGCCCGACCACGTCCTCGACCGGCTCGCCGGCGGGCGCGTGGACGGCCGCTTCGACTCGTCGATGCGCTACGAGGGCCTGCCCGGGCGGCGAGCGTCGAGCGCGTTCGACGGCGATCCGGCGACGGCGTGGATCGGCGGCTGGGGCGAGTCGGCCGGGCGGCGCGCGTGGATCGCGTGGACGACGCCGCGGCCGGCGACCGTCGAGCGCTTCACGCTGACCGCGCCGCGGCTAGGGGTGGCGACGCCGGCGCCGGCTCGTCGTCGACGGACGGCCGGGGCCGGCGGTCGCTGTGCGTGACGGCGCGGTCGCGCTCCCGCGGCCGGTGACCGGGACCCGCTTCCGCCTCGAGGTCCTCGACGCGGCGTTCGCGCCGGCCACGCCCCGGGCCGACCGCGGGCGCGCGGCGGTCGGCATCGGCGAGCGTGTCCGGCCCTGGCCTCCCGCGGACCGCGCCGCGCCGGTCCGGGCCGCTGCGCGCCGGCTGCGACGTCACGCTCACCGCCGGCGGCCGCACGCTCGCGCTGCGGCCCCAGGGCGGCGTGCGCGGCTTCGACCGCGGGCAGCCGCTGTGGGCGGCGCCGTGCGGGGCCCGGTCGCGCTGCGCGCCGGCGAGCAGCTCGTCTCCGCGCCGCCGCGCGGCGCGTTCCGCGTCGACCTGCTGGAGCTCGACTCGCCCGCCCCGGACCCCGTCGTCCGTCCCGCGGTGACGCCGGGGCGCGTGCTCGCCACCGGCACGCCGGGCCGCGGCGAGCGCACGGACATCAAGCTCGGCGTCACGGCGCCGGCGTGGCTCGCGCTGGGGGAGAGCTACTCGACGGGCTGGCGCGCCACCTGCGACGGCCGCTCGCTCGGCGACCCCGTGCCGCTGGAGGGCTACGCGGTCGCCTGGCCCGTCGACCCGGGGTGCACGACCGTCGACATCGTGTTCGCCGGCAACAAGCTCGTGACGGCCTCGGCGCTCATCTCGCTCGCCGCGGCGCTCGTGCTGCTCGCGCTGATCGCCTTCGCGGTCCTGCGCCGCCGCCGCGCGCTGGTCGCCCGCGAGCCCGACCCCGCACCGCTGCCCGACTCGCCGGTCGCGCGCCTGAGCTGGCAGCGCGCGCTGGCCTGGGGCGTCGCCGCCGCGCTCGTCGGCGGCTTCGTCTTCGCGCTGCGCGCCGGCGTGGTCATCGGCCCGCTCGTCGCGTTCGTCCTGTGGCGCGGCATCGGCGCGCGCACCCTGTCGCTGTGGGCCGGCGGCCTGCTGGCCATCGTGGTCCCGGTGCTCTACCTCGCCGTGCCGATCCGCGACCGCGGCGGCTACTCGACCAGCGCGCCGATGGACCGCATCGCCGCGCACTGGGTCGCGGTGGCGGCGATCGTGCTGCTGATCCTCGCGCTCTACCGCACGCTGGCCGGCGTGAAGGCCGATCGCGCCCGCAGGCCCAGCACGAGCACGCCCACCGCCGCCACGCACTGAAGCACGAGCACCATCACCGCGTAGGAGACGACGGTGAACGTGCCGAGGCTCAGCAGGAACGGCTCGACGAGCGCGACCACGCCGAGCACCCACAAGAAGCTCGTGCGGCCCAGCGCGAGCATGTACTGCACGGTCAGGTAGGCGACGGCGAGCACCGACATCGCCAGGCCCAGCACGGGCAGCGCGCCCGAGGCCTGGGTGAGGTCGGCGCCGAACGCGATGCGCATGAGCGGCTCCGACGCGACCGCGAAGATCGCCAGCGCGGGGACGGCGATGATGGCCAGGATCACGAACGACCGCCGCAGCACCGGCAGCGGATCGAGGCCGGCCGCGGCTCTTCGCGTCGCCTCGGGCAGCAGGTGCAGCGCGATGCCGATCGCCACCCACACCACCGCCTTCGCCGCCACCGCCGCCGCCGCGTACGAGCCGGCCGCGTCGCCGCCGATCTGGTGCTTGACGACGATGACGTCGACGTTCTGCAGCACCGCGAGCAGCGCCAGCCCGCCGATCGGCGCCCACGCGCCCGCCAGCAGCGAGCGCAGCGTGCGCGCCGTCTTGGCGTTCGCCGTGCCGCCCAGGCGCTTGTGGATCTCCCACCCCAGCCACACCGCGGTCAGCGCGAACGCGAGCGGCGTGCCCAGGAACGCGCCGGTCACCTCGGCGCCGGCGAGGACGAGCACGAGACCGCAGAGCAGGCGGCCGAACGCCTCGAGCACGAGCGAGGTGCCGACCGGGAAGAACGCGTGCATGCCCTGTAGCGCGCCGCGCTGCAGCGACAGCAGCAGCCACAGGACGCCGGTGGGCAGGATCGCCGCGGCGGCCAGCGGGTGCTCGGGCACGCCGACGAGGTGGGCGAGCGGCTGCTGGAAGGCCAGGCTGAGCGCGGTGACGACGACGAACGCGATCAGCAGCTGTCTGGTCCAGCCGCTGAGGGTCGCCGCCAGCCGCGAGCCGTCGCCGAGGTGGTGCAGCGCGGTCTCGCGCGCCGCGGCGACCTGGATCGCCTGGCCGCCGACCATGAGGATGAGGAACGTGGAGACGAGCGCGGCCAGCGAGCCGTAGCCGTCGGCGCCGAGCAGGCGGGTGAAGACGACGGTGAAGACGAGCTGGATGCCGTTGGACAGCAGCGTCGCCGCGGCCAGGCCCCCGGCCTTGACCGACTCCGACTGGCGCAGGCCGCGCCGCAGCGACAGGCGCGGCTCGGAGGCGGCCTTCTCGAGGACCGCCAGGTTGGCGCCGGCGGTGTTCTCCCAGGTGAACCCGCGCGCCCGGGCCTGGGCGGCGGCGCCGAGCTCGTCGCGGCGCTCGGGGTCCTCGACGATCTCGCGGACCTTCTCGGTGAGCTCCGCGGGCGTCTGCGCGAGCACGCCGGTCTCGCCGTCGACGATCGACTCGGCCAGTCCGCCGACGCGCAGGGCGGCGCTCGGCGTGCCGCAGGCGGCGGCCTCCATCACGGTCAGGCACCAGCCCTCGGCCGACGACGCCGTGAGGTTCAGCCACGCGCGCCCGTACAGGTCGGCCTTGTCGGACTCGGGGACGAAGCCGTGCATCGTCACCCGGTCCTCCAGGCCGCGCTCCTCGATCTCGCGCTCGATGACCGGGCCCCAGTCGCCGGTGCCGGCGATCTCCAGGCGGGCGTCGGGCACGCCCTCGAGCACGTCGAGCGCGACCTCCAGGCGCTTGTACTGCTTCAGGCGGCCGAGGTAGAGCAGCGTCGGCTGCTCCGCGCGCCGCCCCTGGTGGAACTGCGCCGGCTCGACACCGAGGTAGGCGACGTGGATCAGGCCCGGATCGATGTGGATGCGCTCGACCAGGTCGTCGTGCGCGGCCTGCGAGATCGTGAGGATCTGCGTGCCCCGGTAGAGGAAGCGCAGCGGCAGGTACTCGAGCAGCAGCGCGGCGAGCTTGCCGCGGCGGCCGAGCTCGGCGACGTAGTGGTCCTGGTGGACGTGGTGGATCAGCGCGACGCGCGGCTTCTTGCACCACCACCACAGCGGCGTGAAGAACGCGATGCCGTTGATGACCTCGAGCACGACGTCGGCGTCGGCGCCCACGCCGCGCGCGACGGCCCGGGCCGCGCGCGGGAAGACGGTCAGGCGCGTGCCCGTCCGGTGGATGGTCAGGCCGGGCGCGACCTCCGCGACCTCCGCGGCGCCCGGGTAGGCGCCGGCGATGACGGTCACGCGGTGGCCCCAGCCCAGCCAGCGGGCGACCTGGCCGTAGAGGTTGGTGCCCGTGCCGCCGCCCTGGGGATGCGTCCAGTCGCGGTCGGTGAGCAGGAGGATGTGGAGCTTGCGGGGGTGCGCCACGCGGACGCGAAGGTACCGCAGCAGGCCCCCGGCACCGCTGCCGCGGCGCCCGTCCGCAGGGCGATTGTCGCGTCCGGCGGGCCCGGCGCGGCGGGGGCGCGTGACCGGATGCCTCGCTAAGGTGCGGGGCCGCATGCACCTCTCCCGGCGCATCGCAGCTCTGCTCGCCGCCGCCCTGGTCGCCGGGGTGCCCGCGGTCGCCCACGCCCAGGGCAGCGCGGGCGACGAGCAGTACCAGGACCCGTTCGGCGGCGCCACGAACGGCGCCGGCCAGAAGTCCGGCGCGTCGAAGGGCTCGGGCTCGTCGAGCAGCGGGGCGTCCACCGGCTCGTCGTCGAGCGGGACGTCGGGCTCGAGCACTGCCGCGCCGCCGGCGACGTCGTCGGGCACCAGCGGCTCCGCGTCGTCGAGCAGCTCCGCACCTGCGCCCGCCCCGTCGAGTGCCGGGACGCGGCAGGAGCTGCCGCGCACGGGCCTGGACGCCCCGGTCATCGCCCTGCTGGGGATCGGCCTGCTGGCCGCCGGTGTCGGCCTGCGCCTGCGGCTGCGCGCGGTCGATGGGCGCCGCTGAGGTCCGTCGCTCCGAGGGGCCGCAGGAGACGGAGGCGGTCGGTGCGCGGCTGGCCGGCGCGCTCTCGCCGGGCGACGTCGTGCTGCTGGCCGGCGACCTCGGCGCGGGCAAGACGACGTTCGTGCGGGGCGCGGTCCGGGCGCTCGGCCATCCCGGCCGTGTGACCAGCCCGACGTTCACGCTGGTCAACCGCTACGAGGGCGGCCGCGTGCCGGTGTCGCACCTGGACCTCTACCGGCTGGGGGACGCGGGGCTGGACGGCGAGGATCCGGCGCTGCTGGAGGAGGAGCTGGCGGGCGACCGGATCGTGTTCGTCGAGTGGCCGGAGGCGGCGGTCGCCCGGCTGGCGCCGGTCGCCGTGTGCGTCGTGCTGCGCCACGCGGGGGCGACGCGCGCGAGATCGAGATCACGCCCGGCGACGCCTCCCGCGCCGGCGCTCCGGCGCCGGCGCCGCGCGGCGCCGCGCGACCACCCGCCGGCGTCCGGCGCCACGCCGGCGCCGCGCGACTACCCTGCGGCGTCCGGCCCGGCGGGCGAGGCCGGCGATGGCTGAGCGCGTCCTGCTCGCCTTCGACACGGCGACGCCCGCGACCGTGGTGGGCCTGGCCGGCGGCGCGCTGGCCGAGCCCGTCGAGCTGCGCGACGATCCCGGCGCCGGCCAGCGCCCGCGCCACGCCCGGCAGCTGCTGCCGCTCGCCCGCGCGGCGCTCGACCGGGCCGGCCTGGGCTTCGGCGACGTCGACCGCATCGCGGTCGGGCTCGGCCCCGGCTCGTTCACCGGCCTGCGCATCGGCCTGGCCACCGCCCGCGCGCTGACGCTCGGCGCGGGCGCCGAGCTCGCCGGCGTCTCGACCCTCGAGGCGCTCGCGCAGCCCGCCGCGGACGCCACCGTGGCCGCCGTCCTCGATGCCCGCCGCGGCGAGGTCTTCATCGCCGCCTGGCGGCGCGGCGAGCGCATCGTGGCGCCCCGCGCCATGGCGCCCGACGCCGTCGGGCAGCTGGCGCCGGCGGGGTGGACCGCGGTCGGCGACGGCGCCGTGCGCTACCGCGAGCAGCTCGAGGCGGCCGGCCTGACGATCCCCGCGGACGGGTCGCCCCGCCACCGCGTCGGCGCCGCCGCGCTGCTCGAGCTCGGCGCCCGCGCGACGCCACTGCGCCGGGCCGACGCGCTGCCGGACTATCTTCGACGTCCCGACGCCGAGATCTCCCTCCGCGCCAGGACGTCTTGATGGCCATGGCCACGACCGCGCTGCAGATCCGCCGCCTCGCGTACTCCGACCTCCCGCAGGTCATCGCCATCGAGCGCCGCGCGTTCCCCACGCCGTGGTCGCTGGCGATGTTCGTGCTCGAGCTGTCCAAGCCCGGCGGGGTGTGCCTGGCGGCGATCAGCGACGCGGGCACCGACGGGGGCCGGGTCGTCGCCTACTGCATCTGCTCGCGCTACGAGCGCAGCTGGCATCTGATGAACATCGCGGTCGATCCGGCGCATCAGCGCCGCGGCCTGGGCACGGCGCTCCTGCGCGAGCTCCTGCACCGGGTCGGCGTGGACGACTCGCGCGTGACGCTCGAGGTGCGCCGGTCCAACGCCGGCGCGATCTCGCTCTACGAGTCGTTCGGGTTCCGGGCCGCCGGCCTGCGCCGCCGCTACTACCAGGACAACGGCGAGGACGCGCTCATCATGTGGCGCACCCCGGGCACGCTGGCCGGCACGCTCGACGACGTCCCCAACGCCCAGCGCGGTCTGACGCCGTGATCCTCGCCATCGAGACGAGCTGCGACGACACGTGCGCGGCGGTCGTGCAGCGCGACGGCGCGATCCGCGCGAACGTCATCTCCTCGCAGGGCATCCACGACCGCTACGGCGGCGTGGTGCCGGAGATCGCCGCGCGCCATCATCTCGAGCTGGTCGACGTGGCGGTGGAGGACGCGCTGGCCCAGGCCGGCGCCGGGCTCGACGACGTCGAGCTCGTCGCGGTCACCCAAGGCCCGGGCCTCGTCGGGGCGCTGCTGATCGGCGTCAGCGAGGCCAAGGCGCTGGCCGCGGCGCGCGACCTGCCGCTGGCCCCGGTCGACCACCTCCAGGGCCACGTCGCCGCGAACTTCCTGGCGCCCGATCCCTTCGAGCCGCCGTTCCTGTGCCTGATCGCCTCGGGCGGGCACACGCTGCTGGCACACGTCACCGAGCACGACGGCTTCGACGTGCTCGGCGCGACCCTCGACGACGCGGCCGGCGAGGCGTTCGACAAGGGCGCGCGCATGCTCGGCCTCGGCTTCCCGGGCGGCCCCGCGCTCAGCCGGCTGGCCGAGGGCGGCGACCCCGGGGCCGTCGCGTTCCCGACCGCGCACAACGTCGCCGGCCTCGACTTCTCGTTCGCCGGGATCAAGACCGCGCTGCTGTACGCGCTGCGCGACGATCCGGACTTCGATCGCGCGGACCTGGCCGCGTCCTACCAGCGCGCGATCGTCGAGCAGCTCGCGCAGCGCACCGAGCGCGCGCTGCGCGAGACCGGCCTGCGGCGGCTGGCGATCGGCGGCGGCGTCGCGGCCAACCGTCTGCTGCGCGCGCGCCTGCGCGAGCTCGACGTCGACGCGCTGCACGTCCCGCCGCCCGAGCTGTGCACCGACAACGCGGCGATGATCGCCAGCGCGGCGCGGTTCGTCGTGCCCCTGGCGCCCGAGCAGTACCTCGGCCTCGACGCCTACGCGACCGGGCAGCCCGCCCCGGCCCGCCCGTGACGGCGGTCGTCACGCTCTACGGGCGGCCCGGCTGCCACCTGTGCGAGGAGGCGCTCGCGGTGGTGCGGCGCGCCCGCGAGCGCGTGCCGTTCGAGCTCGTCGAGGTCGACATCGAGGGCGACGACGAGCTCTTCAAGCGCCTGCTCGAGCGCATCCCCGTCGTGGCCATCGACGGGCGCGACCATGCAGAGCTGTTCATCGACGAGGAGGCGCTGGTCTCGGCGCTATCGTCAGCGCCGAAGTGACACCGGACGTCATGACCCAGCCCGAGCGCCTCTCCCTCGGCGTCGCCGCCCGCCTGGCGCGCTACCTGCAGGTCCTCACCCAGGCCAAGAAGGAGGGCAAGGAGACGATCTCCTCGCAGGAGCTGTCGGAGTGGACGCACGTCAACTCCACGCAGATCCGCCGCGACCTCTCGGGCTTCGGCAAGTTCGGCAAGCGCGGGGTCGGCTACAACGTCGACTCGCTCGTCTCGCAGATCCGCAAGATCCTGCGCACCGCCGGCCAGCACAACATCGCGCTGTTCGGCGCCGGCCACCTCGGCCGCGCGATCGCCTCGAGCCACATCTTCGCCGACCACGGCTTCACGGTGGTGGCGATCTTCGACAACGATCCCGAGAAGATCGGCGAGAAGGTCGGCAACGTCACCGTGCGCGGGATCGAGGAGCTCAAGGCGGCCGTCGAGGAGGACGACATCGTCGTGGGCGTCCTGGCGGTGCCCGGCGCGGCCGCCCAGCAGCTGGCCAACCACCTCGTCGACGCGGGCGTCAAGATCATCTTCAACTACTCCGAGGCGCTGCTGCAGGTGCCGCCGGAGGTCACGGTCCACACCTCCAGCCCGGCGGTGGACCTGCTCTACGCGCTGTACTTCTATCTGACCTGACGTGAGACCCTGCGGGTCCTCGCCCACCAACGCCGTGACCCCGAGCGACATCCCATCGTGAGACCCTGCGGGTCCTCACCCACCAACGCCGTGACCCTGACCGACATCCCATCGTGAGTCCGATCGATCTGGCCCAGGCCGAGGAGCTCTTCGCCTCGAGCGTCGACGGCACGGTCGGCGTGGAGGAGGAGTTCGCGATCCTCGACCCGCAGACGCTGGATCTGGTCCCGCGCTTCGAGGAGCTGCGCGACTCGGCCGAGCCCGAGCTGCGCGACCACATCACCGGCGAGCTCATCCGCAGCGAGATCGAGATCGTCTCCGGCCGCGGCGACGACATGGCCGACGCGCTGGACCGTCAGCGCGTCGCCCGCCGCCGGCTGTTCGCGCACGCCGCCGCCCAGTGCGCGGCGCTGGGGGCGACCGGCACGCACCCGTGGGCGGACTACCGCGAGCAGCACTTCATCGACACCGAGCACTACCGCCGGGTCGCCGACTCGCTGCAGTACGTGGCCAAGCGCAACAACACGTTCTCGCTGCACGTGCACGTCGGCGTGCGTGATCTCGAGCGGGCCGTGCGGGTGTGCGACCGCCTGCGCCCGGTCCTGCCCACGCTGCTGGCGCTCAGCGCCTCGTCGCCCTACGTGGACGGGCGCGACAGCGGCCTGCACTCGGCGCGGACCCAGACGTTCACCAAGAGCTTCCCGCGCTGCGGCGTCCCCGACGCGTTCGGCGGCTGGGCGGGGCCGGGCGGGTTTCGCGAGTACCTCGAGCTGCTCATCGCCACCGGCTCGATCGTCGAGTACACGCAGGTCTGGTGGTCGGTGCGCCCGCATCTGAGCTTCGGCACGGTCGAGGTGCGCATGTGCGACGTCCAGCCCACCGCGGCCGAGTCCGACGCGCTGTCGTCGCTGATCGCCGCCTGCGTGATGGCCGCCGCCCGTGAGGTCGACGAGGGTGCGCCCCAGCACGATCTGCCCCCGCGCCTGATCGAGGAGAACATGTGGCGGGCGATCCGCCGGGGCATGGACGGCGAGCTGATCGACCTGCAGACCGGTCGCGTCGAGCCCGCGCGCGCGGCCGTCGAGCGGCTGATGGAATGGGCCGGCTGCGACGCCGTGTTCCCGCCGCTCAACGCGGCTCAGCGCCAGCGCCGGCTCATCGACGCCGGGACGCCGATGCGCGAGGTCTACGCGGAGCTCGTCGCCGAGACGCGGACGACGTACGCGGACGCTTCCGTGACCCCATGTTGAAGGAGGTCTTCAGGCCATGACCGAGCAGAACCCAGGGCGCCCACCGACCGAAGAGGAGATGCGCGCCGCCTACGAGGCCGAGCTCAAGCGGCTGACCGTCGACGACGTGGTCGTCCAGACCGTCGTGTCGCTGGTGAATCTCGGCGGGCGCAAGGCCGGGCTGGCACCGGGCACCGAGGACGAGCGCGACCTCGCCCAGGTGCGCCTGGCGATCGAGGCGGTTCGCACGCTGCTGCCGCTGGTCGAGGGCCAGCTCGGCCCCGACGCCAGCCGCATCCGCGACGCCCTCAGCCAGTTGCAGATGGCCTATGCCCAGCTCAGCCGCGAGGGCCCAGGAGCGCCCGCCGCCGCCGCGCCCGAAGCGGCCGAGAACGAGGCCGACCAGCCCAAGGGCCCGGGCCCGGCACAGGCCTCGGGACGGCTCTGGGTTCCAGGGCAGTAGGCGTTCCTTCCGCCGCTCGGGATAGACTGCGCGCGCTTCCCGACCGGGGCCGGTCTCGGCATGCCTGTCAAGCGCCGGCCCCGTGACAAGACTTCGGAGGATCTTCCTTGAGTGACTTCCTGATCGACCATGGGGTCGTGGTTGCGCTCGTATGCGCCGGATTGGCGGTCGTGTACGGGCTGGTGACGACGCAAGCCCTGCTTGCGCTGTCGCCGGGCAACGAGCGGATGCAGTTCATCTCGGGCGCCGTCCAGAAGGGCGCGCGGGCCTACCTGAACCGCCAGTACTCGATCATCGCCGTCGTCGGCGTCGTGCTGTTCGTGGCGTTGATCTTCATCCAGGACTTCTCGGTGGCGGTCGGCTTCGCCGTCGGCGGCGTCCTGTCCGGCGCGGCCGGCTACATCGGCATGAACGTGTCGGTGCGCGCCAACGCCCGCGTGGCCGAGGCGGCCCGCGACGGCGTGCCCAAGGCGCTCGACGTCGCCTTCCGCGGCGGCGCGATCACCGGCCTGCTCGTCGTCGGCCTCGCCCTGATGGGCGTCGCCGGCTACTACGGGCTGCTGACCTGGGCGTTCGACAAGACGCCGAAGGAGGCGGTCGACGCGCTGATCGGCCTCGGCTTCGGCGGCTCGCTGATCTCGGTCTTCGCCCGCCTGGGCGGCGGCATCTTCACGAAGGCCGCCGACGTCGGCGCCGACCTCGTCGGCAAGGTCGAGGCGGGCATTCCCGAGGACGACCCGCGCAACCCGGCCGTGATCGCCGACAACGTGGGCGACAACGTCGGCGACTGCGCCGGCATGGCCGCCGACCTGTTCGAGACGTATGCGGTCACCGCGGTGGCGGTCATGCTGCTCGGCGTCCTGCAGTTCGCGCCCGAGAGCGCGACCAACGTCGCGCTGTACCCGCTCGTGCTCGGTGGCGTCGCGATCCTCGCGTCGATCATCGGCACGTTCGCGGTCAAGGGCCACAACGTCGAGCGTGCCCTGTACCAGGGCCTGATCGTCTCCGGCATCATCGCCGCCGCGGCGTTCTACCCGGTGACGCACTGGATGATGGACGGCGTCACGCTGAGCCTGGCCGGCAACCCGAGCGACTCGCCGTCGGTCGGCGACCTCTACCTGTGCTCGCTGATCGGCATCGCGGTCACCGCGGCGCTGTTCGTGCTGACCGACTACTACACCTCGACGCGCTTCAGCCCGGTCAAGAAGACGGCGTCGGCGTCGCAGACCGGCCACGCGACGAACATCATCCAGGGCCTCGCGCAGGGCCTGCAGGCCACCGCGCTGCCCGCGCTCGTGCTCGTGTTCGGCATCTGGGGCTCGTGGGAGCTGGCCGGCGTCTACGGCGTCGGCGTGGCCGTCATGGGCCAGCTGTCGCTCACCGGCCTCATCGTCGCGCTCGACGCGTTCGGGCCGATCACCGACAACGCGGGCGGCATCGCCGAGATGGCCGACCTGCCCGAGGACGTCCGCAACGTCACCGACCCGCTCGACGCGGTCGGCAACACGACCAAGGCGGTCACGAAGGGCTACGCGATCGGCTCGGCGGTGCTCGCCGCCGTCGTGCTGTTCACGGCGTTCCTGCACGAGGTCGAGGCCGCAGGCGCCAAGGTGACCTTCGGCATCGAGGAGCCGCCCGTGCTCATGGGCCTGCTCATCGGCGGCATGATGGTGACGCTGTTCGCGGCGCTGTCGATGGAGGCGGTCGGCCGCGCCGGCGGCGCGGTCGTCGAGGAGGTGCGCCGCCAGTTCCGCGAGAAGCCCGGGATCATGGAGGGCACCGACCAGCCCGACTACGAGCGGTCGGTGGCGCTGGTGACCGCGGCGGCGCAGCGGGAGATGATCATCCCCGCGCTGATCCCGATCGTGTTCACCGTCGTCGTCGGGCTCATCAGCGTCCAGGCGCTGGGCGGCCTGCTGATCGGCGTGATCGTGGTCGGCTTCTTCTTCGCCGTGCTCATGACCGCCGGCGGCGGCGCGTGGGACAACGCCAAGAAGCTGATCGAGGACGGCGCCTTCGGCGGCAAGGGCTCGGAGGCCCACGCCGCGTCGGTGACCGGCGACACCGTCGGCGACCCGTTCAAGGACACCGCCGGTCCGGCCATCAACCCGATGATCAAGGTGGCCAACATCGTGGCCATCCTCATCATCCCGATGATCACCTGATCGACCACGTGCGCGGAGGGCGGCCCGCAGGGTCGCCCTCCGGCTCACGAGGGATCGACGCCCACGTCCCGACGCGGCAGCAGTGCCGTGTCAGGCAACTAGCATCGGCGACCGCATATGGCCGAACGCCGGCTTCATGGTCTCCAGCGCGTCCTGGGTGTCAACGCGCTCTTCTCGACCGCCTACGGCAACGTCGGCTCGTCGATCTACTACGCCCTCGGCCTCGTCGCGTCGCTGGCGCTCGGCCTCACGCCGATCGTCTTCATCATCAGCGGGTTCATCTTCTTCCTGACCGCGTCGACGTACGCCGAGGCGACCGCGATGTACCCCGAGGCGGGCGGGTCGAGCTCGTTCGCGCGGCGGGCGTTCAACGAGTTCTGGTCGTTCTTCGCGGCCTGGGGCTCGATGCTCACCTACACGATGACGATCGCCACCTCGGCGTTCTTCGTCCCGCACTACCTCGGCGGCCTGTTCTGGGCACCGCTGCGCCACGCACCCGGCGACATCGTCTTCGGCATCGGCGTGATCGTCGTGCTCTGCGTCATCAACGTGCGCGGCGTCCAGGAGTCGGCGCGCGTGAACGTCGCGCTGGCGGTCATCGACTTCATGACCCAGCTGCTGCTCGTCCTCGTCGGGATCTTCCTGATCCTGTCGCCGCAGACCCTGGTCGACAACGTCAAGCTCGGCGTCGCGCCGACGTGGTCGAGCTTCCTCGTCGCGATCCCGCTGTGCATGCTCGCCTACACCGGCATCGAGACGATCTCGAACATGGCCGAGGAGGCGCGCGACGAGCGCAAGACGATCCCGGCCGCCATCAAGCGCGTCGTGATCGCCGTCTTCGCGATCTACGCGATCCTGCCGTCGGTCGCGCTGTCGGCGCTGCCGGTCACCCAGCAGGCCGACGGCTCCTACTCGACCCTGCTGGGCGAGCCCGAGAGCCAGGGCGGCTTCGCCGGCGACCCCGTGCTCGGCGTGGTCAAGCAGCTCGACCTCGGCTTCCTGCAGCAGCCGATCGAGATCTACGTCGGCGTGCTCGCCGCCACGATCCTGTTCATCGCGACCAACGCCGGCATCATCGGCGTCTCGCGGCTGGTCTACTCGATGGGGCTGCACCGCCAGATGCCCGACGGCCTGCGGCGGCTGCACCCGCGCTACGGGACGCCGTGGATCGGCATCGCCGTGTTCGGCACGATCGCCTGCCTCGTCGTCATCCCCGGCCAGGCGGAGTTCCTGGGCAACGTGTACGCCTTCGGCGCGATGCTGTCGTTCACGATCGCCCATGCCGCGGTGATCCGCCTGCGCGGCAAGGCGCGCGACGAGGAGCGGCCCTGGCGCGGTCCGGGCAACATGACGATCCGCGGCTACGACGTGCCGCTGTTCGCGGTCGCCGGCGGCAGCGCCACGTTCGTCGCGCTGATCGTGCTCGCGACGCGCAACCCGGTGGTGGCCGCGTTCGGCATCGGCTGGCTCATCTTCGGCATCGGCCTCTACGTCGTCTACCGCCATCGCCAGGGCCTCGACCTCACCTCGATCAAGAAGGTGGCGGTGCCGCGCCCCGTGGTCGACCACGAGGCCGAGTACGAGTCGATCCTCGTCGCGTTCGACACGACCCACTTCAACGCCGCCGCGCTGTCGACCGCCAAGCGCCTGGCCGCCCGCCGGCGCCGCGGCATCCACGTGCTGGTGACGATCGTGGTGCCGGCGTCGTCGCCGATCGGCGCCTCGCTGCCCGTGCAGGAGCGCGCGGCCCAGGAGCTCATCGAGCAGGCCAAGCTGCAGGGCGGGCGGCGCGTCACCGGCCGCTGGGTCAAGGTCCGTGCCGGCCAGGCCGGCTCGACGATCGTCAAGGAGGCGCGGACGCTGCACGCGCAGGCGATCGTCATGGCGCTGGCGCCGCGCGGCGGCGCGACCCTGTTCAGCCGCACGGTCGAGACGGTCCTGTCGGAGCGCCCGTGCCGCGTCATCGTCGTCACCTCGCCCGGCTCCTCGGGCCCGCGCGACAATCGGCTGATCACGGCGGCGACCTGATGGCCCCCACGGGCCGCGACGTCCACCGCGCCGGGACGCAGGCGCTCTCGATCGTGCTGGTGATCATCGGGATCGCGCTCATCGTGCGCACCATCGCCGCCGGTGGGGGGGCCGGCGCGCTGGGGATCGTGCTCGGCGTGCTGTTCGTCGCCGCCGGCGCCGGGCGGCTGTGGGTCGCGCGGAGGTCGCGCTGATGCCCGAGCGCCGCCTGGGCGACCGCAGCGACGTGTTCCTGCAGCGCTCGCTGGGCTCGCCGCGGCTGTTCGCGATCATCTACACGCCGATCGCCAGCGCGATCTACTTCTCGCTCGGCGTCGTGGCCGCCTACGCGCTGGGGATGACGCCGTTCGTCTTCCTCGCCGCCGGCCTGTACTTCGCGCTGACCGCGATGACCTACGTCGAGGGCGCCTCGCTGCACCAGGATCGCGGCGGCGCCACCGTCTTCGCCCGCTACGCCTTCGACGAGCTGACGAGCTTCGTCGCCGGCTGGGCGGTGCTGCTCGACTACGTGATCCTCATCGCGGTCTGCGCGCTGTCGGCGACCAACTACCTGCAGGCGTTCTGGCGCCCGCTGGGCGACGGCGCCGCGGAGATCGCGATCGCCGCGGCGGTGATCGTGTGGGTCGCGGTGCGCAACGTGCGCGGCTTCTCGGCGCGCCGGGCCCAGGGCGTGCTGGTCATCGTCGTCGCGGACCTGCTGCTGCAGGCGCTGCTGATCGTCCTCGGCCTGGCCATGTTCCTCGACCCCGGCCTGCTGGTCGGCCAGATCCATCTCGGCACCGCGCCGACGTGGACGAACCTCGTGTTCGCCCTCACCCTGGCGACCGTGGCGTTCACCAGCCTCGAGTCCGCCTCCGGCCTGGCCGGCGAGGTGGGCGTGCGCCGCCGCGGCCTCAAGCAGCTCGTGACGAGCGCGAGCGCGACCGTCACCGTCGTCTACGTCGGCATCGCGCTGGTGGCGATCATGGCGCTGCCGGTCGTCGACGGCACCACCCGGCTCGACACGCGCTTTCACGACGCGCCGGTGCTGGGCCTGGTGCGCCAGATGCACCCGGCGTGGCTGGCCGACGGGCTGCGCTACGTCGTCGCCGTGGTGGCGACCGTCACGCTGGTCGCCGCCGCCGAGGCGGCGATGCTCGGCCTCTCGCGGCTGGCCTACCAGCTGGGGACCAACCGGCAGATCCCGAGCATGGTCGGCCGGCTGCACCCGACCCGGGCCACGCCGTACATCGTCATCGCCATCGCCGCCGTGCTCGCCGTCGCGCTCGTGGTGCCCGCCGACCTCGACTTCCTCGTCGGCATCTACGCGTTCGGGGCGACGCTCGCGTTCACGATCGCGCACCTCTCGGTGATCCGGCTGCGGATCACCGAGCCCGACCGCAAGCGCCCGTACCGCATGCCGCTCACCGTCGGGCGCCTGCCGCTGCCCGCGGTCGCCGGGGCGGTGATCTCGCTCGGCCTGTTCGCCACGGTGCTCGCCCTGCACGACGCGGCGCGCTACGTCGGCCTCGGCTGGATGGCCGCCGGGGTGCTGCTCTACGTCGTCTACCGCAAGCTCGACGACAAGCCCGTGTTCGCGCGGGTGACCGTGCCGGAGTCGGCGCTGCGGGCCGAGCCCACCGAGACCGAGTACGGGTCGATCCTCGTGCCGATCTTCGGCGAGGCGCTCGACGACGACATCGTGCAGACCGCGGGGCGGCTGGCCGCCGATGAGCACGTCGACGAGGCCGAGGGCGAGGGGGCGACGATCGAGGCGCTGTGGGTGTTCGAGGTGCCGATGGCGCTGCCGATCGACGCGCGCCTGCCCGACGAGCAGCTCAAGCGCGCGCGCAGCGCGCTGGCGCGGGCCAAGGCCGTGGGGGAGGAGTACGAGGGCGTGGAGGTCGCCACCGCCACCGTGCGCGCCCGCCGGACCGGGCAGGCGATCGTCGAGGAGGCCCGCCGGCGGGGCGTGGAGGCGATCGTGATGGCGGCCGAGGAGCCGAGCCGGATCCGCGGCGGCGCGCTGCTCGGCGGCCGCGCCGGCCCGCGCGACAACTTCCTCGGCGACGTGACGAAGTACGTCGTGTCGAAGGCGCCGTGCCCGGTGATCCTCACCGCGCCGCCGGCCGCCGAGGACCCTCGTCCGGCACCCTGACCGCGCCACCGCCCGGCCGGCTGGCGAGCAGGCTCGCCCGGCGCTCTGATTGCGCTACCGTGGCGCGTCGTGTTCGTCCTGATCGTGGGGGCCGGGCGGGTCGGCTCGTCGGTAGCCAAGACGGCGCTCGCCGCCGGCCATCAAGTGTCGGTCCTCGACGAGGACCCGCTGTCGCATGAGCGCCTCGACGTCGGCGAGGAGGGCACGTGGGAGGATCGGGGCGGGCGCTTCACCGTCGGCACCGCGCTCGAGATCGACGCGCTGCTGGAGGCCGGCGTCGAGGAGGCCGACGCGTTCATCGCCGCCACCGACGGCGACAACACGAACCTCGTGATCGCCCAGATCGCCTCCAAGCGCTTCCAGGTCGACCGGGTCATCGTGCGGGTCATGGACCCCTACCGCGCCGCCTGGTACGCCGAGCAGGGGCTCGAGACGATCTCGCCCACGGCGCACGCGATCACGATGTTCGAGCGGGCGCTGGGGCTCGACTGATGTACATCATCGTCGTCGGCGGCGGGAAGGTCGGCTGGAACCTGGCCCGCGAGCTCATGGACAAGGGCGAGGAGGTCACGCTCATCGAGAGCGACCGCCGCCGCTACCTCGTCATCGAGCAGGAGCTCGAGCACGCGGTGCAGTACGGCGACGCGACCGAGCTGTGGGTGCTCGACCGAGCGGGCGTCCAGCGGGCGGATCTCGTCATCGCCGTGACCGGCGACGACGAGGACAACATGCTCGTCTGCCAGGTGGCCAAGGAGAAGTACCTGGTCGACCGGATCATCGCCCGCGTCAACAACCCCCGCAACCTGCAGCACTTCAAGCTGCTGGGCATCCAGCCCGCGGTCAGCGCGACCGACCTGATCCTGCGCCTCATCGAGCACGAGGTGCCGCGCTACGGGCTCGTGCACCTGCTGGCGCTCGAGGAGGAGCGCCTGGAGATCATCGAGCTCGAGGTCGCCGCCGACGCCCCGGCCGCGGGCCGCCGTGTGCAGGACGTGCCGCTCCCCGACGGGTGCCTGATCATCTCGGTGCTGCGGGCCGGCAGCGGGTTCGTGCCGAAGGCCGACACGGTCATCCAGGCCGGTGACGAGGTCCTGCTCGTGCTCGACCCGGGTCTCGAGGACGCGATCACGCCGCAGTTCGCGTCGCCGTACAGCCGTGGCTGACCGCCACGCCGACGCGCTGCTGATCGGCGGCGGCGCGGCCGCGCACGCCTGCGCGGTGGCGCTGCGCGAGCGCGGCTTCCCCGGATCCGTGCTGCTCGCCGGGCGCGAGCTCGACCCGCCCTACGATCGCCCGCCGTGCTCGAAGGAGTACCTGCGCGGCGAGCGCGAGCGCTCCGCGACGTTCCTGCCGCTGCCGGGCGACGTGGAGGTGCTGACGCGCACGAGCGTGCTGAAGCTCGATCCGTCCGCGAAGACGGCGCGGCTGTCGACCAAGGAGGAGGTCTCCTACGGCTGCGCGCTGCTGGCCACCGGCGCCAACGTCCGCCGCCTGGCGGTGGACGGCGCGCAGTTCGACGGCATCCACTACCTGCGGGCGCTCGGCAACGCCGACGCGATCCGGGAGGACGCCGCGGGAATCGGCCCCGCCCGCCCGGACGCGGTCGTCGTCGGCGGGTCGTACCTCGGCACGGAGCTCGCGGCGTCGCTGACGTTGATGGGCAAGCGCGTGACGGTGCTCATGCAGGAGGAGGTGCCGCTCGAGCGGGCGTACGGGCGGCGCGTGGGGGAGTGGTTCCAGCGGCGCCTCGAGCGCGAGGGCGTGAGCTTCGTCGGCGGCGACGCGCTGGCCGGTTTCGGTGGTGACGACGAGGGGCGGGTGACCGCGGTGCTGACGTCCGCGGGCCGCTCGCTGCCGGCGCAGATGGTCGTGGTGGCGGCCGGCGCGGTCCCGGACGTCATGGTGGCCAAGGGCGCCGGCCTGGAGATCGGGCCGCTGGGCGGCGTGCGCTGCGACGCGGCGCTGCGGGTGCTCGGCGTGCCGGACCTGTGGGCGGCGGGCGACATGTGCGAATGGGAGTCCGTCCTGCACGGCGGCCCGGCGCGGGTGGAGCACTGGGAGGTCGCGTGCGCCCACGGGCGCACGGCGGCGGCCGGGATGTGCGGCGAGCCCGCCGAGCACGCCGAGGTGCCGTACTTCTGGTCGGACGTCGGGGACTGGGTGACGTCGGAGTACGTCGGCGTGGTGGGCGCCGGCGGCTGGGACCGCGAGGCGCTGCGCGGCTCGTTCGACGCTGGTGCCTTCTCGGTGTGGTACCTGCGCGGCGACCGGCTCGTCGGCGCGCTGTCGGTGCGCAGGGGCGAGGACCTGGACGAGGCCCGCCGGCTGATCGCCGCGGGCGCGCCGGTGCGGATCGAGGACCTCGAACGCCCGTAGCGCCGTGCGGTTGGCGGTGCCGCGTGGTCGGTGGCGGCGCGTGGCGCTAGTGCCCCGCCGCTTGCCGCGCCCGCGAGCGAGGGTCCTGCGCGGCGGACAGGTCCTAGGCGGAGCGGATCAGCTTCTTGTTGACGAACTCGTCCGCGCCAAAGCGGCCGAGCTCGCGGCCGAAGCCCGATGCCTTGACGCCGCCGAACGGCAGCTCGACGCCCTCCGCTCCGACCGCGTTGATGAAGACCATGCCGGCCTCGATCTGGTCGGCCACGCGCAGAGCCTGCTCCTGGTCGCTGGTGAAGACGTACGAGCCCAGGCCGTACGGGGTGTCGTTGGCCAGTGCGATCGCCTCGGCTTCCGAGCCGACCTTGTAGACCTGCGCGACCGGCCCGAAGAACTCCTCGGTGTAGGCCGGGTTGTCGGGCGTGATGCCGGTCAGGACGGTGGTCTTGAAGAAGTTGCCCTCGCGCCCGCCGCCCGCGGCGAGCGTTGCGCCGTGGTCGAGCGCCTCCTTGACCTGCCCCTCGAGCCGGTCGGCCGCCGCCTGCGAGGACAGGGGGCCGATCGTGGTCTCCGGCGAGGACGGGTCGCCCGGCTCCACCCGGGTCAGTGCGTTCGTGAACTTCTCGACGAAGGCGTCGTAGTGGTCGTCGAGCACGATGAAGCGCTTGGCGGCGTTGCACGCCTGCCCGGTGTTCTCCAGCCGTCCGCCGACCGCCTGCTCGACCACGGCGTCGAGGTCGTCGGCGTCGAGCACGATGAACGGGTCCGAGCCGCCGAGCTCAAGCACGACCTTCTTCAGGTGCCGGCCGGCGATCTCGGCGACGGCGGCGCCGGCACGGCCCGAGCCGGTCAGCGACACGCCCCGCACGCGCCGATCGCCGATGACCCACTGGATCTGCTCGTTCGTCGCGTAGATGTTGATGTAGGCGTCCTGCGGCACGCCCGCCTCGTGGAACAGCCGCTCCATGGCCTGCGCCGATTTCGGGCATTGGGGCGCGTGCTTGAGCAGGATCGTGTTGCCGACCATGAGGTTCGGGCCCGCGAACCGCGCCACCTGGTAGTAGGGGTAGTTCCAGGGCATGATCCCGAGGAGCAGCCCGACCGAGGAGCGGCGGATGAACGCCGATCCCTCGCCCTCGAGCAGCTCGATGGGCTCGTCGGCCATGAGCTTCTCGGCGTTGTCGGCGTAGTACTGGTAGATCGCCGCGCTGAACTCGACCTCGCCTCGGGCCTGCTCGATCGGCTTGCCCATCTCACGGACGATGATCTCCGCGAGCTCGTCGCTGCGCTCGGTGTGGAGCTCGCCGACGCGGGCGATGATCGCCGCGCGGTCGGCGAGGCTCGTCTGCCGCCCCCAACCGTGGTGCGCCTCGTGCGCGCGCCCGATCGCCGCCTCCAGATCGCCGTCGGTGATCGTGTCGTACGTCTCGAGTGTGACGCCCGTCGCCGGGTCGACGACTGCGTACTGCGTGCCGCTCATCGTTCCTCCTCCGTCGTTTGCACAGGTTCGCGTCATGCGATGTGCGACCAGTGGGTGTTTGCCAGGTCGTTCGCTGTGACCGTCAGGCTCAGCGTGCCGCGCGCGGTGAGCGCCAGGTACAGCGAGGCGATCGTCGCGGGGTCCTTCAGCGAGCGACCGAGGAACTGCTCGGCGCGGCCCAGGCGGTACCGCAGCGAGTTGTGATGCAGGTGCATCGCCTCGGCGGTGCGCATGACGTCCAGGCCATGCTCGAAGTAGGCGCGCACGGCGGCGAGGATCGTCGGGTGCTCGTCGAGCCCGGACAGCAGCTCGTCGACCTTCGGCCGCACGCGGTCGGCTGCCGTCTCGGTCACCATGAGCGTCGCGAGGTCGAAGTCGTCGAAGGCGAGCACCGGCGGGTCGGTCGTCGCCGCGGCGCGCTGCGCGGCGATCTCCGCGTCACGCAGCGAGTCGCGCATGCACGCGACGCCACGGGTGCCGCGACCGATGCCGGCCGACCAGCCGGGATGGTCGGCCAGAGCCTCCTGCACCGCGGCGCGGACATCCCCGACCTCGAGCTGCACGAACGCGGCGATGCACGACCCGGGGCGGCCGATGAGGTGTCTGGCCGCCCGGGTGTCGAACGCCCACTCGAGCGACTCGAGCACCGCCGCGAGGTCATGCTCGCCGGCCGCCGAGCCGGACGCGCGGGGGGACGTGAGCAGCACCATGCGTGCCGGTGCCGTGACGTCGATGCCGAGCGATGCGGCCTGCGCGGCCAGCCGCGTCGTCTCGGCGGGGTCGCAGGTGAGCAGCTCGTCCAGCAGCGCGCCGCGCATCGCCCGCTGCTGACCGTCCGCCAGGTCGTCGAGGCGGCCGAGCGCGGCGAGCAGCGGCGCGGTCGCGCGCGCCGCCGCCCGGGTCAGCCGGGTCGTTGACGAGACGCGGTCGGTCGACACGGCAAGCCACGCCGGAGCTCCGGCTCCGACGTGGATCGGTGTGGCGATCGTCGACCATCGGCCGTGCTGGAACTGCACCAGCGCGGTCGGGTGCTCGGTGATCTGCTCCCAGATCTCCTGCGTGGGCGTGTCCTCGGATTGCTCGATGACCTCGCCCCCCGGTGCGAAGAGCGTCACCGGCGCCTCGAGGAACGCCGACAGCCGCTCGAGGACGGCGGTGCGGGGGTTCGCCGCCTCGAGCGCATCCATGAGGTGCAGCTGGAGCGACGACAGACGCTGGAGCGAGCGCACTTCGCCGCTGAGCAGCGAGCTGTTGACCGCGCTGACGATGTCGCGAAACGGCGTCCGCAGCGGCACCTCGAAGACCGGGAAGCCGATCCGCTCGGCCTCGTCGAGCAGCGCCGGCGGGATGCCCTTGAACACGACCTCCAGGGCGAAGCCCAGCGCGGCCGACCCGCTGTCGGCGAGCTCGCCGATCAGCCGGCGCTGTGCCCCGGCGCTGTGACGGAGGCGGACTCCGGTGGTCAGCATGACCCAGTCGCGTTCGAGCCAGGTCGACGGGTGATCGATCTCGACCGCGTGCGCCCCCGCGATCCGCCGGCCGCGCGCCTCCGCGCCCCCGACGACCATCTGCAGCCCGAGATCCTGCGCCAGCAGGTCGCCGAGCGTCAGGGCCGCGGGAGTCGTTGCGACAGCCACGAAGGCGATCATACATTTGGATCCATATCTTTACGAGAGCCGCAGGCGGCGGCCCCGTCCGGACGCTGACGTGCAGCGGTCACACCGGCACGCTGGAGCCCCGATTCGCTTCGACCGCTGGGCGCGTTCGTGAGACTTTCGGAGCGTCGGGGCCACGGTTCGCAAATCCACCGATTGCCGGGCTCGCCGTCCGGCGAGAGCGTTGCCGCACCGCGGCCAACGCCGCGTGGTCATGTTCCCGAAGGAGGAGAGCGCGCGTGAGCGCCACCGAAGGGATCCCCGTCCCACATGCGCTGCCGGAGGGCATAGAGCACGACGAGGATCGTCGGCGCCTGGCCGAGCTCGGCTATGAGTCACATTTCGATCGGGCGATGAGCCTGTGGGCGAACTTCTCGCTCGGCTTCACCTACCTGTCGCCGGTCGTCGGCGTCTACTCCCTGTTCGCGGTCGCACTCATCACCGCCGGCCCGCCGAGCATGTGGTCGCTGGTCATTGCCGGCGTCGGCCAGTTCCTCGTCGCGCTTGTCTTCGCCGAGGTCGTCTCGCAATTCCCGATCGCCGGTGGTGTCTACTCGTGGGCGCGCCGGCTGATCGGTAAGCGCTACGCCTGGTTGACCGGCTGGATCTACGCGTGGGCGCTGCTGTTCACGATCGCGGGCGTCGCGTACGGCGCCGGGCCGTTCGCCGCGTCGCTGTTCGGGGTCGAGGCGACGACCGGCTGGGTCGTGGGCTGCGGTGTGCTGATCCTCGCGATCACCGGGATGATCAACTTCAGCGGCACGAGGAACCTCTCCCGCGCAGTGCAGGTCGGCTTCCTGGCGGAGATCACCGGCGCGCTGATCATCGGCCTGTACCTCATTCTCTTCCAGCGCGAGAACGACTTCGGGATCTTCGTCGACGGCTTCGGGACGCAGGGTGACGGCACGTACCTCGGCGCGTTCCTCGCCGCCGGGCTCATCGGTCTCTATCAGTACTACGGCTTCGAAGCGTGCGGCGATGTCGCCGAGGAGGTTCCCGATCCCGGACGCCGGATCCCCAAGGCGATGCAATACACGGTGCTGGTCGGTGGAGTGGTCGCGATCCTCGTGTTCATCGGCTACGCGCTGGCGATCCCCGACATGAACGCGGTCATCGACGGCGAGCAGGCTGACCCGATCAGCGCGATCCTCGTGTCGGCGTTCGGCACCGGCGGCGCGAAGGTCTTCCTCGTGATCGTGCTGATCTCGTTCCTGTCCTGCGTGCTGTCGCTGCAGGCCGCGGCCAGCCGCGCGATCTACTCCTACGGTCGCGACAACATGGTCTTCGGCTCGCGCTGGCTCGGGAGGTTCTCCCCGACCCTGCACGTCCCGCCGGGCTCGCTGACCGTCGCGATCCTCATCCCGGCGCTGGTGGTCGTCGGCTCGCTGATCTCCGAGGACGCGCTGGTGCGGATCATCTCGTTCGCGGTGCTCGGCATCTACATCGCGTTCCAGATGGTCGTGCTGGCCGCGCTCATCGCGCGGATCCGGGGCTGGAAGCCCAGTGGCAAGTGGTCGATGGGCCGCTGGGGCTGGGCGGTCAACATCATCGCGCTCATCTACGGCGTCAGCGCGAGCATCAACGTCGCATGGCCGCGCGCGCCGGACGTGCCCTGGTACGACAACTGGATCGTGATTCTGGGTACGGTCGTCGTGGTGGGCCTCGGCGTGCTGTACATGGTGCTGGCCAAGCCGTGGGGCAGGAGCACGGCTCCCGCCGGCGATGCGGTGGCCGCCACCGAGACCGAGGCGGCCCACGCGTGACGAGACACGGTCAAGCCAACGACGAAGGGAGCCCGGTGTGAGTGCCGAGGACGTTCGCAAGGGTGTCGACGAGACGCAGTCCACCAACGGGGACGGCGATGGTCATCTCCCCGTCGGGATCGACGAGTGGCGCGACGCTGCGTACAACTGCTACAGCTCGGGGCACAAGTTCTGCCGCGAGGTCTGTCCGGTGATGCAGGAGACCCACGACGAGCGGCACTCGCCGACGGCGTTCCACGCCAACGTCGTGGCGATGGAGAAGGGTCACCTCGACATCGAGGACGTCGCCGAGGACTACGTTCACTGCACGATGTGCGGCGCGTGCGAGCTGCGCTGCCCGAACACGCTGTTCACCGGCGACTTCTACCGCTTCCGTCAGCGCACGATCGGGGTCGTCCGGGAGATGCGCAAGCTCGCCGTCGACCGCGGCATCCATCAACCCAACTGGAAGCGCTGGGCCGAGCGGACCGACCTGTGGGGCAACGAGCCGGTCCTGGGCTGGAACATCTCGACGTCCGGGGCCAAGGTCCGGGCGTGGGCGGCCGGCCTCGACCTGCCGACGGGCGGCGAGACCGTGCTCTTCGCCGACTGCGAGGCGGCCTTCAAGCGCCCGTCGATCCCGCGCGCCGTCGCGTTGCTGCTGCAAGCCGGCGGGATCGACTTCGGGCTGATGAGCCAGCAGTGGTGCTGCGGCGGTCCGATGTTCGAGACCGGCTACCACGACATCGGGCACAAGATGGCCGAGCACAACATGCTCGACTGGCGCAGGAACGGCACCAAGCGGATCGTGTGCCCCGATCCGCACGACTACATCACGATCATCGAGCACTACCCCGAGCTCGACGACAACTTCGACGAGTTCGAGGTCGTGCTGGCGCTCGACCTCATCGCCGAGCTGATCCGCGACGGCAAGATCGAGCTCACGACGGAGATCGACAGCACGGTCACCTACCACGATCCCTGCCGCCTGAACAAGCGCCTGGGCAAGTGGAAGGCGCCGCGGGAGATCCTGAACGCGATCCCCGGCCTGACCTTCATCGACGTCGACCACGTCACGCAGTGGTCGTACTGCTCGGGCGCAGGATCGAACCTGTTCGTCGAGAAGCCCGAGCTCACCGCGAAGATCAGTCGCCGGCGCATCGACAGAGTCAAGGAGCTCGACGGCGACATCGACACGCTCGTGTCGGCCTGTCCGTGGTCCGAGCGGCCGCTGACCGAGCAGGGCGAGGCACAGGGCCTCGAGGTCTACGACATCTTCGAGCTCGTCGCCGAGGCGGCGGGATTTGAGGTGTGACATGACCATCCCGGCACTCGACACCGCAGTAGTGGACGAGCTCGTCGCGATCTGCGGCGAGGAGAACGTCCTGACCGGCAAGTCCGCGCTCTTCAACCGCGCGCGCGTGCCCGCTCCGTTCCCCCTGCACCGCTGGGAGGAGCACATCCCGCAGGCGGTGGTGCTGCCCACCTCGACCGAGCAGGTCTCCGAGGTCGTCAAGCTCGCCAACCGCGCGCGCGTCCCCGTGGTGCCGCGCGCGGGGGCGACCGGTCTCAGCGACGGCGCCGTGCCGCTCAGGCACGGGATCGTCGTCGACATCAAGCGCATGGACCAGATCCTCGAGATCGACGTCGAGGACCGCACGGTCACCGTCCAGCCCGGCATCAACATGATGAAGCTCTCCCAGCGGCTGCAGCCTCTGGGCTTCATCTATCCCGACGACCCGGCGTCGTACCCGTGCTCGCTGGTCGGCGGGCGCATCGGCACGAGCGGGTTCTCGTTGATCGGCGCTCGCTACGGCCACACCCGCGATCTCGTGATCAGCTTCGAGATCGTGCTGCCGACCGGCGAGGTCATCCGGGTGGGCGACGGCGGCGGCAAGAAGGTGCGCAAGTCGTCGTCGGGCTACCAGCTCAAGCACCTGTTCATGGGCCATCAGGGAACGCTGGGCATCGTCACGGAGGCGACGCTCGAGCTCGTCAAGCGCCCGGAAGCCGAGTTCTCGGCGTTCTTCTCGTACCCGTCCTACCGGGACGCCTGGGAGGCGACCGCCGACTTCAGCCGGTCCGGCCTCGCGACGCTGGCGGGCGTGGTGCTCTTCGACGACCAGAAGGTCGCCTACCTGCGCCGTGACGACGAGGCGTGGATCCCGTCGCCCGACTGGGTGAAGAGCATCGTCGCGGTCGCGATGTACGGCCAGAAGGACGAGCTGCGGGCCGGGGCGAAGCAGATCATGCGCATCGCCAAGGCCAACGGCTCGACGTACGCCGGCGACGAGATCTCCCAGGGCGACTGGTGGTCGCGGCATGACCGCTACGCCACGCCCCTGCACGGGCGCACGCGCAGCGGGCAGGCGGTGCTCATGAGCTGGCACTGCGAGGACGCCGCGATCACCCACAGCCAGCTGCCCGCGGTGCGCGAGAAGTGGCACCGGATCGTCGACGGCCTGCGGGAGCGGTTCGACACGTTCGACGACTGGGGGATGTTCTCGTACACGAACGGCGCGTTCCGCCCCGGCGGCGACTACCTGACCGAGATCGACGTCGGCATCTGGGAGCAGCGCTACGACGACGAGATGTGGGCGGCGTGGGTCGACGCGAAGCGGGAGATCGCTCGCGTCGCGATCGAGCACGGCGGCTCGATCTCGAGCTGCCACGGCTCCTGCCGGGAGGGCGAGGTCGACCTGCTGCCCCTCGAGCTGGGCGGCGGCTTCGACGTCATGAAGAAGGTCAAGCGCGTGCTGGACCCCAACAACGTCATGAACCCCGGCAAGTACCTGCTGGACCAGGCCTACGAGGAGGAGATGTGATGCTCGGCTTCCGGCTTTCCGCCCAGCGCCCGCCCGAGGAGCATCAGCGCATCAGCGACGTGGTCATCAGCCGCTACGAGCATGTCTACGAGGTGGACCCGCGGCTCATGCAAGACCACGTGCAGCAGCAGCGCCTGCCCGAGTGGGACTTCCACCGCATCATCGAGAACCGCGTCGAGCATCTGACGTGGATGCAGCGGCATTTCGCGGACTCGGTGGTCTCCGGCGAGGAGCTGCTCGGCGAGCTCGAGCGGGAGTCCGACCACGAGGCTTCGCGCACGCTGCGGGCGGCGTCAGCGCACACCGAGGACCGTCAGGCTGAGTCCTAGCGTCATCTGGCCAGCAGAGCCGCGGCGCGCGCGAGCAGGAGGTCGTGCTCGCGGTCGTTGTCGCACAGCTCGGCGGCGCGCAGCAGCTCCGCGTGCGCCTCGTCGGGCCGGTCGAGGCGGACGAGCAAGTCCGCGCGGACGCTCGGCAGCAGGTGGTACCCGCGCAGCGCAGCCGCCTCGCCGAGCCCGCGGCGCTGAGGTCCTCCGCGCGCCGAAGGCCGGCCAGGCCGCGCTAGGCGAGTAGGTGGTCCCAAGCTCTTGCTTGCGTTCGAGGGTGATGCGGCGGCGCAGGGCGTCGATGCCGCGGCGCTTGGTGGTGGTCATGAGCCAGGCGCCCGGGTTGTCGGGGATGCCTGACTGCGGCCAGACGCCGTCAACGCGACATGGAGCGGCACTTGAGGCGTCGTCGGCTCGCGTGGACGCTCGTCCGAGTTTAAGTTCCACGCTAGCCTGCCGATGCAGGGATCATGCACGGACCGCGAGCGTTCATCGCTTCGAGCGGATTGACGGCGGTCGCGCTGAGCGGGGTGGCGGCGACGCTGCTGTGCCTGGGCGGCGTCTTCGCCGTCGTAGGCCTGCCCGGCGCCCAGGAGCCCGATGGCGCCACGCTGCGCCTGCCCGACGCCCGGGTCGCCGTTCCGGCCGACCACGGCCGCGCCGTCGAGTCGGCGGCCGGCACGCTGGCGGGCAGCGGTCCGGCGGCGGGGTCTGACGTGATCGCGCCGGCGCCCGTGCCGGCGTCCGCGGCGCCGCGGGCCCAGACCCGCCGATATCGGCACGTCCGCCGCGCCTCGGACGGCGCGCGCCATCGGGCGCACGGCGCCGATGAGCGTCGCGGCGGCACGGCCGTAGCCGCCGATCTCGCTCCCGCGGCCTCTGCCCCGCGGCCTCTGCCCCCTCGTCCTCCACCCCCGTCGTCGCCGCGGCGCCCCCGGTCGGGCCCGCGTCCCAGCGCGGGGCGAGCGGCCGCGGACAGTCGGGCGGCGGGACCGTCACGCGCGACAACTCCGGCGCGGCGCGCGGCAACGGCGTCACCCATCCTGCCAACTCGAGCGCCGGGCGGTCCTCGAACGCCAACTCCGGCCGCGGCGTGGGCAAGCCCGGCCAGTCCGGTGCGAACCGGGGCCAGTCCGCCGCCAAGGCGAACGGCGCCGCCGGCAACTCTGGCCGGTCCGGCGCCAGCTCGGGTCGCTCGGGCGCCAGCTCGGGTCGCTCGGGCGCCAGCTCGGGTCGCTCGGGCGCCAGCTCGGGTCGCTCGGGCGCCAGCTCGGGTCGCTCGGGCGCCAGCCCGGGTCGCTCGGGCGCCAGCCCTGGCCGCTCCGGCGCCAAGGCGGGCGGCGGCGCCGGCAACTCCGGCCAGTCCAGCGCCAGCTCGGGCGGCGGCCATACCCAGTCCGTCACATCCTCTACGGCGAGCACGCCCGGCCCGTCCGCAGCGGCGCCCGGACCGTCGTCCGCCGGCCCGCCGGGCCTCGCCAACGGCGGCCATAGCGCCGCCTCCCAGTCCGAGCCCGGGCCCCCGCCCACCCCGCCCGGCAAGGGCAATAGCAATGGAAATGGCAACGGCAACGCATTCGGCCAGACTCAGGGCGGCCCCGGCAACGGGCCTCCCGCCCACGCCAACGCCGGCGGCCACGGCAACGGCAACGGCGGCCACTGAACGCGTCGCCCCACGACAATCCCGGCGGCACGCTGGGCAACGGCGGGCCGCGGATCGTGTCAGCCGATGTCGAGGAACCGAAGGACTCGCGGCACTCTCGTGCGAAGTGTCCGCCGTCGTGATGCCGCTGCACGTCGGACCGGTCGTCGCGCCGGAGGAATCGCGGATCGGGTGGCCCACCCAGCGCCGCGGGTTGACGCCCTTCCCTTGCTAGATTGGGCGCCGTCGTTGCCGGGTGGTGTAATTGGCAGCACGCCAGATTCTGGCTCTGGTAGTTGGGGTTCGAGTCCCTGCCCGGCAGTGGGAGGTGTTGTGGATTGCGGTGCGGAACGTCCCGCGAATCCGAACACCAGCGTGGCTGGAGCGGCCATCGGGCTGCTTCAGCCACTCTGCCGGTCGGTCCAGGCCAGTGATGTGCCCGGTCAGGGCGTCAGTTCGCCGTGAAACCCCGAAAGCGCTCAGGGCCAAATCGCCGGTCCCGGGCGCTGGTCCGCTGGTCATCTCCGTGATCGATCGCGCGGCGGTCGGGGTCGCCGAAGCGCCCTGGTCTTCGTCGGGTGATGCCCCGACGATCGTCGGATGTGCCCGCAGCCAACTGCGGACCACTATCGTCGACGACGCGCTGGACTGCGTCGGCGCGGACAACCCTCTTTCGTACCGTGTACCGATACATGGTACAGTGGGCCGCGTGTTGCAGCCACCCGATGTCCTTGTCCTTCTGTCGCTCTTCCGTGCCGAAGAAACCTGGACGCTGCGCTCACTGGCCGATCGGCTCGGGGTCAAGCACTCCAAGGTGCAGCGGGCGCTCGCCAGACTCGAGCAAGCGGGCCTCTACGACGCGCAGCGCCGGACGCCCATCCCGCACGCCAGCGAGGAGTTCCTCGAGCACGCGCTGAAGTACCTGCACCCCATCACACAAGGGCCGCCGGCGCGCGGCGTTCCGACGGCCTGGGGCGCCACGCCGCTCGACCAGCGCATCGCGCCCGACGGGGAGCCGCCGCCCGTTTGGCCCGACCCACACGGCGACGTGCGCGGCGTCGCGGTCGAGCCGCTCGACGACGCGCTGCCCCAACTCCGCCTCACCTGGCCTGAGGTCGCCGAGCTCGCCGCGCTGGCCGACGGACTGCGACTCGGAGACGCCCGGGTGCGCGAGGCCGCCTGGGACGAACTGCGCCAACGCCTTCGCGCAGCCACGTGAACGAGGCGCTCCTTGCTCCCGCAGCGGACGCGCTGTCACCCCTGCTCGACAAGGTCGTCTTCCTCGGCGGCGCCACGATCGGGCTGTGGCTGACCGACCCCGCCGCTCGCGCGCCCCGCGTGACCTACGACGTCGACGTCGTCGTCGAAGTCACCAGCCTGAGCGGCTACGAGACCTTCCAGGCCCAACTGCGCGCCCTGCGCTTCCGCGAGGACATCGACAGCGGCGTCATCTGCCGCTGGAAGCACGCCGACCGCGCCATCATCCTCGACGCCGTCCCCGTCGAGCAACGCCTCGCCGGCTTCACCGGCCGCTGGCTCAGGCGCGCCGCCTCGCACGCCGACACCGTCACGCTCGCCTCACAGCAGATCATCCGAGCCATCGTGCCGCCATGGCTGATCGTCACGAAGCTCGAAGCGTTCGCCGACCGCGGCAACGACGACTGCCTGACCAGCCGCGATTTCGAAGACCTCGTCACCCTCGTAGACGGCCGCGAACAGCTCACCAACGAGATCGCCGCGCTGCCACCCGACGCGGGCACGTACATCCGCGAGCAGCTCACCCGGATCAGCGCGCTGCGTGACTACCACTACGGCGTCGAAGGCGCCCTCGCCGGCGACCGAGCCCGCGCTCAGGCCGTGACCCTCCCTCGACTTGACGCACTGACACGCCAGTAGGCCACTCCACAGCACGCCACCCCCGCCTCAGCCATTCCCGCTGCCGCGTACAGAACCCAGCGACCCCCGCGTCCGAACCCGCCAGTCGCCGGTCCGAAGTCGCCGCAAACCGGTCTTTCCGCAACACCCCAGTGGGAGCGTCATCGCTTCCGTTGGCAAACCGTCCGCGAACAACGGCCCCGAGAGGGCCGTTGTTCTTTCTCTGGAATGAGGCGGCGCGCTCGGGCGCCCGTGTGAGCGCCAGAGGCTCGGATGGGCTTCGTCTTTGCGGGTTCGCGGGGCCGTGAACGCGTGGGCGCCCGGGGGCCGCAAGCATCTAGGCCAGCGTGAACCGCTGGACCTGAGCCTCGAGCTCCTCGGCCGTCCGCGCCAGCTCCTGGGCGGTGGCGGCGATCTCCTGCGTCGACGCGCTCGTCTCCTGCGTGGAGGCCGAGACCTGCTCGCTGGAGGCCGACGACTGCTCGGCCACGGCAGCGACCTCGCTCGTCGCGGTGGCGATCTCGCCGATGCGGGCGCTGACGTCGCGCACGGCGTCGCCGATGCGCTCGAACGCGGCTCGTGCCTGCTCGACCACCTCGGCGCCGTGCTCGCTGCGCTCGGCGCCGTCCTCGACGATGCCCACGGCGGTCTTCGTCTCGGACTGGATCTCCTCGATGAGGCCGGCGATCGTGCCCGCGGCCCGCTGGGACTCCTCGGCCAGCTTGCGGACCTCCTCGGCCACGACGGCGAAGCCCTTGCCCTGCTCACCGGCGCGGGCGGCCTCGATCGCGGCGTTGAGCGCCAGCAGGTTGGTCTGCGCGGCGATGCCGGTGATCGTCTCCACGATCCCGCCGATCTCGTCGGACTTCGACGACAGCGCACGGATCGCGTCGCTGACCGACGCCGACGAGCCGCGCACCTGCGCCATCGCCGCGGTCGCCTGCTCGGACGCGCTCGCGCCCTCGTCGGCGATCGCCAGCGCCTGCGCGGCGGCTTCGCTCGTCTGCTCGGCCGCGGTGCGGGCGGTCTCGACCATCCGCACCTGGCGCTCGGCGCCCGCGGCGACCTCGCCGACGGCGCCGGCGATCTCGCTCACCGCACGTCCGGCCTCCTCGGAGGTGGTGGCCATCTGGGCCGACGCGGCGCTGACGGCGCCCGCGGACGCGGTCACCTGGCCGATCAGCTCGCCCAGCGCGCCGCGTGCCGCGTTGTAGGCCTCGACGGAGGCCGACGTCTGCTCGATCAGCGCGTTGGCGGTCTGCGACGCGTCGGCGATCTCGTCGTGCCCGCGCACGGGCAGCGGCTCGACCTCCGAGTGTGCCTCGACGGTCAGGTCGCCGCGGGCGAGCGCGCCGATGCCGTCGTGCAGGCCGGCCACGGCGGTGTCGTTCAGCGAGCGCAGGCGCGTGACGAACGCCTTCATCGGGCCGGTGATGCGCCCGGCGATGACGATGATCGCGGCGGCGATCAGCAGGATGCCGATCAGGCCGGCGAGCAGCAGCTGCCAGCGCAGCGTGTGCGCCTCGGCCAGCACCTCGCTCTTGGGCGCGACGGCGATGAGCGACCAGCCGCCGGCGTCCAGAGGCGCGTAGGACATCACGACGTCCTTGCCGGTGAACGGGTCCTTCGCCTCGATCTGGCCGCTGCGCCCGGCGCGGACGGCGTCGGCGACCTCGGCCAGCTGCGCGACGTCCCTCTCCCGGCCCAGCTGCGTGAGCGTCGTCTTGCCGGCCAGCTTCTTGTCGGGCGCGGCGATGAACATGCCCTGGTTGGACACGAGCATCGCGTAGCCGCTGTCGAGCACCTTGATCTTGGCGGTGGCCTGCTGCAGCGACGTGGCGGTGGCGTCGTTGCCGGCCACGCCGACGGGCCTGCCGCCCCGCAGGATCGGCGCGACGAAGCTGCTCATCAGGACGCCCTCGTAGACGAAGGGCTCCGTGATGAACGGCTTGCCGGTCTCGAGCGGCGTGTCGAACCAGGCGCTGCCCTCGAGCTCATCGACGGTGGAGTACGTGAGCTTGCCGCCGAGGCGGTTCCAGTACGGCGCGAAGGGCGTGGGGCCGTCGAACCGGCCGGCGGTGTAGGCGACGTAGGTTCCCGCGGAGCGCGGGTTGTTCTCGGCCATCGTCTTCAGCGCCGCCGAGATCTCCCGGCGGTCGTTGGAGCGATAGGCGCCCATGAAGTCGGCGATCGTCTGGGTCAGCTCGACCTGGCGCTCGAGCTGGGCGTCGAAGGCGTTGGCGTTCTGCGCGGCGGTCGCGCGCATCTCCGCATACGACGTCCTCTCCTGGGCGCTGGTCATCTTGGAGACGGCCAGCCAGGTCATGGCCCCAACCACCACGACGACGAGGGGGACGAGACTGAGGATGAGCTTGGTGCGAAGCGAATGCATGGCTGATCCGCCCGGTAGTCGGCCCAGCACCAGAATTCTTGAGGGTGGTCCCGTGCGCCGGCCTACGCGGCGGCCTGCGCCGCCCAGGCGCGGTACAGGTCCCAGTACCGCCCGCGCGCCTCGATCAGCTCGTCGTGCGTGCCCTGCTCGACGACCCGGCCGTGCTCGAGCACCACGATCCGGCCCGCCTGGCGGATCGTCGACAGCCGGTGGGCGATGACGATCGCCGTGCGGCCCGCCAGCAGCCGGCGCAGGCCGTCCTCGATCCTCGACTCCGTGTGCAGGTCGACGTTCGACGTCGCCTCGTCGAGCACGAGGATCCGGGGGTCCGCCACGAGCGCCCGGGCGAAGGCCACGAGCTGGCGCTGGCCGGCCGAGAGCTGCACGCCGCGCTCGCCGACCTCGGTGTCGAGGCCGTCGGCGTACGCGCGGATGAAGTCCGCCGCGCCGACCGCCTCGCAGGCGCCCCACAGCTCCTCGTCGCCCGCGTCCGGGCGCCCGAACGCGATGTTGTCGCGGATCGTTCCGCTGAACAGGAAGCCCTCCTGCGGCACGATGCCCATCTGCGACCGCAGCGACGCCTGGCGCACCGTGCGCAGGTCGTGGCCGTCGACGATCACCCGTCCCGACGACGGGTCGTAGAACCGCGCCACGAGCTTGGCCAACGTCGACTTTCCCGCGCCCGTCGCGCCCACCAGCGCGACCGTCTGCCCCGGCGGGATGACCAGGTCCACGTCGGTCAGCGCGTCGACGGTCTCGTCGTCGGCCGTCCGGTACGAGAACGTCACGTGGTCGAAGCGGATCTCGCCGCGGATGCGCGGCAGGTCCACCGCGTCGGGCGCATCCACCAGCTCGGGATCCTGGTCGAGCAGCTCGAAGATCTTGTCGAGCGCGGCCATCCCCGACTGGTAGGTGGTGTAGACCTGCGACAGCTGGTTGATGGGGTCGAAGAAGCCGTTCAGCGCGGCGATGAAGCCGACCAGCACGCCGATCTCGGTCTTGCCGTCGAGCACCTGGTAGCCGCCGAACAGCAGGATCCCCACCGTCGCCAGCGCGCTGAGCAGCTCGACCGCCGGGAAGTAGGTCGCGTTCAGGTTGACCGTGACCATGTTCGCGTCGCGGTTGTGGGCGTTGAGCTCCGAGAAGCGCCGCAGGTGCGCCGGCTCCTGGCCGAACGAGCGTACGACCCGGATGCCCGACAGCGTCTCCTGCAGGTAGGCGGTGATCGACCCGATCGTCTCGCGCGTGCGCCGGTACGCATCGACCGCCGCGATCCGGAAGATCAGCGACCCGAGCGCCATCACCGGGAAGATCGCGAACGTCAGCAGCGCCAGCTTGACGTCGAGGAACAGCAGGATGCCGATCGTGCCCAGCAGGGTCAGCGACGCCTGGAACAGCGTGACGATCGAGTCGGTGACGAGCGAGTCGAGCGCCTCGACGTCGTTGGTCATGCGCGACAGCAGCACGCCCGACCGGTTGCGCTCGTAGAAGCCCACCGGCTGCGCCTGCAGGTGGCGGAACATCTGCTCGCGCAGGTCCTGCAGCGCCCGCTGGCCGACCCAGTTGACGAGGAACGTCTGCGCGTAGCTCGCGCCCCAGTAGACGAACGCCGAGAGCAGGAACAGCACCACGGTGACGTTCAGCGCGCTGAGGTCGCCGGGCACGATGCCGTCGTCGATCGCTCGTGTGGCCAAGGGCGCCGGCGCCAGCGAGGCCGCCGTGCCCGCCAGCAGCGCGACGCTCATCGCCACCACGCGCCACCGGTAGGGCCGCAGCAGCGCGACCAGACCGCGGACCTTGCGGCCCCGGCCGCTGCTCCCGCGCAGCCGCCGGCGGATGTCCGCCAGCCGCGAGTCGGCTCTCGCCGCCGTGCTCACAGCCCCGCCGCCTCGCGCTCGACCGGGTTGCGGGTCAGGAACACCTGGTCGGGCAGGCCCTTCTCCACGATCTCCCGGTACAGGTCGTTGATCTCGAGCAGCTCGTCGTGCGTCCCGCGCGCGACGAGCTCGCCGTGCTCGAGCACCGCGATCTCGTCGGCCAGGGCGATCGTCGACAGCCGGTGGGCGATGACGAACGTCGTGCGCCCGCGACCGACCAGCGGGCCTGCGCCGTTCTGGGCGAGGGCGCGGGCCTTCGCGTGCCCGCCGGTGCCCACCTCGCGCAGCGCGTCCTTGAGGAGGCGCTCGGTCGTGGCGTCGACCGACGAGGTGGCGTCGTCGAGGATCAGCACGCGTGGGTCGGCGAGCAGGGCCCGCGCGATCGCCAGGCGCTGGCGCTGGCCGCCGCTGAGCGTCATCCCGCGCTCGCCCACCGTCGTGTCGTAGCCCTCGGGCAGCTCGACGATGAACTCGTGGGCCTGCGCCCGCCGCGCTGCCGTCTCGATCTCCTCCAGGGAGGCGTCCGGTTGCGCGTACGCGATGTTCTCGGCCACCGTCGTCGAGAACAGGAACGGGTCGTCGTCGACCGTCGCGACCGCGTGGCGCAGCTGCGAGAGGTCGAGCGTGCGCACGTCCGCGCCGTCGAGCAGCACCTGGCCTTGGTCGGGGTCGTAGAGGCGCGCGATGAGCTGGACGAGCGTCGTCTTGCCCGAGCCGGTCGCCCCGACGAGCGCGATCGTCGTCCCGCCGGCGACGTCGAGCGAGACCCCGCGCAGCGACGGCTCCAGCGCGCCCTCGTAGCGCAGGCTGACGTCGCGCAGCTCGACGCGCCCGGATCCCGGGGGCAGCGGCTGGGCGTCCGGCGGCGTCGTCACCGTCGGCGCGCGGTCGAGGATCTCGAACAGCCGGGCGCCCGACGCGGCCGCGCGCTGGGCCATGCCGAGGACCAGGCCGAGCATCCGCATCGGCACGAGCAGCATGAGCAGGTAGGCGTAGAACGCGGTGAACTCGCCCAGCGACATGTGGCCCTCGATCACCTGGCGGCCGCCGAAGAACAGGATCGCGGCGAGCCCGAGCTGCGGCAGGAAGCCGATGAACGGCTGGTAGAACGCGCTCAGGCGGGTGGCGACCAGCGCCTGGTCGAAGACGCGCCCGGTCCGGTGCCGGAAGCGCTCGAGCTGGCGCTGCTCACGCGAGAACGCCTTGACGACCCGTACGCCGGAGACGTTCTCCTCGGCCTCCGCGGTGAGCTCGGCGATGCGCTGCTGGACCTCCTGCTGCGCCGGTCGCGCCCGTGCCCCGAAGCGGTAGGCCACCCACACGACGAACGGCACCGGCGCCAGCGAGATCGCCGCCAGCCAGGGCTCGAGCACGAACATCGCCACGGCGGCGAGCACGATCGTCAGCACCGACTGCATGACGAACACGAGGCCGTAGCCGAGGAAGAAGCGCACCGACTGCAGGTCGACGGTGGCGCGCGACATGAGCTGGCCGGTCTGCTGGCGGTCGAAGAAGCCCAGCTCGAGCGACTGCAGGTGCGTGTAGAGCGTGTCGCGCAGATCGAGCTCGACGCCGAGCGACACGCGGCCGGCCACGAGCCGGCGCGCGACCATCAGCGCCAGGCGCACCACGCCGGCCGCCGCGATGAGCAGCCCGTAGCGCAGCAGCTCGTCGCCGTCGTCGGCGCGGATCGCGTTGACGGCGCGCCCGGTCAGCCACGGGATGGCGACCGTGGCGAGCATCGCCACCGCGGCGAGCAGCAGCGACAGGGCGACTGCGCGGCGGTAGGGGCGGAGGAACCCGAGCAGTCGCCAGAAGATGCGCACGCGAGGATTGTAGTTGACTGCCTCAACTATTCTCCGGGCCGTGTCCGATCCGTCCGCCGGCCTGTGCGCGTCCTGCCGCCATCAGAAGCTCGTGCGCAACACGCGCGGGTCGGTGTTCTCGATGTGCCTGCGGTCGAAGGGCGACCCGGCGTTCCCGAAGTATCCGCGCATCCCGGTCGTGGCCTGCCCGGGTCACGAGCCGCGCGCCGAGCCGGACGGGCGCGAGCGCGCCCGCCCGCCGGCGGCGGGGTGAGCGCGCGGGGGCCGCTCGTGGCCGACGCAACGTTCGTCCATCGAGAGCGCTCGGGTTGTTGGCGGCCGCGCCGCCTGGCATCGTGCCGCATGTGTCCCGTCTGACTGCCGCCTGCATCTCCCTGTCCCTCGCCCTCGTGCTCGCGCCCGCCGCCTTCGGCGCGGCCGGCGGCGGCTCCTCCGGCTTCGGCGGTGGAGGTGGAGGCGGAGGCGGAGGCGGCGGCGGGTTCTCCGGTGGCGGGGGCAGCGGCTCGGGAGGCCAGGTCAGCGGCGGCGTCAGCCTCGTGATCATCCTGCTCATCGTGCTGGTCGTCCTGGTGACCGTCGTGGGCGGCGTCCTGGCGGAGCGCCGGCGCCGGCGCCGGGCAACGCGCGGGCGGCGCATGTGCGCCTCGCCGCCGCCGAGGCGGCTGAGGACGACGCGGCGTTCGACGCGCAGACGGTGAGCCAGCAGGCGCGCGAGCTGTTCTTCGCGGTGCAGGCGGCATGGACCGCGCGCGATCGCGAGGCGCTCAAGCGCATGGTCAGCCCGTCATTGATGCTCGAGTGGGGGCTGCGCCTGGACGACTTCGACCGCAAGGGCTGGCACAACCAGGTCAGCGTGCAGGGCGAGCCGGGCGTCTACTACGTCGGCCTCGTCAACCGCGAGGCCGACACCGAGGATCGCGTCGTCGTGCTGATCGAGGCGACGCTCAACGACATCGTGGTGGACCGCCACGGCCACCGGATCAAGCGCAAGGAGTCCAGCAGCGAGACGACGCGCCTGCGCGAGTACTGGACGCTGGGCAAGCGCGACGGCCGCTGGGCGCTGCTGTCGATCGAGCAGCTCGCGGAGGGCGAGCACAACCTGTCGTCCGAGCTGGTGGCGTCGCCGTGGGGCGACGGCCGGCTGCGCGACGAGGCGGTCATCGAGCGGGCCTCGGCGGAGGCCGCGCCCGACGACGCCGGCATCGCCGCGCTCGTCGACCTCGACTACGCGGGCGACGGGCACAAGGCCGCGCTCGACCTCAGCCTGGTCGACGGGCGGTTCGCGCCGGAGGTGCTCGAGACGTCGGCGCGACGGGCGATCGCCGCGTGGGCGGAGGCCGTCGACGGCGAGGACGACGCGCTGCTGGCGGTGGCCACGCCGGAGGCGTCGAACGAGCTGCTCTACCCGCGCGGCGGGCGCAGCGCGCGCCTCGTGGTGCGTGGGCCGACGCTCGAGCGGATGACGCTCGTCGCGCTCGACGGCGACGCGCAGCCGCCGCGGATGGTCGTCGAGCTGGCGCTGTCGGGGCGCCGCTACGTGGAGGATCGCCACACGGTCGCGGTGCTCGAGGGCTCGCGCGACGCGGTCGCGCGCTGGACCGAGCGCTGGACGTTCGCGCTCGACGGCGCCGACGCCACGCCCTGGCGCGTGATCGGGGCGACGCAGAGCACGACCAGCGGGGCGAGGTGAGGCGAGCGGTCGCGGCGCTCGCCGCCGCGGCCGCGCTCGTGGCCGCCGCGGCGCCGGCGCACGCCGCAGCGGAGTCCGTGGTGCCGGCGGCAGCGGCAGCACGCCTGGACTGGCGCCCCTGCGCGCCGGCCCTGGCGGGCTTCGAGTGCGCCCGCCTGCTCGTCCCGCTCGACCGCACGGGCGCGGTGGCGGGCACGATCGCGCTGCGCGTCGCCCGCCAGGTGCGCGCGCCCCGGCGCGGCGCCGGCGTGCTGCTCGCGCTCGCGGGCGGGCCGGGGCAGGGCGCGGTCGCGTTCGCGCCCGCCTACGAGCAGACGCTCGCGCCCGCGCTGCGCACCCGTCGGCTCGTCGTCATCGACCAGCGCGGCACCGGCGCGTCGGGCGCTCTGCGCTGCCCGCGGCTCCAGCGCACCCGGGCGCTCGCCCCCGACGGCCAGCGGCTCAGCGCGCGCTGCGCGCGCCATCTGGGGCCGCGGCGCGACTTCTACTCGACCACCGACACGGTCGACGACATCGAGGCGCTGCGCCGCGCGCTCGGCGTACCGCGCCTGTCGCTGCAGGGCACGTCGTACGGCACCTACGTCGCCACGCAGTACGCGCGCCGGTACCCGTCGCGGGTCGACCGGCTGGTGCTCGACTCGTCGGTCGGCCCGGACGGCGTCGACGCGCTGCTGGCGGACTCCTGGAGCGCGCTGCCGCGGATCCTGGCGGCGCAGTGCTCGGACGGCCGCTGCCGCGCCATCACCGACGATCCGCTCGGCAACATGCGCACGCTGGCCGCGCGGCTGGAGGCCGCGCCTCTGCGCGGGTTCGTCGTCGACGGCCGCGGCCGCCGGGTGGCGCGCACGCTGACCGCGCAGGGGCTCACCGTGCTCATCGTCGCCGGCGACCTCGATCCGCACCTGCAGGCGGCGCTGCCCGCGGCGGTCCGCTCCGGCCTGGCCGGCGACGCGGCGCCGCTGCTGCGGCTGATCCGCCCGGCCATCGGGGCGCCGCCGCGGGTGCGCGAGTTGAGCCTGGGCCTCAACGCCGCCACCACGTGCTCGGACACGCGGCTGGCCTACGGGCTGTCGACGCCGCTGGCCGAGCGGCCCGCGCTGATGGATGCGGCGGTGGCCGCGGCGCCCGAGGCGGCGCTGGGGCCGTTCAACCGCCCGCTGGTCGCGGCTATGAGCGTCGACGAGCAGTGCCTGAGCTGGCCGGTGGGCCGGGTCGCCGGGCCGGTCGCCGCGCCGTTGCCGGACGTGCCGGCGCTGATCCTCGGCGGGTCGCTGGACGTGCGCACGCCGCTGGAGAACGATCGCGCGCTCGCGGCGCAGATGCCGCGGGCGCAGCTGGTGGTCGTGCCGGGAGGCGGGCACGACGCGATCGACGGCGACCTCGACGGCTGCGTGCGCCGCGCGCTGTCGCGGTTCTTCGCGGGCCGGCGGGCGGGCGATCCGTGCGCGCGCTCCTGGTACGCGGTGCCGCCGCAGGCGGTCGCGCCGGTGTCGCTGGCGACGACGCCCGCGGCACCGGGGGTGGGCGGGCAGCGCGGGCAGGTGCTGGCGGCGGCCGTGGGCGCGGTCCACGACGTGCGCGAGGCCGCCCTCCAGCTCGAAGCATCGGGGCTGTCGGACCGGCGCGGCGGCGGCCTGCGGGCCGGGCGCTGGCGCACCGTCGGGCGGACGCGCTTCGTCCTGCGCGCCGTGAGCTGGGTGCCGGGCGTGCGGGTCAGCGGCCGCATCGACTCCGCCTGGGCCGCTACCGGGGCACCGTGCGGGTGGACGGGCCGGGGCGCATGGACGGCGTGCTGCGCTTCGCGCGCCGGCACGGGATGACCGGCCGCCTGGGCGGGCGCCGGTGCAGCTGCCCGCGCGCGCCGTGCGCGGGGCGGTGCAGGAGGTCGCGCGGGGTTAGCCGGCCAGGGCCGCGCGGGGCGCCTCGACGGTTGCGGGGCGGTGCGGGGCGTCGCGCGCCGTTAGGCGCCGGCGAGGGCCGCGCGCAGCGCCTCGACGGGCGCGGGCGGGGCGCCGCGGCCGGGCGCGGCGACCCGGACCCGCGCGATCGACGACGTCAGCGCGACGGCGTCGGCGGCGTGCAGGCGATCGAGGTCGAACGCCTCCTCCCGGGCGCCGGCCAGCGCGAGCGCTCGGGCGCGGGTGCAGCCAGGGAGGATCCGGCCGTCGGCGGGCGGGGTGACGAGCGCGTCGCCCTCGACGAGCCAGACGTTGGCCATCGCCGCCTCGAGCACCGCGCCGTCGCTGTCGACGAGGAGCGGGAGCGCACCCAGCTCGGCTCGCAGCGCGTCGACGAGCCGGCGGTCGCGCCACTTGTGGGCGCCGAGGCCGCCGGGCAGGCAGACGGGGACGAGTGCGACCGGCGCGGCGGGCTCGGGGAGCGCAGCGGGGTGGACGGCGATCGCGCAGCGCAGCTCGCCGGACCGGTCGCCGGGGACGGCGTCGATGCGCAGCCGCGCGTAGCCGGCGGCGCCCACCGGCGCGGCGCGCACCCGCGCGGCCAGGTCGCCGGGCAACGTGGCACCGTAGGCCTCGGCCGCACGGGCGCGTACCCGCGCGGCCAGGTCGGCGGGCAGCGCGGCGCCGTACACCTCGGCCGCGCTGGCGGCCAGGCGCGCGAGGTGCTCGTCGAGCTCGAGCGGCTGGCCGTCGCGCACCGCCAGCGTCTCGATCAGCCCGAGCGCGGGGTCGGGGCGCCGGCGGCCGCCGGCCAGCGCGCGGTGCTGCGGCAGCCGGCCGCTAGGCGGGCCGGGGCGCAGCTCGGCGCCGAGCGCCGCGACCAGCGGGCGTGCCTTGCCCAGCGCCTCGGCGACCTCCGCGTCGGGGTCCGAATCCGCGACGATCCCCCCGCCGGCGCCGATCCAGGCCACGCCGTCGCGCACCTCGAAGGTCCGGATCGCCACGTTGAGCTCGAGCCCGGCGACCGGGCTGACGAAGCCGACCGCCCCGGTGTACACGTGGCGGGCCGTGCCCTCGAGCTCCGAGATCACGTGCAGCGCCTGGACCTTCGGCGCGCCGGTCACCGACCCCGGCGGGAACGTGGCCCGCAGTAGGTCGCCGTCGCCCACGCCGTCGCGCAGCCGGCCGCGCACCTCGGAGACGAGATGCCAGACGCCGGGGTGCGCCTCGGCGACCGGCTCGCCGCCGGCGCGCACGCTGCCGTAGGCGCAGACGCGGCCGAGGTCGTTGCGCATGAGGTCCACGATCATCACGTTCTCGGCCCGGTCCTTGGCCGAGCCGACGAGCGCACGGCGGGCGGCCTCGGCCTCGGCGTCGCGCGGGATCGTGCCCTTGATCGGACACGAGATGACGTCTCGCCCGCGGCGGCGCAGGAACAGCTCGGGGGAGAGGCCGACGGTCGCGCCCCACGGGCCGGCGAGCAGCGCGCCGTGGCGCGGCTCGACGGCGATCGCGGTGGCGAACGCGTCGAGCGGGTCGCCGTCCAGAGGCCCCTCGATGCGCAGCGTCAGGTTGGCCTGGAACAGCTCGCCGGCGTGGATGCGCTCGACGCACCTCGGCGACGCCGCGCGCGCAGGCCGGCCGTGCCGGGCGCGGCGGGGCGAACGGCCCGGCGCGAAACGCGCGCGGCGCTGCGGGCCTCCGGGCGGCGAGCGCGCGCCGCCGCGCCGCCAGCGCGGCGGCCCGCGCGGGCGTCTCCAGGGCCTCGAACCACCAGCGGCCGTCGACGTCGAGGCGCAGCACGTGGTCGTAGAACGCCAGCGCGAAGGGCGGCAGCGCCGTGCGCGCGGGCGGGGCGGGGGGCAGGCGCTCGACCAGGTGGCCGAGCGCGAAGCCGAGGTAGCCGAACCAGCCGCCGCCGACCGCGCCGGGATGCGCGGCGGCGTCCACCGCCGGCTGCTCGTCGAGCACCGCGAACGGGTCCTCGCCGGGCTGCGCCACCCGGACCGGCTGCGCGCCGAGCACGGCCCGGCTGTCGGCCCAGGCGCCGGTCAGCGCGAACGGGTGCGCTTCGCCGCGCAGGGCGCGCACCGCCTCGGCCACCGTCCAGCGCACCCCGAGCGGCTCGACCACGAGGCGCGCACGCGCCGCCACGCCGCCGCTGCCCGTGCTGCCCGCGGCGCCGGCCCCCCCGCGTGCGTCCCCGTCCGTGCTAGTGGCCCGTCCCGCAACCATGACAAACCACTAGTTCCCCGCGATCAGGTGCCCCAGCCGGCCCGCGAGCGACGGCCGGCCGGTCGCCCGCTCGCGGCGGTCGGCGGCCGCGTAGAGCTGGTAGACGCAGTGCACGCCGGCGAAGCGCAGCGGCTCGGGCTCCCAGCGCCGGGCGGGCGGGCCCACCCACGGCAGCCGCGTCAGCTCGGTGTCGCGGCCCAGCAGCAGGTCGCGCAACGTCCGGCCCGCGAGGTTCGCCGCCGCCACGCCCTCCCCGACGTAGCCGCCCGCCCACGCCAGCCCGGTCATCCGGTCGAGGCCCACCGACGGCGACCAGTTGCGCGGCACGCCGAGGATGCCGTGCCACGCGTCGGCCACCGGCACGTCGCGCAGGACCGGGAAGAGCTCGCCCAGGCGCGTGCGCAGCTCGGCGATCGTGCGCGGCAGGACGGGGCCCTCGCGATCGGTGGCCGAGCCGAATCGGTACGGGACGCCGCGCCCGCCGATCGCCACCCGCCCGTCGGCGGTGCGCTGGAGGTAGACGTAGCGGTGGCGCGCGTCGTAGATCGTCTCGGCGCCGGCCCAGCGCAGCTGCGCCCAGACGTCGTCGTCGAGCGGCTCGGTGACGATCATCGCGCTGTTCATCGGCAGCAGCGTCCGCCGGTGGCCATCGAGCCGGGCGCTGTAGCCCTCGGTGGCGCGCACGACGTGCGGGGCGCGCACGCAGCCCGCCGGCGTCTGCGCGAGGCCCGGCGAGATCGACGTCACGCGCGTGCTCTCGTACAGCGTCGCGCCCGCCCGCTCGGCCGCTGCCGCGAGCCCGCGCACGAGCCGCGCCGGCTGCATCCGTGCGCAGTGCGGCGTGAACGCCGCGCCGCGCACGCCGTCGATCGCCACGCGGGCCGAGACCTCCGGGGCGTCGAGCAGCCGCGTGTCCAGCCCCCAGCCCCGCTCCTCGGCGACCAGCGCGCGCACGCGTGAGAGCTCGAGCGGCGACTGCGCGACCTGCAGCGACCCGTCCTTGACGAAGTCGCACGCGATGCCCTCGCGCTCGACCGCGGCGCCGACCTCGTCGACCGCGTCCTGCACCGCGCGCAGGAGCGCCGCGACGCCGGCGCGGCCGGCCGGGCCCCGCGCCCACCGCTCGCGCGAGCCGGCCAGGTCGCCGAGCACCCATCCGCCGTTGCGCCCCGACGCGCCGAAGCCGGCGAACCGCGACTCGAGCACCACCACCTCGAGGTCCGGCTGGGCGCGCTTGAGCTCGTAGGCGGTCCACAGGCCCGTGTAGCCGGCGCCGACGATGCACACGTCGGCGTCGCGGTCGCCGTCGAGCGGCGGGCGGGGCGGCGGGAGCGGCTCGAGCCGGCGCATCCAGAACGAGACGGGCATGAGGCGCGAGTCTACGGGCGCATCGAGCCGCGACGGCTCGCGCACACCGGCGTCAGGCGGGTGCGTCGAGCGTTCGTCGCACCCAGCCCGCCGCCGCCGACAGGTGCGCCGGTTCGATGGTGTGGCCGGACTCGGACTCGTGGTAGTCGACGTCCAGGCCACCGGCCTCGAGCAGCTCGCGCGCGCGGCGGGCGAACGACACGCCGATCACCGGGTCCAGCCGGCCGTGGGTGACGAACGCCGGCATCCCGGCGCGGCCGGCGAGCTCGGGTGTCCAGCCCTCGACGGTGGGCACGAAGCCCGAGAACGGCAGGATGCCCGCGGGGGCCGGACGGCCGGGACCGAGGCCCGTCGCGTAGCTCATCACCGCCCCCATCGAGAACCCGCCGAGGATCGTCTGCTGCGGCGCCAGGCCCGTCCGCTCCCACAGCTCGTCGTGGAACGCGGTCAGCGCGGCGTAGGCGGCGTGGAAGGTGTCGGGGTCGGGGTGGCCGACGCGCGCCACGACGTACCAGTGGTATCCGGGCGCATCGGGCAGCGTCAGCGGCGCGCGGGGCGTGACGACGAGCAGCCGTCGCTGCGGGTCGAGCGCGTCGGCCAGGCCGAGCAGGTCGTGCTCGTCGGTGCCGCGCCCGTGGTGTAGGACGAGCAGCCCGGCCGGCTCGCCGGCGGCCGGACGCTCGCGATAGGTCAGGCCGCTCATCGCCCGACCTGCGCCGCCCGCGGGTTGGCGATCGGCGTCAGCGTGCGCTCGAGGCGCTCGCGCAGGTGCTCGTGCTGGCGGGGCAGGCGCAGCTCCTCGCCGAGATGGCCGGGGTCCTCGTCCACCGCGAACCCGGGCCCGAGCGTGGCGATCTCGAACAGCGTCCCGCGCGGCTCGTGGAAGTAGATCGAGCGGAAGTAGTCGCGGTCGCGGACCTCGGTGACGAACGCGCCCGCGCCGCCCACGCGCTCTTGCCAGGCCAGGTGCTCGTCGTCGCGCGAGGACCACGCGATGTGATGGACGGTGCCCGCGCCTGGCCGGCCGTGGCCGTCGGCCTGGTCGTAGGCCCAGCGGAAGTGGCGCTGCTCGCCGTCGAGCCGGTACTCGCCGTCGCCGAGGTGCTCGAAGCCGAGCACGCCGGTCAGCAGCTTCTCCTCGACGGCGGCGAACGCGCTGTAGGCGCGGGCACCCTCGACGCCGGTGATCGCGTGCGCGGCCGGGATCTCGGGATGCTCGGCGCGCAGCGGCGGGTTGCCGTCGCGGGCGACGACGAGCTCGAGCGCGAGGCCGTCGGGATCCTCGAAGCGCAGGCGACCGGCGGAGCGCACGCTGGCGACCCCGCGCGCGTCGAGCCGTGCGGCCCAGAAGTCCAGCGCCGCCGGGGCCGCGACGCCGAGCTGGATCGTGTGGATCATCCCCAGGCCGGCCTGGCCGCGCCGGGCGCCGGGGAACTCGAACCACGTGAGGATCGAGCCGGGCGAGCCCTGCTCGTCGCCGAAGTACAGGTGGTAGGCGTCGGGCTGGTCGAAGTTGACCGTCTTCTTGACCATGCGCAGGCCGAGGACGTCCGCGAAGAACTCGACGTTCGCGCGCGCGTCGCCGGTGATCATCGTGATGTGGTGCAGCCCTTCGAGCCTCATGGTCGTCGCTCCGTTCTCTCGCCTCGGGAGAGCCAGGATAGCGAGAGATAGTTGTGTATGCAACTACATGGCCGTCCGGGCCGAGGCCGCGCGCCGCCTGCGGAGCTTGAGTCCTCGGTTAGCGTTCTGACCGTGCCCTCCCAGCCCCGGTCGGTGCGCGGCGCCGTGCTGCGCGAGATGGGGCGTCCCGCGCCGTACGCGCAGTCACGCCCGCTCGAGATCCGGACGCTCGACCTCGCCGGTCCCGGACCGGACGAGCTGCTCGTCCGCATCCGCGCGGCGGGGCTGTGCCACTCCGACCTGTCGGTGATCGACGGCTCGCGCCCCCGCGTGATGCCGATGGTGCTCGGCCACGAGGCCAGCGGCGAGGTGGTCGAGGCGGGCGCCGGCGCCGGCTTCGCGCCCGGCGACCGGGTCGTCCTGACGTTCGTGCCGTCGTGTGCGTGCTGCGCGGCATGCCTCGACGGGCGGGCGGCGCTGTGCGAGCCGGCCGCGGCGGCCAACGCGGCCGGCGAGCTGGTGGGCGGCGGCCGGCGGTGGGGCGAGCTCGACGGCCTGGCGCTGCACCATCACCTCGGGGTCTCGGCCTTCGCCGATCACGTCGTCGTCTCCGCGCGCTCCGCCGTCCGCGTGGGGCCCGAGCTGCCGTTCGAGGTGGCCGCCGTCTTCGGCTGCGCGGTGCTGACCGGCGCCGGGGCGGCGCTGAACGCCGCGCGCGTGGAGGTGGGCGACAGCGTCGCGGTGTTCGGCCTGGGCGGCGTCGGGTTCGCCGCGCTGCTGGCCGCGGTGGCCGCCGGCGCGACGACGATCGTCGCCGTCGACACCGTGGCGGCGAAGCTCGACCTGGCGCGCGAGCTCGGTGCCACCCACGCCGTGCCGGCGGGCGAGGACGCCGTCGCGGAGGTCCGCGCGGTGACCGGCGGCGGCGCGCGCAAGGTGCTCGAGACGGTGGGCAGCGAGCGCGTCCTCGCCGACGCCTACGCCGCCACCCGCCGCGGCGGGATCACGGTGACCGTCGGCCTGCCCGACCCGAGCCGCCGGCTGAGCATTCCGGCGCTCAGCCTCGTCACCGAGGAGCGGACGCTGCGCGGCTCGTACCTCGGCTCGAGCGTCCCCGCGCGCGACATCCCGCGCTTCCTGACGCTGCACGGCGCCGGGCGCCTCCCGGTCGAGCGGCTGCTGACGCACCGGCTGGCCCTCGACGACATCAACGCAGGCTTCGACCGGCTCGCGCGCGGCGAGGCCGTGCGTCAGGTCGTCGTCTTCGACTGATCCGCCGGCATGGCGGCGCGCACCTCGAGCAACCGGGGCGTCCGTGAGCGGCGATGCGCCATATTGGCTCATCGGACCACGGCCCCGACATCGATCATTCGTCCATCCCGACCGCGTCCCGGCCGCCGCGGCCGGAGACCGGTCACGGTCCGCCGCCGTTGCCCGTCTCGCGCTCCGCGTACTCGACCAGCTCCGACATCGACACTTCCAAACCGGCCGCGATGGTCGTCAACGTCTTCCACGTCGGGTTGCGCTCGCCGCGCTCGATGCCACCGAGGTACGTGCGGTGAAGGCCGGTGCGCACGGCAAGTTCGTCCTGGGCCAGGCTGCGCGACTGGCGCAGCAGGCGCACGGCACGGCCGAGGGCCTCGAGGGAGGGGACGTCGCCGGACATTCCGGTGGCGGACGCTACCTGCGGTGGGCGGGGGCGGGAAGGCTGGGCCCTCCGGCCCCCGCCCGCAGGGGCTCGCTACGGCTTGAGGATCATGTGTCACCTCCTTGTTGTTCTATCCCTGGGCGACGATGTAATGCTCGCCTCAGCACGTCAAGTCTGCTAGAAGGCTCAAGCAATCGCCGGCTTCTGACCGGTGGCCCGACGAAAGGATCGATATGTCCTCTACGGACCTGGCGCCGCAGCTGGCGCGTTCGATCGCCCATCCACTGCGCATACGCATCATTTCCGCTCTTGACGCCGGCCCGGTCGGCCTGGACGCCCTGGCCACGCAGGTCGGCGCGGATCGCCGTACCGTGTCTCGTCACGCACGCATCCTCGAGCGTGCCGGCCTGCTGTGCAGCATGCGCACGTCTCGGGGCATCACGTACGAGCTCGCCCAGCTGCCCTTCTTCGACGACACCGAGTACGGCTCGATCTCCACGGCCGCACGCGAGGCCGCGGTCGCCGCGACGCTCGCCCATACCCAGACGACGGCGCTCGACGCGCTGGAGGCCGGCGGGTTCGAGCGCACCGACATCCATCTCAGCCGCACCTCGCTGTCGGTCAGCGAGGCGCAGTGGGGGACGCTGACCGAGGAGTTCGCCGGGCTGCTCGAGCGCATCGAGGAGCTGCAGGAGCAGGCGGCGCAAGAGCCCGAAAGCGCGTCGGTGGACGCGAGCGCGATCCTCATGCTCTTCGAGCGTGCGCCCAGCGGCGGCGGCCGGGTGCACCACGACGACGATGACGACGCCTTCTCGGCCGACGAGGCGCTCACGCGCTCGTGGCGGATGTGCGAGGACATGCTGCAGTCGCTGACCAGCGCGCGCACGGACTGGGCGCTCGTGGCCAGCCTGGCCGACCAGGTGCGCGTGGTCGCCGCGGCGGCCTACGCCGCGCAGGAGCGCGAGCAGCAGGCCCCCGCGCGAGAGTTCGCGTCGGTGCGGTGACGTAGCCCCCGCCACGATCATGCGTCGTGGCGGGCCAGGTAGACGCACTTGTGGTGGACGGTGTCGTCGACCGGCCGGCTGAGCTGCACCCCGGGGGCCTGACCGATCGCGTCCACGCAGCGCAGCCCCGCCTCGCCGAGGCAGGCCCGGATCGTCGTGTCGCTGAAGTGCCGCTGCTGGTGGAGGCTCGTCGTCCGCGACCAGCGACCGTCGCTCTCGAGGACGAACGTGTCGAGCTGCGCGCTGTAGGCGCGGTCCGGCGTGCCCGCCGACTCCTGACCCGCGCGCCAGCAGAACACCGTGTCGGGCGACTCGGCGACGAAGTCGCTGGCGAACGAGGTGCGGTAGGCGAGCATCGTGTTGACGTCGAACAGGTATAGCCCGTCGGGTGCGAGCACCCGCTGCACCGAGGTGAACGCGGCGAGCAGGTCGTCCGGCGTCGTGAGGTAGTTCACGGCGTCGTCGAGGCACGTCACCAGGTCGTAGCCGTCCGAGTCGTCGTCGGGCAGGTCGCGCATGTCGGCGACGAATACGTCGGCGATCGGGCCGAGGCGCTTGCGGGCGATCGCGACCATCCCCGGCGAGATGTCGCAGGCGGTCACGTCGTAGCCGCGCAGGAGCATCGGCAGGGTGCTCTTGCCGGTCCCGCAGCCGACGTCCAGGAGCCGCCGGCCGCCAATTCCGTGCTCCTCGACCAGCCCGTTGAGACGTCGCAACCAGAGGTCGTGATCGTGCTCCGCGGTGAACGTATCGTAGGTTGGTGCCAGGGCCTCGTAGGCGGCCAAAGCCGGTGTATTGGAGAGCGTTTGCATGTCCAATACAAAGCAGACTGCGGCGCTCAACCAAAAAGATGGCCAGATGCAGGGACTTTTCCGGCCCCCTGGGCCGGTGCAGCGTTACCTGCGGCCCGTTCGGCGCGCCCGTGCCACCATCTGGGCGGGGATGAGCGACCGGGCGTGCCCAGCGATCGAAGGGCTGTTGAGGGCCGAGAAGCGTGCGCTTCGGCACCGCCAGCGGTCGCTCGCGCAGCATCGGGATCAGCGCGCGGCGAGGTTCTGCGCTCGGGCGGTCACGCCATGACGCGTCGCCGCCGTGCCCTGCGCCGCCGGCGCGGTCGCAGCCACCCCGTGCGCTGGACCGCGGCCGGCGTGGCGGTCGCGCTGCTGGTCGCGATCGCCACGGCGGGGGCGGTCGCCGCGGCGTGGGTGCTGCGGGTCGTCGACGACACGCCGACCATCGACGAGCTCGCGCCCAAGCCGCAAGGCGAGATCTCGACGGTCTACGCCGCCGACGGCACGCGCCTGGGGTTCATCTCGTCGGACACGCTGAGCACACGCGTGGGCGCCGCCCGCATTCCCGACGTCGTGCGCAAGGCGACCGTGGCGATCGAGGACCGCCGCTTCTACGAGCACGGGGGCGTCGACTACGTCGGCATCGGCCGCGCCGCGCTCGAGGACCTCTCGCAGGGCAAGTCGGTGCAGGGCGCCTCGACGCTGACCATGCAGCTCGTGCGCAACCTGTACACGCCGAGCATCCGCTTCCAAAAGACGCTGCAGCGCAAGATCCTCGAGGCGAAGCTGGCCGACGAGCTCGAGCAGGTGCACTCGAAGGCGTGGATCCTCGACTCCTACCTCAACAACGTGCCCTACGGGACCGTCGGCGGGCAGACCGCGGTGGGCATCGAGGCGGCGGCGCGGATCTTCTTCGACCAGCCCGCCTCGCGGCTGACGCTGGCCCAAGCGGCGCTGCTGGCCGGGCTGCCGCAGGCGCCGTCGGCCTACAACCCGTTCCGGTTTCCGCATGCGGCCAAGAAGCGCCGCGCCGAGGTGCTCGACGCGATGGTCAAGGCGCACGACATCACCCCGGCGCAGGCGGCGCGGACCAAGGCGACGCGGCTGGGCCTGCGCCGCAACACGTACTACCAGCAGCGCCACGAGCAGTTCTTCTTCGACTACGTCAAGCAGGAGCTGATCGACCGCTACGGGGTGGCGACCGTGCGCCGCGGCGGCCTGCGGGTCTACACGACCATCGACCTGCACCTGCAGGACCTCGCCCGCCAGGCGATCACCGACCACCTCAACCAGCCCGGCCAGCCCTCGGCGGCGCTGGTGACGGTCGATCCGCGCAACGGCCACATCCTCGCGATGGCGTCGTCGGCGACGTACGGGCCGACCGTCTTCAACTACGCCACCCAGGCGTTCCGCCAGCCCGGCTCGACGTTCAAGGGCATCGACCTGATGGCCGCCGTGCGGATGGGCATCGACCCCACCAAGACCTACTACGACTCGCACGAGCTGATGCCGGGCTGGGATCCGGCGGCGCCGACCTGGCACGTGCAGACCGACGACCACAGCTACCGCGGCAGCGTCAGCCTCAAGGACGCGATCATCGCCTCCGACAACACCGTCTACGCCCAGCTCGGCGCCGACATCACGCCGGAGCGGATCCGCAAGGCGGCCTACGACATGGGCATCACGTCGCACCTGGACGCGTTCCCGGCCGAGGCGATCGGCGGCCTGCGACGCGGGGTCTCGCCGCTGGAGATGGCCGACGCGTACGCGACGATCGCCGACGGCGGCCGGCGCAACCGCGTGACCGCGATCGCCAAGGTCGTCCACCCCGACGGGACCGTCGACCATCCCGGCGTGGGCAAGCGCCGCAAGGAGTTCACCGACGGCCAGACCGCGAAGGTGATCGACGCCCTCAAGGGCGTGCTCGTGAGCGGGACGGCGGCGGGCCAGGGCATCGGCTGCCCGGCGGCGGGCAAGACGGGCACGACGAGCAGCTTCACCGACGCGTGGTTCGTCGGCTTCACGCCGCGCCTGTCGACCGCGGTGTGGGTCGGCTACCCGCAGGAGACGACCTCGATGACCGCCGTGCCCGGCTACGGCGAGGTGTTCGGCGGGACGCTGCCGGCGCCGATCTGGCACGAGTACATGGCCGCCGCGCACGGGAGCTACTGCGGCGACTTCCCGGCCCCCAAGCACCCGTTCGTCGCCTCGGACTTCCATGGGCGCTTCGAGAGCGGGCACGGCACCAGCGCCGGCAGCGCGGGCGTGACCGGGACCGGGGCGACCGGGGCGACCGGGACGGCCGGGACGACGGCACCGGGGACCAGCGGCGCTGATGGGACGGCCGGGACGACGGCGCCGGGGACCAGCGGCGCGTCGGGCGCCACGCCGTCGCCCGACGGCTACAGCACCGCGGGCGACGGGACCGGCGGCGGCGACGCGACGGGCGGCGCGTCCCCAGAGGGTTGACCGGCCGCCACCGGCGCGCGGCGCTCTCTGCGGAGCGGTCGACCGCCGCGCTCGGCAGACTGCACGCCGTGGAGGCGATCGGGACATGACGCGCCTGCGGCGGCTGCGACGCGAGTCGATCGGGTTCGCGATCGGCTCGGTGTTCTTCGCGGTCGGCGCGCTGCCCGGCTACATCACCCTCGTCGGGGCATTGGCCGACAACGTCACGTACTTCGTCGGGTCGCTGTTCTTCACCTTGGCGGCGTTCATCCAGCTGCGCCTGAGCGGGCGCTGGCGGGCCGGAGCATGGCGATCGGCGACGGACTGGGACGACTGGTGGTCCGCCATGGTCCAGTTCGCGGGCACGATCTGCTTCAACCTCAGCACGGCGGCGGCGCTGTTCCCGCACCTCGACGCCCAGCAGGCGCGCGGCTACGTCTGGAGCCCGGACGCGTACGGCTCCGTGTGCTTCCTCGTGGCGAGCGGGCTGGCGGTCGTGGCGACGACACATCGCGAGCGCTTGTGGGATCCGGAGGCGCGCACGTGGTGGGCGACGTGGCTGAACATGGCCGGCTCGGTGGCGTTCGGCATCTCCGCCGTGGCCGCGTTCATCGTCCCGTCGTCGGGCGAGGTGGCCAACGCGCGGCTGGTGAACCTCGGCACGTTCCTGGGCGCGCTCTGCTTCCTCGCGGCGGCCCTCCTGACGCGTCCGCCGCGCCGCGCGGACGATGTCGAGGCCGCCACCGTGGCGAGCGCCGGCTGAGCGGGTTCAGCCGACCAGCGCGAACCAGCGCTCGAACAGCGCGCGGGCGTGGCGCTGCATCTGCGGTGCCCGCGCGGCGAAGTCGGCCAGCAACGCGTCCAGGGCGCCCGGTCCGCGCACCGCCTCGAGCGCCTGCGCGTACGCCGGGACGGCGGCCCACTCGGCGGCCATCGCCTCGGTGACCTCGATGTGGAACTGGACCGCGTACACGGCGTCGCCCCAGCGGAACGCCTGGTTGGGGTAGGCGGGCGAGCCGGCGAGCCGCTGCGCGCCGGGCGGCAGGTCGAACGTGTCGCTGTGCCACTGCAGCGTGCAGAAGCGGGATGGCAGGGCGCCCATGACGGGGTCCGCGCGGCCCTCGCCGGTCAGCTCGACGTCGAGGACCCCGACCTCGGGCTCCTCGCCGCGGTAGGCGCGGCCGCCCAGCGCGCAGGCCAGCAGCTGCGCGCCGAGGCAGGCGCCGAAGATCGGCGTGCCCGCCCGCGCCGCGGCGGCGAGGTGGCGCTTCTCGCCCGCCAGCCAGTCGTGCTCGGCGTCCTCGTAGGCGCCCATCGGCCCGCCCATGACGACGATCGCGTCGAACGCCGTGTCGGTGGGGATCGGCTCGCCCTCGTCGAGCTCGACGCGGACGAGCGCGGCGCCCCGCTCGCGCATGACGTCCTCGAAGACGCCCGGCGGCTCGCAGGCGATGTGCTGGAGGACGAGGACCGTGGGGGTCATCGCCAGACCGCCGCGGTGACGGGTCCGCTGGCCGCCGCCCGGTCGGCCGCCAGCGTCCGGAAGCCCTCGACGACGTGGCGGCGGAAGTGGTCGGTCTCGCGGTGCGCATCGCGCGCGGCCTCGTCGCGGTAGAGCTCGGTGAGATGGAAGACGTCGGGCTGCTCGCCGTCGCGGATGGCGACCCAGGCCAGGCAGCCGGGCTCGTGCTCGAGCGTCGCCGCGGCCATCGCGGCGAGGTGGCGGGCCGCCTCGTCGCCGGTCCCGGGGCGGACGGTGTAGGTGATGTGCAGGCCGATCATGTGCGCGGAGTATGCCGGGCGCGTAGGGTCGGCGGGCGATGGAGCTCGTCGCGCTCGTCAAGCACGACTGCCCGGTGTGCGATCAGGTGCTCCCGGCGCTCGACGCCGCCGGGGTGCGCGTGCTCTCGCAGTCCGAGCCGGCTGACACGGCGGCGCAGGCGGTCCGCCTCGGCCTGCGCGCGGTGCCCCAGCCCGACGAGGACCTCGAGCTCAGCCGCCGGCTGGACCTCGAGGCGGTGCCGGCGCTCGTCCTGCTCGACGGCGCGACCGAGGTGGCGCGGGTCGAGGGCCTGCAACGCGCGCGCTACGCCGACATCGCGCGCCAGGCGGGCGTGACGCTCGCGCTCGACGGGCTGCCGGCGCTGCGGCCGGGCTGCGCGTCGCGCACGCGCGACCCCGAGGTCGCGGCTCGCCTGGCCGCGCGGACGGCCCGGCGCACCGGGCGGCTGCGGGCCCGCGAGCTGGTGGTCGGCGAGCTCGAGGATCCGTTCGAGGCGCTGCTGCATCGCGGCATCACCGACGGGCTGCCGGTGGTGCCGCCGACGCCCGAGCGGGTGGTGGCCATGCTCGACGCCACCGCGCGCGACGCGCAGGACCTCGTCGGCGTCGTGCCGCCCTACGACGGCGAGGCGACCGTCGAGAAGGTCGCGATCAACGCGGTCATGGCCGGCTGCCCGCCCGAGGCATTCCCGGTCGTGCTCGCCGCCGTCCATGCCGCATGCCGGCCCGAGTTCGCGCTGCAGGGCGTGCTGGCCACGACGCATCCCGCCGGGCCGACGATCGTCGTCAGCGGGCCGCTGGCCGCGCAGATCGGCATGAACGCCGCCGGCAACTGCCTGGGCCAGGGCAACCGCGCCAACCTGACGATCGGCCGCGCGCTGGGCCTCGTCGTGCGCAACGTCGGCGGCGGCCGGCCCGGCGAGGAGGACCGCGCCGCGCACGGCCAGCCCGGCAAGCTCGCGAGCTGCTTCGCCGAGCGCACGGAGGACTCGCCGTTCGCGCCGCTGCACGTCGCGCGCGGCCTGGACCCCGGGGAGACCGGCGTGACGGTGATGGCGACCGAGGCGCCGCGGATCGTCGTCGACCAGCTGGCGCGCGAGCCGCAGGCGCTGGCCCGGTCGCTGGCCGGCGGCCTGGAGGCGGTCGCGCACGTGCGTCAGCGGCTGGTCTGGGACGCGCTGCTCGTCGTCGGGCCCGAGCACGGTCGCGTGTTCGCGCAGGCCGGCTGGTCGCGCGAGGGCCTCGCGCAGGAGCTGTTCGCGTTGACCCACGCGCCCGCCGGCTCGCTCGTGCGCGGGGCCGGCGGGATCGCCGAGGGGCTCGACCCGGCGTGGGTGAGCGACCCGCAGCAGCCGGTGGCGAAGTTCGCCTCCCCCGAGCGGATCGTCATCGCCCACGCGGGCGGCGACGCCGGCCGCTTCTCGATGGTCTACGGCGCGTGGGTGGGCGGCGAGATGGGCAGCGTCCCGGTGACCGAGGCGGTGTCGCCGTGGCGGTGACGATCCTCGACCCGACCAGCGAGCGCGCACCGGAGGGGCGCCCGCTCGCGGCCCGACCGGCGCAGCTGCCGGCGCGCATCGCGCTGCTCGACATCCGCAAGCCGCGCGGCGACGTGTTCCTCGATGAGCTCGAGGCGCTGCTGCGGGCGCGCGGCGCGCAGGTCGAGCGCACCGCCAAGCCGACGTTCACCAAGCCCGCCCCGGTCGACGTGCGCCGCGAGATCGCGCAGCGCTGCGACGCGGTGATCGAGGCGCTGGCCGACTGAGGGTCCTGCGTGTCGTGCGGTCTGCGCGACGTGCTCAGCTTCGAGACGGCCGGAACGCCCGCGGTGCTCGTCGCGTCGGCGGCCTTCGCCCAGGCCGCCGAGGTCCAGGCGGCGCGGCTGGGGCAGCCCGCGTCGCGGCGCGTGTTCATCGCCCACCCCGTCCAGGACCGCACCGACGACGAGCTGCGCGCCGCCGCTCGCGGCGCGGTGGACGAGATCGTCGCCGCGTTGGTGGCGGCACCGGCCTGAGCGCCGCGGCGCCCGTGCCCGGCCGGCATCGAGCGCGCCGGCGCCCGGCTGACGCGCGGCGCTCGACTGGCATCGAGGGTGGGCGGCGTGCGAGGATACGCGTCGGAGCGAGGATGACGATGACGGCGCTGGCGGAGCTGTATGAGCGGTTCGTGTCTGACGACTGCCCGGTGGGGCTGCGCGTCTACGACGGCAGCACCGCCGGCCCCCGGGACGCCGAGGACGTCCTCGACATCCGCTCGCCGCTGGCGCTGCGCTACCTGGCGACGGCGCCCGGCCAGCTCGGCCTCGTGCGCGCCTACGTCACCGGCACGCTCGAGGTGCACGGCGACGTCCACCGCACGATCCACGCGCTCCTGGAGCACACGCGCGGCGACGCGCGCCTGCGCGACCTCTTCGGCGCCCTGCGCGCGATCGGCCCGTGGGTGCTGCGCCGCCCGCCGCTGCCGCCGGAGGAGGCGCCGGCGGCGTGGCGCCGCGGCCTGGCCCGCCACACCAGGCGCCGCGACGCCGACGCGATCGCCCACCACTACGACCTCTCCAACCGCTTCTACGAGGTCGTGCTCGGCCCCTCGATGGTCTACTCGTGCGCGGTGTTCGCCACCCCCGACACGACCCTCGACGAGGCCCAGGCCGAGAAGGTCGACCTCGTCTGCCGCAAGCTCGACTTGCAGCCCGGCCAGCGGCTGCTCGACGTCGGGGCCGGGTGGGGGGCGCTCGTGCGCCATGCGGCCGAGCACTACGGCGTCAGCGCGCTCGGCGTGACGCTGTCGCGCCGCCAGGCGCAGTGGGCTCAGGAGGCCTTCGCCGCGGCCGGCCTGGCCGATCGCGCCGAGGTTCGCGTGCTCGACTACCGCGACATCGCAGAGACCGGCTTCGACGCGATCGCGTCGGTCGGCGCGATGGAGCACGTGGGCACCAAGCAGCTCGGTCCGCACTTCTCGGGGCTGGCGGCACGGCTGCGGCCCGAGGGGCGCCTGCTCAACCACGCGATCACGCGGCCGTCGAACCTGGTGCCCAACCGCTGCGGCCCGGTGATCGACCGCTACGTGTTCCCCGACGGCGAGCTGCAGGGGCAGGGCACGGTCGTCTCGGCGCTGCACGACCACGGCCTCGAGGTGCGCCACAGCGAGAGCCTGCGCGAGCACTACGCGATGACGCTGCGCGAGTGGGGGGCCAACCTCGAGCGCAACTGGGCGGCGGCGGTGGCCGAGGTGGGCGAGCGCCGCGCGCGGATGTGGCGGCTCTACATGGCGATGTCGCGGGTCGGGTTCGACCTCAACCGCCTCGAGGTGCACCAGACGCTCGCCGTGCGCACCGGCGCGCAGGGCCGGTCGGGCCTGCCGCTGCGCCCCGACTGGGAGCGCGTGCGGGCGCTGGCCTGGACGGCGGCCGTCGACCGCCGCCGTCCCACGGGCCTCGCCGGTCGCCGTGGGCGTCCCGCGCCGCCCACGGCGGCACGCGGTCAGGCGGCCTGCGGCACCGTGGCGATCGCGTCGCGGAACAGGCCCATCGGTGTCGCGATGCCCTCGTTGACGTAGCCCTCGGTCATCGTCAGGTCGTCGACGATGAGCATCGACTCGGTCAGCAGCCGCCGGAACTCCGCGTCCTCGCGGACGCCGACGATCTGCTCCGCCGAGCCGTGCAGCTGCATGAACCCCTGCATGTGCGCGTTTGGCGCCAGCAGGGTCACGTCGAGCTGCGCGATGCGGCCCTCCTGCTGCATGCGCCCGAAGAGGCCGACGACCTCGTTGAAGTTGTCCAGGGCGCGCTCCTCGCGCCCACGGACGACGGCACCCCAGGTGAGGACCAGCGCTCGATCCGCCATGACACCCCTCCTGCTGCGGCCCGGCCCGTCGCCGGGCCTGTCGGTCGCGATCCTCTCACCGGGGTCGAGCGCGGGCAAGGCGGGGTGCCGGCGGGCCGCGTCGCGCGCGGGCGGCGCCGAGGTCCGTCGAGTCGATCGCGGCGGCCGGGCGTGCGCCGGGTCAGCCGGCGTCGAGCATGTCGCGGCGGACCTCGCTCAGGAGCGCGACGATCTCCCGCTCGCGACCGGCGAAGCGCTGCGTGGGCATCGGGACCGTGATCGCGGCGATCTGCCCGCCGGCGTCGCGGACGGCGAAGCCGGCGGCGGAGCGCCGAGCGTGTGCCCTCGGCGGTCCAGGGCGACGCCGCTGTCGCGGATCTGGGCGAGCTCGCGCAGGGAGCGCGGCGCTGGGTGATGGTGTTGGGCGTGTACCGCTGCAGCCGCCCCGTGGCAGCAGCGCGACGGCCTCGCGGTCGGTCAGCAGCGCGAGGATGGCCTTGCCGTTGGCGGTGCAGTGCAGCGGGAACATCGCGCCGACGGCCGACACCGCGCGCAGGCGGGGCGCGGGGATCTGATCGATGAAGCGGACGCGGTCGCCCTCCAGGACCGCGAGGCCGACGGTCTCGTCGACGTCGCCGAAGATGCGCCCATCACCGGCTGCAGGATGGCGCGCAGGTCGCGCCGTCCGCCGTCGCCCAGCCTGAGGACGTCGGGTCCCAGCCGCACGCGTCCCGTGGGGAGGCGGCGGCGACGAAGTCCTCGACCTCCAGCGCGGTGACGAGGCGATGCACGTGGTCGAGCGCGGCAGCCGGCCAGCTCGGAGAGCTGCGAGAGCGACAGCCCTGCCGGCTCCGCGCGCAGCGCGCGGAGCACGCTGATCGCGCGCGACAGCACTTCTGGATCGCGCCGGTCGCCTGGTCGGGCGCGGCTGAGGACGTCGCCATGGGACCCAATGTAGCGTACCGCCGCACGGGACAGTGTCCGTGAAACGGGATGAAAGTCTCTTGACAGGGCAGGCGGGGGCGGACTACAGTCCCGTGTGCCGGACGATGGTGTCCCGTGAGATGGTCCGGCTGAACACAAGGAGAGGATCTCAGTGGCGACGTACACGGACTCGGCGGTCGAGGCGCCGTCCGCCGTCGATCCGGCGACCGGCGTGCAGTTCTTCGATCTCTCGCACCCGTGGGGGCACGACGCCCCGGCCTAGGCCGTACTTCCCCGACGTGAAGATCGAGCGATTCCACTACCACGCGAAGTCGGGCGTCCTGTCCCAGCAGATCACGACGTTCGAGTGCACTGCACCACGCACACCGACGCGCCGGCGCACGTGGTCGAGGGCACGGCGTTCATGGACGAGGTGCCGCTGTCGTCGTACTTCGGCACGGGGCGTGGTGGTCTCGATCCCCAAGGAGAAGTGGGAGGTCATCAGCGCCGACGACCCGGAGAACGCGCGCCCGGAGATCCGCGCGGGCGACATCGTGATCGTCAACACCGGCTGGCACCGGCACTACGGCGACAACCGCCGCTACTTCGTGGAATCGCCGGGCACGTACCGCGAGGCGGGGGAGTGGCTGCGCGACCGGCGTGGTCAAGGGCTTCGGCATCGACTGCCAGGCACTCGACCATCCGCTCGGCACCGCGATCGGCGTGCAGCCCAACGGGCCGCTGATCCACGGGATCGCGCAGGAGTACGCGGACTACACCGGCGGGCGCGACGTCACCGAGGACTTCCCCGATTGGGAGCCGTGCCATCGCGCGCTGCTGGGCCACGGGATCGTCGGGTTCGAGAACGTCGGCGGGCAAATCGACGCGGTCACCGGCAAGCGCGTGACCTTCGCCGCCTTCCCCTGGCGCTGGGTCAAGGGCGACGGCTGCATCGTGCGGCTCGTGGCCATGCTCGATCCCGCCGGGACGTTTCGCATGGAGAGCGGCGAGGAGGGCTGATGCTCGTCAACCGACTGGACGACGTCGCGCCCTACGAGGCGTCCCGGCACCACGGCGGGCACATGCTGCGCCTGCAGGGGTTCGACGCCAGCCCGACCGAGCACTTCTGGGTCGGCCTGTCGCACTTCCTGCCCGGCGGTGGCGCCGAGCACGACGCCACCCCGCTGGAGAAGGTCTACGTCGTCGTCGACGGCGAGGTGACGGTGATCACCGACGACGGCGAGGCCACGCTCGGCCCGCTGGACTCCTGCCACCTCGCCGCGGGCGAGGCGCGGTCGGTGGTCAACCGCCGCAACCGCCCGGCCTCGATGCTCGTCGTGATGCCCTACCCGGAAGGATCGCGGCCATGAGCGAGGTGGTGGCCCGCCGCGATCCGCGGGCGCTGTTCGACGTCGCCGGCCGGTCGGCGCTGGTGACGGGCGCGACCGGTGCGCTGGGGGGCGCGGCCGCCCGCGCGCTGGCCGAGGCGGGCGCGAAGGTCACGCTGACCGGCGCCGGGGCCGACGCGCTCGACGCGCTGGGCGCCGAGCTGCGCGACGGTGGCGCCGAGGTCGAGCTCGTGGCCCGCCGGCCGGAGAGCCCCGCGGACGCCGAGGCGATGGCCGCCGCGGCGGTGGGCGCGTTCGGACGGCTGGACCTGGTCGTCACCGCCTCCGGCGTCAACAGGGTGGGGCCGATCACCGAGCAGGATCCCGCCGACTGGCAGGCGGTCATGGACGCCAACGTCCGCGGCTCGTGGCTGGTGTGCCGCGCGGCGGGGGCGCGGATGCTCGAGCAGGGTGACGGCGGCAAGGTCGTGCTCGTGTCCTCGACGCGCGGCCGGCTCGGCCATCCCGCCGGCTACAGCGCCTACTGCCCGTCGAAGGCGGCGGTCGACGGGCTGACCCGCACCCTGGCCTGCGAGTGGGGCTCGCAGGGCATCACGGTCAACGCGATCGCGCCCACGGTCTTCCGGTCGCCGCTGACGGCGTGGATGTACGAGGCGGAGGGCCCTGGCCAGGCGGTCCGCGAGGCGATGCTGTCGCGCATCCCGCTCGGCCGGCTCGGCGAGCCCGACGACTTCGTCGGCGCGATCCTCTTCCTCCTGTCGCCCGCCTCGGACTTCGTCACCGGGCAGATCCTGTACGTCGACGGGGGCTACACGGCGGGATGACCGAGCCCGTGCGCATCGCCGTCGTCGGGGCCGGGCTCATGGGCCACGGCATCGCCCAGGTCTTCGCCGCCGCCGGTCACGACGTGATCGTCCACGACCAGGATGCGGAGGTGCTCGCGGGCGTGCGCCGGCGCGTGGAGGCCAACCTGCGCGAGCTGGGGGCCGATCCGGCGCCGGCCGAACGGCTCTCTCCGCAGGCGGACCTCGCCACCGCCGTCACGCGGGCCGACTGGGTCTTCGAGGCGGCGCCCGAGCGCCTGGAGCTCAAGCAGCGCCTGTTCGCGGCGATGGACGCGGCCGCGCCGGCCGGTGCGGTGCTGGCCACGAACACGTCGGTGTTGCGCGTCGGCGAGATCGCGCAACGGGCCCAGCGCCGGGGCCGGATCGTCGGGACCCATTGGTGGAACCCGCCGCACCTCATCCCGCTGGTCGAGGTGGTCCAGGCGCAGGACACCGAGGCGGAGACGGTGCGCCGGACGATCGCGCTGCTCGAGTCGGTGGGCAAGGTGCCCGTCCACGTGCGCCGCGACGTCGCCGGGTTCGTGGGCAACCGCCTGCAGCACGCGCTGTGGCGCGAGGCGTTCGACCTCGTCGACGCCGGCGTCTGCGATGCCCAGACCGTCGACACCGTCGTCAAGCAGGGCTTCGGCCGGCGGCTCGGCGTGCTCGGCCCGATCGAGAACGCCGATCTCATCGGGCTCGATCTCACGCTGGCCATCCACGAGTACGTGCTGCCGCGGCTCAACCCGCCCTCCCCACCGGCGCGCGGGCTGCGCGAGCGCGTCGCCGCCGGCCGCCTCGGGATGAAGACGGAGGGCGGCTATCGCGACTGGACGGCGGACGCGGCCGACGCGGTGCGGACGCGCGTGGTGCGGGCCCTGGCCGGTGAGAGCCGCGACGCACGAACCCGGGAGGCGCGATGAGCGACCCCGCGATCATCACCGCGGCGCTGACCGGCCCGATCGCGACGAAGGCCGACAACCCGGCGCTGCCGACCACGCCGGAGGAGATCGCCCGGCAGGCGGAGGACGCCGCCCGGGCCGGCGCCGCGGTCGTCCATGTCCACCTGCGCGACGACGAGGGCCGCCCGACCGCCGACCTCGACGTCGCCCGCCGGGTCGTCGGGCTCATCGAGGAGCGGACCGACGCGCTGGTGCAGCTGTCGACCGGCGTCGGCCTGAGCGTGCCGTTCGCCGCGCGCGAGCGCCTGGTCGAGGCGCGGCCGCGGATGGCGACGCTCAACGTCTGCTCGATGAGCTTCGGCGCCAGCGAGTTCCGCAACCCGCCCGACGGCGTCCGGCGGCTCGCGGCGCGCATGCGCGAGGTCGGCGTCAAGCCCGAGCTCGAGCTCTACGACAGCGGGCATCTCGACGTGGCGCTGGCCCTGCACGCGGAGGGCCTGCTGGAGGAGCCCCTGCAGTTCTCGTTCGTCCTCGGCGTCCGCGGCGGGATGGCCGCCACGCCGGCCAACATCGTCCACCTCGTCGGGCAGCTGCCGGCCGGCTCGGCCTGGCAGGTCATCGGCATCGGCCGCCACAATTTGGCGATGACCGCGATCGGGCTGGCCATGGGAGGCAACGCTCGCACCGGCATGGAGGACACCCTGCTGCTGCGCCGAGGGGTGCCGGCCGCGGGCAACGGCCCGCTCGTCGCGCGTCTCGTCGCGGTGGCGGCTGCGCTCGAGCGGCCGATCGCGCAGGCGGCGCAGGCCGCGCGGCTGCTGGCGCTGGACGGGGTCGCGACGCGATGATGGCGACGACCGCTCACGTCCTGTGGCTGGCCGAGATCCGCGCCTGCGACCTGGCCCGGGTCGGTGGGAAGATCGCGCGGCTCGGCGAGCTGGCGGCGGCCGGCTACGACGTGCCGCGCGGCTTCGCGATCCCCGTCGACGCGTTCTCGTCGGCCGTCCCGGCGCCGGCGCGGGCCCAGATCGAGGCGCTGGTGGCGCAGGCGTCCGACGACCCCCGGGGCCTGGACCGCGTCGCGGCCCGGGTGCGGGCCGTGGCCGGCGACGCACCGCTGGCGCCGGAGCTCGAGGCCGCGGTCCGGGAGGCGTACGCGCGGCTGGGCGACGTCGCGGTCGCCGTGCGCTCCAGCGGGGTGGCCGAGGACGGCGAGGCGGCGAGCTTCGCCGGCCAGTTCGACACGTACCTCGGCATCCGGGGGGCCGACCGCGTCGTCGAGCACGTGCGGGCCTGCTGGGCCAGCCAGTTCACCGGGCGGGCGCTCGCCTACGCCCGCCGCCGCGGCCTGGCCGCCGGCGCGAGCGGGATGGCGGTCGGCGTCCTCGAGATGGTCGACGCCCGCTTTGCCGGCATCGCGATGACGCTGGACCCCATCGACGGCGATCGCCGGCGGGTGGTGGTGGAGGCCAACTGGGGGCTGGGCGAGAGCGTCGTGTCGGGCGCGGTGACGCCCGATCGGTGGGTCGTCGACAAGCCCACCGGCGCCGTCGCCGACCGGCGGGTGGCGCGCAAGCTCGTCTGGTCGGCGTTCGACGAGGGGGCCGGCCGGGTGGTCGAGCAGCCGGCCCCGGCCGAGCTGCGCGAGGCGGCGTGCCTGGCCGACGACGAGGTGCGGCGGATCGCCGACATGGCGGTGGCCATCGAGGCGCGCGAGGGCGCGGCGCAGGACGTGGAGTGGGCGCTGGCCACGGACGGTCGCCTCGTGCTCCTGCAGCACCGCCCGGAGACGGCGTGGCGTGAGGAGGACGCGGCCCCGGGCGCCGAGCCGTTCGATCCGGTGGCGTTCGCGCTGCGCCACGTCCTCGGCGTCCCCGAGCCGGAGGGACCGCGATGAACGCGGACCTCGACCTGGCCATCCGCGCGGCGCGGGCGGGCGGCGCGATCCTGCGCCAGGGCCTGCGGCGCGAGCTCGCGGTCGCCGAGAAGGACGACCAGCGCTCGAGCATCGTGACGTGGGCGGACCTGCGCGCCCAGGAGGAGATCGTCGCCCTCCTGTCCGACGCCCGGCCCGGACACGCGATCGTCGGCGAGGAGGGCAGTCGGCGGCGCGGACGAGTCCGGACCACACGTGGTACGTCGACCCCGTCGACGGGACGACGAACTACTCGCACGGCCTGCCGTGCTACTGCGTCTCGATCGCGCTGTGCGACGCCGCGGGCGTCGCCGTCGGAGTGGTCTTCGACCCCTGGCACGACGACCTGTTCGCGGCGGCCCGCGACGGCGCGGCGACGCACAACGGCACGCCGATGGCGGTCGCGCCCACCGCGACGCTGCGCTCCAGCCTGCTCTCGACGCAGGTGCAGTCCGACGACCCCGCGGTGTGGGAGCGCTATCTCGATCGCGTCCGCCGCTTCCTGGGCGCCGGTCGCGCCGTGCGCTCGCTGGGGTCGCCGGCGCTGGCCATGGCCTACGTGGCCCGGGGCTGGCTCGACTGCTTCTGCGAGGAGCACATGAGCCCGTGGGACACGCTGGCCGGCGCCCTGCTCGTCGAGCGCGCCGGCGGCCGGGTCACCGACTTCGCCGGACATGCGCGCCCGGTCGCGGCGCATGCCGACGTGCTCGCGACGAACCGCCTGCTCCACGAGGAGCTCGTCGCGCTGCTGGAGCCGTCCGCCGCCCCCACCGCAGGAGGAGAGAGCCGAGCATGACGTCCGCCACGCAAGCCGTCGTCCCCGTCGACGACTTCGTCAGCGACGAGATCTACCCGGGCTACCGGCCGCAGTACGGGACGACGCCGACGTTCCTCGAGGCCATCCAGCCGATCTCCAAGCGCGACGAGCGCCATCTGTGGAACCTCGACTTCCACTTCGGTCGCGGAATCAAGCCCGGCAGCCTGACGCTCATCGAGGACACGTATACGTGGGGCACCCAGATGGGCGCCGAGAACATCGGCCTGCCCGTGGGCCGCGGGCTCCGGGCCCGCCTGGCCGGCACCCACCTCTACATGTCGCCGATCGCGACCGAGGCACCGTGGGAGGTTCGGCTGCGGGCCATGCGCTTCGGTCCGTTCCTGCAGGACTTCCTGGCCACCTTCGAGCAGCGCTGGGCGGCTCAGGCCGCCCAGCTGGACGCCGGCTTCGCCCACTTCCGCGATCTCGACACCGCGGCGCTGACCGCCGCCGAGCTGTTCGACGAGCTGCGCGCGGCGCACGAGCACCACCGCCGCGCCTGGCTCGTGCACTTCGAGTTCATGTACTCGCTGCTGGCCAACTACCTCGGCTTCCACGAGCTGTGCGGGCAGCTCGGGCTCGATCCCGCGCAGATCTCGCGCTTCCTCGGCGGACGGATGCACAAGGTGCTCGAGAACGACCGCGCGCTGTGGCAGGTGGCGGTGCGCGCCCGCGAGCTCGGGGTGGTCGATGCGATCGCGGCGGGCGACCTCGGCGGCGTGCGCGGCCGCGTCATGGCCGCGCCCAACGGCCAAGCCTGGTGGCGCGAGCTCGAGGCCTACCTGGACGAGTGGGGCTGGCGCATCGACGAGAACTGCACGCTGGACACGCCGCCCTGGCACGACGATCCCACGCCCGCCCTCGCCGCGATCCGCTCGTTTCACGGCAAGGGCTCCGACCACGACTTCGACGCCGGGCTGCGGGCGTCGCAGCGGGCGCGCGACGAGGCGATCGACGAGGCCCGCGCCCAGATCGGCAAGGCGTCCGACGTGGCCGCGTTCGACGCCACGCTGGCCAGCTGCCAGGCCGCGAACTTCTCGTGGTGGAACGACGAGCACAACCACTACATCGACAAGCGCGCGGCGGTGCCGGCCCACAGGCTGACGATGGAGCTCGGGCGCCGCCTCGTCGACGACGGGGTGCTCGACGCCGTCGACGACGTCTTCTACCTGCTGCGCCAGGAGATCTTCGCGGTCCTCGACGACCGCGCCGCGTGGCGCGACTTCACGTGCCACATCGGCGACCGGCGGGCCTTCCACGACCACTGGCGCGAACGCATCGGCGACATGCCGCCGGTCCTGGGCACCGTGCCCGAGCGCGTCGGGGACCCCATCCTGATCGAGGTCTTCGGGCTCTCGCAGCAGTACCTGAAGACCGTGCGCGACGGCGGGCCCCAGGCCGAGGAGATCCGCGGTCTGGCCGCCTCGCGCGGCGTCGTCGAAGGGCGCGCGCGGGTCATCATGGCGGTCGCCGACCTGCACCAGCTGCAGCCGGGCGAGGTGCTCGTCTCGCGCGGCACCGACCCCGACTGGACCTCGGCCTTCGGCTACGCGACCGCCTGCGTGTGCGACGGCGGCGGCAGCCTCAGCCACGCGGCGATCATCAGCCGCGAGTACGGCATCCCCTGCGTCGTCGGCACCGGCGTGGCGACGACCAAGATCAACACCGGCGATCTCGTGCGGGTCGACGGCACCAACGGCATCGTGGAGGTGCAACCGTGAGCTACGAGGCTCCCTCGACCCTGCGGGTCACGACGACCGGCGCGTGGGCGCGCCCCGGCTGGTACGACGTCGTCTCCCAGCACGAGTCGACCGGCGAGTTCGGCCGCGAGGACCTCGACGAGCTCTACACCGACTACGCGACGCTGGCGATCGACGACCAGGAGCGCTGCGGGCTGGACGTCCTCACCGACGGCGAGGTGCGGCGCAAGAGCTGGATCCGCTTCATCGTCCAGAACGTCCCGGGCCTGCAGCCGCGCGAGCTGCCCCGCCGCCTGGGACCGGTGGGCTGGGACACGCAGGAGACCTACGCCCTGACGCAGCCGATCGGCGACGCGCTCGACGCGGGCATCTGGGACTACGCGGGCGAGTACGACTTCCTGCGGTCGAGGACGGATCGGATGGTGAAGGTCTGCCTGCCCGGGCCGTTCGGCATCACCACGCAGCTGGACTTCACCGACGTCTATCGCAACCGCACGGAGTGCGCACAGGCGCTCGTGCCGGCGGTGCGAGCCGACGTGCGCCGGCTCGCCGCCGCCGGCTGCACGTACATCCAGCTCGAGGAGGCGCTGACGCCGGGCGTCGCCGCCGACGACCGCTCGCCGGAGAGCATCGCGCGCCTCATCAACCAGGTCGTCGACGGCATCGGCGGGGTGACGTTCATCCTGCACATCTGCTTCGGCTCGTCGCAGCGGCTGCCGTACGCCCGGCGCACGTACCGCGACCTGTTCCCGAAGATGCTCGACTGCAACGTCCATGGCTTCAGCCTCGAGTTCGCCGCGCGCGAGATGGCGGAGATCGAGATGGTCGGCCAGTGGGACCGCGAGCGGATCCTCTCCGCGGGCCTGCTCGACATCAAGACGCACTACGCCGAGACCCCCGAGGACGTCGAGGAGCGCATCCGCACCTGCCTGCGCTACCGCGAGCCGGAGTTCCTCGAGGTCTCCAGCGACTGCGGCTTCCGCCACGTCCCCGCTCCCTGACCCGGAAGAAGTACCGGGCGGCGGCTGAGGCCGCCCGCCGCGTCCGGGAGAGCGGCTGATCGGTCGGTGCGGTGGTGGCGGCGGCTCCATCCACGGCGGACGTCCGGCGCGGCTGCGCGCTGCGCGTCGACGGCCTGCGCAAGGCGTTCGGCGGCGTGGTGGCGGTCGACGACCTGACGCTGGCGATCGGCGCCGGCGAGACGCTGGGGGTCATCGGACCCAACGGCGCCGGCAAGTCGACGCTGCTGCGGCTGATCGCCGGCGAGCACCGTCCCGACGCGGGGGAGATCTGGCTCGGCGACGAGCGCATCGACCACCGTCCCGCCCACCTGCGCGCGCGGGCGGGGATCGCGCTCGCCCATCAGGTGCCCCGGCCGTTCGCGGGCCTGACCGTGCGCGACAACCTGCGCGTGGCGGCCACCGCGGCCGCGGGCCGCGCGGCGCCGGTGGCCGACGGGGTCGACGACGTGCTCGAGCTCACCGGCCTGGCCGACCGGGCCGACCGCCGGGCCGGCGAGCTGACCCTGCTCGACCTCAAGCGGCTGGGCCTGGCGCGGGCGCTGGCCCAGGCGCCGCGCCTGCTGCTGCTCGACGAGGTGGGCGCCGGGCTCGTGGCCGGCGAACTGGAGGCGGTGGTCGAGATCGTCCGCGGGGTCCAGGACCGGGGCGTGACGATCCTCGTCGTCGAGCACGTGGAGAGCGTGATCCGGTCGCTGGCCGCCCGGGTCGTGGTGCTCGACTGGGGACGGCTGCTGGCGCAGGGCACGCCGGAGGAGATCGCCGCCGACGAACGCGTCCGGGCGGTGTACCTCGGCGACGGCGAGCTGGCCGCCCCCGCGGGCGAACGCTCCGCGGGCGCCCCGCCGGTCCGCTGCTGACGCTGCACGGCGTCGACGCCAGCTACGGCGGCGCGCACGCCCTGCGCGGCGTCGACCTCGAGGTGCGCGAGGGCGAGGTGGTCGCGGTCGTCGGGGCCAACGGCGCGGGCAAGACGACGCTGTCGCGGGTGGTCAGCGGCCTGAAGGCGCCGCAGACGGGGCGGCTGGCCTTCGCGGGGCGCGACATCACCGGGATGGCCCCGCACCGGCGGGTGGAGCTCGGCATCGCCCACTGCCAGGAGGGGCGCCGGGTGTTCGGCGAGCTGTCGGTCCGCGAGAACCTCGACATGGGGGCCTATGCCCGGCGGGCGCGGCGCGACGCCGCGGCCGCGCGCGCGTGGGTCCACGAGCTGTTCCCGATCCTGGCCGAGCGCTGCCGCCAGGAGGCCGGCCTGCTCTCGGGCGGCCAGCAGCAGATGCTGGCGATCGGCCGCGCGCTGATGTCCAACCCGCGGCTGCTTGTCCTCGACGAGGCGTCGCTCGGCCTGGCCCCGGTCGTCGTCGACCAGGTCTACGCCGCGATCGACCGCATCCGCGAGCGGGTGGCGGTCCTCCTCATCGAGCAGACCGTGTTCAAGAGCCTGGCCGCTGCCGGTCACGTCTACGTCCTCGACCACGGCGAGGTCGCCTTCGCCGGCTCGCCGGACGAGTTCGAGTCCTCGGCCGACCTGGCCGAGGTCTACTTCGGGACGGCCGGCTGATGGAGACCATCGTCAACGGCCTGCTCATCGGCGGCCTCTACACGACGATCGCCCTCGGCCTGTCGCTCGTGTTCGGCGTCATGCGGCTGGTCAACCTCGCCCACGGGGAGCTGCTCGTCGGCGGCGCCTACGTGGCGTTCTTCGTCGTCTCGCACGGGCACGTCGATCCGCTGCTGTCGCTGGTCGTCGCCGTGCCGGTGATCTTCGCGATCGCCTACCCCCTGCAGCGGTTCGTGCTCGAAGGGCTGCTCATCCGCGGCATCGAGCCGGCGCTCGTGGCCACCTTCGGCATCTCGATCGTCGTGCAGAGCCTGCTGACCGAGGCCTACAGCGGCAACGCGCGCTCGTTCACGACCGGCTACGCGGACGACGGCTTCAGTGTCGCCGGCATCGACGTCCGGGTCATCTACATGATCGCGTTCGCCATCGCGCTGGCGCTGGTCGCGGCCACCGAGCTCGGCCTGCGGCGCACCCGGTTCGGCACCGCGCTGCGGGCGGCGGCCCAGGACGCCGACACGGCGCGCACCATGGGCGTGAACGTCGCCCACGTCCACGGGGTCACGTTCGGGGTCGCGGCGGCGATGGCCGCGATCGGCGGCGTGCTGGTCGGCCTGGCCTACTCGTTCACCCCCACGACCGGCCAGGGCTACCTGCTGCGCGGCTTCTGCGTCGTCGTGCTCGGCGGCGTCGGCTCGGTCTGGGGCACGCTGGCCGGCGGGCTGGCGCTCGGCCTGGCCGAGAGCGTCGCCGCCGACCAGCTGGGCGGGGCGTACCGCGACCTCGCCGTGTACCTGCTGTTCATCGCCGTGCTGGCGCTGCGCCCGGGCGGCCTGTTCAACCGGCGGGTGGCCTGGTGACCGGCGGGCGGCGCGCACGCTGGACCCCGCTGCCCTTCGTGGCCGCCGCGGCGCTCGTCGCGCTGGGGCCGAACTACCTGAGCCCCTACGGCATCACGGTCGGCTTCACGCTGCTCACGTACGCCGCGCTCGCGCAGTCCTGGAACATCTTGGGCGGGTTCGGCGGGCAGTTCTCGCTCGGCCACTCGGCCTTCGTCGGGACCGGCGCCTACGGCGCGTCGGTCCTGCTCATCCGCACCGGTCTGCCGCTGGCGGTCGTGCTGCCCGCGGCCGGGCTGATCGCCGCCGCCCTGGCCGTGGTGGTCGGCCTCGCGCTCTTCCGGCTGCGCGGCGTGTACTTCTCGGTGGGCTCGCTCGCCGTCTCGCTGGCCGCGCTGGCCTGGATGGTCAACTGGGAGTACACCGGCGCCAACCAGGGGCTCAACCTGCCGTTCGAGGCGCTGCCCAGCCAGGACACGCTGTTCGAGCTGGCGCTGGCGTCGGTCCTGCTGCCGACGGCCATCGCCTGGGCGATGACGCGGACCCGGTGGGGGCTGCGCGTGCAGGCGGTGCGCGACGACGAGAGCGCGGCCGTCCTGGCCGGCATCGCCGCCGGACGCCTGAAGATCGCGACGCTCGCGATCAGCGCCTTCTGCACCGGGTTGGTGGGCGCACTGCTGGCGCTGCAGCAGATCTCGATCAACCCCGAGTCGATGTTCAGCCTGCAGTGGACGGTCAGCATGATCGTGATGGCGGTCATCGGCGGGATGGGCACCGTCACGGGTCCGCTGGTCGGGGCGACGGTCGTCTACTACGCGATCCAGAAGCAGCTCGAAGGGCACGCCACGGTCAGCGCGCTCATCACGGGCGTGCTCCTCGTCGTGGTCGTCGAGTTCTTCCCCGGCGGTCTCGTCGGGGGCGTGGCGACCGCGTGGCGGTGGGCGGCGGCGCGGGTTCGGGGGCCGCGGGTGGCGCCCCACCGACGCAGGAGGCGTCATGAGACGCCGGGAGGCATCGAGGGTCCGGCCTCGTCCGGGCTAGTCGACGTACACAGGAGGAGTCCCATGAAGGTCCTACGCGGGGCCGCCGTCGCGGCGGTCGTAGCCGCGCTTGCCCTGTCGACGGGCTGCGGCAGCGGCAGCGGCGACAGCAGCACCGGTGGTGGTGGCGGTGGCGGTGACGTCGTGATCGGCGCCAGCCTGCCGATCACCGGCTCGCTGGCGGTGTTCGGCCCGCTCATGCAGAAGGGCTACGAGCGGGCGGTGGCGGACGTCAATCAGGCGGGCGGCATCGAGATCGACGGCGAAGCGCCAGGTCAAGCTGCTCATCCGCGACAACAAGAGCGACCCGACCGTCGCCACCGACCAGTTCCGGACGCTCGCCCAGCAGGATCAGGTCGCGCTGATGCTCGGAGCGACCACGCCGCCGCTGACCATCCCGCTGTCGGCCACCGCCGACGCGCTCCACGTCCCGCTCGTCAGCGGCCTCACGCCGATCCGGGCGTGGCTGGCCGGCAACAAGCAGGGCTGGCAGTGGGCGTGGGACTTCTTCATCGACGAGGCGGTCTTCACCAACCGCCAGTTCGAGGTGGCCGACATGGTCGACACGAACAAGAAGGTCGCGCTGTTCACCGACAACGAGCAGGACGGCCAGGTGATGGGCACCCTGTGGGAGCAGAACGCGCCCAAGCACGGCTACGACGTCGTCTATCACGCCAAGTTCCCGGTCGGCACGACCGACTACTCGAGCTTCATCGCCAAGGCGAAGGCCAGCGGCGCCCAGATCGTCATCACGCAGATGGTGCCGCCGGACGGCGTGGCGCTCTGGAAGCAGATGAAGTCGCTGAACTACGTGCCCAAGGTCGCCTTCTGCGAGAAGTGCGGCAACAACGGCGGCTGGGGCAAGGCGCTGGGCCAGACCGCCGTCGGGACGTCGACGCTCGGGTACTGGTCCAAGTCGCTGGGGCTGCCGAAGACCGACGAGCTCGTCTCCGCGTTCGAGCAGAACACCGGCAACAACGAGGACCTCTCGACGATCGTCGTCGCCTACTCGGTGGCCGAGATCGGGATGGACGCCATCGGCCACGCCGGCTCGACCGACCGCACGAAGATCAACGCGGCGCTGGCCAAGATCGACGCCGACTACCCGGCCGGGCACATCAAGTTCGCGCCCGACCACTCCGCGGTGGGGCTCACGCTCCACAAGCAGTGGGTCTCGCCGACCGAGGAGAAGGTCGTCTATCCCAAGAAGGACGCCGAGCAGGCGCTGCAGGCCCCGGTCGCCGGGCTGCAGGGCTGAACGCTGCGGGGACCGGCGGCGGCGTCGCGGCCGCCGCCGGTCGCAGTCCCGCAAGGTGGACGTTGGCCGCGCGCTGAGCGCCGCGGTGAGCGCGCTGTGGGTGGTGCGACGATCGGGCCGAGCTAGAATGTCCCAAAAGCCGACCGACTTTTCGCTAACCGATCCACAAGGAGAGATCATGGCGATCACCATCGGGGACACCGCCCCCGACTTCGAGGCCGAGACCACCGAGGGCCGCATCCGCTTCCACGAGTGGATCGGCGACAACTGGGCGGTGCTGTTCTCGCACCCGCGCGACTTCACGCCGATCTGCACGACCGAGCTCGGCTACATGGCCCAGATCAAGCCGGAGTTCGACCGTCGCGGCGCGAAGATCATCGGTCTGTCGGTGGACCCGCTCGAGAACCACGAGAAGTGGTCGCAGGACATCGCCGAGATCCAGGGCACGGCGCCGAACTACCCGATGATCGCGGACACCGACTTCAACGTGGCCAAGCTCTACGGGATGCTGCCCGCCGACACCTCGGGCGAGCCGACCGAGCGCACGCCGGCGCAGAACGCGACGCTGCGCAACGTCTTCGTGATCGGGCCCGACAAGAAGGTCAAGCTCGTGCTCATCTACCCGATGACGACCGGCCGCAACTTCGACGAGATCCTGCGGGTCATCGACTCGCTGAAGCTCACCGCCGAGCACCAGGTGGGCACGCCGGCGCAGTGGCAGCCGGGCGAGAAGGTCGTCCTCGGCGGCTCGGTCTCCAACGAGGAGGCCAAGAAGCGCTACCCGGAGGGGTGGGAGGAGCCGCGGCCCTGGATGCGGATCGTCCCCGCGCCGTAACGCGCCGCCCGGCCGATTGTCGGGCGAGCTGCTCGACCCGCCGGGCGCCGCCGTCGCGCGCCCGGCCGGCCGTGGTCGGGCGCGCTGACCGATCGATCAGGGTCGAACCCCTGCACTCGGACAGGAAACCCCCCTCGAAGAGCAGGTGCATCCGTCTGCCGATCCCGTCATCATCCCGTCATGGAGATACCGCCCACCAACTACGACGAGATGCTGACCCGGCTGGCCGGCGAGCTGCCCGACCCGATCGCCTTCGACGATCTCGTACGTACCAGCGAGGGACGGGCGGTGCCGCCCGAAGCCGCGTGGGATTGGTGGCGGCGCGCGCAGGAGTCGGGCACGCTCGTCTTCGCCGGCGTGCGCCCGCACGGCGAGCTGCCGCTGGTCGGCCCGCGCGTCTACCACCTGACCGATTGACCCCCTGGACGGCGTCCAGGTGGTAGAAGGTGCACCTGCGATGCCGCGTCCGATCGTCCTCGGCGTCGTCGGCGACTCCGGCGCCGGCAAGACCACGCTCATCCGTGGCCTCATCCGCGTGCTCGGCGACGACCACGTGGCGCGCCTGAACGCCGACGACTACCACCGCTACGACCGGCGGATGCGCCGCGAGATGGGGATCACGCCGCTGCATCCGGAGTGCAACTACCTCGACATCCTCACGCAGCACATGCTGCTGCTGCGGGCCGGCGAGCCGGTGCTCAAGCCGGTCTACGACCACCGCGACGGCACGCTGCGCGCTCCGGTCTACCTGCGCCCCGCCCGCTTCCTGTGCGTCGAGGGGCTGCTGAGCTTCCACTCCCAGACGCTGCGCGCCGCCCACGACGTGCGCGTGTTCCTCGCCCCGCCGGAGGAGTTGCGCCGCGGATGGAAGGTGACGCGCGACTGCACGCGCCGCCACTACACCACCGACGAGGTCCTGCGCGAGCTCGACCGGCGCGAGTCCGATGCGATCGCCTACATCGCCCCGCAGCGGGCGCACGCCGACATCATCGTCACGTTCACGGCGAGCCGGACCGACGACCCGTCGCACCTCGACGCCGAGGTGCTGCTGCGCGACACGCTCGAGCACCCCGACCTCTCGCTGCTGCTGGACGTCGACCACAGCGGCGTCGCGCTCGTGCGCCGCGAGCGCGACCTGCTGCTGCGCATCCCCGGCGACCTGACCGAGCAGCAGACGACCGGCCTGGAGGAGTCGGTGTGGGGGCGGATGTCGTTCGCCAGCCACCTGCGCGCGCGGCGGCTCGGCGAGTTCACGGTCGGCACCAGCCTGCGCCGGTCGAACTCGCTGGCGATCGTGCAGCTCATCGTGCTCTACCACCTCGTCACGGCGCGCGCGACGGTCGCGCTGGGCGGCGATCCGGTGCGGTCGGAGTGGCCGACCGGGGTCGCACCCGAGCACGCATAGCGCTCGCCCTATAGGTTCTCGGCTTCCCATGGCCGTGACCCTGACCCAGCTGCACGCCTTCCTGGCCGTCGTCCGGCGCGGCTCGGTGACCGCCGCGGCGGCCGAGCTGGTCGTCACGCAGCCGTCGGTGTCGGCCGCCGTGGCCGCGCTGGAGCGCGAGGTCGGCGTCGAGCTGACCGAGCGCGTCGGCCGCTCGGTCCGCCCGACCGCGGCGGGCGAGGCGTACGCGCGCTACGCGGCGGACGTCCTCGGCCTGCTCGAGCAGGGCGCGCGGGCGGCGCGGGCGGCGGCGGGCGAGGGTCCCCGCGTGCTGCGCCTGAGCGCGGTGACGACGGCGGGCGAGCACCTCGTCGCGCCGCTCGTGCGGGCCTTCCGCGAGCACCGGCCGGGCATCGAGATCAGCCTCGACGTCGGCAACCGCGGCGACGTGTTCCGGCGGCTGGCCGACCACGAGGTCGACGTCGCGCTCACCGGCCGGGTGCCCGAGGACGCGCGGCTGGAGGGCGTGCCGTTCGCCGACAACGAGTTCGTGCTGATCACCGCCCCCGACGACCCGCTCGCGCGCCGCCGCTGGGTGATGCTCGAGGAGCTGGCCGACCGGCCGTGGCTGATTCGCGAGCCCAGATCGGGGACGCGGCGCCTGTCGGAGGAGTACCTCGCGGCGAACGGGCTGGACCCGCAGCGCCTCGAGTTCGGCTCCAACGGCGCGATCAAGCAGGCGGTGCGGCTGGGCCTCGGCGTGGCGCTGCAGCCGCGCGTGGCGGTGGCGCTCGAGCTCGAGCTCGGGCTGCTGGCCGTGCTGCGCCCCCGGGGCGGGACGCCCAAGCGCGCGTGGTTCGTCGTGCGCTCCGCGGTCGGTCCGGTCCGCCCCGAGGTCGCGGACTTCATCGCGTTCGTCGGCTCCAACGCGGCCCGCCGCGCGCTGGCCCAGGCGCAGCCGGCGGTCGCGACCTGACCCGCGCTCAGGTCCAGGCGCAGCCGGCGGTCACGACCTGACCCACGCTCAGGCCGCGGCTCCTGACCGCCGGTGCGCCCGCGCCCGGGCGCACCGGCGGCCGCGCCCCCGACGTCGTCAGGCGGTCGTCGCGCCGGCCGGCGCGCGGTCCAGCACCACGTCGAGCGCCTCCAGGACCCGGTCGGCGGTCTCGGGCGTCGCGTTGACGCCCATCAGCCCGATCCGCCACATCGGCGGTGCGGCGGGGCCGAGCCCGCCCCGATCTCGATGTTGTGCTCGCGCAGCATCCGCTGCTGCACGTCGCGGCCGTCGAGGCCCTCGGGCACCCGCACGGCGGTGAGCGGGGCGAGTTGGTGGGCCGGATCGGCCAGCAGCACGAAGCCGCGATCGATCAGCGCCCGCTGCAGGTGCGCGGCGGCATCGGCGTGCCGCTGCCAGCGTGCGGCCAGGCCCTCCACGAGCACGCTGCGCAGCGCCTCGTGCAGCGCGTAGACGAGGAGGATCGGCGCGGTGTGGTGATAGACGACGGGGCGCAGGACCCAGTAGTCCTCGAGCAGGCGCAGGTCGAGCGAGAACGGCACGGGCAGCCGGCGCTTGCGGATGCGGGTCATCGCGCGCTCGGAGACGGCGATCGGGGAGAGCCCGGGGGGCGCCCCCAGGCACTTCTGGGTGCACGAGTACGCGTAGTCCACGTTCCAGGCCCCGGTGTCGAGCGGGATCCCGCCCAGCGACGTGACGCAGTCGGCCATCAGCATCGTGTCCGTGTCGCGCTCGCGCAGGGCGGCGCCGAGCTCGGCCAGCGGGTGCTCGACGCCGGTCGACGTCTCCGCGTGCACGACGGCCACGAGCTCGGCATCCGGATGACGGTCGTGCGCCGCCAGCAGCGCCTCGTTGGAGACGGCCTGCCCCCAGTCGGCCCGGACCTCGACGACCTCCGCGCCGTGGCGGCGGGCCATGTCCGCCAGCCGCTGGCCGAAGAACCCGCAGACGCCGACGATCGCGGTGTCGCCCGGCTCGAGCAGGTTGCACAGCCCGGCCTCCATGCCGCTGGAGCCCGTGGCCTGCAGGGCGATCGCCAGACCGTCGCGCGCGCCGTAGACCGCGCGCAGCATCGCGACGACCTCGTCGAGGATGTCGTGGTAGTCGGGGTCGAGGTGGCCGAGCATCGGCCGCTGCATCGCGGCCAGGACGGACGGCGCTACGTTGCTCGGGCCGGGACCGCACAGCAGGCGGGCCGCCGGGTCGAGGGGGGCGGGGATGTCGGAGCTCATCGGCGCAGGCTAGGAGGGACCCGGGCCCAGCACAATTGAATCTTTCGGGGCGACCCATAGGCAGAACCCGATCTATCGAGCGGCGGGACCGGTACCGTGCCCCGCCATGCCACGCCAGGTCGACCACGCCCAGCGCCGGGCCGAGCTGGCCGAGGCCGTGTGGCGCGTGGCGCGGCGCTCGGGCGTGAGCGCGCTGACCGTTCGCGCGGTCGCGAAGGAGGCGGGCTGGACCGCGGGGATCGTCCAGCACTACTTCCCGCGCAAGCACGACCTGCTCCAGCACGCGTTCGAGCTCGTCCAGCGGCGCACGGTCGAGCGCATCGAGCGCATCGCCGCCGACGAGCCGCCCGAGCGCGTGCTGGAGGCCACGATCCTGACCCTCCTGCCGCTCGACGCCGACATCGAGGCCGAGAGCGAGGTGTGGTTCTCGTTCCTCGGTCTGGCCGCCGGCGACCCCGGCCTGCGCGCCACGGCGCAGCGCGGTCACCACGAGCTGCTCGCGCTGATCACGGCCAACGCCCAGCGCGCGGCGGCCGCGGGCTGGCTGCGCCGGGATCTGGACCCGCACGACGTCGCCGGCGATCTGCTGGCCTTCGCCGACGGGCTGGTGGTCCAGGCGCTGTTTCGCGGCGGCGCGGTCGACGCGACCGCGCTGGCCGCCGCGGTCGAGCGCCGCCTGGCCGACTTGGCGGCCTGACCCGTCGCCTGTTACATTACAAGCGTAATGTCACCGGAGGGGAGGGAGCGCTCGTGACCGACACGATCGCGCCGCCGACGCGCTGGGACGGCCGCGCGTACGCGTCGGCGCAGGACATCCTGGACCGGGCGGGGCAGCTGGGACCGCTCGTGGCGGCCGAGGCCGACGAGATGGAGCGCCGCCAGCAGCTCACCGAGCCGGTCAAGCAGGCGCTCGTCGACGCCGGCGTGTTCGCCATCGGGTACCCCGCCGAGTGGGGCGGGCCGCAGATGCGCGTCGACGACCAGATCCGCCTCATCGAGCAGCTCGCGCGCTTCGACGGGTCGGTGGGCTGGAACGTGACGATCATGGCCGACAGCGGCCTGTACGCCGGCCGGCTGGGCCGTGAGCTCGCGGCCCAGATCTACCCGTCGATGGACATGCCGACGGCGGGCTCGTTCAACCCGCCGGGCGTGGCGGAGCCCGTCGACGGCGGGTATCGCCTGAGCGGTCGCTGGCGCTTCGGCACCGGGATCCGCAACGCCGACCGCGTGCTCGGGCGCTTCCGCCGGCACGTCGACGGCCAGCCGGCCTTCGACGCCAACGGCGACCCGGACCTGTGGGTGGCGTGGTTTCCCGGCGAGGCGGTCGTCCGCCACGACACCTGGCACACCACGGGCCTGGCCGGCAGCGGCAGCTGCGACTACTCGATCGACGGCGTCGTCGTCGCGGCCGATCAGATGTACCGCTACGCCGACCAGTTCCGCCCGTCGCTGGAGCTGCCCCCGCTGAGCCGCTACTACGGCACGCTGACCGGCAACCAGGTCGGCGTCCCGCTCGGCATCGCCGCGCACGGCCTCGATCTCGTGCGCGAGCACCTCACGGCGGCGCGGACGAAGTGGGGCGACAGCGTCTCCGCCGACCAGTACGTCCAGGTCAAGCTGGCCGAGGCCGACGGCCTGTACCGCGCCGCGCGGGCCTACGCGCTCGACACGTTCGCCGACATCACCGATGCGCTGCTGCGCGACGTCGCGCTCACCCGCCAGCAGGAGGCCAACATGCAGACGGCGCCGGTGATCGCCTGCGACCTGTGCCGGCGGTCGCTGGAGATCGTGCTCGATCTCGTCGGCGCGCAGTCGATCCTGCGCTCCAAGCCCTACGACCGGCTGTACCGCGACATGTCGAGCCTGGCCCGCCATTTCTACTTCCGCTCGATCCACCTCGAGCTGTCGGGTCGCCACCTGCTGGGCGAGGACATCCCGCTGAGCCTGTCGGACTGACGAGGAGAGCAATGAGCACGCATGTCGCGACGTACCGCCCGCCAAGCAGCGTGACGATGGGCGAGCTGTTTCCCAACCACGACGGGCTGCGCCCGGTGTCCGTGCCCGACCTGCGTGGACGCGACGTCGTCTTCTGGGTCGACGGCGGCCCGCGGATCACCGCGCGCTTCGGCGAGACCGAGGTGCGCTGGCGCGCCGAGCCGGCGCCGGACGCGCTGCCGAGCGCCGGGACCGCCGCCTACGAGGCGGTCCCCGTCCGCGACGGCATCCTCGCCGTGATCGTCGACCACGCGCCGACCCGGACCAGCGCGCTGGTGGTCGTCGACGAGGCCCACCGGCGCGCGCTGGCCGTGGTGACGCGGATGCTCGACGGCGAGCGCGCGGGCGAGGTCGTCGAGGACACGCGCATCTTCTCGGCCGGCGTCGACGAGCCGCTGGGCCGGCCGTTCGCGCCCACGCACGAGCTCGTCGGCCGCCGGGTGCACTGGCGCTACAGCGACACCCACTCCTTCGAGCACATCTACCTGTCCGACCGCCTGTACTGCTGGCACGGGCTCGAAGGGCCGGAGGCCGACATGGGCGGGGTCGAGCCGACGTCGGCCCGGGCGATCGCCGACGACCTCGTGCTCTTCACCTGGTCGGACACGTCGGTGCCGTTCAACGGGGCGATCGTCATCGACTTCGCCGCGCAGGGCTTTCCCACCCCGGTCCACAGCACCGGGCGGCTCGTCGGGTGGGACGACGAGCGCGCCGCGCCCTGGCACATCGTCGTCGGGGCGCACGGGACGCTGGTCAACGAGACCTCGTTTCACGGACTGTGAATCGCCACACGACGACGAGAGGAGATCGACCGTGACCGGAGCGAAGGCGGCGCCGCCGCGCGACGTGGTGCGCGCGGAGACGGTGGGCAGCCTGCTGCGCCCCCAGCAGCTGCGCGAGCTGTTCCCGAAGGTGTACGCCGGGCACAAGACGCTGTCGCCGCGGCTGCTCGACGCTCAGGGCCGCGAGCGCCTGGCCGAGCTCGAGCGCATCGCCGACGACGCCGTGCGCGACGTCGTCCGCCGCCAGGAGGCGCTCGGGCTCGACGTGATCACCGACGGCGAGATGCGCCGGGCGATGTTCACGCACTCGCTCGTCGACGCCATCGCGGGCTTCGAGGACTCCGACGTCGAGTTCGCCTTCCACAACGACCAGGGCGAGGAGATGGTGCCGCCGGGCGGCCCGCTGGTGGGCGCGCAGCGGATCCGCAAGGTCGCCAATCCCGCCGCCGACGAGGTCCGGTTCGTGCGCGCGCTCACCGATCGCCCGCTGAAGGTGACGTTCCCGGCCCCCTCGTACTGGTTCTGCGAGCCGGTCGACCTCAGCCAGGGCGCCTACGCCAGCCAGGACGAGTTCGTGGCCGACGTCGTCGCCATCCAGCGCGAGCTGATCGCCGAGGCGATCGACGCGGGAGCGCGGTACGTCCAACTTGACTGGCCGCCGTACGTGATGATGGTGGACCCGCGCTGGATGCACGCGTTCCCGCACGCGGACGGCGAGACGCCGCAGACGCTGATGGACAAGTTCATCGCCACCGACAACGCGGTGCTCGAGGGGATCCCCGGCGACGTCACCACGGCGATGCACATCTGCCGCGGCAACTACCGGTCGATGTGGATGACCGAGGGCTCGCTGGAGCCGGTGGCGGAGCGCCTCTTCAACGAGCTGCGCCACGACCGCTTCCTGGTCGAGTGGGAGGACCCCGACCGCGACGGGGACTTCAGCGCGCTGCGCCACGTGCCCGCGGGCGGGCCGATCGTCGTGATGGGCGTGGTCAGCTCCAAGACGGCCGAGGTCGAGACGGCCGACGCGATCGAACGCCGGCTCGAGGAGGCCGCCAGGTATCTCGACATCGGGCAGCTGGCGCTCTCGCCGCAGTGCGGGTTCGCGTCCACGTGGGAGGGCAACGAGCTCGCCGAGCAGATCCAGTGGCGCAAGCTCGAGCGCCTGGTCGAGGTGGCCGACCGGATCTGGCCGCGCGAAGACAGGCGATCGTGACGCCGGCGCTCCGAATCGGGTGAGAGTCGCTGCCAATGCGTAACGTATTGTGTACACTTTCCTCATGGCGAAGACGGTCCCGGTACGGGAGCTGCGCTCCAGTCTCAGCCAGTTGCTCGATGACGTCGCCGTCCGCCGCGACCATGTGCTCGTCACGCGCAACGGCCGTCCCGCCGCTGCGCTGGTCCCCTTTGACGAGTACGAGGCGCTCGAGGAGACCGCGGAGATCCTGTCCGATCCCGACGCGCTCGCCGCGCTCGAGGTAGGCCTGGCCGAGCTCGCACACGACGAGACGATCTCCCTCGCGCACCTACGTCACGAGCTCGCTGAACGCAGACCGCCCGCTTGATCGATGGCTCGGGTCGTGCTCGCGCGCAGCGCGAGGTTGGCGCTGCTCGCCCTGGACTGGCCGCTCATCGATGCCATCGAGGACGCGCTCGGCGTGCTCGAGCGCGACCCGTACGCCGGGCACGCGCTCCACGGCCGCCTGCGCGGGCTGCGCTCGCTGCGCGTGGGCAGCTATCGCATTCTCTATCAGCTGACCGACGACGCCCGGACCGTCCGCGTGGCGGCGATCCGCCATCGAGCCGTCGCCGACCGGATCGATCCCCGCTGACCGCAGAGCGAGCAAGCCCAGCTCATGGTCGAGGTGGCCGACCGGATCTGGCCGCGCTGACGACGCCGGTGCTCGTCAGGCGCGCAGCGCCGGCAGCGCCACCGACGGGTCGGGCGAGTCGATCTCGCGCGCCAGCCGGTGGCCGCTGAAGATCGCCTCGGCGAGGTCCTGCGGCGCCGCGCAGTCGCCGATGCGGTACAGCGCCTCGACGCCCTCCTGCGCGCGCCGCTGCGGCATGCCGTGCAGCGCCATGAACAGCGCGTCGTCGGAGGCGCGCCGCGTCATGAGCACGATGGCGTCGCAGTCGACCTCGGTCTCGGCGAACGCCTCGTCGACGAACGTCGCTCCGCCGCCACCCACCGCAGCGAGCATCAGCGACGGCCGCAGCCGGCCGCCCGCCGCCAGGATCTCGCCGCGCAGCGCGAACGACACGCCGTCCTGATGGGCGCGGTTGGCGATGTCGGCGAACGGGCTGACGAGCTCGACCTCGTGGCCGCGCGCCTGGAGGTACTGGGTCATCCCCAGCGCCATCTGATCGGCCTGGCAGTCGTAGACCAGCACCCGTCGGCCCGGCACCGGCTTGCCCGCGAGGATGATCTGCTCGGGCGTGAGGACGTGGTCGTGCGCGGCGTCGGCGCCCGGGATCGGCGCGTTGGTGAACGGGTCGGTGGCCACCGTCGCCCACGGGGCGCCCGTCGCGACGATGACGATCGCGCCGCCGTAGCCGAGCACGCCCTCGACGTCGAGGCGGGTGCTCGGCGCGATCTGCACCTCGCGCAGGTGCTCGGCCAGCCACTGGCGATGCTCGATGACCCGCGCCCACGGGTTGAAGCCGGGCAGCTGGGCGAACCAGCGCATGTGGCCGCCCACCTGCCGCTCGGCCTCGACCACGTGCACGTGCTCGAAGCCCCGGCGGGCGAGGACCGTCGCGCACTCCAGGCCCGCCGGGCCGCCGCCGACGATCAGAACCGGCCGGTCGGCGTTGCTCGCGCGCGTGAACCGCTCCGGATGCCAGCCGCGCCGGTGCTCCTCGCCGGCGGTCGCGTTCTGGCTGCAGCCGAACGTGTACTGCACCTCGCTGTAGGCGCAGTGGTTGGAGCCGATGCACTCGCGGATCCGGCCGAACTCGCCGGCGGCGAGCTTGCGCGGCAGGAACGGGTCGGCGATGCCCGGCCGGGCGGCGCCGATGAAGTCCAGCTCGCCCGAGGCGATCGTGCGCAGCATCAGGTCGGCGTCGGTGAAGCGCCCGGAGCCGACCACCGGCTTGGCCGTCGCCTCCTTCGCGCGGGCGCTCCACTGCAGCGACGCGCCCTCCTCGTACAGGCGCGACGGCGTCAGGTCGCGGTCCGAGTTCGACAGGCCGCCGATGGCGATGTCCCACAGGTCGACGAGGTGGTCGGCCAGTCGCATCGTGTCAAGCGCCTCGTCGATCTCCAGTCCGCCCGGCCCGAGCGCCTCGATGGCGAAGCGGACCCCGATCGCCGTGTCGTCACCGATCTCGGCCCGGATGCGCTCGAGCAGCTCGAGCAGGAAGCGCGCGCGGTTCTCCAGCGCACCGCCGTACTCGTCGGTGCGCTGGTTGTAGTAGGGCGCGAGGAACTGCATCGGCTGGCCGCTGTGGGCGGCGTGGACGTAGACGACGTCGAAGCCGGCGTCGCGCGAGCGCCGCGCCGCGGCGACCCACTCGTCCTGGACGCGGCGGATGTCGTCGCGGGTCATCGTCTGGCCGACCGCGCTGCTGAAGAACAGCGCATCGCTCTGCATCTGCGAGACCGCCAGCGCCGGCATCCGCCACGTGCGCGGGCTGGCGATCCCGCCGTAGTGGACCAGCTCGATGCCGGCCAGGGCGCCGAACTCGTGGATCGCCTCGGCGATGGGGGCGATGGCCCGGGCATCGGCGTCGTCGAAGAGCTCGAGGCCGTCGATCATGTCGGCCACGCCCTCGCGGGCGACCATCACCTCGCCGGTGCACACGACGCCCCAGCCGCCCTCGGCTCGCATGCGGCGGTGCGCGAGGTCGAGGTTGCGCTCGTGCATGCTCCAGCCGCCGGCGTAGGGGACGCTGTAGAAGCGGTTGGGCGCGGTCTTCGGGCCGATCCGCAGCGGCGTGAACAGGGGCGCGTAGCGCTCGACCGCGCCGGCGCGGAGCTCGTCGTGGGTGAACGGGCCCATGTTCCAGCGATGCGTGTCGGTCACCGTCGCTCCTTGCGCCACGAATGTCACGATTATCGGTGCGAACCACCGCTCAAGGCCGGTCCAGCGCCGTGGTGGTAGATTATCGGCTAAGGCCGTCCTGATATCGAACGTCCCCGAGGAGAACCGCGTGCCCGTCGATTCGCCGCCGCAGATCCCCCGCCTGCCCGAGCGTGGGCTGTTCATCGACGGTGCGTGGCGCGAGGCCGAGGGCGGCGCGACGTTCGACGTGCTCAATCCGGCGACCGAGGCGGTCGTCACCACGGTGGCCAGCGCCTCGGCGGCCGACGTCGACGCCGCGGTCCAGGCCGCGCGCCGCCAGTTCGACGGCGGGCCGTGGTCGCGGATGGCGGGCGCCGACCGCGGGCGGCTGCTCTGGCGGATCGCCGATCTCGTCGAGGCCAACGCCGGCGAGCTCGCCGCGCTGGAGGCGATCGACGTGGGCAAGCCCGTCGGCGACCCGGCCGCGATCGACATCCCGCTGGCCGCCGACACCTTCCGCCACTTCGCCGGCTGGGCCGACAAGGTCCACGGCAGCACGGTGCCGGTGCCCGACTACTTCGACCGGCCCCGCTTCTCCTACACGCTGCGCGAGCCCGTCGGCGTGGTCGGCGCGATCACGCCGTGGAACGCGCCGACGATGATCGCGTCGTGGAAGATCGCCCCGGCGCTGGCCGTCGGCTGCACGGTCGTGGTCAAGCCGCCCGAGGACGCGTCGCTGTCGACCCTGCGCCTGGCCGAGCTGATCGCGCAGGCGGGCGTGCCGGCCGGGGTGCTCAACGTGGTGCCGGGCACCGGCGCGGGCGCGGGCGCCGACCTCGTCCGCCATCCGGGCGTGGACAAGGTCTCGTTCACCGGCAGCCCCGAGGTGGGCGCCGAGATCGCGCGCGAGGCCGGCGCGGCGTTCAAGCGCGTGACGCTCGAGCTGGGCGGCAAGTCGCCGCAGATCATCCTGCCCGACGCCGACCTCGACGCGCTCATGCCGGTCGCGGCGGCGTCGCTGTTCGCCAACCAGGGCGAGATCTGCGCCGCCGGCACGCGCGTGCTGGTGCACGAGAGCGTGCGCGACGACGTGGTGGCGGGGCTGGCCGCCCAGGCGCGCGCCGTCCAGGTCGGCGACCCGTTCGCCGAGGGCACGACGATGGGCGCGCTCATCAACCGCCGCCAGCTGGATCGCGTGCTCGGCTACATCGACGCGGGCCGCCGCGAGGGCGCCGAGCTCGTCGCCGGCGGCGGGCGCCTCGACCGCCCGGGCTACTTCGTGGAGCCGACCGTGTTCGTCGGCCGCAACGACCACACGATCGCGCGCGAGGAGATCTTCGGGCCGGTCGGCACGGTCATCCCGTTCGCCGACACCGACGAGGCGGTGGCGCTGGCCAACGACACCCGCTACGGGCTGGTCGCCGTCGTGTGGACCAAGGACCTCTCGGCCGCCCACCGGGTTGCCCGCGCGCTGCGCGTCGGCACCGTGTGGATCAACGGCTGGGGCGCGCCCGATGCGCGCCTGCCATGGGGCGGCACGAAGGTCAGCGGCATCGGCCGCGAGCTGGGGCTCGCCGGCATCCACGGCGCCACCGAGGAGAAGGTCGTCAACGTCATCCTCTGACGCGCGGCCCGTCGCTCAACCGTTTCCAACCGCAACCGAAGGACCCATGAGACTCGCTACGTATCTCCAGGCCGGGCAGCAGCGCTTCGGCGCCGTCGACGGCGACACCGTGATCGACCTCAACCGCGCGGGGGCCGCGCTGGCGCGGGCGCAGGGCAACGCCGCCACCGCGCAGGCCGCCGCCGACGCCGCGGTCGGCACCGATGTCCTGCAGTTCCTCGAGCTCGGCGAGAGCGCGGTCGCCGCGGCGCGCGAGGCCGTCGCCCACGTTCAGTCGCTCGACGCCGCGACCGCTCGCGCAGACCTGCTCGTCGCCGATCTCGCCGCGGTCAAGCTCCTGCCGCCGGTCCCGCGCCCGCCGAAGATCGTCTGCGTCGCGCGCAACTTCGCCGAGCACGCCAAGGAGGCGGGGCTGGAGATCTCGCCGATCCCGATCGTGTTCGCCCGCTTCGCCAAGACGCTCGTGGCACAGGGCGATCCGGTCGTGCGCCCGGCGGTGTCCGAGCAGCTGGACTGGGAGGGCGAGCTGGCGGTCGTCATCGGCCGGGGCGGCCATCGCATCTCGCGCGCCCATGCGATGGAGCACGTGGCCGGCTACTCGATCTTCAACGACGTCACCGTGCGCGACTACCAGTTCCGCGTCAAGCAGTACACGTCGGGCAAGAACTTCAACGCGTCGGGGCCGTTCGGGCCGTACCTCGTGCTGGCCGACGAGGTCGCCGACCCGCAC
>JAWKKD010000004.1:0-258969 GCA_041393435.1 Solirubrobacterales bacterium | reverse complement strand
CGCGCTGGGGCGCGACCCGGTGGATCTCACGCGACTTGCGGTTCGCTTCGCCGCACCCGTCTATCCCGGCGCGGCGATCGAGCTCGCGGCCTGGAACGACGAGGCCGAGACACGATTCACCGCCGAGGCCGGCGGCGTCACGGTGCTCCGCGACGGGCTCGTCGCGTTCGGCCATCCCGCCCGCTGACGGAGCTCCACGTGTCGCAATGGCCCGAGCCCGCCGTCGCCCGCCACGGCTGCGGGTCAGCCGCGGATCTGCTCAGGGCCGATCCGCGTGCGGCTTGATCCCCGACCCGTGGTCGCGGAAGCCGCCGGACACGCGATACCAGGCGTGCTGGAGCAGCCGCGGGCGTGGCGTGCGCCAGCAGCGCAGCGCGTGGTGCTCGTCGTGCATCAGGCAGATGTTGCAGGAGACGCAGTCGGGCAGGGTCTTCTCGCCGGCCGCCAACTTGCGCACGAGGTCGGGTTCGCGGATCAGCGGCCGGGCCAGGGAGAGGAAGTCGGCGTCGCCGCCCTCCACGATCGCCCGCATGGTCGCTACGCGGCGCAGGCCGCCGACGAGGATCACGTTGGTGTCGGCGCCGGCGCGCAGGGCGCGGGCGAACGGGCGGAAGTAGGCCTCGTCCTCCGGCGGCTTGGCCAGGCGGTGCCACAGCAGGTCCTCGGCCGCACGGCGGGGCGAGACGGCGACGTAGGCGCGGATCGAGGCGCGCACGTAGTCGCTCATGAGGTTGGACGACACCTCGATGCCGTCCAGTCCGGCGGCGGCCAGCGCCGCGGCGCCGCGCACCGCGTCGGGCGTGTCGAGACCGCCGGGCTCGTCGACCAGATCCGCGAAGCCGAGCTTCATGGTCAGGCCCAGCTCCGGCGGGACCTCGGCTCGCACGGCCTTCACGACCGCTATCGCGAAGCGCTCGCGCGCGTCCTGATCGCCGCCCCAGGCGTCCGTGCGGCGGTTGGTCAGCGGGGAGCGGAACTCGCTGATCAGATAGCCGTTGGCGCCGTGGATGTGCACGCCGTCGAAGCCCGCCTCGACCGCGCGGCGGGCGGCGCCGGCAAAGGCGGCGATCGCCTCCTCGACCTCCTCGGCGGTGGCCTCGGCCACCAGGCGGCCGGTCATGACGTTGGGGACGGGCGACGGCGCCAGCGGCCGGTTGTCGCGCACCATCGACTGGCTGCCGGCATGGGCGACCATGGCGAAGATCCGACCACCCTCGCGGTGCACCGCGTCGGTCACGCGTCGCAGAGGCGCGATCACCCGGTCGTCGTGGAGGCCGGCCTGTAGGCCGCCGTAGCGTCCGCGCGGGTGGCAGAACATGTGGCCGGTGAACTGCAGGCCGACGCCGCCACCGGCGAGCGCGCGGTGCAATCCGACGTACCGATCGTCGATGGTCCCGTCCGGCCCGCCCATCGACTCTCCCGTGCCCGCCCGGATGATCCGGTTGCGCATCTCCACAGGGCCGAGACGGGCGGGCTCGAACAGCATCAGCGACCTCCAAGGCAGGGTTGATCAGGGCACGATCGGACGTGACGAACGCGTGGTGTGGCGGCAAAAGAAAAAAACGACGTCACTCTCTTGACTTTAGCAATCGGTGCCTGGGAGACTCCCCGGGCATCGTCGGCGTCGCCCGGGCCGACCGGCGATCCACCCAGGCCCACTGGAGCGCTTTCGAAGGAGGAGAATCAGGTGTCGAAGTCCAAGTGGATGATGGTGGTAGTGCTGCTCGTGGTGGTCGCTGCGGTGACGGCAGGCTGCGGCGGCTCGGACGGCTCGAGCACGGGGACCGGTGCCGGTGGTGGCACCGCGACCGCCGATACCTCGACTGCGAGCGGCAAGGAGGCGGTCAAGCTCGGCGTGATCATGGAGGCTCGGCCGGAGGTGGAGCCCTGGAGCGCCGCGTGGCACGACTCGCTCGAGAAGCTCTCCCAACAGGACGGCGCCATCTCGTACAAGGAGGCCTACAACGGCTACCAGCCGACGCAGGCGCAGCCGCTCGTGCAGCAGCTGATCGGACAGGGGTACGGCGTGATCGTCTACTCCACGTTCACGCTCAACGACATCGCCCGCAGCCTGTCCAAGGCCAACCCGGATGTCCCCGCGGTGGTCACGTCGTTCGATCATCCGCAGCCGCCGAACCTCAGCATCGGCACGACGAGCTACCTGCAGATCGGCTATTCGACCTGCTGGCTGTTGATGAAGCTCTCGCAGTCCGGGAAGATCGGCTACGTCGGCTCCCAGCCGGTGCCGTTCGACCAGGAGATCATCCGCGGCTGCGCCCTGGGAGCCAAGGCCGCCAACCCGAGCGGCAAGATCCTCAAGGCGTACACCAACAGCTTCACCGACCTGCAGAAGAACCAGCAGCAGATGCAGTCGCTGCTCGACCAGGGAGCCGACACGATCTACCTGTCGTCGGGCACCGAGGACGTGCTCGGCGGGCTGAAGCTGTGCGAGCAGAAGAAGGTCGACTGTGCTTCCTGGGGCTCCGACATCCGTCGCTGGGCGCCCAACTACGGCACCTTCTCCGCGGTCCTCGACTGGTCGCCGCTCCTCGCCAAGCTCGTGGAGCAGCGGCGCACGAAGCAGCCGGAGGCCATCCAGTTCGACGCGACGTACAAGAACAAGATGCTCGTCCCGCAGCCGTTCGACGGTGCGACCGGCAAGCGCGTGCCGCAGAACGTCCAGGAGGAGTTCAACAAGATGATCGCCGGCCTGGCTGACGGGAGCATCGAGCTGCCCCCGAGCAAGGCGACCCTTGTTGCCCGTGACACACGAGATCGAGCCGCACACAGTTCCTCTGCTGGACCCGCGGCGCCAGGCTTGAGCCTAGCCGCGGGCGCTGTACTGGTCGACATGGAGGGATCGTCAAGGCGTTCGGCGGAGTCGTGGCCGCGGACGACGTGTCGATTGACCTGCGCCGCGGCGAGGTCCATGCCGTCGTGGGCGAGAACGGCGCCGGCAAGACGACGCTGATGCGGATGCTGGCCGGCACGATGGCCCCCGATGCGGGGGTCATCCGGCTGGACGGCAAGCCCGTGACCTTCGCGGGCCGCCTGGACGGCCGGCGCCACGGGATCGGCTTCGTCCAGCAGCACTACGGGCTCGTGCCGGAGATGTCGGGCGCCGAGAACCTGATGCTCGGCTACCCCGATCTCCCGTTTCGGCTGAGGCCCGCCTGGGCCTTGACGAGCTGCGCCGCCTGGGCGACTCGCTGGGCTTCGAGGTGCACCCGGAGCGCCGCGTCGAGCGGCTCTCGATGGGGGAGCGTCAGCGCCTGGAGATCCTGATCGCGCTGTCCGGCGGTGCCGACGTCCTGATCCTCGACGAGCCGACGGCGGCGCTGGGCACGGCCGATGCGGAGATCCTCGAAGGCGTGATCCGGGGTCGCCTGCCGCCCGGGGCACGCCGTGGTCTACATCAGCCACAAGCTCAAAGAGGTCGTCAGCCTCGCCGATCGCATCACCGTGATGCGGCGCGGGAAGGTCGTCGGCAGCCATGCCCGCGGGGCGGTGTCGGTCGAGCGACTCGCGGAGGAGATGGTCGGCTGCTTGCGGACGCCCGAACGGGTCGTGCGGGTCGCGCCGGGCGAGCGGATCCTGTCGCTGCGTGACGTGTACGCGGCGGGCAGGACGGACAGTGCGGCATCGAGGCGATCACGCTGACCGTCCATCGCGGGCAGACCGTCGGCGTGGCCGGCGTGAGCGGGAGCGGGCAGGAGACGCTGGCCGAGGTCGTCGTCGGCCTGGCCGTGCCCAGCGCGGGAGAGGTCGAGCGCGCGTCCGACACGACCGCCTACATCCCCGAGGACCGCGACCAGAGCCTCGCTCGGCGCCTGTCGCTGGCGGACAACGTGATCGTCCACCGTCACGCCGAGCGCGAGCTGCGCCGCTTCGGCCGGCTGGACCGTACGCGCGTGCAGCGCTTCGTGGCCGAGGTGCTGCAGCGCAGCCGCATCGTCGAGCCGCGCCCCAACGCCTTCGGCGAGACGCCTCGGGCGGCAACCAGCAGCGGCTGGTCTCGCGCGCGCGGCTCGAGCGCGACCCCGACCTCATCATCGCCCACAACCCGTATCGCGGCCTGACCTCGGCGCGATCGACCAGCGCCACGAGTTGCTGGCGGCTCGCTCGCGCGGCTGCGGGATCGTCTTCCTGAGCTCCGACCTCGACGAGCTGCTGGACCTCTCCGACACGATCGTGATCCTCGTGTCCGGTCGGGTGAGCGGCACGGTGGATCCCAAGACGGTCTCGGCGACCGAGCTCGGGCGGCTGATCGGCGGTGCGCAATGAGCGCCGTCGTGCAGCGCCCGCGGATGGCGCGGATCCGGCTGCCGCGCACGGTCTTGGAGACCGTCCTCGCGCTCGCCGGCATCGTCGTCGTTGCGCGATCTCTCATCGCCGCGTCGGGCGCGGACCTCGACCGTGGCCAAGGGCATCTGGACCGGGCCTTCGGCAACCGTGTTGCCTTCGGCGAGACGCTGCCGCGCTTCGCGCCGATCGTCATCATCGCCGTCGGGTTGGCCCCCGTCGCTGCGCGCCGGCCTCTACAACATCGGCGCGCCCGGCCAGCTGGGGATGGGCGCGCTCGGCGCGACGCTGGTCGCCCTGGAAGATCCCGGCCTGCCCGGCCCGCTGATGATCGTCCTCGCCGCCGTCGCGGCCGCCGTCTTCGGCGCCGCCACGGCGTTCGTGCCCGGCCTGCTCAAGGCGCGCTGCACATCAACGAGGTCCTCACGACGCTCGCCTTCAACTTCATCGTCATCGCCGTGCTGGCGTATCTGCTCAACGCCCCGCTGCAGGGGGACAGCGCCAACCTGCCCCAGTCCCAGGAGCTGCCCGACAAGGCGCACCTGCCGATCCTGCTGTCTGGGACGCGCGCGCACATCGGCGTGCTCGTCGGGGTCCTCGCCGTGCTGGCGCTGGCCCTCTTCGAGCGCACGCCCAACGGCTATCGCTGAGGCTCTTCGGCGCCAATCCAGCCTCGCCCGGCAGGCGGGGTATCTCCGAGCCGCGGCTCGTCATCTCGGTGATGTGCGTCGCGGGGGCAGCGGCCGGCCTGGCCGGCTGGATGCAGGTCTCCGGCGTCGACGTCCGTCTCTATCCGTTCGTGGCCGCCCCGATCGGCTACGCCGGGCTGTTCGCTGCGCTGCTCGGCGGCACGCGGCCCCTGGGCATCCTGATCGCGTCGCTGTTCTTCGGCGCGCTGCTGACCGGAGGCGACTCCCTCCAGCTCGGCGCCAACGTCTCCCCCGAGATCATCAGCGCGCTCGTCGGCGTGATCCTGTTCGGGGTCGCGGCGCGCACCGCTTTCTCGCAGAGGAGCTCGCGGTGAACTTCACCACCAACCTGCTCGCCACCTCGGTGGCGCTCATGGTGCCGCTGCTGCTGGCCGCCCTGGGCGAGCTGGTCTCCGAGCGCAGCGGCGTCATGAACATCGGCCTCGAGGGCATGATCGCCGCCGGCGCGTACTTCGGGTTCACCGTCATGCAGTCATCCCACAGCGCGTGGCTGGCGGCCGTCGTCGGCATCGGCTGCGGCATGGCGGTGGCCGCCCTCATGGTGGTCGTCTGCGTCTGGGGGCACGCCGACCAGATCCTCGCCGGCTTCGCCCTGTTCATCCTGGTGCCGGGCTTCGTGGCCTACCTGTTCATCCAGAGCACCTCCGGCTCCACCACGGCGACGACGACGCAGGCCGACGCGACCGGGCTGCTGCCCTCGCTCGACGTGCCGCTGCTGCACCACATCCCGATCGTCGGCGACTCGTTCTTCTCGGGCAACGGCTTCTACTACGCCACCATCGTCCTGTGCGTCGTGGTGTGGTTCCTGATCACCCGCACCCGGTTCGGCCTCAACACGCAGGCCGTCGGGCACGATCCCCTCGTCGCCGAGTCCCGCGGCGTCTCGGTGCGCAGGGTGCGCACGCTCGCCGTGCTGTTCTGCGGCGGCTGCGCGGGCCTGGCCGGCGTCGCGCTGACGGTCGGCGCGGTCGGCGCCTTCACGCCGGGCATCGTCGGCGGACGCGGCTTCATCGCGATCGCGATCGTCATCCTCGGCCGCTGGCGCATCGGCTGGACGGTCCTGGCGGCGCTGGTCGTCAGCCTGTGCCAGGCGCTGGAGCTGCGCCTGACCGAGGTGGCGCCCGGCTTCCCGGTCCTGCTGCTGGGGGCGCTGCCGTGGGTCGTCGTCGTGCTCATGCTCATCCTCGGCGCGCGCGCCTTCACCGGCGCGCCGCGCGCGCTCGGGACCCAGCTCACCGGCAGTCATTAGGAGGCGCCTGAATGAAGACCGCGATGTATGCTTACCGCCCTGACCGCACGCGCGTGGACCTGCCCGAGGGCGAGGTCTGGGATCGGTGGCTGGACCCCGCGCACAGCGCGATCGCGTGCATCGACATGCACCGCAGCCACGTCGACGCCTCCGACGAGATCCCCTGCCCGGCGCCGCGGGCCTGGGCCCGCGTCGGCGCGCACAACGCGTTTCACCGCGCCGCGCGGCGCATCGGCGTGCCGGTCATCCACGTCCAGCACTGGCAGCGGCACGGCGGCATCGACGACATCGCCTCCAAGGGGCCCAACCCGGGGGCGAACTGGCGCTGGACGTGCCAGCTCTACCTGCCGGACAACCCGCTGATGGACGAGCTCGCCTGGGAAGGGACCAGGTGGGTCGACCTGATGGTGGAGGAGGTCGAAGGCGACCTCTACGTGCGTTCCAAGAAGCGCCTCTCCGCCTTCTACCCGACCGACTTCGAGTTCCTGCTGCGCCAACTCGACGTGCACAACCTGGTGCTGACCGGCACGCTGACCGACTGCTGCGTGATCAACAGCGCCTTCGACGCCGCCAACCGCGACTTCCGCGTCATCGTGCCCCAGGACGTCGTGGCCGGGATGACCGAGGTCCACGAGGAGGCGGCGCTGACGATCATCGCCTCCCATCTCGGCCTCGTCGTCGACGCGCCCGCGCTCCTGGGCGAGTGGTACGCCCGCGCTGGCGCCGACCTGCCCGACGACGCCATGGAACCGGTTGACGCACCCGTGCTGGGGTCCAACTCGTGATGGCGAGCACGACCGCCGACGACCGGGTCGTCAGGCTTGAGGTCGTGCGGACGCGGTGAGGCCGCCAGCGGTCTGTGGCCGGGCGGTCGGAAGATCGATCCCCCGTGTCGAGGACCGGCCACTGCTCACGGGCCGCGGCCGGTTCGTCGGCGACGTCGTGCTCGACGGGATGCTGGAGGCCGCGTTCCTGCGCAGCCCCGCCGCCCACGCCCGCCTGGTGGCGGTCGACACGAGCGTCGCTGCCGCGGCGCCGGGCGTGCGCCTGGTCGCCACGGAGGCGGACCTCGGCTTGCGTGCCCTCCACCCGCGGCTCGACAATCCGGACGCCATCAGCCCCTCGCGCCCGCTGCTGGCGGCCGGCTCGGTGCGCTTCGTCGGGGAGCCGGTCGCCGTCGTCGTCGCCGACGACGCCTACCGGGCCGAGGACGCCGTCGACCTGATCGAGGTCGACCTCGATCCGCTGGACGTCGTGGTCGATCCGCTGGCCGCCGCGCAGCCCGGCGCGCCCCGGCTGCATCCGGGCCACGGCAATGTGCTCTACGACCACGCCTTCGACTCGGGCGGCGTGGACGAGGCGTTCGCCGCCGCGGACGTGGTGGTCGAGCGGGAGTTTCGCAACCCGCGCTGCTCCGCGGCGCCGATGGAGCCTCGGGGCGTGGTCGCCGCGCCGGACGGGGACGGCCTGACCGTGTGGTCGTCGACGCAGGCGCCGCACCGGCTGGCGGCGATCATCGCCGAGGTGCTGGCGCTGCCCGCGGACGCCGTGCGCGTGACGTGCCCCGACGTGGGCGGGGGCTTCGGCCAGAAGTGCCACGCCTATCCGGAGGAGATCGTCGTTGCCTGGCTGGCGCGGCGGCTGGGAACGGCGGTGCGGTGGCTGGAGGATCGGACCGAGAACCTGCTCGCCGCCAGCCATGCCCGCGACCAGCGCGTCGTCGTTCGCGTCGCCGCCGACCGCAGCGGCCGGCTCCTGGCGATGGACGCCGACATCGTGTGCGACACCGGAGCGTACGGTGTGTTTCCGCACGGTCACATCCTCGAGGCGCTCGGCACGCCGGCCATGCTGCCCGGGCCCTATCGCCTGGACCGCTACCGCTACCGCTCGCGGTCGGTGGCCACGAACAAGTCGCCGGAGGGCGCCTACCGCGGCGTCGGCCTGCCGGTGTCGGCGTTCGTCCACGAGCGGCTCATGGACATCCTCGCCGCCGAGCTGAACCTCGACCCGGCCGAGGTGCGCCGGCGCAACCTCCTCACGCCCGCCGACCTGCCGCACACGACGCTGACCCATCAGCGCTACGACTCCGGCGACTATCCACGCGCGCTGGAGCTGGCGCTCGAGCTGATCGGCTATGACGAGCTGCGCTCGTCCGCGGCGGCCGGAACGGAGCTGGTGGGCGTCGGGATCTCGTGCTACGTCGAGTACACGGGCATCAACTCGCGGGTGTTCCACGGTCGCGGCATGGTCGGGATCCCCGGGTCCGACGGAGCTCACGTGACGGTCGGTGGGGACGGTCGTGCGACGGTGTGGACGACGCTGCCGGCGATCGGGCAGGGATCGGAGACGACGTTCGCGCAACTCGTGGCCGACGAGCTGGGCCTCGCGTTCGACCGGGTGACCGTGGCGCGCCCCGACACCTCGGTCGGAGCCCTCGACGGCACCGGCACCTTCGCGAGCCGCAGCGCGATCTCGGGGTCGGGGGCGATTCGCGCGGCCATCGCCGAGATCCGTCGCCAGGCGCTCGAGGATGCCGCGCAGCGCCTCGAGGCCGCGCCGGACGATCTGGAGCTGCGTGCCGGCGGCGTGGCCGTCCGCGGCGAGCCGGGGCCCTCGCTCGATCTCGGCGAGCTTGCGGGTGCGCGGGCGGGCGGCTACGCGGCGTCCGGCCGGTACGACCCGCCCGCCGTGGCCTATCCGTACGCGACCCACGCGTGCCTGGTGGCGGTCGACCCGGACACCGGCGGGATCGCCGTGCGTCGCTACGTGATCGTCGAAGACTGCGGCCGGGTGATCAACCCGCTGATCGTCGAGGGCCAGGTCCACGGCGCCACCGTGCAGGGGATCGCCGGGACGCTGTACGAGGAGCTGGTCTACGGCGACGACGGTCAGCTGGTGACGGCGTCGCTGATGGACTACCTGGTCCCGACCGCATCGGAGATCCCCGCGTTCGAGGTCGCCCATCTGGCCACCCCGGCGCCGGACAACGACCTGGGCGTCAAGGGCGTGGGCGAGGGCGGCACGCTCGCGCCGCCCGGCGCGCTGACCAACGCGGTCTGCGATGCGCTCGGCTGCGAGCTCAACGCCCTGCCGCTGCGCCCGGAGTCCGTCCGCGCGGCGGCGCAGACGGCGCTCGCCCTGCGCTCCCACGCCGACCGCGCCTGTCCGATCTGAGGTACGGCAACGCATGAGACTGCACAACGCCTTCACCGTCGCCGCGCCGTTGACGCGCACGTGGGAGACGCTCCTCGACGTCGAGCGTGTCGCCGGTTGCCTTCCCGGCGCGAGCGTCGAGCCGGTCGGTCAGGACGGGCTGTATCGCGGCGGCATGCGCATGACGGTCGGGCCGGTGACCACGGCCTACCGGGGGACGGTGCGCCTGCTCGACGTCGATGCAGATGCGCACGTCGCCAGCTTCGACGCGCGCGCGAAGGAAGCCCAGGGCACCGGCACCGCGGCGGCGGTGATCCGCAACCGGCTCGAGCCGGCCGGCGACGGAACGCGCGTCGTGGTCGAGACCGAGCTCGACGTCACCGGTCGGCCGGCGCAGCTCGGGCGTGGCCTGATGGAGGACGTGGCCGCGAAGATGCTCACCGACTTCGCGGGGCGGCTGGAGGAGGCCATCCTCATCGGCACCGACGGCCCGGGCCATCCGCAGGCCGCGTTCGACATGGGCTCGATGCACCGGCGCGGCTACGGGCGCGAGCTGGGCCTCGCTGGTGCGCTGGTCGCCCTGCTCATCGCCCTGGTGCTGCGCCGGCGCCCGAAGGGCCTGTTGGTGAGCGGGGGGTGCCGGCGGTGACCGGCGCCGCGACGCGGACGCCGGACGCGCCGTCCGTCCGGACCATCGGGCGCTCGATGCCCCGCAAGGAGGATCCGCGGCTCCTGCGCGGCCGCGGGCGCTTCGTCGACGACCTCCACGACGCCGGCACCCTCGAGGCCGCGGTGCTGCGCTCGCCCCACGCCCATGCGCGCATCGTCGGCCTCGACGTGCGCGCAGCGCGCGCGCTGGACGGCGTCGAGGACGTGATCGTCGCCGGCGACCTGGACGGGGGCGGCCCCAGGATCCCGATGCGCATGTTCTCGCGGCCCGGGATGGAGCGCTTCCTGCAGCGCCCGCTGGCCGCCGACACCGTCCGCTACGCCGGCGAGCCGGTCGCCGTCGTGGTCGCCGCGTCGCGCTATGTCGCCGAAGACGCGCTCGAGCTGATCGAGGTCGACTACGAGCCGCTGCCGGCGGTCGTCGACCCGCGGGCCGCGTGCGCGTCCGACAGTGCGCTGCTGCACCCCGCGGCCGGCACCAACGTCGCCGCGGAGTTCGAGATCGCCGACGGCGACGTCGAGCGCGCGTTCGCGAGCGCGGACGTCGTCGTGGAGGAGTCGATCGCCTGCGGACGGCACGCGGCGGTGCCGCTGGAGACCCGCGGCCTGCGGGCCGAGATCGAGCCCGGCGGCCGGCTCGTCGTGTGGGGGGCGGCCAAGGTCGTGCACGTCAACCGCCGCATCCTCGCCGCCATGCTCGAGTGGCCCGAGGAGCGCGTCCGCTTGGTGGAATGCGACGTCGGCGGCGGGTTCGGCGCGCGCGGCGAGTTCTACCCCGAGGACTTCCTGATCCCGTTCTGCGCCATCCGGTTGGGGCGCCCGGTGGCCTGGACCGAGGATCGCGAGGAGCATCTGCGCGCGTGCAACCACTCGCGCGAGCAGCGGTTTCGCCTGGCCCTCGCGCTGTCGGACGACGGGTCGTTCCTGGCGCTGCGGGCGGAGATCGTCATGAACACCGGCGCCTACGTCCGCACCCACGGCACGGTCGTCCCGAGCATGGCCGCCGGGCTCCTCCCGGCCCCTACGCGTGGCCGGCGCTGCGCTGCGTCGTGCGTCAGGTCGTGACCAACAAGACGCCGGCCGGGACGTACCGCGCGCCCGGCCGCTACGAGTGCACGCTCGCGCGCGAGCGCATGATCGACATCGCGGCGCGGCGCCTCGGGGCCGACCCGATCGAGTTGCGCGCGCGCAACCTCGTGCGCCGCGACCAGATGCCGTGGCGCAACGGCAGCGAGACCGACGGGCACCCGGTCGTTTACGACAGCGGCGACTATCCGCGGCTGCTGGAGCGCGCGCTGGAGCACTTCGGCTACGACCGGATGCGCGCCTGGCGCGCCGCGGTGGCGCCCGGCCCGGCGCTGCGGCGCGGGGTGGCCGTGGCCTGCTTCGTCGAGAAGAGCGGCATCGCCGAATGGGAGTACGCGCGCGTGGAGATCGCCAGCGACGGCCGGCCGGTCGTCTACAGCGGCTCGGCGTCGGTCGGTCAGGGCGTCGACACCGTGCTCGCCCAGATCTGCGCCGAGCACCTCGGCGTCGACTACGACGCGGTGAGCGTCCGCCACGGCGACACCGACGAGGTGCCCGACGGCATGGGCGCCTTCGGCAGCCGCGCCACGAGCCTCGGCGGGGCCGCCGTCGCGCAGGCCGCCGGCGCGCTGCGCCGCCGGCTGCTCGAGCTGGCCGCTCGGGAGCTCGAGGCCGCGCCCGACGACCTCGAGCTGACCCGCGACGGGGTCCGGGTCCGGGGCGAGCCCGGGACGGCCCGCAGCTACGCGGAGCTGCGCCGCAGCGCGGCGCCGGCCCGCGCGCTGGCGCGCGGCGACCGCCCGGGCCTGAGCGAGGAGTCGTGGTTTCGCAGCGACGAGATGAGCTTCCCCTACGGCGTCCACTGCGTCGCGCTGGAGGTCGACACGGAGACCGGGGGGGTCCGGGTCGAGCGCTACACCGTGGCCTACGACGTCGGCCGGGCGATCAACCCGCGCCTCGTCGAGGGGCAGATCGCCGGCGGCTTCGTCCAGGGCTTCGGCGGGGCGCTGCTGGAGGAGCTCGCCTACGACGACGCCGGCCAGCTGGTGGCCGGCTCGTTCATGGACTACCTACTGCCCACGGCGTCGGAGGTGCCTGCGGTGGACATGCTGGTCACCGAGGACGCCCCGACACAGCGCAGCCCGATTGGCGCCAAGGGGGCGGGCGAGGGCGGGACGACCGCGGTCGGGGCGGCGATCGCCGGCGCGGTGTCCGACGCCCTCGGCGTCGAGGTCACGCGGCTGCCGATCACGCCCGAGTGGATCACGGCGAACGCGAGCGCCGCGCCATGAAGCCGCCGCCGTTCGACTACGAGGATCCGGCCACGGTGGAGGAGGCGCTCGACCTGCTGGCGCAGCGCGGTGCGGACGGCAAGGTGCTCGCCGGCGGGCAGAGCCTCGTCCCGCTGCTGAACTTCCGGCTGACGCGTCCAGAGGTGCTCATCGACGTCAACGGCCTGCAGTCGCTGGCGTACGTGCGCCGCGACCGGGGCATCCTGCGCATCGGCGCGCTGACGCGCCACGCGACGCTCGAGCGCTCGCCGCTGGTGCGCGAGCACTGGCCGCTGCTCGCCGACGCCGTGCGCTGGGTCGGTCATCCCCAGATTCGCAACCGGGGGACGGTCGGCGGCTCGGCCGTTCATGCCGACCCCACGGCGGAGCTGCCCGTGGCGCTGACGGCGCTCGACGCGACGTTCACGGTGCGCTCGCGGCGCGGGGAGCGGACGCTGACCTGCGCGGAGATGTTCCGCAGCGCGCTCGAGAGCGGCCTCGAAGACGACGAGCTGCTGATCGAGATCGCGGTGCCGCCGATGCCGGCGCAGCGCGGCTGGGCCTTCGAGGAATACGCGCGTCGGCACGGAGACTTCGCGCTGGGCGGCGCCGCCGTCGCGCTGTCCTTCGACGGCGACGGGACCTGCCGCGACGCGGCCATCGCCCTGCTGGGAGCGGGCCCCAGGCCGCTGCGCGCGTGCGCGGCCGAACGCGCGCTGGCCGGCGAGCGGGTGGTGTCCCAGACGGCGGCGCAGGCGGCGGCGGAAGCGGTGCGGGATGTCGCCCCCACAGGCGACATCCACGGAGGCTCGGGCTATCGCCGCGACCTCATCGAGGCGCTCGTGCGGCGGGCGCTGCTGGCGGCGGCGCGACGGGGGGCGACCTGATGGCGTCCAGACGCCGGATCGCCGTGCGCGTCAACGGGTCGACCTACGAGGCCGAGGTCGACGTGCGCCTGCTGCTGTCGGACTTCATCCGGCGCGAGGCCCGGCTCACCGGTACGCACGTGGGCTGCGAGCACGGGGTGTGCGGCGCCTGCACGGTGCAGCTCGACGGCCGGCCGGTGCGCTCCTGTCTGCTGTTCGCCGTCCAGGCCAACGGACGCGACGTGCGCACGGTGGAGGACCTCGCGCCCAGCGAGAACGAGCTGCATCCGCTGCAGCAGGCGTTCCACGAGTGCCACGGGCTGCAATGCGGCTTCTGCACCCCCGGCTTCCTCATGAGCCTCGAGCCGATGCTGGCCGACGTGCCGCAGATGAGCGACGCCGAGATCCGCGACCTGATCAGCGGCAACCTCTGCCGCTGCACCGGCTACCAGGGCATCGTCGACGCCGTGCGGCTCGCGGCGCAGCGCTGCATCGATCCCCACCCGTCCACTCCGGACGCCGCGCCGGTCGAGGCGTCCCCCCACAGACAAGGAACCGCATGAAGCTGGTCGACCTGACGCACACCTTCACCATCCACACGCCGGGCTGGGTCGGGTATCCATCGCCCAAGCTGTCGTACTTCCAGCGCCACGCCACCCACGGCATCGTCTCGCAGGCGCTCGACCTGCCGCTGCACTCCGGCACCCACTTCGACGGCGAGATGCACATCGTCTCCGGCGGACGCGACATCGCGTCGGTGCCCATCGACGTCCTCTGCCGGGAGGGCGTCATCGTCGACATCTCCGACGCGGTGGACGACTGGAGCGTCATCACGCCGGAGATGATCGAGCAGCGGATGGAGGTCCGCGAGGGCGACATCCTGCTCTACCACACCGGCTACCACCGGCACTACAACGGGGGCAGCGAGGAGGACGAGGAGCGCTACTTCCTGCGCCACCCGGGAGGCGACCGCCGGATGGCCGAGTGGATCGTGGACAAGAAGCTCGCATGGACGGGCTTCGACACGGGCTCGGGCGACCATCCGATGAACACGTCGATCCGCTACAAGCGCCCCGACGCCGCCCGGGCCTTCGAGCGGGAGACCGGGCGCAGCGTCGAGGAAGCGTTCCCCGAGAGCGATCTCTTCGTGATGCACCGGGTGCCGTTCCGCGCCGGGATCACGCACCTCGAGAACCTGGGCGGCAACCTCGAGGACGCGCTGAACCGGCGCTGCCTGATCGGCGCGTTCCCGATCCCGATCGAGGGCGGCGAGGCGTCGCCGTGCCGGGTGGTGGCGTTCATCGATGACTGACGGCGCGGTGGGGAGCTTCGCGGCGCTGAGCGTCGACGAGCCGTACGCGGGCATCCGGCGCCGGTCGTTCGACGCGCACGGAGCGACGGTGACGCGGTACGAGTTCGCGCCGGGCGCGCGCTTTCCGCTCCACCGCCACGACCAGGAGCAGATCACGCTGGTCGAGGCGGGATCGCTGACCATGGAGATCGCGGGCGTGCCCGAGCAGCTGTCGCCGGGCGGCTGGTCCGTCGTGCCCGGGGGGGTGGAGCACGGCATCGTCGCCGGTCCCGAGGGGGCGCGCATCACGGCGATCGTCGTTCCTCGCCGCGCCGCCGCCGACGCCTACGAGGTGGTGGCGTGAATCACGGCCAGGTCACCGTCCTGCACGGCCGCGAGGGCGAGCCGGTGCGGCTGCTGCGCGGCGCGGGTGACGCGCGCATCGTCGTCGGCCCCGCGACCGGCGCCCGCCACCGGTCGATGTGCGTCGTGCGGCTCGAGCCTGGCAGCTCGACGATCGACCTGCGCCACCCCTCCGAAGCGGTCTGGTACGTCGCCGCCGGCCACGGCCGGGCGGTGCCCGGCGACGGCGCGTCCGCGCTGGTCCTGGAGCCGGGCGCGATGGTGCACATCGGGCCGCAGACCGGATACGCCATCACGGCCGACGCGGGCGAGGCGCTGGAGCTGATCGGCGGGCCGGCGCCGCCGGACCCGACGCTCGCCCAGCCGGGGCCCGACGCTCCCTCCGAGGGCGCGGTGCGGCTGTTCCACCGCGATCGCCCGGCGCTCCGCGTCCCGCTGATCTCCAGCGACGCCCGCCTCGTCGTGTTCCCGGCGGTCGGTGCGCAGACCGCGAACATGAACTACGTGCGCCTCGCCGCGGGGGAGGAGAACACCGCCCACCGCCACCCCGAGTCCGAGGACACGATCGCGATTCTCTCGGGGCGCGGGACGGTTGACGACCTGACCAACGGCGTGACGCTGGAGTTCGAGGCGGGCGACCTGATCCACGTCCCCGTCGGCCTCGAGCACCGGGTCAAGGCCGATCGCGGCGTGGGGGTCGAGAGCGTCGGCGGGCCGTGCCCGCCGGATAGCGCGATGCTCCGCCTGGCGCAGGAGCCGTGACGCGCGTCGCGATCGTCCAGGTGGGCGGAGCGCCGGCGCACGGCGCCGAGAACCGCCACCGGGCCACCGCGGCGGCCCGGTCCGCGCTCGCGGACGGCGCGGACATCGTGGTGTTGCCGGAGCTGGTCGTCCCGGGCTACTCATGGGACCGGGAGACGCTGTGGGAGCAGGCCGAGCCGGTCGACGGCGAGACCGTCGGCGGATGGGTGGACCTGGCCGCCGAGAGCGGCGGCTGCATCGCCGGCGGGTTCGCCGAACGCGCCGGCTCCCGGCTGTTCAACACCGCGGTGCTGGCCGGACCGCAGGGGGTGTTGCTGCACTATCGCAAGCTGCATCTGTTCGCGGGCGAGAAGGACGTCTTCGCGCCGGGGGACCGCGGCCTGCCGGTGGCGGTCACGCCGCACGGGACCATCGGCCTGTGCATCTGCTACGACCTGCGCTTCGTCGAGACCCTGCGCGCGCTCGCGCTGCGCGGAGCGCAGCTGGTCTGCGTCCCGACGGCTTGGGTGCCCGGGTTCGACGCGGAGCGCTGGGACGCCGAGGGGTACTGCCCGCAGGCGCGCGGCGCGCTACTGCAGGCCAACCTGGATGGGGTCTTCGTCGCATGCGCCTCCCAGGCCGGCCAGCCCGGCGAGCATCGCTTCCTGGGCTCCTCGGTCGTGGCCGACCCGCGCGGTCGCTGCAGGGCCGGACCCCTGTCGGGCACGCAGGAGGACCGAGCGATCGTCGACCTCGATCTCGCACAAGTCGACGCTGCCGCGGATCGCGGCGGCGGCATCCGGCCAGCTGCCGACCGCCGCACCGACGTCTACGGGCTGGAGCTCGAGGGTGAACGCCTGTGACTGCTGGTAACGACCGCTGACGGCCTCGGCGGCGAGCATGAAGCGACGCTGGTGGCCCATCGCGTGGCGGCTCGTGCGCCACCGACCGAGTGGCTGCCCAGCGGCGCGTCGGAATGCGGCTCGACCGGCTCGAAGCCTCGGCGACTCGTCAACCGGCGTGGCCTGTCCCGGTCACGCCCAGGTGCGCGAGTGCGCTGGCCGCGGCCGCGGCCGCGGCCAGCGCACTCCGGGTCTCACGCGGTGGACGTTGCGGCCGTCCCGACGTCGGCGGTGACCTCGCGTAGCAGCGGCATGACATCGCGGGCGAACAGCCTCAGGAACCGCTCCTGATCGCCGCCCGGGCCATGGACCACGAGATGCGTGAATCCGAGGTCGAGATACGGCTGGATCCGCTCGACGATCTCCTGTGGATCGTCGGAGACGATGAAGCGCGTGTGCGCCTTGTCGGCGTTGGCATCGGCGAGGCGCTCCATCTCGATCGGATCCTCGACGCCGGTCTTTTGCTCCGGCGTGAGAGCGAGCGCAGCCCACCACCGGCAGGCCGCCAGCGCGGCGTCGGGATCGGTGTCGTAGGAGACCTTGATCTCGATCGTGCGCTCGATCGCGTCCGGGTCGCGCCCAGCGGAGCGTGCCGACTCCTCGAGGTTCGTCAACAGCTCCTCGTAGAGCTCCGGACGCTTGCCGCTCGTGCAGATGAAGCCGTCGCCGACGCGCCCGACCAGGCGCGCCGCGAGGCGGCCCGAAGCGGCGATGTAGACCGGGATCGGCTCATCCGGTCGGTCGTAGAGGGTCGCTCGGGCCGCCGTGTAGTACTCGCCCTGGAAGTCGACGCGCTCCTCGGTCCACAGACGGCGCATCAACTCGATCGATTCCGCGAGCCGGCGCCGGCGCTCCTTCGTCTCCGGCCAGTCGGTTCCGGTGGCCGGCGTCTCGTTCATCGACTCGCCGGTGCCGACGCCGAGGAAGAGCCGGCCTGGGCTCAGGCAACCGAGCGTGGCGAATGCCTGGGCCACGATCGACGGGTGGTAGCGCATCGTGGGGGTGAGCACGCTCGTGCCGATCGCGATCGCGCTCGTCGCCTGGGCCACGGCGCCCAGCCAGGGGAGCGCCGCGGGGGCATGACCCGTGCTGTGCCGCCATGGTTGGAAGTGATCCGAGATGGCGACGGAGTCGAAACCGAGTTGCTCGGCGAGAACGGCATACCCGAGCAGCGGTCGCGGCGCGAACTGCTCGGCTGACGCCTTGTAGCCGATGCGCAGTGGGGACGTGTGCATCGCCCGCTCACCCGACGGCGTTGCCGTCCAGGATGTGCGACGGCAGGACCCGCTTCTCCGAGCCAGCCATGTTGGTCACCTCGCGCAGGTCGAACCCGTACATCTTGTCCGGCACGAACCGTAGAACTTGCGGTCGTTGTACTGGCCGAAGTTCACGTACTCCTCGAGGTACGGATCACCCTCGTAGAAGTACTTGTGGAGGATCATCTCCTCGAGCTTCCTCGGCGAACACGGGGTCATCGACGGGTACCGCGGAGCCCTCGATGTGGATTCCGTGGACGTCCGCGAAGCCGTGGCCCGCGTCGACGACCGCCGAGAGCCGCCCGCCGCGCGCGATGTTCGCGCCGTGGCGGCTGGCCTGATCGAGCGGCACGTAGATCTTCTCATCGTGGGCCACGAACCACAGCGCGGAGAGGTAGATGGGGTCGTCGCCGCTCTGGGTGGCGAGGCGGATCTCCTTGGCATGCGCGAGGAAGCTCCAGCGCTTCGCGCCCCGAAGCGGCGCGGCGATGCTGAGCCTGATTCCCATGGTCAGTCCCTCATTCCCTTCAGAACCTTGGCGTAGGCGGGCGCGTCGGGTAGGTCGATCTCCTTCAGCGGACGGAGTCCCTGCTTGAACGCCGGACCGAGCGTCCAGAAGTTGATCGAGTCGATGCCGGACGGCTTCAGCGTGTACGTGTATCCGGCCGGGAGGTAGAAGTGCTCGGTCTCCTGGACGTCGAACAGCTTCGAGTTGCCCACGTGGTCTTCGACGAGCACGCGCAGGACGCCTTTGATGCAGTAGTAGGACTCGTCCCAGTTGGACTGGTCCCACCGGAACTCGCCCATGTCGGCGCCGTGGAAGCACATGCCCTGGTAGAAGTAGCGCGCGTCGTCGCGCTCGCGGGAGATGAAGATCCCGCTGGCACAGCCCTCGGAGAACGGCAGGCGCGGCATCGCCTCGATCTCGGCGAAGGTGATCACACCCGGGTAGCGCCGGTCGGAGCGCTCACGCACGTCGAGCAGGCGCTCACCCTGCCCTGGGGTTGTCACGGATGCCATCTGTGCTCCTTGGTTGGAGATTGTCGAGAAACAGCTATTCCGGAGGGATGCGCGAGAACGCGATGTCCGGGTCGTAGTCGTTGCGGCGCAGCCATGCCCGCCGCAGGAAGTAGAAGGCGATCGCGCAGACGTAGATGCCGCCGATCATCACGAGGGAGCCCGTGTCGTTGACCCCGAGCTCATCCTTGGTCAGATAGAAGACGACGAGCAGCGCGTTGAACGCCAGTCCGATCACACCGAGCACGACGATGGCGGGGACGCCGAACAGCCGGTACCGCGCCGCCGGGGACGTCCGGAACATGTCGGGCGCGCGGTAGGGGAACACGATCGCCGCCACCATGCTGCCCATGTAGGTCAGCACCGCCGTGAGCGTCACCGCCAGGGTGTACTTGGCGACGTCCGTATGGTTGTAGAGAAACACGAAGACGACGCTCATCGCCATCATGAGGATGAGCGCTCGGACGGGCGTGCGCGTCCGCTCGCTCACGTCGCCGAGCCGCTCGGGGAGCATGCGGTCGAACGACATCGCCATGACGATCCGGCTGGCGCCCCACGCCATGCCGATGAGAATCTGAAACGACGTCGCGATGAAGCCCGCCGCCAGCAGCAGGATCACGATCGGGCTGCTGGTCAGCATGGCCGCCAGAACGCCGAAGAAGGGAGACGTCGGGAGCTCGTTCAGCCCGTCCGAACCGGTGTAGTAGAGATAGCCGAGCGATCCGAGGAACGTGTTGCCGGCAGAGTTGACGAGGAGGATCGCCGTGAGCGCGATCGTGATGGTGACGATCGCGAGCGCACCGATCATCCCGATGGCCTGATTGCGCAGCTGGCGCGCCCCTTTGAACTCGCCGGCGGTGATCACCGACCACATGCACCATGCCATCGCGGTCCACACCACCGGCGCCACCCCGATGGTGTCCCCAAACGAGTAACCCGTTCCGCCGGTGAACCCTTCGGCTCTCGCGGTGTCGATGATCCGCTGATAGGCGCCCGCGTCGCCGCCGTTGTGGGTGATGTAGCCGTTGAAGGCGGCGACGAAATCGCCATGCGGGTGCGTCAGGAGCAGGATCCAGACAGTGGCGAACGTGATCAGCAGCAGGACCCACAGGAACGCCTGCACGCGCAGGTAGACGCGGATGCCACGGACGAGCACGAGCATCGCCGCGGCGAGGCCGGCCAGCGAGATCACCGTGATGCCCCACGGCGTGGTGGCCCAGGTGCCGAAGTCGACCAGCCAGGTGGTACCGGTCTCGATGCCGAGGGTCGTGGCGAACGGCGAGAGTGCGAGGACCGCGAGCATCCAGCCGCCCAGGCACAACCAGAACGCGAGGAACACGACGAACCCCACCGCGACGAGCACGAAGCCGACACCCGAGTTCAGCAGCCGGCTCTGGAAGACGTAGTCACCGCCCGAGCGCGGCATCGACGAGCTCAGCATGGCGTACGCCGCCATCATCGCCGCGCCCACGACGCCCGTGATCACCACCCCGAGCCACATGTTCGCTTTCGGGAACGCGTAGGGCGTCAGCAGGAACGTCAGGGCCGCGCCCAGCACGATCGTGGTGATCATCGTGTTGTAGATCACCGTCTGGCGCGTGCCCATCAGGCGGACGAGCCCGGTGGACTGGCGCAGGAACACCCCTTCGTCAGCAGGGCTCTCTACGCGCCCAGGGTCCACCGGTCTCGCCTCGGATGTCGTCATGTCGTCCTCCTCCTCCGCTCAGGTCGAAAGGAGCTGGGTCTTGACGCCAGCGGTGCCGATCCGGATGAAGGCCGCCCGCAGGATGCCTTCCGTGTACTCGGAGCCCGGATTGACTGACACCGTGGTGCCCAGCTTGCTGATCCCTCGCGATTCGTGGATGTGCCCATGGACCGTCAGCTGCGGTTGGTAGGCCTCGATCAACTCGCGCACGGCCGTGCTTCCGGCTCCGTGAAGGCGCGGCTCACCGCCGTCGGACACGACGGTGAGATCCGCACGCACCTCAGCGCACGTATCGAGCCCGCTGTTGCGGGGCGGCACGTGGATGTTCCAGATGCTGGTCTCGGTCGCCTCGAGCATGCCGATGCTGTGCTCCAGACGAGCTCGGATGTCGTCCTCGTCGAACTCGCGTGGGGAGTTCCACGGAGTACGGTTGGCGCCGCTGAACCCGAGTACCGCTATGCCGGGCGCCAGCTCGGCGACCCGTCCGTCGACGTGCTCGACGAATGCGTGTGAAGCCAGGACCTCGTCCAGCTCGAGTGGGTCGTCGTTGCCGCAGATCGCGAACAGCTTCACGCCGCGGTCGCCGAGTCGCTCGGCGGCAAGATCGAACCAGCCGTGCAGCGATTCGCGCATCGCGGCCAGGAAGACCTCGTCGACGGCCTCGGGATGGTCGCGCATGTGGGCGACCCCCGCCGCCGTCGTCCGGAACGGGTACTGCCCGGCGAGCCGGATGGTCCGCTCGATGTCGGCGAGCTCCTGATCCGTCGAGGCGCTCAGGCGCCGGCCCATGAACTCGGCCGAGTACTCACCGCCGTCCTCCACGAGTGGAACCAGCGCCTTTCCCGTGAGGTCGCCACCGAGGACGCAGGCGTCGGCGTTGAACTTCACGGCCGCGTTCACGTACTTGCGGAACGCGGCCTCTGAGCCGTGGAGATCCGTGGTGAACAGGATGGAGAGCGGTTTGGTGCGTGTCCCGTTGCGCTGGGAGCGCCGCTTCGAGAACAGCCCCATCACCGGACCTGGACCTCCATCTCCACCTCGGGCTCCTCCGGCTGCTCGTACCACCGCACGCGTTCGCCGAGGACGGCCCGTGCCTTCCAGCGCGGCGACTTCGGAGCCTGCTCGGCCAACGCGCGCAGCGCCCGGACACCGTCGGTGATCCTCGATCCATGGCTCGGCGCCCGGCCTGCCTGGGCTTCGACCTTCTCGAGGTTCGTCGTCGCCGTGCGCCACAGCCCCCAGTCCTTGCCGAGCAGGCGTGCGAAGCGCTCGCCGTCGATGTCGTCAGGACCGCTGCCGACCGCGTGGAAGGCGAAGAGCGACGCGAGATCGTGGAGATCCTTCTCGTTGCAGTTGACGACCTGCAGCTTCGTGAGCAGCAACTCGACCAGGTTCAGCGCCGGATGTGCATCAGGGGTGAACGCCGGCTTCTCCATCGGAATCGTGTGACACATCTCGAAGGACCCGATGAACACGTCGATCCGGATCCGGTCGGCGGCCGAGAGGTACATCAGCCGGGTCTCGCCCTGGACCGAGTTGAAGCTCGACACCGGCGTATAGCCGAGCTCCTCCAGCACCTGGCCGCCGCGAACGGCCGCCTTGCGCGACATCACGAAGTCGACATCGTGGTAGTCGCGCACGAACGCGTGTGCCTCTTCCGAGTGCTCGACGTTGTGCAACCAGCAACCGACGCCGCCGATCGTCTTTGCCCGGATACCCGTTGCGCTCGTGGCGGCGATGATCGCCTTGGCGTGGTGGACGGCGCGCGGCTCGCCGCCTGATGTGGACGTGTGGCTCATGCGATGCACCTACGCCAGGTTCGTCCAGACCGTCTTGTCCGCGAGGTAGGCCTCGAGCGCGGACCGTCCGTTGTCGCGGCCGTAGCCCGATTGCTTGAACCCGCCGAACGGCGCCGTTGCGTCGTACTGGTTGAAGCAGTTCACCCAGACCGTGCCGGCCTGCAAGAGCGCGGCGAACCGGTGCGCCTTGCGAACGTCGTTCGTCCACACGCCGGCGGCCAGGCCGTAGGGATTGTCGTTCGCGCGCCGGGCCAGCTCCTCGAGCGAGTCGAAGGGCGTAGCGACGACGACCGGACCGAAGATCTCCTCACGACAGACGACGGCGCCATCGTCCGCCCCGGTGATCACCGTGGGCTCGACGAAGTATCCGCGCGCGAGATCGCCGTCGGCGCGCCGGCCGCCGGTGACCACTTCCGCGCCATCCGCGACCCCGCGCTCCACATACCCGGTCACGCGCTGCAGCTGCTCGTCGGACACGAGCGGGCCCAGGGTGGTGGTGGGGTCCAGGCCCGGACCGAGCTGGAGCTTGTGCGCCTCCTCGACGACGCCGGCGACGATCGTGTCGTAGATGCCGCTCTCCACGAACAGGCGTGAGCCCGCTGCGCAGACCTGCCCGCTGTTGAAGAAGATCGCGGCGGCGGCGTTGGCCGCCGCGACGTCGAGATCGGCGTCGGCGAAGACGATGTTCGGGTTCTTGCCGCCGAGCTCGAGCGTGACCCGCTTGAGCGTCGTCGCCGCCTCGCGAGCGATGATCCTCCCGACCTCCGTGGAGCCGGTGAACGAGATCTTGTCGACGCCCGGGTGGCGGACGAGCGCGGCCCCGGTCTCGCCGTAGCCGGGGCAGACGTTGAGGACGCCGGGCGGGATTCCCGCCTCGAGCGCGAGCTCGCCGAGCCGGAGCGCGCTGAGCGGGGTCTGCTCGGCCGGCTTGAGCACGATGGTGCATCCGGCCGCCAGCGCGGGCGCGACCTTCCACGTGGCGAGTGTGAGCGGGAAGTTCCACGGCACGATCGCCCCGACGACCCCGACTGGCTCCCGCCGGGTGTAGACGTGCATGTCCGGCGTAGCGACAGGAAGCGTGGCGCCGGCGATCTTCGACGGCCAGCCGCTGAAATAGCGCAACTGGTCGACGGTGAGGGCGAGGTCGCCCGCCAGGGCGTAGGCGAACGGCTTGCCGTTGTCCAGGCTCTCCAGCTGTGCGAGCTCTTCGGCATGCGCTTCCACCAGCTCCGCGAGCCGGCCGATGAGGCGCCCGCGCTCTGTCGCCGCCAGCGCTCCCCAGGGACCGTCGAGGGCGCGGCGGGCGGCGGCCACCGCCCGGTCGATGTCCTCCTCGCCGGCGCGTGCGACCATCGTGATCGTCTCGCCGGTCGCGGGGTCGATCGTCGGGAAGACCGCGCCGTCGGCCGCGTCGACGACGTCGTCGCCGATGACCATCCGGCGGGGCCCATCGCGGAGCGCGCGCAGCTCCGGGTGTACGTCGATCTTCGCGCTGTCGAGCGTCGTCGTCAAAACCTCTCCTCCTCGTCAGTCAGTCAGGGCAACTTCGTGGGGTTCAGATCAACCGGTCCTATCGAGGTCAACGGCCATCGTTCATGCGACGTCCCGAGCATCGACGCGGTGGGGGGTGACGTAGCGGGTGAACACGCCCGACCGGCCGTCCAGCGCCGCGGTGCGCACGGGACATACCTGCTTGTAGAAGAGATCCAGGTACACCCAGGCTTCGATGCGTGCGACGCCCGGGAGCGGTCTGAGTTGCTCCTCGAAGAGTCCCAAGAGGTCGTCGCTATCGACGCACACGGCCTCGGCGAACAGGTCGAAACGCCCCGCCGTGACCGCGACGTACGTGATCGACGGGACCTCAGCGACCCGAGCGGCCAGGTCGACGAGGCTGGTCCCCGGGGCGGCGGCGATGGCGAGCCACGCGGTCGTCGTGAAGCCCAGGCCGGCGGGATTCGTGATCGCCAGGATGCGGGCGGTGCCGCAGTCGACCATCCGGTTCACGCGTTGGCGGACCTGGGCCTCCGAGACGCCAAGGGTCCGAGCGATGGTCTGGAACGGAGCTCGCCCGTCTTCGCTGAGCTCGGCGAGGATGCGACGGTCGACGTCGTCCACCCGCTGCTCCCTCGTCCCGCCCGGTGGGCGACCGACGCGCGCTGCCTGGAACCGCGGCTCCTGGTAGCGGAGGCTGAGATAGGGGAAGGTCTCGCTCCCGGCGATCCCCTGGACCGAGAGGACCTCCTGCTGGATCACCGTCGCGAGCGCGGACATGTCGGCGGCGAGGACCTCGACCAGCAGGTCGAAGCGTCCGGTCGCGACGACCACGTAGTCGACGGCGCCGATCTGCGCCAACTCAGCCGCCACCTCGCCGACGGGTCGCCGATGATCGAGCTTCACGCCGACGAGCGCCAGCGCGTCATAGCCCAGCAGCCGGGGGTCGGTGACCGCGACGATGTGAATCACCCCGCGCGCGACGAGGTCGCCGACCCGTTTGCGCACCGTCTTCTCGGTGATCCCGACCTCGCGGGCGATCTGGGTGAACGGTGCACGCCCGTTGTCCTGGAGGATGCGGATCAGCTCGCGGTCCAAGGGGGTGAGCTCCTCGGGCATCAGGACGCCCTCGCACTGTTCATGCGGCCACCAATCCCGGCCGCACCAGGCGTCGCGGCGCGAACAGCTCGGCCTCACGGGCTGGTGGGTTGTGGGGCTCGGCGAGCGGCGGCGCGCCGAACGAGCGATCGATGCGCTCGCGCGGTGGTGTCGCGTACACGGTCGTCCGCTGCGCCGGCGTGCGACCGATGGAGCGGATGACGTCCTCGAGTCGCTCCGGCGGCGCCTCCTGGCCGTGTCGAGCGCCGGCGGCGCGGGAGATCGACTCGTTCATCAGCGTGCCGCCGAGGTCGTTGGCGCCGGCGCGCAGAGCCGCCTTCGCGCCCTCGAATCCGAGCTTGACCCACGACGCCTGGATGTTCGTGATCACCGGATGCAGCGCGAGCCGGCCGACGGCGTGCATCAGGATCGCCTCGCGGAAGGTCGGGCCGGGGCGCGCGCCGCCACGCCGGGATATCGGGGCCTCCATGTGCACGAACGGAAGCGGGACGAACTCCGTGAAGCCGCCACTGCGGCGCTGCTGCGTACGGAGCCTCAGCAGGTGACGCGCCCAATGCCACGGGCGGTCGACGTGTCCGTACATGATCGTCGTCGTCGAGCGCAGACCGGTGGCGTGTGCGCGGTCGTGCACTTCGAGCCATTGTTGCGTGGAGACCTTGTCCGGGCACAGCTGCGCGCGAACCTCGTCGTCGAGGACCTCGGCCGCGGTGCCGGGCAGCGATCCGAGCCCGGCCTCGCGCAGCCGCGCCAGGTAGTGCTCGAGCGGAAGCCCGAGCGTCGCCGCCCCCTGCCAGATCTCGAGCGCGGAGAACGCGTGGAGGTGGAGGTTCGGGACCTCCGCCTTGATCGCCTGGCAGACATCCAGGTAGTACTGGCCCGTGAAGCCGGGGTGGATCCCGCCCTGCAGGCAGACCTCGACGGCGCCGCGCTCCCAGGCCTCGGCCGAGCGCCGGACGATCTCCTCGAGGGGCACGAGGTAGGGAGCGCCGCGCAGGTTGGCCGCCAGCTTGCCCTTCGAGAACGCGCAGAACCCGCACCGGAAGTAGCAGACGTTGGTGTAGTTGATGTTCCGCGAGACGACGTAGCTGACGGCGTCGCCGCACACCTCACGACGCAGCCCGTCCGCGGCATGCAGGACGGCGCCGAGATCGTGGTTACGGGCTCGGAGCAGAGCGACGACGTCTGCTTCCTCGAGGTCGACCCCCTCGCGGACCTTGGCGAGCGCAGCGGCGACGGCCGGCGTCGTGCGAGGCGTCTGCTCGACGGGCCCGAGCCGTGGGGCGACCGACGCCGCGCCTGCCGTCCAGTCGTCGGTCCGCGCCAGGCCGTCGGCGTCCGAGCCCCGCAGCACATGCGGCATGACGCGTCGGTCCAGCCACCGCTCTCCCGCGACGACGTAGCGGGGATGGACCGCGAGGCGCGGCGCGAAGCAGAGGCCACGGGCACGGACGGTGTGCGCGAGCGTCTGCAGCTCCGGCCAGGGCGCCTCGGGGTTGACGTGATCGACGGTGACCGGGGAGACGCCGCCCCAGTCGTTGATCCCGGCGTCCAGGAGGCGGTCGCAGGCGTCGGGGGTCAGGTTCGGGGGGCACTGGAGCGCGACGTCGGACGGGAGCACCAATCGAGCTGTCGCCACGGTCCAGAGCAGCTCCTCGAGTGAGGGCTCCGGAGCGCCGGCCATCCTCGTGCCCGGCTTGGCCCGGAAGCTCTGGACGATGACCTCCTGGATGTGTCCGAACCGCCGATGCAGGTCGCGGATCGCGAGCAGCGTCTCGATGCGCTCCGCACGTGTCTCGCCGATGCCGACCAGCAAGCCTGTGGTGAACGGGATCGCCGCCTCACCGGCGGCGGCGATCGTCGCGATCCGCCGGTCGGGGTGCTTGTCGGGAGAGCCGAAGTGCGGGCCGCCGCGCTCGCAGAGGCGCAGCGCGGTCGACTCGAGCATCAGTCCGTGGGAGGCCGACACGGGGCGCAGCAGCGTGAGCTCCTCGGCCGTCGTCACGCCGGCGTTGACGTGCGGGAGCATGCCGGTCTCGTCGAGCACGAGCGCGCACATCTGTGCGAGGTACTCGACGGTGGTCTCGCACCCGAGCTGCGCGAGCTCCCGCCGGGCCACCGCGTAGCGTCGCTCGGGCTTGTCGCCCAGCGTGAACAGCGCCTCGCGACAGCCCGCTCGGGCACCGGCGCGCGCGACCTCCAGCACTTCGTCGGGCGTCAGGTACGCGCGCGCGTGCGACTTGGGCGGGCGGGCGAATGTGCAGTAGTGGCACACGTCACGGCACAGATGCGTGAGCGGGATGAAGACCTTTGGCGAGTACGTGACCGTGACGCCGAAGCCCCTGGTCCGTACCGCCCGGGCCGCCGGCAGAAGGTCATCGAGGTCGGCGGCCACGAGCTCGAGAGCTTCGCGCGCTCTGGGCTCCTGGCCGTCGATGGCGATCCTTCCGCACTCCGCCGCAAGGTGGGGCATTTTGCGAATTTATCCGTCTAAGGACGTTGTGTCAACGAATCCCCCAGATCGAGCCGTGATTTGTACTGATCAAGGTAATCTCAGTTTGCGCACGGGCGGCCGACGTCGGCATCGTCGCCGCATCTCGTCGCGAGCGAGGACGCCGTTGTCCGTCGGGGATCGCGGCCGGCCGGTGGCCGCCGCGCCGCACGCCACCCGACGTCTACGGCGTGGGGCTGGTGGGTGAGCGGCTGGTGGGTGTTGGTCAGCGGCCGTTGACGGCTTGGGCGGCGCGCATGAAGCGGCGTTGGTAGCTGACCACGTGGGGGCTGCTGGTCCAGCGTGCGAGGTAGCGTGGTTCGGTGCTGAGCAGCACGCGGTGGTGGAGGTCGCGGAACTCGGGTTCGAGCAGCATGGCCATGACGTCGGGGAAGGCGAGTTGGCCTTCCATGGAGCAGAGGATCAGTCGGGTCTCGGGCAGGTTGCTGGTCTTCAGCCAGCGCAGCGGAGTGGCGGGCGCTGTCGAGTCCGTCGGCGCCTTCGTGGTTGTGGTGGCGGTGGCGCAGATGCGCTCGCGCGCGCTGGATGACTGCAGCAGGTCGAGGTCGTGTTCGTCGGCGCGCAGGTAGTCGGCGGCGACGAGGTAGTCGCGCAGCTGCTCGATGAAGTCGATCTCCTCGGTGGCGTCGTAGGCGGCGAGGAGGCCGGCGATGATGCGGGTCGCCTTGTGGCGATGGCGGATGAAGGCGTTGATGAAGTACGGGCGGGCCTGCAAGGCCAGCGGTGTTGGTGGGCTCGAACATCAGCGTGAAGTTCACGCGGTAGCCGTGGTCGTGCAGGCGCAGCGCGAATCGTGGCCGCGCAGCATGTCGGCGGGGGCGCCCTCGTCCCAGCGGACCGCGAGGCGGCCGGGATCGGTCAGCAGCGCCGACGTTGGCGGCGTTGAGCGGTCCGGTGTGGGGACCTTGACCACGAGGCGGTGGCGGGTCAGGATCGCCTCGTAGCGCTGGACCTCGTCGAGGATGCGGTCGAAGTCGTCGAAGGGATCGTGCAGCTGCACGGAGATGTCGCAGCCCGCTCCGAGGATCTGGGCCAGCTCGCCCAGGACGTCCTCCAGCGAGCCGAAGGCGCGGCCGACGTTGGCGGCGGGATCGTTGAGGAAGAGGTCGTAGACGATCCCCGGGTTGCAGGTGAGGTTGCCGACGAACGGTGCCAGCGGTGCGGCCTCGTAGGGATTGGCGGTGTCGATCGAGAAGATCAACGGCGTGGGGCGTGGCTGGCCGTTTCGCTGGCACGAGATGTCGCGCACGAGATCGAGCTCGAGCGTGCCGTCCTGGAGTGTGCGGCGCTCGACGCGAAAGCCCGCGGGCGTGGCGGCGCTGGCGTCCCCGAGGGTCGAGACGATCTCCCGAAACCGCGCGGTGAGAGAGATCCGCGCCGGGCTGGTGGCCAGATCGAGATGGGGCAGCAGCGCGCGCACGTAACGCTCGTCGCTGGTCTCGACGTCCGGTTGCTCGAGCACGTCCCCGGCCGTAGCCGCGGCGGCGCTCGCCGCCCGCGTCACCAAGTCAGACCGCCTCGAATCGAGATGCTCCCGCGCAGGTGCGGCGCGCGGCGTCGGCCGTGCCGCATTGCTGCGCGGCACCGATCGCACGGTCCGCTGCTGCTTGGACATCGGGGGGCGGGCTATGGCCTTCTCCTTCTTGCAGACCCGATTCGAACGCACAACTGCCTCGTCGAGCGCGGCAGGGCGGGCGAAGGATACATGCGATAGCCGGAAGGCGAAGAACGAGAGAGTGACGTCGCTATCTTGACTTTTCCCATCCGGTGAGGCAACAATGTGCCGCGACGGTCCGGTGGCCCCAAAGCCACGGTACAGAGCGGAACGCATGGGTCGATTTCGCCAGTTCGGCGATGCACGACGGCGGCTGGACGAACCGCCAGAAGGAGAGGAAACGATGTCGCGTTTGGAGGCACAGCCATGAAGCGTTCAACCGGCTCGCGGTGGCTCACGGCCGCGCTCGGCCTCGCCGCCGCCGTGGCGCTCGGCGCCTGCGGCAGCTCCAACGAGGGGAGCGACGAGACGAACGCCACCGCCGCGGACTCCGGTTCGGCCAAGGGTGGCCAGATGGTCTTCGGGACGTTCACCGGCGTGACCGGCGACTACGCTCCATTCACGAAGGTGGCGATGTACGCCAACAACATCGCCATCGCGGACATCAACGCGGCCGGCGGCGTGTTGGGCAAGAAGGTCAAGCTCTCGGTCGCCGACACCGAGTCCACGGCCGAGGGCGCGGTCCCGGCGTTCTCCCGCCTCACCGAGGTGGACAAGGCAGTCGTGCTGTCCGCCGGCGACTCGGATGCGGCCACGGCTGTGCTCGACGAGATCGCCAACAAGCAGACCCCGACCATGTGCCCCTACTGCGGCGCTGACAACCTGACGCCCGACGGCGGCGAGTGGCTGTACCGGCTGAGCCCCGCCGACAGCCAGCTGGGCATCGCGGGCGCCCAGTACATGCGCGACCACAACATCGCCAAGGCGTCGATCCTCGGCCAGAAGACCGATGCGTCGATCAGCGCGGTCGAGACCTTCAAGACGCCGTTCACCGGCCAGATCGGCGGCGACGTCTGCTCCGAGGTCATGTTCGACCCGGGCAAGTCCTCCTACCAGGCCGAGGTCAGCAAGGCCTTCGGCTGTGACCCGCAGGCCGTGTACGCGACGACCGGCACCGAGGCGGGCGTCCCCATCCTGCGCGAGTGGGCCCGGCGCGGCTACGGCGGCCAGTGGGTCATGTCCCAGGACATGCTGACGCCGGAGATCGCCAAGGCGACGCCGGAGCTGGAGGGCAAGGCGTTCGCGCCGACGGGCTCGATGGATCGCAGCACGCCGGCGTGGGACGACTTCGCCGCCAAGTACAAGGAGAAGTCCGGCAACGAGCCGAGCGACGGCCTGTGGGAGGCGGCCAGCTACGACCAGTGGATCGCCCTCGCCCTGGCCATCACCAAGGCGAACTCGACCGACGGGGCGAAGATCGCCGCCGCCGTGCCCGAGGTCCTCAACGCCCCGGGTGAGAAGTGCTACTCCTACAAGGAGTGCCTCGCCCTGCTCGAGGAGGGCAAGGACATCAACTACCACGGCGCGTCGGGGGACAACGACCTCAACGATCAGGGCGACCTTGCCTCGCCGCGATTCGCGGTGACCGAGCTCAAGGGCGGCGAGTGGGTCTCCGGCGGCGAGTTCGACCTCGATCCGAGCCTGTCGGCGCAGTAGGCGCCAGGACTCGGGACCGACTGGATTCTCCGATGCTGCAGACGCTCGTCTTCGGGCTGATCACCGGGAGCATTTTGGCCATCGCGGCCACGGGCTTCGCGCTGATCCGCCAGACCGAGGGGTTCCTCAACATCGCGCACGGCCAGTTCCTGCTCGTCGGCGCGTACCTCGGCGTGGAGTTCACCTCCAAGCTGGGGCTGGGGATCGTGCTGGCGGGCCTGGTGACGTTCGTCTGCGTCGGGGCGCTGGCCGTGCTGTGCGCGCGGCTCGTGTTCGATCCGGTGCGCGAGCGCGGCGCGCTCGTCCTGCTGTTCACCTCGATCGGCCTCGCGTATGTGCTGTACGCGGGGTCGATCCTGGTCTTCGGCGTCGACATCCTTTCGTTCGACGTCGACTTCGGTAACGCGATCATGCTCGGATCCGTTGCGATCACGCCGGTGGAGATTGGGATGATCGGCGTCTTCGTCGTGGCGATCCTCGGGCTGATGCTGTTCTTCAACCGCACGCGGCTGGGCACCTGGGTGCGCGCCACGGCCAGCAACCCCGACCTGGCGCGCGTGCGCGGGGTCCCGGTCGGCGTGGTCTCGGCCTCGGTGTGGTTCGTGGCGGGTGGGCTCGGCGGCGTGGCCGGCATCCTGCTGGGGCTCAACTCGTCGGTGACGTCGGAACTCGGGTGGAACGCGACGATGCTCATCCTCGCGGCCACCGTGCTCGGCGGCCTCGGCCGGATCTACGGCGTGATGGCCGCGGCCATGTTCCTCGGCCTGGTCATGAACCTCGCGACCGAGGTGATCGACCCGTCCTACTCCACGTTGGTCGCCTTCGGCGCGCTGATCATCGTCCTGCTGATCCGGCCCGAGGGCATATTCAGCATCGAGCGGCGCCGGGAGATCGCGGCATGACCGGCGTGATCCTCTTCTTCGCCGGCACGCTCACCCTCGCCGGGGTCTACGCGGCGCTGGCGCAGATCCTCAACCTGTCCGCCGGCTGGGGGGGACTGTGGGACCTGGGGATGGCGGGCACTGTCGGCATCGCGGCGTACGTCTACACGGTGGCCACGGTCTCGCCGTCGGAGTTCCCGAACCTGGACGTCGCGCTGGGTCTGCCGATCCCGGTCGGGATCGCGCTGTCGGCGGTGGTCACCGGGCTCGTCGCCCTGCTGATCGGCATCCCGTCGCTGCGCCTGCGCGGCGAGTACTTCCTCATCACGACCTTCGCGTTCGCGGAGGTGGTCCGTCAGCTCATGATCAACCAGTCCAGCCTCACCGGCGGGACCGTGGGGCTCAACCGGCTCGACCGGCCGTTCGAGGACGCGGTCACCGGTGGCAACTACCGCTACGTGCTGCTGGCGATCACGTTCGCGGTGGTCGTCGCGCTGTACTTCTTCATGCGACGCCTCGGCCGCTCGCCCTTTGGCGCGCTCCTGCGCTCGCAGCGCGACAACGAGCCGCTGGCCAAGGCACTGGGCAAGGACGTCGTCCGCTACCGGGTGCTGACGTTCGCGCTGGCCGGTGTGCTGGTCGGCCTCGTGGCCCCGCTGTACGTCTGGTACCTCAAGCGCGTGGTCCCGGACCTCTTCGCCGCGGACCTGACCTTCACGGTCTGGACCGCGCTGGTGATCGGCGGGATCGGCAGCTTCCGGGGCCCGGCGATCGGAGCGGTGTTCCTCATCTGCCTCACCGAGGCCCTGCAGTTCCTGCAGGTCGACGCCGAGCACGCGGTGCTGCTGGCGACGATGCGACCGCTGCTGCTCGGCCTGGTGCTGATCCTCGTGCTGCGGCTGCGCCCGGAAGGCCTGTTCACGGAGCGGCGGGCGTTCCAGCGGCGGACATCGCCGCGCACCGCGCCTCTCGCCCCCCAGCGGGCCGCGCTGGCGTCGTCGCCCGCCGCCATGGAGACATCCGAGGGGAGCGGGTCGTGACCGCGACCGCCACGCTCGACGTCGAGGGTGTCGTCAAGACGTTCGGCGGCGTCACCGCCGTCGACGGCGTGACGCTGAGCACCGCCGGCAGCGACATCACGGCGCTGATCGGGCCCAACGGCGCGGGCAAGACGACGCTGTTCAACCTGGTCACCGGCTTCGACCGGCCGGACTCCGGCACGGTGAGCTTCAACGGGCGCCGCCTGTCGAACGTGCCGGCGTGGAAGGCGGCGCGGCTGGGGCTCGGGCGGACCTTCCAGACACCGGTCGGCTTCCCGTCGCTGTGCGTCTGGGACAACCTGATGGTGGCCGCGGCGCAGCCGGCATCGGAGACGATCCTCGGCGCGGTGATGGGCCGGACCCGCTGGGGCCGCGACCTCGAGGCCTGCGCGCAGCGTGCCGAGGAGGTGCTCGACCAGCTCGGTCTGTCGGACCTGCGCGACACGCACGTCGCCGACCTGTCGGCCGGTGACGCCAAGCTGCTGGAATTCGCCCGCCAGCTGATGCGCCGGCCCAGGATGCTGCTGCTCGATGAGCCGGCGTCCGGCGTGGACCCGTCCCGGCTCCCGCAGCTGGCCGCGCTGATCCGCAGCCTGGTGGCCCAGGACATCGCGATCCTGCTCATCGACCACAACCTGTCGTTCGTGCTCGACATCGCCGATCACATCTACGTCATGGCCCGCGGCCGGGTCATCAGCGAGGGGACACCCGACGTGGTATCCAACGACCCCCAGGTGATGGAGGTCTACATGGGGAAGGCGGCATGAGCCAGCTCGACGTGTCCGGGCTGAAGTCCGGCTACGGGCCGATTCCCGTCCTGCATGGCGTCTCCCTGGAGGTCCGGGCCGGGGAGATCGTGGCGCTGGTCGGACCCAACGGCGCCGGCAAGTCGACGCTCATGAAGACCCTGTTCGGCCTACTGCCCCGGACGGCGGGGACGGTGCGCTACGACGGTCAGGACCTGGACGGGATGAAGACCACCGAGCTGGCGAAGCTGGGTCTCGGCTACGTGCCCCAGGGCGGCAACACGTTCCCCGAGCTGTCGGTGGAGGACAACCTGCGGGTGGCGGCGCACGCGATGTCGCGCGCCGAGTCCGAGCGGGCGCTCCAACGGGTGTACGACCAGTTCCCGATCCTCCAGGACCTGCGCAAGCGGCGGGCGAGCCTGCTCTCCGGTGGCGAGCGCCAGATCCTGGCACTGGCCGGCGCCACCGTGCAGGAGCCGCGGTTCCTGGCGCTCGACGAGCCGACCACCGGTCTGGCGCCGAGCATCGTGAAGGGCCTGATCGAGGACGTGCTGGTCCTCAGCCGGTCCGGGGTCACGGTGCTCTGGGTCATCGAGGAGAACCCTCGCCAGGTCATCCAGCACGCGGACCGGGTGCTCGTCCTGCAGGCGGAGGTCATCAGCCGCGAGTCGCCCGCCGCAGAGCTGCTCAAGTCTGAGTCAGCAGGCATTTGTTTTTAGGGCGGGTAGTGAAGAGTCGGGTGTGCGCGCTTGAGATGAGTGTTTGTGGGTTGGTGTTGTGAGGCGTGTTTCTTTTTCGCGCAACGTGACGTTGTCTTTGTCGCGGACGTGCGTGTCGCATTGCAAGTACTGCGCGTTTGCGACGCATCGGGCGCATCTGCATGCGCCCGATGAGGTCGAGCGTTTGATCGATCGTGCGGCGCGGCGTGGGATCAAGGGCTTCTGGTGTTGACCGGTGATGAGCCGGGTCATCACGCGGGGTGCGCGAGCGGTTGGCGGCGCTGGGGTTCGAGGACTTCGTTGGGTATGTGGTGTGGGCGTGCGAGCGGGCGTTGGCGCGGGGTGCTGCCGCACACAGATTTGGGGGCGCTGTCGCGCGACGATTTGGCGCGGTTGCAGGAGGTGACGGCGTCGCAGGGGTTGATGTTGGAGTCGTTGCGGGGCGATTTGGTGGCTCATCAGGGCTCGCCGACGAAGGATCCGGGGTTGCGGTTGGCGACGATTCGGGCGGCAGGTGAGCTGCGGATCCCGTTTACGTCGGGGATCTTGGTGGGGATCGGCGAGACGCGTCAGGACCGCCTGGACGCGCTGGGCGCGCTGGCGAGGTGCACGCGCAGTATGGGCATCTGCAGGAGGTGATCCTGCAGAACTTCGTGGCGCACCGGCGCTATTACGGCCAGGAGCCGGCCGACATCGCGACCGAGCAGGCCCCGGAGTACTGGCGCACGGGGCTGGGGACGCATCCGTCGCTGCCGCTGCCCGCCTGGGCGTGCGAGATCTCGATCGACGACATGCTCGAGCTGGTGGCGGCGTCGCGGCGGTTGATGCCCGATGTCGGGGTGCAGATCCCGCCCAACCTGGCCGATTGGTGGCCGGAGCTGATCGCGGCGGGCGCGACCGACTTGGGCGGGCTGAGTGCGAATGGGGATCACATCGGTCCCGAGCATCCGTTCCCCTCGCCGCACAAGGTCAGAAAGACGCTGGCGCCGTTGGGGTACGCGTTGACCGAGCGGCTGTGCGCCTACCCGCAGTACCTCGATGGCCAGTGGCAGGCCCAGGGCGTGCTCGACGTGGTCAAGACGAAGTACTGGAGCTTCATCCGCGCGGCGCGTCGGGGCGCCGCGAGGAGCGCCCGGTCCGCCGCGATCTCGTGGCCGGCGCGATCGCCAAGGGCCGCGACGGTGTGTGGCTCTCGGAGGATGAGCTGACCGCGTTGTTTGCGGAGAACCGCCCGGAGGCGATCGAGGACCTGCGCCAGGCCGCCGACGAGCTGCGCGCCGAGCTGGCCGGGGAGACGGTCACGTTCGTGGTCAATCGCAACATCAACGTCTCCAACGTGTGCATCGTCGGCTGCGCGTTTTGTGGCTTTGGGCAGGGCAAGCGCTCCCCGACGCCTACCAGCACCCCGAGGCCGAGTACCGCGCCCGGATCCGCGACGCCGTGGCCTACGGCGCCACCGAGCTGTGCATCCAATCGGGGATCCATCCCGACTGGACCTTCGAGGACTACCTGCAGTACTTGCGGATCGCCACCGACGAGGCGCCCCAGCTGCATCTGCACGCCTACAGCCCGATGGAGATCGCGCATATCGCCGACATCTCCGGGCTGGGCCTGGGCAGGTCTTCGCGCAGCTGCAGGACGCGGGGCTGGGCTCGACGCCGGGGACCGCGGCCGGGGTCCTCACGACGGAGTGCGCCAGCGCATCGGTCCGAACAAGTTGCCCGTGGCGCGCTGGATCGAGGTCATCGAGGCCTCCCACCGCGCCGGGCTGCGCTCGACCGCGACGGTGATGTTCGGCCACATCGAAGAGCCCTGGGAACTGGCCGAGCACATGCGCGTGATCCGCACCGTCCAAGAACGCACCGGCGGCATCACCGAGTTCGTGCCGCTTCGTTCATCCCGTTTCAGACCCTGCTGGGCCGCACCCACGGCGTGGCCGAGATCAGTCGAGGACAACCTCAAACACCGCCGTGTTCCGCCTCGCGCTGGGCAAGACCATCCAAAACCTCCAAGCCTCCTGGGTCAAGATGGGCCTGGCCACCGCCACCGAAGCACTCAGATGGGGCGTCAACGACCTCGGCGGCACCCTCATGGAAGAGTCCATCAGCCGCCTCGCCGGCAGCCAACACGGCGTCAAGCTCGACCCCCGACCTCATCACCGCCGCCCACAACGCCACCCGCCCCGCCGCCGAACGCACCACCCTCTATGACATTCGCGCCGAGTATCCCTTGCCGTTGCTGATGTACTGATATTCACGAGACCCGGAGTTCGTATTGTGCTCAAGCTTGGTTATAAGGCGTCCGCCGAGCAGTTCGCGCCGCGGCCGCTGATCGAATATGCGGTGGCGGCGGAGGATCTCGGCTTTGACAGCGTCGTGGTCTCGATCATTTCCAGCCGTGGCGTCACGACGGCGGGCATTCGCCGTTTTCGTTTTCGTGGATGGGAGCGGTGGGGGAGCGCACGAAGACGATCGAGTTGGGGACGAGCGTGGTCGCGCCGGCGTACCGGTATCACCCGGGGATCGTGGCGCAGGCGATGGCGACGTTGGGGTGCCTGTTCCCGGGGCGGGTGATGTTGAGGGTCGGTACCGGGAGGCGATGAACAGTGCCGTTGGGGGTGCCGTGGCCTGAGCAGAAGGTGCGCTTTGCGATGCTCAAGGAGAGCGCGCAGTTGATGCAGCAGCTGTGGCGCGAGGAGCGGGTGTCGTTTGCGGGCGAGCACTTCCAGACCGACAACGCCACCGTCTATGACCGTCCCGAGGATCCGGTGCCGTTGTACATCGCGGCGTCGGGTCCGGCGGCGGCGCAGTTGGCAGGGCGGATGGCCGATGGGTTCATCACGACCAGCGGCAAGGATCCGGCGTTGTATTCGGAGAAGCTGCTGCCGGCGGTGCGCGAGGGCATCGAAGGCGGGGCGCAGCGCGTCTGATCTCGAGCTGACGCTGGAGGTCAAGGTGTCCTTTGACGAGGATCTGGCGCGGGCGCGGGAGGACACGAAGTTCTGGGGGCGTTGGCGCTCAAGCCGGAGGAGAAGGTCGGCATCGAGGATCCGATCGAGATGCAGCGGCTGGCCGATGCGTTGCCGGTGGAGCGGACGGTGAGCCGGTGGATCGTCTCAGATGATCCCGACGAGCAGGTGCGGCAGATCCAGCCCTACATCGATCTGGGCTTCACCCACCTCGTCTTCCACTTCCCCGGTCCCGACCGGGCGCGCGCTCACGCAGTACGCCGAGCACGTCCTCCCGCGCCTGCGCGAGCGCACCGAGTAGTGCGGGCCGAAGCTCGGCGTCGTCGACCTCACCGGCGGTCGCCGCTCCGCGAACGCCATCCCACGCACCGGGCTAGGCTGGCCGCCATGCTTCGCGCTCCTCTTGCCCTGCTCGCTGCCGGCGCCGTGGCGCTTGCCGCCTTCGCGGCGCCGGCGGCCGCCTCCAGGCGCCGACCACGTCGCAGGCCCGCCACATCACCAAGGCCGTCCGCACCACCGATCTCGGCGGCGCCGGCAAGCTCCGCCGGGGCTGGTATCGCGTCGACCGGATCCGGATCTCGTCGCTGTCGGACTACTGGGCGCTGGCGTGGCAGACGCCGACGAAGGCCGGCGAGGGCAAGTTCAGCCCGCCTATTTCATCCTCGCCAACCCGCAGGGCTCAAGCGCTGGGTCGTCATGTCGCTGGGCACGGCGCTGGTGGGCTGCGGCGTCGCGCCCGACGCGGTCATCCAAGGACCTCACCGGCGGCGGGTGCCCGCCCGGCGGGGATCAAGGGATCCTGATCGCGCCGTCGCGGTGGAGGCGGCCGAGGGCCGCTCGCGCCCGAGCGCCGGCCGTCGCCCGCACGGCGAACAGCACAGACAGCGGCAGCTCGACGCGCACGCGGGTGCTCGTGCTTCGAGCTCAGCTGCCGGCGGACGCCTCGGCGGCGTCGTCGAGGTCGCCGGAGACGCTGACGGCGCGTGGGGGTGAGGCCGCGTCCGGCGTGCCGCGGGCCAGCAGCACCGCGCCGCCGATGACCGCCACGAACGACAGCACGCGCAGGACGCCGAGCAGGCCCGACGGGATGTCCTCGCCGAGGATCGTCGTCGCGGCGACGATCGGCAGTGCGTTGGTGAGCAGGGTCGAGATCCCCGCCGCGGTCAGCGCGCGGGCGTGCTGGTAGGCGATCTGCAGCAGGATCGTGCCGATGCCGTACCCGGCGCCGGCGGTCATCAGGAAGATGACGTGCCAGCCGCCCTCGAAGGCGGTCTTCATCGAGATGTCGCCGGCGGCCAGCAGCGTGCCCGCCGCGATCGCGTAGCCGACGCCCTTGCCGATCCGGGGCGACGACAGGACCGCGGTGAGCGCGAGCAGCCCGCTGGCGCCCAGCCAGGCGCTGACCGCCGGGAACGTGCCGTGGGAGCCGTCGCTCGTGGAGGCAGCGAGCGAGACGCCAAGCGCGAGGAGGCCGAGCAGCGACACGGCGACGCCGAGCCGCTCGCGGCGGGACGGCGAGCGGCCCTGCCTGCGGGCCGAGAAGTAGGCGAGGACCGCGATGCCGCCGGCGGACACCGACTGCACGAGCGACAGCGGGGCGAGTGCGAGGGCGATGACGTAGAGCGTGAAGCCGGCCACCTCGCCGGCGAGGCCCTTCAGCCACTCGCGGCTGCTGAACAGCAGGCGCACGCTGCGGATCGGATGTCGCAGCGACAGCGGCGGCATGCCCGAGGCCGCGTCGTGCTCCTGGACGTAGGCCCAGTTGAGCGTGATGGCGGACGCCATCGCGATCACCAGGCCGATCGCGAGCTCGTGGTCCACGGCTCCTATTCAAGCGATCCGCGGATCTGACCGCAGAGATATGAGCATGCTACTGTATGCGCATGTCACTCCAGCATCGGCTGCAGATCCTGCTGGACGACGAGCGCCACCAGCGCATCTCCGCGATCGCGCGGGAACGTGGCGTATCGGTCGCGACTGTGGTGCGTGAGGCGATCGACCGCGGGCTCGTTGGGCCCGAAGCCCGGCGGCGGGCCGCCGCGCGTCGGCTGATGGACGCGCCGGACATGCCCGTGCCCGAGCCGGCAGAGCTGCGGGCCGAGCTCGACGAGCTGCGCGCACGGCGCGGATGATCGTCGTCGACACCACGGTCCTGGTCTACGCCAAGGGCGTCGACCATCCCCTGCGGGGGCCTTGTCGAGAGCTGCTGCTCGCCGCGGCTGACGGCCGCGTCGAGGCGACGACGACGATCGAGGTCATTCAGGAGTTCGCCCACGTCCGAGCGCAGCGCCGGCCGCGGTCGGACGCCGCTGCGCTGGCACGGGACTACGCCGAGCTCCTCGCCCCGCTGCTGCCGGTGACGGCCGAGCACCTCGACGCCGGGTTGGCCGTCTTCGAGCGCGTCGCCGGACTCGGCGCGTTCGACGCGGTTCTGGCCGCCGCGGCCAGCGCGGCCGGGGCGACCGCGCTCGTCTCGGCGGATGCGGCGTTCGCTGCGCTCGACAGCGTGGCGCACGTCGTACCCGACTCGGCGGGCATCGCGGCGCTGCTGGACGTGTCCTGAACACGTCGGAGCGGCTCGGGCTTGGGCGGTCCGTCCGTTGCGCATCGGCGCTCGGACGTCCGTCCAACGCGACGCCGACGGGGGGCGAGACGCTGCCAGCCTGGCCCTTGTGTCGGTCATGGACGACTCACACGACCTGGTCGTGCGGACGATCCGCGAGCACTCGGCGGCGCTGCTGCGGACGGCCCGCCGGCACTCGCTCTGCGCCGACGATGCCCACGACGCCTACCAGCGGGCGATCGAGATCTTCCTGCGGCGGGCGTCGTCGCTCGAGCCGGCGACCGTGGACCGGTGGCTGCACGTGGTCGTCAAGCACGAGGCACAGGCGGTGCGGCGGGCTCGGCTGCAGCTCGTGGCGTCCGACGAGGTGGATCTCGACGGGCAGCCGTGCGAGGCGCTGCCCGACGCGGACGAGCGGCTCATGCGCTACGACCGGCTGTCACGGTCCGCGGAGGCGCTGCAGCGGCTGAAGCCGCAGGAGGTGACGGCGCTGTGGCTGAAGGCACAGGGCTTGTCGTACATGGAGATCGCCGAGCGCCAATCGTGGACCTACACGAAGGTCAATCGCTGCTTGACCGAAGGGCGACGGGCCTTCCTCGAGCGGTACGCGGGGATCGAGACGGGGGAGGAGTGCCGCCGGTGGGCGCCGGTGCTGTCGGCGCTGGTCGACGGCGAGGCGACGGCCGAGCAGCTGGCGGCGGCGCGGCCGCATCTGCGGCGCTGCTCGGCGTGCCGGGCGACGCTGCGAGAGCTGCACTCGGCGGGGCCGCGGATGGCCGGGGTGCTGCCGGGACCGGTGGCGGCCGGGTTGTCGGGGTCGGGTGTGGCGGCGGGGGTCACGGTCGGCACCGCCGGGGTGGGCGGCGGGCGGTTCGAGATGCTGGTGCGGGGTGTGGAGAGCGCGGCGGCGGGCCTGCACGAGCGCCTCGCGGGGTGGGCAGTGAAGGTGCAGATGGCCGGTGAGGTCGCGGCCGGGGGCAAGATGGCGGCGGTGGCGGCGTCGGCCGCGGCGCTGGCGGGCGGTGGGGCGGTGACGCTTCAGCATGTCCGGGGCGACCGGCCGGCCGCGCGGGAGTCGCGCACTGCCGTCTCGTCGCCGGCTCGCGCGGGGCAGGGCGCGGCGGGTCGGGGGATGGTGGCTCTGCGGCCGGGCATCGGGCTGGGCGGGGGCGTGGTCGCGCTGCGGCCGGCGCCGGGCGCCGCGGGGTCGGGCCCCGGCTCAGCGGGCGATAATGGTGGTCGTGGCCGCCGTGCGGATCGGCAGGCGGCGCGGGCCGGTGAGTTCGGTGGTGGGGCGGCCGGCGGGCGTGGCGGGGGAAACGGCGTGCGCGAGTTCCGGCCCGAGGGCGGGCGGGCCCGGGCGGCGGTCTCGGAGTTCCGGGCGGCGCGGTCGGCCGGCCGGGCGGCCGGAGGTGCCGAGTTCGGCACGTCGGCTGTGTTGCGGGCGCTGTCCCGGGGCGGTGCGTCCTCGCCGACGTCGGGTGGCAGGAGCGCGACGACGCCGGGCGGTAGCAGCGCGACGACGCCGGGCAGCGGCACGTCGGGTGGCGGCACGTCGGGTGGCGGCGGCGTCGCTGGCGGCGGCACGGCCAGCGGCAGCGCGAGCGGCGGCGGCCGCGAGTTCAGTCCACGCACGTCGAGCGGCGCCGGCTCCTCGAGCGTCGAGCGCGGCACGGCGCGGGCCGGCGAGTTCGGCGGCTGAGGCCGCCTGCCCGCCGCGCCACTCCGGCCTCACGTCCCGGCGGACATCCGGGAGCTCGCGTGGCGCGCGGAAGGCTCCTCGAGCCTCGAGCGCGGCACGGCGCGTGGGAGGAGCTCGCGCGGGCGCGCGCGCGACGCCGCGCACCGGCTCCGCGCCGCCCGCGCCGGGGCCCGTCCGTCTCACTTCACCGCGCGTTCCCCTTGTGCCGCCGGCGCGTTTCCCTCCCGCGCGCGATCACGTGGCCGCGCACGCGGAAGTTTGCCGTCCACCCCGGCGCTTACAGTCTCGTGGAACAGTCAGTCGGCCTCACGGGAGCTGCAATGCCCCTCTGCTTCATCGAACCGCAGGACGCCATCCGTGTCGTCGCCGAGTCCGTCGGGCGCGAGGCGCGTCGACAGCTCGTCGGCGAGGTGGTTCGCGCGTGGGTCGACGAGATTCCGGATCGCGAGCTCGAGCGCCACTACGTCCAGGCCGTCGCCGACCTCGACGATCACGACCTGTCGATGCTCGCGGCGTGGCATGCGTCGCTCGAGGTCGGTCACCCGATCCCCAACCGGGAGTTCCTGGTCAACGTCTTCGGCAGCCTCGGTGAGAACCGCCGCGAGGCCCTGAAGATCGCCGCGGGCTTCCGCGGCGAGGAGGCGTTCGACGCCGGAGTCGCCGAGGAGCAGGCGCTCGAGACCGTGCTGCCGAGCCTCAGCCGCGAACGCGCGATGGCGCTGGCCGCCGAGTGCCTGGACCTGTATATCTGGGATCGGCTCGGCGGCGACAACTGAGCTGGGGCGGCTGATCTCCTCCGCCGAGCTGCCCGGCCGCTCGGCGGCGACAATTGAGCCGGGGCCGCTGACCGTCTCCTCCGACCTGCCCGGTCGCGGCTCGCTCATGTCCCAGTGACCTGGGACATGAGCTGACGCCGCGAGGGCCGGCCGGCCTGTCGGCGGACCGGTCGCGGGCTCGCCGCGCCTCACGCCGACTCGTCGGCCGATCCTGCGTCGCGGTCCCCGTCCTCGGTGGCATCCTCGGCGAGGATCCGATACAGCGAGCGCCGGGTCTCGCCGAGCAGGTCGCGGGCCCGGGCGATCTGTGTCTCGCTGCCCGCCTGGAGGACCTGCATCGTCGCGGCGCCGACCTGCCAGACGAGGTTGCGCAGATCCATCGCGCTCTCGTCGACGCCCTCGCTGACGGCCTCCCACGGCACCCCGAGCTCGTCGCGGTGCTCGTCGACGTAGGCCCGGCCCTCGTCGGTCAGCGTGAAGAGCTTGCGTCCCTCGGTCTCCTCCGAGCGGACGAGGCCCTCGTCCTCGAGCTGGGACAGCGCCGGGTAGACCGAGCCCGGGCTCGGCCGCCACACGCCCTGGCTGCGGCGCTCGAGCTCCTGCATGACGCCGTAGCCGTTGCGCGGCTCCTCCTCGAGCAGGACCAGCAGCGCGGCGCGGACGTCGCCGCGGCGCATCCGCCGGCGGAAGCTCATCGGACCCCCACCACGCGATCCGCCGAAGCCGAACGGCGGACCTCCGCCCCACGACCCGCGTCCGTGGTGACCGTGCCCGGGGCGCCCCGGGCCGCCGCGCCCGCTCATCGCGAGCCACGGCATCACCCGAGGATCGCCACATCGCATGTGCATTGCATGCATGGTTGATCTCCTTCTGTGAGTTATCACGATAGTAAGACGATATATCGATATACGTCGGAATGTCAAATCGCGACCGCCATCTTGGCCGGCGTCGGGTGCTGCGCGCGTCCGTTGGTGCGGCACGCGGGCTGGGAAGTGGCCGGGGCGTGCCGCGTCGGTGGAGTGCGGCACGCGGGCTGGGAGGGCCGGGGGCGTGCCGCGTCGGTGGGTGCGGCACGGCGCGCTGGGTGGAGTGGCCGTGGGGGGCGTGCCGCGTCGGTGGGTGCGGCACGGCGGGCTGCGGCGGCGGGCGCAGGGCGTCGCCCGCTCAGCCTCGCAGCGCCGCCTCGATCTCCGCGATCGCCGCCGCGGTGTCCTCGAAGTGGATCGCCTGCATGCCCGCGGCGCGGGCGCCGTCGCAGTTCTCGGCGCGGTCGTCGACGAACACGCACGCGGCGGCGGGCACGCCCAGTTGCTCGACCACGATCTCGTAGATCCGCGGATCCGGCTTGCGGGCCTGCACGAAGGACGAGTCGACGACCACCTCGAACAGCTCGTCGACCGGCAGCATCGCTCGCCAGCGGGGTGCCCACTCGGCGACGTTGTTCGTGCACAGCGCGAGCCGGAACCCGCGCTGCTTCCAGTCGGAGAGCGCCGCGAGCATCGCCGCGTTCGGCGTCAGCATGCCGAAGTAGGCGGAGGCGAAGCTCTCAAGCCGCACGTCGTGGCCCAGCGCCGCGAGCTCCGCCGCCAGCCCATCGAGGAAGTCGCGCTCGGTGATCGCCGCCACCTCGAGCGCATGCACCGGGTTGATCCCGTCGCGCCGCGTGCGCGCCGCGATCGCCTGTCCGAGCGCCTCGATCGGGAAACCGCCCTCCTCGGCGAACTCCAGGAACGACTGTGTCAGCGGCGAGGTCAGCACGCCGCCCCAGTCGCTGACGACGGCCCGGGCGCTCAAGCCCGCCGCAGCACGTCGTAGCGACCCACGCCGTCCCGGCCCTCCATCCGCAGCCGGAAGAACGCACAGTCCAGGCGCAGCCGCCCGAGGTCGAGCGACGTGCCGCACAGCACCTCGCCGGCGCCGCGCCGGGCGTAGCCCTGCTCGTCGGCGGGCCACAGCTCCCAGCCCACGCGCCGCTGGCGGCCGTCGGTGTCGTAGGCCGTCGACAGCCGCGGCTCGGCGATCGCGACCGGCGCCGGTGGCGAGCCCTCCAGCACGACCGCGCTCACGTCGTCGCGCGCGTGATCGGAGGCCTTCGCCGGCCGGATCGCGCTGACCACGACGGCCAGCTCCGGGTCCAGCCACGCGCCGAGCGACCGCGCCATGGCCATCCGGTCCCAGTCGGGAGACCCCCACGAGTGCCCGCGCTGGCCGAGGCAGGCGATCGCCAGCGATCGCCCGTCGACCTGCGCGGTTCCGCGCACCGAGCACAGATGCTCGTAGCCGGTCATGCCGCCGCTCGAGATCTCCGCCGGCGCGCCCAGCGCCGTGAACTCGAGCGAGAACGCTCCGTCGGCACCGCCGTCGAAGGCCACGGTCCAGCGCCGCAGCGGCTCGACGACCGCCGTCGACACGCCGGCCGCCGCCACCGCGTCCCAGCCGGCGCCGGAGACCGCGACGCCGCCCTCGGCCCGCGCCGCCGCGGTCGAGCGCCCGGCGAACAGCACGGCCAGCCCGCTGCCGGCGCCGTCGGCGAGCCCGACCCGCGCCAGTCCGTACACGTCCGCCGCCGCATCGCCGAACGCGAACGTCACCGCATCCGAGAACCCGGCGCCGTCTGCCGGCCGCGGCGCCTCGAGCGACGGATCGACCGTCATCGCAGCCGCTCCTGCCGGCGCTCCGTGGCGGTGCCCTCCACGTCATATGGCGGCGGAGTGCGCCAGGCCGCGGCCCGCCCGACGCCCCAGCTCGTGGCCGAGGCGGTCATCCGGGCCGCCAGGTTGCCCAGCAGCAGCCGCCGCGCCAGGGAGCGCGTCGGCGGCGCCAGGAACAGGATCCCGACCACGTCCGAGATGAAGCCCGGTGTGATGAGGAACGCGGCGCCGAAGACCACGAGCACCCCGTCGAGCACCTCCCGGGTCGGAACGCGACCCTCCGACACCGCGGCCATGAACCGCCGCCACGCCGACCGGCCCTGCGTTCGCAGCAGCACCGACCCGACGATCGCGTCGGCGAGCAGGATGGCGAGCGTCGGCAGCACGCCGATCGCCTGCCCGACCTGGATGATCACGTAGAGCTCCGCCAGCGGGACGACGATGAAGAGGAGCAGGAGCAGCACGGGGACCATGGGCGTCACCCCAGGGTAGAGCGGCAGCGGTCGAGTGGTTCGTCCCGTAACCATCGGCCGGAGAGGACCCGCATTTTCAGGTCGATGGTTACGGGACGGGCCACTAGACTTCCCGTCATGCCCACTGTCGAAGAGGTCGAAGAGGCGCTCACGAACGTCATCGATCCGGAGCTCGGGCTGGACTTCGTCGAGCTGGGATTGATCTACGGGATCGAGATCGAGGGCGGCGACATCCACGTCACGTTCACGCTGACCACGCCGGGCTGCCCGATCGGCCCGCAGGTCACCGAGCAGATCGAGGAGTTCGTCGGCGAGCTGCCCGACGTCGACGCGGTCGAGTCCACGATGACGTTCACGCCGCCGTGGACCCCGGACCGCATGTCCGAAGACGCGAAATTCGCGCTCGGGTTCTAGCGGACGGCTGAGTCCGCAGCGGGCGCCGGAACCCCGAGCGCCCGCCGTACGGTCGTTTACGATCCGGTGCGGCGCCGCTCGCGATCGAGGTCGATCGCGCGCACGTCGTGCTCACCGGGGAGCTTGGCCAGGACCGAGCCGACCACGTCGCGCACGTCGTGCTCGTCGTGGCCGAGGTCGTCGAAGAACGTCTTCAACGCGGTCCACGTGACCTTGAGCTGCGCCGGTGTGAGGTCGAGACGGTACGCCGTCTCCCGCGGCCCGATGAGGTCTGGATCGTCGACGGACATGTGCGAAACGGTACACGCACTGTCACTATTCTGGCGCCGATGCGGCGAGTCGTCCTGGTCTTCCTCGCGGTGGGCCTGGGTCTGCCCGCCTCCGCCTCTGCCTCCGCGACCGAGACAGGACGCCTGCTCGTCTCGCTGCGCGCGGCGCCGGACGGCGCGACGACCACCGCCACCGCCGCCCGTGCCGTCGCGGCCCGGGCCGGCGGCCTCCCTGCGGGCCGTGTGGTCCCGCAGGTGGGGCTGGTCACCGTCCGCCCGCGCGCGGACCAGTCGCCGCGCGCGCTGGCCGCTCGCCTGCGCCGCGATCCCGCCGTGCGGGCGGTCGACCTCGAGACCCGCGCCACGCCGCGGCTGGTCCCCAACGACCCGGTGTTCATGCTGCCCGACCCGGCCGCCGGCGGCCAGACGCTGGCGTGGTGGGCGGTGCGCTCGAACTTCCCCGCGGCGTGGGATCGCGCCGACGGCGGCAGCGCGACGATCGCCGTCATCGACCAAGGGGTCGAGATCGCCCATCCGGACCTGGCCGGCAAGGTCCGCGCCGCCGTCGACTTCGACTCCGACCCGGCCCACGGCGGCGCCGCCGAGGACGAGACGGGCCACGGCACGCACGTCGCGTCGCTCGCCTGCGCCCAGCCCGGCAACGGGATCGGCCTCGCCGGCGCCGGCTTCGACTGCGGGCTCATCGTCGAGAAGTCGGACCTGACGAACTCGAGCGTGGTGGCGGCGATCGTCGACGCCACCGACCGCGGGGCCGACGTCATCACGATGAGCTTCGGCACCGACGACCGTCCCCGCGCCCCGCAGGCGATGAAGGACGCCGTCGACTACGCCTACGACCACGGCGCCGTGCTGGTCGCGGCGGCGGCCGACGAGCCCACGACCGAGCAGGGGTTCCCGGCCAACATCCTGCAACCGACCGGGACGGGCCCGGACCTGGCCGCCGGCCGGGGCCTGACGGTCACCGCCGCCGACTTCACCGACCGGCGCGCGAGCTTCGCCGGCGACGGCTCGCAGATCTCGCTGGCCGCGTACGGCGCGTTCAACCGCCCGGGCCCCGACGGGCTGCTCGGCGCGTTCACCGCCGCACCGAACGACATCGAGCGCGGCGTGTCCGGCAAGCCGTGCCTGTGCCGGACCGATCTGGCGGGCGACGACCGCTACGCGTTCCTGGCCGGCACGTCGATGGCCGTGCCGATCGTGGCCGGCGCCGCCGCCCTCGTGCGCGACGCGAACCCCGACCTCGGCCCGGGCGACGTCATCGGCGTTCTCAAGCGGTCGGCGCGCCGGCCCGGTGGCGCGGGCTGGACGGACGACCTCGGCTGGGGGATCGTGGACGCCGGCGCGGCCGTCCAGGCGGCGCTGCGCCTCGACCGCCGGCCGCCGTCCTCGAGCGTGATCGCGCCGCGGACCGCCTGGGGGCGCAGCGTCGTCCTGCGCCTGACCGCGGCCGACAGCGCCGCGCCCGGCGTCCGCGTCGCCGGGGTGCGGACGGTGCGGGTGTACGGGTCGCGCAACGGCCGGGAGGCGCAGCTGGTGGCCACCACCACGGCCCGGCGCGTGCGGGTCCGCGTCCGCTCCGGCGTGCGCTACGCGTTCTACACGCAGGCCATCGACCGCGCCGGCAACCTCGAGCCCGCTCCGGATCGCCCGGACGCACGCACGCGCGTCGCCCTCTAGCCTGCCAGCGCCGAACGCGGTTGGGGTCGCGGATCGCGGGGAACCTACGTTGTCGGGATGGCGATCCGACGCATCATGCCCTACCACGAGTCACGGGACTTCGAGGCCACGCGCACCTTCTACACACGCGTGCTCGGGCTCGAGGAGGGCAGCTTCGGAGGCGGGTACATCGGCTTCGGGTCCGGCCCGGCCCAGGTCGTGTTCGCGCCGCCGGGCGTGGAGCCCGTGCTGCCCGACATGGGCGTGGACGTCGAGTCGCGCGACGCCGTCGATGCGGCGCACGCGGAAGCGGTCCGCGGCGGGCACGAGGTCGTCTACGGTCCGGTCGACGAGCCCTGGGGCGTCCGTCGCTTCTTCGTTCGCGATCCGCAAGGTGTCGTGATCAGCGTGCTGGCGCACGACTGATCGGCCGCTTGCCGTCCCTACGCGGGCGCGGCGGCGGGCTGCGCGCCCGCCTCGCGGTGCTCCTCGGCCAGCCGGGTCAGCGCCACGAGCTGCTCGTGCACGCCGGCGGCGAGCACGTCGATGTCCGGCAGCGTGTCGAGGTCGCCGAGCAGGCCGAAGTTCACCGCGCCGTTGTAGGACATGATCGCTACGGCGAGCCCGTGGCGCTGGGGCAGGAACGCGACCGGGAACACGTCGAGCACCTCGCGCCCGTAGACGTAGAGCGGGAACTGCGGACCGGGCACGTTCGTCACGATCAGGTTGAACAGCCGGGTCGAGAAGTTCAGCCGCGACGCCTGGGCGAGGATCGTCGGCGGCGCGAAGTTCTGCACGGTGGTCAGCACCTCGGCGCCGACGGCCTGCTTGGACTCCTTGATGCCGGTCATCGCCGCCTTGACCGTCATGAGCCGCGCGACCGGATCGGGGATGTAGACCGGCAGCGGCGCGCGCATGGCGGCGAGGCGGTTGCCGAGCTGGCCCCGCTCGTCGGCCGTGCGGATCGAGACCGGCACGAGCGCGCGCAGCTCGAGCCCCTCGGTGCGCACGCGGCGCGAGCACAGCCAGTCGCGCAGCGCGCCGGCGACGACCGCGAGGACCACGTCGTTGACCGTCGTGCCGAACGCCGACTTGACCGCCTTGAAGTCGTCGAGGCGGTTGCGTACGCCGACGAAGCGGCGGTGGGGGCCGATCTCGACGTTCAGCGGGGTGGCCGGCGCCGGGTTGGCGATCGCCCAGGCGATCTCGCCGACGCCCTCGAGCGCCTCGACCCCGCTCGCCAGCGAGCGGTCGGGGCGCGCGATCGCGCGCAGCGCGCCGTCGGCGAGCGACAGCCCGGTCCGCGCGAGCCCCGTGACGCCGCGGGCCAGCAGCTGCGCGCTCGACGGCTCGGGGCGGGGGGTCCACGGCGTGCCCGTGTGGGCGACCTCCCGCGGGACCGGTTCGACGTCGAACAGGACGGTGGCGAGATCGACGCCGCTGATGCCGTCGATGAGGCAGTGGTGGGTCTTGGAGATGAGGGCCCAGCGCCCGTCCTCGAGGCCCTCGACGATCCACATCTCCCACAGCGGCTTGGCGCGGTCGAGCTGCTGGGAGAAGATCCGCGAGGTCAGGTTCAGCAGCTGCGCCTCCCCACCGGGGGCGGGCAGCGCGGTCTGGCGCACGTGGTAGTCGAGGTTGAAGTTGGGGTCGTCGACCCACAGCGGCCGGCCGGTGCCCAGGGGCGGCGTGGCCAGCTTCTGGCGGTAGCGCGGGACGAGATGCAGGCGCGACCGCAACAGGTCGCACAGGCCGCCGAAGTCGGGCGGCGGGCCCTCGAGAATCGAGACGCCGCCGATGTGCATGTGCGACGTCGGTCCCTCCTGGGCCAGGAACGACGCGTCGGTTGCGCTCAGCCGGTCTCCGTGCTCCTGCGCCATGGCCGAACGCTATCGCGTCGAGCGAGCCCCGCCTGCACGTCCACCCCCGCGGCTGGGCCGCTGCCCGCCGGCGCGGCCGACGTTGCCGGTCGCGCCGATGGGCGCCCGCTGCCGACTACGCTCAATCGCCGATGGCGAGCTCCTCCAGCCCCCTCACGCCGAAGCTGCTGTTCTGGGCGCTGGGCTTCCAGATCGTGCTTGGCGGCCTGCTGGTCTGGCAGGCGTCCGAGGGCTTCTCGCTGTTTCGCGGCGACGACGGCGGCGGCCAGCGCTCCGCGCCTCCGGCGGCGGTCGCGCCCGCCGCTCCGAAGGCGCGCGTCGACCGCTTCGACGCCGACCGCGCCATGGACTGGGCGCGCCGCCAAGTCGAGCTCGGGCCGCGGCCCGCCGGCTCGCCGGCCCAGCGTCAGGCGGCCGAGCTCCTGCGCGCGGCGCTGCCCGATGGCCGCTTCGTCGGACTCGGACCCACTGACCCGTCCCACCCACCCCTGCGCAACATCGAGGGCGCGCTCCCGGGCCGGGGCAAGCCGATCCTGCTCGTCGCGCACTACGACACGACGCCGGTGCCCGGCTACGTCGGGGCCAACAACAGCGCGGCGGGCGTCGGGGCGGTGATGGAGCTCGCGCGCACGCTGCGGCGCCATCCGCCGAGGTCCGGCCGGCCGGTCCACTTCCTGCTCACCGACGGCGAGGAGGCGCCCGAGTACCCGCCCAAGGGCGACTTCTACGAGGAGGGCCTGCGCGGCTCGAAGTTCGCCGCCCGCACGTCGCGCGCCGGCCAGGTGATCGTCTTGGACTTCGTCGCCCAGAAGGACCTGCGCATCCCGCGCGAGCTCGGCTCCGACGCCGGGCTGTGGCGCGAGCTGCGGGCCGCGGCGCGCCGGGTCGGCGTCGCCCGCGTGTTCCCGGACGCGACCCGCGGCGAGATCCTCGACGACCACACGCCGTTCGCCCGCCGCGGCATCCCCGCCATCGACCTCATCGACTTCGACTACCCGTGTTGGCAGCAGCCGTGCGACACGATGGACAAGCTCGACGTCCGCTCGCTCGACGCCGCGGGTGAGACGGTGGCCGAGCTCGTTCGTACACTGGGGTAGCTCATGGTCAAGCGGATCCTTCTCGCCTCGCCGCGCGGCTACTGCGCCGGCGTCGATCGTGCCGTGCAGACGGTCGAGCGCGCGCTCGAGCTGTACGGCGCCCCCGTGTACGTGCGCAAGGAGATCGTGCACAACAAGCACGTCGTCGAGAAGCTGCGCGAACGCGGGGCGATCTTCGTGGAGACCGAGAGCGAGGTGCCCGAGGGCTCCACGGTGGTGTTCTCCGCCCACGGCGTCGCGCCCTCGGTTCACGCCAACGCGGCGGTGCGCGCGCTGCGCACCATCGACGCGACCTGCCCGCTGGTCACCAAGGTCCACCGCGAGGCGGTCAAATTCGCGGCCGCCGGCTACACGATCGTCCTCATCGGCCACAGCGGCCACGAGGAGGTCGAGGGCACGATGGGCGAGGCACCCGGCCACATCGTGCTCGTCGAGAGCGAAGAGGACGTCGAGGCGCTCGAGCTCGACGATCCCGAGCACGTCGCCTACATCTCGCAGACCACGCTGTCGGTGGACGAGACCGGCTCGATCATCGCCCGGCTGCGCGAGCGGTTCCCGCACATCACCGCTCCGCGCACGAACGACATCTGCTACGCGACGACGAACCGCCAGGCCGCGGTCAAGCAGATGGCGGGTCAGTGCGATCTCGTGCTCGTCATCGGCTCGCAGAACTCCTCGAACTCCCAGCGGCTGGTCGAGGTGGCCCGCGACTACGGCGCCGACGCGCACCTGATCGACAACGAGACGCAGGTGCGGGAGGAATGGCTGGAGGGCAAGGAGACCGTCGGCATCTCGTCGGGCGCGAGCGCGCCGGAGGAGCTCGTTCAGCAGCTCGTCGAGTTCTTCCGGGACCGCGGCGCCGAGGACGTGTCCGAGTTCGAGGTGGTCTCCGAAGACGTGCGCTTCATGCTCCCCAAGAGCATCCGGCAGGCGCTCGCCGCGCAGGGCTCCTGAACGCGTCCGCGTTTTCTGGTTACCTTCAGCCTCGAAGGGGAGTTTCTTCCACCGTCGAAGGGAAAACAGGACCGAGGGCTGCGGGCCCCCGGTTGCCCACGTCCGCCGATGAGACATCAGGCCGCTATTTGCGCAGGTTTTTCATCAGGAGGGGTGCGATGATTCGTGCAGAATCCCGCACCACGCGCGCCCCCGAGTGGATCGATCTGCGGCCTGTGCAGACCGAGGACGCCCGGGCGTCAGTCGACCCCACATGATCCTGAGCCCTACATCGCGTCCTCGCGTCCTGCTGCTGCGCATGGACCCCAGCTGGGGACGGATGCTGGGCGATGCGCTCAGCGCCTGCGGGGCGGAGCCGATCCTCGGCCGCTCGCTCAACCGAGCGCGGGTCACGTCGATGGAGCCCGACGTGGTGCTCGTCGACGTCGACGCGGTGCAGCGCGACCCCACCGACATCGCCGCCGACCTGGCTGACGGGGTTCCGGGCTGCGCCGTCGTGCTCCTCGCCGATCATCCGGATCCCGCCGGCGTCGAGGAGGCCGTCCTGGCGGGCGCCGCCGGGTACCTCAGCAAGGATCTCGGCACCGACGCCCTGTGCCGAGCGGTGTGCGGTGCGGCGCGGGGCGAGCTCGCGGTGCCGCGGGCGACGGTCGCCGCGCTGGTCGACCAGCTGCGAGATCTGCCCGACGACCTGCCGCCGCGCTGATCGGCCCCAATGAGATACGTCCGTGTCTCTCATTGGGGAGACGGCCGGGGACGTTTTTCCCCAACGGGGGGGCAGGTTGGGCACATAGGCTGATTTCACCGAGGTCAGCACGCTGACCTGGCCGACAGGAAGAGGGCAAGGCGGTGAACGTGGGAAGCGGAGCACGCCCGGCCCGTTCAGACACTGCATCTTGGAAGGATGCGGGAGACGAAGCGGGGATCCGGGCAGACACTGCATCTTGGAAGGATGCGGGAGACGAAGTGCGGATCCGGGTGGTCCTGGCCGATGGGGATCCCCTGGCCCGGCGCTGGCTGCGCGATTCGATTCAGGCGACGTCTGGCATCGTCGTGGTCGCTGACGCGGCCGACGGCATCGAAGCGGTCGAGCTCGCGGTGTACTACCGCCCGGACGTGCTGCTGTGCGAGCGCCGCCTGCGGCGCATCGACGGGCTCGAGGCGATGCGGCGCGTGCACGAGCGCGCGCCCGAGGTGCACGTCGTGTTCCTCTCGACCGACGCCGACGTCACCGACCAGGTCGAGGCCGCCAACGCGGGGGCCAGCGGCGCGCTGTCGAAGGCCACGCCGATCGACGGGATCGTGCGCGCCCTCCATGGCATCGTGCGCGGCGAGGCGGCAGTCCCGCGCGAGGCCTACGCCGAGCTGGTCGAGCGGCTGCGCGGCGTCCCGGAGGCCGGCACGGGCCTGCGGCCGGTGCACAGCACGCTCACGCCGCGAGAATGGGAGGTCCTCGATGCGTTATGTGCGGGCATGTCCATGTCCGCCATCTCAACGCAGCTCGGGATCGCCCCCGCGACCGTGCGCAGCCACGTCAAGCGCGTGACGGCCAAGCTGGACGTCCATGGCCGCGAAGAGGCGGTGACAGTGGCCCGTGAGCGATTCCAGTTGCAGGGGAGCGTCATCTAGCGATCGACGGGAAGAGCGGGACCTCCGGCTACCTTCGATGACGCGGCGTACTCATCTCACTGCGTCAGATCTGGTCGCCACGGACCGACGACTTTGCGTGATGCCTGAGCGGAACGGACATCGAAGCGCCACCGAGCAGATCGCCCCCGCCGAGGGGGCGCCGAGGCCTCACCACTCGGCGCAGCCGCCGGCGGTGGAGCACGCCGACGGGGCCGAGCGGCCGGTGGCGGCCCGCAGCGTGGTCCTCATCGACCCGGATCCGCTGGCGCGGTCGGCCACGCGGTCGGCGATCGCGGACTGCCGGCACCTCATCGTGGTCGGCGAGGCCAACAGCGCCGAGGACGCGGTGCAGCTGTGCCGGGAGCTGAGCCCCGACGTTGCGGTGCTCGAGCTCGAGACGGCCCCGCAGCACGGCACGGACCTGGTGCGCGAGCTGGGAGCGCTGCGCCGGCCGCCGCTGGTGCTGGCGTTCACGCAGCTATCGGAGGACGAGACGCTCATCGCCGCGCTGCGGGCCGGAGCGGCCGGCTTCCTGTCCAAGGACGCGGGCACGGACGCGCTCGTGCGTGCGGTCGACGCCGCCCTGCGCGGCGAGGTGGCGATCTCGCGCACTGCGGCGATGCGGGTCGTGTCGCTGCTGCGTCGCGCCCGCCAGCGCGGGACCGGGATGCGGCCCGTGCGCAGCGAGCTGACCGCCCGCGAGTGGGAGGTCTTCGATCTCATGGCCGAGGGCGAGTCGACCCGCGCGATGGCCGAGCGGCTCGTGCTGACCGAGGCGACGGTCTACAGCCACGTCAAGAGCATCCTGCACAAGCTCGGCGTGCACTCGCGCGCCGAGGCGGTGGCTGCGGTTGCGGCGCTGCCTGACCGGCGCGATCGCCGCCGCGCGCGCTGACGGCCCCGCCGGGCGACGTCGCGTGCGCTGGCGTGCGCTGACGGCTCTGCCGGGCGATATCGCGTGCGCTGGCGTGCGCTGACGGCTCTGCCGGGCGGCGTCGCGTGCGCTGGCGTGCGCTGACGGCTCTGCCGGGCGGCGTCGCGTGCGCTGACGTGCGCCGACGGCCTGCCGGGCGGCGTCGCGTGCGCTGACGTGCGCCGACGGCCTGCCGGGCGACGCCGCGTGCGCTGACGGCCCGCAGAACGACGTCCCGTGCGCGCTGACGGCCGTCGGGCGACCCCGGGTCCACTGACGGCCCCGGGCGCGGCCGCGCGCGCTGACGGAAGCGGCGTGGGCGTCGCCGCGCGCCGGGCCGACGCCGCGCGCTGAAGCGGCACGGGGGGTTACGGGCCGTCCGGAGGTGGGGGGCATATCTCCCCAGTCGGCGCGGCATCTTCCCCCGCCTCCGGCACCCCTCCTGGGAACAGACTCGCGGTGGTTCAACGGTGCGGGACCGGCCGCCGGTGAAGCACTGCCGGCGCGCCAGACGTCACGGCGTGCCGTGGGAGCTGCACATCCGCGACCCCAGGGAGGGAAATTGGTTGCTGACCTTCATCTGACCAGCGCGCAGCCGCAGAAGCTGCAGACCTCGTCGCGCACTGCGCCCGAGGAAACGCCGGAGGTGCGACGGCTGGTTGCCGTCGCGGTCGACCGTGCGCGTGAGGGCGATCGGGAGGCGCTGCAGTTCCTCTACGTTCGCTACGCCCGCAACATCCACAGCTACGTCCGCACGATCGTCGGCAACGACCACGACGCCGACGACGTCACCCAGATCGTGTTCATGAAGCTGATGACCGTGCTCGAGCGCTACGAGCAGCGCTCGGTGCCGTTCTTCGGCTGGCTCCTGCGGCTGGCCCATAACACGGCGATCGACCAGCTGCGCTCCCGCCGCGCCATCCCCGTGGACGACGTCCGCGGTGCGGACGAGAGCGCCGAGACCGACGGCGTCGAGCTGACGCGCACGGTCTCGGCGGCGCTGGAGGCGCTGCCCGCCCAGCAGCGCGACGTCGTGTTCATGCGCCACGTCGTCGGGCTCACCCCGGGGGAGATCGCGGGGCGCATGGGGCGCAGCGAGAGCTCGATCCACGGCCTGCATCACCGCGGCCGTCGCGCGATGCGCGAGGAGCTGCTGCGCCTGCACGCGGGGCCGTCGACCGTGTCGGCGGCGTGACCGTGCCCGTCCCGGAGGTCCCGCTGGCGTTGATGGACGCCGGTGATCCGCGTCTGCTCACCCACCTCCTCGGCGTCGTCGAGGAGGTGGCCCGCGCGGGCGCGTTCACCCACGGGCGCTACGTCGACGCGTTCGAGACGGCGTTCGCCGCGTTCTGCGAGGCCGAGCACGCGGTCGGGGCGTTGCCGCGGTTCGTGGACGTGGACCCCGGCACGCATCTCGTCACCGCCGCGCACGTGGCGCCGGCGATCGGCCCGCGCACGCGGGCGGTCATCCCGGTGCACCTGTTCGGCGCCACCGTCGACCTCGACCCGATCGTGGCGTTGGCGCGCCGGACGGGGATCGCGGTGGTCGAAGACGCCTGCCAGGCCCACGGCGCCCGTTACCACGGACGCCGCGTCGGCACGATCGGCGACGCCGGATGCTTCAGCTTCTACCCGGCCAAGAACCTCGGCGCGTGGGGCGACGCCGGCGCGGTGGTGACCGACGACGCCGATCTCGCCGACCGGGTGCGCCTGATGCGCTCCCACGGCGAGCGGCCGCGCTACCACCATCGCGTGATCGGCTCGACCGAGCGCCTCGACGGTCTGCAGGCCGCGATCCTCGCCGCCAAGCTGCCCCACCTCGAGGAGCGCACGCGCGAGCGGCGCCGCCTGGCCGGAGTGCTGCGGTCCCACCTGGCCGACGCGGGGCTCGACCTGCCCGCGCTGCCGGGCCCGGGCGGCGACCACGTGTTCCACCTGCTCGTGGTGCGCACCGGCGATCGCGACGGGCTGCGGGCGCATCTGGAGGCGCGCGGCATCGCGTCCGGCATCCACTACCCGACGCCGATCCACCGGACGCCGGCCTACGCCGACGTGGCGGGCGGTGTGCGCCTGGCGGTGGCCGAGCGGCTTGCGCGGCAGATCTGCACGCTGCCGCTGTTCCCGGGCATGGCCGACCATCAGCTCGCGCGGGTCGTCGGTGCGGTCCACGATTGGAGCGACACGCAAGCGCGGGCCGCTGCCTGACGTTGTCTGGACATGGCAGGGTCCGCGACAGCCGCCACCAGTCTCGACGTCTCGGCGCCGGCGCTGGATGACCTGGTCCGGGAGCACCGCTCGGTGGCGGCGGTCCGGCGCACGCGCGACATCTGCGGCGCGCTGCTGATCCTCGCCATCGCTGCTCCCCTCCTGCTGGTCATCGCGATCGCCATCCGCCGGGACTCGCCCGGTCCCGTGCTCTTCCGCCAGCGGCGGCTGGGGCGCGGGATGCGCCCGTTCACCGTGCTCAAGTTCCGCACGATGCGGATCGACAGCGACTCGGCGCCCCACCGCGAGTACGTGCAGGCGCTGATCGGCGGCGACGCGGACCGGCGGCAGGGGCTGTACAAGCTGACCGGCGACACGCGCGTCACGCGGGTCGGGCACGTCCTGCGCCACTGGAGCCTCGACGAGCTGCCGCAGCTGTGGAACGTCGTCCGCGGCGACATGTCGCTGGTCGGGCCGCGCCCGGTCATCCCCTACGAGGTCGAGCACTACCCGGCGTGGTACCTCGGCCGGTTCGCGGTCCGCCCCGGCCTCACCGGCCTGTGGCAGGTCAGCGGGCGCAACGAGCGCACCTACGAGGAGATGGTGCGCCTGGACCTCGACTACGTCGCCGGCCAGACGCTGCGCACCGACGCGGTCATCCTGGTCAAGACGGTCGGCGTCGTCCTCGGCCGCGACGGGGTCGCGTGATGGCGGCGACCGTCCCGGAGCGCCGGCCGCTGCGCGTGGCCATGATCCACTACTCGGACTTCCGGCTCGACTCGCGCATCCAGCGCCTGGCCAACGCCCTCGCCGGCCGCGGCGACGAGGTCCATGCGATCGGGGTGGGCGCGGCCGACCGGATCGTCGTCGGGTCTGGTGCGATCGTCGTTCACGCGCTGTCGCCCGACCGCCGCCGCGGAGGCGCCCGCGCCCTCATGGCCGGATATACGAGCTTCGCCGCCGCGGCCGCGCGCCGGGTGGCCGGGCTGCACCTCCGCCACGGCCTCGACCTCGTCGAGGCGCACAACATGCCCGACGCCCTGGTCGCGGCCGGGCTGGCGCCGCGCGCGGCCGGCGTGCCGCTGGTGCTCAACGTGCACGACACCATGCCCGAGCTCTACGAGACGCGGTTCGGGCGGCGCGGCGCGCGCCTGGCCCGGATCGAGGAGCGCGCGTGCGCGGCGGTGGCCGACGCGGTGATCGTCGTGACCGACGAGGCGCGGCGCCGGCTGACGTCGCGCCACGTCGGCGTGGGCCGCACCGTGGTCGTGATGAACTCACCCGACGAGGCGGTGTTCGGTCCGCCGCGGCCACCGGTCCGTCCACCCGCGGACGGCGCGCTGACCGCCATCTACCACGGTGGGCTGCCCGCGCGGTTCGGCGTCGAGACGCTCATCCGCGCGATGGGCCGCCTGGGCGAGCGCGTGCCCCGGCTGCGGCTGCGGGTCCTCGGCTCCGGCGACGAGCGCGACCGGCTGGCCGCGCTCGCGCGCGAGGTGGCGCCCGAGCGGGTGACCGTGGCGGCGCGCCCGGTGCCGTTCGAGCAGATTCCCGGCGAGCTCGCGGCGGCGCACATCGGGGTCGTGCCGACGGAGCGCGACGCATTCACCGAGCTGCTGCTGCCGGTCAAGCTGCTGGAGTACGTCCAGATGGGGCTGCCGGTGGCGTGCTCCCGGCTGCCCGCCATCGAGCGCTACTTCGACGAGGACGAGATCCGCTTCGCCGATCCCGGCTCGCCGGATGCCTTCGCTGACGCGCTGCAGGAGCTCTGCGAGCAGCCGCGGGCTGCCTCTGAGCGGGCGATGCGGGCGACGCAGCGGCTGGCCGACATTCGCTGGGAGACGCAGCGCCGGCGCTACCTCGACACGGTGGATCGACTGGTGGCCGCGCGGGCGGCCCCGGAGGGCCGCCCGGCGGCGCGTCAGGCGGCGGCCTGGACGATGAGGCGATCGGCCCGCGCGACCGCGTCGGCGTAGCTGCGCACGCCGAGCTTGCGGCAGATCCGCTTGACGTGACTCTGCACGGTGTCCGCGGCGACATCCAGCTCGCAGGCCACCGCGGCCGGCGAGCGGCCGGCGGACAACCGGTCCAGGACCTCCCACTCACGGTCCGTCAGCGGACTGTGGATCGGGCGCACGCCACGTCCGGCGGTGGGGATGGCCTGCAGGCACTCGACGAGCATGCCGGTCACCGTCGAAGACGTCGACGCCTCGCCCCGGGCCACCGCGCGCAGCGTTCGCATCATCGCCTCGTCCCAGGTGGCCGCCACGTAGGCCCGCGCGCCCGAGAGGACCGCTCGCAGCTCGAGGTGGGGCTCGCGCACCGGGCCCAGCAGCGCCACGGGGACGTGCGGAAGGCGGTGCGCCACCGCCGCGGCCAGCGCGAACGCGGCGTGGTCGTCGCCGCTGGCGTCGATGAGGAGCAGGTCGGGGCGGTAGTGCAGCGCGAGCTCCATCGTCTCGCGGGCGCCGTTCGCCGTCGCGGTCACGACGAATCCGGCGACGCGCAGCGCGTCTGCGCAGCGGTCGCGGTCGCGCGGCGATACGGAGCAGATCACCCGCGGCCATGTCGGGGCCGCGGCGTCGTGGCGATCTTGCGTGGTCGTGGTCATGGTCGTCGTCGGGTGGCTCATGAATCCCTCCAAGGAACCGGCGTCTTCGGGGCAGGGGGATGTGCCCGCACCAACGCATGACCTCGATCCGAGTCCGAATGGATCGCTGCCGGTACTGAGCACCCCCCGACCGTTTGAGACTTATAGTCATCACGCGCGCAGCATGCAAGCGCCAATCGCAAACCCTGGTTGGGAGCCATGGATCGGACCCAGGCGGATGACGGAGTGATGCAGATCGATGTGGTGCTCGCCGACCGCGACTCGCTGGCGCGCGGCGTCGTCGGCCGCAGCCTGGCCGACGCGGGCGGCTTCACGGTCGTCGGCGAGACCGCCAGCGGCCGCGACGCCGTCGACCTCTGCGCTCGACTGCGGCCGACGATCGCGGTGCTCGAGATCAACCTCCGCGACATCGACGGCGTCGAGGCGACACGGCGCATCCGGCACGCCGCACCCGACGTCCACGTGCTGATCCTGTCGGCGGGGCGCATCGAGGAGTTCTGGCTCGACGCGCTGAACGGCGGCGCGCGGGGGATCGTGGCCAAGGAGACGCCGATGGCGGGCACCATCGAGGCGATGCGCCGGGTGGCCCGCGGCGAGCACGTGGTCCCGCCGGGCATCACCGCGCTGCTGATCGAGCGCGTGCGCGCCATCCCCACGCTCCATCGCCGGCTGCGGCCGGTGGACAGCAAGCTGACCGAGCGTGAGTGGGAGGTGGTCGCCCTCCTGCGCGACGGAGCGAGCACGGCCGGCATCGCCACCGAGCTGCATCTCAGCGACGAGACCGTCTACACGCACCTCAAGAACGTCATGCGCAAGCTCGGCGTCCACTCGCGCACGGAGATCGTCGCGGCCGCCGACGCGCTGCTGAGCCGCAAGCTCGTCGGCGGCTGATCCGCGTCGCGGCCGTGCAAGCCCGCGGGCCGCACGGACGTTGTATGAAGCGATGGACACGAGCCCTGGAAGTCCGCCCGCTGCGTGTCGGCGTGGCCGAACCCTCCCGCAACCATTCGGCCCCCTCCACCGGCGGGGGCGCGTGTTCCTGCCGCCGCGTGTCGGCGTCGCGGCAGGGATGGCCGCGATGACCGTTGCGTCGTGCTCTGGGTTCGTGTCCATCACCATTCATCCGTCCGCGGGAAGGGGGATGGGATGAGGCCTCCAGCGGAGATGGCGCTCGCCCCCTCGCCGGCGGACTCCGGCGAGCGGCCCTTGCGGCCGATCGGCGCCGCCGTCATCGGATACGGGTACTGGGGGCCGAACCTCGTACGCAACGTCATCCAGCGGCCCGAGCTCGAGATGCGGGCCGTCTGCGATCTCGACCCCGCACAGCGCGCGGCCTGCGAGCGCCGTCACCCCGGGATCGTCACCACCGCGGACTACGACGCGGTGCTCGACGACCCGGCGGTCGAGGCGGTGGTCATCGCCACCGCGCCGCGCACGCACCACCAGCTCGCCCGCCGCGCCCTGCTGGCCGGCAAGCACGTGCTCGTGGAGAAGCCGATGGCCCGCAGCGTGATCGAGGCGCGCGACCTCATCGACGTGGCCGAGCGCATGGACCGGCTGCTGATGCCCGGCCACACCTTCGTCTACAGCCCGGCGGTCGAGCTCATTCGGCGCCTCATCAGCGACGGAGTGGTGGGCGACGTCTACTTCGTCACCTCGTCGCGGATGAACCTGGGCAAGTACCAGCCCGACGGCGTCGTCTGCGACCTGGTGCCGCACGACCTGTCGATCCTGCTGCGCTGGCTCGACCAGCCCACCGTCGACGTGACCGCCGCGGGCTGCAGCGTCTATCGCTCCGGGGTCCCCGAGACGGCGTTCATGACGCTGCGCTTCGCGCACGGCGTGACCGCCAACGTCCAGGTGTCGTGGCTGGCGCCGCGCAAAGTGCGCCAGATGGTCGTGGTCGGCAGCAAGCGCATGGTCGTCTACGACGACACCGCCGCCGACGAGCCCGTGCGCATCTACGACCGCGGCATGGACTTCGCGGCGCCGGCCACGTTCGGCGAGTACCAGCTGACCTATCGCACGGGGGAGATCGTCATCCCGCGCATCGAGGCGGCCGAGCCGCTCAGCCTCGAGCTGGCGGACTTCGCCCAGGCCGTGAGGACCGGCACGGAGCCCCGCTCGCACGCGCAGCTCGGGCTCGAGATCGTCGAGGCGCTCGAGGCCGCCGAGGTGTCCCTCGGCCGGCGCGGTGCGCCGGTCGCGCTGCCGCGCGTCGTGCCGGCCGAGCCGGCCGCCGCCGCCGTCTGATCCGCGGGTACCCCGGCCGCGGCGGGGCGCCCCGCCGCGGTTCGGCCGCCTTCGAGGCGCGAACGGGCCGCGGTTGCTCGGGCTGGCTTCCGAGGCGTGGGCTGGCCTTCGAGGCGTGGGCGGGCCGTGGTTGCTCGGGGCTGGCCCCGATCCGCGGGTTGACTTCCGATGCATGGGAGGGCCGGCCTGATGGGCGGCGCGGGCGCCGGCCCCGATGCGCGGGCTGGCTCGACGCACGGGACCGGGGCTTGCCCTGATGACTCGGGGGCTTGCCCCGATGGCCTCGGCCGAGCCGGCGCGCTCAGCGCGCGACGAGGCCGCGCACGGCGCCGGTCGTCTCGCGCCAGGCGCGCCGCGCAGCTCGCGGCGCACGAACCGCCGCAGCTCGGGCCCGCCGACGCGCGGCGGGCGGCGCAGCGCGGCCCGGGCGTAGCCGCCCATGAACGCGACCCCGGAGAGAACGCGCGGCCGGCGGCGCCCGACCCGCGCGGAGCGGGCCACCACCCAGTACGCCGGGAAGTGGGCGAGGTAGGCGCACTCGCCATGGCGGGCGTGCCCGCGCAGCGTGCCGTCGGCGCTGCCGAGCTGGCGGTGATGCACCGCCACCAGCTCGGGGAGATGGCGCGTCGCGTAGCCGTGCATGCGCGCGCTCGCCGCGTCGATGGTGTCCCAGCCCAGGCACTCCGGCATGCCGCCGATCGCGGCGAAGCACGCCGCCGAGTAGCACTTGAGCGCGCCGTGGACGTGGTTGGGGGCGATGCGGATCGGCACCATCCGCCCGTCGACCTCCTCGACCAGGACGCCGCCGGCCAGACCCAGGGTGGGATCGGCGGTGAAGGCGGCCAGCAGCTCGGCCAGGTAGTGCGGCGGCAGCTCGATGTCGCCGTCGAGCTTCATGATGTGGCTGTAGCGCGCGAGGTCCCCGCGTGGGCGAGCCCGGCGTTGAACGCGCGCGGCGCGGCGGCCCGCGCCAGGCGGTCGGCGCTGCGGTCGAGGTCCGCCGATGGCCGGCGCGCGATCACCGTGAGGATGTCGAGCTCGCGCTCGTGGGCGCGCAGGAGCGACAGCGTGTCGTCCGTGGAGGCGTCGTCGACGACGATCCAGCGGGCGGGCTTGACGGTCTGCGCGGCGATCCCCTCGATCACGCGCTCGATGTGCGCCGCCTCGTTGCGGACGGGCGAGACGATGAGCAGACGCTGCTGGCCGGCGTCGGTCACGATGCGGCCAGCGTGGCGGGCCAGCCTGCGGCCGCCGGTCGAGGAACTCACGCTGCCAGAGCCTCGAGCATGTACAGGCTCCAGACCCGAAGCCGACGGCCTGATCGCCGGCATGACGGTCGAGCAGCGCGCGGACGGCGCGCTCGTCGAACAGGTCGCGCCCGCGGGCCGCGGTCCAGCAGGACCCGCGCGCGTGCTCGCGCAGCTCGCCCGCCAGCCAGTCGCCGATCGGGACCGAGAAGCCCTGCTTGGGCCGGTCGAGCGCCTCGTCGGGGACCCAGCCGCGCAGCGCCTGGCGGAAGATCCACTTCTTCTCGCGCCCGCGCACCTTCAGCTGCGACGGGATGGACGCCGCCAGCGCCATGAGGTCGGTGTCCAGCAGCGGCGACCGGGCCTCGAGGCCGTGCGCCATGGAGGCGATGTCGACCTTGGCGATGAGGTCGTCGGGCAGATGCGTGCCGCTGTCGACGTCGAGCATGCGGCCGACGACGTCGGGCGCCCGCGACTGGTGCCAGCGATCGACGATGACGCGCTCGGCCGGACCGGCGCTCGACAGCTCGCGGTGCAGGTCGGGCGCATACAGCGCCCAGCGCTCGGCGGCGTCCATGCGCTGGACGTAGTGCGCGTAGCGGGCGGCCGGGTCGAGGTCGATCGTGCGGCCCAGCCGCTGGGCTCGAGCCTGCACGCCGGACCCGCTCCCGGGCGGCGGAAGCCGGCGCAGCGCGGCGCCCACCGCGCGTCGCAGCGTCGCGGGCACCCGGTCGAGCCGGGCCGCCAGCGCGTTGGCCGCAAACCGCGAGTACCCACCGAAGCACTCGTCGCCGCCGTCGCCGGTGAGCGCGACGGTGACCTCGCGGCGCGCCAGCTCGCAGAGGTGGAAGGTCGGGATCGCGGACGAGTCGGCAAACGGCTCGCCGTAATGGCGGACGATGCGGGGGACGATCTCGATCGCCTCCGGGCGGACGACGAACTCGGTGTGCTCGGTGCCGAAGTGCTCGGCGATGCGCCGGGCGTAGGCCATCTCGTCGAAGCGATCGTGGTCGAAGCCGATGGCGAACGTGCGCACCGGCGCGCTGCTGTGCTCGGCCATGGCCGCGACGACGGCGGACGAGTCGATGCCGCCCGACAGGAAGGCGCCGATGGGGACGTCGGCCACCATGCGCCGCCGCGTCGCGGCCCGCAGCTCGTGCCGGATGCGCTCCGCCAGCTCGCGCTCGTCGCCGACGTCCAGCGTGGCCCCGAAGTCGAGCTGCCACCAGCGGTCGATCGTCATCCGCCCGTCGCGCACGACCATCCGGTGGCCGGGCGGCAGCTTGCGCACGCCGGCGAACGCGCTCAGCGGCGCGGGCACGTAGCCGAACGCGAGGTAGCGGTCGATCGCGACCGGGTCGATCGCGCGCGGACTTCCTCGTCCTCGAGCAGCGCCCAGCTCCGAGGCGAAGGTCAGCGCGCCGGGCCGATGGGCGTAGACCAGCGGCTTCTTGCCGATGCGGTCGCGGGCGATCAGCAGCAGCTGGCGCCGGCGGTCCCACAGCGCGAAGGCGAACATGCCGCGCAGGTGGTGCACGCAGTCGATGCCGTGGTCCTCGTAGAGGTGGGCGATCGTCTCGGTGTCGCCTGCGGTGGACAGGCGGTGCCCGGCCTGGCGCAGCCGCCGGCGCAGGTCCTGGTAGCCGTAGATCTCGCCGTTGAGGACGACGACGACCGTGCCGTCCTCGTTGGTCACCGGCTGGTCGCCGGTCTGCGTGTCGACGACGGCCAGGCGCTGGATGCCCAACCCGACGTTGCCGTCGACGAAGCGCCCACGCTGATCGGGCCCGCGATGCTCCTGCGCGATCGACAGGCGATCGATGAGCTCTGGCTCGACCGGGCGGTCGTCCCAACGCAGCTGTCCGGCGATTCCGCACATTCGGCCATCAACGTCCCGACCGCGGCTGGTCTCGCACGGGCCCGCTGCCCGCACCGGGCGCCGGCCCGCCTCGCACGAGCGTGCACAAGCCCACGGCGGCCGGATCCGTTGTGTGGTGAGCATGGAACTTGGCGAGATCGTCGGCTCCCACCAGCACCATCCGCTCGCCGTCGGCGAAGCGCGCGTCCGGATCGGGGAAGCCGATCGTGGTGACCGGCCCCTGAGCGGGGTGCGCGTCGACGCCGTGGTCGTGAGCTACTGCAGCCGAGACACGCTGCGCTCCTGCGTCGAGCCACTGGCAGGGATGGGCGGCGTGTCGGTGACGGTCGTCGACAACGCGTCGCCCGACCGATCGCTGGAGGTGGTGGCGGACCTTCCGGTCCGCCGCATCGACGCGGGGCGCAACGCCGGGTTCTCCGCTGGCTGCAACCTCGGTGCCGCGGCCGGGAGCGCGCCCTACATCCTGCTGCTCAACGCCGACGTGCGCATCCGCGAGACCGACGTGGCCGCGCTGACGGCGTTGCTCGACGGCGATCCGTCGGTCGGTCTCGTCGGCCCGCGGCTGCTCGACGAGGACGGCGCGGTCATCCCGAGCCAGCGCCGGTTTCCGAGCGTCGCGTCGAGCTGGGCGCAGGCGTTGTGCCTGCATCGACTGGCTCCGCGGGCCATGTGGACCGACGAGATCGTGCGGACGGACTACGGCCGGCCGGCGGCTCCCGACTGGATCTCGGGCGCCTGCATGCTCGTGCGCCGCGACGCCTTCGATCGCATCGGCGGCATGGACGAGGGCTTCTTCCTCTACAGCGAGGACACCGACATCTGCAAGCGCCTGCGCGGCGCCGGCTTCGACGTTCGGTACGAGCCGCAGGCCACGGTGCGCCACATCGGCGGAGCATCGGCGCCACGCTCCGATCTGCTCGCCACCCTGGCTTGGAGTCGAGTTCGCTACGCGCGCCTGCACGGCGGTCGGCGGCAGGCCGCGCTGACGGCGCTCTCCCTCGGCGTGGGCGCCGCCGTCCGCGCCGTCGGCCTGGTGTGGCGCCCGCGGATCGCGCGGGGGCACGCGGCGGTGGTGTGGGCGCTCGTCACGCAGGCGGACCCGATCCCGCGGTCGCTGCGGGCGGCCGGCTCGGTGACCGCGGCATGAGCCGCGTCTGGAACCTCACGTTCCATGGCGTCGGTGAGCCCCTCCGCCCGTTCGACGAGGGCGAGGAGGCCGTGTGGATCAGCCTCGACCGGCTGCGCGCCACGCTCGACGCGCTGAGCGGGCGGCCCGACGCCTGCGTCACGGTCGACGATGGCAACGCCTCCGACCGCGTGCACATGGCCTGCGAGCTGCGGTCCCGGGGGCTGCGGGGGACGTTCTTCGTCACCGTGGGCCGGCTGGGCGAGCCCGGCTTCCTGACCCCCGACGAAGTGCGCGAGCTCGTGGCATCGGGCATGGGCGTCGGATCGCACGGGATGGCGCACCGCGATTGGCGCCACCTCGACGATGCGCAGCTCGACCGCGACCTCCGCGAGGCGCGCGATGCCCTGGAGGCGATCGTGGGGACGGCGGTGACCGACGCGGCGTGTCCCTTCGGGTCCTACGACCGTCGCGTGCTGCGGTCGCTGCGCCGGGCCGGCTACCGACGGGTCTACACGAGCGACGGCGGCCCCGCGAGACCCGACGCCTGGCTGCAGGCCCGCACCACCGTGACCCACGGCAGCCGGATGCCCTGGCTGGAGGAGCACCGGGCCGGGATGCGGCCGCTGAAGCGGATGGTGAAGCGTTGGCGCTGACGGCCGATGGATCGTCCGGACACGGGCGGATCCTGATCGGATTCGCGGAGGCGGTCGCCGCGCCCGAGGCGGCGTGGTCGCTCTTGGACGCCGGCTTCGACGTGGTCGCCGTCGGTCGCGCCGGCCGGCGCTGCACGCTGCGTCACGTGCGCGGCGTGGACGTGATCGCGGTCACGCCGCCGGAGCTCGATGCCGCGGCCACCATCCGCGAGCTGGTCCGCATCTGCCGCGATGCCGGAGTGACGGCGGTGCTGCCCCTCGACGATCCGGCAGTCTGGGTCGCGGATGCCGCCGCGCGGCAGATGTCGGTTCCGATCGTCGGGCCCACCGGACCGCGGGCGGCTTGCGCTCGACAAGCGGGTCCAGCTCGCCGCGGCGCGCAGGCATGATCGCCACGCCGCGGCACGACTGCGGTAGAGACGCGCAGCGAGTAGCTCGTGCACCGGCCGACGAGCCGCTGATCCCGCGTCCCGCGCTCGCGGTCCACGAGCGCGGCGGTGCGTTGGCGCGCGGCCCGGTGCGCCGGTGCCGGACGCGCCGACCTGGAACGCGCGGTCGCCGCCTGGGACGACGGTCCCGCTGCTCGCCCGTCGTTGATCGCCGGAACCGGCTCGGGGCTGTTCGGCCTGGCCACCGGTGACGGGATCGGCTGGTGGAGCGCGCACCGACGGCTGCGCACGGTCGACCCACTGGGATCGGGTTCGACAAGCGTGTCGGCCAACCCGGATCCGGCGCTCCTGGGCAAGGTCGCATCGCTGCTCGACGCGGTCGGCTGGCGAGGGCCGTTCATGGTCGAGCGTTCTTGCGACCCGCACGGCCGGGTCTGGTCTGTCGGTTCGCCAACGGCCGCTGCGCTAGAGCCTGGCGCTGGCCCGCAGGCTCGGTGGAATATCGCCTGCCTGGGCCGTCGGCGACACGCTCGGTCAGCCACTCGCCCCGGCGGATCGGATGCGGACGGAGGCGCGGGACGCGGTGGTCTGCCGACACCTCAGCTGGGAGCCTCCTGCACCTTGCCGCAGTCCTGCGGCCGCGCCCGGGGAGGCCGATCGCTGGCCGTCGCGCGCGGCCACCGCGCGAAAGCGGTCTCGCGTCGGGCGCGGCGAGCGCTGTACAACTGGCGCCCGACTTCCGAGTGCTCGTGGCCGACACGGTCGCCACGCCGCTCGACGCCGCCGGCGCGCGGAGCTGCCGGTGAGCGCCGTTCGGTCGCCGCGCATCTGCACACGACCTTGGTCGTACGACGGATCGTGGCCTTCGCCGGATCTCGCGCACGCGCTGCGCCGCCGCGGCTTCGACGCGATGCTCACCGCCGAGCACGATCGCACGTTCGACGCGGCCTGGTGGGAGGAGTACCGCCGCGCTCGCGCCCGGCAGCAGCGCCTCGCTGCTCGTGGTCCCGGCATCGAGTACAGCGACCTGACAACACGGCCATTGTCCATGTGGTCGGGGCGCCGAGACGTTCGCCGGTTCGACGGCCGACCTGCTGCGCGACGCGCGCAGCCGGGGGCGTCGCGGTGCTCGCCCATCCGCCGCGCCGCGACGCGTGGCGTCGGCTCGACGACGAGACCCTCGTCCTTCTGCATCGGTGTCGAGGCCTGAATCGCATACGACGGCTGGCGCCGAGCCTCACGGCTGCCGGCTCGCTCGAGAGGCGTCGCTGCGGCCGTTCGTCGGATTGGCACACGGCGCGGCAGTTCGCGCCGCTGGCGATGTCGCTCGAGATCGGGACCGGGCCTGTTCGGCTCGTGCTGGCCATCTGCGCCGCGCTCGCGGCCGGACGTGCTCGGCCCCGGGTCGCGCGGATGGCGCTCGGGCGCCTCACGGACGGCCGTGGCTGGAGGCGACATGTGCTGCAGAGACAGCGCAAGCGAGCACGCGCCGGGCAGCGGCGACTCCTGCGAACCTGGTGAGTCGCGCGCGCCTCGGGGCGCTTCGGGACAGGAGACCGAGACGGCGGTCGCAAGTCGGCCGGACGGTACAGGCGTTGCTCAGAGGTGATGACGTCCCCCTGCAGCATTCTCGTCCTCGTGCCCGGCGCGCCGGGCGCCGCGCCGCCGGCCCCGAGATCCGGCGTGGAGCCTCGCTCGCGCGCTGGCCGCCGACCACTTCGTGACTGCCGTGGTCCGGCGCGGCGCCGGCTGGCGCGTGATGGCGTCCGGGTCGTGCGGCGGACGCGTCGCGCGCGATCCTGCGCGAGGTGCTGCGCCACGACGCCGTCCTGTCGGGGTGTCTGCCGCCGTTCGTGCTCGCCGTCAAGCCCGTGCGGCTGTTCGTGGCCATCAGCGACCAGTACGATCCGCTGGAGAAACGACGGCCCTGCTTGATGGCCGCCATCGCGACCGCGAGTTGCGCGCCGCAGTCGCCGCACGCGAGTTGCAGTTGCGCCACGCCGACCTCGTCCTTTTCCGCGCGGCGGAGCGCCAGCGCCGAGGCGCCCTGCAGGTATGGCCCGACCGCGCTGGGGCGCTCCCGCCGCTCGTGGTGCTGTTCGGGCTGCCGCCTGCTCCGCCGCCGCCACGTACGCGGCTGCGCGAGCGCTTCTCCGAGATCGCTCAGGACGACACCCTGGTGCCGTGGTGGGGCAGCATCTGGCGCCGGCTGGACGCCGCGACCGCGATCCGTGCCGTGGTGGAGCTGTCGAGCGCAGGGCCAGACGTCAAGCTGGTGATCGCAGGCCGGCCTGCCGGGGCCTGGGGTCGAGGCTTCGCGGCTGTCGACGAGGCGCGCGCGGCTGGCGCGCACGCTCGGCGTCCTGGACCGGACGGTCTTTCCTCGACGAGTGTTCTACGAGCGCCGTCACGAACCGCCGATGCGATGCGGCATCACGCTGCCGCTGGACGCCGCGGAGGCGCGCCTGGCGGCGCGGGCCCGCTACATGGATTCATTCGTGGGCCGGGCTGCCGTGCGTGCTCGGGCGTGGAGATGAAGCCGCGGAGGAGCTCGCGGCCGCGGGCTTCGCGACGCTCGTCGAGCCCGGTGACCGGGCGGCCACCGCGGCGGCGCTACTGGCGCTCGCCGATGACCCGAGTGCACGGGCCGCGGCTCGCGAAGCGGGCGCTCGCCTCGCCGACGAGCGCCGTTGGCCGGCGGTCGCATCGAGGCTCGGGGACGCCCTCGAGGCGCTGGCCCCGCCATGCCGCCGGCGCCGTCGCGGGCGACCGTCGACCTGCTCCAGCGCTCGGTGGCCTACTACGGCGCCGAGCTGCCGCGCGCCTGCGCGCGACGCCGCCGCCGGATGGAAGGATCCGCGGCCGGCCGGCGTTGATCCGGCGTGATCGACGACGCATTCGCTCCGCTGGCCGAGGGGGTTCCTGCGGTCCGCCGAGCGCCACGGCGACCGGCCCGCACCGAGGTCGGATCCGCCACCCTGACCTACGCCGAGCTGCGCGATCGCGCCGCCGCGGTGGCGGCGACGCTCCAGCGCGCCGACCGCGGGGCCGGGCCCGCCCTCACCGCGGTGTTCGCGGCCCGCAGCGCGACGGCCTACGCCGGCGTGCTCGGCGTCTGATGCGCGGGCACGGCTACGTGCCGCTGAACCCGCGCCATCTCGACCGAGCGCCTGCGCGCGCCATGCTCGAGCGGTCCGGGTGCCGGACGATCGTCGTCGATCGCGGGGCCGAGCCGTTGCTGCCGGCGCTGCTCGACGGCGTCCGCCGCCGCCTCATCCTCGTGCTGCCCGACAACGACGCGCGGCTGCGCGTCGCCGAGACATGGCCGCATCACACCGTCCTGCGCGCGACCGACCAGCCAGCCCGCCGAGGACTGGCGGCCTGTCCCGGCGCAGCCCGATGACCGCCTACCTGCTGTTCACCTCCGGAGCACCGGGACGCCGAAGGGCGTCATGGTGGCCCAGCGCAACGTCCGCGCGTTCATCCGGGCGGTGGCCGACCGCTACGCGATCCTCCCCGAGGACCGCCTGTCGCAGATGTTCGACCTCACCTTCGACCTCTCCGCGTTCGACATGTTCGTGACCTGGGAGCACGGCGCGTGCCTGTGCTGCCCGGCCGAGGCGGGGCTCATGGCGCCCGGGCGGTTCATCCGCGACAGCCGTCTGACGGTCTGGTTCTCGGTGCCGTCGGTCGGGGTGTTCGCGCGCCGGCTGGGCATGCTCAAGCCGGGCGCGTTCCCGTCGCTGCGCCTGAGCCTCTTCTGCGGCGAGCCGCTGCCCGCGGCGGCCGCGTGGGGCGCGGCGCCGAGCCTCGGTGGTCGAGAACCTCTACGGGCCGACCGAGGCGACGATCGCCTGCACCGTCTACCGCTGGGACGACGCTCGCGGACCGTTCGAGTCCATCCACGGGGTGGTGCCGATCGGCGCGCCGCTGCCCGGCACCCGGACGCTGGTCGCCGACGCCGCTCTGCGGGAGGTGCCGCCGGGGGCCGAGGGCGAGCTGCTCGTCCAGGCCCCAGGTGACGTCGCCATTGGCTGGGAGGACCTGACCGCACGGCCGCCGCCTTCGTGGTGCCGCCGGGGCGTGACGAGCTGCACTACCGCACCGGCGACCGCGACGCCCCGCCGGCGACGGGCCGCTGTGCTTCCTGGGCCGTACCGACGGGCAGATCGTCAAGGTGCTCGGCCACCGCGTGGAGCCTCGGCGAGGTCGAGGCGGTCTTGCGCGGACGTCACCGGGGTCGACGCCGAACAGGCTCGGCTGGCCGCTGACCTCGACCGGCGCTTCCGGGATCGTCGCGTTTGCGGGCGACACCGGGATCGACGCCCGCACGGTGCTCGAGCCTCGCGGCCAGCGGCTGCCTACATGGTGCCGCGCGAGCTGCGGACCCTGGCCGAGATCCCCTCAACGCCAACGGCAAGATGGATCGGGTGCGCCGCTGCGCCGCCTGGAGGACGAGCGGCATGCCGCGGCCGTCGCCTGAGCAGGCCCGGCGCGCGGTGCTCGACGCCTGCGCGGAGTCGCTGCACGCGGCGGGCATCGACCCCGCCACGGTGGACGACGACTTCGATCTGCGCGCCTCCGGGGTGATCGACTCCCTCGGCTTCGTCGAGCTGGTCGTCACGGTCGAGGCGGCGCTGGGCGTCGATCTCGATCTCGACGCCGCCGATCCCGAGCGGATGACGGTCGTCGGGGAGCTGGTGGCGCTGGCCAGCGCGCCCGCGCCGGCCGGTGACCTGCGGGCGGTGTCATGAGGACCGAGCGGCTGGTACCCGCGCTCAAGCGGCGGCTGTTCGGGGTCCTGGCGCTGTACATCCCCGGCTCGGAGTCCGTGCGGGTGGGCTGCACCGCCGGCGCGGCGTGGCGATCGGCGAGCGGGTGTTCATCGGCACCGACGTGATGATCGAGACGGCGCACCCGCAGCTCGAGCGTGGGGTCAGGGGTCGAGATCGGCGCGCGGGCCACGATCATCGCCCACCAGCAGGGCGAGCCCGTGCGCCCCGGCCAGGTGTCGGTGCGCATCGATGACGACGCCTACATCGGCCCGGGGGCGCTGCTGCTGCCCCACGTGACGGTCGGCCGCGGCGCCGTGGTGCACGCCGGCAGCGTGGTGACGAAGTCGGTCGCCCCGCTGACCATGGTGCGCGGCATCGCCGGCGGCGCCGATCGATGCGCGCTGCGGCGTCCCGCTGCGGCGCGACACCCCGCTGCCGGCGTTCTACCGCCAGCTGCGGCCGCTGTAGGCGATGCCGGCCCGGGTCGCGGTCGTCCCGCCGGCGGCGTTTCACGCGCGCCCGCGGCTGCTGGGGGCGCTGGCCCAGGCGCTGCCCGTGCGCTTCGAGCCGCGCGCGCCCGGTCAATGGCGCGACGTCGACGCCGTGGTCCGCATCGGCGATGCCGCGGCGGCGGCGCCCCCACCGCTGCCCTGCCTCGACGCGCAGGCCGACGAGCCCCCGGTCCGGCCGGGCGCGGCCGCGGCGACCGTGCGCCTGGCCGCGCGAGACGAGGAGCTCGACGCCCGCCTGCACGACGCGGCGCTGACCGATGCTCCGGTGGCTGCGACGGCGGCGCTGGCCGCGACCGAGCCGGCGGCGCTGGTGGCGGCGCGCGGCGGCGAGCCGCTGTGGCTGCGATCGGCCGGCGGTCGTGAGCGGGTGGCCGTGGCGCCGCGCGAGCTGGACGACGGCGAGATGCTGCGGTCGCGGCTGGAGCCCGGGCGCTGCCTGGCGCTGCTGGTCCTCGTGCACTTCCTGCGCCGCGCCGCCCAGGCCGAGCTGTTCGACGCCCCGCCGCTGCGCGCCGCGTTCATCCTCGACGATCCGAACCTGCACTGGCCGACGTACGGCCACGTGCGCTACTCCGACCTTGCGCGCGACGCGGCGGCGTACCGCTACCACGTCGCGATCGCCACCGTCCCGCTCGACACCTGGTTCGTCCATCCCCGCGTGCGGCGGATCTTCCTGGGCAGCGGGCGGCAGCTGTCGCTGCTGGTGCACGGCCACCTTCACGACGGCCCGGAGCTGGGGCGCGTGCCCGACGACTCCTCGGCGACGCGGATCGGCGCCGCCGCGCTGCGGCGGGTCGCCGCGCTGGAGCGGCGCACCGGTCTGGGCGTTTCCCGGGTGATGGCTCCGCCGCACGAGCGCCTGTCGGAGCCGGCGGCCCACGGGCTGCTCGCGTGCGGCTTCGAGGGCGTCACCATGTCGCGCCCGCATCCGTGGCTGCCAGGCGACTGGCTCGCCGCTCCGCCGGGCGCCGGCCCGCTCGTGGGCTGGGGGATCGCCGAGCAGATCGTGGGCGGGCTGCCCGTGCTGCTGCGCAGCGCGCTGTCGCATCCGCGCGAGGACCTCGTCCTGCGGGCGTTCCTGGGCCAGCCCCTCATCCTCTACGGCCATGCCCGCGACCTGGCCGGCGGCACCGAGGCGCTGCGCACGGCGGCGCAGCAGGTCAACCGGCTCGGACCCGTCCACTGGACCTCGCTGCGCGACATGCTCGCCTCGAGCGCCGAGACCCGGGTCGAAGGGTCGCGGCTGGTCGTCCGCATGCACGCCCGCCGCGTGATGGTCGACGTTCCCCCCGGCATCGACCACATCGCGCTGACGCACGCCGGCGATGCGTGCGCGCCGCGGACGCTCGGCGTCGAGCAGCCCGGGACGGTCGAGCTCGCGCTGCCCGCGCCGGCGCCCAGGCCGGCGGCCGCGCCCGCGCCCGGCGGGGCGGCCTGGCCGGTCCTGCGGGCGCCTGGCCAGCGAGGCTCGCGACCGGGTCGCCCCGCTGGCCGGGCGGGCGCGGGCCCGCGGCGCCCGCGCCCCGCCTGATGGTGGCTACCAGTCCGGGCCGCAGGCCTGGCGGATCCCCGCCGACGGGTGATCCGTGCCCGGTACTGCGCGTTGAACGTCAGCGTGCCGTCCCGGACGCCGCCCGGGACGCTGCCGTTCTCGACCCACGTTGCCGGACGCCTTGGTCCAGGTGGCGGTGCCTTCGATGCGCGAGAGGATGTTGTTCGTCAGGACGTGGCGGCCGCGGAAGAATCCGGAGCGCTCGGCTGAGGGTTGGGGTGGGCCTTGGCGGATGATGGTGTTGTGGTCGAAGGTCCAGTTGTCGGCCACGGATCCGTCGTTTTCGTCTTTGAAGTACGGCGCGTAGTTGCGGTTGTCGTGCAGGAGGTTGTCTTGGAAGAGGACGGGGGTGTCTGACCAGCCGTGGATGATGAGTTGGCCGGCGGGGTAGCCGTTGGCGGGCTTGGCGTTCTCGGTGTAGTAGCCGGTGTGGTGGATGTTGTTGCGCAGGATCTGGGCTTGGGTGGTGCCGGCGAGGCTGAGGATCTGCAGCGAGTCGGAGTGCTCGGTGGAGCCGGGTTCGGCGGCGACGTAGGAGATGTCGTTGCGTTCGACGCGGAGGCGGGCGATGCCGGCGAGTTGGAGGGCGTCGGCGCCGATGTGGTGGATCTTGTTGTCGATGACGTTGAGACCGTCGATGATGTCGCGGTCGCCGTTGAGGGCGCGGATGGCGTAGCCCTGGTTGCCGGTGTCGCCGGCGTTGGTCCAGGCCAGCTCGCTGTGCTCGATGGTGATGTTGTCGTTGCCGGCGCCGATCCAGACCAGGGCGGCGGGCATGGTGCGGGCGGTGGGGGTGCCGCCGATCGTCAGTCGGGTCAGGCGCACGTTGTTGGTGTGGGTGGTGCCTGAGCGGTCGGGGAAGACGATGGAGTCGGTCACGCGGGCGTGGTCGATGGTGATGTTGGCGGCGCCGTCGATCGTGATCTGGCCGAAGCTCGCGGTGTCGTCGCCGCGGAAGGTGACGGTCTGCGCGGGGCGTTCGCTGATCGTGACGTCGCCGATGGCGCCCTTGACGGTGCACACGCTGCCGGCGCTGTCGGCCGCGCGGGCCTGCATCTGCGCCGCGCTCGTGACCGTGCACGTTCCCGTCGGGGTAGGTGCCGGCGCTGGGCTGGGTGCCGGCGCTGGGCTGGGGGCCGGCGTCGGGCTGGGGGCCGGCGTCGGGCTGGGGGCCGGAGCCGGCGTCCGGCCGGGGGCCGGAGCCGGGCGGTGCCCGCGCCGGGGGGTCCGTCCCCGAGTCGGTCCCCGAGTCGGTCCCTGCGTCGGCGTGGCGGCCGCAACCCGCAGCTGCCGGACCGTGGTGGCGCGGGCACCGGCCGGGTTGGCCACGGTGAGACGCACGTACTTCACGCCAGGGTCGGAGAACTTGTACCGCAGGGTCGCGCCGGTGCCGAGCGGCCAGTTTCCGCCGCCCGGCCCGTCCGGACCGTCGTCTGACCAGGTGTAGGAGCAGGGCGCGACGTCGCAGACGCGGCTGCCGGCGCGGAGCACGACCTCCTGGCCGGTCGTCGGGTTCGCGGGCCTGACGCTGAAGCCGGCCGATGGCTGTGCAGAGGCGGTCGCTGGTGCGGCCAGCGCGACGGTTGCGGCGAGCAGCACCAGTCGACGCTTCGATCTGGATCGCATGTGCATGGTGTCCCCCCGTGTGCGGACACCGCCCTGCGACCACCCGCGCGCTGTCACGCGACCACGAACGCGCAGGCATCGGCGCCATCGTTCCCGCCCCCGCGCGACAGGCACCTGATCGCCCATCACTCTACCGACCGCATGCGCCTGAACTCGAGGCCGGCCGGCCGTCCCGTCAGCGATCTTCGGGTTGATGAGGCGCTACCAGTCCGGACCGGCAGGTTGGCGGATTCCCGCGGTCGGGTGATCCGTGCTCAGGTAGTGCGCGTCGAGCGTCGGAGCGCCATCGTGGATGCCGCCCGGGACGCTGCCGTTTTGGACGATATTTGCCGGTGGCGGTGGTCAGGTGGCGGTGCCTTCGATGCGTGAGGATGTTGTTGGTGAGGGTGTGGTGGCCGCGGAAAGTCCGGAGCGTTGGGCTGAGGGTTGGGGTGGGCGCCCGGATGATGGTGTTGTGGTCGAAGGTCCAGTTGTCGGCTACGGATCCGTCGTTTTTCGTCTTTGAAGTACGGCGCGTAGTTGCCGGTTGTCGTGCAGGAGGTTGTCTTGGAAGAGGACGGGGGTGTCTGACCAGCCGTGGATGATGAGTTGGCCGGCGGAGTAGCCGTTGGCGGAAGCAGCGTTCTCGGTGTAGTAGCCGGTGTGGTGGATGTTGTTGCGCAGGATTCGGGCTTGGGTGGTGCCGGCGAGGCTGAGGATCTGCAGCGAGTCGGAGTGCTCGGTGGAGCCAGGTTCGGCGGCGACGTAGAGATGTCGTTGCGTTCGACGCGGAGGCAGGCAGCGATGCCGGCGGATTGGAGGGCGTCGGCGCGTGTGGTGGATGTATTGTCGATGACGTTGAGGCCGTCGATGATGTCGCGGTCGCCGTTGAGGCGCGGATGGCGTAGCCCTGGTTGCCGGTGTCGCCGGCGTTGGTCAGGCCAGCTCGCTGTGCTCGATGGTGATGTTGTCGTTGCCGGCGCCGATCCAGACCAGGGCGGCGGGCATGGTGCGGGCGGTGGGGGTGCCGCCGATCGTCAGTCGGGTCAGGCGCACGTTGTTGGTTGTGGAGTGGTGCCCACCAGGCGATTCGGGGAGAGACGTGGAGTCGGTCACGCGGGCGTGGTCGATGGTGATGTTGGCGGCGCCGTCGATCGTGATCTGGCCGAAAGCTCGCGGTGTCGTCGCCACGCGGAAGGTGACGGTCTGCGCGGGGCGTGCGCTGATCGTGACGTCGCCGATGGCGCCCTTGACGGTGCACGCTGCCGGCGGCGCTGCCAGCCGCGCGGGCCTACACGCATCTGCGCCACGCTGCTCACCGATGCACAAGTCCGCAGCGCGGGCCGGCGTCTTGTCCGCGTCGACCTTCCCCGGGGGCCGGCCCAGGAGGTCGCAGGGCGAGGGCGGTCGCGACAGCGCCAGCACGAGCGCGCCAGCTGGGACCAACGAGGTCTTCGATCTGGTTCGCATATGCGGCAGTGCTCCGCCGGTTCGCGGCCACCGAACGGCTGCCAGGGCGGCATGATCACCGTCGACAGCGTCCACGATGCTCGACCGTAACGGGTACCGGGCGCCGCGGCACGCGCGCACCGCGCAAGCGAACGTCTGCGCCGTTGATCAGGCGTGTCACGACGCACTACGCCCGGACGGCGTGTCGCGGTCCTGCTCGCGGTGCACGGCGCGCGGATGGGTGAGCCCAGCTCATGGCTCTGACGCCAGCACGCAATGGCTGGGGAGAGCGCCATGCGCTCCATATCGCGATACGCCGTGGACCGCTGCGCGATCGCTTTGCCGCCTGCAGCCGCCTTGCGCCAGCCCGACCATGCCGCTGGGCTGGGGCGGCGTTCTTCGCTGGGCGATCGACGCGACGCGATCGCTCCTGGACGGCGTCCGGATCGCTCTACGTGCGCCGTCACGGAATCGAGGTCGTGCACACCAACAGCGCCGTACTGCTCGGTCCCGTTATCGGGGCGCGGCTGGCAGGCGTCCGCGCGATCGTGCATGTGCGTGAGCTTCCGCCCGACCTCGGGTCATGCTATTCGCCATCCTCGGCCGCCTGGCGCACACGGTCGTGGTCGTCTCCAGCGCGGTCGACCGCGCGTTCCCGGCCGGTGGACGGGCGCGTCGTGCTGCCTACCCCGACGGGATCCAGTCCCACCGGCTCCGCAGCCGCGCAACGGGTTCGCCACGCCGCTGCGGCTGTGCCTGATCGGGACCATCAGCGGCACGACGGCCACCGGGGCCAGGACATCGCGATCGATGCCGTCGAGCGCCTGCGTGCGCAGGGCGTGCCGGCCCGGCTCGAGCTGGTGGGCCCGGTCCAGCCCGGCCGACGCCGAGGTGCTGCTCGAGCGCGCCCGCGTCCACGGGCTCGGCGATGTGGTCCGACTGGCCGGCGTCGCCGACCGCATCGACGACCTGCTGGCGTCCACGGACATCTGCTGTCGTGCGCGCGCAACGAGCCGCTGGGGCTCACCCTGATGGAGGCCCTGGTTCGCGAGACCCCCCGTCGTCGCCACTCGCGTCGGCGGCGTGCCCGACGTTCGCGACGGCGAGACCGGCCTCCTCGTCGCGCCCGAGGACCCGGAGGCGATCGCCGCCGCGGTCGCCAGGCCGGCCGCCGACCCGCAGCGGGCGAAGCCGGATGGCCCAGCGCGGCCGAGTCGATGTCGCGCAGCGCTTTCGACCGCGACCGCCAGGGTGCGAAGGCCCTGGGTTGCAGGCTGTCCGCGCCGCCCGCTGAGCACGCCGGCGTCTCGCGTGCCGGGCTGAAGGAGGGAAAAGCGGCGCTCGAGGGCTGATGCGCTGGATGGCCTTCGCGCGGGTCGCGGCGAACCGTGACGGCCGGTTCCTCGGTCGTGCTCGCCCACCTGGTCTCGCCCGGCAGTTCGGCATGCTCGCCACCGCGGTCGTCGTGCGCGAGCTGGCGCTGACCGCCAACGAGGGCGTGGGCAGCCCGATCGTCCAGCGCCGTGATCTGCGGCCCGCGCACCTCGAAGCCGGGGTGTTCACTCGCTGTGCATCGGCGTGGTGCTGTCGCTCGTGGCGCTGTTCGCGCTCACGCTGGTCACCGAGCCGCTGTTCAGGCCGAGACGACCGAGGCTGTTTCGCCTGTTCTCGCCGTCGTTCGTGCTCGTCGCCGTAGATGATCGTCCCCCTGGCCCAGCTGCAGCAGGGCTGCGCTTCCAGCGCATCGGCGCCATCGAGGTGGTCGGCGTCCTGGTGAGCGCGCCGGTGTCATGGTGCTCGCCTTTACAGACGCCAGAGGCCAAGGCGTACGTGATCGGCATGCTGGTCAGCCTGGCCGTGCTCGCGATCCGGATACCAGCTCAGCGTGCCACTCGTGCTGCCCCGCTGGCGGCGGACCGAGGCTATGGAATCTGGCGCTTCGGCGTTCCCGCCACCGGCTGCCGGTCTGGCCGGCGTCGGATACCGCAACGTCGACTACGTCCTGGTCGGCGCCCGGCTCGGCCCACTGCTGGCGGGCTACTACTACCGCGCGTTCACGCTCGGCGTCGAGTACAGTCGAGGTCACCGGGGTGCTGGCCCGGGTCACGTTCCCGCTCTACTCGCGCACCGAGGACATGGATCACCGCAGCCTGCGGCTGCGGATCGTGCGGCTCAACGCGACGCTGATCTGGCCGATCCTCGCGTGCTTCATCGGTGATCGCGCCGGTGGCTGCCGTGGGTGTTCGGCGAGCGCTGGGCGCCCGCCGTCTCGTCCCCCGCAGCTGCTTTTGGCGATCGCCGGCATGGCCGCGACGATCCGCAACGGCACGGAAGTCCTCATCCTCGCCGCCGGCCACCCACGCGCTTGCTGATGGTCTTCAGCGTGGTGGAGGTGGTGGCCTACGGCGGCGTCGTGCTGGTCGCGACGGCGTTCGGCCTGACCGCGGTGGCCGCCGCGGTCAGCGGTTTCCAGGTCCTCTCGCTGTGCGCCGCGTACGCCGTCATGCTCGGGCCGATGGTCGGCGTGCCGCTGCGCCAGCTCGTGCGCGACGTCGGCCCCGCGAGGCATCTCGTCGGCGGCGCTGGTCGCCGTCGCCTGGCCGGTGGCCCGGGCATGGACGGCATCCTGCCGGCGCTCGCCTTCCGTGGTGGTGGTGACGCTCGTCGCGGCCGTCGTCTACGTGGCCGTCCTGCGCCGCGACGTCGCGTGCAGCTTGGGCCGACGTGGCGCTGCTGGCCCGCAGCCTGCTGGGCCGGCGGCGCACGGCAGGTCGTCGCCGTCGCCGGTCGGGTCGCCGCCGCCCATGGCGCGCCGCTAGAACCGGCCGGGATCCGGCGTTGATGGGGTGGTGACGATCGTCTTCCAGCGAGGGCCGCACATGACCACCAGCGCCGTGTTCGACGAGGCATCGTCACTGGCGGCACGAGAGCAACTACCGCGACTACGAGCGCGAAGGCGCAGGCGGCCATCGACGAGGCGTTCATGCCGTCGATCCGCCAGTACGTCGCTGCCGCGCGCCCGTCCGGCCGGCGCGGTGCGTCGCTCGACGTCGGATGCGCCATGGGCTTCTACGTCGAGCGGCTGGCCGTCGACGGCTGGAACGCCCACGGCATCGACATCTCCGACTACGCGATCACCCGCGGGCGTGCGCGGCCTTACCACGCTGCAGGTGGCGTCGATCGGCGAGCTTTCGTTCGAGGATGAGACCTTCGACTACGTGACGGCGACCGTCGTCATCGAGCACCTCGACCCCGAGGCTCGCGGCCCAGGCCATCGCCGAGGTCCGCCGTGCTGCGGCCGGGGCCTGGCGTTCTTCGCGACGCCGAACTACCTCGACAACGCGTTCTGGAACGATGTTCACGCCCCTTCCACGACCCCGACCGCACGCATCAACTACCAGTTGGTGCGGTCGCTGCACAGGCGTTCGCCGGTTTCTCCGCGTGCCACGTCTTCGGGTACACGCCGTTGTAAGCCAGTTCAGGCGGCTGACGCCACGGACCCGTCCGGGTCGAGGACTCGACCTCCCGCTCGTGCGGTCGTTCGCGCGGTGCGTCGGCCGGCGGATCGCGTGGTGCACGGGCCGCGATCCGGTCTACGCCGCATATCTGCACGCGGTCGCCGTCCGCTGACGTCTCCACTCCTGCAGCGCGAGCCGGCGCCCGTGGAGCCGAGCCGCCGTGATCGCGTCACGCTCTCAGCCCCTGCACCTCGACGTCCTGCTCGGTAGGCGAGCAGGCCTGGACGGCGAGCGCCGGTCCGCGATCGAGCGGGACTGAACAGCGAGACGCCGGCCCCGACGACGGCGCGCGGACACCGGCGAGGCGGCGCTGTTCGTCCCCGCCGCCTGACCTGCCACGCGCACGGGTTCATCATGCACCGGCCCGCCGCTGGCCCTGGTAGGTCGGCCGCCCACCGCCGTGCGCGCCACGCCGCGCGCCATGGGCGCCTGATCGCGGCGGCCGCGCCGGCGATCCGATCTCCAGGCCGCCGTCTTGGCCTTGGTCGCCGCCCGGCGCGCCCGGGCGAGCTGCATGCGCCGGGCGGCGCGCTGCTCGCGGCGGTTGCGGACGAACAGGCCGAGAACGATACGCCAGCCGCAGCCAGCGCCTGTACGGCCAGGGTCTGCGTCGCGGGGTAGAGGCCGAACCACTGGCCGGCCCACGCCGGGAAGTGCAGGTCGAGCGGATCGACGCCGAGCCAGCCAGCCGCCTGCGCGGCGCGCGCGGCCTGGCCGGCCAGGATCACCGTGAGCAGCGCGATGCCGGCGGCCGCGGCGACCACGATCGCCCGGTAGGGCAGGCGCCGGCGCAGGCGCAGCATCAGTAGTGCGAGGACGCCGGTCAGGGCGAGGCCGAGCAGGACCCCCTGCAGCACGGTCGTCCCGCCGGCGTCGAGCTTGAGCGCCTGGAGGTAGACGACGGTCTCGAAGCCCTCGCGGTAGATCGCGGTGAAGCCCAGGAGCCCGACGGCGAGCGCCGGTCCGGCGCTGCGGCCGAGCCCGAGCAGCCGGCGATGGCGGGCGTGCTGGCCGGCAACGAACCGCGTCCAGCAGAACCGCCGGAAGAACCAGGCGAGGATGATCACCAGCACCACGAGCGCCGCGATGTCCAGCACCGCCTCGAGCGCGAGGCCGAACCCCGACAGCGAGCTGACCACCTGCGAGGTGAGCAGCCACGTCAGCATGGTCGCGGGCACCGCGGCGAGCATGCCGATGACCAGCGGCCGGCGCCAGGCCCGTCCGCCGGCGGCGAACGTCGCCGCCAGCGCGGCGAGGATCAGGGCCGCCTCGAGCCCTTCGCGAAACACGACGATGGCGCTGTTGGTCACGACCGCGCCGGCCGAGCGGGGCCGGTCGAGCGCGGCGCGGGCCTGTTCGAGCGCGGCGACGGTGGCCAGGCGGCGCTCCCTGACCATGGCCATCGACGAGTGGCCCGACAGGACGTCGACGAGGTTCGGGCCGTCGGCGGCGGCGGCCCAGAACAAGCTCTCGAGACGGACGACGAGGTCGGGCGCGAACGCGCGCAGCCGGGGCTCGGGGCCCATCTCGAAGATCGCGTAGGCCTCGCGGCGGGCCTGGTCGGCGGCGCCGAGGTCACCGCGCTCGGCGGCCTGCTCCATGCGCAGCAGCTGGGCCTCGACGCGGTCGATGTCCTCGTCGCCGCCGAGCCGGCGCCACTGGCCCGGAAAGACCGAGCTGACGGCGTCACGGATCCGGTCGCACAGCGCGGTGGCCGCCGCCGGGACCTCGCGGGACGGCGGGGCGCCCTCCTCGCCCAGGATCCCCGCCGTCTTCGGGAGGCGTTCAGGTCCCGCGCCGCGCCGGTGAGCCGCTGAACGTTGGCGGCCGGAAGGCTCGGACGCACGTCGGCGATCAGCCCTTGGATCGCGCTCGGCCCCCGTCGCGCCCTCGCTGATGTCGCCGCCCGGCTGGCGGGCGGGCGCGTTGCGCTCGCACAGCTGCGAGGTCTGCGACGTCAGGCGCACGAGCCGGCAGGCCCGGTCCGCGCGCTCGGCCGCCGTGGGCGGAGCGGCCGTAGACGCGCCGAGGGCGGCGGTGGCGGTGCTGACGCCGGTGTCGAGCTCCCAGGTGGCGCTCGACGGGATCGGACCCTGAAGCGTGCGCACTGGCGTCCCGCGTGCGCTCGACCGCGGCCGGTCCGGCTCCTTGGCGTACTCGGGCGCCAGCACGTTCCGGCCGGCGGCGATCGCCGCGGCCTCGGCGCGCGGCGTCGCGGCCGCGGTAGCCGTCGAGCCCGGCCTGGGCGACCAGCGCGACGGCGCGCCGCTGCAGCGCGTCGAGCCCGTCGCGGCGGATCGCGAACGCCGCCGCGCGGCCGTCGATGCGGTGCGCCCGTAGGGCGGCGGCCGCCCGGGCGGCGTCGCGGACCGTGCGCGGGGCCGAGACCGGTCCGAGGTCGCGCAGCGCGACTGTACGGCGTCAGGCGGCGTCGGCCTGACGGCCGCGGCGGCGCGCACTGCCCGCGTCTGCGCCGTGGTCGTCACCGCCGCCATCGCCCGGCCCCGCGCCGCCGCGAGGCGCGGCGTCGTCGCCACGATCCGATCTGCGCCCAGACATGCTCGAGCTCACGCCCGAGCCCGGGGATCGCCGGGCGCAGCGGTTGCGCCGCCCCCTGCGCGGCGGCCACTGCCGCCCGCGCACCGTCGAGCGGCCGGCGGCGGCCTGCCCGACGGAGCCGCAGCGTCTGCACGCCGCCAGCGCGGTGGCGGCGCGATGAGTCTGTGGGGCGCGTGCGGCGACCTGGCGCCCGCTCGCGGCCAGACCGGGCTCGCGCCGGTCCACGCGGGTGCGCAGGTCGGCGATGCGCTCGGCGTCAGCGGCCACCATCGCGCGGGCGCCCGGCGGCGCCGCGGCGCCAGGGCGGCCAGGTCGAGCGCCTGCTCGAGGCGCCGGAGGCCGACGACGAGGATCGTCCAGGGTGCCCGTGCCAGCCTGGGCGCGCGCCGCGGCGCGCAGCGGGCGCAGCTCCGTGCGGGCGCGCTGCAGGGCGAGGTCCGCGGCGCGATCGTCGGTGGCCTGGCGCGCGACGGTCGAGATCGATGGCGGCACGCCCAGGGCCTTCAGCGTGCGCCGCGTCGCGCGGGCGGCGTGTCCCGGCGCCTCATCGCTCGCCTGCGGGGCTTGCGCGGCCCGCAGAGCCGGTGTCCGCGGCGCCGCAGGCGCAGGCCACCAGGCCTCAACGCGGCGGCCACCGCCGCCACGGCCGACGGTCATCGCGTGAATTCCCGCCGGCGCCGCGTCAGATTCGGTCACGTGCAGCGTGACGATAGCGGTGTCGACGTGGCGCCGCCGTCGTCAGTGACCCGCACGCCGGCGGGCGTCGCCGGCGGCGGTGTAGGTGTGGGTGGTGGTGGGGTCCGTACCGGTGGACTCGTAGGTGCCGTCGCCGTCGAGATCCACTCGTATGACGATCTTCCGTCAGGGTCGCTGGACGTCGGGCGTCGAACGTCACCGGCTCACCGGCCGCCACCGGGTTGGGCGCCGCCGCCAGCGCGGCCGTCGGGGGCTCGCCGAGCGCCGGACCGGACGCCTGGCCGGTCGTCGCTGGTCGCGTCGGCCTGCATCTGCCGCGCCGTGAGCGTGGTGGCCGGGGCCTGCCCGGTCCCGGCGCTGTAGTGGGCGGCGATGGTCGTGGCCGAGAGGGCGGTGGTGTAGAGCGCGAGCTCGTCGAGGTCGCCGGCGCCGAACAGGCTTGCCGCGTTGCGCGACATGACGTTGAGCGCCGAGTTGGCGAAGTTCCCGGCCCCGGCGCCGGCGTTGAGCGCCTTGAGGCATGGGGGACGGCGACGCCGTCGACGTAGGGGACGATCTGGGTCGCCGCGGGCGCGCTGGCGTCCAGGACGAAGGCGTAGTGGTGCCAGGAACCGGCGCTGGGCCGGGCGAGCGTTGTTGCAGGTGTTGTCGGCGCGCCCGATGCCGACGGCGAACTGCGCGCTGGCGTCGTTAAGGGTCGATGACGAACCCGCCGGCGTTCTGGTTGAAGTTCGGGGTGAGCTCCATGGCCAGGCGGTCGTCGTTGGCGTAGGCGTTCCACTTCAGCCAGAACTCGACGGTGAGCTTGTTGGTGGCCGACAGGTTCACGGTCGCCCGGGCCGCGTCGTTGACGCCGTCGAAGCGGGCGGCGGTGTCGGAGTCGCCGCTCAGCGCGCCGGGCACGCCGAGGGTGACGCCGCCTGGGCGGTCAGCGGCGTCGTGCCGAGCTGGTCGATGAGGCTGGTGCCCGAGGACCTCGCCCAGCCGCCAGTAGTCCTTGGCCCCGGGGGTGGTGAGCACCACCTGGGCGTAGGCGCTGGAGGGCGGGGGCGGGGCCTGGACGGTGAGGGCGTGGCTGGTGGTGTCGGTGGCGCCGTCGTTGTCGGTGACGCGCAGGCCGACGGTGACGTCGCCGGCGGTGGCGTAGGTCTGCGTGGTGGTGGGGGTGGTGCCGGTGTCGGTCTCGTAGGTGCCGTTGCCGTCGAGGTCCCATTCGTACTTGGCGATGGTGCCGTCGCTGTCGCTGGAGCCCGACGCGTCGAGGCTGACCTGCTGGCCGGTGGTGGCCGGGTTCGGCGACAGCGTGAACGCCGCCGTGGGCGCCTGATTGGCCACAGGCTGGACGGTGAGGGTGCGGGTGGTGGTGTCGGTGGCGCCGTCGTTGTCGGTGACGCGCAGGCCGACGGTGACGTCGCCGGCGGTGGCGTAGGTCTGCGTGGTGGTGGGGGTGGTGCCGGTGTCGGTCTCGTAGGTGCCGTTGCCGTCGAGGTCCCATTCGTACTTGGCGATGGTGCCGTCGCTGTCGCTGGAGCCCGACGCGTCGAGGCTGACCTGCTGGCCGGTCGTGGCCGGGCTCGGCGTGGCGGTGAACGCGGCGGTCGGCTTCGCGTTCGGGCTCGCGCCGGTGCCGGCGGTGTAGTGGGCGGCGATGGTCGCGGCCGACAGGGTGGTGGTGTACAGCGCGAGCTCGTCGAGGTCGCCGGCGCCGAACAGGCTCGCGGCGTTGCGCGACATGACGTTGAGCGCCGCGTTGGCGAAGTTCCCCGCGCCCGTGCCGCTGCCGCCCTTCGCGTACGGAACGGCGAGACCGTCGACGTAGGGCACGATGCGTGGCCGCCGGTGCGCTGGTGTCCATCACGAAGGCGTAGTGGTGCCAGTCGCCGGCGCTCGGGCGGTCGAAGAGCACGCTGTTGCGCGTGCTGTCGCGCCCGAGACCGACGGCGAACTTGCCGCTCGAGTCGTCGGGGTCGACGGCAACGAACACCGTCGTTCTGGTTGAAGTTGGAGGTGGCTCCATGGCCAGGCGGTCGTCGTTGGCGTAGGCGTTCCACTTCAGCCAGAACTCGACGGTGATCTTGTTGGTGGCCGACAGGTCCACGGTGGCCCCGGCGGCGTCGTTGACGCCGTCGAAGCCAGGCAGCGGTGTCGGAATCGTCACTCAGCGCGCCGGGCACGCCGAGGGTGACGCCGCCCTGGGCGGTCAGCGGCGTCGTGCCGAGCTGGTCGATGAGGCTGGTGCCCGAGGCCTCGCCCAGCCGCCAGTAGTGGTTGAGGCCTGCTGTGCCGCGGACGGCCTGGGCGTAGGCGCTGGCCGGCGGTGGCAGGGCCTGGACGGTGAGGGCGTGGCTGGTGGTGTCGGTGGCGCCTGGTTGTCGGTGACGCGCAGGCCGATGGTGACGTCGCCGGCAGTGGCGTAGGTCTGGGTGGTGGTGGGGGTGGTGCCGGTGTCGGTCTCGTAGGTGCCGTTGCCGTCGAGGTCCCATTCGTACTTGGCGATGGTGCCGTCGCTGTCGCTGGAGCCCGACGCGTCGAGGAGACCTGCTGGCCGGTCGTGGCCGGGCTCGGCGTGGCGGTGAACGCGGCGGTCAGCTTCGCGTTCGGGGCCTGGCTGGTGCCCGTCGTGTAGTGGCCGGCGATGGTCGCGGCCGACAGGGCGGTGGTGTAGAGCGCGAGCTCGTCGAGGTCGCCGGCGCCGAACAGGCTCGCGGCGTTGCGCGACATGACGTTGAGCGTCGCGTTCGCGAAGTTCCCGGCCCCGGCGCCGGCGTTGACCTTGGTGTAGGGCACGACGGCGCCGTCGACGTAGGGGGTGATCTGCGTGGCCGCCGGTGCGCTGGTGTCCAGCACGAAGGCGTAGTGGTGCCAGGAGCCGGCGCTGGGCCGGTTGAACAGCACGTTGTTGCGCGTGCTGCCGGGACGGCCGAGGCCGACGGCGAACTTGCCGCTCGAGTCGTTGGGGTCGACGATGAAGCCACCGTCGTTCTGGTTGAAGTTGGAGGTGAGCTCCACGGCCAGGCGGTCGTCGTTGGCGTAGGCGTTCCACTTCAGCCAGAACTCGACGGTGACCTTGTTGGTGGCCGACAGGTCGACGTCGGCCTGTGCGGCGCCGCTCGTGCCGTTGAAGCGGGCGGCGGTGTCGGAATCGCCGCTCAGCGCGCCGGGCACGCCGAGCGTCACGCCGCTGCGGCTGGTCATGCTTGCCGAGCCGGCGGCGTCGGCCAGGCTCGTGCCCGAGGCCTCGCCCAGCCGCCAGTAATGCCCGATGCCGGGGGTCCCGAGCACCGCCTGGGCGTAGGCGCTGGAGGGCGGCGGCGGGGGCGGCGTGTCCTGCACGGACAGGCTGCGCATCGCGGTCGCGGTGGCGCCGTCGTTGTCGGTGACGCGCAGGCCGATCGTGCGGTCGCCCGCGGTGGCGTAGGTCTGGGTGGTGGTGGGGGTGGTGCCGGTGTCGGTCTCGTAGGTGCCGTTGCCGTCGAGGTCCCATTCGTACTTGGCGATGGTGCCGTCGCTGTCGCTGGAGCCCGACGCGTCGAAGGAGACCTGCTGGCCGGTCGTGGCCGGGCTCGGCGTGGCGGTGAACGCGGCGGTCGGCTTCGCGTTCGGGTCTCGCCGGTCGTTCCGGACCCGATCTGGTACTGGTCGCGGATCGTGGCCGCCGACAGCGCCGTGCGGTAGAGGGCGACCTCGTCGAGGTCGCCGGCGCCGAACAGGCTGCTGCCGTCGCGCGACATCAGGTTCAGCGCCGCGTTGGCGAAGTTGCCCGCGCCGGTGCCGCTGTCGAGCTTGGTGTAGGGCACGGCGACGCCGTCGACGTAGGGGATGATCTGCGTCGCCCCCGGCGCGGTGGTGTCCATGACGAAGGCGTAGTGGTGCCAGGCGCCGGCGCTGGGGCGCGCGAAGAAGACGTTGTTGCGCGACCCGTTGAGCCCGAGCGCCACGCCGAACGTCCCGCCGTTCTGGGGCGCGTTGGGATCGACGATGAAGCCGCCGGCGTTCTGGTTGAAGTTGGAGGTGAGCTCCATGGCCAGGCGGTCGTCGTTGGCGTAGGCGTTCCACTTCAGCCAGAACTCGACCGTGATCTGGCTCGTGCCCGACAGGTCGACCGTCGCCCGGCCCGCGCCGTTGACGCCGTCGAAGCGCGCTGCCGTGTCGCTGTCGCCGCTCAGGGCGCCGGGCACGCCGAGCGTCACGCCGCCGGAGGTGGTCGCGTTGGCCGCACCGAGCTGGTCCAGCAGCGTGGTGGCGCCCGCGGGCTCGCCCAGCCGCCAGTAGTCGGCCACGCCGGAGGTCCCGAGCACGGCCTCGGCGTACGGGCCCAGGTCGCCGTTGGTGACGGTCAGCGCGCCCGTCGTCGTGGCGGTCGCGCCGCCGTCGTCGGTCACCCGCAGCCCGACGGTCACCGTGCCGGTCGACGAGTACGTGTGGGTGACGACCGGCGTGTCGCCCGACGTCTCGTAGGTGCCGTTGCCGTCGAGGTCCCACGCGTACTGCACGACATCGCCGTCGCTGTCGCTGGACGCCGAGGCGTCGAAGGTGACGGTGTGGCCGCTCAGCACCGGGTTGGGCGACGCGGTGAACGACGCGGTGGGCGGCTGGTTGCCGGAGTCGAGCGTCACGCCGGTCGGCGTGCCGGGCTGCACGCCCATGTCGGAGAAGATGTTGTAGGTCGCCTGCGAGATGCGCGGATCGGACGAGTCGGTCGGCGGGTCCTGGTAGGTCTGACCGGTGCCCGGCGTGTCGATCCAGTGCGGGCCCAGCCCCCACGACCACTGGTTCGTCCCCGCGGCGAACACGAGCGCGCCGCTCGACGCCTTGTACTTGACCGCGGAGGGCAGGCCGGGTTGGCCTGGCGGCGGGGCGGCGCCGTAGACGCGGCCCTCGTCCTGCAGCCACTCCGACCCGTTCTGGGTCGTGTCCGACGCCGTGACCGGGACGACGCCGGCCGGCTGGTGGGACGCGTACTGCGGGTTGGTCGGGATCCCGTCCCACTCCCAGCCGACGAGCTTGGAGCCGATGCTGGTCGAGCTCGTCTTCGACAGGTTGGTGTGGCGCCAGATGCGGTCGCCGGCGTACTGGTTCTGGGCGTTGGCGGCAGGCACGGTCAGCGGGTAGCTCACCGAGTCGTTGTCGCCCAGGTACATGTTCCCGAACAGCGAGTTCTCGGGCTCGTCGGGACCGACGCGACCGCCGGGCGGGGCGTCCGCGGACCCGGGCGGGGCGCCGTTGTCGCGCCATGACGTGGTCGCGTTCTGCGGCCGATCGTCCGCCGTCCCGGCCACGCCGTCGGCGCCCAGCGCGTCGTCGGCGGTGCCCTTGATGCCGTCCGGCCCCCAGTCGTTGGCGCCGGCGGCGCCGCTGGTGCCGCTGCCCTGGACCGTCTTGTAGGACACGAGCGTGTTGCCGCCGTCCTCCAAGCGCGTCTTCCAGTACGCGGTGTTGCCGCTGAACGACGCGACCGACACGCCGGCGTCCCGCGCCGCCTTGTAGCCGTGCATCTCCTCGGCGGTCCAGTACTCGTCGTGGCCGGCGACCATGTCGACCTTGTGGTCGAGCAGCTGGCCGGGGTTCTGGCTGACCGAGACGTCCTCGGTGTAGGAGACGTCGTAGCCCTGACGCTCGAGCCAGGAGACCATCGCGAAGTCGGCCTTCATGAACCAGTTGTCGCCGACCCGCTCGTCGGCGATGGGCCGCAGGAAGGACACCTTCGCCGCCCGCGGGCCGCCGGTGATGGTGTTGGCCCCGAACGACTGCCAGTCGTAGAGCGACTTGTTGCCCCAGTTGTTGTACGCCTGATAGGTGGCGATCGGCAGCTTGTAGAGGATGTCCGCGTGGCGCGTGTCGTCGCGCACGACGAACAGCACCTGGCTCTCTCCGCCGCCGCTGGAGCGCAGGCGCGCGATGTAGACGCCGGAGGTCTGCAGAGCCGAGGCCGGGATCGTGTAGGTGGGATCCCAGTTGCAGGTCACCAGGCCGGTCACCGAGTCCGGCGCCCCGCAGCCGTAGCCGTTGTTGACCGCCACGTTGGTCGCGGTGTGCACCAGGCGCCCGCCCGTCCCGCCGTAGTAGCCGATGCGGTAGACGGAGATGTCGACCCGGCTGTCGCTCGAGTCGAAGGCGCCGATGTCCAGGGTCACCGAGCTGCCGACGTTGACGCTCGGCTTCGTCGCGTAGCCGGCGACGCTGTTGGAGTCGTAGTTCGTCAGCCGCCAGCCGGTCGATCCGGTCCCCTGGCAGGTGTTCTCGTTGACCACCGGGTTGGGGGCCGGGCACGTGACGGCCTCCGCGCGCGACGCGCCCGCCAGCGTCCAGGCCAGCGCCACCGCGACGGCCGCCAGGATGAGCAAGGACCGTGCGGGTGTCAGTGGAGACGCAGACATGCGATCCACGAACGCTGCGGAACGCACGTTTCTTTCGCGCGCAAGTCCAAGATCGCCGATCGCGTTGCTCGAACATGTCGCACGTCCGCGAGGCCGGCGCCGTCCCGGCCACCGTTCCCGTCGCCCCCCGTGCGCACCGGCGGATCGCCGGGAGCGTGTCCGCGGGGTGGCGCGCGCTCGCCGCGCGTCCGGCGCTGATCTGCCTGCTGATCGCGGCGATCGCGGCGATCTCGCTCGCGCGTCAATGGGACGGTCCGGTTCTGTGGGACCCGGACTCGCTGATGTACCAGGCGCAGACGCTCGAGCTGCGCGGCGGCGACGCTCCCGCGGTCCGCCACGCGCTGTTCTTCGGCCCGCTGGGCGCCCGGGCGCGCTCGCTCGACGCCGACGAGCCGGGCGAGCCGCACCGCGTGACGCAGCCGAGCTGGGTCGACTACTCCAGCCAGTTCTACCGCCGGCGCTGGCTGCTGCCGGCCCTGGCGGCCGGAACGTACTCCGTCTTCGGCGAGCAGAGCCTGCGGACCTGGTCGCTGATCGGCTACGTGGCGATCGGGCCGCTGCTGTTCCTGCTCCTGCGCCGCCGGTTCGGCGCCGGGCCCTCGCTCGCCGTCACCCTGGGCTGTCTCGCGCTCGGGCCCGTGCGCGCCTGGAGCGTCATCCCGCTCACCGACAGCTGGGGGGTGGCGCTGATGCTCGCGGGCCTGCTTGCCGGCCTGGCCGCGCTCGAGCGCGGGCCGCGCTGGTTGTGGGCGTGGGCGGCCGCGATCCTGGCGCTGTCGGTCACCCGCGACACCTCGTTCGTGCTCGTCGCCGCGGCGATCGTGCTGTTGGCCTTCACGCGCACGCGCGCCAGCGCCGGCCTGGCGGCGACCGCCGTGGCCGCCTCGCTGCCCGCGCCGCTCATCTTCAGCGTGAACGCCCGTGCGCAGCTGGCCTACGTGGTCAACGACCGCACGATCCCGCCCGACACGAGCTGGGGCTTCATCGCCGACCGCTACCCGCACCTGCTCGGCGACATGATGACCGAATATGCGCACTACGCGGCGGACAACCCGCTCGTGGTCGCCGTGTTCGTCGTCGGACTGGTGGCGCTGTATGCGCTCGGCCAGCGCCGGGATCCGTTCTTCCTGCTGCTGTGGGGCATCCCTCTCGGCTACCTGGCGCTGCTGGCGATCGGCCCGACGTTCTCGGCGTTCCGCTACGAGCTCGTCCTGCTGCCGTGCGTGGCGGCGGGGATCGCGCTGATCATCGAGCTGGCGGACCGAAAGCTGGGGTGGCGGTCCCGCGTTGCTAGGGCGACATGGAATCAGCCCTCCTCCTCAGAGCGCTCTGGAGCCGCCGCCGGCTCGTCGTCGTCGGCCTCCTCGTAGCCACCATCGCCGCCGTCATCAGCGTCCAGCACGTCTCGCTGATTCCGCCCAAGCTCGAGAGCAAGTCGCTCTCGTACGCGACGGCGCGGACCCAGGTCGTCGTCGACGCGCCGAACTCGTCGCTGGCCAACATCGACACCGACATCAACCCGCTCATCGTGCGCGCGGGGGTGTACTCGCGCCTGCTGACGAGCCCCGAGGCCATCCGGCTCATCGGTCAGGAGGCACGGATCGATCCGGGCCTGATCTACGCCGAAGGCCCGTTCGAGTCCAACCAGCCGCGCGCCGCGCAGGAGCCGACGGCCAGCGAGCGCTCGGACCAGGTTGCGGGCGAGCAGGATGCCTACCGCCTGCAGTTCCAGTCCACGGACACGCTGCCGATCATCACGATCTTCTCGCAGGCGCCCACGCCCGACGAGGCCAATCGGCTGGCCAACGGGGCGGCCCAGGGCCTGGCCACCTACGTCCGCCAGCTGCAGGACCAGCGCCAGGTGCCGGCGGCGCAGCGCGTGGAGATCCGCCAGCTCGGGCAGCCGGCGGCCCGGACCGTCAACAGCGGCGTGGGGCTGCGGATCGCCGTGCTCGTGTTCGTGCTCGTGTTCGCCGCCTGGTGTGCCGGCGTGCTGATCGTCACGCGCCTCGTGCACAACTGGAAGACCGCGGGCCGCCTCGCCGACCAGGGCGAAGGCGAGTGGCCGGTCACCACGGCACCCAGCGAGTCCGATCCTCGGCACTCCGGCGGCGAGCGGTCCGCGGACCGGCGCGAGCTCGAGCGCACGACGTGAGCCCCCGCGGCGGTGAGCCGGCAGTCGCCCTGAGGAGGGCCGTCAGCGACGACTGGCCGTACACGTCGCGTGCCATGCCGTGGGCCCTGGCCGCCGTCCTCACGCTCGTGTGGCTCGTCCCGATCGACGCCGTGAGCGTGAAGGTCAGCCTGCCGGTCGACAGCAAGATTGACCGCTTCGCGATCGTGGCGCTCGTCCTCGCGTGGATGCTGTTCGGCGGCGACCGCCGGCCGCGCGGCCGCCGCCCGGCGGCGTTCCTGGTCGCGGCGGGGGTGTGGGTCGCCGTCGCGTTCCTCAGCCTCGTCGTCAACGTGCCGCGCGTGATCCGCCTCGGCGAGTTCGAGCTGTCGCAGAAGCAGCTCGCGCTGCTGGTCGCCTTCGGCGTGTTCGCCTGGTTCGCGACCGCGGCCCTGCGGCCGTCGGAGCTGCGGGCGTTCTCGGTGCTCACGGTCGTGCTCGGGACGATCTGCGCGATCGGGGTGATCGTCGAGCGCAAGACCGGCTACAACGCGTTCTACGAGATCAGCCGGGCGATCCTCTCGCCGATCGCCAACGTGGGACCGTCGCCGACGATGATCAACCCGGACCCGTTGCGCTTCGACCGGCCCCAGATCGTCGGCCCCACCGAGCACGGCCTGGCGGTGACGACGATGCTGTCGATCGCGATGCCGTTCGCGCTGCTGGCGCTGCTGGACGCGCGGTCTCGCGGGCGCAAGTTCGCCTACGGGCTGTGCGTGGCGCTGATGCTTGCCGCGGCGCTGTCGACCGAACGCAAGACCGGGATCGTCGTGCCGGTCGTGGTCGTCGTCGTGCTGCTGATCTATCGCGGCCGCGAGCTGCTGCGCCTGTGGCCGCTGGTCTTCGTGTTCGCCGTCTTCGTCCACGTCACCTCACCGGGCGCGCTGGGGACCATCACGTCCTTGAACGGCTTCCTGAACACGGACTCGTCCGCCGGCCGCACGTCCGACTACGCGGCGATCATGCCGGACGTCGTCACCCGGCCGCTGCTGGGCTTCGGCTACGGGTCGCTCGACGTGGCGAAGGCCAACACGTACCGCATCCTCGACAACGAGTACCTGGGTCAGCTGCTGCAGGCCGGGCTCATCGGGGTCGCGGCGTTCCTCGCCATGTCGATCGCGGCGGTGGCCGTCGCGCGGCCCGCCGCCCGCTCGCCCGACGCGGCGCGCGCGTCCCCGGCGCTGGCCGGCCTGGCCGCCGTGGTCGGGTTCGCGGTGGCCAGCGCGCTGTTCGACATCCTCTCGTTCCCGCAGCCGGTGTACCTGTTCCTGTTCGCGGGCGCCGTGTGTACCGCGGCGGCCACCGGGCTGCCCGGGCGCGAGCCGGCGCGAGCTCGCACCCGCGCACCCGCGCCGGACCACGGCGGGCCCGCGCGGCGGGCGCTCGCGCCGGAGCCGCAACCACGCGGCGCGCCGGTGGTGGTCGGGCCGGCGTTGGCGGTGCCTCCCGCGAGCCGCCGGTGGGATCGGCGGCTGGGGTGAGCGACGGCGCCGAGCCGACGATCCTGATCGGCTTCGGCGACGCGCCGTCGACGGTCGAGGCGGTACGGAGCCTGGTCGACGCCGGGCACCGGGTCGTCGTGTTCGGGCGCGCCGGCCCGCGTTCGCGTCCGCACGTCCCGCCTCTGGGCGTGCGCATCATCCGCATCACCGCCCCCGAGCGGGACGCCGGGCGGGCGCTCGCCGACCTCGTCAGCGTCGCGCGGGCCGTGCGGCCGGCGGTGGTGCTGCCGCTCGACGACGCCGCCGTCTGGCTGGCCGGTACCGCCGCGGGCGATCTCGAGGCGGCGGTCGCCGGGCCCACCGGCCCGCTGCTGGACCTGGCGCTCGACCACCGCGTCCAGCTCGCCGGCGCCGAGTTGGTTGGCCTCGCGGTCCCGCCGACCGTCACCTGCCGGACCCGCGACGACCTGCTGGCCCTGGCCGGCGCGCCGCTCCTGGTGCGCTCGGCGCTGGCGGTGCACGAGCGCGACGGCCGGCTGGTCGTGCCGCCGGTCCGCGTCGGCGCGGGCCGGCCCGCGCTGGCGGCGATCGCCGAAGGCTGGGACGAGGACGTGCCGCTGCTGGCGCAGAGCCACGTCGCTGGCCGGGTGGAGGAGATCGCCGGGGTGGCGAGCGCCGAGGGCCTCGGACTGTGGAGCGCGCACCGCCCGTCGCGCGTCGTCGCGGCGCGGCGGTCGGGCCGTGGCGGCTGGTCGCCGGTCGCGCCCGATGCCGCGGCGATGGCCGGCTGCGAGGCGCTGCTGGGCGGGGCGCACTGGCGCGGGCCGTTCAGCCTCGAGTTCGTGCGCGACGCGGCCGGGCGCCTGTGGTTCTCGCGGCTGGCCGGTCGCTGTACCACCGGCTGGCGCTGGCGCGCCGGCACGGGTTCGAGCACCCCGCGGCGGCGGTGGCCGAGGTGCTCGGCGCCAGCGCAGCGCGCCTGGCGTCGCGTTGAGCGCGGGCCGAACCGCGCTGCGCGCCCCGGGAGCCGCGCGGGCCGAACCGCGCTGCGCGCCGCCAGGAGCCGCGCGGGCCGAACCGAGCCGCGCGCCCGGCCTGCCGTCGTGCGCCCCGGACCCCGACCGCGGGATCGGGACCGGGGCGCGCGACGGCCGGCGCCTACGTCGGGCGGGGCCGCAGGGCGCCGGCCAGCAGGCCGAGCTGCGGCCGGGCGACCACGAGGGCCCCGCCGAGGTAGAGCACGCTGCCCACGGCGATCGCGGCGACCGCCCCGGCGGTCGTCGGAAGCGGCGCGGTGATCGCGGCGGCGAGCCCGTAGGCTACGCCGGCCAGCGCGAGGAAGCGCAGCGCGCCGCCCGCCACCGACCGGGTGACGGCGCCCTCGCCGGCCAGGGCCCGCAGCATCACCGCGGCGAAGCAGGCTGGGGCGATGCACATCGCGCCGACGCTGCCGTCGACGCCGAACAGCGCGTGCCCGATCGCGGTGGCGGCGAGATGGACGATCACGAGCGGAACGGCGAGCGCGTTGAGCAGCACGGTGCGGCCGAGGGCGAACATCGCCGGCATGAGCAGGCTGACGAGCAGCGCGACGGCGGTCCACGGCACCAGCAGCGCGGTGAACGTCTGCAGCGACCGCACGCCCTCGGCGTCGAGGCTGCCGGGCAGGATCGCGTGGACGAGCGGTGCGCCGCCGACGATGAGCAGGCCCAGCGCGGGCGCGACGATCAGCAGCGCGTAGCGGAACCCGGCGGGCACGGTGGCCGCCACGACGGCGGCGCGCTCGTCGCCGTCCGTGCGGGACATGTCCGCGATGCGCGACATGCCGAGCGCCATCCCCGTCCCCGCCACGAGATAGCTGCAGAACAGGTAGGCGTAGGACAGCACGGTGGTGTCGCCCGTCGCGGCATGGCTGGCGAACGCCAGGGTGACGATGAACAGGGCGTTGAACGCGAGGTAGATCGCCGTGCGGCCCAGCAGGCGGCCGGTGAGCCGCATCAGCCGCGCCGGGTGCAGGCGCCGCCCGGCCGACGGCAGGCCGCCCGACCGCTGCACCGCGGCGAGCATGCCCGCGCACGTCGTGAGCGCCATCGCCAGCATCGACCAGCCGAGGGTCAGCTCGCCGGCCACGTCCATCAGGATCAGGAAGGTGACCAGGCCGACGAGCGCGCCCGCCACGTAGCTGGCGGCGATCGCCGAGAACCGGCTGCGCACCGCGAGCACGGTGGCGCCGCCCGACGCCCACAGCTGCAGCGCCATGGCGCCGCCCAGCACCGGCAGCGCCTCGGCGGTGACCGCGCGATCGCCCGGCGCCAGGCCCGGGGCCAGCACCTCGGCCAGCGGGCCGGCGAAGGCGATCGTCGCCAGCAGCACCGGCGCTGCGATCACCGCCAGCGCGCCGGCGAACTCGCGCGGCGAGGTCGCGGGTCGGTGGCCGGCCAGCAGCGGCACGGCGGTGACCCGCACGCTCTGGCCGAAGACGCCGAACGTCGTGTAGACGGCGAACGCGACGAAGAAGCCGTCGGTGCGGCCGTCCACGCCGAAGCGGCTGAGGTACAGGACCGCCTGTAGCGCGGACGCGCCCGCCATCGCGAACGTGGCGATGGCCATGGCGAAGCCCGCCCGGGCGTCGGCGACCTTCTTGGCTGCGGTGGCCGCGAGCGTGCCCGGCACCGCCGCGCCCGCGCCGACCGGCACGGTGTGGGAGCTCATCGCCTCACACAACGGACGGGGTGCGCGGTTTCTCGCGCGCCCAGTCGATCTGCGCCATCCGCTCGGTCACCTGTCCGGCGACGTCCTCGGCGAACCCGATCACCGAGTCGCCGTTGAGCAGGCGCGGGTAGATCTGGCTGGCGGACGCCAGCGCGAGACCGTCGACGCCGGGCCACACCGGGGCGACCCGCGGGCGGTGGCCCAGCGCGTGGACCGGCTCGACGACCGGCGCGCGCTGCACGGTCCAGGCGACTACGTCCTCGTGGGCGAAGTCCGGCGCGATCCGGGCCAGCATCGCGGTGAAGCGCTCGTAGATCGACTGATCGTCCTCGGCGAACTCGGGCGCCGTGCGCTCGCAGTACTTGGGCAGATAGGCCAGGCGCAGGCCCCCGGTGTGCTCGGTGCCGAGCACGTGCGAGGTCTCGACCACGGTGGTGATCGGCGTCGGCTCGCAGATGTTGACCGCGTAGCAGGGGACCACGGAGCGCCGCAGCTTGAGGATCAGGCACACCACGCCGAGGTGCCGTTGCGGGTAGGCGTCGAGCAGGCCGTGCAGCCCGAACGGCAGCAACCGCGCCAGCCCCGGCGGCTGGAGGGTGGGGATCGTCAGGTCGAAGTGCTCGGTCTGGCCGTCGACCACCACGCCGCTGACGCGGCCGTCGGCGAAGGCGAGCGACTGGACCCTGGCGTCGACGCGCACGTCGACCCCGTGCTCGGCCGCGGCTTCGCCCGCCGCCTCGATCAGGCGCTCGTGACCGCCGACCAGGTGGCCCATGGTCTCGGCGCCCGTCCCCGAGCGGGCGCTGCGCATGCGGTTCGTGCGCGCCCACAGGTAGGTGGCCGGCAGCTCGTCGTGGCGCCCGTCGAAGCGGGAGTCCAGCAGCGGTCGCCAGATGCGCTGCACGACCTCGCGGCCGCAGTGGCGGCGCAGCCAGCGCTCGAGGGGAACGTCCTCCAGCGGCTCGTAGCGGCGGCGCAGCTGGCACTGCGCCACGAACCAGGCCAGCCGCAGGCGGGCCGGCGGCGACAGCAGCCCGAAGCGCAGGAGGTCGGAGACGCCGTCGAGCGGATGGAACCGCCCGCCGGCCCAGAACGCGGCCTGGACGGGTCGGAAGCGCAGCTGGTCGCCGAGCCCGAGCTCCTCGGCCAGCGCGATCATCCGCGCATCCGAGGGCACGACCACGTGGTAGAAGCGGTCGACCCGGTGGCCGGCGAAGTCGAACGTCCCGGCCAGGCCGCCCAGCGACGGTCCGCGCTCCAGCAGGGTGACCCGGTGGCCGGCCTGGGCCAGGCGCAGGCTCAGCACCGTGCCGAGGATGCCGCCGCCGACGACCGCGACGTGGGGCGCGCCGGACCTCATTGCAGCAGCGCCGGCTCGCTCGGGCGCTCGAGCCGGCGCGGGTTGTCGGCCGGGGCGCCGAGCGTCAGCGCCGGCGCGTCGAGGGGCGACAGCGGCGGCGGCTGGATGCGCCCGACGAGCTGGGCGGCGACGAGGCGCCCGTAGGCGAACAGCGTCGGGCGCAGGGACATCTTCGAGACGCCGCGGCGCTTGGACCAGTCGTTGACGGTGGGCACCTCGGCCACGCGCGCGCCCGCGTTGTAGAGCTTGAGCAGCAGCTCGACGTTGGCCGCGAAGCCGGGCTCGCGCACGAGCAGGTATCCGTAGGTCTCCGTCGCCCGGCGCAGCGTCCCGGCGCGGTAGACGCGGTACAGCGAGCTCAGCGTGTGGATGTCGCGCAGCCCGCCCAGGTAGCGGAACGTGTTGGAGACCGACTTGGACGCGGCGAGCCGCCAGCGCGCGACGCCGAGGATCTCGCCGCCGTCGGCGTAGACCGAGGCGAGGACGACGTCGTGGCCGGCGTGGAAGCTCTCGAGCATCCGCGGCAGATCGTCGAGGTCGGACGTGTTGTCGGCCTCGAGCGTGACGATCGCGTCGTCGTCGTGGGCCTCGCCGAGCGCCGCCCGCAGCCCCGAGTTGATCGCGGTGCCCAGGCCGCGGTTGACGTCGTGGCGGACGATGGCCAGATGCAGCCCGTCGCGGTACTCGGCGATCGCCTCGGCGGTTCCGTCGGTGGAGCCGTCGTCGACTAAGATGATGCGCGCGCCGAGCTCGGCCGCGCGGGGCGCGAGGTCGGCCATCAGCTCGGCGATGTTCTCGCGCTCGTTGTAGGCGGGGATGACGAAGCGGATCATGGTTAGGCGGCGCGGACGTGGACGGGGGAGGGCATGTCGAGCAGGTGGATCGGGCGGTGGCCGGCGGCGGAGTCGCGCAGGGCCAGGGCGGCGATGAGCGTGCGGCAGCCGTCGTAGGCCGACACGGGCTCCGGCGTGTCGTCGCGGACGCAGGCGACGAACGCCTCCAGCTCCCGGCGCAGCGGCTCGACGCGGCGCAGGGCGAAGCGCAGCGACGCCCCCTCGGCGTCTCCGCGCACGCGCGCCAGCTCGTCCCACGACGTGGGGGCCTCCGCGCACTCGGTCAGCCACACGTCCTGGGTGATGTAGGAGGCGGTGAGCATCCCGCGCTCGCCGATCAGCGTCAGCTCCCGGCGCTTCTCCGGCGTCAGCCAGTTGACGTCGAGCAGCCCGAACGGGCCGTCGTCGCCGAAGCGCAGCAGGCAAGTGAGCAGGTCCTCCTCGGTGGGGTGGCGGAAGCTCGCGCCCTCGGCGTAGATCGAGGTGATGTCGCGGCCGAGGACGAGCTGCATGATGTCGAGGTCGTGCGTGGCGAGGTCGACGGCGACCCCGGCGTCGCGGATGCGCTCGGGCAGCGGCCCGACGCGGGTCGCGTGCGCCCGGTAGACGTGGCCGATGCGGCCCTCGCTGACCAGCTCGGCGAGCTTGGCCACCGCCGGGTTGAAGCGCTCGACGTGGCCGACCATGAGCTTGCACCCGCGTGAGCGGGCGGTTGCCGCCATCCGCAGGGCGTCCTCGAGCGTCGTGGCGATCGGCTTCTCCACGAGCACGTGGAAGCCGGCCTGCAGCGCGTCCATGGCGACGGCGGCGTGGTGCTCGGAGGGCGTGCAGACCGAGATGGCGTCGATGTCGCGGCGGTCGAGCAGCGCCCGGTGGTCGGGGAGCCAGTCGATCGGGCGGCGGCCGATCCGGGCGCGCGCGGCCTGCTCGTCGGGGTCGGCGAGCGCGACGACCGTGGCGGACTCCATGCGCTCGAACGTCTCGAGGTGATACGTGCCCATGCGGCCGGCGCCGACGAGCCCGATGCGCAGCGGCGCCATCACGCCACCTCCGCCGGTCGTCCCGGCTCGCGGCCGTTGGAGCGGGCCCGGGCGGCGCCGGCGGCGAAGTCCACCGTGAGCGCCGCGATCCGCTGCGACGCGCGCCCGTCGCCGAAGATCGGCGGCCGCTCCGTCGGCGGGGGCCGCCGCAGCGCGTCCTCGAAGCGCTCGGCGTCGACGCCGACCAGCGTGTTCCAGCCGGAGTCGACGGTGTCGGTCCACTCGGTCTCCTCGCGCAGCGTCACGCAGGGGACGCCCCACAGGTACGCCTCGCGCTGCACGCCGCCCGAGTCGGTCGCGATGGCCACGGCGCCGCGCTCGAGCTCGAGCATGCGCGGATAGAGGACGGGATCGGCCAGCTCGACGTTCGCCGGCACCTCGACCTGCCCGCTCTCCAGCCGGCTGCGCAGCCGCGGGTGGGCGGGGAGGACCACGCGCCACGGCGAGCGGGCCAGGCAGGCCATGACCTGCGCGAGGCGCGCGGGATCATCGGTGTTGTAGTTGCGGTGCACGGTGGCGAGCACGTACTCGCCCGCGGCGGGCACGACGTGGTCGCGCCAGGCCTCGAGCACGTCGCACAGGGGGTCGCCGGTCAGGTAGACGGACCCCCCGACCCCGGCGTCGCGCAGGGTGTCGCAGGCGGAAGCGACGGGGGCGCACAGCAGATCGGCCAGCTCGTCGGTCTCGACGCGGTTGGCCTCCTCGGGCATGTCGTCGCGATAAGAGCGCAGCCCGGCCTCGACGTGGACGAGCGGCAGGCCGGTCTCGACCGCGGCCCGCGCGCCGGCCAGGGTGGCGTTCGTGTCGCCGCGGACGAGCACGACGTCCGGGTGCTCGCGGTGGATCAGCTCGACGAGGCGCACGCGCCCCACGAGCAGCTGGTCGTCGCGCGACCGCGAGCCGATGCCGAGATTGTGGTCGGGCTGGGGCAGGCGCGTGGCGTGGATCTGGCGCTGCGAGAGCGCCGCGTCGTAGTGCTGGCCGGTGTGGACGAGGATCTCGTCGGCGATGTCCGCGAGGGCGGCGCTGACCGGCGCCGCCTGGATGATCTCGGGACGGGCGCCGATCACCGAGAGCACGCGCGGGCGCCGACCGGACCGGGGCGTTTCATGAGCCATCGCGCCACCAACGCCCGAGGCGGTGGGTTTCTTTCCCGTCTGACATGGCCGAACATCGATGCGGTCTCTCGCACTCCTGGAGCGTCGATGTGAGGCCGGGAGCGAAGCGGTCACGTCGACGCGGTTTCTCGCACTCCTGGAGCGTCGATGTGAGGCCGGGAGCGAAGCGGTCACGTCGACGCGGTCACGTCGACGCGGTCTCTCGCACTCCTCGAGCGTCGATGTGAGGCCGAGAGCGAAGCGGTCTCCCTCAAGTCTCGCGCCGCTGCGCCGACCACTCGAGCACCATGCGAATCGTGAGCCCCGGAACGGTCGTGCGGGAGGCGTCGGAGGACCTGCGCCGGACCCGCCTGGCGCGACTGACCTGCGTCACCATCGTGGCCGGCTGGACGGTGACGGCCCTCGTCGCCGTGCTCGCCGGCGCCTCGCCGAGCCGCAACGCCTGGGTGCTGGCCGCCGTCGGGGTCATCACCGGCGTGGCGTGGGCGGCCCGCCGCTGGGACGAGCAGGACGACCGCGCGATGCAGATCCTGCTGGTCGCGGCGTCGCTGCAGGCGGCGGCGGCCACGCTGGCCTTCGACCACGGCGCGATCGTCGCCGGTCCGTTCTTCGCGCTGATGCTGGCGCCGCTGGCCGGCCTGGTCGGCCGCGGCGCGCGGGCATTCGCCCTGCAGGTGTCCGTGCTGGCCGGCGGCCAGCTCCTGGTCGCGGCGTTCGGGCCGCACCGCGGTCCCGACGCGATGGTTGTCGGCATCGTTGCCGCGGGGACGATCGTGGCGCTCGCCGCGGCGTCGGCCGCCGTCGCCGCCGCCCGTGCCCGCTCGCAGCGGATGCGCCGGCTCACCGCCGACGCGCGGATGCTGCACCAGCGGCTCACCGAGGCGCTGTCCGCCGATCCCGAGCGCTTCGCGCTGCTGACGCTCGACCTCAGCGGCCTCGACCGCGCCGGGCTGGGCGGCCTGCAGGAGACGCTGGCCGGCGAGGTGCGGGGCCGGGACGTCGTGGCCCGGTCCGGCGACGACGTCTTCTCGATCCTGGCCCAGACCGACGGTCCGGGCGCCGAGGCGCTCGCGCGCCGCATCCAGGCCGCGGTGTCGGCCTACCACCGCGACGAGATCGCCGCGCTGAACGCATCGATCGGGATCGCCCTCTACCCGCAGGACGGCCGCACGCCCGACGAGCTGCTGGCCAGCGCGGACGCCGCTCTGGCCGAGCGCCGGGCGGAGCAGGCGCGCGGGCTGCGCATCGTCTCGCCCGCCGTGCGCTGAGCCGCTTGGAGCGCACGTGCGCTCGTCGCCGTGGTGCCGGGCGGCGGATCAGCCGACGAGTCGATCGCGCAGTGCCGCGCGATCGTGGGCGCCGAAGCCGGGCGCGTCGAGCCAGCCCTCGGGTCCGCCGTGGCGCTCCGTGAGCACGGCGAGCACCCGCTCCATCGTCTCCGCGCGCGGGAGGTGCGTGTCCGCGTCCCGTCGCTCGAGGTCGAGGGCGTACGTCGGGCTGGAGCGCAGCCGGTCGAGGATCCGGTCGAGGCGCTCGGCGGTCGCCGTGAAGTCGGCGACCACGGCGGCGCGCTGGACGCCGGCGGTCTCCAGCGCGAGCGCGCAGACGACGCCGGTGCGGTCCTTGCCGGCGGCGCAGTGCACGATGGCGGCGCCGTCGGCCTCTACGATCGCCCGCAGGGCGCCGACCACCGAGTCCGGGCGGTCGCGCAGGTAGCCGAGGTACGCGCGAACGGCCGGGGTCTCGTCGACATCGGTGGTTCGCTCGCCTTCCTGCCAGGGAAGGAGCTGATCGACCTCGACGTCGGTGTGGTGACCCACCTCGGGATGCAGCGAGTGGTGGCGCATCTGCACGCGCGGGTCGGCGACGAGCGGTCCGGGCCCCTCGAGCTCGACCTCGGCGCCGGTGCGCAGGTCCACGACCACGCGGACGCCGACCTCCTCGACGAGGACGGCGACGTCGCGCTCGCTGAGACCCTGGAGGTTGTCGGCCCGCACGAGCACGCCGCCGGCGGTCACGCCGCCGCCCGCGACCGGCAGGCCGCCGAGGTCGCGCACGTTGACGGCGCCGTCGAGGTCGCCGAGTGCGAGGGTCGTGGAATCAGTCATCTAGTGGGGCCCGGCCGCGCTGGGCGCGTCACGCGGCGAGGGCGAGCTCCGCGTCCTCGGCCTCGCGCGCGATGCGGCCCAGCGCGGCCTGCAGGGCGCCGCCTGACAGGAGCGCGTCCGTCGCTCCCGCGAGCACGCGGCCGCCGAGGCCGCCGGCGCGGCGAACCGAGACCGAGGCGGTGATCTCGCTGACGTCGCCGGCGGGCGCGACGTGGTAGCCGACGGCGAGGTCGATCGGCCCGGCGGCCACGAGCGAAAGGCGCTCGCCGTCGGCCTCGATGACGTCGACGTCGAACCCGACGCGCAGCCCGGCCAGGCGTCCGGTGACACGAGCCTGCCCGCCGGCCTCCAGGCGGTCGCCGTCGAGGTACTCGACTTCGAAGTCGACCGGCGACCAGCGGCGGATGGAGTCGGGGTCGATGAGCGTGACGAACACGTCCTCGTGGCGACCCTTGACGGTCGTGTGGGCGGTGTAGGTCCGCATGGGCGCATACTCGTCGTCGCCGCCGGCCGTCGCCAGGTGGCCTGCTCGTGTCCGCCGGTGCGGTTTTCCGTACCGCGCGGCCGGCATCGAGCCCGGGGCCCGCTCTGTACGACATCGCATACGAGCGTCCGTTATAGTTTTAACATGAGCCCGCGCGACTGGAACGCTTCGACCTACCACGAGGTCTCGACCCCGCATCAGGACTGGGGGCGCCAGGTGCTCGACCGGCTCGAGCTGCGCGGGGACGAGACGGTGCTCGACGCGGGCTGCGGCACCGGCCGGATCACCCAGCAGCTGCTGGACCGCTGGCCCGGCGTGCGCGCGGTCGCGGTGGACGGCTCGCCCGCGATGGCGCAGCGGGCGCGCGAGAACCTGGACCCGAGCCGGGTCACCGTGCTGTGCCAGGACCTTCTGGCCCTCGCGCTCGACGGGCCCGCGGGCGCGGCGATCTCGACCGCCACCTTCCACTGGATCGCCGACCACGACACGCTGTTCGCCCGCATCCACGCCGCGCTCGTGCCGGGCGCGCCGTTCGTCGCCCAGTGCGGCGGCGCCGGGAACATCGTCGACGTCATGGACGCGCCGGACCGGGTGGGCCGGCGCGCGCCGTTCGCGCCGGCGATGTCGGGCTGGGCCGGGCCGTGGCACTACGCGTCGCCGCAGGACACCGCGCGGCGGCTCGAGCGTGCCGGCTTCGACGTGGCCGACTGCTGGCTGAACCCGGACCTCGTCGTCCCCGACCACCCGCGCGACTTCCTGGAGACGATCGTGCTCGGCGCGCACCTCGATCGCCTGGACCCGCAGCTGCGCGACGCGTACGTCGACGCCGTGTGGGACGAGCTCGGCGGTGAGCTGCGGCTCGACTTCGTCCGGCTCAACTGGATCGCCCGTCGGCGTTGACGCCCGCGCGACCGGCCGGTGACGTGTCGCGAGTTTCGTATCACCAGCGAGACTTTCTCGGGCCACGTCACGCGTCGGCGCCGTCTACCCTGCCCGCCGATGAGCACGCTCGTCGTCTCCGACCTGCACCTCGGCGGGCGCACCGGCGTCGACGTGCTGGCCGACCCGCAGCGGCGCGCGGCGCTGATCGAGGCGCTCGACGGGGTCGAGCGCCTCGTCCTGCTCGGCGACGTGCTCGAGCTGCGCCACGGCCCGGCGCGCGAGGCGCTCGAGCGGGCGCGGCCGGTGGTCGAGGAGCTCGGCCGGCGCGTCGCGGAGGTCGTCCTGGTGGCCGGCAACCACGACCACGCGCTGGTCGCCGGCTGGCTCGAGCGCATCGCGCGCACCGCTCCCGCCGAGCTCGGGCTCGAGCAGCGCCTCGCGCCGGACCAGGCCTCCCACGCCGCGCAGCGCCTCGCCGAGTGGCTGGGGCCGCGCACCACCGTCGCCTACCCGGGCCTGTGGCTGCGCGACGACGTCTACGCGACCCACGGTCACTACCTCGACCTGCACTCGACCGTGCCGAGCTTCGAGCGCCTCGGGGCCGGGATGACGACCCGGCTGGTGGGCGACCTGCCCGAACGCCCGACGCCGGCCGACTACGAGGCGCGCCTGGCGCCGGTCTACGCGTGGATCGACGCCATCGCCGAGTGGGCGCCCGACGGCCGCGCCGCCGGGGGCGCCGGCTCGGCCCAGCGCGCCTACCGGGCGCTGACCGGCGGGCGGGGCGGCGTGCGGTCGCGGCTGATGGCCGGCGCGTTCCCGCTCGCGATCGCCGGGATCAACCGCGCCGGCCTCGGGCCGGTCAGCGCCGACCTCTCGGGCCAGAGCATCCGCTCGGCGTCGCTGCGGGCGATGCACGAGGTGTGCGGGCGGCTCGGCCTGGGGTCCGCGCACGTGGTCTTCGGCCACTCGCACCGCACCGGTCCGCTGCCCGGCGACGACCCGCTCGAATGGGGGCGGCTGGTCAACGCCGGGTCGTGGGTGCTCGAGACCCACTACATGCAGGATGCGGCGCCGCACGACCCGTACTGGCCGGTCGGCGCGGTGCGGGTCGAGGACGACGGCCCGCCGCGGCTCGAACGTCTGTTGAGCTGAGGCGATCGGGCTTGACCGGGTGTGGGATCATCGCCGCGCAGCGGCGCAAGCCGCAGCGGCGCCCTGACCCATCCGACAAGGCCGTGTGTTCTGTGCAGAAGTCTCGTCTCGCCGCCGCGCTCGCCGCCGGCGTCCTCGCCCTGGTGCTGGCGATCGCGCCCGCCGCCGAAGCCCATCCGTGGCCGCGGTCGGTCCAGAAGGCCTTCGTCAGCTCGTGCGCCAAGGACGGCGCCAAGCGCAGCGTCTGCGTGAAGGCGATGCGCTGCGTCAAGCGCAAGGTGACCGTCACCCAGCTCGCCCAGGCCAACTCGAACGCGCGCGTGAAGAAGAAGGTCAACGCGATCGCCAGGCAGTGCACGCGACAGGCGATGAGCTAGCCCGCGAGGCCGGACCGCCTACTCGGGCGCGAGACCGGCGGTGAAGCAGACCGCCTCGCACGTCACGCCGGCGCCGAGCTCGAGCTCGAGCACGCCGGCGGTGTGGCGCTCGTGCTCGACGAGCGGGTAGGCCCCCGGGCCGCCCACGTCGATCGCGCGGCCGCCGGCGGTCACGCGCCCGCGGCCGTCGAGCACCGCCCACACCGCGCCCGCCTCGTACGGCCCTGCGTACGGGCCGGCGACGTCGGCGGTGGGCACGGCCAGCAGCGCCTCGGGATCGTCCTCGGGGCGCAGCGGCCCGACCGGCTCGACCTCGATGCCCAGCAGCTCGCCGATCGCCAGCTCGGTCTCCGCGTAGGCGCCCTCGCCCATGTGGACGTCGAAGAGCATGCCGTGCTGGTCGAACAGGTAGCGCGCGGGCCAGCCCTCGTTGCCGTACAGCCGCCACAGCTCGAGCTCGGTGTCGACCAGCACCGGGTGCTCGATCTCCAGTCGCGCCACCGCGGCGCGCACGGCGTCGGGGTTGCGCGACGCGGCGAACCCCGGACAGTGCACCGAGACCACCCGCAGCCCGGCGTCCGCGTAGCGTTCGTGCCAGGCGCGCAGGTAGGGGAGCGTGTGCAGCGAGTTGACCCGGCAGAAGTCCCAGAACTCGATGAGCACCGGGCGGCCGAGCTGCTGGTCCATGCGCAGCGTCGCGACGTTGACCCAGGGCAGGCGGGCCGGAAACGGCGGGGCGGCGATGTCGGCGACCGGGGCGCGCATGGAAGGACCGCGCTGCAGGCTATCGCCGCCACGACCCGTCAGACTTGCTCAGAGACGGCGCCGTCTGCAAGATCACTACATTGGGCCGATGAAGGCACGGGGCGGTCTTTTCGGCTACCCCGCGTGTTCTGGTCCGCGGAGGCGTCTGCCCGAAGGAGACGCCTCGGTGCTCACCCACCCGTTTCTGGAGGTCTGCTTCCTTGCGAAAGCTCGCAATCCTGTCGGCGGCGCTCGTGGCGGTGTTCGCCACGGCCGCGGTCGCCCTCGCCCAGTCGGGCAGCTACGACGTGACCGCGTCGACCTCGCCGGCCAAGGCCGGCTCGAAGAAGAAGCCGGTCGCCATGTCGGTGAAGTTCGGCGTGCATTTCAACGGCACCACGCGCGCTCCCAGCTCCGCCGCCTTCAAGGTCGCCTTCAACGGCCTGCGCACGAACGGCGGCAAGTTCAAGACGTGCACCGCGGCGAAGATCAACTTGATCCAGAGCGACAGGACCTGCTCGTCCGCGGCCCTGGTCGGCACCGGCATGGTCCACAACCTGGCCGGCAAGGACGACGACATCAACGACACCTCGATCACCTGCGATCTCGACGTCAAGATCTACAACGCGGGGAACAAGCGGGCCGCGGTCTACCTGTTCGGCAACCCGCCGAAGTGCGTGATCCCGGTCTCGCAGGCGCTGGACGCCCGCTGGGTCCGGTCCGGCAACGGTGAGGCGCTGCAGTTCGCGATCCCCAACAACCTGATCCACCCGGTCGGAGGGGTCAACAACAGCATCATCTCGATCGACGCGACGATCAACAAGAAGACGACCGGCAAGGGCAAGAACAAGGTCGCCTACATCGAGTCGGTCGGTGGCTGCAAGAAGGGCAAGCGCGGCATCGCCCTCACGCTGACCTTCGAGTCGGGCGCGCAGTCGACGACGACGGGCTCGGCCAAGTGCTGAGCGTCTGACCGGCACCGCTCGGTCGCTTCCACGGGGGCGGGTCGCATGACCCGCCCCCGTTCGTATCATCGGGCGCCATGACCCTCCGGGCCGCCGCCCTGCTGGCCCTCGTCGCCTTCGGCGTCCACGAGGTCCGCTATCTGCTCGTCCCCGACGTGCACGCCGACGCCGGGCACGGCTACCTGGCGGCCGTGCCGGCCCTGCTGGCGCTGAGCCTGGCCCTCGCCCTGGGGCGCACGCTGTCCGGGGTGGGCCGCCGCGCCGCCGCCGGCCGCGGCCCGTCGTGGGCCGCCTGCAGCGGCGCGCTGCTGGCCGTCCACGGCGCACAGGAGGGGCTGGAGCGCGCGCTCGCCGGCGGCGGCCCCATCGACGCCGGCCTGCTCGTCGTCGTGCCGCTCTGCGTCGCCGGCGGCCTGCTGGTCTGGGCCTTGCTGCGTCGCACCGAGCGCCTGCTGGGCGCGGTGGCCGCCGCCGGCGGCGTGCCCCGCCCGCGCATCGCGGCGCCGGCGCTCGTGGTGCCGGGCGCGACCGTGCAGGGTCCGATCGGGACCCGGACGGACCGCCATCTGGCGGGTCGCTCCCCGCCTCGCTTCGGCTGACCCGAACCGTCAACCGAAGGAGCACCACCGGATGTCCAACAACCAGCGTCTCGCGATGGCCGTGGTCACGGTGGCCGTGCTCGTCGTCGCGTTCGTCGTCCTGCGTTCCGGAGGCGGGAGCGGCGACGACGAGACGGCGACCGCCACCATCGTGCGGACCGTCGTGGCCGAGACGACGCCCGCCGGCTCGACCACCACGAAGACCGTGCAGGAGAAGCCCCAGAAGCCCAAGTCGCCGCTCGTCGTCGTGCGCGGCGGCGAGCCCGCCGGCGGCGTGCAGAAGCTCGAGTTTCGCAAGGGCGACACGATCGACTTCCGGGTGCGGTCGGACACCCCGGGCGAGATCCACTTCCACGGCTACGACGTGCACCGCGACATCCCGCAGGGCGGGGGCACCGTGCGCTTCAAGCTGCCGGCGAAGTTCGACGGCCGCTTCGAGGTCGAGGTCGAGGCGACGGGCGTCCAGATCGCCCAGGTCGAGGTCCAGCCATGAGACGGCGCATGGTCGCCGCCGGCGCGGCGGGAGCGCTGACCGCCCTCGCGCTGCCGGCCGTGGCGTCGGCCCACGGCCTGGTGGGCAAGCAGGACCTGCCGATCCCGCGCTGGCTGTTCGCGTGGGGCGCGGCGGTCGTCCTCGTCGCCTCGTTCGTGGGACTGGCGGCGCTGTGGCCGACGCCGCGGATGCAGGAGCTGCGCGAGCGCGTGGTCGGCCGCGTCCCGGCGGCGGTGGAGGTCGTCTGCGGCGCGATCGGCATCGCGGCCTTCGCGATCGTCGTCTACGCCGGCCTGGTCGGCAGCCAGACGGCGCTCGAGAACCTCGCGCCGACGTCCGTCTACGTGCTGTTCTGGGTCGGCGTCCCGTTCGTCACGTTCTGGGCCGGCGACGTGTTCCGGTTCTTCAACCCGTGGCGCGCGATCGCGCGTGGCGTCGCGTGGGTCGGCACGCGGGCGATCAGCGGTCCGCCGCCGGAGGCGATCGAGTACCCGCGCTGGCTGGGTCGCTGGCCGGCGATGGCGGGGATCGTGGTCTTCGCCTGGGTCGAGCTCGGCTACGTCGGCCGCGACGATCCGAGCACGCTGGCGATCATGATGCTCGCCTACGCGGCGGTGCAGCTCGTCGGCATGAGCGTGTTCGGCATCGAGCCGTGGCTGCGCAACGCCGACCCGTTCGGCGTGCTGTTCGGCCTCTTCGCGCGGCTGGCGCCGCTGCACTGGCGCGACGGGGCGCTGGCGGTGCGCCGGCCGCTGACCGGGCTGCCGTCGCTGGACCCGCGTCCGGGAACTGTTGCGCTCGTCTGCACGATGATCGGCACCACCGCGTTCGACGGCTTCTCGCAGGGGACGGCGTGGAACGACCTGGCGCCGGACATGCAGCGGTGGTTCATCGACCTGGGCCTGAGCGCCCGGCTGTCGCTGGAGATCGTGGGCACGATCGGGCTCGTCGGCGGCATCCTCGCGGTGGCCGCGCTGTACCGGCTCGGGGTGCTCGGGATGCGGTCGGTGGGGGAGCGCCACACGGTGGACGAGCTGTCGCGCAGCTTCGCCCACACGCTGGTGCCGATCGCGCTGGCCTACGTGGTCGCCCACTACTTCTCGCTGCTGGCCTACCAGGGGCAGGCGACCGCGTTCCTCATCTCCGACCCGCTCGGCGAGGGCGCGAACATCTTCGGGACCTCGTCGTCGACGATCGACTACGGCTGGATCACCGCCACCGGCATCTGGTACGTGCAGGTGGGGGCGCTGATCGTCGGCCACGTGGCCGGCCTCATGCTCGCCCACGACCGTGCGCTCGCGCTGTACCGCGATCCGCGCGCCGCGACCCGCTCCCAGTACTGGATGCTCGCGGTGATGGTCGGCTTCACCAGCCTCGGCCTGTGGCTCCTGTCGGCGGCGGCGCAATGACGCTCGTGCCCTTCGCCCACTTCGGCCACTGGTGGACCTCGATCCTCTACCTGGCCCCGGTCGTGGCGGTCGTCCTCTGGCTCGCGGTGCAGAGCTGGCGCGGGCGCCGGCAGGACGGCGGACAGGAGGATGAATAGGTCGCGCGTGGCGGGGAATGAGGGCGTGACCGATGCGGATGAGCGCCCAGCAGCTCTACGACCTCCTGCAGGAAGTGCCCGACACCGAGGAGATCGTCGTGCGCTCGCCGGCGCCGGCGGCCGACGCGCGGGTGGCGGCGTGGCGGGCGGCGCACGACGACGCGACGAGCGCGCTCGACCTCTGGCGCGCCGTGCCCGGCCGTGAGACGTTCGCCGCCTACCGCGCGGCCGAGGACCGGGCCGACGCCGCGCTCGACGTCCTCGCCGCGCGCTGAGGGCCTATCCCCTCTCGCATCCACGCTCCTACCGGGGTAGCCCCTAAGCGTATTCGGCCTCGAGCTTGCGGATGTCGTGGGCCAGCCCCTCGGGGGTCAGCTGGTCGACCGGGAAGCCGATGCGCTGGCGGCCGCGCTTGTCGATGAGCAGCACGTAGGCGGAGTGCTCGAAGCCGTTGCCCTGCGGCTGGATGCCGTAGGCCTTCCAGACGGGGGCCAACTGCGCGCGCGTGCCGAGCAGGAAGCGCATGCGGCCCGTGAGCTTCTGCTCGAGCAGGAAGCGCTTGGCGTGCGCGGGCGTGTCGTTGGCCGGGTCGACGCTGACCGCCAGCGCGGGGATGTCGTGGCCGAGTTGGTCGAGCGCGCCGCGGATCTGCTGCGCGGTGACCGGGCACGTGTCCTGGCAGGTCGAGTACATGAACGTGAGCACGACCACCTGGCCGCGGTCGTCGGCGAGCCGGGCCACCTTGCCGTCCTGGTCGCGCAGCGCGAAGTCCTGCGGCGGTACGTCCGGCGGGCGCAGGAACCCGTCGAAGCCGTTGATCGGCGTCATCGCCTCCGAGCGGTGGCCGCCGTCGTTGGCCGCGGCGAGCACGAGCGCGATCGCCGCGGCGAGGACGCACGCGAGGACGGTGCCGAGGACGAGGCGCAGGCGGGTCATGCCACCCCCATGATGGCGAATGCGCCGCCGCGGCCGGCCGGCGCGCCGTCCGCGTACGCTGGCGCCATGCACCTCCACGGACGGGTCGCCGTCGTGACCGGCGCCGCATCGGGCATCGGCCGCGCGCTGGCCGAGCGCTTCGCCGCCGAGGGCGCGCGTCGGATCGTGGTGGCCGACCTCGACGGCGACGGCGCCGCGCGGGTCGCGGACGCCATCGGCGAGCGGGCCGTCGCCGCCCACGCCGACGTCGCCGACCCCGACCACGCCGGCGCGCTGATCGAGGCGGCGGGCGGCGCCGTCGACCTGTTCTGCGCGAACGCCGGCGTCGCCGTGGGCGAGGAGCTCGGAGACCCCGGCGACTGGGCGCTGGCCATGGACGTCAACGTGACCGCCCACGTCAGCGCGGTCCGGGCGCTCCTGCCCGGCTGGCTCGAGCGCGGCGACGGCTACTTCCTGGCCACCGCGTCCGCCGCCGGCCTGCTCACCCAGATCGGCTCGGCGCCCTACGCGGTGACCAAGCACGCCGCCGTCGCCTTCGCCGAATGGCTGTCGATCACCTACGGCGAGCGCGGGATCCGCGCCAGCGTCCTGTGCCCGATGGGGGTGCAGACGCCGCTGCTGGAAGACAGCGGCGCGGCCGGCGAGATCGTCCGCGCCGCGGGCGCGGTGCTCGACCCCGAGGCGGTCGCCGCCGTGGTCGTCGAGGCGCTGGGGGACGAGCGTTTCCTCATCCTCCCGCACCCCGAGGTCCTCGACTTCTTCCGCCGCAAGGGCAGCGACTACGATCGCTGGCTGGGCGGGATGCGCGGCCTGCGGGCGCAGGTGCTCGGACGCCGGCGATAGCTGGCTATACTTTCTGAAGCACCAAAACCCGACAGGATTTACGACCATGACCCCCAGCGGCGCTGAGTACATCCGCCAGATCAAGGAGCAGATCACCGAGGTCGACCCCTCGGAGGTCCACGAGCTGCTTGACGGCGCCCCCACCGCCGGCGCCAACGGCGCCAGCGCCAACGGCGCCTCGGCCCACGCCGGGGCCGACATCGCGCTGATCGACGTGCGCGAAAGCGAGGAATGGGACGCCGGCCACCTGCCGGGCGCGACGCACGTTCCCCGCGGCTACCTCGAGTCGCGCATCGAGGGCGCGGTCCCCGATCGCGACCGGCGGGTCGTCATCTACTGCGCCTCGGGCACCCGTTCGGCGCTGGCGGCCAAGACGCTCGCCGACCTCGGCTACAGCGACGTCCAGTCGATGACCGGCGGCATCACGCTGTGGAAGGACCGCGGCTACGAGGTCGACACGCCCCGCCGGCTCACCGCCGACCAGCGCGAGCGCTACTCGCGCCACTTCCTGCTGCCCGAGATCGGCCAGGCCGGCCAGGAGAAGCTGCTCGACGCGAAGGTGCTGCTGCTCGGCGCCGGCGGGCTCGGCGCTCCGGCCGCGCTCTACCTCGCGGCCGCGGGCGTGGGCACGATCGGCGTCATCGACAACGACGTCGTCGACCTCTCCAACCTCCAGCGTCAGGTCATCCACACGACCGGCCGCATCGGGGAGAAGAAGGTCGACTCCGCCGAGGAGACGATGAAGGCGATCAACCCGGACGTCAACGTCGTCAAGTACGACTTCCGCATGGACGCGTCGAACATCATGGACGTCATCACGGGCTACGACGTCATCGTCGACGGCCTGGACAACTTCCCGACCCGGTACCTGCTCAACGACGCCTCGGTGCGCCTGCAGATCCCGGTGGTCTCGGCGTCGATCCTCGGCTTCGACGGCCAGCTCGGTCTTCAAGCCCTACGACGGGCCGTGCTACCGCTGCCTGTACCCGGTCCCGCCGCCCGCCGAGCTCGCCCCGAGCTGCGGCGCCAACGGCGTGCTCGGCGTGCTGCCGGGCACGATGGGGCTGCTGCAGGCGACCGAGGTCATCAAGCTGATCGCCGGCATCGGCGAGCCGCTGGTCGGCCGGCTGCTGCTCTACGAGGCCCTCGGCGCCACGTTCACCGAGCTCAAGGTCCGCCGCGACCCCGAGTGCCCGGTGTGCTCGCGCCCGCCCGAGGACATCTCCGACGAGGAGATGGGCGTGTTCCCCGACTACGAGGCGTTCTGCGCCGCCGCTGGTTAGGGTGACCGCCGCTATGGCAACTGTCCGCATTCCCCCGTCCTGCGCCCGTCGACCGGCGGCGCCAAGGAGGTCGGCGCCGACGGGACGAACGTCGGCGAGGTTCTGCGCTCGCTCGCCGAGGAGCATCCGGCCACCCAGGGCCAGCTCTTCGGCGCGGGGGGCGAGGCTCAGCCGCTACGTCAACGTCTATCTCAACGACGAGGACGTCCGCGTTCTCGACGGCCTCGACACGGCCGTCGACGACGGTGACGTGCTCGTGATCCTCCCGGCGATGGCCGGGGTTGCTGAGCCGCTCCGCGGCACTACACTTCGTAAAGCGATGGCCCTCCGAGGCTCCCGCAACCGGCCGTGCGGCGGCCGCTACGGCGACATCGTCCAGGCGATCGGCCACACCCCGCTGATCGAGCTCAAGCGCCTCTCGCCCAAGCCGGGCGTGCGGATCTGGGCGAAGATGGAGTCGTTCAACCCGACCGGCTCGGTCAAGGACCGCGTCGCCCGCGCGCTGATCGAGGACGCCGAAGAGAAGGGCGCCATCCGGCCCGGCCAGACGATCCTCGAGCCGACCTCCGGCAACACCGGGATCTCGCTCGCGATGATCTGCTCGCGCAAGGGCTACCGGCTCAAGGTCGTCATGCCCGACAACGTGACCCCCGAGCGCACGCAGCTGCTGAAGATGTACGGCGCGGAGATCGTCTCCTCGCCGGGCGACCAGGGCTCCAACGGCGCGGTCGCGCTGGCGCTGCAGATGGCCGAGGACGACGCGTCGTACTACATGCCCTACCAGTACGGCAACCAGGCCAACCCGGGCGCGCACTACCACGGCACGGCGCCCGAGATCCTCGAGGAGCTCGACGGCGACGTCGCCGCGTTCGTCGCCGGTCTCGGCACCGGCGGCACGCTGATGGGCAACGGCCGGCGCCTGAAGGAAGAGCCGGCGACGCGGTGAAGATCGTCGCCGCCGAGCCGATGCAGGGCGAGCCCGTCCAGGGCCTGCGGTCGCTGGACGACGGCTTCGTCCCGCCGATCATCGACCTGTCGGTGCTCGATCGCAAGATCTTCGTGACCAACCGCGACGCGATCATGTGGACGCGCAAGCTGCTCGACGAGGAGGGCGTGTTCGCCGGTGTCTCCAGCGGCGCGATCGCCCGGGTCGCGGTGCGCATCGCCGGCGAGGCTCGACGAAGGCAACGTCGTCTTCCTCGTCGCCGACGGCGGCTGGAAGTACCTGTCGAGCGGCGTCTACACTCGGCCGGTCGACGAGATCGAGAACCTCGACTCCACCGTGTGGTGGTAGGAAGGTAGGCCCGCATGCCCGGCTCCGTCGGTCCCCTTGAGATCGTGCTCGTCCTGGTCATCGCGCTGGTCGTGCTCGGTCCGAAGAAGCTGCCCGACGTCGGCCGCTCCGTCGGTCGCGGCATGCGCGAGTTCAAGGACGCGATCAGCGGCGCCGACCACCGGCGCGACGAGGACGAGGACGAGTTCCCGGGGCTGGACTCCTCACGCCGGTCGTGAGGGTCGCGCCCGATCTGCTCGACCAGATCGTCGCCCACGCCCGCGAGGAGGCCCCGAACGAATGCTGCGGGCTCGTGGCGGTCCGTGATGGCGAGGCGACCGAGGTGCGCCGGGCCGTCAACCAGGCCGCCAGCCCCCTGAAGTTCGAGGTCGACGGGCTCGAGGTGCTGCGCGCGCTCGACGACTTCGAGGACGCCGGTGCGCAGCTGGGCGCCATCTACCACTCCCACACGCGCACCGCGCCGTACCCGTCGCAGACCGACATCAACTTCGCCGCCAACTGGCCGGGCGTGCGGTGGATCATCGTCGGGCTCGATCGCCAGGGAGAGGCGACGGTGCGCACCTACCTGATCGAGGACGGCGACGTTCGCGAGATCTGACCCGGAACCAGTGGGCCGCCGGCAAACGGGCGACCCACTCGTCTGCCCGCAGTGCGGGCGCGAGGAGCGCCGACCGAGCGCTTTGCCCCGACTGCGGGCTTCCGCTGATCTCGCCCGGCCCCCCGAGCGAGGCGCAGCTCACCGAGGCCCAGCGCATCGCCCGCAAGATCAAGCCGCAGTACGCCGAGGGCCGGCTCGTGCGGGTCGCCGGGGCCCGCCATCAGGCCGAGGCCGAGTTCATCCAGGGCCTGCTGCTCGAGGAGGGCATCCCGTCGACCACCCGCCGCGCGGCCGGCTTCGACGTCCCCGACTTCCTGGCCGCCGGCCCCCGCGACGTCCTCGTCGCCGCGTCGGGCCGCGACGCGGCGCGCGAGGTGCTGCTGGAGGCCGAGCTGGGCGCGGCCGTCGCGGGCGCCTCGGCGTCGGGCCGCGACCGCCCGGCGCGGGTCCTCGCCGGCCTCGCGCTGGCCATCGCGCTCGTCGCCGTCATCGCCTGGATCGGGACCGATCTGATCGCCTGAGCGTCGTCAGGCGGTGCGCCGCCCCGACCACTCGGTCCGGCGCAGCACGAGCCACGACAGCCACGCGCCGACGACGAACAGCGGCACGCCCATCGCCACGCGTGCCGTGCCGAGCGCCACCAGCGCGCCGGCCAGGTACAGCGGCAGCTGGACGGCGATGCGCGACAGGAACAGTCCCACCCAGATCCAGCTCGCGCGCGAGTAGGCGCGCAGCCGCGCGGGGTTGTCGCGCCATCCGTTGCCGGTGCGGGCCAGGGCGGCGACGATCACGCCCATCAGCGGCCAGCGCACGAGGATCGAGACGATGTACGCCACCGCGTAGCCGACGTTCAGCAGCAGGCCGGGCAGGAAGAAGTTCTCCGCCTTGCCGGTGCGCGACGCGACGTACCCGGCGATCGCCACGCCGATCACGCCCGACACCGCGTAGATCGGCGTCTGGCGGCGCACGATGCGTGCGACCGCGAACACCGCCGCCACCCCGACGGCGACGATCGCCGCCAGCCGCGTGTTCTGCCCGGACGCGGTGGCGACGACGACGAACGCCGCGGCCGGCAGCACGGACTCGGCGATGCCCAGCGGTCCGCCGAGCGACGCGGTGAGGCTGTCGAGGGTCGGTGCGGCGGGCGTGCGCGGCTCGGCGTCGGGGGCGGAGGAGTCAGCCATCGCCCCCATGATGTCGGTTCCGGGGCCGGCGGCTCTCGCCCACCGCCCCCGGAGCGCTCAGCGCATGAACGTGCGCAGGCCCTGGCGCAGCACGCGATAGCCGCGGCGGGCCGACCCGTCGCGGTCGACCAGGCCGGTGTCCATCCGGGTCGAGCAGTCCGTGCCGAACCAGTTGTAGACGTACGCGCGGTCGATGTTGCGGCGGTACTTGCGCAGCATCTTGAACATGAACTTCAGGCGGTTGGCGGCCCGTCGCTCGCTGCAGCGGAAGGACCGGCCGAGCTCGACCACGCCGCCCGTCTCGGTCAGCCAGAATTTCGGCGAGCGCACGGAGCGCTTGACCGCGCGCATGATCCCGCGCGTGCCCGACGTCCGCCTGCGGTTGACGTCGGAGTAGTTGTGGATGCCGACGAAGCGGGCGTGGCGGCGCACCGTGCGCGGCAGCGCCCGGTAGAAGCGCTGGATGTAGCGCTCGACGCCGCGCTGGTCGAGCACGTCGAGCGCGACGATCCGGCAGCCCCGGCAGATCGTGCGCATCTGCCGGTAGTACCGGGCCGCGCGCCGCGGATGGTTCCAGGTCGGCTGGCTCTTGTGGTTGGCCTCGTTCCAGACGCCCCACTCGCGGACCCCCAGCGGGCGCAGCTGGCGGATGAGCCGGCCGACGTCGCGCCGATATTGGCGCACGCTGGGCAGGTGACCGCGGCGGATGCGCAGGTCGTCGGTGGAGATGTGGACGAGCACGTGCCGGCCCAGCGCCCGCGCGGTGCTCACGTACGCCCGGACCTTGCGCATCTCCTGCGGGTGGTGGATCGCGTTGTACGGGACGAAGTACCGCAGCCGCTTGATCTTCGTCTGGAGGAACAGCGGCTGGGTCAGCGTCTGGACGTGCTGATCGCCGAGCCCGATGCGGACGCGGTACTTGGCGTCGCTGGTCGCGGGGATGACGAGCACGGCCATGGTCGCCGCGAGCGCAGACAGGAATGCGGTGGTTCGGAGCATGGCCGTTGCAACCCGCGCCAGCGGGGCGATGGCGCGGTGCGAGGTCCGCGGGCGGACCTGGGCCCGCGGGAGCCCGTCGCGGTCACGGTCCCGGCGGCGCCGCCCGTGGTGCGCGGGCGCCGGCGTCGCCCGGCGCGACCCGTGCGGGCCGGGGCGGCGGGTCGGCGACCGGCGCCAGCACGACGACGAGCGCGGCGGCCGCGGCGATCACGCCGACGGCCAGGTGCAGCGACGTGATCTCGGCCAGACCGCCGATGAGCGGCGGGCCCGCGAGGAAGCCGAGGTAGCCGATCGCGCTGACCGCGGCCAGCGCCGGGCCGGTCGGGATTCCGGGCTGGTCGGCGGCCGAGCGAAACAGCGTGGGCACGACGCCGCTGAGGCCGAGCCCGAGCGCGGCGAAGCCGGCCAGGGCGACCGGCGCCGTGCCGATGACCAGCGCGACCGTGAAGCCGATCGCGGCCAGCGCCCCCGAGCGGCGCAGCAGCCCGGACGCGCCCCAGCGGCGCCACTGCCCGTCGGCGAGGAGGCGACCGACGCCCATCCCGATCGAGAAGATCGCGTAGGCGACCGCGCCGAGCGCCGGGCCGCCGGCGAGCGGGCCGGAGACGAGCGCCGCGCTCCAGTCCGAGGCCGCCCCCTCGGCGAGCAGACAGAAGAACGCGGCGAGGCCGAGGATGGCCAGGCGCGCGGGCAGGCGGCGCCAGGCCAACCGCCCGGTGGCGGCGTCCGGATCCTCGTCAGCGCGCAGCAGCGGCACCACCGCGAGCATCCCGGGGATCCCGAACAACAGCGCGGCGAAGACCAGGTGCGGAGCGGGGGCGACGTGGAGGGCCGCGGCCAGCGCCCCGACGCCCGCGCCCGCGAACGCGCCGAACGAGAACGCGGCGTGCAGCGAGGAGAGGATCGGTCGGCGCTGGTGGCGCTCGATGGAGACGCCCTGGGCGTTCATCGCCACGTCGAGGGCCGAGTTCGAGACGCCGACGAACAGCAGCGCGCAGGCCAGCAGGGCGACGGTGGGCACGAAGCCGGGCAGCACGATCGCGGTCATGAGGCCGAGCATCGACCAGCGGCAGAACGCCCGGCTCGAGCGGCCGGGCAGCAGGCGGCCGATCTGCGGCATCGTCGCCACCGCGCCGACGGCGGGGGCGAGCAGCGCGAGGCCGAGGGCGCCCGTGGTGGCGCCGGTGCGGTCGGCCAGGGCCGGGATTCGCGACGCCCACGACGCGAACAGGGCGCCGTTGGCGAAGAAGACGACGGTGATGGCGGCGCGCAGCATCCCGTCGGAGCTTGTCCCCGGCGGCGAGGCCCTACACGCCCGCCGACCCGACCCGCGAGCCACCTGCCACCGGCGCACTCGCCACCCGGACCACCCGACCCGACCCGACCCGCCAGCCACCTGCCGCCGGCGCACCCCCAGCCGGACCACCCGACCCGACCCGCGAGCCACCGAGCGTCGATCTTCTCGGCCTCAGGCCAAGAAAGTCGACGGTCGATGGGCCGGATCTGTGGTGGCGGGCCGCCCGGGGTGGACGCCGCGACGGTCAGCGGCCGGACTCGACGAGCCGGGCGAGGTGGGCGCGCCACGCGCTCTCGGTGTGGCCGAGCCGGCGGCCGCCGAACGCGCGCACGAGGCCGTCGCGCGGGCCGCGGGGGTCGAGGTCGAGCGCCAGGCGGATGACCGCCGGCTCGCCCTCCTCGCGAGCGAGCAGGTCGAGGACGGTGCCGCCGAGCAGCTCGGCGTCGCGCCGGTCGGGCGGGAACGCCGGCGGCGGGCCCTCACGCAGGCGCCGGGCCACCGCCGGCCGGGCGAGCGCCGTCTGGCCCGACAGCCACGCGCCGGCGCCGAGGTACAGCCAGGCCCAGCGGTGGGCGCGGACGAGCGTGCCGATGCGGGCCGGCGGCGGCAGGCGCGGGTTGGCCGCGCCGACGGCCAGGCGCGCGTAGAGCGCGGCCGGCGTGCGCAGCAGCATCTCGCGCGACTCCGGCACGCCGCTGGCGCGCGCCTCGAGCAGCGGCGGCGCGAGCACGTGGATGTCGGTGCCCGACAGCCCGCCCGCGATGTAGCGCCGGGACGCGGGCGCGGTGCGCAGCCGCCGCAGCGGCAGGCCGGGCCGGGCCAGCAGCAGCTCGGCCTCGGAGCGGTGCAGCACGACCGCGACGTCCTCGGGCAGCGAGGGCAGCAGCTCGGCCGCCCGCTCGCGCGCGTCCTCGAGCTGGACGAGCACCGCTTCGGCGTGCTCGGCGTCCTGCTCGGCGTGGCGGGCGGCGAAGTGCGCCGACGCCGTCTCCACCCAGGAGCTCACGCCGGCGGACTTCGCCGCGGGCGGGCCGCACCCTGCGCGTCGGGCAGCTCCTTCCCGGTTTGCCGCGCGCCCCAGCGACATGGCGGCGCCGGTGGCCGACCATCGTCGCGTGTCCGCCGTCGATCGCGCCATCGCCGCCGCGGCCGCTTCTCCCGGAGCCGTTCGCGCCCCGCGGCGGCACGCCGTCGTCAGGGCTCAGGCTGAGGTGCAGCCTGAGCCATCGCTCGCTCGAACGCGAGCTCCGTGCGGATGCCCCGCGCCGCCAGGATCGACTCGGCGTCCTCGAGCGAGGCGGCGTCGCGCAGGGCGGCGGCCATCGGGACGACGCGTTCGAGTGCGCGCCGCGGATCGAAGAGGAACGTCAGCGCGCCGACGGGGCTGCGGGGGACGGTCCGCCGCCCGCCGCGGATCGGCACGACACCGGTCGCGCCCCGTGCGCAGGCCAGCGCCTGGGCGCTGGCCTCCGTCGGCACGGCGGCGATCGCCGCGTCCAGGCGCTCCAGCAGGTCGGGCGGGGTGCCCCACACGCCGGTCATCGCATCGGCGGCAGCCAGCTCGGCGAGCCGCTCGAGCACCTCGTCGATGGTCAGCTCACCGTCGCAGGCCGCGCCCCACACGGCGGCGGTGACGGGCGTGCGCAGATGCCCGGCGGCGGCCAGCAGCAACGAGTCGGCCAGCGGGCTGCCGAGGCCCGGCTCGTGGCCGTGGGCGAGGACGTCGCCGCCGACGTCGACGAGCGCGATCAGGTCGCAGCCCAGCCGCGCGCAGGCGTCGTCGAGGCCGGCCGCGACGCCCGCCGGCCCGGGGTGAGGGTCGACGAGCACCGTGCGCTCGCCCAGCACGCCGGCCAGATGCGACTCGGCGAACCGGAAGCCGCCCGGGCCGCTCGTGTCCGGGCCCGCCAGCGCGACGGCGTCATTGAGGCGCTCGGCGTGGGCCAGCTCCTCCAGGCGCCGCGGCCCGGGCTGCGGATCGACGACGTTGCGCTCCCACGTCAGCCCACCGACGACCGCGGACGCGCCGAAGCGCGCGGCGAGGTCCGCGACGACGAGCGCGCCCACGGCGTCGCCGCCGCCGCCGATGCCGAGGCAGAGGACGCGCGAGGCGTCCCTGAACGTCTGGTCGAGGCTCAGGGTCAGGCCAGCGCCAGCTCTCGGCCGCCGACGATCGCGCAGATCTCCTCGGAGGCGCGCTCGAACTCGTCGTCGGACAGGACCGGCGTGCCCTCGAACGGCAGGTCGCGCTGCAGCTCGAGCCACGACCGGCAGCCCAGGTACTCGTCCTTGACCTTCACGGTCACCGGGCGCGGGATGCGGTGCGTTCGCAGCAGCAGCACGTGCAGCGGGTGGCGGCGCTTCCAGGCCAGGCGCTTCTCCGCGTAGTCCGGCGTCCACACGTAGTACGGCGACAGGGCGTCGACGCAGCGCGGGTCGTCGATCGTGAAATGGCCCGCCACCTCGGCCCACGCGCGGATGCGGACGCGATCGGGCTGGTCGATGCCGCCGTCGAACCAGATCGAGTCCTCGGGGCACTCGCCGTCGGGCCACACGCCCTCCTCGAGGGCACGGCGCAGCTCGGGCTGATGGGAGGCGCGGACGAGATCGCCGCGCTGGTGGTCGAAGGTCGGGTAGAGGAAGAAGCGGTCATGCTCGAGCCGGAAGTGCTTGCCCGACTCGCGGATGCCGCCCTTGCGGAGCGTCACCAGCTGCTCGCCCTCGGCGAGCGCCCGGACGGTGACTGCCCACTCCTTGAAGGCAATTGGCATAGGGAAAGGTTCGGTTTCTAGAGACGAAAGAAAGTCCCGCGAGGAGCCGCCAAATCGCTTGGCGACGACGCGGGAGCGCGCTCGCATCGTTGCAAAGATGCGGGCAAAAGCCAAATCCTCGCTTGAGATTCGGTGGTCAGAGACGCCGGCCCGCGCGGGCCTCGACGACCTCCAGCAACGCGGCGAAGTCCACGTCGCCCAGGCCTCGCTCCACCCCGCCTTCGAGCACCTCACGCGCCGCCTGGGCGGCGGAAGTCGACCTCCGCCGCCTGGGCGCCATCCAGGCACAGACGGACGTCCTTGAGCATCTGATCGAGCCGGAACCGCGGCGTCCAGTCGTGCTCCAGCATCGGCTCGCCCTTGAGCGTGACCATCGTCGAGGCGCCCGCGGTCGCGCCGAGCAGCTCGACCAGCCGGCCGAGGTCGACGCCGACCGCCGAGCCGACGACCAGCGCCTGGGCGAGCGCGTTCGCGTTGGCGGCGGCCACCGCGTTCGTGATGACCTTGATCGCCTGGCCCTGCCCGACCGGGCCCACGTGGACGATCCGCCGGCCCATCGCCTCGAAGAGCGGCATCGCGGTCGCGACGTCCGCGGCCGCGCCGCCGACCATGATCGTCAGCGTGCCGTCGCGCGCGCCGGGCGTCGACCCGCTGACCGGGGCGTCGAGAAAGCGCCGGCCGCGGGCCAGCTCGCGCGCCGCGACCGGCCCGATCGTCGACATGTCGATGCACAGCGGCTCGACGATGCCCGCGAGCGCTGTCGCCACCTGCTCGCCGTCGACGAGCATGGTGACGAGCGTGTCGGCCCCCTCGGCCGCGTCGGTCGGCGAGTCCGCGAGCCGCCCGCCGTGCTCGGCGACGAAGGCCTCGGCCTTCGACCGGGTGCGGTTCCACACCGCCAGCTCGTGGCCGGCGCGCGCGAGCTGCGCCGCCATGAGGGACCCCATCAGGCCCAGACCGCAGAATCCGACGCGCACGCGGCGATTATCGCGCTCGGCCGTGGCCGCCGCCGCCCGGGGTCTCGACGCGCGGCGTCTCGCCCGGCCGCAGCGTGCCGGTCGCCTTGGGGCCGACCTCCTGGCCGGCGACGACGTTGCGCCCGCGGGCACCGGCGCCGCCCCCGTCCGCACCCGGGGGCGCGTGGCGCCGGCGCTCGGTGATCAGCGACCACGTCACCTCCTCCAGCGTCTGCACCTCGCGCACGACGCCGTCGCCGCCGTGGTGCACGCCGTCGCCGCCGGTGCCGCGGCGCAGCTCGTAGCGGGTGACGAGCAGCGGGAAGCTGCGCTCGAGCGCCTCGACCGGGGTGTTGAGCGTGTTGCTCATCGCCACGTGGACGCCGGACGGGCCCGGGGCATCCGGGCAGGCGCCCTGACCGCCGCCGAGCGTCTCGTAGTAGGTGAAGCGGTCGTTGCCGAGGGTGAGGTTGTTCATCGTGCCCTGTCCGCAGGCGCGGCCGAACGCCTGGAGCACGAGGTCGGCGACGCGGCTGGAGGTCTCGGTGTTGCCGCCCACCACCGCCGCGGGCGGGCGCGCGTTCAGCAGCGAGCCCGGCGGCGCGATCACCGTGATCGCCCGCTGCACGCCGGCGCTGGCCGGGATGTCGGGATCGGTGAGGACGCGCACGGCGAACAGGCAGGCGGACTTCGTCACCGCGAGCGGGCAGTTCAGGTTGCCCTCGTACTGCTGCGCGCTGCCGGTGAAGTCGAGCGTGAGCGAGTCGCCGGCCACCGTCGCCGCCACCCGCAGCGCGAGATCGCCGCCGGCCGTCTCGAGCACGTCGGTCGCGTGGCGCGTGCCGTCCTCGAGGCCGGCCAGGCACGCGCGGGTCCGCCGCTCGGCGTAGTCGAGGACCGCGTCGAACGCCTCGCGCAGCCCGTCGCGGCCCGTGCGCGCCGCCAGCTCGGCCACGCGCCGGCAGCCGACGCGGTTGGCGGCGAGCTGGGCGCGCAGGTCGGCGCGGCGCTCGGCGGGCTGGCGCATCTGGCCCGCGAGCTCCGCGATCGCCGCCTCGTCGAGCACGCGCGGCGCGATCACGACGCCTTCTTCGTCGAGCGTGCGCGAATCGGCGGGCATCGACCCGGGGATCCGGCCGCCCACGTCGGCGTGGTGGGCGCGCGAGGCGGCGAACCCGAGCAGGTCGCCGCCCGCGAAGACCGGCGTGATCACCGTGATGTCGGGCAGGTGCGTCCCGCCCCGGTAGGGGTCGTTGAGCACCCAGGAGACGCCCGGCCGGTGCGCTTCGCCGAGCACCGCCGCGACCGCCTCCGGCATCGCGCCGAGGTGCACCGGGATGTGCTCGGCCTGCATGACCATCTGGCCGCGCTCGTCGAACAGGCCGGTGGAGGCGTCGCGGCGCTCCTTGATGTTCGAGGAGTGCGCGCTGCGGATGAGCAGCGCCCCCATCTCCTCGCAGGCGGCGTGCAGCGCGCCGGCGACGACCTGCAGCTCAATCGCGTCCAAGGATCACCGTCCCCGTGTCGTCGACCTCGCCGCGCCAGCCCGGCGGCACGAACAGCGTGGCGTCCGGGCCATGCCAGACGGCGGGCCCGCCGAGCCGCGCGCCGGCCTGCAGCTCGCCGCGCCAGATGCGCGCCTGCGTGCGCCGGCCCGCGACGACCACGTCGCGCTCGCCGCTGGGCTCGGTCGCCGCCTCGCCGGCGGGGACGAGGCTCACCTGCGGTCCCGGCTCGATGGCGCTGACCTGGACGGTGACGAGCTCGACGACGCCCTCGGGGTCGCGGTAGCCGTAGCGCTCCTCGTGCAGCGCGGCGAACGCCTCGCGCACGTCGCCCTCCCACGGCACGGCGAGCTCGAAGGACTGGCCGGCGTAGCGCAGCTCGAGCGTGACGCGGTGCTCGCCGGGCAGGTCCCGGCCGAGGTCGTGCGCGACGCGGGCGATCGCGTCGTCGGTCAGCTCGTCGCCGGCCAGCAGCACGGTCCGGCGGGCGTCGGCGCGCCGGGGCGCGACCGCGAGGCCGAGCGCGCTGAGCACGCCCGCCGCGCGCGGGACGACGATGCGGTCGATCCCGAGCTCGGTGGCGATGGCGGCCGCGTGCAGGCCGCCCGCCCCGCCGAAGGCCAAGAGGGCGTAGCGCCGCGGGTCGACCCCGCGCTGGACGGTCATCACGCGCAGCGCGCGGACCATCTCGATGTCGGCGACGCGCACGATGCCCTCGGCGGCGGCGATCGGGTCGAGGTCGAGGGTCCGGGCCAGCCGGGCGATGGCGTGGTGCGCGGCGTCGAGGTCGAGCGCCACGCCCCCGGCCAGCTCGGCCTCCGCGTCCAGGCGGCCGAGCAGGAGGTTCGCGTCGGTGACGGTCGGCTCGGTGCCGCCGCGGGCGTAGCCGGCCGGGCCGGGATCGGCGCCCGCGGACTGCGGGCCGACCCGCAGCGCGCCGCCCGGGTCGCGCCACGCGATCGAGCCGCCCCCGGCGCCCACGGTGTGGATGTCGACCATCGGCAGCGCCAGCGGGCGACCGCCGACCTCGCGGCTGGCGGTCTCGCGGACGCTGCCCTCGTCCACCACGCACACGTCGCACGACGTGCCGCCCATGTCGAAGCACAGCAGGTCGGCGATGCCGGTCTGATCGGCGATCAGCGCGGCCGCCGCCGCGCCGCCCGCGGGGCCGGAGAGGACGGCGACCGCGGCGTGGGCGGCGGCGAGCTCCAGCGACGCCAGCCCGCCGCTGGACTGCATGATCTGCGGCTCGGGCAGGCCGGCGTCCCGCGTCCGGCTCGCCAGCGAGCGCAGGTAGGCGGCCAGCAGCGGCGACAGCGCGGCGTCGACCTCCGTGGTCGCGGCGCGCTCGTACTCGCGGAAGGTGCCGACCACGGCGTGCGACAGCGAGACGTGGACCTGCGGGCAGCGCGCGGCGATCGCCTCGCCGAGGCGCAGCTCGTGCTCGGGGTGCGCGTAGCTGTGCAGCAGGACGACCGCGACCGCCTCGGGGCCGGCGCGTTCGAGGCGGTCCACGACCTGCTCGACGGTGGCGGGCGTGAGCGGCTCGATGGGGCCGTCCGGCGTCATGCGCTCGGCGACGCCGATACGGCGCTCCGGCGGCGTCAGCGGGGCGGGGCGCTCGGCACAGAGCCGGTAGAGGTCGGCGCGGGCCTGGCGGCCGAGGGCGATCACGTCGGTGAAGCCCTCGGTGGCCAGCAGAGCGGTCCGCGCCCCCTTGCCCTCTAGCAGCGCGTTGGTCGCCACGGTCATGCCGTGCGCGAACGCGGCGACGTCGCTCGGTCGCGCTCCGGCGCGCTCGAGCGCCACCGCGACCGCGGCCATGACGCCCTCGGACTGGTCGTGGGGGGTGCTCGGCGCCTTCGCGGTCACGAGCCGGCCGACGACGGCCAGCACCGCGTCCGTGAAGGTTCCTCCGACATCGACGCCCAGCAGCACGGCGCGACCCTCCCCCGGCGAAGGGTCGCGCCGACTGCTGCCTCAGGCGGCGACGAGCGCCGCCTCGCGGGTCTCCTCCGTCTCCGCGAGATGCTGGTGAGAGGGGCAGTAGCCGTTGTGGGGCAGCGGCATCCGCTGGCAGGCGGTGCCCTTGCGCGTCGTCGCGCGGCACTGCAGGGGGTTGCCGTGGATGTCGACGCCCATGCGTGGCTGTTGGTCGAGCCACTCCTCGGCGAGACCCAGGATTCGCTGCACGGTCTGACACACCCGCGCCTGCTCGCTCATCGGGAAGTGGATCCTGATGTCGTTGAACAGGGTGCGGACGGGACGGGCGAAGTAGTGCCGGTCCGTGGCGAGCCGCTCCAGCGTCGCCTCACACGAGCGCAGCACCGCCGCGTGAGCGGCGGGGTCGGCTCCGTGGTTGGGCGGGTCGCTGCGGATGTACGGTGCGAGCTCGCGGTAGAGCGCGCGGCTGAACTGGTACATGCAAACCTCTCTCCAGGGGTGGGCCAACCATGCCGGCCCGGTGTGAAGAACAGGCCGCGCTGTGTTGAGATTGGGTTAAGGGCCTACGCCCAGACCGCGTAGGCGGGGGGCTCGCCGGGCGCGATCACCGCATGGTGGCGGTCGAGCGCGGGGTCGGTGTCGGGGAAGTCCTCGCGCAGGTGGGCGCCGCGGCTCTCCTCGCGCTTGAGCGCGTTGGCCGCGATGAGCCGGGCCAGGGGATAGGGGTCGAGCAGCAGCGTCGCGAGGTCCTCGTGGTTGCGCACGATGCCGGCGTGGCGCCAGAGCGCGTCGCGGGTCTCGCGTCCGGGCTCGGGCAGCGGCGTGGGGGCCGGGGGCGGCGGCGCGTCCGGCGGTGCCGGCTCGTCGAGCGCGGCGCGGGCCGCGCGGGTGCCGAACACGCAGCACTCGGTGAGGCTGTTGGAGGCCAGCCGGTTGGCTCCGTGCAGGCCGGTGCACGCCGTCTCGCCGACCGCGTAGAGCCCGGCGACCGTCGAGCGGCCGTCGAGGTCGGTGACGATCCCGCCCATGCCGTAGTGGGCGGCGGGGGAGACGGGGATGAGCTGCGTCGTCGGGTCGAGCCCCGCGTCCTGCAGCGCGGCGACGACGTTGGGAAACAGCGCCGGGTCGATGTGGCGCATGTCGAGCCCGACGCTGGACGTGCCGCTGCGCCCCATCTCGGCGTGGACGGCGCGCGAGACCTCGTCGCGCGGCGCCAGCTCGTCGACGAAGCGCTCGCCGTCGGCGCCGTGCAGCGTGGCGCCCTCGCCGCGGATCGCCTCCGTGATGAGGAACCCCTCGCGCCCGCGCACGCCGGTGACCGCGGTGGGATGGAACTGCATGAACTCGAGGTCCGCGAGGTGCGCGCCCGCGCGGTGGGCGAGCATGAGGCCGAAGCCGAGCGAGCCGGGCGGGTTCGTCGTGCGCGCCCACAGCGCGGCGGTGCCGCCGGTGCACAGCACGACGGCGCGGACGCGATGGCCCGGCCGTCCTCGAGCAGAAGGCCGCGGCAGGCGCCGTCATCGCCGGTCCAGACCTGGGCGGCGCGGGAGCCCTCGATCACCGTGATGCGGGGGTGCTCGACGGCGAGCGCCGAGAGCTGGCGCACGAGGCGCCGGCCGGTCGCGCTGCCGCCGGCGTGCACGACGCGGCGGATGGAGTGCCCGCCCTCGAGGCCGAGCGCGAGACGGCCGTGGCGGTCGGCGTCGAAGCGCACGCCGAGGCTCGACGAGCGCGTTGACGCAGACGGGCGCTTCGCGGCAGAGGACCTCGGCGGCGCTTCGGCGGACGAGGCCGCGGCCGGCGCGCTCGGTGTCCTCGAGGTGGCGCTCGGGCGAGTCGTCGGCGGCCAGTGCCGCGGCGAGACCGCCCTGAGCCCAGTAGCTGGCGGTCTGCGCGAGCGGCGTGGCGGAGACGAGCGCGACCCGGCCGCCGGCGCGGGCAGCGTGCAGCGCGGTGACCAGGCCGGCCGCGCCGGCGCCGACGACGGCGACGTCCGCTCGCAGGGGCGCGTGGGCGGGTGACCCGGACATGTGCGGCAAGTACCGTAGCCGCGTGGCCGCGCCCGTCTTCCTCAGCCACCCCTCCTCCCTCGAGCACGACCTCGGCTCCCATCCGGAATGCGCCGCGCGCATCCAGGCGATCGAGCGCGAGCTGTCGCTGCGCGGGGGGCTGGGGTGGGAGCGGGCACCGTCGCCCGAGGCAACGGCCGAGCAGCTGCTGCGGGTCCATCCGGAGTCGCACGTGGCGTGGATCCGCGACCTGTCCGCGCAGGGCGGCGGCGCGATCGATCTCGATACGGCGGTGAGCTCGGGCTCGTATCGCGCGGCGCTGCACGCGGCCGGCGGCGCGTGCGAGGCCGCGTCGCTGGTGGTGGGCGGCGAGGCGCCGTACGCGTTCAGCGTCCACCGCCCGCCGGGGCACCACGCGGAGGCGGCCAAGGCGATGGGCTTCTGCCTGTTCAACAACGTCGCGGTGGCGGCCCGCCATGCGCTGTCGGTGCTCGGCGTCGAGCGGGTGCTGATCCTCGACTGGGACGTCCACCACGGCAACGGGACGAACGACATCTTCGCGGCGACCGACGAGGTGCTGTTCGTCTCGATCCACGAGTGGCCGCTGTATCCGGGGACCGGCCCGGCGTCGGACGCCGGGCTCGGCGACGGCGAGGGCTACACGGTCAACCTGCCCGTCCCGAGCGGGTCGGGCGACGACGTGTGGACGGCGATGGTCGCTCATGTGGCGGTACCGCTCGTGCGAGCGTTCTCGCCCGGGCTGGTCCTGGTGTCAGCCGGGTTCGACGCCCATGCCCGCGATCCGCTGGCCGGGTGCGAGGTGACCGACGGCGGCTTCGCGACGATGGCGGGGCTGATGCGCGACGTGTGCGCGGAGGGCGGCGTGCCGCTCGCGCTGGTCCTCGAGGGCGGCTACGACCTGGACGCGCTGTCGGGCTCGGTGGCCGAGGTGATGGCGGTGCTGTCGGGGCGGGCGGGGGCGGTTCCCGCGGTGGCGGTGCACCCGCTGGCGCTGCGGGCGCAGGAGCGCCTGGCCGGCGGGATCTGGCCGACGGTGGGGCACGGCGGCTGACATCCCGCTTCGCGCGGCGCCGGCCGCGTCGTCGCGCTCAACCGCCGGGCGTCGGGACCCCGGTGGTCGCGGTCGGGCCGGGCGTCGGGACGCCCGTGGTCGCCGTCGGCGTGGGGGTCGCGCCGGGCGCGGGGGTGGTGGTCGCCCCCGGGAGCGTGGGGGTCGGGGTCGCGCCGGGGATCGTGGGCGTGGCGCCGGTGGTCGTCGTCGCGGTCGTCGCGGGCGCGGTCTGCGTCGCGGCCCGGACTGCGTCGTCGTTGTCGGTCAGCGCGACGAACGCCCAGGCGAGCGCGCCGCCGCACAGCAGCAGCACGACCGCGACGGCGGCGATCGGCAGGCGCCAGTTCGGCGTCGGCGCGATGACCGTGCGCGCCGCGGTGCCGCAGCTCAGGCACCACTCCTGGCCGGGCTCGAGCTCGGTCCCGCATTGGGGGCAGCGCGCGGGCGGTGCCGGCGGCGCCTGGTCCTCGCCGTCCGGCGATTGGGGTGAGGCCTGCGCAGCGGCGTCGTGCTCGCGGTCGGCGCCGCTCACGGCTCGTGCGCCCGCGGGTCGCCGCTCGCCGGCGGCTCCTGCGCGGCGCCGGGGGCGTCCGGGTTCGGCGCCGGCCCGGCGTACGTCGGGCCCGCGGGCAGGCTGGCGCCCTTGCCGACCGGCAGGCCGCAGGTCGAGCAGAACCGCGCGTCGCTGGCGTGCAGGGCGCCGCAGCGCGGGCAGCCCGCCAGGCCGGGCTCGCGCAGCACCGTGACGTCGTCGGGGTCGTCGAGTGCCTGGCCGAGCGCGCGCATCTCCGCGTCGAGCGCACCGAGCGCGGCAAGCTTCTGATCGACGAGGTCGTGGCGGTCGCGCCCGAATCGATGCAGGTCGAAGACGAGACCGCCGAGGTCGCGCAGCGCGACCTCGCGCGCCCGGCGCACGAAGCGCAGGCGGCGGCGCATGCGCCCGCGCGTGAGGAACGACGGCGCCGGCGTCGCGGCGGGCTCGGTGTCGGCGGGCTGGTCGGGCGGCGCCGGCGCGTCGGCGGGCGGCTGCGGTCCCACGACCGCCATGGATTCGGTGCCCGGCTGGGCCGGCGCCACTTCGGCGCTCGAGTCGCCCGAACTCGTCGGGCCCGGCGCCGCTTCGGCGCTCGGGTCGTCGAACTCGTCGGGCCCGGCGCGCTTCGGCGCTCGGTCGTCGAACTCGTCGGGCCGGCGCCGCTTCGGCGTTCGGGTCGCCCGAACCAGCCGCCCTCGGCTCGGCCGGCGTAGCGTGGTTGCTCCCTCGCCGGCGGCCAGCGGCCCGCCGGGAGCGACCTGGGTGTCCGCCACTCCGCCGGACTGCGGCGTCCCGAAGGGCACGACCGCCGGCAGGACCTCCGTGTCTTCCGAAGCGGCTTCGTGGGGCGCTTCGCCGCTCGAGCCGCCGATGGCCTCCGTGCGGTGCCTGTTCTCGTCCGGGGCGCCGGCGGCGGGCATCTCGGTCGTCGGGTCGGTGTCGGCGCCGTTGGCGGTCGGATCGGGCCCGGATGTCCACGGCGGCGCGCGAATCGGAACCCGCGTCCCCTCCCCGGCGCAGGCGTGCGAATGGTCCGGCCATCGGCCACAGCGTAGTGACCGTCCCCGCCGTCGGAGGGCCGCGCGCGGCGGTGGCCGGGTCAGCCGCGTCCGCCGCCCACGAGGTCGCGCCAGGCCTCGGCGACCCGCGCCGCCATCGCGTCGGTGCTCCAGCGCGCGGCGCGCTCGCGCCCGGCGGGGCGCGGGGCGGCGGCGGCCAGCAGCGGCGCGAGGGCGGCGCCCCACGCTGCGCGGTCGTACGGGGCGCAGAGCACGCCCTCGATCCCGACCAGCGCCTCTGGGTGGACGCCGACCGGCGTGGCCAGGACCGGCACCTCGCAGGCGAGCGCCTCGAGCGCGACGAGCCCGAACCCCTCGGCGTCCGAGGGCACGAGCACGGCGGTCGCCGCGTTCATCCAGACCGCCATCTCGCCGGGGGGCGTGTGGCCGAGCGTGACGAGCCGCACCCCGGCGTCGCCGGCCAGCTCGCGGGCGCGATCGGCGCGCTTGACCGCGCGCGTGGGGTCGGCGGGGAACAGCAGCATCGGCTGGTCGGGAGGCAGACCGAGCCGGGCGCGCGCCTCGTCACGTGCGATGGGCCGGAAGCGGTCGAGGTCGATCCCGCACGGCAGCACCCGAACGCCCGGCCGGGCCACCTCGGCGGCCAGCGAGGCGGAGACCGCCGCGACGAGGTCGTAGCGCGGCAGGACCGCCCGGGTCAGCCGGCCGGTGCGCGGATGGCGGACGTCGGTGCCATGGAGCGTGACCGCTCGCCGGGCGCCGCGCACGACGAGGGCGGGCCACGCGGTGAGCCCGAAGTGCGCGTGCACGACGTCGTAGCCGTGGCGGCCGCGCAGCTCCCACGCGAGCCGCGCGTAGCCGGCGACACCGGGCGCGCCCTCCACGAGATCGACCTCGAGCTCCGGGCGCCGCCGCAGGGCCGCGACCTGGTCGCGCACGAAGCTTCCGCGAGCCGGGTGCGCGCCGTCCGGGCGCATGTTTGAGACCACGAGGGCTCGCATGTGACCAAGTCGTAGCGAATGCGTCTGGTTCCGTGACGCGCGCCCGCGCAAGATCGCCGTCGATGTCACTTCGACGAGGAGGTCCACATGGCCTACGTGTACGAGCTCGCGGTGCGGATGCACGCGGCGCTGACGATGGTGCGCAACGGGGAGCGCGGGCAGGGGACGGTCGAGTACGTCGGCCTGATCCTGCTGATCGCCGGCGTCATCGGCGCGGTGGTCGTCTACGGCGACGGGTTCAAGGGCGACGGGATCGGCAAGGCGGTCACCGACAAGCTCCAGAACGCGATCGGCGGGCTGAAGGGCGGCAAGTAGCGCGCCGGCCGGGCGCCGCGCGGTGCGGCGCCCGGCCGCGGAGCCGAGCCTCATGGGCCGTGCGCCGCGGGGCCACCGGCCTGCGACGCCCGGCAGCCGTCGCTCGTGGGCCACGGGGCCGCCCGCCTGCGACGGCCCGGCCAGCCGTCGGTCGTGGGCTGCGGGCGGACCGGCGCCCGCCCCAGGCACGCCAGACCGCGGGCGCCCGAGCCGGTCTGGGAACATGGGCGCGATGAGCGCCCGCCCCGATGGCCGCGGTCCCCACGACCTGCGCCCGACCCGCATCGATCCCGGCTTCGTGCCGTCGGCGACCGGCTCCGCACTGATCACCCAGGGCGAGACCCGGGTCATCTGCACGGCCTCCGTCGACGAGTCCGTGCCGCGCTGGATGCAGGGCCGCCGTACCGGCTGGGTCACCGCCGAGTACGGGATGCTCCCGGCGTCGACCGGCGAGCGCAAGGCGCGCGACGTCGCCAAGGGCCGGCCCGACGGCCGGACGGTCGAGATCCAGCGGCTCATCGGCCGGTCGCTGCGCGGGGTCATCGACTTCGAGGCGCTCGGCGAGCGCACCGTGTGGCTCGACTGCGATGTCCTCACTGCCGACGGCGGCACCCGCTGCGCCTCGATCACCGGTGCGTTCGTCGCGCTCGACCTGGCCTGCCGGCGCCTCGTGGAGGACGGCCGGCTCGAGCGCAGCCCCCTGACCGGCACGGTCGCGGCGATCTCGTGCGGGATCGTCGGCGGCACCCCGGTGGTCGACCTCGACTACAGCGAGGACTCCACGGCCGAAGTGGACGCGAACGTCGTGATGACCGGCGCGGGCGGGCTCGTCGAGGTGCAGGCCACCGCCGAGCGCACGCCGCTCTCTCGCGCCCACCTCGACGACCTGCTGGCCCTGGCCGCCGCCGGCATCGAGCATCTGCGGACCGTCCAGGCGGAGGCGGTCGCCCAGGCCAGCGGCTGACGCGATGGCGAGCGCCACGGCTGACGCGATGGCGGGCGCCACGGCTGACGCGATGGCGGGCGCCACGGCTGACGCGATGGCGAGCGCCACGGCTGACGCGATGGCGAGCGCCACGGCTGACGCGATGGCGGGCGTCACCATCCGCGCGCGATCGGCCGCGGTGGCCGCGGGCGTGCGGCGGCGCTCACGCCCCCCGGCTGCGATCCGATGACGCTCGTCCTCGCCACCCGCAACGCCCACAAGGTCCGCGAGCTCGCCGCTCTGCTCGCTCCGCACGATCTGCACGCCCTGCCCGACGACGTCGCGCTGCCGCCCGAGACCGGCGCGACCTTCGCCGACAACGCACTCGGCAAGGCCCGGGCGGCGGCTGCGGCGACCGGCGGACCGGCGATCGCCGACGATTCCGGCATCCAGGCCGATGCGCTGGGCGGCGCGCCCGGCGTGCGCTCGGCCCGCTACGCCGGCGAGCAGGCCACCGACGAGGAGAACCTGGCCCGGCTGCTGCGCGAGGCGCCGGCCGGCAGCGGGCTCGCATACGTGTGCGCGATCGCCTACGTCGACCCGTCACGCGGCGTCGAGGAGGTCTTCGAGGGGCGCTGCACCGGCACGCTCGCCGCCCGGCCGCGCGGGACCGGCGGCTTCGGCTACGACCCTGCCTTCGTCCCCGACGAGCACCCCGACCGGACGATGGCCGAGCTCTCGCCCGCCGAGAAGGACGCGATCAGCCACCGGGGCCGCGCCGTGCGCCTGCTGCGGACATGGCTCGAGCGCTGACCGAGGACACGGCGCTGCGTCCCGAGAAGCGCCGGGCGGCGGCGCTCTCGATCGCGTCGAATTCCCTGCTCATCCTGCTGAAGTTCGTCGCCGGCATCGTCACCGGATCGGTCGCGCTGCTGGCGGAGGCGATGCAGTCGGTCATCGACCTCGTCGCGTCCGTCGTGGCCTACGTGTCGGTGCGCAAGGCCGACGAGCCGGCCGACGAGAACCACCCCTACGGCCACGCGAAGATCGAGAACCTGGCCGCCGCGATCGAGGGCGTGTTGATCCTCGTCGGCTCGGCGATCATCGCCTTCGAGGCCGTCCGCCGACTGCTCGAGGGCGGCACCGTCGAGCGTCTCGGCTTCGGCATCGTGATCATCGCGCTGACGATCGTGGTCAACCTCGCGGTCTCGGCGGTCCTGGCGCGGCGCGCCCGCGAGACCGGCTCGCCCGCGCTCGAGGGCGACGCGGCACACCTGCGCACCGACGCGATCACGTCGGTGGGCGTGCTGGTCGGGCTGCTGCTCGTCCAGGTCACGGGCGCCAACTGGCTCGACCCGGTGGTCGCGCTGCTCGTCGCCGTGGCGATCCTCTCCACCGGCGTACGGCTGGTCATGCGCTCGGGCCGAGTCCTGGTCGACGAGGGGCTGCCTCCGGACGAGCTCGAGATCATCCGGGACGCGGTCGTCTCGTTCGGACCGAACGGCGTCGTCGGCTTCCACAAGCTGCGCGCCCGCCGGGCCGGCGCTCGGCGCCTGGTCGATATGCACGTGCAGTTCCACGCCGGCGCGACGCTCGAGGAGGCCCACGCGACCGCCCACGACCTCCAGGACGAGATCCGCCGCCGCCTCGGCGACGCGGACGTCCTCATCCACATCGAGCCCGCCGACCGGGTGCGGCCGGGAACGGAGATCCCAGACTGACCGCCGCTGACGGGCGCCGGGAATCGGCGTGCGTTCGCCGCCGCTGCGGTCGGTGCGTCTCGAGGCCGCCTGGTTGCTGCTGCGGTCGGTCCGCCTTGACGCCGCCTGGTTGCTGCTGCTGCGGTCGGTCCGCCTCGAGGCCGCCTGGTTGCTGCTGCGGTCGGTCCGCCTTGACGCCGCCTGGTCGCTGCCGCTGCGGTCGGCCCCGTCTCGACCCCGCCCGTTCGCCGCCGCCGGCGGCGCAGCGGCCGACGGACGCGGTTCAACCGGGCGCCCGCCCCGAACACGGCGATGTTTGCCGCTCGCCTGGATGGGGACGCTGCGGGGATGATCGACCCAGACGAGACCACCGAGCCAAGCCGCGAGCCGGCGCCGGGTGAGCATCGCGACGATCCTGCCCGCGGACGGCCCGATCGGCGCGGCCCGCGGGGAAACCAGGACGTCGAGACCATCGACATCGAGCGCGGCACAGGCAAGCTCGAGCGCGTGCTCGGCTGGTGAAAGCCCTGCAAATGACGCACGAGCGCCGGACACGCGGCGTGCTGGGTCGGGGGCGCGGGGCGGCGCGGCGGCCGGTCGCCTCAGCGCACGTTGATCGCCGCCGCGGCGGCCACCACGAGCGACAGGACGCCGTAGCCCGTGTAGCCGTTCACGAGCACGACGAGCGCGGTGATCAACGCGACGGCTACCGTGACCAGCCATGCGGCTCTTGGCAGGGGCATCGCGGACACATTCTGCGCCCCTCAGCCGACAGTCGTCCGGCGATGGCGCGATGATGCGCCGCCACAAATCCACAAACCGTGCAATTTCCGCATAACCATCGGTAGTAGCGTCCGCTGGCACTGTTAGCTTCGGTCGCTGCGTACGTCATCGAAGGAGGAGCACTAGCCGTGACGAAGTCCGAGTTCGTCGATCACATCGCGCAGAAGGCAGGTCTCGCCAAGTCCGACGCCGGCAAGGCCGTCGACGCGGTGATCGACACCATCCAGGACACCCTCAAGCGCGGCGGCGAGGTGAACTTCTCAGGCTTTGGGAAGTTCCATGTCACCGAGCGTGGTGCTCGCGAAGGCGTGCATCCCCGGACCGGCGAGAAGATCACGATCGCCGCGGCCAAGCTGCCGAAGTTCACCGCGGGTTCCGGCCTGAAGAAGTCGGTCAAGGGCGAGTAGCCGGCCCGGAGCGCCAGGGATCGCTCCGGTGTCGCCGGGCGAGCCCCGGGCGGCCGGCGCCGGGTTCGCCGGCCGGCTGGCGGCGTGCGTCGCCGCACGCGAGTCGCAGATCGTGCTCGGGCTCGATCCCGACCCGGCACGGCTGTGGCCCGCCGCGATCGCCGATCGCTCGTCGGGTCGCCACGAGCGTGCGGCGAGCGAGCGGCCGGCCGGTTCGCGTGGGGACAGAGGCCACGGCTCGGCGGTCGAGCGCCCGGACGGCTCGCCCACCGACCGCCCGGATGGCTCGGCGGTCGAGCGCTCGGATGGCTCGTCCGCCGATCGCCCGGACGGCTCGCCCGCCGAGCGCGCGGCGGCCGCCGTCGCCGAGCACTGCCGGCTGCTCATTGACGCGGCCGGTGCGGCCTGCGTGGCCGTCAAGCCGCAGGTCGCCTGCTTCGAGCGCCTCGGCGCTCCCGGGTGGGCGGCGCTGGGCGAGGTCGCCGAGCACGCGCGCGCCGCGGGCCTGCTCGTCCTCGCCGACGCCAAGCGCGGCGACATCGACGTCACCGCCGCCGCCTACGCCCAGGGCCTGCTCACCGGCCTCGACACGCCGTGGGGCCGGATCGACGGGCTGCGGGCCGACGCCGTGACCGTCAACCCGTACCTTGGTCGTGACGCGCTCGACCCGTTCGCGTCCGCCGCGCGCGCTGCCGGCGCCGGCCTGTTCGTCCTGGTGCGCACCTCGAACCCGGGCGCTGTGGACGTCGAGGACGTCGAGACGGCCGAGGACGGCGCGCTGTGGGAGCACGTGGCCCGGCTCGTCGCGCGCCTCGGCCGCGACCTCGACGCGGACCGGCCGCTGTCGTCGGTCGGCGCCGTCATGGGCGCCACTGCGCCCGAGCACCTGGCCCGGGCCCGCGAGCTCATGCCCCGCACCCCGTTCCTGCTGCCCGGCATCGGCGCCCAGGGCGGCCGCGTCGAGGATCTGGCGCCCGCGTTCGCGCCGGGGCCGGCTGGCGGCCTGATCACCGCGTCGCGTTCGATCGCCCGCGCGCACGAAGCGTCGGGCGGCGATCCCGCGGCGGCCGCCGCGGCCGAGGCCGAACGCCTGCGCGCCGCCGCCTGGGCCCTGCACACGGCGTGACCCGCCGGAAGAACCTCACCAAGAACCGGTTTCAGAATGGATCGTGGATCTGAGGTGCCCGGATCGTGGATGCCAGGCGCCAACGGGCGAGGCGACGAAAGCCGGTTGCCTTTGAGGCTCGCCGGTTGGCGATCTGGCGCCGCGAGACGGGTGCATCAGGCCGCGAGACATCCTGAAACCGGTTCTAAGCCCGATCCGCCTGCAAAGCCCCGGCTATGCTTCCGCGCCCATGGCCCGACGCAACCTTGCGCGCATCTTCGCGCCGCTCGCCCTGGTTGCGGTCGTGGTGGCGGCCTTCCTGATCTACCAGCAGTACCGGGACAACACCCGGGGCGACCCGTCGACGAGCACGGTCCCGGCCGCCACGACGAAGTCCACGAAGGGCGGCAAGAAGGCCTCCGCGAAGCAGCACAAGACGCGCAAGGTCTACGTCGTCAAGCAGGGCGACATCCTGTCGACGGTGGCCGAGAAGACCGGCGTCTCGGTCGAGCGCCTGCAGGAGCTCAACCCGGATCTCGACCCACAGTCCCTCCAGGTCGGCCAGCGCCTGAAGCTGGCGCCCAACGCCAAGGCCGACGACTCGACGCCGTGATCCGGCTCCTGCTGGCCCTGCTGGCCGTGGGGCTGATCGCCCTCGCGGCCGGAGCGCCCGCGCATGCCGCCCGGGACGGCCCGCCGTCCCTGCAGGCCGGGGCCGCCGTCCTCGTCCAGCCCGACACCGAGGACGTCGTCCTGCGCCGCTCGGCCAACGAGCGGCGCTCGATCGCCTCGACGACCAAGCTGATGACCGCGCTGGTGACGCTCGAGCACGCCGACCTCGACGACCGCGTCAGGGCGATTGGCTACGCCGCGTCGCCGGTCGAGTCGCTGATGGGCCTGCAGCGCGGCGACCGCGTCACCATCCGCGACCTGCTGCGCGGCCTGCTGCTGGCGTCGGGCAACGACGCCGCGGCCACGCTCGCGGTCCGCGTCGGCGGCTCGCGCCGCGCCTTCGTGCGGATGATGAACGAGCGCGCCCGTGCGCTGGGCCTGCGCAACACGCACTACTCCAACCCGGTCGGCCTCGACGAGCGCGGCAACTACTCGAGCGCGATGGACCTCGTGAAGCTGTCGCTGATCCTCCTGCGCAACCCGTTCTTCGCCCGCACGGTCAACCGCACCTCGGCGACCGTGGAGATCGACGGCGACCGCCGCAGGATCGTCAACCGCAACACGCTCCTGCGACAGGCCAAGTGGGTCAACGGCGTCAAGACCGGCCACACGCTGCAGGCCGGCTACGTGCTGGTCGGCTCGGCCCGGCGCAACGGCGTGCGGCTCGTCTCGGCGGTGCTCGGCGACCCGAGCGAGGCGGCACGCGACGCCGACTCGCTCGCGCTGCTGCGGTGGGGCCTGTCGCGCTACCAGCGCAGCACGGCGGTCCACAAGGGCGAGGTGCTCGCGCGGCCCAAGCTCGCGTTCCGCGACCAGCGCGCAAGGCTGGTCGCCGCCCACCGGGTGCGGACGGTCACGCGCAGGGGCGAGCGGCTCGACGTGCGCGTCGTCGGGGCGCCGCGGGAGATCTCGACCGCCGTGCCCGCCGGGCGGCGGATGGGCACCGTGGTCGTCTCGCGGCGCGGCCGCGAGCTGGCGCGCGTGCCGCTGGTGACGGCGGCGGCGATCCCCGCCCCGAGCCTGCGCGACAAGGTCGGCTCGGCGCTGCCGCTCCCATTCGTCCTGATCTTGGTGGCGGCCGCCGTGCTGGCGTGTAGCCTGCTTGTCGTATTCGGGCGCCGATACCACGTCCGCCGACGCGAGACGAGCGCTCGGAGGCGGGGAGACACCGAGACCGCATGATCATCACCGTCACCCTCAACGCGGCGATCGACCGGACCCTCTCGGTGCCGAACTTCCGGCCCGGGCGCCGTCACCGCGCGGTCGAGACCACGACGATGGCGGGCGGCAAGGGCGTCAACATCGCGCGGACGCTCAAGACGCTCGGCCAGCCCGTCATCGCGACCGGGTTCGCCGGCGGCCCGACCGGCACGCGGATCGTCGAGCAGCTCACCGACGAGGCGATCCTCACCGACTTCGTCCGCATCCGCGAGGAGTCGCGCACGAACCTCTCGGTGGTCGATCCGACCTCCGGCGAGCAGACCGAGGTCAACGAGCGCGGCGCGACGGTCACCAGCCGCGAGATGGAGCTCTTCCACGACAAGCTCCTGTACCTCGCGCGCGGGGCGGCGGTCGTCGTGTTCGCCGGCTCGCTGCCGCCCGGCGTTGACCCCGACGTCTACGCCTCGCTGATCCGCGACCTGCGCAAGATGGGGCTGACGAGCGTCGTCGACACCGACGGCGAGCCGCTGCGCCTGGCCGTCCGCGCGGAGCCGACCGTCGTCTCGCCGAACATGATGGAGGCCGAGGAGCTCGTCGGCCACGAGTTCAACGACGACGAGGATCGCGTCATCGCCGTGCGCGAGATGGTCGAGCTCGGCGCCAAGGAGGCGATCATGACGGTCGAGGACGGGTGCTTCGCGGCGCTGCCGTCCGACGCCGGGCTGCGGATGCTGCGCGTGCGTGTCGAGCGGCGCGAGCCGGTCGCGACCGTGGGGTCCGGCGACGCGTTCATCGCGGGCTACGTGGCGGCCCGCTACAGCGACAAGCCGCTCGAGGAGTGCCTGCGCTTCGCGGTCGCCTGCGGCGTGGACTCGGTGCAGCGGCTGGGCGCGGGGGTCATCGACCCGCGCGAGGTCGAGCGGCTGACCGCCGAGACCGAGGTGACGTCGCTCCCGTCGCCCGCCAACGTCGGCTGACGGACGCCGCTCGCAGCGGCCTCTGGAGCCCGGCCGGGACGGCCCGCGTTGCTATGGTCGATCGGGCCGCCGTCCCGTCCGCACCGAGCCCTAGGATCGCCCAATGGAAGTTGAGATCGGCCGCGGGAAGAAAGCCCGCCGCGCCTACGGATTCGACGACATCGCCATCGTCCCTTCGCGCCGCACGCGCGACCCCGATGACGTCGACATCACGTGGAAGCTGGGTGACTACCGCTTCGAGCTGCCGCTCCTGGCGTCGGCGATGGACGGGGTGGTCTCGCCCCGCACCGCCGGCATCATCGGCAAGATCGGCGGTCTGGCCGTCCTCAACCTGGAGGGCATCTGGGCCCGCTACGAGAACGCCGACGAGGAGCTCGAGCGCATCGCGTCGCTGCCGAAGGACATCGCGACGCGCGAGATGCAGGCGATCTACGAGGCGCCGCTGCAGCCCGAGCTCATGGCGCGGCGCATCCGCGAGATCAAGCAGCAGGGCGTCGTCGCCGCGGCGTCGCTCACGCCCCAGCGCGTGCGCGACTACTACGAGCTCGCGCTCGAGGCCGGGCTCGACATCCTGGTCGTCCAGGGGACGGTCGTGTCGGCCGAGCATGTCTCGCAGGACGAGTCGCGCCCGCCGCTGAACCTCAAGGAGTTCTGCCGCGAGGTGCCCGTCCCGGTCGTCGTCGGCGGCTGCGCGAGCTACCACACCGGCTTGCACCTCATGCGCACGGGCGCGGCCGGCGTGCTCGTGGGCGTCGGCCCGGGAGCGGCGTGCACGACGCGCGGGGTGCTCGGCATCGGCGTCCCCCAGGCGACCGCGATCGCCGACGTCGCCGCGGCCCGCTCGCAGCACATGCTGGAGACCGGCGAGTACTGCCAGGTCATCGCCGACGGCGGCATGCGCACCGGCGGCGACGTGGCCAAGGCGATCGCCTGCGGCGCGGACGCCGTGATGATCGGCTCGCCGCTGGCGCGCGCGTTCGAGGCGCCCGGCCACGGCTACCACTGGGGCATGGCGACGTTCCATCCGTCGCTGCCGCGCGGCGCGCGCGTGCAGACGACGCAGAACGGCTCGCTCGAGGCGATCCTCACCGGGCCGGCCCACGAGAACGACGGCACGTTCAACCTCATGGGCGCGCTGCGCACGTCGATGGCCACCACCGGCTACCGCGACATCGCCGAGTTCAACCGGGCCGAGCTGATGATCGCGCCCGCGCTGCAGACCGAGGGCAAGGCGCTGCAGGCCGCCCAGCAGGTCGGCATGGGGGCGCGCGGCGCCGCCGTGGCGGCGCACGGCCCAGCCAACGGCAACGGCGCCCCGGCCGAGAAGGCGCTCCAGGAGGCGTGAGGCCCCGCGGGTCCTCCCACTGGACGACGTCGAGCCCGTGGGCGGTCGCATCGGGAGCGCCCTGCGGGTGCTCGCTCACTGACGTCACGACCTGGCACGGCAGCGCATCGTGAGCAGCAACCACGTCGTCACCGCCGCGACGGCCGCGACCGAGCTCGTCGAGGAGTCGGCGGTCGACGTCGCCGCGCCGCGGGCGGTGGACGAGGTCGTGGTCCTCGACTTCGGCGGCCAGTACTCGCAGCTCATCGCGCGCCGGGTGCGCGAGTGCGGCGTGTACTCGGAGCTGCTGCCCCACCACGTCGGCGTCGAGGAGGTGCGCCGGCGCCGGCCCAAGGGGCTGATCCTGTCGGGTGGTCCGGCGTCGGTGTACGCCGACGCCGCGCCGCGCCTCGACCTCGAGCTGCTCGACCTCGGCATCCCGGTGCTCGGCATCTGCTACGGGATGCAGCTCATCGCGCTCGAGCTCGGCGGCCGGGTCGAGGGCGCCGAGGTCGGTGAGTTCGGCCGCTCCGACCTGACGGTGCGCGAGCCGGGGCGCCTGCTGGCGGGCACGCCGGCCGAGCAGACGTGCTGGATGTCGCACCGTGACGCGGTCTTCGCGGCGCCGCCCGGGTTCACCGCGCTGGCGTCGTCGACCGCCTCGCCGGTGGCGGCGTTCGAGTCGCGGGAGCGCGAGATCTACGGGATCCAGTTCCACCCGGAGGTCGTGCACACGCCCTACGGCCAGCACGTGCTGACGACGTTCCTCGAGGACATCTGCGGCTGCGACCGCACGTGGAGCGCGGCGAGCATCGTCGAGGAGCAGATCGAGCGCATCCGCGCCCAGGTCGGCGACGGCCGCGTGATCTGCGGCCTCTCGGGGGGCGTGGACTCGTCGGTCGCTGCGCTGCTCGTGCATCGCGCGGTCGGCGACCAGCTGACGTGCGTGTTCGTCGACCACGGGCTGATGCGCAAGAACGAGGGCGAGCAGGTCATCTCCGCCTTTCGCGACCACTTCAAGGTGCCGCTCGTCGCCGTGGACGCCGAGGACCGCTTCCTCGCGCGGCTGCGGGGCGTCACCGAGCCCGAGGCCAAGCGCAAGATCATCGGCGCCGAGTTCATCCGCGTCTTCGAGGAGGAGGCGGCCAAGCTGGCGGGGGCGAAGTACCTCGTGCAGGGCACCCTGTACTCCGACGTCATCGAGTCCGGCGGCGGCACCGGCGCGGCGACGATCAAGTCGCATCACAACGTGGGCGGCCTGCCCGAGGACCTCGAGTTCGAGCTCGTCGAGCCGCTGCGGGCGCTGTTCAAGGACGAGGTCCGCGCGGTCGGGGCTGAGCTGGGACTGCCCGAGCGGCTCGTGTGGCGTCAGCCGTTCCCCGGTCCGGGCCTGGCCATCCGCGTCGTCGGCGGCGAGGCGACGAAGGAGCGCCTCGACGTGCTGCGCGACGCCGACGCGATCCTCCAGGACGAGATCCGCAAGGCCGGCCTGTACCGCGAGCTGTGGCAGTCGTTCTGCGTGCTGCCCGACGTGCGGACGGTCGGCGTCCAGGGCGACGAGCGCACCTACGGCTATGTCGTCGTCATCCGCGCGGTGACCAGCGACGACGCGATGACCGCCGACTGGGCCCGCCTGCCCTACGACCTGCTCGAGCAGATCGCCTCGCGGATGATCAACGAGCTGCGCGAGGTCAACCGGGTGGTGCTCGACATCACGAGCAAGCCGCCCGGCACGATCGAGTGGGAGTGAGCGGTCCCGCGGCCGAGCGGCTGCAGCGAGCGTCGAGGCACGGACCCAGCGGATGGGCGACTCGACGGTCGTTGCGGTGCGGGCGGTCGGCGCCGAAGCGCGGGGGCGATACCGTCTGGGCGCCCACGCCGAACGCTGAAGCGCCGATTCCCTATCCTCTGCCCAGGCCGCGCCCTGTCGCGGCCATCTCGCTGCCATGACCAAGACCTTCGTTGCCACTCCCGCGACCGCCGAGCGCAACTGGCTGCTCGTCGACGCCACCGGCCAGACCCTCGGCCGGCTTGCCACGCAGATCGCCGACGCGTTGCGCGGCAAGCGCAAGCCGCAGTACACCCCGCACTGCGACACCGGCGACTTCGTGGTCGTGGTCAACGCGGAGAAGATCCAGGTGACCGGCAACAAGCGCAGCGAGAAGCGCTACTACCGCCACTCCGGCTACCCCGGCGGGCTGAAGAGCCGCACGTTCGAGGAGATGATCGACCGCCGGCCCGAGGAGGTCATCCGCCTGGCGGTGAAGGGCATGCTGCCCCGCAACCGCATGGCGCGCAAGCAGCTCACGAAGCTGAAGATCTACGCCGGGCCGGAGCACCCGCACGCCGCCCAGAAGCCGCAACCGATGGAGATCTCGTAGGCATGGCCGACGACGCCACCCCGAAGGACGAGCAGAACGAGGCGCAGGAGCCCGAGGCCACCGGCGCCGACGTCCCCGCGCCCGCCGCCGACGACGCCGCCGAGGCCGCCGCTCCCGCGCCGGACGCCGCGCCCGAGCCGTCCGCCGCGCCCGCTCCCGCTTCCGATGGCGAGCCCGAGGCCGCCCCCGCTCCCGCCGCCCAGGCGGAGACCCCCGCTCCCGCCGTCCAGGCGGAGACCCCCGCTCCCGAGGCGGCGCCCGCCCCTGCTGCCGCCGCCGCTTCCGCTTCCGATGGCGAGCCCGAGGCCGCTCCCGCTGCGGAGGCGGAGGCCCCGGCCGCCGCTCCCGCTTCCGAGCCCGAGGCCCCGGCCGCCCCTCCCGCTCCCGAGGCGGAGGCCGCCGCTGCCGCTCCCGCCCCCGCTGGCGAGCCCGAGGCCGCCGGCGCCGAGGAGGACGAGGACGAGGAGCCCGCGACGCCCCGCGTCAAGCCGGCCATCCCCGGCATGGACCTTCAGCCGGACATCGTCCCCGAGGGGGTCGACCCGCTCGCCCGTGCCGAGGCGGAAGCCGAGGCCGAGGCGGAGGCCGCCGCGGAGGCCGAGGCCGAGGACCTCGATCAGCCTGTCGCGGCCACGATCGACCTCGGGGCCAGCGCGCGGTACACCGCGACCGGCAAGCGCAAGACCGCCATCGCGCGCGTCATCCTCAAGCCCGGCACCGGCGCGTACACGATCAACGGCAAGGCCCTGGACGTCTTCTTCCCGCGCGCGACGCTGCAGGCCAACATCCGCCAGCCGCTGGCCGCCGTGGGCTACGAGGAGCGCATGGACGTCGTCGCCACGCTCACCGGCGGCGGGGTCTCCGCGCAGGCCGGCGCGTTGCGCCACGGCATCTCGCGCGCCCTGCTGGAGGCCGATCCGAACCAGCGCGGCGAGCTCAAGCGCCGCGGCTTCCTGACGCGCGACTCGCGCGCCAAGGAGCGCAAGAAGGCCGGTCTGAAGAAGGCCCGCAAGCGGCCGCAGTTCTCGAAGCGCTGAGTGGGTCGTCCGTTTGCGGGCGGTCCACTAGCTTGGCTGCCGGCGGCAAGCTGTTCGGCACGGACGGGGTCCGTGGCGAGGCGGGCACCTTCCTCACCGCGGAGCTGGCGCTAGCGCTCGGCCGCGCCGCCACCGCGGGTTCCCCCGCGCCGCACCCGCAGGTCCTGATCGTCCGCGACACCCGCGAGTCCGGGGACATGCTCGAGGTGGCGCTCGCCGCCGGGGTGACCGCTGCGGGCGGCGACGCGCTGCTCGGCGGCGTCCTGCCGACCCCGGCCGCTCCGCTGCTGCTGCGTCGCTACGGCTTCGATCTTGCGGCCGTCATCAGCGCGTCGCACAACCCGTACGCCGACAACGGCATCAAGTTCTTCGGCCCCGACGCCTACAAGCTCACAGACGCGGCCGAGGCGCAGATCGAGCGGGCGCTGGCGGCCCCGTCCGCCCCGGCGCCGCACATCGGCCGCGTGCGGTCGCTGCACGGCACGCAGGAGGACTACCTGCGCGAGCTCGAGACCCGTTTCGCGGGTCTGAGCCTCGACGGCGTGCGGGTGCTGCTCGACTGCGCCCACGGCGCCACGTACCGCGTCGCCCCCGAGATCTTCACGCGCCTCGGCGCGACCGTCACCGCCCTCAACGTCGAGCCCGACGGGCGCAACATCAACGCCGGCTGCGGCTCCACCCACGTCGAGGCGCTGGCCGAGCGCATGGCGGCGGGCGACCAGGACGTCGGCTTCGCCTTCGACGGCGACGGCGACCGGGTGCTGGCCGTCGACCGCACCGGCGCGGTCGTCGACGGCGACGAGCTGCTGGCCCTCGCCGCGCGCCACCGGCGCGTGCCGGGCGTCGCGGTGACGGTCATGACGAACTACGGCTTCCATGCCGCGATGGCGCAAGCCGGCATCGAGGTTGCCACCACGAAGGTGGGCGACCGCTACGTGCTCGAGGAGCTGCGCGCCCGCGGCTGGGAGCTCGGCGGCGAGCAGTCCGGGCACCTCATCGACATGGGCTTCGTCCCCTCCGGCGACGGCGTGGCCAGCGCCCTGCTCACGCTCGAGTCGCTGGCCGGCCGCGAGCTCGCCGAGCGCGACGCCATGGAGAAGCTTCCGCAGCGGCTGATCAACGTGCGTGTCGGCGATCGCGATGCGGCGATGGCCGGCCCGCAGGTCGCCGCCGCGCTGGCCGAGGAGCAGGCGGCGCTCGCCGGCCGTGGCCGCGTCCTGCTGCGCCCCAGCGGCACCGAGCCGCTCGTCCGCGTGATGGTCGAGGCGCCGACCGCCGAGGAGGCCGACACGGTCTGCGCCCGCCTCGCCGGGGTGGTCGAGGCCGCCGCCGCCCCGCCCGCGTAGCCCGGCCGCCCGCGCGCAGCGGACCGCGCGGCCTCCGCCCGCGCTCCGTGGCGATTTCTTTCGTCTGGGACGAAGCTCATCGCCACGCGCGCGCGAGTTTGCGGCCGTCCGGCCGGTTGCTACCGTTGTGACCCGTCTCTTCCGGGGCCGCCTGCGCGGTCCCGCGTCGTTCGCGTAGAAAGGATCGCGGCCTGTGTGCGGGATCGTGGGGTATGTCGGGCAGCGTCCCGTCCAGGAGCTCCTCCTGCAGGGGCTGCGCAAGCTCGAGTACCGGGGCTACGACTCAGCCGGCATCTCGGTCATCGCGGGCGGCGAGATCGAGTCCGTCCGCGCCGTCGGCAACCTGACCGCGCTGGACGCGGCGATCGCCGGCAACGGCGGCGGCGTCTCGGTGGCCGCGCCCCGGCGACGACCGGGATCGGCCACACGCGCTGGGCGACGCACGGCCGGGTCTGCGAGGAGAACGCGCACCCGCACTTCGACACCACCGATCGCGTCCACGTCGTGGTCAACGGGATCGTCGAGAACTTCGTCGACCTCAAGGAGAGCCTGATCGCCGCCGGCGCGGTCTTCACGTCCGACACCGACGCCGAGGTCATCGCCCACCTCATCGCCACCCACCTCGACGGCGACCTCGTCGCCGCGGTCCGCGCCGCCTACCCGCAGCTGCAGGGGCACTTCGCGTTCGTCGCGATGTCGCTCGACGACCCCGAGACCCTCGTCGGCGTGCGCAAGGAGTGCCCGCTGGTCGTGGGCCGCGGCGACGGCGAGCAGTTCGTCGCCTCGGCGGTGCCGGCGTTCCTCGCCCACACCCGCCGGGCGCAGGTGGTCGACAACGACGAGATCGTCGTGCTGCGCCGCGACGGCGTGGAGCTGCTGCGCCCCGACGGCACGCCGATCGAGCGCGAGATCACCGAGATCGACTGGGACGAGGAGACCGCCGAGAAGGGCGGCTACGAGACGTTCATGCTCAAGGAGATGCACGAGCAGGCCGATGCGCTGGCCGACACGATCTTCGACCGGGTCGCGCGCGGCGACGGCGTCGACCTCGACGAGGAGGGGGCGCTCGACGAGGCGCTCGTCGCCAACGCGCAGCGCGTGGTCATCGTGGCGTGCGGGACCAGCTACCACGCGGGCCTCATCGGCCGCTACGCGATCGAGTCGTGGGCGCGGCTGCCGGTCGAGATCGACATCGCCTCCGAGTACCGCTACCGCGACCCGGTCGTCGGCCCCGGCGACCTCGTCGTCGGGATCACGCAGTCGGGCGAGACGGCCGACACGCTGGCCGCGATGCGCCTGGCCCGGGAGCGCGGCGCCACCGTCCTCGCCGTCACCAACGTCATGGGCTCGCAGGCCACGCGCGACGCCGACGGCGTCCTGTTCACCCGCGCCGGGCTGGAGATCGGGGTTGCGGCCACGAAGACGTTCACCTGCCAGGTCGCGGTGATGCTGCTGCTCGGACTGCGGCTGGCGGAGCTGCGCGGCCGCCTGGACCGCCAGCGGGTGGCCGAGCTGGTGGCCGAGATCCGCCGGCTGCCCAGCGCGGTCACAGAGGCGATGGATCGGCTCGGACCCGCGATCGACGCGCTGGCCGAGCGCTGGTGGCAGGCCGGCTTCTTCCTGTACCTGGGCCGCCACGTGGGCCTGCCGGTCGCGCTGGAGGGCGCGCTGAAGCTCAAGGAGATCTCCTACATCTCGACCGACGCCTACGCGGCGGGGGAGATGAAGCACGGGCCGATCGCGCTGCTGGACGAGATGACGCCGGTCGTGTGCGTGGCCACCGACTCGCCGGTGCTCGACAAGGTCGTCTCGAACATGCAGGAGGTCCGCGCCCGCGGCGCGCACGTGATCGCGATCACGACCGAGGGCAACGACCAGATCGCCCGCCACGCCGAGTCGGTGCTGGCGGTCCCGCGCACCGACTGGATGCTGCAGCCGATCCTCGCGGTCATCCCGCTGCAGCTGCTGGCCTACGGGATCGCCCGCCGGCGCGGCCTGAACGTCGACCAGCCCCGCAACCTGGCCAAGACCGTCACGGTCGAGTGAGCGCCATCGGCCTGGACCTGCTCGAGATCGATCGCCTGGAGCGAGCGCTCGAGCGCCGTCCGCGGCTGGCCGAGCGGCTGTTCACCGACGCCGAGCGCGCATACGCCGCCGCCAAGGCGCGTCCCGCGCAGCACCTCGCCGCGCGCTTCTGCGCCAAGGAGGCGGTGGCCAAGGCGCTGCGCCTGCAGGCCTGGAGCTGGCAGGACATCGAGGTCGTGCCGGGCGACGACGGCGCGCGGATCAGGCTGCGCGGAGCGCTCGCGGCGCTGGACGCCGACGTCGACGTCTCGCTGACCCACTCCCGCGGCATGGCCGGCGCCGTCGCACTGGTGCGATGAGCGCGGTCTGCGACGATCCTGGCCCGCCGCCGCCGCTGCCCGGCTGGGTCGAGCCGCTCTACGCCGCCGAGCAGATGCGCGCGATCGACCGCTGGGCGATCGACGAGCGCCGGGTGCCGTCGCTGGACCTGATGGAGCGCGCGGGGGCCGGCCTGGCGCGCGTGGCCGCCGACCTGGTTCCCGAGGGCCCGGTCGCGGTCGTCTGCGGGACCGGCAACAACGGCGGCGACGGGTTCGTCGCGGCGCGCGTCCTGCACGAGCGCGGCCGCGACGTGCGCGTCCTGCTCGCCGGCGAGCCCGCCAAGGTCGCGGGCGACGCGGCCGAGAACCTCCACCGTCTCACGCGGCCGGTCGAGCGGTTCGCGCCCGCGGCACTCGACGGCGCCGAGCTGATCGTCGATGCGCTGCTGGGCACCGGGTTCGCCGGGGCGGTGCGCGGCGAGGTCGGCGAGGCGGTCCGCGCGCTGGCCGGCGGCGACCGGACCGTCGTCGCCGCCGACGTCCCCAGCGGCGTCGACGCCTCCAGCGGCGAGGTCGCCGGCCCCGCCGTGCGCGCCGCCGCGACCGCGACGTTCCACGCCGCCAAGCCCGGCCTGTGGATCGCGCCCGGCAAGGACCATGCCGGAGCCGTCTACGTCATCGCAATCGGGATCCCCGACGGCGCGCCGCCCGCGCGGCGGCCGGCCTGATCGAACGGCGCGCGACCGCTGCGATCCCGCGCCGGCAGGCCGGCTCGACGAAGTTCAGCTCCGGCCACGTGCTCGTCTGCGGCGGCTGCACCGGCCTGACCGGCGCGCCGTCGATGGCCGCCGAGGCCGCCATGCGCGCCGGCGCCGGCTACGTCACCGCCTGCATCCCGGCGTCGCTGAACCTCGTCTTCGAGATCCGCCTGCTCGAGGTCATGACGCGCCCGCTGCCCGACGACGGCGGGGCGCTCACGCCCCAGGGCGCGCAGACGGTCCTCGACGAGGCGCAGCGCCGGGGCGGGGCGCTCGTGGTCGGCCCCGGCTTCGGGCGCGCCGAGCCGAGCGTGGCTCTGGCCCGGGAGCTCGTCGCCCGGGCGCCGGTGCCCGTCCTGCTCGACGCCGACGGCCTCAACGCCCACGCCGGCCGGCTCGAGTCGCTCGCCGCGCGCGAGGCCGCCACCGTCATCACCCCGCATGCGGGCGAGCTCGGCCGCCTGCTCGAGCTCGACTCGCACACGATCGAGGCGCGCCGCCTGCACCATGCGCGCGACGCTGCGCGCCGGTCGGGCGCCGTCGTCGTGCTCAAGGGCGACGACACGCTGGTGGCGGCGCCCGACGGGCGCGTGGCGATCAGCCGCGGCGGCGCCGGTGCGCTCGCGACCGCGGGCACCGGCGACGTCCTGTCGGGCGTGGTGGCGGCGATGCTCGCCCACGAGCTCGAGCCGTTCCACGCGGCCGCCGCCGCGGTTGAGCTGCACCGGCGGGCCGGGCTTGCCGCGGCGCAGGCCGTCGGCGCCGCCGAGGGCGTGATCGCGTCGGACGTGATCAGCGCCCTGCCCGCAGCCATGCGCTGAGCGCCACCGCGGCGGTGGCGGCCGCCGCGACCGCGACCGCCAGCCGAGCGTCGACCGCTCGCTCGAGCAGTCCGCCGGCCGCCGCCCCGCACAGGTACGCGGCCCACGTCGCCACGGCCCAGCGCGGGCCGAACGTGCGCGTATGCCGACCCATCTCGGTGAAGATCCGCGTCAGCGTCCCGGTCACGAACGTCGTCGGCCAGCCGATGCCGATGTGCATCGTCGCCGCGCTCTGCGCGCCGAGCACGAGCCCGCCCAGCGCGATGCCGGCCAGCGTCGGCAGCGGCCCCCAGGCCACGGCGAGGACGCCGAGCCCCACCGCCTGGAGCGCCACGACGGCGCTCACCCGGGCGGGCCATCCGCTCGCCGCGGCGCGCAGCGCCCGGGCGGCGACGAGCACACCAGCGCAGAACGCGGCCACGGCGCCGGCCGTGCGCACCACCTGGTGCCAGTCGCCCTGGCTGACCGCGATGCCCATGAGGACCGTATTGCCGGTCTGGTTGGCCACGAAGACCCCGTCGAGCCCCAGGTACGTGGCCGCGTCGACGCATCCCGCCGCCGCGGCGAGGGCCACCAGTCGCACGTGGATGTAGGCTTCCCCGCCCATGCAGGTCCGCGAGATCATGGAGTCTGACGTGCCCACCGTCGAGCCGGGGCAGCCGGTCGAGGATGCGATCCGTCTGCTGCGAGACCACGACCTGCCCGGCGTGCCGGTCGTCAACGACGGCGGGCGCTGCGTCGGGATCATCACCGAGAACGACCTCGTGATCCCCGACGAAGAGGGCGATCTGCACCTCCCGCACTACATCCAGCTCTTCGGCGGGATCGTCTACCTCGAGCCGCTGCGCCGCTTCGAGACGCGGCTGCGCAAGGCGCTGGCCTCGAAGGTCGAGGACATGATGACCGCGGACCCGATCACGGTCGACGCCGACGCGGACGTCGAGGAGGCCGCGAGCATCATCGCCCGCCACCGCCACAACCGGCTGCCCGTCGCCGATCACGGACGGTTCGTCGGGATCGTCACGCGCCTGGACGTGCTCGAGGCGCTGCACGGCGGGGACTGACGTGCCCCGGGCGCAGGCCCGCGTCGATCTCTCCGCGATCGAGGCCAACGTCCGAACGCTGCGCGCGCGGCTCACCGGCGGCGCGGCGCTGTGCGCGGTCGTCAAGGCCGACGGCTACGGCCACGGCGCGGTGGCGGTCGCGCGCGCGGCGCTGGCCGGCGGGGCCAGCTGGCTGGCCGTGGCCACGGTGACCGAGGCCGAGCAGCTGCGCGCCGCGGGGCTCGACGTCCGCCTGCTCGTCCTCGGCGCGCTGTGCCGCGACGAGCTCGAGCGGGCGATCGCGGTGGGCGCCGACGTCTCGGCGTGGCATCCGCGGTTCGTCGAGCAGATCGACGGCCGCGCGCCGATCCACGTGAAGTTCGACAGCGGGATGGGTCGCCTGGGCACGCGCGACCCGGCGCTGGCCGACGCGACCATCGAGGCGGCCGGCGACCGTCTCGCCGGCCTGTGGACCCACTTCGCCACCGCCGACGATCTCGCCGACCGCTTCTTCGACGAGCAGCTCGAGCGCTTCCGCGCGTGGGCGCTGCCGCACCGCGAGCGGCGCCCGGACGTGATCGTCCACGCCGCCAACAGCGCGGCCACGCTGCGCGACCCTGCCGCGCACCTCGACATGGTCCGCTGCGGGATCGCGATCTACGGGCTCGACCCGTTCGGCGCGGATCCCGACGACCACGGGCTGCGACCGGCGCTGGAGCTGCGCTCCTACGTCGCCGAGGTCAAGCCCTGCGGGCCGGGCCAGAGCGCGGGCTACGGGCGCCGGTTCATCGCCTCCGCGCCGACGTGGATCGCGACCGTGCCGATCGGCTACGGCGACGGCTGGCGGCGGGCGCTGACCAACAACGCCGACGTGCTCATCCGCGGCCGGCGCTATCCGCTGGCCGGAACCGTGTCGATGGACAACATCACCGTGAACGTCGGCCCGCACGCCGAGGTGCGCCGGGGCGACGTGGTGACGCTGATCGGCGGACCGCTGCTCGTCGAGGAGGTGGCGCGGCGCATCGGCACGATCAACTACGAGGTGGTCACCGGGCTGACCGCACGAGTGCCGCGCGTCCACCATCGCACCGGCGAGCCGGGATGAGCGAGCCGCGCCGGGTCGTCGACGCCGCGCTGGAGGGCGAACGCGCGTGGGTTGTCGGCGGCGCGGTGCGCGACGCGCTGCTCGGCCGCGAGGTGCTCGACGTCGACGTGGTGGTCGACGGCGACGTCGAGGCGGCGGCGCGCGCCCTCGCGCGGGCGTCGGGCCGGGGCACCGCCCGCTTCTCGCTGTCGGACGCCTTCGACACCTGGCGCGTGGTCGGGCCCGGCCACGCCTGGCAGATCGACGTGACGCCGTTGCGCGGCGGCGCGATCGAGGCGGACCTCGCGCTGCGCGACCTGACCATCAACGCGATGGCGCAGCCGGTCGGCGGCGGCCCGCTCGTCGACCCGTTCGGCGGTCGGGCCGACCTCGAGGCGCGCGTCGCGCGGGCCCAGGGAGCGCGTGCGTTCGCCGACGACCCGCTGCGCTGCCTGCGCGTCGCGCGCTTCGCCTGCGAGCTGGACCTGAGCGTCGACCCCGACACCGCGCGGCTGGCCCGCGCCCACGCCCCGGAGCTCGACCGCATCGCCGGCGAGCGGCTGTTCGCCGAGCTCAAGCGGATCGTCGCCGCGCCCGGCATCCGCGTCGGCCTGCGGCTGATGGACGAGCTCGGCGTGATGGCCCACGTGCTGCCCGAGCTGGCCGGGCTGCGCGGCGTCGAGCAGAACCGCTACCACCACGCCGACGTGCTCGACCACACGCTCGAGGTCCTCGACGCCGAGCTGGCGCTCGAGGCCGATCCGGGCGGGTGGCTCGGCCTCGAGCACGCCGACGCGATCCGGGCGCTGCTGGCCGAGCCGCTGGCCGACGGCCTCACCCGCCGCGACGGCCTGCGCTTCGGCGCGCTGCTGCACGACGCGGCCAAGCCCCAGACGCGGGCGGTCGGCGAGGACGGCCAGACGCTCGGCTTCCCCCGCCACGACGTCGAGGGCGAACGGCTCGTCGGTGAGGTCTTCACGCGCCTGAAGACCAGCGAGCGCCTGCGCGCGCACGTCGCCGCGCTGACCCGCCACCACCTGGCGCTCGGCTTCCTCGTCCACGAGCGCGAGGACGGCGAGCTCCCGCGCCGGGCCCTGTACCGGTACCTGACGCGGACCGAGCCGGTCGAGGTCGACGTCACGCTGCTCTCGGTCGCCGACCGCCTCGCCACCCGCGGCCACAAGGCCGACGAGGCGATCGCCCGCCACATGGCGCTCGCCCGCGAGGTCATCGGCGAGACGCTGCGCTGGCGGGCGGGAGACGCGCCCCGCGCCGCTGCTGCGCGGCGACGAGCTGGCCCGCCAGCTCGGCATCGATCCGGGTCCGCAGCTCGGCCAGATCCTGGCCGAGCTGGCCGAGGCGCGATTCGCCGGGGAGGTCCGCGACCGTCAGGAGGCGCTGGCCCTCGCGCGGGCGCTGGTCGCGTCGCCCGGGGGCTGAGCGACCGCCGCCGCGCGCGAACGGCGCAGCTGGCGGATCGTCCAGTCGGCGTGCGCGGCCCGGGCGCGATCGCCGCGGCCACCGTATAGCTTGGGCGGTCCATGAGCTCCCTGCGCCTGGAGCACGACGGCCCGCTCGCCGTGCTCACGCTCGCCGCGCCGCCGCTGAACCTGTTCGACCATGCGATGTTCGCCGACCTCGCGGCGGCGGTCGACGAGCTCGGCTCGGCGCCGCCCCGCGGCCTGCTGATCCGCGCGGAGGGCAAGGTCGTCTCCGCCGGGGTCGACGTCGGCGAGGTCTTCGAGGGGCTCGACACCCAGAGCGCCAGCGCGCTGTGGGCGAAGCTGCTGGCGGTCGTCCACCGCATTGAGCAGCTGCCGTGCCCGACGGTGTTCGCGGCGCACGCGCTGACGCTGACCGCCGCGTTCGAGCTGTCGCTGGCCTGCGACCTGCTCGTCGCGGCGCGCAGCGCGCGGTTCGGGCTCGTCGAGCGGGTCGTGGGGCTGACGCCGGCGATGGGCGGCACGCAGCGGCTGGCCGAGCGGGCCGGCCCGGCCCGGGCGCGCGAGGTCGTCATGACCGGTGAGCTGTTCGACGCCGAGACGCTCGAGCGCTGGAACGTCGTCAACCGCGTCTTCGACGACGACGGCTTCGACGACGCGGTCCGCGCGTTCGTCATGAGGATCGTCGCCGGGCCGACGCGCGCGCACGACGCGACGAAGCGGATCGTGCGTGCGTACCTCGACGGCGGGGTGCTGCGCGCGGACTACGCGGTGCCGAAGCTGGCCGGCGACCTCTTCGCCACCGACGACCTGCGTGACGCGGTGCGCTCGTTCGTGGACCGCGGCCCTGGCCACGCGACCTTCGAGGGCCGCTGATGGTCGCCCGCAACGGTGCGGTGGCGCTCGCCTACGAGGAGGCGGGAACGGGCGAGCCGCTGCTGATGATCATGGGGCTGTCGGGCAGCCGCCGGGCGTGGAGCCGGCTGCGGGGACACCTGACGGGCTCGGTGCGGTGCCTGATGTTCGACAACCGCGGGACCGGCGAGTCGGACGCGGCGCGCGGGCTGCTGACGATGGACGACCTGGTGGCCGACACGCTCGCCGTGCTCGACGCCGCCGGACACGAGAGCGCGCACGTGATCGGCGTCTCGATGGGCGGGATGATCGCCCAGCACCTCGCGCTCGAGCACCGGCCGCGGGTGCGCTCGCTGATCCTCGGGTGCACGACGCCGGTGGGGCGGAGCGGCGTGCCGCCGTGGCGGCTGCTGGCGGCGACCGCGCTGCGGCCGCTGGCCGGATCGCAGCGCACGTTCCACCTCGTCGCGCCCGTGCTGTACGCCGAGCGCACGCGGCACGAGCGGCCCGAGCGCATCGCCGACGACCTGCGCATCCGGCTGGCGGAGGCGACAAGCGTGCGCACGAGCATCGCCCAGCTGGGCGCCATCTCCCGCCACGACACGCGGCGGCGGCTGGCGGAGCTGCGCGGGCTGGCGGTGACGGTCGTGCACGGGGAGGAGGACTCGCTGGTGCCCATCGCGGCGGGGCGGGAGCTGGCCGGCGCGATCCCGGGGGCGCGGATGGTCGCGCTGGCGGGGTGCGGGCACATGCTCACCACCGATGCCGAGGAGGCGACCGCCGCGGCCGTGGTCGAGCACCTCGAACGGGTCGGCGCCGTCGCGGCGGCGGCCTGATCCACGGCCGCAGCGGCGCGGGAGCGCAACATCGTCACGCGTGTGGTGTTCAATCCTCCCGATGCCGCGTCTACACCACATGCTCCCCGCGCCGATCGCCCTGCTCGGCGCGCTCGCGCTCGCCCCTGTCGCGGACGCCCAGATCACCGAGGTCGGGCCGACGGGCACCGCGGCGGCCGGCACCCCCTCCTGCCCGACGAACTGCATCGCCGTCACCCGGACCACCGGATACCAGCAGAGCGTGGACGGCAAGGTCGGCGCCTTCCGCGTGCCCGCCGACGGCCGCATCGTCGCCTGGACCGTCACGCTCGGCACGCCGGGCAAGAAGCAGGTCAAGTTCTTCGACGACAACTACGGCGGCGAGGCCCAGGCCGGCATCGCCGTGCTGAACATGGGCAAGAAGGCGCGGGCCACCCTGCAGGCCCAGAGCCCGACGGTCAAGCTCACCCCGTACTTCGGCCAGACGGTCCAGTTCCCGCTGGCCGAGACGCTGCCGGTCGAGAAGAACGACATCGTCGCGCTGACGGTGCCCACGTGGGCACCGGCGCTGGCGGTCGGCCTCACCCACGGCGCCGCCTGGCGCGCGAGCCGTCAGTCGGCGTGCAAGGCGCAGTCGACGACCCAGCAGCAGACCGCCCAGACGACGGTCGGGGAGACCAAGCAGTACGTGTGCAAGTACCTGACCGCGCGGCTGACCTACACGGCCACGCTGGTGACCAACCCGCAGGCGCCGGACCAGAGCAGCGGCAAGAAGTCGACGCGCGGTCGCTGAGCCGGGCGGCGCCGCGCCGCATCGCGCGGTGCCACACCACGGCCACATCGACTGCCGTGCTAGTAAGCGCGGCCGGAAGTATCGGTCGGAGTTATGTGAAGGAGTCCGGGCGGGCGTTGAATCTGTTGGTGATGGCGCGTCCGCCTCGCCACCGGATCCGGCTCACCGCGCAGGAGCGTGTGGTGCTCGAGCGCACGGCGCGGGCGGAGAAGCTGGCGTTTCAGGACGTGCAGCGCGCGCGGATCGTGCTGTACGCGGCCGAGGGGCTGGCCGACACCGAGATCGCGGCCCGGCTCGACACGTCGCCGGGGCTGGTCGGGCGGTGGCGACGGTTCGCCGAGCATCGTCTTGAAGGGCTGCGTGATAGGCCGCGGTCGGGTCGACCGCGGCGGCTTCTCTCCGGAGCAGGTCGCCGAGGTCAAGGCGATCGCGTGCGAGTTGCCGCTGTCGCACGGCCGTCCGCTGGGACGGTTCTCGCGCACTGAGCTGCACCGGCTGGTGAATGAGCGTGCGCACTGACGCCTCGGCGCAGACGATCTGGCGCGATTGGCCGAGGACGCGATCAAGCCATGGCAGACGAGGTCGTGGATCTTCCCGCGCGACCCCGACTTCCCGTCCAAGGCCGGCCGGGCACTGGATCTCGACGCGCGCGTGTTCGCAGGGCAAGCGGCTGCGGCCCGACGAGTACGTCATCTGCGCCGATGAGACGTCGCAGTTGCAGGCGTTATCGCCACCCGACGGTGGCATCGGGTCGGCCGCCTGGCGCTGGTCGAGTTCGACGACCAGCGGGGCGGCACGCTGGCCTACCTGGCCGCCGGGGACGTCCACCACGCCAACCTGTTCGATCGGGTCGAGCCAAAGACCGGGATCGAGCCGTTCGGCGGCTCGCGACCAGGTCATGAGCGTCGAGCCCTACAAGTCCGCCCGGCGCGTGTTCTGGATCGTCGACAACGGCAGCAGCCACGCGGGCAAGCCCTCGATCGCGCGGATGCAGGCCACCTACGAACGCGCGACCGGATCCATCTCCCCATCCACGCCTCTCGGCTTAACCAGATCGAGCTGTACTTCTTCCATCGTGCAGCGCAAAGCGCTGACTTCAACGACTTCGCCTCGCTCGACGCGCTCTCACAGCGGCTTCTGACTTCGGCGACTACTACCGCCAGATCGCCCGGCCGTTCGAGTGGACCTTCACCCGCCACGACCTCGACCGACTCCCCTGGCACGGATCGCCGACCGCGAGCCCCACCTCCCGCTCGCGGCCTAACGATCAGAACTTCCGGCCGCCTGTACTAGCAGGCGCCGGGGTTCTGCTGGCAGAAGTCCTGAAGCCTGCGTGCCGGCCGGTCGCCGCCGCCGCTGCCGCCGGTCGTGCCGCCGCCGGTGGTCCCGCTGCCGGTCGTGCCGCCGGCGGCCCCGCCGGTCGTCCCGCCCGTGGTGCCGCCGCCAGTCGTGCCGCCGCCGGTGGTCCCGCCGGTCGTCCCGCCGCTTGAGGTGCCGGTCGACCCGCTCGTCGACGGCGTGCCGCCTCGTGCCGCTCGAGCCCGTCGCCCCGGACGACGTGCCGCTCGCGGTCGATCCGCTTGAGCCGGTGGCGGCCGAGCTCGACGGGGTGGTGGATGCCGTCGTGTCGGTCGTCGAGGTGTCGGTGCTCGAGCCCGAGTTGGCCGAAGCGTCGGCGGCGCTGCTGAGACCGGCGAGCTCCGCCTCGGACACGGTGATGGCCGGGTCGTCGCCGGGCGATCCCTCGAGGACTGGTGGTCCCGCCGCAGGCTGCGACCCCGGCCCCGAGGGCGAGCGCGACGACGGCGGCGGCGAGGGGACGAGGGCTCATGCGGATGAAGAGGTCGCTCGCCAGCGCGCCATGCGGCGGCCGCAGGTCGGGCAGTCGTTGAGGTCTCGCTGGGCGAGCTGGTCGCACCAGTTGCAGAAGCGAGGTTCTCCACCGCCCACGGCAGCTTGGACTCGCTGGGGGGAAGCGGCAGCACGATGCCGATCACGTCGAGCTCCTCGCCCGTGTCGCGGTCGACGTAGACCTCGTCGGGGTCGCCTTCGATGATGATCTCGCGGCCCGTCGAGGGCGTGCGCATGCGGTAGCGCGGAAAACTCATGACGATCGGGCACGATACCGGAGTGCGCGTCCTGATCTTCCATGGCTACCTCCTGCGGGGCACCGGGTCGAACGTCTACACGGCCAAGCTGGCGCAGGCGCTGCGCCATCTCGGCCACGAGGTCCACGTGCTCTGCCAGGATCGCCACCCGCGCGACCTGCCGTGGGTCGACGCCGTCGGCACGTGGCGCGACGGGGGCTTCGAGATCGCGGTGCGGCGCGAGCCCGTGCGCGCGACCGTGTACCGGCCCGACATCGGGTCGCTGCTGCCCGTCTACGTCGCCGACCGCTACGAAGGCGTCGACGCCCGGCCGTTTCCCGCCTGTTCCGATGCGGAGATCGGCGAGTACGTGGCGCGCAACGTCGAGGCCGTGCGGGCCGTGATCGAGCGCGCCCCGCCCGACGTGGCGCTCGCCGGGTATCTCGTGATGGGCCCGGCGATCCTGGCCCGGGCCGGGCTGCGTCCGGCGGTCAAGGTCTGATGGCAGCGCGCTCGAGTACGTCGTCAAGCCGCACCCGGAGCGCTTCGGGCCATGGGCGCGCGAAGGGCTCGACGCGGCGCGGGCGATCCTCGTCGGCTCGCTGCACACGGCCCGCTCGCTGTGGGACGCGCTGGGCGAGGAATTCTGCAGGATCGCACCCCGGCTCGGTCCGCCCTGGGGTGGACGTCGAGGAGTTCGCCGCGCGAGCGGCGGCGGCGGCCTCGGGAGTTTCTGGCGCTGGGCAGAGGCTGGCGCCGGGGAGCGCGGTGGGCGCGAGGAGACGGGCGGCGACGCCTTCGCGCGCGATCACGCGGCGGCGGGGCGCGCGCTGTTGCGGCTCGACCTCCGCGCGCGACCGCCTCGTGGCCTACACGGGGCAAGCTCATCGTCGCCAAGGGCGTGGATCTGCTGCTCGCCGCCTGGCCGCTGGTGCTCGACGCGGAGCCGGACGCGCGCCTGGTCGTCGTCGGGTTCGGGCGTACCGCGACGGCTCGCTGATGCAGCGGCGCTCGCGGCCGGCGATGACGAGGGTGTGCGGGACATCGCGCGGCGGGGCCGCGACTCGAGGGCGGGCGCCGGCCCCGCTGCGCCACCTGCTGGCGTTCCTGATTCCCTGGCCGCGCGGTCCGCGCGCTACCGGCGGGCCGCGGCGCGACTCGACGATCGCGTGGTGGTGCGGACGGCTCGAGCACGCCGAGCTGGCGCACGTGCTGCCCGCCTGCGCGGCGCAGGTCGTGCCAAGCACAGCCCTGGATATGTTCGGCATGGTCGCGGCCGAGGCCGCGGCGTGCGGCGCGCTGCCGATCTCGGCTGCGCACTCGGGGCTCGCCGAGGTCACGCGGACGCTGGCGGACGCTGTCGGGGAGGATGTCGCGCCGCTCTTGTCGTTCGAAGTCGGCCCGGGCGCGGTGGAGGCGCTGGCCCAGCGGGTCGTCGGCTGGCTGCGCGTGTCCGCGACGCGCCGGATGGACGTTCGCGCGGCGCTGGTGGCCACCGCCCGGGAGCGTTTCTCGTGGACGGAGTGGCCCGGGGCGTCATCGCCGCCGGCGAGGGCCGGCTCGACGACCTCGCCGTGCCGTCGTGAGGCTCGCGCGGACCGGTCGTCGGCTCACGAGCTGCGGCGTCACGTGCCGCCGGCGGCGCCCGACCGGCTGGGTGCCGCCGGCCGCGCCAGGCTGCCGCCGCGTCACGCCGCCAGTACGCGCCGCGGGCCGCGCGGAAGGCCGACGGCGCGACGCCGTGCCGGCGCCGGAACGCCTTCGCGAACTGGGCGGGCTGGCGGTAGTCGACGCGGTGGGCCACCCGCGCACGGTGAGCGCCGACGAGGCCAGCATCTCCGCGGCCCGGTCCATCCGCACCGCGGTCAGGTGCTCGGAACGTCGTGGCGCCGATCTCGCGGTAGGCGCGCTGGAAGCTGACGGCGCGACGAGGCGACGCGGCGCGCGACGTCGTCGAGCGACAGCTCGTCCGCGTACTCGCGCTCCACGATGGCGACGGCGTCGGCGTAGAGGTTCCTGCGGAGGGTGACCGTCGATGATCGTTGCATCGTCTTTCTGCTCAGAGATCGTCACCCATAGACGCCCAGCGCAGCTCCGTTCGTGCGAACGTGGCGCGTGAACGCTCATCGCCAGCGGCGTACCGGCGGGCGCGGCGCGGACGTCCAACGCGGCCGGGCCGGCTGCTCGCGGCGCGTTCTGGCCGGCGCGGCGTGCGTGTCCAACCCCGGCCGGGCCGGTCGCTCGCGGGGCGCTCCGGCGGGTGCGGACGGGAGCGGAAAACCGCTCCGCGCTCTGCTACGGTTGTGCTGATCGTAACGAGCAACGCCAGGAGGCCGATCGGCTGATGCAGGTGCGCGAGGGGATGAGCAGCATCGTCCTGACGGTTGGACCGGGGCACTCGCTGCGCGACGTGGCCAGGCAGATGACCGACCGGCGGGTGGGGGCGGCGGTCGTGCTCGATCCCGATGGTGCGGGCCCGGCGATCGTGACCGAGCGTGACATCCTGCGGTCGCTCTCGGCCGGGCAGGACCCGGACGTCGAGCGGGTCTGCGACCACCTCACGTCAGACGTCGTCTACGCGGCGCCGAACTGGTCGCTGGAAGAGGCGGCCGCGGCGATGGTCCGCGGGCAGTTCCGCCACCTCATCGTCATCGACGGTGGGTCGGTGTGCGGGGTGCTGTCGATGCGCGACATCGTTCGCTGCTGGACCGAAGACGGCTCGATCTGCGCCGTGCCCGAGGGCGAGCGCTTCCTGCGGACCGCGTAGCGCGCCCCCGCGACTGGACTGGTGGGTGAGGACCCACCTAGCAGCGCGGTCACACCGCGAGCGATACCCGGAGGACCGGCTAGTGGCCGGCGTCGTGGTCGAGCGGTAGCTCGGCGATGTCGCGGCGCGTGTCGCTGATCCAGCGGATCAGCACGGCGATCACGAGGATGCCGCCGAGCACCCAGAGGACCCAGACGGTGGTCAGCCCGATGAGGACGGCGGTGATGCCGAGGGTCAGCAGCAGCGGCTGGATCGTCGGGCCCGGAAGATGGATCTCCTCGCCGGCGGGCGGGACTTGGGGATCGAGCTGGCTCACGAGTTGTACAGCCAGGCGGCGACGAAGGTCATGCCGAACATGAAGATGACCACGGCCCCGGCGACGAGACCGGTCCGGATGTTCTTGCGGGCGAGACGACGATCCATGGGCGGGATCCTATCGGGGCGACTCAGAGCTTGACGTCCGCCACCATGGCCACGAACAGCAGCGCCAGGTACGCGAGGGAGAACAAGTACAGGACGAGGGCGGAACGGCGATCGGCCCGGCGCACCAGGCGCACCGCGAACCAGATGAAGGCGGCGCCGAGCGCCAGCGACAGGACGAGGTAGGTCAAGCCGAACCCGCCGGCGCAGAACGGCAGCTGGGTGACCGCGTAGAGCAGGATCGAGTACAGGAGGATCTGCTTGCGCGTCTCCCGCTCCCCGCGCACGACCGGCAGCATCGGCACCTTCACCGCCGCGTACTCGTCCTTCATGAGCAGCGCCAGCGCCCAGAAGTGGGGCGGCGTCCAGAAGAAGACGATCGCGAACAGATACAGGGCGGTGCCGTCGAGGCCGCCGGTGACCGCGGCCCAGCCGACCAGCGGCGGCACGGCGCCGGCCGCGCCGCCGATGACGATGTTCTGGGCGGTCCGGCGCTTGAGCCACAGGGTGTAGACGAGCGTGTAGCCGAGGAAGCCGCTGAACGACAGCGCCGCCGCCAGCGGGTTGACGACGAGCGCCAGCCACACCACCGACGCCGCCGCGAGCACCAGGCCGAACGTCAGCGCCGCGCGCGGCGACACCCGGCCCGACGCGACGGGTCGGCTCGCCGTCCGGGCCATGGCCCGGTCGAGGTCGCGGTCGTACCAGTGGTTGACCGCGCCTGCGCCGCCGGCCGACAGGAAGCCGCCGAGGCACGTCGCCAGGATCAGCCCGATCGACGGGTCGCCGGCGATCTCCATCGAGGCCACCGTCGTCAGCAGCAGCAGCGACTGGACCTTCGGCTTGGTCAGCGTGAGGTAGTCGCTGACGATGCTCGGCCGACGGGCGACGGCACCGGCCTCGACGACCGCCGCCTGCCGATCTCGGGTCGCGACCCGCGCCATCAGCCGGCCCACCGCACGGGTGTCGTCACGCGGACCATCATCCGGGCAGCGTCGACTCCGTGGACGGCGCCGCCGTGACGAGCACGGCGATCTCGCGGCGGTTGTCCGGGCACGCGTACGCCCGCCGCCGCACGCCGTCGATGCCGATCGTGTGCTGGATGAGGACCGTGACGTTGAACCCGATCAGCATAAGCGCACACGGCCACGTGCCCAACGTCTCGTCGAGCATCCGACCCGTGATCTCGGGAAGCCAGTCGTCGATCCCGGCGAAGCTCGTCAACGCGGCGCCGCCGATCGGCACGTCGTGGACGTGCGCGACGAGCGGCCAGCGAGAAGACGTGTCGGCGTGCACGAAGGCCCATGAGGCGGCGGGGATCTTAGTCGAGGGCTCGGTGGGCGAGCCGTCAGGTCGGCGCGCCCGAGACGGTGGGGAGGGCAGACCGTCGGCGGGTGCGGCACTCTATGAGCGTGCGCCCGCTGATCGGCATCTGCGCCGCCCTCGAACGGGCGACCTGGGGCGTCTGGGACCTCCAGGCGCACCTGCTGCCCCGGACGTACGTCGACGCCGTCCAGCGCGCGGGCGGCGGGGCGGTCCTGCTGCCCGTCGACCCTGCCTGGGTGGACGATCCGGACGAGATCCTCGACCGCATCGACGGCCTCATGCTCGCCGGCGGCGCCGACGTCGACCCGGCCGCCTACGGGGCCGAGCGCGACCCCAGCACCGGGGCCACGGTGCCCGAGCGCGACGAGTTCGAGCTCGCCCTGACCCGCCGCGCGCTCGCGCGTGACCTGCCCTACCTCGGCGTCTGCCGCGGCATGCAGGTCATGAACGTCGCCGCCGGCGGCACGCTCATCCAGCACCTGCCCGACAGCCACGGCCACGAGCACCACCGGCGGGTCAGCGGGTCCTTCGACGGCGCCGACCACGACGTCCGCCTGGAGCCGGGCTCGCTGGCGGCGCGGGCCGCCGGCGAGAAGCTGCACGCGGCCAAGAGCCATCACCACCAGGGCGTCGGCGACCTCGGCGAGCGGCTCGTGGTCACCGGCTGGTCGACGCTCGACGACCTGCCCGAGGCGATCGAGCGGCCCGACCTGCGCTTCGCGCTGGGCGTGCAGTGGCATCCCGAAGCCGACGAGGCCAGCCGGCTCATCGGCGCGCTCGTCGAGGAGGCCGCCGCCCGCGTCGCGCGGTAGGCGCGCGCGACCGCGCCCGTCGACGCCGCGGGCATCGATCGGCACGCTCACCCGCAACGCCGCGCCCGGCAGCCGTCGGGGGTGGGGTTTATGCTCCACCGGCCGTGCGCCTGTCGACCGCTATGAAAGGCGTCGCGTGGGGCATCGTCGCCGTGGGGGTGGCCGCCCCGATCGCCAGGCGCAAGGTCCGCCTGCGTCCCCCGGTGGTGGCGGGTCTCGCCGCCGCCGCGCCGTTCGCTGTCTGCGTGGCCGTGCCCCGGTCGCGCCGGCGCGACGTCGCCGTCTGCCTGCTGCAGATGTGGGCGTATCTGTCGCTGTACGAGATGCCCAACGACGACCCGGAGACGCTCGAGCGCCGCGTCCACGTCCGCTACCCGGTCGTGATCGACCGCGCGCTCGGTCTCGGCCAGTTGCCCGGCGTCCGGCTTCAGCGCGCGCTCGCGCGCGGCGGCGGGCTGCGCCGCCTGGATGCCGTGCTCGTCTGGGCGCACTGGATCTGGTTCCTCGTGCCCCACACCACGCTGCTGTACATCCTGATCTTTCGCCGCCGGCGCTTCGAGCGCAGCGCCGTCCTCGTCTACGCGGTCTTCGATCTCGGCGTGCTCGTCTACTGGATCCTGCCCACCGCGCCGCCGTGGTACGCCTCGCGCCAGGGGATCATCGAGGCCGAGCCGGCGCTGCGCCGCCTGATGGTCGAGCAGGGCGAGGCGTTCTGGCGGGAGCGCTGGGAACCGCTTTACAGTCTGTTGGCCGGCAATCCGCTGGCTGCCATGCCCTCCCTGCACTTCGCGACATCCGTCATGGCCGCCCTCGTCCTGGCCGACGCGGGCCCGATCGAGGGCGCGGTCGGGTGGGCGTACGCGGTGACGCTCGGCTTCGCGCTCGTCTACCTGGGCGAGCACTACGTCGTCGATCTCCTCGCGGGGCTCGCGCTCGTGCAGGGCATCCGCCGCCTCGAGAAGCCGATGACGCCGGCGCTGCGGGCGATCGGCCGGACGGTTCACGCCCTCGAGATGCGGGCAGCCAGGTAACCGATATGTCCGACGAGGTCCGTCTGGAGGAGGATCGCAAGCACCTGGGTCGGCCCTGGTCGGCGGAGTCGATCGCGGAGCTCGAGCGGGAGGCCCTCAACGACGAGGAGATGCCCCGCATCCAGTTCTCGGGGCGAGCGGTGGCCGTGGGCGTGCTGTTCATCCTCTCGATCGTCGCGTTCCTGTACTTCGTGCTGCCCCAGATCGAGGGGCTCAACGACACGTGGCACCGCATCGAGGAGGGCAGCCCGTGGTGGCTGGGCGTGGCGGCGGCGTTCACCGTGCTGTCGTTCGGCGGCTACGTGCTGCTCTTCCACGGCATCTTCGGGCCGGACGCGCCGCGCCGTCTCACGGCGGCCGAGGCCTACCAGGTGACGATGGCGGGGCTGGCGGCGACCCGCCTGTTCGCGGCGGCGGGCGCCGGCGGGCTGGCGCTGCAGGCCTGGGCGATGCGCCGGTCGGGCATGTCGCGCAAGATGGTCGCCGACCGCACGATCACGTTCCTCGTCCTGCAGTACGCGATCTACATGGCGAGCATGATCGTCTTCGGGCTCGGTCTCTACGTGGGGCTGTTCCACGGCCCGCAGCCCTTCGCGATGACCGTCGTGCCCGCGATCTTCGCGGCGACCTCGGTGCTCCTCACGCTCCTGCTGGCGCTCACCCCGACCGATCTGCAGCGCCGCCTCGAGGGGTTCGCGCGGCGCGGCGGGCGCTTCGCCAAGCTCGCCCAGAAGCTGGCGACGGTCCCCGCCACGATGTCGCAGGGCGTGCGCGACGCGATCAAGCACGTGCGCAAGCGCGACCCGTCGCTGGCGGGGGCGGTCGCCTACTGGGGGTTCAACATCGCCGTCCTGTGGGCCTCGTTTCGGGCGTTCGGCGACTCCCCGCCGCTGGCGGTGCTCGTCATGGGCTACTTCGTGGGGATGCTCGGCAACCTGCTGCCGCTGCCCGGGGGCGTGGGCGGCGTCGACGGCGGCATGATCGGCGCGTTCATCGCGTTCGGCGTGCCCAGCTCGCTCGTGGTCGTCGCGGTGCTGACCTACCGGGCCTTCGCCTTCTGGCTGCCGACGCTGCCGGGTATCGTCGCCTACTTCCAGCTGCGGCGGACCGTCAACCGCTGGCGCGCCGAGCCGCTCCCGCGGACCGCAAGCTGATTGCTACTATACAAAATGAAGTGACTGACACCATCGAGAACGTCATCATCATCGGCAGCGGCCCGGCGGGCTACACGGCCGCGCTCTACACCGCGCGAGCGAACCTGAACCCGCTCGTCATCGAGGGCTTCGCCTGGGGCGGCCTGCTCCAGCAGACGACCGAGGTCGAGAACTACCCCGGCTTCCGCGAGGGGATCATGGGCCCGGCGCTGATGCAGGAGATGCGCGACCAGGCCGAGCGCTTCGGCAGCCGCTTCATCACCGACATGGCGACGAAGGTCGAGCTCGCCGACGAGCCCGGCGGCGTGCACAAGGTCTGGGTCGACGAGGACGAGTTGCACCTCGCGCGCACCGTGATCCTCGCGATGGGCGCCGAGCACAAGAAGCTCGGCGTGCCCGGCGAGGAGGAGCTCGGCGGCCGCGGCGTCAGCTACTGCGCCACCTGCGACGCCGCGTTCTTCAAGGACGCCGAGACGGTCATCGTCGGCGGCGGCGACTCGGCGATGGAGGAGGCGATCTTCCTCTCGAAGTTCGCCAAGCGCGTCGACATCGTGCACCGCCGCGACGAGTTCCGCGCCTCGAAGATCATGCTCGACCGCGCCCGCGCGATCGACAACATCGTGTTCAAGACCCCGTTCGTGGTCGAGGCGTTCGAGGCGCGCGAAGGCGACAAGCTGCCCACGGCGCGGCTGCGCAACGTCGAGACCGGCGCGGAGGAGCTGCTGGCCAACGTCGGCACGTTCATCGCGATCGGCCACGAGCCGCAGTCGAGCTCGTCGCCGGGCAGATCGACCGCGACGACGAGGGCTACGTCATCACGCAGGGCCGCTCGACGCGGACCAACCGCCCGGGCGTGTTCGCGGCCGGCGACCTCGTCGACCACACGTACCGCCAGGCGATCACCGCCGCCGGCTCCGGCTGTCAGTCCGCGCTGGACGCGGAGTGGTACCTGCGCGACACCCCGCAGGTGCCGACGCCGCCCGGGCTGCCCGACGGCGACCTGGCCGAGGCGCAGTGGGCGCCCCGGCCGTCTGATGGCGGCCTACCGCAGGTAGATCGCGTTGCTGAGGATCCACGTGCGCGGCCGGCCGCCGCGCACGAGATGCGCGGACACGCGGTAGACGCCCGGGCGGTCGGCCCGCGCCCGCAGGTCCGCCACCGCGTGCTCGCACGCGATCACCTCGCCGTCGCGCAGCAGCCGCAGCTCGGCCGCGGTGGGCGCCGACGCCACCAGCTCGATCCCGGGCCGCAGCGGCGCCTCGTCGCCCATCGCGATCGACCCGTCGGCGGCGGCGAAGCGGAAGCCGGTGGCGTCGGCCAGCGAGTCGCGTGCGATGAACGCCCGCCCCGCTCCCAGCGCCGCGTACAGCCGCGCCGTGTCCTCGGGCCCGTCCCCGCTCACCGGCGCGTCGAGCAGCACGTGCGTGCGCAGCAGCGCGAACGTCCGCTCGTAGGACATCGTGCGCACGAGGACCCGGCCGCGGCGCCGGACGCCGAACTGGTGCGCGTCGAGCCCGCCGATCGCCGCCACGCGCCGGGTGGCGCCCAGCGCGTCCCACGCCGCCAGGTTGGCCGCCGGCGGATCGGTCAGCACGGCGTCGGGGCGCCGCGCGAAGCGCAGCAGGGCCCGCGGGGAGTGCAGGTGCTCGAGCGTGTCGGTGACCAGGCTCCAGACCTCGAGCCCGTCGAAGCCCACGCGCAGGTCGCCCCAGGGCGCCGCCCGGCCGGCGCGACCGAGCAGCCAGCCGCCGCGCGAGAACGGGTGCGCCGCGAAGCCGACCCCGCCCGCCGCGCGGACCGACTCGACGATCTGCGTCAGCGTCCGGCCCCCGTGGCGCACCGGCCGCGGCACCCCGAGCGCCAGCAGGTGGCTGCCGTGGCTGGGGGAGACCTCGACGCCGACGGCGACCAGCACGCTGCCGTGCCAGCCGGCCTGGGTCAGGCCGCCCATGCGGTCGTGGTCGGTGACCAGCACGGCGTCCGCGCCCGCGCGCGCCGCGGCGCCCGCGATCTCGTCGATCGTGCCCGTGCCGTCGGAGTGCACCGAGTGGACGTGGATGACGCAGGTGAGCTCGGCGGTGGACACGGCGCGCTCACGGTAGTGGCCGGGGAGGGACGACGATGTTCACCGCCACGCGCCCGGGCTCGTATCCTGACGCTCCACCGATGCCGCCTCCGTCCGCCACCACCGCCCTCGCCGCCCTGCCGCTGGGGCTCGAGGGCCGGGAGGTCGGGGAGCGCGCGACGCTGGCCGCGCTGCTGGCGGGCGGCGGCGCCGACGACATCGTCGACCCGGCGCTCTTCGCGGCGCTCGAGGAAAGTCCCGTGCTCGAGGTCGGCGGCCTCGGCGAGGGGCAGGATCCCGTGCGCTTCCCGCTGCCGGTCACCCGTGCGCGGACGCTCTCGGCGATGTTCTCGATCCCGCTCGAGCAGGCATGGGCCCTGCTGCCCGCCACCGAGCGCCTCGTGCCGGTGCGCGTGACCCCGCGGCGGGCGGTGATCGGCTTCTACGTCCTGGCCATCGACCGCGGCGGGCTCGGCGCCTACCACGAGCTCGGCGTGGCGCTCCCGGTGCTCCTCGACGCCGGGCGCGTGCCGGCCCCGCTGCCGCCGTCGCTGTGGCGCGACGGGTCGCTGGGCTGGTATTACGTCGAGATGCCGGTCGACACCGAGCGCAGCGCGGCGGTCGGGACGCTGCTGTCCGGGCAGCCGCGTGTCGTCGGCGAGGCCGAGGTCGAGGTGCTCGAGCGGCGCGCCGCGGCGCGCCTGCGCTTCGACGGACGCCCGATGGCCCAGATCGACGTGCAGCTCACGCGCTGGCCGCGCGGGCGCCGCCACGATCTCTCGCACCGGATCTACTCGCTGCGCGAGGGGCGCATCGTGCGCACGCGCTGCGCGATGATCGGCGAGGGCTATCGCGGGCGGCGCGGCATGGTCGACGTGAGCTTCGGCGAGCACCGGCGCGCGCAGCGCCTGGCCCGGCTCGAGCTCAGCCGCCGGCCGCTGGAGGTCGCCGTGCTGCGGCGCGTCAACCGGGTCGTCTGGGCGCCCGAGGACGCGGGGCCGGCGTAGGCCTGGGTCAGCGGGCGACGGCGGGCCCGCAGGCCTCGATGTCCCGCCGCAGCTGCTCGGCGCGCTCCGGCGTCCAGCGCTCGGCGGCAACCAGGCGCTCGGCGAGCTCGGCGACCGTCTGGCGCGCCTCCTGGGCGGCCGGGTCGGCGTGGACGTCCTCGCAGAACAGCAGCGTGTCGGCCGCCTCGCGGACAGCGTCCTGCTCGTCGGCCTGCAGCTTGGTGGGGCCGAGGTCGGCGAGCATCGCGGTCACCCGCCCGTATGCCTGTGCGCGCTCCGAGTTCATCTACGTGTCAGACGTTAGCGCTCAGGCCGACGGCTCGTTACGGTTCGCGATCATGCTGCTGCGCCCGGACGGCGACTCGGTGATCGCCATCGGTCAGGCATCGCACGCCTGGGTCTCGGGCCAGATGGCGCGCGCGTGGCGCCCGCGGCCCGAGCCCTACGAGGAGATCTGCCTCGCCGCCGAGCAGCACGACGTCGGGATGGCGATGTGGGACCTGGCGCCCGCGCTGAACCCGAGGACCGGGCTGCCGCAGTCGTTCGTCGAGATGGACCTCGGCGTCCACCTCGGCCTGTGGCAGGCGGCGCCGGCGCGGCTGCTGAGCCAGAGCCGGTTCGCGGCGCTGGCGGTGTCGCTGCACGGCTCGAAGCTCTACGGCCTGCGCGACCTCGACGCGATGGCGGTGAGGGAGGCCGAGCAGATCCGCGACTACCTCAGCACACAGCGGGTGTTCCAGAGCCGGCTGGCGAGCGAGCTCGGCCTCGCGCCGGAGCGCCTGCCCGAGCTGCAGCAGCTGATGTTCACGCTCGACGGCCTGTCGCTCGCCGTGCTGGCGCCGTGGGACCCGTTCGAGATCGCCGGCATCACGGTCCGCGGGCTGACGCTCGACCCGTGGCCGTTCGCCGGCCCGCAGCTCGCGGTGCGCTGCGAGGGGCGCCGCCTACACGGCACCTTCGACGACGAGGCGGCGCTGCACGCCGCGCTCGACCAGGCCGAGCGCGTCGACGTCGAGCTCGTGCTGCGCCCGGCATGAAGGTCGAGCTCGACGGCGTCGCAGAGACGCTGCTGTGGACCCTGTGGTACCGGGCCGGCGAGGCGCGCCGGCCCGACTCGGTGATCGACGATCCCAAGGCGGTCGAGCTGGTCGAGGCGATCGACTACCCGTTCGAGCGGCGCTTCGGACCGGCGCACGGGCCGCCGGCGCAGTGGCAGGCGCTGCGAGCGCTGGCCTTCGATGAGGCCGTGCGCGATTTCCTGCGCGCGCACCCCGGCGGGACGGTGGTCGCCCTCGGCGAGGGCCTGGAGACCGAGTTCTGGCGGGTCGACGACGGCGCGGTGCGGTGGCTGACCGTCGACCTGCCCGAGACGATCGCGCTGCGGCGCGCGCTGCTGAGGCCGGGGCCGCGGCGGCGCACGCTCGCCCGCTCGGCCACCGACCACCGCTGGATGGACGCGGTCGATCCCGCGCGCGGGGTGCTCGTCACCGCGCAGGGCCTGCTCATGTACCTCCCGCGCGACGAGGTCCACGCGCTCGTCGCGGCGGCGGCGGCGCGCTTCCCCGGCGCCACGCTGGTGTTCGACACGGCGCCGCGGTGGTTCGCCGAGCTCGCCCGGCGCGGGCTGCTGCGCACGCCCGGGTACGTGGCGCCGCCGATGCCCTGGGGAATGGACCCGCTCGAGCGCCGGCGGATCGCGGCGCTGCCCGGCGTGCGCTCGCTGCGGGAGCGCCACCTGCCGCGCGGTCGCGGCCCGGTGTTCGCGCTCGGCTACCCGCTCGTCGAGCGGCTGCCGCTGGTGCGCGACCTGACGATGATGGTGCTCGAGGCCCGCTTCTGACTGCTACGGCTCGTGGACGTGGAAGCCCTCGCCGGCCAGCAGCCCGGTGCGGCCTTCGGCCACGAGCCGGCGCAGCAGCGGCGCGGCGCGATAGCGCTCCTCACGGCGCTCGTCGTAGAGCGCGTCGAGCACCGCGAGCACATGGTCGAGGCCGATGAGGTCGCCCCACCGCAGCGGGCCGCGCGGGTGGTTGAGGCCGAGGACCATGCCGTCGTCGATCTCGTCCGCGCGGCCGACGCCCTGGTCCAGCGCGAACGCCGCCTCGTTGACGAGCTGGCCGACCGCCCGGCCGAGCACCAGGCCGGGCGCGTCGCGCACCCACGCCGTGTGCAGCCCGCACGAGTGGAAGAAGCGCTCGGCGGCGCGGGCGGCGACGTCGGTCGAGTCGCGGCCGCGGGTCAGCTCGACGAGTCCGCCGGCCTCGAGTGGGGGTAGGGCATGGAAGCCGACCGACCCGCCGCCGCCGTCGAGCTCGGCCAGCGATCCCTCGGCGAGCAGGATCGCCTGCGGCCCGCCCTGCAGCGGCGCCTCGCCCGCGTCGCCGCAATCGAGGATGAGGGCCGGCACCTCGCCGTCCACCTCCTCGGGCACGCGCACGTCCCAGCCCGCGTCGTCGCCGAGCAGGCGCAGCTCGTGGGCGATGGCGAGCTCGCCGCCGATGACGACGAGGCCGCCCGGCGCGGCCGCCGGGACCGGTGGGTCGACCGGTCGGTACGGACCGTCCGAGTGGTCGTACCAGCCCTGGCCGGTCTTGCGGCCGTGCTGGCCCGACGCGACCTTGCGCGCCATGAGCGGGCTCGGCCGCCAGCGCGGCTCGCCGAAGCTCTGGACGTAGAAGGACTCCGACACTGCGAAGCCGACGTCGATCCCGACGAGATCCATCAGCTCGAACGGCCCCATCCGAAAGCCGCCGCCGAGACGGTAGATGCGGTCGATCGTCTCGATGTCGGCCATGCGCTCGGTCAGCGCACCGAGCGCCTCGAGGTTGAACGGGCGGCTGCAGCGGTTGACGAGGAAGCCGGTCACGTCGGCGGCGCGGATGACGCGGCGGTCCATCGCGGCGCCCAGCTCGGCCGCCCGCGCGACCGCCGCCGCGCTGCTGCGCGCGCCGGCCACGACCTCGACGAGCCGCATCAGCGGCGGCGGGTTGAAGAAGTGCATGCCGACGACCCGCTCGGGGCCCGGCACGCCGGCGGCCACCGCGGTGACCGGGAGCGACGACGTGTTCGTGGCCAGCACGCAGTCGTCGCGCACGATCGCGGCGACCGCGGTCAGCAGCTCGTGCTTGAGCTCCAGGCGCTCGGGCGCGGCCTCGATGACGATGTCGCAGTCGGCGAGGCGGTCGAGCGCGGCGACGGGCTCGAGGAGGCGCGCGGGCGCGGCGTCCTTCAGCCGGCGTACCACGCGCTCGGCGCCGCGCTCGAGCGCGGCGGGGACGGGGTCGTAGAGCAGCGTGCGCGCCCCGGCCTGGCAGCCCAGCTGGGCGATGCCGGCGCCCATCGTGCCGGCGCCGCAGACGCCGACGATCATGCCGGGATCCATGCGCCGCAGGAGGTGCGCCGGATCGGCTCGGTGCGGGCGAAGGCCATGGCTGGGCAACCGTAGCCGGGATCAGCCGCGCAGCGCGGCGAGGCCGGCCCGCTCGCCGGCGAACGCCAGCCGCGGCAGCTCGTCGAGCGGGTGCCACGCGGCGTCGGTGCTCTCGGGGTCCAGCCGCCACGTGCCGCCGGTCACCGCGCACTCGAAGCCGACGTCGACCGTCCAGCGCCCGCCGTCCCCGTACCGGGAGGCGAAGGCGCCGAGCAGGCGCCCGGGCTCGACGTCGAGCCCGGTCTCCTCGCGCACCTCGCGCCGCAGGGCCTGCGCCGGCGTCTCGCCGGGCTCGACGAACCCGCCGGGCAGGTCCCAGTGGCCCGCGAACGGCTCGCGGGCGCGGCGCAGCGCCAGGTAGCGGCCCCGATCGTCGCGGACGAAGCCGAACGTCGTCACCGCCGGGTTGTCGTAGTGGACGAAGTGTCCGGTCGGGCAGGCGGGCCGGCCGGCGTCGGGACCGTCGGCGACGGGTTCCAGCGGGGCGGCGCACAGCGGGCAGAAGCGGAACTCGGGCACGGGCTGCGATGCTAGGCGACCATGGCTCGGTTTCTCATCGTCGGCGGCGGCGCCCGCGCGCTCCAGCTCGCCCGCTCGCTGGCGGACGAGGGGCACGCACCGCGCGTGACGACGCGCGACCCGGCCAAGCGGCCGGCGATCGAGGCGGCCGGCGGCGAGTGCGTGGTCGCCGACCCCGACGTCGTCGGGACGCTGCGCTACGCGCTCGACAACGTGACCGTGCTCATGTGGCTGCTGGGCCACGTCGACGAGGAGCCGCTGCACGGCTCGCGCTGGCGGATGATGCTCGAGCGCACGATCGACACCACGGTCCGCGGCATCGTCTACGAGCGCGGCACGGACGCCGGCGCGGCGCTGACCCGCGACATGGCCGACTACAACGGCATCCCCTACGCGATCGTCGACGCCGCGGACCCGGACTGGCAGGGCTCGGCGCGGGCGGCGATCGACGGTCTCCTGCGCCGCTGACGGAGCCGCGGTCAGGCCTCCTCGGCCAGCAGCGGGGCGATGCGCCCCAGCAGGTCGGAGACCATGCGCGCCGTCGCGCCCCAGATGAGGTTGTCGCCGACGACGTAGACGTCCGTGCGAAACGGCACGCCGCGGCGCAGCAGGCGCCGGTGCTGGTAGCCGGCGCGCAGGTCGGTCAGCGACAGCTCGAGCACCGCGGCCACCTCGCGGGCCGACAGCGTCCACTGCCGGCCCGGCTCGATGAGCCCGACGAACGGGTAGACCGCGTAGTTGGTGGCGATCGTCGGGGTCGGCGCCAGCGCGCCGACGAGCTGCACCGCCTCGCGCGGCAGCCCGATCTCCTCCTCGGCCTCGCGCAGCGCGGTGAGGCGCAGATCGCTCTCGTCGTCGTCCTGGCGCCCGCCGGGGAACGAGATCTCGCCGGGATGGCGGCGCAGGTCCTCCTGGCGCTTGGTGAACACGGCGTGCAGCCGCCCGTCGTGCAGGTAGACCGGGACGAGCACGGCCGCGTCGATGCGCCCGTGGACGTCGAGCGCCGCCGCCTCGCCCGGGTCGAGGAGGTAGCCGGCGAGCTTGTCGGCGAGCTCGCTCAGGCGGTGAGCGCCGCGGTCTCGACGCGTTCGGTGAACATGACCTCGCCGTCGAGCGTCCGGTGGACCGGGCACTTGGCGGCGATGACCCTCAGCCGCTCGACCTGCTCGCGCGGCACGCGCTCCGGGATGCGCAGGACCAGGTCGAACCGGGTCGGGGTCCCGCGCTCGGCCGGCTGGTAGGAGCAGGAGACCTCGACGTCGCCGATGTCCCAGCCCTTGCGCTGGGCGTACATCTCCATCGTGACCGCGGTGCACGACGCCAGCGAGGCGGCCAGCAGCTCCTGCGGGCTGGGGCCGTCGTCGCCGCCGTCCGCGCCGCGCGGCTCGTCCACGGTCAGGTGGTGGTCGCGGATGCGGACGGAGTGGCGGAAATGGTCGATGCGTCGGGCGGTGGCCTTCATGGCTCGGATGCTACGCCAGCGGGTTGAAGACCAGGCCGGTCGGCAGCTTGGGGAAGAAGTACGTGCTCTTGGGGGGCATGGAGACGCCGGCCTCGGCCACCTCGCGCACCTGCTCGACCGGGGTGGGGCGCAGGACGAAGGCGAGGTCGAAGGCGCCGGATTCGACGAGCTCGCGGGCCTGCTGGGCGGTGCGCGCGTAGCCGAAGCGGTGCAGGTGGGAGATGTCGTCGTCGGTCAGCTCGAGCGGGCCCTTGAGCAGGAGCGCCTCGAGGACCGCGGCGTCGAGGCGGCGGTACGGCTCGGGCATGTCCGCGAGCGCCGCGTCGGCGATCTTCTGGTCCTTCAGCGTCAGGCGGTACGGCTGCTTGAAGTGGGCGTCGAGGTAGCCGAGGGCGAGCGGTCCGCCGGGCGGGCGGGCCTCGCCCGGATCGAGGTCGTCCTGCGCGGCGATCTCGAAGTCCGCCTTCAGGGTGGCGGCCAGCGCCTCCTGCTGGGCGGGCGTCGTGTCCTTGACGAGCCGGTGGGTCGGGAAGACGGTGAGGCCCGGGTCCTGCAGCGCGACGAGGCACATGAGCACGTAGCGGTGCGGGCCCTCCCCGCCGATCTCCTCGGCGTAGGCGCGCGCGGTCTCGTAGCGGTGGTGGCCGTCGGCGATGAGCAGCTCGACCCCGGCGAGCGCGCTGGTGACGGCGGCGATCGCCGCCTCGTCGCCGACGCGCCAGAGGCGGTTGCGCGTGCCCTCGTCGTCGGTCGCCTCGCCCCACGGCTCGGCGTGGGTGTGCGGCTCGAGCGCGCGCCAGGCGCTCTGCTCGGGGTCGGAGTACAGGCTGAAGATGGGGGACAGGTTCGTCCGCGTGGCCCGGGTGAGCTTGAGGCGGTCCTCCTTGGGGCCGGGGTGCGTGCGCTCGTGCGGGCGGATGAGGCCGGGCCGTAGTCGGTGACGCGAACGCGGCACAGGAAGCCCTGCCGGGTGAGCTGGCGGCCGTCGGGACCGGTGTAGTCCTGGCGCAGCGCCCACAGCGCGGGCCCCTCGTCCTCGACCACCGCGCCGCAGCGCCGCCAGTGCGCGAACGTCGCGGCGGCGTGCTCGTAGGGGTGGTAGCCGACGGGTAGGTCGATCGCGACGACGTTGTAGGGGGAGCGGGCGACCAGCTCGGCGCGCTGCTCGGCGTCGATGACGTCGTAGGGCGGAGCGATCAGGTCCTGGAGCGGACCGGCGACGGACGGGTCGTAGCGCAGCGCGCGCAGCGGCTGGATCTCGGCCATGCGTTGCTCCTATGTCAAGGCGAGCGCCGGAGCGGGCGTGTCGCCGTTGTGGTGGATGGTCATCAAGAGGTGGTAGACGCGGCGGGTGATGTGGCGCTTGAGGCATCTGAGTGCTTCGCGGCGGGTCTTGCCTTCGGCCTGCTTGCGCTCGAGGAACGCCCGGGCCTGTGGGCACGCGCGGGCTTGGTAGATCGCGATCCGGTGCATCGCGAGGTTGAGCTGGCGGTTGCCGCCACGGTCGAGGCGGTGGCGGTCGCGACGCCCGGAGGACACCGGAACCGGGGCCGTCGCGGCCGAGCGGGCGTAGCAGGCCTCTGAGCGGAAGCGGTCGATGCCGGCGGTCTCGCCGACGATCTTGGCCGCCGTCAGCGAGCCGCAGCCCTCGAGGCTGTCGATCAGCACACCGGCGTGCTGGCGGGTGCGCGTGTCGAGCTCGCGCTCGTAGGCCTTGATGTCGCGGGTCAGGCCACGGATGCGCAGCAGCGTCTCATGCGCGATGCGGCCCTGCACCGAGGTCTGGCGGGCCGTCCACTGCCTCAGCCGGTCCGTCCAGCCGAGGCGGTCCATCGCCCGAGCGGGCACCTCGATCGGGCAGTGCAGGTCGTGCAACGCCCACCGCAGCCGGTTGATCTCGCGGGTGCGCTCGGCCACGAGATCCTCGCGGCGCTCCAGCAGCCGACGCAGCTCCAGCTCGACGCCCTCAAGACGCGCGACCGCCAACGTGTCGATGCCGGCACGGATCGCCGCCAGCCCAACCGCCGACGCGTCGATCGGATCGCTCTTACCCCGCTCGCGCCCGGCCGGCCGCGCGCCGGCCATCAGCCGCGGCGGCACCCGCACCACCGCCTCGCCGTGACCGATCAACGCACGCTCCAAGCGCCCGCAGACATGCCGCACATCCTCGATCGCCCACACCCGCCGCTCGCCGAGCCCCGCCGCCCACACCAGCGCCTCAAGCGCCCCCTCGGGCCGCGTGCTCACGGTGATCTGGCCACGCTGTCGGCCGGTCTGCTCATCCAGCGCGACGAGCGTATGGGTGTGCTTGTGGGGATCTACGCCGATCACGATCACCGACCGTGCCACCGTCCTCTACCGTTGGCAATGCCAGAGCCGAGATCCGGCCGGACACACCTCAGTCGGGGCGATGCCACGCTCCTATCAAGTCACGACCGGGCCTCTGGGACGGATGGCGGGCAACACAACGCATGCTGGCCAGACCACCCGGTCGGCAACGAGGCTAAGAGTCAGCCCGCCATCCCGTCCCGATCATCGCGGGCCGGCAGCCGTATCACCACACCACCACCCCGGACGACCGAGACGATGACACTGAGCCGAGGCTACTTGCGAGCGCCGAAATCGGTCGTGTAGGTGGCGGCGGGCAGGCCGTCGGCGATCGGGTCGGGCGCGCCGGGGACGATCCCCATGCCGATCTGGCGGAAGCGGCGGTTGAGGATGTTGCGGCGGTGCCCGGGCGAGTGCATCCACGCGTCGACGATCTGCGCCGGGGTGGCGAGCTCGCCGGTGCCCCAGGCGATGTTCTCGCCCAGCTGGTAGCCCCGGGCGCGCGCCAGGTAGCCCGTCGCGCGGATGCGCTCGCCGAAGCTCGAGCCGTCCTGGGAGTCGTGGGCGAAGTAGCGGTGGTCGACCATGTCCTGCGAGTGCAGGGTCGCCGAGAAGCGCAGCCTGCGGCTGCCCTTGAGCGCGCGCAGTCCGCGCTGCGTGCGCTCCCGGTTGACCAGGCAGCGCGTGGTCGCGCGGACGGCGGGAAGGTTGTCGGCGGTGGGGACGTCGTCGGCGCCCGGGCAGGCGGTCTGCCGGCGCGGCGCCGGGCAGCGCGAGGGCGAGCACGGCGAGGACGGCGGCCAGCACGGCGAGGCGGAGCGCGGCCATGACCGCAACGTAACCCGTTGCGGCGTCGGTGGGTACTGGCGCAAGGTCTCCTGCGATCCGAGCGCGCCGCTGGCCGGGACGGTGCGGTGGGCGAGCAGGACGGCCGGCGGGGCCGGGGCGAGACCGTCGGGCGCGGCGATGCCGGCCGGTGCGTCGGGCACAATCACGCCCGTGAGCGTGCGATTCACCCGTGACGAGCTGGAGGCGTTCCGCGGCCATGACGTGCCGATCTGGTGGGTCCGAGGCTGAAGCTGCTGTTCGTCAGGATCAATCCGGGACCGTGGACGGCGGCGGTCAGACTCACTTCGCCCATCCCGGCAACCGCTTCTATCCGGCGCTGGCCACGGCGAGGATCATCGGCCACGAGATCGACCGGACCGCGGGCATGAGCGATGCCGACCGCGCCCACGTGGTCGCGCGGGGCATCGGGATCACGAACCTCGTGCAGCGGGCGACGGCGCGGGCCGCAGAGCTGTCGCGCGACGAGCTGCGCGAGGGCGGCGAGCGGCTGCGCGGGTTCGTGGCCGAGCACCGCCCGCGGGTGGTGGCGATCGCCGGGATCACCGCCTACCGCGAGGCCTTCGGTCAGCTTACGGCGCTGGCGGGCCGGCAGCCCGACACGCTGGAGAGCGCGGCGCAGTGGGCGGGCGCCGCGGTCTGGGTCGTCCCCAATCCGAGCGGCCTCAACGCCCACGAGACAGTGGCGACGCTGGCCGCAGCCTACGCGGCGCCGGCCGTGGAGGCGGGTGTGATCGCGGGCCGACCGCGGCCTGTCGTGCGACGTGCGGCCGGTCCCCACGCGCGTTCGGGCGGCCGGTGGTCGATGACGCGGGGATCGGTGGCGTGGTCCTGGTCCTGTCGCCACGCGCGTGACCTCGTGGCGACGCGGGCCAGTCGACGTGCTCGTCTCCGGTGCGGCGGCCGCGGCGACGTCGTGCGCCGGGGGTGTCGGTAGGGTTGGCGGCGAACGCCATGGATGACGTCATCTTCGGTCTGCTCGCGATTGTCGCCGGTGCGGTCTTCGCTTTCGCGGCTATCTCGCGTTTCAGGTGGTGATCCCGCTCTGGGGCGCCTTCGTCGGCTTCGGATTCGGCGCCGGCATGGTCGCCGGGATCGCGGGCGACGGGTTTCCTGCAGACGGGCCTGGGGTGGATCGTGGGCCTGGCGTGTGCGTTCGTGTTCGCTGTGGTGGCGTACCTGTTCTACTGGGCGGCTGTGGTGATCGCGATGGGCTCGATCGGCTTCGGCCGGGGCCAGCGCGATGGTCGCGCTGGACGTGTCCTGGACGTGGGTGGTCATCCTGGTCGGGGTCGTGCTCGGCGCTCTGCTCGCGTTCGCCGCGATCGCCGCCGACCTGCCGATGGTGCTGCTCATCGTGCTCAGCGCCCTCGGCGGCGCCAGCGATCACCGCCCGGGATCATGCTGCTGGTGGGCACCGTCAACACCGACGAGTTCCGTGACGGCGCCGTGACCACGGACGCCAACAGCTGGTGGACGTACGTCGTGTTCGGCGTGCTCGTGGTGGCCGGTCTCGTGGTCCAGATTCGCGGTGCGCACCGAATGCGCGGGTCGATGCGCGAGGCGTGGGCCACGCGCCGTGACGTTGCCGCGGTCTCGAGTCGCTGGCCCATCGCGTCCGCAGCAGGTCGGCCACTGTGCGAGCGAGTCGGGGCGGCCGGATTCGAACCGGCGAAACCTCCGCGTCCCAAACGCGGCGCTCTACCAGGCTGAGCTACGCCCCGGAGTCTTGGACGATAGGGGGTACGCTGGAACCGTGTCGATCCTCGCCGGCGTCGTCATCGGCTCCGCGCTCGGCCTCGTGGCCGGCTTCGTCGTGGGCTTCGCCCGCCGCCGTACGACGCGCGGCGGGCCGGAGTAGAGGGCTCGATCGCCCGCCCCGGTAGCTCAGCTGGATAGAGCGGCGGCCTTCTAAGCCGCGGGTCCCAGGTTCGAGTCCTGGTCGGGGCGCCTTCAAGTTCCTGCAAAGCACGTACTTTCTGTGGTCTCTCCCTAGGCATCCCTCGGGTGGTTTCCACTGGCCCGACGCCGGTGACTTATCGAACCGAACGGGCGCCCTTGGCGATCCACTCGGCGTTCAGGCGTTGCGCATCGGCGCTCAGGCGCTCGAGCTCGATCTTGCGTGCTTCCTGATCGGCGTGGCTGCGCGCAAAGGACGCGGACAAGCGGGCGGCCATGGCTTCCGCTTCGGCGCGCGACGCAAAGACCCACGTCTCCTTCAAGCGTCGTCGCTTCTCATCGGGCGCGACGATGAACATGCCCCATCCCGATTCGACCGGGTCGACCTCACACCGCTCCACGCGCACAACGTACTGATACGTCGGCCCGGGTCCAACGGCTCCGAGATCAAGGCCAGACTGGCCAGGACGTCAGGCCACGCCGGCTAGTCGGGCCGATGGCCACCCGGCGGCCACTGCTTGTCGTCGTCGATCTGTTGCGTGCAGGAAACGCGTTGCGACACTCGCGCGAGCAGCCCTTCGAGCGGGCCGTGGGGGCACCACAATGGACAAGCACCCGATCAGGCGCCCGTCCCTCGCGTCGAATACCTGCATCCTGTTCAGCGCGCCGGAACCGAGCGTCACGAGGGCGACCCCGACGCCGCAGTCCATCACGCCCGCGGCCTTCATCGACCGGCGCATCTCCCGTCAGCTCCGAGCGCCGCCGCGACGACCAGCGCAGAAAGCGAGCGAGTCCACGAGCAGAACCTACTCGGCGGCCCGCCCGTCGCTTCACCCGATCCGAAACTGCGACGTCTCGCGTAGGTCGTCGATGGAGGCCGACCGCTGGTTGCGTCGCGGCCGTCGAGCGCGGAGGGCTGCGCTCGTGCGGACCGCGCGGGAGGCGCACCACGAAGGTCGGCTCGTGCCGTTCGGATCGCCCGTTCGGATCGCCCGTTCGGATCGCCCGTTCGCGATCTGATCGCCGAAGGCCCGCCGCCGATATGGTGCCTCGATGCACCCCGACTGGCTCGGTAGCCCGCAGCACTTCGTCGGCGGGCTGGTGCTGGCGCTCGCCGTGTCGCTCGTCGTCCGCCGCCGGGTGCGCGAGTGGTGGGTCGTGCCCGCTCTGGCCCTCGGCGCGACCGCGGCGGCCGAGCTGTTCATCGAGATCGTCGAGTATCCGATCCTCCACAGCGACGAGGCGGATTCCACGGCCTACTACGACACGATCGCCGATCTCGCCGCGACGATGGTCGGCGCGGTCGTCGGCGCGGCGCTCGGGCTGATCGGCCTGCGGCGGTCGGCCTGACCGGCGCGCCGGCCGCCGCCAGCCTGCCGCGAGCGATCAAGCGCCGCCGGGCTACACCGGCATGTCGAGCCGCTCGCGGGCGCCCGGCGGATCAGGCCGCGCCGGCGCGGCGCGCCGCGGCCAGCAGCGCCGCGCGCGTGTCCTCGGACGTCCGCGCGGCGGCGAGGTCGCCGGTGAGCACGGCCAGCGCGTGGAGGCGCGCCTCGGCCTGCGCGGCGCGGCGGGTCGCGACAAGCAGCCGTAGCTCGGTGGCCGCGCTGGCGGCCAGGTCGTCGAGCAGCGCGAGGTCCTCGTCGCTCCACTGCCGGGGCTGCTGGTCCAGCGCGCAGAGCGTGCCGATCGGCTCGCCCTCGCTGGAGCGCAGCGGCACGCCGGCGTAGGCGACGACGCCGAGATCGGCGACCGCCGGGTTGGCCGCCCAGGCGGGGTCGCTGGGGGCGTCGTCGACGGCCAGCGCGCCGTCGGCGGCGACGGTGAACGGGCAGAAGCCGTAGTCCAGCGGCATCTCGCGGGTGGACGCCCACGGCTCGACCGGCGTGCCGCAGCCGATGAACCGCTGACGATCGCCGGTGACGAGGTTGACGTAGACGGCGGGCACGTCCAGCACGCGGCACGCCGTCGCGGCGATGCGGTCCAGCGCCTGTGCGGCGGACTCGGCGTTGGCCTCGAACTCGGCCAGCGCGCGAAGCCGGCTGGGGCGGGCGACCGCGTCGGGCACAGCGACCCTGACGCCGCCGTCATCGGCAACGCCCTGCGGCGTCCGGCTCGCGATGTCACCATGCGCTTCCGGCACTCGATTGAGCATAGCGCCGCCGCCGCGCCGTCCACGCCGGCCGCCTGTCCGCCCGCTAATGTCGCCCGCCGTGGCCTCGCGCGACACACGCCGCCGGCCGCGGCGGGCCGGGACGCCGCCGCGCGCGATCGCGCTCACCGTCAGCGCGGCCACCACGGCGGCCCCCGAGGCGCTGTTCGGGCTGCTCGACGACCTGCCCGGCGTCACCCGGGCCGAGCCCCGCCTGAAGGAGACCGGGTGGCAGCCGCCCGGGGGGATGCGCCCCGGGGCGCGGGCGGACCTCGACACGAACGTCGGCTGGCTGGCCGCGCTGCGACCGCTCATCGGCCCGGCCCGCGCCACGGTTCGAGTCGAGGAGGCGCGCCGTCCCGAGCACGCGCGCCTCGCCGTCGAGGCGCCGGTCGCCCGCGGGCACGCGACCCTGACCGTCGAGCCCGCCGGCAACCCACAAGCCCACCACACCACCGTGACGGTCACCGTCGACGTCCGGCTCACCGGCGTGGCCCGGCTGCGCCCGCTGCGCCGCGCCGCCCACCGCTACGCGCGGCCGAGCCTCAACCGCGTCCTGCACAGCGTCCTCGCGCAGGCCGAGCGGCCGGGCTACGCGGTGGACTCGCCGGCGTCGGGCATCCGCACGACGAACACCACGCCGCCCTGAGCGATCGTCAGCGCGCCCGCTTCGGTCCAGAACGCCCGCTCGAACGAGTCGGGGTCCAGGACGACGTAGCCGGTCACGCGACCGTCGACGCCGACGACGAACACGATCGCGTCGGCCGGCGCCTGCTCGCCGAACACCTCGCGGGCGCCCGGCCCGGCGCTGAGCGCCCCGGTCAGCATCGCCGTCGCGCCGCGGGGCCGGCCCTGGCCGGAGCACACGAGGACGTCGACCGGCTCGCCGATCGACCCCTGCATCGCGCTCAGCACCTCGACGAAGCTCAGGTCGCCCATGGGACGGGGGAGGCTAGTGGCATGCTGCACGCCATGGACTTCGACGCGGTGGTGGCCCAGGTGCGGGCGTGGTGCGCGCAGCCGGTCGTCGTGGTGCTCGAGCCGGATCACGCGGTCATGCCCGGCGTCCTGCACGAGATCGACGGGGCCGGCATCGACGGCGCGCTGTTCGCGTGTGGCCGACGCCGCGGACCCCAGGCCAGGCCGACGGGCATCGCCATCGCGCTGTTCCGCGACGCGCTCGTCGAGGCGCGGCTGCGCCCCGACGGCGCGCTGCACGTCCGTCAGGGCCGGTTCGAGATCATCGTGCGCCGTCAGGACGCCAGCGCAGCTCCGTCGCCAGACCGCTGACGTTGAAGACGCCCTGCACGCTGCGCGATCCCGGCACGAGCTCGACGCGCGGCCCGTCGGGCCCCATGCACGCCCCGGCGATCGCCCGCAGCCCGGTCGAATCGAGGAACTCGAGCCCGCGGAGGTCGATGACGACGCGCTCGGCCTCGCTGGCCAGCGCGATGCTGAGGCTGTGGTCGAGCTCCTCGACGGTGTCGATGTCCAGCTCGCCGCGTGGCAGGACCCAGACCTCCCCCGTGCGGGCTTCGAGGTCCACCTCGAAGGTGTCGCTCGCTGGTCGCATGTCCTCGGCGTACCCGGCACCCGTCCAACGCACACCCGCCACTGCGCCGTGCAGCGCCGAAGTAGGGTGCAGCTACCGACACGGAGGCGACGATGGCCACGCGATCCAGGAAGCAGGGGGCGACAGCGCCCGCCGGTGACGAAGACGGCGCGCTGACCCGCGACGGGCAGGCCATCGAGCAGATCATCGCTGCGCTGACGGCCGCCGCCGACGGGGACTTCTCGGTGCGCGTGCGCGCCCGCCGCCGCGACCAGATCGGCGAGCTGCAGAGCCGCGTCAACGAGCTGATCGAGCTCAACGCCCGCCAGGCCCGCGAGCTGCGGCGCGTCTCGCGCGTCATCGGCCGCGAGGGCCGCATGACCGAGCGCGCGTCGCTGGGCCCCGTGGCCGGCGGCTGGGCGGAGAACACGGAGGCGATCAACTCGCTCATCGACGACCTCGTGCGGCCGACGGTCGAGGTCGCACGCGTCATCGCCGCCGTCGCCGACGGCGAGCTCGACCAGAAGATGGCGCTGACCATCGAGGGCCAGCCGGTCAAGGGCGAGTTCGCCCGCATCGGCACGACGGTCAACACGATGGTCGACCAGCTGTCGAGCTTCGCCGACGAGGTGACCCGCGTGGCGCGCGAGGTGGGCACCGAGGGCCGCCTCGGCGGTCAGGCCGAGGTCAAGGGCGTGAGCGGGACCTGGCGCGATCTCACCGAGTCGGTCAACGGCATGGCCGCCAACCTCACCGATCAGGTGCGCCAGATCGCCCAGGTCACCACGGCCGTCGCCAACGGCGACCTGTCCCAGAAGGTCAACGTCGAGGCGCGCGGCGAGGTCGCCAAGCTGCGCGACACGATCAACCGGATGGTCGACCAGCTGTCGAGCTTCGCGGCCGAGGTGACGCGCGTGGCCCGGGAGGTCGGCACCGAGGGCCGGCTCGGCGGTCAGGCCGAGGTCAAGGGCGTGTCGGGCACGTGGCGCGAGCTGACCGAGAACGTCAACCTGCTCGCGTCCAACCTCACCGAGCAGGTCCGCCAGATCTCCCAGGTCACGCGAGCGGTCGCGCGCGGCGACCTCACGCAGAAGATCACGGTCGAGGCGCGCGGCGAGGTCGCCGAGCTGGCCGACACGATGAACTCGATGACCGACACGCTCGCGCTGTTCGCCGAGCAGGTCACGCTCGTGGCGCGCGAGGTGGGCACCGAGGGCATCCTCGGCGGCCAGGCCCAGGTGCCGGGCGTGGCTGGGAACGTGGAAGGACCTCACCGACTCGGTCAACGGCATGGCGTCCAACCTGACGACCCAGGTGCGTCAGATCGCCCAGGTGACGACCGCGGTGGACAACGGCGACCTCACGCAGAAGGTGACGGTCGAGGCCCGGGCGAGATGGCCGAGCTGGCGACGACGATCAACTCGATGACCGATACGCTGCGCGTGTTCGGCGACCAGGTGACGCTCGTGGCGCGCGAGGTGGGCACCGAGGGCATCCTCGGCGGCCAGGCCCAGGTGCCGGGCGTCAGCGGCACCTGGAAGGACCTCACCGAGTCGGTGAACGGCATGGCGTCGAACCTGACCGACCAGGTGCGCAACATCGCCCAGGTCACGACCGCCATCGCCAACGGCGACCTCTCCCAGCAGATCACGATCGACGCCCGCGGCGAGATCCTCGAGCTCGCGCACGATCAACACGATGGTCGAGCAGCTGTCGAGCTGCGGCCGAGGTCACCCGCGTCGCGCGGGAGGTCGGCACCGAGGGGCGGCTGGGCGGTCAGGCCGAGGTCGAGGGCGTGTCGGGCACCTGGCGACCTGACCGAGAGTCGGTCAACGGCATGGCGTCCAACCTCACCGGCCAGGTGCGCAACATCGCCCAGGTGGCGACCGCGGTCGCCCGCGGCGACCTGACCCAGAAGATCACCGTGGATGCGCGCGGCGAGATCCTGCAGCTCAAGGACACGCTGAACGTGATGGTCGACCAGCTCCTCGTCGTTCGCCGACGAGGTCACGCGCGTCGCGCGCGAGGTCGGCACGGACGGTCGGCTCGGCGGTCAGGCCGAGGTCAAGGGCGTGAGCGGGACGTGGCGCGAGCTGACCGAGAACGTCAACGGCATGGCCTCGAACCTGACCGACCAGGTGCGCAACATCGCCGTCGTCACCACCGCGGTGGCCAACGGCGACCTCAGCCAGAAGATCACCGTCGACGCCCGCGGCGAGATCGCGCAGCTGCGCGACACGATCAACCGGATGGTCGACCAGCTGCGCGCGTTCGCCGCGGAGGTCACGCGGCGCGCGAGGTCGGCACCGAGGGCAAGCTGGGCGGCCAGGCCGAGGTCGAGGGCGTGAGCGGACCTGGCGGGGCCTGACCGAGAACGTCAACCTCATGGCGTCGAACCTGACGGGCCAGGTGCGTCAGATCGCCCAGGTCACGACCGCGGTGGTCAACGGCGACCTGTCCAAGAAGATCACGGCCGACGCGCAGGGCGAGATCGCCGAGCTCAAGGACACGATCAACACGATGGTCGACCAGCCGTCGAGCTTCGCGGCCGAGGTCACCCGCGTGGCCCGCGAGGTCGGCACCGAGGGCCGGCTCGGCGGCCAGGCCGAGGTCGAGGGCGTGTCGGGCACGTGGCGGGGCCTGACCGAGAACGTCAACCAGCTCGTCGGCAACCTCACTCAGCCAGGTGCGCAACATCGCCCAGGTCACGACCGCCGTGGCCAACGGCGACATGACCCAGAAGATCACCGTCGACGCGCGCGGCGAGATCCTCGAGCTCAAGGAGACCGTCACCACGATGGTCGACCAGCTGTCGAGCTTCGCGGCCGAGGTCACGCGCGTGGGCCGCGAGGTCGGCACCGAGGGCCGGCTCGGCGGCCAGGCCCGGGTCGAGGGCGTGTCGGGCATGTGGCGCGACCTCACCGAGAACGTCAACGTGCTGGCCGCCAACCTGACGACGCAGGTCCGCGCGATCGCCGACGTGTCCACCGCGGTCACCGAGGGCGACCTGACCCGTCAGATCACCGTCGAGACGCAGGGCGAGCTCGCCGAGCTCAAGGACCGCATCAACGAGATGATCGCCAACCTGCGCGACACGACGCAGCAGAACGCGCAGCAGGACTGGCTGAAGACGAACCTGGCCCGGATCTCGGCCGCGATGCAGGGCCGGCGCGACCTCGTCGCGGTCTCGCGGCTGCTGATGTCGGAGGTCACCCCGCTCGTGGACGCTCAGCACGGCGCGTTCTTCCTCAACGAGGACGACGAGCTGCGGCTGATCGCCTCCTACGGCTACCAGCGGCGCAAGAGCGTCTCCAACCGGTTCGCGTTCGGCGAGGGGCTGGTCGGGCAGGCGGCGCTCGAGGGCAAGCCGATCCTCGTCTCCCGCGCGCCGGCCGACTACGTGAAGGTCTCGTCGGGGCTCGGCGAGGCGCTGCCGGTCAACCTGATCGTCCTGCCGATCCTCTTCGAGGAGCAGGTCATCGCGGTCGTCGAGCTCGGCTCGCTGCACGCGTTCTCGGCGCTGCACCAGTCGTTCCTCGAGCAGCTCGTGGAGACGACCGGCGTCGTGCTGTCGAACATCAGCGCCAACCGCCGCACCGAGGAGCTGCTGGAGGAGTCCCAGCGCCTGGCCGAGGAGCTGCAGTCCCAGCAGGACGAGCTCAAGCGCTCGAACCTCGAGCTCGAGCAGCAGGCGCACTCGCTGAAGGCCTCCGAGGAGCTCTTGCAGACCCAGCAGGAGGAGCTGCAGCAGACCAACGACGAGCTCAAGGACAAGGCGCAGCTGCTCGAGCGCCAGAACCGCGCGATCGAGGACAAGAACGCCGAGATCGAACGGGCGCGCGAGGCGCTCGAGGAGCGGGCCGCGCAGCTCGCCCTGTCCTCGAAGTACAAGTCGGAGTTCCTGGCCAACATGAGCCACGAGCTGCGCACGCCGCTGAACTCGCTGCTCATCCTGTCCCGCCTGTTGGCCGACAACGACCAGGGCAACCTCTCCGACGAGCAGGTCGAGTTCGCGCACACGATCCACACGGCGGGCACGGATCTGCTGGCGCTGATCTCCGACATCCTGGACCTGTCGAAGGTCGAGGCGGGCAAGATGGAGGTCACGCCGGTGCACGTGCCGGTCACCGAGGTGCTCGCCGCGGTCGAGCGCGCGTTCCGTCCGGTCGCCGAGCAGAAGGAGCTGACGTTCGACCTCGAGGTCGCAGACGGGGCGCCGGCCGCGCTGTTCACCGACGAGCAGCGCCTGGCGCAGGTGCTGCGCAACCTGCTGTCCAACGCGTTCAAGTTCACCGACGGCGGGCGGGTGGGGCTGCGCGTGGCGGCCACCGACGAGATCGGCTACGACGGCACCCCGTACGCGGTGTCGTTCACCGTGTCGGACACCGGCATCGGGATCGCCGAGGACAAGCTGCGGGTGATCTTCGAGTCCTTCCAGCAGGCCGACGGCACCACGAGCCGCCGGTACGGCGGCACCGGCCTGGGGCTGTCGATCAGCCGCGAGATCGCGCGGCTGCTCGGCGGCGAGATCCGGGTGCGCAGCACCGAGGGCGAGGGCAGCGCGTTCACGCTGCTGCTGCCCGCGACCTACGAGCCGCCGCCGGTGGCGCCCGAGCCCGAGCGCGCGCACGCGGATGGGATGGCCGAGGAGCTGCTGGCCGCCGTCGACGCCGGGGCGGCCGAGGGACCGCCGCCCGCGCCGGCGCCGAGCCCGGCCGCGGGGGCCGACGACCGGGCCCGGATCGCGCCGGACGACCGGGTCGTGCTCATCGTCGGCGAGCCGGAGATGACGGAGCCGACGCTGGCCGCCGCCCGCGCGCGCCGGCTCAAGGGGATCGTGGCGATCGGCGGGCCGGCGGCTCTGGCCCTCGCCCACGAGCAGATGCCCGACGCGATCGTGCTGGCGGCGCCGGCCGGCGACGCGGCGCTGCTGCTCGACCAGCTCAAGCATCAACCAAAGACCCGCCACATCCCGGTGTGCGTGATCGGCGAGCCGTCGGCGCGCCACGCGGCGCTGCGGGCGGGCGCGGCGCGGTTCCTCGAGCGGCCCGCGCCGCCGTCGGCCGTCGACGCCATGCTCGGCGAGCTGACCGAGCTGCTCGACCGCACGGCCAAGCGCGTGCTGGTCGTCGAGGACGACGAGATCGCGCGGCGGTCGGTGGCCGAGCTGATCGGCGGCGACGACGTCGAGGTCACTGGCGTCGGCTCCAGCGAGGAGGCGCTGGCCGAGCTGGAGCGCACGCGCTTCGACTGCGTGGTGCTGGACCTCAAGCTGCCCAAGGCGACCGGCTTCGAGCTGCTCGAGCGCGTCAAGGAGGACCCGCGCCACCGCGACGTGCCGGTGATCATCCACACCGGCCGCGCGCTCACCCGGCGCGACGAGACGCGCCTGAAGCGCTACGCCGACGCGATCGTCGTCAAGGACGCCGTGTCGCCCGAACGCCTGCTCGACGAGACCGCGCTGCACCTGCACCGCGCGCCCGGCGACCTGCCCGACGTCAGCCGGCGGATGCTCGAGTCGCTGCACCAGGCCGACTCGGTGCTGCACGGGCGCAAGGTGCTGATCGTCGACGACGACGTGCGCAACGTGTTCGCGCTGACCAGCGTGCTCGAGAGCCGCGGCATGACCGTCGTGTTCGCCGAGAACGGGCGGGAGGGTCTCGAGGTGCTCGACGCCGACGGCGACGTCGACATCGTCCTGATGGACCTGATGATGCCCGAGATGGACGGCTACGAGGCGATGACCGCGATCCGCGCACGGCCCGAGGGCCACGGGCTGCCGATCATCGCGCTGACCGCGAAGGCGATGCAGGGCGACCGCGAGCGCTCGATCGCCGCCGGCGCGTCGGACTACATCACCAAGCCCGTCGACCCCGATCAGCTGCTGTCGCTGATGCGCGTGTGGCTGTACCGGTAGACGCGATGGACGCGCTGGCCGACGACCCCGACGGCCTCGAGCTCGAGCTGCTCCTCGAGGCCGTGTACCGCCGCTACGGCCTCGACTTCCGCGGCTACGCCACCGCGTCGCTGCGCCGGCGCGTGTGGCGGCGGGTGACCCTCGAGGGGCTCCAGACGGTGACCGCGCTGACCGACCGGCTCCTGCACGACCCGCGGGTGCTCGAGCGGCTGCTCAGGGACCTGTCGATCAACGTGACCGAGATGTTCCGCGACCCGCCCTTCCACGCCGCGCTGCGGGCGGCGGCGATCCCGCTGCTGCGCACCTATCCGTTCGTGCGCGTCTGGAACGCCGGCTGCTCGACGGGGGAGGAGGCCTATTCGCTGGCCATCACGCTGCACGAGGCGGGGCTGCTGGAGCGCTCGCGCATCTACGCGACCGACATGAACGAAGGCGCGCTGGCCCAGGCCCGCACCGGCGCGTTCCCGCTGGAGCGCATGCGGGCCTACACGGAGAACTACCAGCAGGCCGGCGGGGCGCGGTCGTTCTCCGAGTACTACCTGGCGCGCGGGCCGTCGGCCGTGTTCGACCCGGTGCTCGCGCGCAATACGGTCTTCGCCCAGCACAACCTCGTCTCCGACCGCTCCTTCAACGAGTTCCACCTCATCGTGTGCCGCAACGTCATGATCTACTTCGGCCGCGAGCTCCAACGCCACGTGCACGAGCTGTTCCTCGACAGCCTGGTCCCCCTGGGCCTGCTCGGCCTCGGACGCAAGGAGGCGATCTCGCCACCGGAGATCGCCGCGCGCTACCAGCCGCTCGTCGGCGCCGAGAAGCTGTTCCGGCGGCGAGCGTGATGGGGCTTGTCGTCATCGGCGCGTCGTGGGGCGGGCTGACGGCGCTGCGCGCGGTGCTGCGGGCGCTGCCGGCCGGGTTCCCGGCCGCCGTGGTCGTCGTGCAGCACCGCTCGCCGCGCGAAGGGATGCTCGCCGCGCTGCTGGCCGACGGCGGCGCGCTGGACGTGCGCGAGGCCGAAGACAAGGACGAGCTGCGCGGCGGCGCCGTGCTCGTCGGGCCGCCCGGCTACCACCTGCTGATCGAGGGCGACACGGTCAGCCTGAACGTCGACGAGCCGGTGCGCGACAGCCGGCCGTCGATCGACGTGCTGTTCGAGAGCGCGGCGGCGCGCGGCGGGCGGGTGGTTGGCGTCGTGCTCACGGGCGCGAACGCCGACGGGGCCGCCGGGCTGGCGGAGATCCGCCGCCGCGGCGGGATCGCGATCGTGCAGGAGCCCGCGGAGGCCGAGCGGGCCGAGATGCCGCGCGCGGCGCTGGACGCGGTGCCCGGGGCCCAGGTGCGCGCGCTGGCCGAGATCGGGCCGGAGCTGGTGCGGATCTTCGGCGGGGGCGGCGAACGATGAGCGAGGCCCGGGCGAGCGTGCTGCTGGTCGACGACCGGCCCGAGAACCTCGTCGCGCTCGAGGCGACGCTGGCGCCGCTCGACTGCGACCTCGTCAGTGCGACGTCGGGCGCGGAGGCGCTGCGCCACCTGCTCGACGGCGACTTCGCGGTCATCCTGCTCGACGTCCAGATGCCGGACCTCGACGGGTTCGAGACGGCCCGCTACATCAAGCACCGCGAGCGCACCCGCGACATCCCGATCATCTTCGTCACCGCGATCTCCAAGGACCGCGAGCACGTCTTCCGCGGCTACGAGGCGGGTGCGGTCGACTACCTGCTCAAGCCCTACGACCCGGCGCTGCTGCGCTCGAAGGTGGCGGTGTTCCTCGAGCTGTGGCGCGCCGGCCGGCGGCTGCGCGCCAGCGAGGCGCTGCAGCGGGCGACGTTCGACTGTGCGCCGATCGGCATGGCGCGCCTGGACGCACAGGGGCGCATCGCGGCGGTCAACGAGGCGCTGCGGGAGACGCTCGGCCGCGACGAGGCCGACCTCGTCGGCCGTTCGCTGGACGAGCTGACCCACCACGAGGATCGCGGCCTCGATGCCGACCGGCGCGCGGAGCTGCTCGAGGGCCGGATCGCGCGCTACGACATCGAGAAGCGGCTGCTGCGCGGCGACGGGCGGCCGATGCCGGCGCTGCTGAGCCTCTCGGTCGTCGTCGCCGCTGCGGACGCGGACGCGGCGCTGCTCGTGCAGGTCCAGGACCTCAGCGAGCGCCAGCGCGCCGAGCGCCAACGCGAGCTGCTCATCCGCGAGCAGGCGGCCCGTGTGGAGGCCGAGGTGATCTCGCAGCGGCTGCGCGCGATCCAGCGGGTGGTGGACGCGGCGCTGGCGCCGCTGCCGCTGGACCGGCTGCTGGCCGAGCTGCTGCGGCGGATCGCCGAGGTCCTCAGCGTCGACACGGCGGCGATGGTGCTCGGCGAGGACGACGGCCGCCATGTCGTGGTGCAGGCGGTCGAGGACGCCGACGTCGCGGTGCGGCGCGTGGAGCTCGCGCCGGCCGCCGACGGGCTCGTCGAGCGGGTGATGCGCGACCGCGAGCCGGTCGTGATCGACGACGTCACGCAGTCCCCCGCGCGAGACGCCGATCTCGGCGGGCAGGCGACGACCTCGGTGCTCGCGGTGCCGCTGCTGCTGGAGGGCTCGGTCCTGGGGGCGCTGATCGTCGGCACGCTGTTCGCCCGCTCGTTCAGCCCCGCGGACGTCAGCCTGCTGCAGGTGGCGGCCGACCGCGCGGCGGTGGCGATCGAGCGCGCCCGGCTGTTCGAGCGCGAGCACCGGATCGCCCAGCAGCTGCAGCGCTCGCTGCTGCCCGAGCGCCTGCCGTACGTGGCGGGGCTGCGGCTCGCCGCGCGGTATCTGCCGGGCGGGGCGGGCACGGAGGTCGGCGGCGACTGGTACGACGCGCTCGCGCTGCCGGGCGGGCGCCTGGCGCTCGTCATGGGCGACGTGGCGGGGCGCGGCGTCGGCGCGGCGGCGACGATGGGCCAGCTGCGCAGCGCGCTGCGCGCCTACGCGCTGGAGGACGTGGGGCCGGCCGAGGTGCTGACCCGCCTGAACCGCTTCCAGCTGCTGCTGGGCGAGGACTCGATGGCGACGGTGGTGCTGCTGGTGCTCGACCCGCGGGCGGGCACCATGCGCTACGCGAACGCCGGCCACCCGCCGCCGATCATGCTCGCCGCCGGCGGCGAGCCGGTGTACCTCGAGCATGCGCGCGGCACGCCGCTCGGGGCGCTCGACCACGCGGTCTACACCGAGGCGTCGGTGGACCTCGGCCCGGGCACGACGGTGGTGGTCTACACGGACGGCCTGATCGAGCAGCGGGGCTCCACCCTCGACGAGGGGTTCGCGCGGCTGCGCCGCGCGCTGGCCGGCGGCGGGGAGGATCCCGAGCAGCTGTGCGAGGCGATCCTCGACGGGACGCTGGGGACGGCGCCGTCGACGGACGACGTGACGTTCGTCGTGGCCGCCAGCCCGGCGACGCTGGGCACGAGCGTGGCGCTGGCGCTGCCGGGGGAGGCCGGCGGGCTGGAGAGCATGCGGGCCACGCTGCGGCGCTGGCTGGCCGAGCAGGCGGCCGGCGAGGAGGAGCTGCACGCGGTGACGATGGCGACCAACGAGGCGGTGCAGAACGCGATCGAGCACGCGCACGGGCTGAGCCGTGAGCCGTTCGAGGTCGAGCTCGAGCGCGACGGCGACGACGTGGTCGTCAGCGTGCGCGACCAGGGGCGCTGGCGCGACGGGGCCAGCGACGGCCGCGGGCGGGGCCTGCCGCTCATGCGCGCGCTGATGGACGAGGTCGAGGTCGAGCGTCATGCGGGCGGGACGACGGTGCGCATGCGCCGCCGCCTGAGCGCCGCTGCGCCCATCCCCCAGCCCTGACCGGCGCCGCTCGGCGCCATTGCTCAGCGTTCAGCATTGTAATGAACGTGATAGATCACGGGTACTCGGCTTGGTCTGCGGACCAAGAACGCGGACGCGATGCGACCTATGGTGCAGACGGTCATGAGTCGCCTGCACCGCAACATCAACATCGCCGCCGTCTTCATCCCGTTCGTGGCGGTGATCGTCGCGATCGTCGTGTTCTGGAACAACGGGGTGTCGTGGGTGGACCTGATGCTGATGGCGGTCATGTACGTCCTCACCGGGCTCGGCATCACCGTCGGCTACCACCGGATGTTCACGCACCGGGCGCTGCAGACGTCCAAGCCGGTGGAGTACGTGTTCGCCATCCTCGGGTCGATGGCGCTGCAGGGGCCCGTGATCTCGTGGGTGGCCGACCACCGCAAGCACCACGCGCACACCGACCAGGAGGGCGACCCGCATTCGCCGCACGCCGGCTTCTCCGGCGGCAGCATCACGAGCGCGGTCCGCGGGCTGTTCCACGCGCACGTCGGGTGGCTGTGGGTCAACGAGGGGCGGGCAGGCGCGCGCAAGTACGCGCCGGATCTGCTCGAGGATCCCGGGATCCGGCGCATCTCGCGCGCGTTCCCGTGGCTCGCGCTGGCGACGTTCGCCATCCCGGCGATCCTGGGCGGCCTGATCACCTGGTCGTGGTGGGGTGCGCTAACCGGACTGCTGTGGGGCGGGCTCGTGCGCGTGTTCTTCTTGCATCACGTGACGTGGAGCATCAACTCGGTCTGCCACTTCCTCGGCGGGCGGCCGTTCGCGGTCGACGAGCACGACCAGTCCGGCAACGTGGCCTGGCTGGCGCTGCCGTCGTTCGGGGAGGCGTGGCATCACAACCACCATGCGTTCCCGCGCTCGGCGGTGCACGGCCTGCGCGGCTGGCAGCGGGCTCTGGACCCGTCGGCCGTCGTGATCTGGATGATGGAGAAGCTCGGGCTCGTCTGGCACGTGGTGCGGATCTCGCCCGAGCGGCAGGCGCAGAAGCTCGCGCGGCCGGCGGGCGCGAACCCGGGCCGCCAGGCGGCGTAGTGGCTAGCGGTGGGCCTCAGCCCCGCCGCTGCACCATCAGCGTGGCGCGAACCTGGCCGTTGCCCTCGTTGTAGTCCCCGCCGCCGCGCTCGTAGACCGCGGCGTCGCTGATCCACGTGCCCTCCTTCACGCCCTTGACGCGCAGGACGACGGTCCCGGTCTGCTCCATGGCGAAGTCGCCGAAGCGGCACGCGACATAGGTGCCCTTGACGGTGCAGTGGCGCCCGCCATACAGGCGCCACCGGTAGATCCGCAGGCCATCGGGGACGTTGGCGTGCAGGTACACCCCGATGGCGCCGTCCGGGCCGTTGTTCTTGACGGTGAACTTCAGGGTGCTGCGCTCGCCGAGCTTGATCGGCTGGGGGATGGCGTGGCCCCAGATCGACACGTCGGAGCGGCGTGCGTCGGCGGTGGCGACCGGCGCGGCGAGCGCGGCCGCGGAGATCAGCGCGGCCGTGGCGAGCATCGTGGGCGGCATCCGTGCCATCGCGGGACCGGACGCTAGCGGCTGAGCACGGTCCGCGCGGCGCATCGGACCGGCCGCGGCGTAGGGCCTATCGGCATCCACGGTGCTCCTCTGGCATCCACGCCCTACCGGGAGAAAGGCCGCTCGGACCGATTAGTCGCCGACCTCCCGCGCCCGCGCGACGGCGCTCGCGGGCGTGCCGTTCCACGGTTCGCCGTGGCCGACGAGGACCGTGTCGGCCTGGACGGGCGCGAGGCGCTCGAGGCTGGCCAGCGCCTGCTCGGTCGAGGCGTTGAACGCGCTCGGCATGATCTGCGGCCCCCGCCGCCCGCTGAGCGGATTGCGGGTGCACAGCGTGTCGCCGGCGAACAGCACGCCGCGGTCGGCGAGCAGCAGCGCGCAGTGGCCGTGGGAGTGGCCGGGCGTGGGGATCGGCGTCAGGCGGCCGGGGACGTCGAGCGGCCCGCTGTCCATGAACGTCTCGACGTTCTCGATGCGCGGGACCCGCGCGGCTCCCTGGCGCACCAGGTGGACCAGGAGCGGCCACGCCCTGGGCCGCCGCAGGTACGACAGCAGGGCCCCGTTGTTGCGTCGGCGCAGGTGGGCCGCGGCCCGGGCGAGCTGCGCGTCGGCGGCGTGGACGTGGATCGTGGCCTGGGCCTGGGTCCGCACCTGCTCGGCGTTCCCGACCTGGTCGATGTGCGCATGGGTCAGCACGACCGCCTCGATGTCGTGCAGGTCGGCGCCGACCTGGGCCAGCGCCGCGATCAGCGCGCCGAAGTGCCGCGGCAGGCCCGCGTCGACCAGCGTGTAGCGCCCGCCCTCCTCGACGAGGTAGAAGTTGACCAGCGGCGACCCGAGGCGAATGACCCCAGGGGCAACCGCTTCGACGGCGCGTCCCACCGCCGCGAACCTAGCGGACGCGTTCGCTCAGGCGCTTTCGACGGAAAACCGCCGCCCTGCCCCCACGCGCAATCCGGGCCCGTGCCGCGACGCACCCGCGGCCGCGGCGATCCCCCGCTGTTGCTAGCTTCTGTCGCGAACCCTGGTGGGCGTAGCTCAGCTGGTAGAGCTCCTGGTTGTGGTCCAGGCGGTCGGGGGTTCGAGTCCCCTCGCTCACCCCTCGTGAATCCCTGCACTCGCGGGGGTTCGCTGCATCTGGGGTGATTCGGCGGCGGGACTGAGGTACCGACTGGGTACCAAACTCGCGGTCTGTGGTTCACGCAGGACCGTCGTCCCACCATTCGTGCGCGACGACAAGTTCGACGTCGTAGCTGTCGTAGGCGGCGTCATCCGGGAGCATCGGCACTCCGAGCTCGTTCGCGACCACTTCGGCGAAAGCGGCAAGTTCGCGCGACACGGCGTCCGGGGCGCTGGCGGGGTAGATCTCGAAGCGGACCAGTCCTTCGTCGTCGGAGACCGCGAGCAGTTGCCGAGCGACCACCGAACCGCGCCGGTTGCGGGCGTAGACCACGAGCTTGTTGACATCGAGCGCCACCGCGGCCGCCGAGTAGTCGAAGGCGCCACCGAGGGAGAGGCAGGAGCCGACGTAGGTGCCCAGGCGCAAGACCTCGAGGGGATTGGTCTCCACCGCGATGGTCACGGTGCCGAGCTCGGGCAGCTCGACAACCCGCGGCTCCGCTCTGGTGGCGCGACCGATGCGAACGTCGGGGTGGCGCTCGACCCAGCGACGCGTCAACGGGTGCGTGTCCAGGTAGTCGTTTTCGCCGGCGAGGTAGCGCTTCAGGAATCGACCGAGCGCGCGGCGGTTCGGTGTGATCGAGCGTCGGAGCAGCGCGGCGTGAAGGACGGCGTCGGCGGGGTTGCTGTCGGCGACGCCCACACCGGAGAGTGCCGTTTGCATCATCGCCGCGTCGAGCGCCGTGAGTGCTTCTCGAGGAGTCTCTGCGGCGTGTGCGGCGTGCCAGTCGGCGACAAGCGCGGCGCGCGAGGCGTCGCTCAACAGCCCGATGGATCGGGCGGTCTTCATGAGTGACGCCGGTGCGGAGCGCATGAACTCGATCGTCCGCGGACCAAGGACCTTGGCCAGATCGTCGATTCCCGCGGTGATCGCGGCCTCCTGGTTGCGGCGCGTGCACGCGCTGTCGACTGCGCGCCACGTACGGTCCGGAAGCTCGACGAGCTCGCGAGCCTGCTCGTCGCTGGCGTACTCGAGGAAGCTGTTCCAGGCCCACACCGGTCGCGCTGCCGACTTGAACGGTGCGTCGGCCAGGCGCCGGGCGAGCGCGATCGCTGCGTCTCCGCGACGGCGCAGCACGTCCGCGTCCCAAGCGGCAGCGATCCACAGCATCTCCTCGAGGAACTTGCTCGCGCGATCCGGCGCCAGGCCGCGGGCAGCCGCTTCGAAGGTGGCCGCCTGCGCGGCGGACCACGTCGCGTTGGCCAGCGTGCCGTACTCGTCCAGGCTGAGCCCGCCACCGAGCAGCAACAACAAGTCCATCGCGACGTGCGGCTCGAGCTCCGCCCACGCACGCTCTGCGATCGCGCGCCCGAGCTCCGGGGCACGGCCACAAGCGTCCCAGGCCGAGATCACCGAATACGCACCGATGTCGGCGACGACGAGCATCTCGCCGATCGCTCGGAGCGTCGCGACCGGCGCCTCACCGGAGACCGGCGAGGACAGGAGGTCGATCCGACTTCCGATCTCGCGCATCAGCTCAATCCCGGCGCGTCGATATGTGGGATCGACGCCTGCCGACAACGCGCCGAGCATCGCGTGCAGTTCCATCGCGAACCGGGCCGGTGTGGCGCCCGACTCGGGCAGCCAGTCGACGTAGGCGGCGCCGAACGTCACCGTTGGGTCGAAGCCTCCGAGGACGGCCAACGCTGCGCCGCGTAGCTCGTCGGGCAGCCCGAACGCCCACTCGAGCCAAGGGATCGCGTTGCCCGCGCCTCGTGTCGCGATCAGCCAGGCGCTCGCCGCGAGCGACGCGTCATCCCCAGTCCGCAGGATCGAGATCGCGCGGGCGACCAGCGATGCCGGGAGGTGGCGTACCTGCGACCAGACAAGCTCGCGGAACTCAGGCGTCAGGCCGGCACCATCGAAGCCGCATAGGTCGATCAACGCTTGGTCGAACGTCAGGACGTCGGCGTGCTCTTCGAGAAATGATCGCGTCGCCCGCGGGTCCAGCAGCACGTCAGCGAGCACCACGGGCGGCTCCGACGGGGGAGTAGGGCGTCGGTCCTGCGTCCCCTTGTACGCGCGGGGATGCGCAGCGGTGGCGCGAAATGGCTTCACGTCATACGGCGGTCGGACGAACGTCCCCGACATCCGAGGACGCGCGAGCACCGTCGCACCGATGAGCTCGAGCGCGTCTCGCACCATGGCGGCGTCGGGGCGCCGACTCCGTCCCGAGCGATCCCACAACCCATGCAGGTCAGCGGTCGCGGGAACTGGCCGGCGTTCGATGGCGACGCGACGGGGGTCCGCGGCGATCGCTCCCGCCGCATCGGTGGGGCGCGCCCATTCGACGCCGCGGAACGTCGCGACGACCTCGACGAGCCCGGCCTCTGACCGGACGATGGACAGCACGCGCTCCACGACGCCAACCGTACGGAGCGGGGCGTACCGGCGTGGGTCAGCCGCCAGCGCCGCCGTACGCGGACCTGGCGGCTCTCGGATCGAGTCGCAGCGCCTCGCCGACCTCGTCCCACGATGCGCCGGTTTCGATTGCCATGCGAGCGAGCCGGCCGGCGATGTCGTCGAGCTCGTCGATCGATGCCCGTGCGCAAGGCCGCTCTGCGGGAACGATGTGTCGAGGCGTTGCGCCAGTGCATGACGTAAACGGCGGCGGAGAGCCCCGGGGCGCGCCCGAGTTGCTGGCGGTATCTGACCTGGAGGCGTGGCACCTCTCGGCGGGCGCCGCGGACGTTCGACCAGTTCGGCGGCTTCAGCGCGCTCCTGACCGAGGCGATGCGCCGAGAAGGGGGAGCGCGGAATCTCGACCGGAGAGCTGGTGGCTATCGCCGAGGCGTTTCGCGTTCCGGTCGATGCCATCTTGCGCATCGAGGAGCCCGCGTATGCGCTGCGCGCGAGCTGCGGCGACGATGAGGTGAGCGAGAGCCTGGCGTTCTTTCGTGAGGTCATCGCCGACTTCTTCGCGGCCGAGGCGCTCGCGCGCTAGCCGTGAGCGTTACGAGCCCCGCTCAACGCGCGGCGGTCGCAGCCGCTCGGCAGGCTCGCCTAGAGCTGGGTTGGGGTATCGAGGCCCCGCTCACCGACATCCTCGCGCTCATTGAGGGACCTGGCGACGTTCCGGTCACCATCGGCGAGTTTGCCGAGGGCTTGTCGGGCGTGCTGCTCGTCGAACGGTCGAGGGCCTTCATCTTGCTCAACGGACGAGACCATCCTGTGCGACAGCGCTTCACGCTGGCGCACGAGTACGGTCATTGGCGGCTCGGTCACGGCGAGGTAGTGGATGGGCCTGACTCGTTCACGGCAAAGGCGACGCACCCGGACGAGGTCCAGGCCAACTACTTCGCGTCTGAGTTTCTGGCGCCGTTGCCGGCTGTGACGGCATGGATGGAGGCTCGTGGTGAGCCCGCTGTCGACCTCAAGCTCGTCGTCGAGTTGGCGGTCGCCTTCGGTATCAGCGCCCAGGTTGCACGCATCCGCCTGGAAAGCGCGCGGTATCTGCCCACTGCCAGGCAGCGCAACGAGCTTGACCGACTCATCCAGGCCGGGGAACACCGCCATCTCCTCTACCGGCTTGACCTGCACGAGTTGCAGGACACCATCGCCGAAGCCAAAGAGTCGCTGCCGCGGCTGCCTGCTGGTCTACGAGTGAACGCCCTGACGGGCTATGAGACAGGCGTTCTCGATATCAGCCGCCTGGCGCGGATGCTCAGACAGGCGCCCGACGAGACTCAGCGCGAGCTCGACAAGCACGGAGTGACCCAGGCCCGCACGGACGAGGAACCGGACTGGTGACGCGGTATACCCATGGCGCCGAACTCATCTTGCTCGACTCCAGCCCCTTCTTTCGGTTCTGCGAGGGCGGACAACTTCTGAACCTGGCCTCGTACCTCGGCCAGCGAGCACACATCACCCTGGAGGTCGACGGCGAGTTGCGGATGCGGTCGGCCACGACGCATCCAGAGCTCAAGACGCTCGACCGTCTGCGATGGCCACCGAGTGAGCGCCGGCTCGAACTCCCAGCGCCGCTGAAGCAGGAGCTCCTGGACATCCTGCGCGCCATCCAGGAGCCCGGCGACCATCCACTCAAGCACGCCGGCGAGATCTCCACAGTCCTCATGGGCCAGCACCTCGGCGGCAAGCTCATCGTCCTCGAAGACAGGGATGGGAAGGCGCTCGCCGGCAGACGTGGAGTCCCGCGGATGTCGACTGCAATGCTCGCTTCTGAGATGGTCGCCACCGGCGCAATCAGCGAGCCCGAGGGCTACTGCGTCTTCGACCTCGCGACGCCCCCAGGCATTGGGAAGGCGGACTGGAACGCCGCGCTGCAGCGCGCACAAGCTGTGCTCCCGCCAACCCCGTGACACGGCCACATCCGCGGCCCGTTCTCGCCCGCTGTCAGCGCCGACGCCGATACTGCGCGGCGAGGTCCCGCGCTTCGGCCTTCCGGTTAACCACCACCGGCGGTAGTGGTCATGTCCGGCGACAAGTGGGCTTCTCGCCTGGCCTGGCGGCGCAGCCACGCTCTTAGGCCTACGTAGGCGCGGCGCCAGAGGGCGCCCCGCGGCGCCGGGCCTGTCCGGCCGCTCACGAGGCCACCAGCATTGGTTTCGCGACCGGACGACCCGCACCGGCATCCCCTGGCATCCACGCTCCTACCGGGATAGCCCTAGCGTCTTGGCGTTCGCACCGAGCCGGCGCGCGAGCGGCACCCCCGCGACGCGGACCGGCGCGGTGGTCCGCGCTGAGGGACCAATCGGGTACCGATCTCGCCGCTGGGGCGTAGCTCTGCGCGGCGGTTCGGCGCGGTCGCCGCATGGCAATAGGCTCTCGGCTCGAGATGACCCTGAGGCGCCGCGAGGGTGAGCACGGTGCGACCGGCTGCTTCGTCGCCGTGGTGTTCGAGTCCGCCGACGCGGCGGAGGAGGCGCTGGCAGCGGTGCGGCAGGTGGGGCGGAGAAGGACGTCTCGGTCCGTGACGCCGTAGTCGTCGCCCGGACCGAGCGGGGTCGCATCGAGCTGAAGCAGACGCAGGGCCTCGCCGCGGGCGGGGATCGTCGGCGGCGGTGCGGCCGGTCTCGTCGCGGGCGTGCTGCTCGGGGTACCCGTCGCCGGCGCGCTGTTGGGTGTGGTCGGCGGGACGGTGCTCGGTCTCGGGACACGGGCATCCCCGACAAGCGGCTGCGCAAGGTCGGCGAGGATCTGGAGCCTGGCCAGGCCCTCCTGTGCGTGCTCGTCGACTCGGGGCGGGACAGAATGCGCGACGCGCTCGCCGGCTACGGTCCCGTCTACGACGTGGATCTGTCGGCGCGCTCCTCGCCGTAGCGGCGGCGGAAGAGCAGGTACGCGACGCCGCCCAGCGGCAGCGGCAGCCAGAACGACACCAGGCGGTATGCGAGCGTCGACACGAGCGCGGGCTGGCTGCCGACGCCGGCAGCGACGAGCATCCCGGTCAGGCCGGCCTCGGCGAACCCCAGGCCGCCGGGGGTCACGGGGATCTGGGCGAGCAGCGCGCCCGCGACGTAGGCCAGCAGCACCAGGGACGGGTCCGGGTGCGCGCCGACGGCCGCGAGACAGCACACGAGCGCGAGGTAGTCGAAGCCGACCTTGCCGACGGCGCTGGCCAGCGCGACGTGCCAGCGCCGCCCGAAGGCCTCCTTCATCCGATCGCGCTGCGCGAGCAGGCGGTCCGGCAGATCCCCCGCCGCGTCGCGCCTGATCCGGCGGATGAGCCATCGGACGGCGCGGCCGACGATCCGCAGCGGTCCGTCCCAGGCGAATGCCACCGCGGCCAGCACGGCGAACGCGACGAAGCCGGCGACGCCCACGTACGCCGCCTGGACGAGGCCGTCCGGCGCGGCAGCGCCACCGATGATCGCCGGCAGCGCGAGGAGCGGCATCGCCAGGATGGTCGCGGTGCTCGCGATCGACGCGGCAGCGAGCCCTGAGGCGACGTCGCCGCTGCGGATCCCCGCCCTCATCAACATCCCGTAGGCGACGGCCCCCGCGGTCGCCGCGCCGCCCGGCACGACGCTGCCGACGGCGCCGCTCGCGAGCTGCGTGGTGCCGACGGTGAACCAGCTCGTGGCCCGCAGCGCCACGCGCTGCATCGACCACAGCGACAGGTAGCTCAGCGCCTCGAACACGACGGCCAGGCCGATCCATCTCGGGTCGAGCGCCTTGAGGCTCGGCCACGAGGCGAAGACCGCGATCAGCTTCGGCGCGAGCAGGTAGAGCGACAGGCCGCCGACGATCAGCAGGGCGACCCGTCCCGCGATGCGCACCCAACCCCGTCGCGTGGCCTCAGGCTTCGCCGTGTCCATGCCGGGACGAGTCTGCCCGAACCGCCCGACTCGGGTGATATGCGCCACACCGTGGGAAGCCGGTGCGCCGGCTTGCCGACGGCGTGCGTCTGGCGGAAGGTTGCCGCACCCGCGCACGCCCCTCCGAGAAGGCACGAACGATGGCGTCGCACGCGCAGACGCCGGGCGAGCATTGCTGGCTGCATCTTGGACTCGGTCCCGACCCGCGACATCGCGAAGCCGTGAGCGTGCCGACGACGGGGCCTCCGGCCGGGGACCCCACTCCGTCGGAAGCGACAAAGCCGCGCGGTCACAGTCCGTGGCGGTGTATGCCGTCGCGATCGCGGTCGGCATCGTGGGCGCCGCGGCGACGCGCCGCAGCCGCTGGTACGTCACACCCGGCTTCTCGACCCTGCTCGTCTTCCTGCTGCTGCTCTACGCCACCCCGCAGGCCGCGGGATGGCGGTTCGGCGAACGCGTCGGCGAGACCGCGCTCGGTGTGGCGATCGCATACCTGTACGGGCTCCTGCTCGCGCCACGCGAACGACTCGAGCGAACCTGACGCGAGTTCTCCTCTGTCCGACGTTCCGCCGCTACGTATCCACCGAAGACACCAGGGCTACGTCGCGGCGATCGCTCGGCTCTCGAGCGTCGGCGCTCGCACGGCACGTCGCAGCCGACGCGGGCGATGAGCCCCCCGGTTGACGCGCTGTTGCCCTCGCCCTGCGCGACGGGCCGCGCACCGCCGTGCCGGCCCACCGCACCTCGGCCCGGGGGTCAGGCGGGCTTGCGGGCGCGGACGATCGCCGCGGCGGCGTGCTCGTGGACGCGGTGGGTCTCGCGGATCTCGACGTCGACCAGGCCGGCGGCCGTCAGCGTCCGCTCGAACTCGCTGCGCGTCAGGGCGCCGGCGATGCAGGCGGTCCACTGCGCGATGTCGGCGCGGGTGGCGTCGTCCATGTCCTCGTCGGCGATGACGTCGGAGACGGCGAACCGGCCGCCCGGGCGCAGCACGCGGGCGACCTCGCGCAGCACCCGCGGCTTGTCGCCCGAGAGGTTGATGACGCAGTTGCTGATGACGACGTCGACGCTGTCATCCGCCAGCGGGATCGCCTCGATCTCGCCGCGCAGGAGCTCGACGTTCGTCGCGCCCGCCTGCGCGGCGTTGGCGCGGGCCAGGTCGAGCATCTCGTCGGTCATGTCCAGCCCGATCGCCTTGCCGGTCGGACCGACGCGCTTGGCGCTGATCAGCACGTCGGCCCCGGCGCCCGATCCGAGGTCGAGGACCGTCTCGCCCTCGTGGAGATCGGCGACCGCGGTCGGCACGCCGCAGCCCAGCGACGCGGTGACCGCCGCCGCCGGCGCGGCGGCCGCCTCGCCGGCGCCGTACAGGGCGCCGCCGAAGCCTTGCGCGTCGGCGGCGTCGGTGGTCACGGCGGCGACCGGTCCGCAGCAGGAGCCCGGCTCCTGCTGGCCGGCGGCGACGAACGCCGCGGCGGCCGCGTAGCGGGCGCGGACCGCCTCGCGCAGCTCGTCGTCGTTCGCCGTCGACCCGGCGGCGCAGCCGCAGGTCCCGGCCTCGTGCTCGGGACCGCAGCACGACGCCTTCTCGGCCGGCGCGCAGCAGTCTGCCTGCTCGCACGACGCGGCGGACGGATCGGTGGTGGTCAGCTCAGCCATGTGCGCAATGCCTCCAGGGCCTCGGAACGGACGAAGTAGTAGGTCCACACGCCACGTCGCTCGCTGCCGATCACGCCAGCGCTGACGAGCACCCGTAGATGCCGCGACAGCGCCTGCTGGCTCATGCCGAACAGCGGCACCAGCTCGCATTGGCACAGCGCCTCCGGCGCGGACTTGCGCAGCGCGTCGACGATCCGCAGCCGCGTCGGATCGGCCAGCGCCTTGACCACCTGCGCCAGGTCGAGCGCGGCGTGCTCGCTCAGATCCGGCTCGACGACGGCGACGCAACAGCCGCCCGCCTGCCGCTCACGCGGAGACAGGACGGGCAGATCGGTGATGGACACGCTGGCGACTATACACACAACAAGAAGGTTGTGCGACAACATTCATGTTGTGGGTGCTCGCCGTCCCTCGGTCGGCCGCCGACGCCGGTGGGCGGCGGGGCACGCACGGTCTGACGTGTTCGCCCGGCGGCGCGCCGCTTACCCTGGCGATGTTCGTTTTGGCTCGAAGGTGAGGCGGCCGTGCGCCCAGCGACGATGCGGATCGGTGAGGTGGCCCAGCGGGCGCAGGGCGGGACGTCGCTGCTCGGCGATGGCCGGCGGTCGAGCACCGCGGTCGAGCATCGGGCGCCGCGGATGACCCTCCGCTCGGCTGGGCTGTTCGTCGCGGCGGCGGTGGCGGAGATCGGCGGCGCCTATCTGATGTGGCAGGCGATCAAGGAGGGCCGCGGCCTGTGGTTCGCGCTGGCGGGTGCCGTGGCGCTCGTCGGCTACGGCGCTGTCGCCGCGTTGCAGCCCGACGCGCACTTCGGACGGGTGCTGGCCGCCTACGGCGGGGTGTTCATCGTCGGGTCGTTGCTGTGGGGCGTCGTCTTCGACGGCTTCTCGCCGGACCGCTACGACATCGCCGGCGCCGTCGTCTGCCTCGTCGGGGTCGGGGTAATCATGTACGCGCCTCGGTAGATGACAGTTATTCGTAGGTCCGTGCGTGTGTCTGTACGAGGCTCGGCGATGGAACACGAGCCCGACACCTGCGATCTGCTGTGCGCAAGGCGGAGGCCGTCCGGCGAGACCTGCCCCGGCTGGAAGCGCTGGAGAAGTGGGCGGCTGGCGCCAAGGCGCTGGCTGACCCGATTTGCCTGGCGGTGACGCTGGCGCTGGCGCGGTGAAGCGTGCGCCTGCGATCTGGGCTGGATCGTCGGTCGCGACCAGAAGCTCGTCTCCCACCACGCTCGGGTGCGCTGCGGACGGCCGGCCTGGCGCGCTCGACGCGCCGCGGGAAGATGGTCCTGTACGAGCTGACCGGACCGCGGCCCTTACGCGCTGCTCGACGCCGTCGCCGCGAAGCCGGAGCTCAGCTCGTGAGCGCCGTCAAGCTCCCGGTTCGCGCAGCGCCGGCCGTCTCGCGACGGCCGGTCGCGACGATCTCGCGCGAGCGCTGCGGGCAGCTCGCCCGGCGGGTCCGGCTGCTGTCCTGGCTGTCGCTCGGCGTCATCAGCGTCGAAGGCTTCGTGGCCATCCTGGCCGGGTCGGTCGCGCTGATCGGCTTCGGCCTAGACTCCGTCGTCGAAGGCCTGGCCGGCGGGATCATCGTGTGGCGCTTCACCGGCGCGCGGATGTTCAGCCAGCGCGCCGAAGATCGCGCCGCGCGCCTGGTGGCGACCCAGTTCTTCATCCTCGCTCCGTGCGTCGCGTTCGAGTCGATCCGTGCGCTGGCCGGCGGTGCGCATCCGGACCCCAGCCCGATGGGCATTGCCCTGGCGGTGCTCAGCCTCATCACGATGCCGCTGCTGGGGGTCGCCAAGCAGCGCATCGCCGATCGGATCGGGTCGGCGGCCACGAAGGGCAAGGGTCGCCAGAACGTCCTGTGCGCCTACCTCGCCGGAGCGCTGCTGATCGGTGGCTCGACCCCGTCGTCGGGCTCCTGATCGCCGGCGTCGCCGTCAAGGAAGGCCGCGAAGCGTGGCGCGGCGACGGCTGCTGCGTCGGCTCGCCGCTCGACCGCATCGCGGTGGACGACGGCGATGCCTGCGCGGGTCGAGACTCCTGCGCGTGACGGCGGTCGCGCTCGCTTGCAGCGTCGTCCGGCGCCATCGCACGGCTTGGCCGGCGTTCAGGCGGGCGGCGGCCGCCCGCCCATGATGTCTGGATGGGCGAGGATCGCGCCCGATCAGCAGTCGAGCGCGGCGCCGGCCGCCCGGCAGATCTCGTGGGCGCGAGGTCCCAGGGTGCCGAGGCGGCGGACGAGCATCGCCTGGGGGAAGGGCCGCAGGTTGTCGAACGACGCGACCGAGTCGACCGGCAGGCCCTCGTGTCGGCCGACGGGGAGCTCGCTGGGCAGGCCGCGAGCGCGGCGGGTCACGGGGGCCACGAGCACCCGCTGCATGACCGCGTTGGCCGCATCCCGGCTGACGACGAGGAACGGGCGGCCCTTGTCGTCGGGAGCCTCGCCCCACCACAGCTCGCCACGCGCTACCACCATCGCTCCCAGGGCTCGTCGTGGATGGCCTCGATCGCCAGACGCGTTGCCTCGTCCAACTCGGCCTCGGTCTCTGGGACCCGCGCGACGGCGTCGCGGTAGAGCTGCTCCGCTTCCTGGCGCTCGCTGGCGGCGACCATGGCTTCCAAGCCCATGCGCACCGCCTGCGAGCGGTTCGGAAACGCGCCTCGCTCCACGAGCCCGTCGATCGCGTGGACCAGCTCGTCCGGCAGCTTGACCGCGATCTGAATGGTCATACCGAAAGTATACCCGCGTGTCATACAACCACGTGCGACCGCCCGGGTTCTCGTCCGCGCGCGGCGGTCAGTGGCCGGCGATGACGTAGAACGGGTTGGGAAGCTTGAATGCGCGGCGGGCGTGCCCGCCGGCGAGGTCGCTCTCCTGGTCGCCCACGTTGAGCAGGATCGTGTAGCCGCGGCGCTCGATGCGGGCGCGGGCGCGGCGCTTGAACGGGATCGTCTCGATGCGGCGCGGGCGGAAGGCGGCGCCGGCCCAGCCGCGGTCGTAGCCGGCGTCGCGGAGGTTGCGCAGGGTGTCGGCGCGGCGCGCCGGTGACCGGCCGGTGACGAAGAAGACGGCGACGCCGCGGCGGCGGGCCTCGCGGTAGAGCGCGCGCGTCGACGGGATCGCGGGGGCGGGGCGCGCGGCGACGGACGCCGGCACGGGCTTGGCACCGAAGTCGCTGGCCGAGAGCCGGGCCCAGTTCGACAGGGATGTCTCGTCGACGTCGAGGACGATCGCCGGCCGGCGCACCGGGCGCCGCAGCTCGCGACGCAGGAAGCGGCGCGCAGACCGGTTGACCGCGCTCAGGTCGCGCGCGTAGCGGCCCGAGTCGTGGTACTCGCGCAGCGCCTCGATCCGCGCCGCCGTGTCGCCCGCCGGCCCGTCGGTCGTGTCGGCCCCGACCGGCAGGCCCGCGCCGGTGGGGCGGACGGTCACCGCAGCGTCGGGGCGCGCGGCCTGCTCGCCCGCGGCCGCGGCGACGAGCACGGCCGGCCCGCCCAGCGCGGCGGCGGCGAGCACGGACACGAGGATGCGACGGATGGCGAGCATGGGCGCGGGCGACCGGCTCCAGTCGACGCTAGTGGCCCGTCCCGCAACCATCGACCTGAAATGCGGGCCGTCGCCCGCGGGGCCGAGCCGCGACCCGGCCCCGACGCCGGTCGCCGTCACCTCACGCGGGTTCGCCGGCCGTCTCGGTGCGCTCGGGGGCGACGACGTCGGCGCCGTGGCCGTTCGACGAGGATCCGGCGAGGATGGCCGGCTCGGTGACGAGCACCAGCGTCGCGTGGTCGCCGATGCGCAGGTCGGCGGCATCGTTGGTGTCGCATTCGGCGCTGAGGTCGCCGATGCGGGTGTGGAGGCGTCCCCGGGCGGTGGAGAGGGCGGTGATCGGTCCGCGGGCGATGACGGGGCGGTCGCTGTCGGCGGTGCCGGCGATCGGGCGCAGGTCCCAGGGGTAGATCGCGAGCCTGATCGGTCCGGCGGCCGAGGAGGCGTGGAGCGTGACGCGGCCGCCGTGGTCGAGGTGGACGACGGTGCCGGTGGTGGGGCGGGCGTGGCCGGCCAGGACGCGTCCGCCGAGGAACTCGACGACGAAGGGGTCGGCGGGGGCGGCGGCGAGTTGGGCGGGGGTGCCGATCTGGACGAAGCGCCCGGCGACCATGACGGCGAGGCGGTCGCCGAGGGTGGCGGCTTCGTCGAAGTCGTGGGTGACGACGATGGTGGGCACGGCGGCGTGGTGCAGGACGGCGGCGAGCTCGTCGCGGACGGCGCGGCGGGTGGCGGCGTCCAGGGCGGAGAGGGGCTCGTCGAGCAACAGCAGCTGGGGATCGCGGGCCAACGCGCGGGCGAGCGCGACGCGTTGGCGCTCGCCGCCGGACAGGCGGGCGGGGGGCTCGTCGGCCAGCGGGCGGATGCGGAGGCGATCGAGGAGCTCGTCGACGTCGCGCGGGCACCGAAGGCCACGTTCTTGCGCACGGTGAGGTGGGGGAAGAGCGCGTAGTCCTGGGGCACCAGGCCGACCGATCGCTGCTCGGGCGCCACGTCGATGCGCGCGTCGGCGTCGTACCAGGTGGCGTCGCCGATGCGGACGTGTCCGCGGTTGGGCTTGTGCAGGCCGCAGAGGGCGCGCAGCACGGTCGACTTGCCGGCGCCCGAGGGGCCGACGACGGCGACGGTCTCCTGGGCGACGGTCAGGTCGACGTCGACGCTGAAGGCGCGAAGCGCGACGAGGAGCGAGAAGTCGAGTGTCGCCATGACACGATGATGCAGGCTACCCGCGCGGTGCCGACCGTGAAGGTCGGCACCACGCGGGTGGCATGGGGGTGGCTCACGCCTTGGGTGGGAGTCCGAATCCGGTTGAGCGGAGGACGGTGCGGCCGCGGTTGGAGCGGACTTGGTTGATGAACTGGCGGGCGGCGGTGGTGTCGGCGCCGTCGCGTTTGACGATGCAGATTTGGTAGCGGACGGGGGGTTGGGCCCATGTGGGTAGGCGCAGGATGCTGACGCGGTCGGCGGCCGAGCGTCCGTCGGTGATGTAGGCAAAGCCGGCGTCGGCGGAGCCCAGCGCGACTTTGGAGGTGATGTTGGCCACGTTGGTTTCTTGGCTGACGGTGTTGCTGGTCAGGATGCTGGAGAGGCGCATGCGGGCCAGCAGCTTGCGGGTGTAGTCGCCGATCGGGACGCCGGGGGTGCCGATGGCCAGGCGCCGGCCGCCGTCGCGCAGGGTGTAGACCGAGCGGATCTTGCCGGGGTTGTTTTTGGGGATCAGCAGGACGAGGGTGTTGGTGGCGAAGGTCACCGGCCGGGTGCAGCGTCCTTCGCGAAACAGGGCCTGGGCCTCTTGGGGGGAGGCCGAGGCGAACACGTCGCCGGGGCGCCGCGCTCGATCTGGGTTTGCAGGGTGTTGGAGCCGGCGAAGTTGTAGGTCGCGTCGCGCTTGATCTGGGGAACGCGTCGCGCAGCGACGCGGCGGCGTAGACGGTGAGGGCCTGGGCCGGGGCGGCAGCCACGACCGCCGCGGCGGCCGTGGCCAACGCGACAGCCAAAAGTACGCGGGCCAAGCATCACAGATCCTCCTGGTGGGGGGCCGAGGGTTGGGTCAGATAGCGGTCCAGCAGATCGCCGGCGGTCTGGAGATCGACGCTGGTCGGCAGCCCGCCCACCGTCTCATCGCCGCTCAGGCGGTGCCACAGCGACAACTGCGTGCTATCGGCACTGACGACCCGCGTCAGCAACACCCGCGTCCCAGCATCGGCCACGAACGGTGCGCCCCCGACCAACGTCTGCACGATCAACCGCTGCAACCGCGTCCCGCGCTGCAGTCCCGCCCGGCGAGCGTCGAGTGCCCCTTGGGGAACACCGCCACGAAATCGCCGGGCTCGGGGCGCGTCGGCCCCAACGCCATCTCCAGCGCCATCGTCGTCTCGCGCTTGGCCGCGATCGCGCGGACCACTACCGCGCGCTCTGAGCGCGTCAGCCACCGCGCCGAGCGCAGCTCGCGCAGATAGGTCAAGTTCAACGCGCTCGGCCACCGCCGCGAACTGCAGATACCCCACATCATCACCTTGGGGGGCGATCGGGGCGCCGGCGCCTGCGCGTGGGCGGACGCGGCGCTCAGCGCCACCGCGCTTGCCGCGATCGCGACAACCCGATAGAGATTCCTGCATCCTGGCATTCAACGCTCCTTTTCCAGCGCGGCACGTTAACGACTCCACACCCAACGTGTCGAGACGGGCGACGCCCGGCGCCCGCGCGCCGCGCATCGGCCCGCTCACTGGCGATGAGCGTCTTCTGCGGCCGGCAGGCGTTCCGGCTCGACCGCCACGCCTACGCCGTCCAGTTCTGCGTCACCGGGGAAGTCCCGGAGGACACCACCGCGTCGGGACCGACATTCCGAACGCCACCCAACCACCACCGAGGAGGACGTCATGAAGGTCAGCGCCCGCAACCAGCTCCGGGGCACCGTGCGCAACATCAACCACGGCGAAGCGATCGCCAACGTCGAGGTCGACGTCGCCGGTCACCGGGTCGTCTCGTCGATCACGCTCGAGGCGGTCCGCGACCTCGGCCTCGAGGTCGGGAGCGAGGTCACCGTCCTGATCAAGGCATCCGACGTGCTCCTCGCCACCGGCGAGTAGCCGGCGCCCAAATCCTCGCGAGCGCTGGGGGGAGCCCGCCGCGGTCAGGCGGGCACGCCCTCCAGGTTCGCCTCGGCGCGCTTGATCGCCTCGTCCTGGTGGGGCTGCAGGTCCATGTAGGCCATCGCGCTGAACACCGCGGTGAACGGGTCCTCGACGCGCTCGGTCACGCCGAGCAGCTCCTCCATCACCGCCACGCCGCAGAACGGCACGTGCGCCGACGAGTAGCCGCCCTCGTGGATGAGCACGAGCCGTCCGCCGCACACCTCGTCGGCGACGTCGAGCAGCATCCGCGCCATGTGGGCGAAGCCGGGGCTCGTCACCCCCATGACGGCGAACGGGTCGCACATGCTCGCGTCGAACCCCGACGCGACCAGCACCACATCCGGTCCGAAGCGGCGGATCGCCGGGACCACGACGCGCTCGACGGCCGCCTCGTACGCGCCGTTGCCCGACCCGGGCGGCAGCGGGATGTTCAGCGTCGCGCCGGCGCCCTCGCCGGCGCCGGTGTCGGTCACCGCCCCGGAGTCGACCGGATAGAGGTTGTCCTGGTGCAGCGAGATCGCGAGCACGCTCGGATCCTCGTAGAAGGCGTGCTCGGTGCCGTTGCCGTGGTGGACGTCCCAGTCGACGATCGCCACCCGCGCGGCGCCCAGCGCCTCGCGCGCGTGCAGCGCCGCCAGCGCCGTGTTGCCGAAGATGCAGAACCCGCGGCCGAGGTCGCGCTCGGCGTGGTGGCCGGGCGGCCGCACCAGCGCGTACGCGTTGTCGACCTCGCTGCGCATGACGGCCTCGGTCGCGGTCATCGCGCCGCCGGCGGCGAGCGCCGCCACGTCGTAGCCGTTGGCGCCGAACGGCGCGAGCTCGCCGCCGTCGCCGCCCCCGGCCGCGCTGAGGTCCTTGATGCGCTGGACGTAGTCGGGATCGTGCAGGCGCAGGATCTCCGCTTCGGTGGCCGGGCGCGGGCGCAGCGCGACGCACTGGTCGAGCAGGCCGGTCACCTCGAGCAGGTTGCGGAAGCGGCGCTTGGTGGCTGGGCTCTCGCCGTGCATCTCGGGCTCCACGAGCCCGCCGGCCGACATGAACCCGGATCCGGTGCCGGTGTCGTGCCAGGCGTAGCGCTCGTCCCACAGGAATCCGGTGGCCATGCGGTCGTCTCCTTCTGGGTGATGGCGGTCGCCCGCGAACCTACGCGCCGGCGGCGGCCCGAATCCACGCCCGCCGGCGGTCGCGTTGTAGGTCCGTACGGACACTCGTGGCGGCGCGCTGGCGGCGCTATGGTGCGTCTGTGTCCGCCAGCGCCGCCTGGCCCGCCGTCGACTACGAGACGTGGAGCGCCACGTGCGACACGCTGCACGCCCACACGCAGGTGCTGGGCAAGCTCGCGGTCGCGCTGGCACCGCCCGAGCCGCAGCTCCAGCACGCCGCGCTGCGCCTGACCGCCCGCGGCTGGGAGACGCTCGCGCTGCCGGCGCCGGACGGGTCGGGCGCCCTCGTCGTCGCGCTCGACCTGCGCAGCCACGAGGCGGTCGTGGAGCACACCGGCGGTCGCAGCGAGCGGGTCGCGCTCGCGCCGGACCGCGCGGTCGGCGAGGTCACCCGGGACGTGCTCGCCGCCGCGCGCCGGCTGGGCGGCGACGTGGCCATCGATCCCACGCCGCAGGAGGTGCCGTGGACGGCCGCGCTCGACGAGGACGACGAGCACGCGACCTACGACGCCGCGGCGGTCGAGCGCTTCCACGCCGCCGCGACGCAGGCCGCGCTGGTCCTCGCGGCGCTGCGCGCCCCGTTCCGCGGGCGCAGCACGCCGGTCAACGCCTGGTGGGGCTCGTTCGACCTGGCGGTCAACCTGTTCTCCGGCCGGCCCGCCGCGCCGCCCTCCGACGACTTCATCATGCGCAACGCGATGGACGCGCAGGAGATCGCGGTCGGCTGGTGGCCGGGCGATCCGCGCTACCCGCGCGCCGCGTTCTACGCCTACGCGCATCCGGCGCCGGCGGGCTTCGACGCCGCGCAGCTGGGACCGGACGCCCGCTGGGACGCCGCGCTGGGCGAGTACGTGCTCGACGTCGAGGACGTCCGACGGACCGGGGATCCCTACGGCGCGGCGCTCGCGTTCGCCCGGGCCGCGGTGCGTCACGGCTGCGCGGCCTGCGACTGGGACCCGGAGCTCGCGGCCAGCGTCGACGGGGTCCCGCCGCCGGTGCGCTGACGCCTCAGGCCCGGCGAGCGAGCGGCCGCGTCGCCAGCGCGCCCACGCCGCAGGCGGCGATGACGATCGCCATCGGCAGGGCGGTCTCGCTGCCGCCGAGCCCGACGAGCGGGGCCAGGACGCCGGCCAGCCCGAACTGGGCGAGGCCGAGCAGCGCCGAGGCGCTCCCGGCGACGTGCCCGTGGCCGGCCATCGCCAGCACGGTCGCGGTCGGGATGACCATGCCGGTCGCGATCGCGAGCCCCAGCAGGCAGGCGAGCAGCGGCCACAGCCCGCCGCCGGCGGCCACGACGACAGCCAGCGCCACCCCACAGCCCGCCACCAGCCACAGCCCGGCGTCGAGCAGCCGGCGCGAGCCGAGGCGCCCGGCGACGTGCCCGACGATCTGGCCCGCGCCGATGAGCGCCACGGAGTTGACCGCGAAGATCACGCTGAAGACCTGGGGCGAGACGCCGTGGAGGTCCTGCAGCACGAACGGCGACCCCGAGATGTAGGCGAAGAACGCACCGAACGTGAGCGCGAAGCAGGCGACGTAGGGCATGAACGAGCGATCGCCCGACAGCCGGCCGAGCGTGCGCAGCGTGGCGCGCGGGCCGTCGCTGCGCCGCTGCGCGCGCGGCAGGCTCTCGCCCACCCACAGCCACGTGGCGGCGAGCAGCAGGACGCCGAGCCCGAGGAGCACGACGAACGTGCCGCGCCAGGTCGTGAAGTGCAGCATCTGCGCGCCGACGAGCGGCGCCACGACCGGCGCCAGGCCGCTGACGAGCAACAGCGCCGCGAAGATCCTGGTCGCCTCGGGCCCGTAGACGTCGCGCACGATCGCCCGCGCGATGACGATCCCCGCCGCGCCGGCCGCGCCCTGCACGAGCCGCAGCGCGACGAGCAGCTCGGCCGACGGCGCCACCGCGCACAGCCCGCTGCTGACGGCGAACCCGGCCACGCCGATCAGCAGCGGCGGCCGGCGTCCGAAGCGATCGGCGAGCGGTCCGGCGACGAGCTGGCCGACGCCGAGGCCGACGACGCACGCGGTCAGCGTGAGCTGCACGAGCGACGTCGAGGCCGACAGGTCGTCGCCCAGCTCGGGCAGCGCGGGGAGATAGAGGTCGATGGCCAGCGGGGCGAGCGCGGTCAGTGCCCCGAGCATGACGACGAGCAGCACGCCGCGGCGGGCGGGCGCCGCCCGCCGACCCGCCGGCGTCACGTACCGTGGATCCCAGGCATCGCCGACAAAGGTAAAGCAGAATCTCGCCGGCGCTCGGCCCGGGGACCCGCGCCGGCCCCGAAGCCGTGCCGCTCAGGCGGCGCGGCGCAGTGCGTAGAAGCGCTCGTCGAACCGCAACAAGCGCGCGAGGGCGTCGGGCTCGGTGTCGGCCACCTCGACGTCGCACACGGTCCAGCCGGGAAACGCGCGCTCGACGTCGTCGCGGCTCGCGCCGCGCGGCAGCGGTCCGCGGCGGCGGGGAGCGAAGCAGTCCAGGATCACCGTGGCGTCGGGCGCCGCGAGCGCCGTGATCTCCCGGCCCATCGCCGTACGCTGCGCATCGTCGAGGCCGTGGAAGGTGCCGGTGTCGACGACGAGGCGGAAGCCGTCGCCGATGCCCGTCGCGCGCAGCGCCGTGACGTCCCCGCGCACGAGCTCGACCGCAACGCCCTCGCGGCGTATCCGATCGTGGGCGCGGCGCAGCGCCTTCTCCACCAGGTCGACGCCCGTCACCTCCCACCCGCGCGCGGCGAGCCGCACCCCCCATATCGCGCTGCCGCAGCCGACGTCCAGCGCTCGGCCGAACGGCCGCCGCCGCCCCTGCTCCTCGCGCTGGACCAGCGCGAGCAGCGCCTGCGCGAAGGGCGGATGCTCGGCGAGATCCTCCCATGGGTGGAAGCCGATCGCGTAGGCGAGCCGGTAGTTCATGGTCCGTCCGCCGCCGCGCCGGTCGCTCGTCGGGTCGGTACCGCTCGGTGCAGCGCATCGGCGAACGCGCACGGCGACTCCACGTGAGGGACGTGGCCCGCGTCCTCGACGACGTGCAGCGCGACGCCGAGGCGGCAGGCGGCGGCGTTCGCCACCGCCATCGGGACCATGCGGTCGTAGCGGCCCCAGAGCAGCGCGGTGGGCGTCGCGATGCGTCTCAGGTCGTCGTCCGCGATGCGCCTCGTGCCCTGCGCGAGCAGGGACCGCATCGCGCGCCTGACGTGCGGCGCCCGCGCGCGCGAGCACGTGTATGCGACGAACGCGTCGTGCCATTCGGGGTCCCGGCGGCGCGTGCGCTGCGGATCGTGAAACGCCCAGCCTTCGAAGCGCCGCAGGTTGCGCTCGCTGGGGCGCATCGCGCATCTCGCCGCGGCGACGCGCAATCCGATCGGCATGCGGTAGCGGCCGACGCCCGGTGCCGCGTAGATCACGAGCGCCTGCAGGAGCGCGGCGTGCCGGATGGCGAAGCGCGCGGCCAGGCTGCCGCCGAGCGAGTGGGCGACGAGCGCCGGCGCGTCCTCGCACATGCGGGCGATCACGTCGGCGAGCCACCGGTCGAATGCCGCACCGCCCTCTCCGGCGGGCTCCGATTCCCCGAGCCCCGGCAGGTCGGGCACGACCAGCCGGTGCGATCGGGCCAGCCGGGAGGCGACCGGCGTCCAGGAGACGCCGCCGCACTCGATGCCGCCGTGCAGCAGGACGAGCGGCGGGCCATCGCCGCCGGTCAGGACGGCGGTCCGGACGCCGGCCGCGACGACCGCCCGGTGACGCAGCGGGCCGTCGCGCAGCAGCCGGTCCCGGGGATCGCCGGTGCTCCCGCCGCGCCATGCTCGATCAGGTGTGCTCATCGCGTGTCACGTTGGTGATGCGTCGAACGAGTGGTCGCGCGACCGTACGGGCCTCGGCCGTGCGCCGCATCGGCGAAACCACCCAACCGCCCGTGGCGCCCGGTGTGGGTGATCGGGCTCGCCGTGTCAGACGAGCCGGTGTGCGTATGCGTACGCGGTCGCCGCGGCGCGCGAGGAGACGCCGAGCTTGGCGTAGATGTTGCTGACGTGGCGGTCGACCGTACGCACGCTGAGCACGAGCTGCGAGGCGATCGCCCGGTTCGTGTCGCCGGCGGCGACCATGCGCAGCACCTCGAGCTCGCGCGCGGTCAGGCCGTGGAGGTGCGCGGAGCCAGCGCCGAGCCGGACGACGTCGGGTGTCGCGCCGAGCTGCTCGTACGTCCGCAGCGCCGCCTCGCGTTCGAGCGCGGCGCCCTCACCGTCGCCGAGCGCCCGGCAGGCCAGGCCGGCCAGCTCCCGGGCCCGCGCCACGTCGTAGGGTGCCTGCAGCTCGCGCCACGTCGCGGCCGCACGGCGCACGAGCGGCAGGGCGGCACCCGGATCGCCGGCCGCGAGCGCGACGGCGCCCTCGGCTTGGGCGACCGTCGCGGCCAGCGCCGGCGAGGCGTCCCGGCCCGCGAGCGCGTCGAGCTCCGACCACGCCGAGCGCGCCTCGTCGAGCCGGCCCGAGGCGAGCGCGATCTCGACGCAGGCCGGCAGCAGCGCCACGCGCCTCGTCGGCGGGCCGGTCTCCGCCAACGCCCGCCGGATCAGGCCGAGGGCCGCAGCCTGCTCGTCCTGCGCCAGGCGCAGCAGCGCCAGACCGGGATGCGGGTCGCGGCCGCGGCGGCTGGCGTCCCGGAAGGCCCGCTCGGCCGCGGCGTGCTCGCCTCTCAGGCGGTGGATCTCGCCCTCGACGTAGGCGGCCTCGCCGGCGGCCGCCTCGTTGCGGGCCCGGCGGCAGCGCTGGGCGGCCCGGCGCACCTCGGCGAGCGCCTCGGGCCACGAGCCGCCCAGCTGCATGAGCTCCGCGCGGTGGATGCGACACCGTCCGGTGAAGGCGACGAGGTCGGGCTGGCGGTCGCACCAGCGCGAGAGGACCGCGGTCCATTCGCGGGCGCGGCGCACATCGCGGGCGTCCTGGCAGGCGAGGATGACGCCGCAGTAGACGATGCCGGTGACGATCGGCGACAGCTCACCCGCCGCCGCCGGCACGATGACCTCGTCGAGGAGCGCGAGCCCCTCCGCGAGGCGCGCGTCCTCGACGAGGACGTGGCCCTGCATGTGCGCGGCGAGCGCGAACAGGTCGCGATCGCCGTGGCGCTCGGCGATGGCGACCGCCTCACCCGCGATACGCGCCGCGCCGGCGAGGTCGCCGCGCGCCTCGTGGGCGAACACGGCCGGCAGCAGCAGGTAGCCGCGCTCCAGCTCATCGGGGCCGTGCTGCTCCAGCAGCCGCTGCGCCCGCGCAAGCCATCCGCCGGCGCGCGCTGTGTCGCCGCGTTGGGCGAAGTGCACCCCGATCCAGAACGCGCAGCGCACAGCGCGCATGGCGTCGCCGCCGTCGGCGTGCCGGCCGTGGGCGCGCTCGAGGAGCCGCAGGTAGTCGTCCTCGTCGCCGAGCAGGTAGGCGGCGGTGGCGAGCCGCTCGAGATCCTCGGCGACCAGCGGATGTGCCCGGTCCGCCCGCGCCAGCAGGTCGTAGGCCTCGCGCCACGCCTGCGCCGCGTGGCGCTCGCGACCTCGCTCGAGCTCGGTGCCCGCGCGTTCCACGACCGGATTATGGCGGCGGAGGCGAGCCGCCGGCGGCCGAACGCAGCACGGTCAGGCGCCCGGGCTGACCCGGACGGCCCGGTCGGGCCGGCCGTCACGGGTGACGCGGTCAGGCGTCGGGATCGACGCGCGTCGACACCGGGTTCGGGTGGCGCGGGCGCACCGTCCGCGACGCTGACGGCGAGAAGCTCGGCACCCGCGGCGACGTGCTGCTGGACCGCGAGACCGACCTGCCAGCGTGGATCGGCGTCCGCACGGGGCTGCTCGGCCGCAACGAGTCCTACGTCCCGCTCGAGGGCGCGACCGAAGACGGCGGCGACGTGCGCGGGCTCGACGACCGCGACCGGCGCCCTGGAGCGCGGCCGCACGACCGGTGACGAGCGCCGCTTCGACCGCGAGCCGATCACGGACGCCAACCACGACGAGGCTGTCGGGCCGGGAGATCGCCGAGGACGAGCACGAGGTCGTCCTGCACGAGGAGCGGCCGGTCGTCGAGAAGAAGACGGTGCCCAAGGAGCGCGTCCGCATGGAGACCGACACCGTCCGCGAGGACCGCGAGGTCACCGGCGAGCTCCGCAAGGAGCGCATCGAGGCCGAGGACGCCAGGAAGCGCCGGTAGCGCTCACCCGCGCGCGCAGCACGCCGAACGCGAACGGTGCCGGACGCGCCAGCGCGTCCGGCTCGTTGCCGGCGAGCTAGCCGGCGAAACGCGGCTGAGATCGTCAGAGCTGGCGCGACGACCACAGCAGCGCGGCGAGCACCACCGACGTCAGCCCGACGGCCAGGCCGACGATCCAGCCGGCCACGTCCTGGCTGACGAGGATCGCGCCCAGCGCGGTGGCGATCCCGACGATGCCGCCGGTGGCGATGAGCCGCATGAACCCGCGCTCGACCTTCGTCCGCCGCCGCTCGCGGCCCGGGATCATCCCCTGGGGGCGCTCGGCCTCGGCGGGGGCGGGCTCGAAGCGCTCCTCGCGCTCGGACGGCAGCGGCTCGATCGTGTCGGTCGGCCGTTCGAGCGGCTCCTGGTCGTAGGGACGGGCCTCTCCGGGCTCGTCCGGTCGCCGCTGCGGATCCTCTTCGCCGGTCACGACGCAACCATACCCGTGACCGCCTGAGACAATCCGCGCGTGCCCCCGCCCCTCCCGCCGGTCCGCGACATCCTCACCACCCGCCGGGGCGAGGAGATGGCGCTCAACGACGCGGTCCTCAACCCGCAGCTCGGGCGGATCGTGCGCACGCTCGGCTTCGACAAGCAGTGGGTGGCGGGCGAGGGCGCCCATCTCGTCGACGACCGCGGCGAGCGCTACCTCGACCTGCTCTGCGGCTACGGCGTCTTCGCGGTGGGCCGCAACCACCCCGAGGTGATCGCGGCGCTCGAGGACGTCATGGCCGCTCGCACCCCGAACCTGCCGCAGCTCGGCGTGACGCTGCTGGCCGGCGTGCTGGCCGAGGCGCTTATCGCGCGCGCCCCCGCCTCGATCGCCGCGATGGTCTACGCCAACAGCGGCACGGAGGCGGTCGAGGCGGCGATCAAGCTCGCGCGCGCGACGACGCGCCGTCCGCGGATCCTCTTCGCCGAGCACGCGTTCCACGGCCTCACGCTCGGCTCGCTGTCGCTCAACGGCAACCGGGAGTTCCGCGACGGCTTCGGCCCGCTGCTGCCCGACTGCCAGGCCGTGCCGTTCGGCGACCTCGACGCGCTCGAGCGCGAGCTGCGCCGCGGCGGCGTCGCCGCGCTGATCGTCGAGCCCGTCCAGGGCAAGGGCGTCAACCTCCCGCCGGCCGGCTACCTGCGCGGCGCCCAGGAGCGCTGCCACGCGGCGGGCGCGCTGCTGGTCTGCGACGAGGTCCAGACCGGCCTCGGCCGCACCGGCCGCCTGTTCGCGCTCGAGCACTGGGGCGTCGAGCCGGACATGATCGCCGTGGCCAAGGCGCTGTCGGGCGGCTTCGTGCCGATCGGCGGCGTGCTCGTCTCGCGCCACGTCATGGACCGCGTGTTCGACGGCATGGAGCGCGGCGTGCGCCACGGCTCGACGTTCGGGACCAACGACCTGGCCGCGGCCGCGGGGCTGGCCACGCTGCGCGTGCTCGAGCAGGAGCGGCTGGTCGAGCGCGCGGCGCGGCTGGGCGATCTGCTGCTCGAGCTGACGGCGCCGCTCGTCGACCGCTACGAGATCGTCCGCGACGTCCGCGGGCTCGGCCTCATGTGGGCGATCGAGCTGGGCTCGCCGTCGAGGCCGGCGTCGCGCTCGCTGTTTCGGGCGGTCGAGCGGGCGCAGCCCGGCCTCGTCGCGCAGCTCGTCACCGTGCCGCTCTTCCACGAGCACCGGATCCTCTGCCAGGTCGCCGGGCACGGGATGAACGTCGTCAAGGCGCTGCCCGCGCTCGTGGTCGAGGAGGCCGAGATCCGGCGCTTCGCCGCGGCGCTCGAGGAGGTCGTGGCCGCCGCCGAGCGCCTGCCGTCGGCGATGGCGTCGTTCGGCTGGCGGATGGCCCGCCAGACCGTCGCGGCGCGCCGGTGAGGGCGCTCGTCACCGGGGCGAGCGGGTTCATCGGCGCGCACGTCGTTGCCGCGCTGGCGGCCGCGGGGGCCGAGGTGCGCGCGTTCGATCGCCGGACTCCGCAGGCACTGCCCGCCGGTACGGAGCCGCTGACCGGCGACGTCCTCGACCCCGACGCGGTGGCCCGCGCCATGGACGGCTGCGGCGTCGTCTTCCACCTCGCCGCCGTCTACAGCTACGCGCGCGCGGACGCCGCGCTCATGCAGGCGGTCAACGTCGAGGGCACCCGGGCGGTCCTCGACGCCGCCGCCCGCACCTCCAGCGTCCGCCGCGTCGTCCACACGAGCTCGTGCGCGACGTGCGGCCCGGTCCGCGGGCGACCGGCCACCGAGGCCGACGCCCCGCCCGCCTACGAGCTCGCCGTCCCCTACAAGCGCACCAAGCTCGACGGCGAGCGGCTCGCGCTGGCCGCCGCGCGCGACGGGCTCGACGTGGTCGTCGTCAACCCGACCACGCCCGTGGGCCCGGGCGACCGCCGCCCGACCCCCACCGGCCAGATGATCGCCGACGTGGCCGCCGGCCGGGCGCGCGGCTACCTGCGCGGCGGCGCGCTGAACGTCGTCGACGTGCGCGACGTCGCCGCCGGGCACCTGCGCGCCTGCGAGCGCGGCCGGCGCGGCGCGCGCTACCTGCTCGGCGGCGAGAACCTGGCGATGCGCGACGTGTTCGCGCTCGTCGCCCGCGCCGCCGGGCGCCGCCCGCCGCGCGTCCCCGTGCCGTGGACCGCCGCACACGCCGCGGCACGGGCCGCTGGCGTGGCCCTGCGCCGCTGCGGCGCGAGCCCGTACTGCTCAACCTCGACGAGGTGCGCCTGGCCCGGCTGCCGATGCGCTTCGACGACGAGCGCGCGCGCCGCGGCTCGACACCGCTCGCGCCCGGCCGCCCAGGCGCTCGCCGAGGCGGCGCGCGCCGCCTCGGCGCGGTGATCGTCTCCTATGCTTGCCGGGATGACGATCACCCGCCCACGACTCGTCGCCGTCCTCGTCGGCGTCGCCGCGTTCGCGTGCGCCGCGGCGCCCGCATCGGCCGCGAACTTCGTGGCCACGCTCAAGGCGCCCAACCACACCCCGAAGGCCGGGCCAAGGATTGGCGGATCACCGTCACCGCCCGCACCCGCGCGGGCACGCCGCTGCGCGCCACCGCGACCTACAAGTTCCTCTTCAACGGCCAGGTGGTCTCCACGCAGTACCCGGCGCCGGGGCACTCGAAGGGCGGCAAGCGCCCATACCACTTCCGCGGGAAGTACCGCGACACGATCCTGTGGCCCGCGCGGGCGGCGGGCTATCCGCTGACGTTCCGGGTCGTCGTGTCGACCAAGCGCCGCGGCACCATCAACCTCGACTGGAAGGTTCGTGTCCGACGCTGATGTCCGCGGGCGCGGTGCGGCGGTCGTCACCGAGGGCGTCAGCCGCCGCCACCCGCCCGACATCGTCGCCGTCGACGACGTCTCCCTGTCCATCGACCGGGGCGAGTTCGTCGTCCTCACCGGCCCGTCGGGGTCGGGCAAGACCTCGCTGCTGTCGCTGATCGGCGGGCTGGACCGGCCGACGTCGGGCCGCGTCCTCATCGACGGCACGCCGCTGGACGAGATGGCGAGCGACCGCTACCACCGCGAGGTCGTCGGCTTCGTCTTCCAGCACCACAACCTGCTCGGCCACCTGCCGGCGCACGGCAACGTCGAGATCCCGCTGATCGGCGCCGGCGTCGGGCGCCGCGAGCGCCACGCGCGCGCCGAGGCGCTCCTGCGCGAGGTCGGCCTCGGCCATCGCATCGACGCGCTGTCCTCGACGCTGTCGGGCGGCGAGCGCCAGCGCGTCGCGGTGGCGCGCGCGCTGGCCAACGACCCCCGCCTGCTGCTGGCCGACGAGCCGACGGGCGCGCTGGACAGCGAGTCGGCCGCGCGCGTGCTCGACCTGCTCGAAGACGCCCGCCGGCGGCGCGGGGCGACGCTGCTGGTCGTCACCTACGACCCGCTGCTCGGCGACCGCGCCGATCGGGTGCTGCACCTGCGCGACGGCCGGCTCGTCGACGCGCCCGAGAGCACATACCTGAGATCCCACGGGGGCCCGGCTTCGGACGCAGGTTTCAGTACGTGACCTTGGTGGGCAGGGGCGTCCGTCGCCACCCCTAGCTACGTGCCGCTGCCCAACAGCCGCAGGGGTGACACGCTCGTCCCGCGCCACGCGGGATACAGGCCGCCGAGGATGCCGATCGCCACGCCGATGGCCAGCGCCTGCCAGATCGTCTCGAACGTCACCTTGGGCGAGACGACCGACGAGACGTCGAGCGCCTGGTTGAGCGCGTCGGCGCCGATGATGCCCAGCAGCATCCCGAACCCGGCGCCGAGCACGCTTGTCGCCACGCCCTCGGCGAGCACCAGCGACGCGATCCGCACCCGTTTCCAGCCCACGGCCGACAGCAGCGCGAGCTCGCGCTGGCGCTCCATCACCGCCATCGCCATCGTGTTCGTCACGCCGAGGCCGCCGACGATCAGCGCGAGCGCGGCCACGATCGTGACCGTCTTGCGCACGATCTCCCCGTTGGCGCCGATCCGCGCCGCCTCCTCCGGGGTGCCGATGACCAGGGTGCCCGGGTTCTCGCGGCGCACCGCGGCCTCGACCTGCGTCTGGCGCGCGCCCGGCGCGAGCTGCACGACGATGCTCGTCGCCTCGGTCGGCCGGCGCTTGGCCAGGCGCTGGGCGGTGCGCAGGTCGAGGACGGCGCCGGTGTCCTCGAAGAAGATCCCCGTCTGATAGACGCCGGCGACCGCGAACGTGCGCCGCTTGACCCGCAGCGGGTCGCCTGGCTTCAGCTTCAGCCGCTTGGCGAGCTGCTGGCCGACCATGATCTGGCGGGCGCCGAACGCGCGCCGGCCGTCGATGACGACCAGGCGGCGGGCGAAGAAGGCGTCGGGCTCGGCGCCGAAGACGACGGCGGCGGGGTCCTGCTTGATGCCCTCGACCACGAGCAGCAGCGGCGTCGCCGCCGTGACGTCGGGCCGGCGCTCGAGCTTGCGGGCGAGCGAGATGGGCAGGATCGAGGCGGTCGGGTCCTCGATGCCGGCCTGGAAGAGCCCGAAGTCCGACTGACCGAGGTGGACGAACTCCGCCGCGGTGCGCTTGAGCCCGGCGCCGATCGACAGCAGCGCGACGATCGTCGCCACGCCGAGCGCGATGCCGATCGCGGTCGCGATCGTGCGCCCCTTGCGCCGGGTCAGGTTCGTGATGACGAGCGCCAGCACGCCCGCAACGCTAGTAGGCTCAGGCGCCGTGGTGCCGGCCACGCAGCACGCGCGCGACGGCGACGAGCGCGCAGCGGCCGAGCAGCTGCGCCCAGTCGGCGACGCCGGCGACGAGGTGGCCGAGCGGGCCGGTGACGTACCAGGCGGCCAGCCGCTCGCGCAGGCCCGGGGCGGTCACGTCGCGCGCGCCCACGCCTCGTGCTGCGCGCAGGCGCAGTCCCACAGCCGCTGGATCCGGCGCTCGCCGAGGACGTCCGCGTCGATGCCGAAGGTCGTCAGGAGGGTGTCCGCGAGATCGCCGGCGTCCTCGAGCACGCGCTGTTCGCGTCGGCCGGGGGCGACGACCGACAGCGTGCGGGCCCGCAGGCTGACGAGCCGGTCGGCGTCCGGGCGCTGACCACGAGGGTTCCGACGAACCTCAGTCGGGCACGCTGGAGACGTGCAGGTGGTGCGGGGCGAACGCGGCGTAGTCCACCGCCCGGTGCCGATGCGGATGCCCGGCGACGACACCAGCTCGGGGGCCTCCCAGTACCAGCCGCCGCCGGGCTCGGCGTGCAGCGTCCAGGCGAAGGGGGAGCCGTGGCGCCCCGCGGCCAGCGGGACGCTGCGGAGCGGACCGTGGCCGAAGCCGACCTCGGCGAGGCGGGGGCCGGCGTCGGTCGCCGTGACGACCAGCCCGAGGTGGTTGGTGAGGCCCGCCGCCGTCGCCTCGCGCGGTCCGACCACCGACTCGCGGCGCTCGACGGCGAAGCCGAGCTGCTCGAGCAGCCAGGCGAAGAGCCCGTTGAGCTCGAAGCAGTAGCCCCCGCGGCCGCCCGTCAGCACGCGCTGGGCGACGCGCTCGAGGTCGAGCGGCTCGAGCTCGCTGAGGTGGATCGCCAGTACCTCGAACGGGACGTGGGTGACGAACGCGCGCTGCAGCGTGTCCAGGCCCGCGAGCGTTGGCGCCGGGGCGGTGTCGAGGCCGATGCGCTCCAGGACCGCGTCGAGGTCGGGCATGCGTCGGGGGACGGTAGCCGAGGGCGCCCGGTCACGCACGGTGCTCGAGGCCCTGCGCGATCCGCTGGCGGCCGCTGACCGCCACGGCGGCGCCGGCCGCCGCGAGCGCGACGGCGACGAGCGTCGCCGTCCGCCAGCCCGGCGTGTCGACGAGCGCGCCGCCGAGCGCCGCGCCGATCGCGATACCGCCGACCATCGCCGTCAGCACCCACGTGTAGGCCTCGGTCTCGGTGCCCGGCAGCGCCGTGGTCCCCGCCAGCTCGTTGCGCATGGCGATCAGCGGCCCGACCGGCAGGCCGGTGAGCACCAGCAGCGCCGCCATCGTCGGGATCGACGTGGCCAGCACCATCGGCAGGGTGGTCAGCGGCACCGCGATGGCCAGCGCGGCGTGCACGCGCGGCAGCGGCGCGGCGGCGCGCAGGCGGGTGTAGGCGAACCCGCCGGCGGCACTGGCCACCGACCAGACCGCGAGCAGCACGCCGGTCGCCTCCGGCTGGCCGTGGGTGCGCGCGAAGGCCGTCACGATGACCTCGAGCATCCCGAAGCAGATGCCGACCGGCAGCATCGTCGTCGTCAGGACCCGCAGTGCCGGGCTGGCCAGGGCGCCCATGCCACCCGGCGCGGGCCGCCGCTCGTGGCGCGGGATCCGCCGCCGGTCAGAGGCGGGCAGCAGGGCGAGGAACCACGCGGTGCCCGCGAGAACGGTCGCCGCCGCGACGAACAGGGCGTCGCGGGCCTCTCCCAGCAGCAGGATCGCGGAGACGATCAGCGGGCCGAGGACGAACAGCAGCTCGGTGAGGATCGAATCCAGCGCGTAGGCTGCCGGCAGCAGCTCGGGGCGGCCGCTGACGAGCTGCGGGTACAGCGTCCGCAGCACCGACGAGATCGGCGGGGCGGCGGCGCCGGTGGCGATGGCGAGCGCGAGCAGGACGCCGACGGGGACCGACGAGCGGCCGAGCAGTGCCAGGCCGATGAGCCCGGCCGCATGCGCCGCGGCGATCGGGGCGAGCATGCCGCGGCCGAGCCGGTCGACGACGCGGCCCAGCAGCGGCGCGCCGAGACCGGTCCCGAGCGCCAGCGCGCCGGCGACGGCGCCCGCGATCGCGAACGACCCGCGCGCGTCGCGCAGGAACAGCACGATCGTCAGCGCGTTGATCGAGATCGAGACGCGTCCGACCATCATCGCCGCCATCAGCGCGCTGATCCGCTCGACCCGCAGGAGCCGCACGTAGACCACGGCTAGTGGCCCGTCCCGCAACCATCGACCCGAAATGCGGGCCGTCGATCACCGCCATGCTGCGTCCTCGACCGCTCGAAATCCCAGGGGATTCCTTCGGGTCTGCGTCCTGGCCCGGCGGCGCCGCCGACCCACCTTCAGGCCAATGGTCACGAGACGAACCACTAGCGCCCCGTCCGCCAGCCCGCCGCCAGGTCGGCCAGCAGCGTGGCCAACAGCGCGCCGCGGTCGGCCAGCGAGGCCACCTCGATGCGCTCGGTCCGCGCGCACGAGTCGTGGCAGATCGGGCCGAGGCCGTCGAGCGTCGGCACGCCGAGCGCGGCGGCGAAGCTGGCGTCCGAGCCTCCACGGGTGCGGTGCGCGGTCAGCGTGCGGCCGAGCTCGCCGGCACGGCGCTGGGCCAGCGCGAACAGCGCGTCGCTGCGATCGCGGGGGAAGGCGGGGCGCGTCACGTCGCCCTCGACGGCGAAGGTCACGCCGCGACCGGCGCGCTGCGCCACGAGCGCGCGCAGCTTCGCCACCAGCGCGTCGGCCGCCGCTTGGTCGCGGGCGCGCAGGTCGACGTGCAGCTCGGCCTCGTCGGGGACCACCTGGCGCGCGGTGCCGCCGCGGAAGATGCCGACCGACAGTGCCCCAGTCTCGCCGCCCAGCGTCTCGATCTCGGCGACGAGCGGCGCGAGCGCGGCGATCGCGCTCGCGCCGCGCTCGTGCGCGTCGTCGTCGGCGACGTGCGCGGTGCGTCCGCGCGCGCGGACCTGGAGCGCCCCGACCGCGCCGCGCTCGGTGACGACGCCGTCGCCCGGCCAGCCTGCCTCGAGCCCGAGGCAGGCCCCGGCGCCCCGGACGTGGTCCTCGATCCAGGCGCGCGAGCCCGGGCTGCCGAGCTCCTCGTCGGGCACGATGAGGACGGTCAGCACGCCGAGGCCGTCGAGGCCGGCGTCGAGCGCGGCGGCGATCGCGTGGACGGCCATCACCACGCAGCCCTTCATGTCGCCGGCGCCCGGGCCGCTCGCGAACCCGCCGTCGCGCGCGAATGGCCAGCCGGCCGCGTTCCCGCGGGCCAGACGGTGTCGGCATGGCCCACGACGACCACACCCGGCCCGTCGCCCAGCCGCAGCGTCGCTGCCACACAGTCGCCGCGGCCGGCGAGCGGCGCGCGCGCCACGGCGAAGCCGAGCGCCTGCAGCGGCGCCGCCATCGCCGCGCTGACCGCGTTGACGCCCGCGGGGTCGTAGGACCCACTGTCGACGGCGACGAGCGCGGCGGTCTCGTCGAGCATCGCGTCGATCTCGCCGGCGAGCCGGTCGCGCAGTGCGGCGGCGTTCATCGGCGCCCTCCGACGTGGCGCGAGCGGTCGCGCGGTGGCCACGCCGGGACGCAACCGCGACGGGCGCGAGCGGGGCGCCCACGCAGCGTGGTTAGCTTCCCGGGATGACGTTCTCGCTGCTCGGCCGCTGCGCCGCCACCGGCCAGCTCGGCGCCGCCACCACGACGTCCGACCTCGCGGTCGGGGCGCGCGTGCCGTTCGCGGCGGCCGGGCTCGGCGTGGCGGTGACCCAGCACCGCACCGACCCGCGGCTCGGCCCGCGGGCGCTCGCGCTGCTGGCCTCGGGCTGCACGCCGCAGGAGGCGGTCGACGCCGTCGCCGCGTCCACGCCCCACCGCTGGTGGCGCCAGGTCGCGCTCATGGATGCGGCGGGCACGACGGCGGCGTACTCGGGGGCCGGGGTCACGCCGGTCTGCGCCGCCCACGCGGGCGCCGGCTGCCTGGCGGTCGGCAACATGCTCGTCTCCGACGAGATCGCGCCCGCGATGGCCGGCGCCTTCGCGGCGGCCGCCGACGCGCCGCTCGCCCACCGCCTGATCGCCGCCCTCGAGGCAGGGGAGGCGGCCGGCGGAGAGACGGGCACGCTGCGCTCCGCAGCGGTGCTGGTGGTGGAGCGGGAGACGTTCCCGCTCGTCGATCTGCGTGTCGACAGCGACCCCGCGCCGCTGGACGCCCTGCGCCGGCTCTGGGAGGAGTACGGGCCGTGGGCCGGCGACTTCGTGCGTCGCGCGCTCGACCCCGACCGGGCGACCGGGCGGCCCGACGCCGATCATCGCCCGAGATCGACCACGACGCAGCGGTCCTCGACGGTGACGTCGTAGCGCTCGGCGACGTAGGGGCCGCGGACCCGCTCGCCGGGCTCGACGGTCACGCGGTAGCTGCGCACGCGCGTGCGCTGCGGGTCGAACCACGACTGTCCGGTCGCGATGTCGAACTCCCAGCCGTGCCACGGGCAGCGCACGAACGCCTCGCCCGGCCGGTGGTCGTAGTCGCCGGGGCCGCTCGAGCACAGCGCCGCGAACACGAACCCCTCGCACAGCGGCCCGCCCTGGTGCGGGCAGCGGTTGCGCAGCGCGTAGAAGCGCCCGTCGACGTTGAACACGCCGATCGAGCGGCCGGCGATCTCCACGATCCGGCGCGTGCCCGGGGGGATCTCGTCGACCCGCGCGACGACGTGCCGGGTCCCCGTCTCAGCCATCGAACCGGTACAGCCCCAGCGCGTTGTCGTGCATGATCGCCCGTCGCACGTCCGCCTCGACGTAGCTCGGCAGCGCCTTCTCGGGCGAGTCGAAGTCCCAGTGCGGGTAGTCGGTGGCGAACATGATCCGGTCGGTCATGTCCAGCTGCTCGAGCATCGCCGGCCAGTCCTGGCGCCGCGGCGGCTCCTCGATCGGCTGGGTGGTCAGCCAGAAGTGCTCGCGGATCACCTCCGAGGGCAGCCGGTCGAGGTGGGGGATCTCGGCCCGCAGCTGGCGCCACGCGCGATCCAGCCGCCACATCAGCGGCGCCAGCCATCCGAAGCCGCCCTCGATGAGGACGATCCTGAGCGTGGGGAAGCGCTGGAAGACCCCCTCGCAGACGAGGCTCGTCACCTGCTCCTGGAACGCGGTCGCCATCCCGACCGTGTCCTCGATGTAGAAGGACCCGAACCCGGTCGACGTGATCGGCCCGCGCCCCCAGCCGCCGAAGTGGATGCCGATCGGCAGGTCGTGCTCGGCCGCCGCCCGGTACAGCGGCCAGTACTTGCGCCGCCCCAGGGGCTCGGCGGTGCGGATCAGCAGCAGCACCTGGACGAAGCGGGGGTCGGCGGCGGCCCGGTGGATCTCCGCGGCGGCGAGCTCGCCGTCCTCGTAGGCGACGTTGATCGACGCGCGCAAGCGCGGCTCGGGGTCCAGCCACTCGGCGATCTGCCACTCGTTGATCGCGGTGGCCAGCGCGGCGCCGGAGGCGTGGTCGAGCTGCTCGCCCGCGCCGAGCATCGGGGTCAGGACGCCGTACTCGATGCCGTAGCGGTCCAGCAGCTGCTCGCGCATGAACGGCAGGTCCGACGCGGGCGGCTGGCCGTTGGGCGGCCAGCTGTCGGTGCGCGCCGCGCGGGGGGTGGCGCGCGGGTACTCGCTACCCAGGTAGGAGCGGTCGCCGAGCGTCTCGCGGTTGTGCTCCCAGGCGGCGTCCAGCCGGCCGCTGACCGCGCGCTGCTCCTGCCACGAGCGCGGCAGGTAGGGGTGCAGCGCCGTCTGCGAGGTCGGAGCGTTGTGGATGTCGCAGTCGATGACGAGATCAGCCATGGCGATCGCCTCCCAGGCGGTAGAACGCGCGCGCGTTCTCCGACAGGATCGCGCGGCGCAGCGACGGCGTCAGCCCGGCGGGCAGCGCGTCGCGGCCCTCGGCCAAGTGGCCGTGCGGGTAGTCGCTGGAGAACAGCAGCAGCTCGTCGCTGCCGAGCTGGTCGACGACCACCTGCAGCGCGGCGGGAGCCGGTGGGCCATCGACCGGCTGCAGCGTCACGCGCACCTGCTCGCGGATCACCTGCGACGGCGGCCGCGTGTTCCACGGCACCTCGCGGCGCAGCCCGCGCCAGACCTTGTCGAACCGCCACATCCAGGCGGGCAGCCACGCGAAGCCCGACTCGACCAGCACCACGCGCAGCGCCGGGTGGCGGTCGAACGCGCCCTCGGCGATCAGCGACGTCAGCTGCGACTGGAACGCGGTGGCCATGTCGACGTAGTCCTCGATGTAGTACGTCGGCCAGCCCGAGGCCGTCGGCGGCAGCCCGGTGGCGCCGCCGAAGTGCAGGGCCAGCGGCAGGTCGTGGGCGACCGCGGCGTCGATCAGCGGCCACCAGTTGCGGTTGCCGTAGGGCACCGGCGAGCGGACCGGCAGGTAGACCTGGACGAAGCGCGGGTCGCCCGCGCGCCGCTCGATCTCCTGCGCCGCCATCGCCGGCTGCGTCGACGGCACGACGATCGAGGCGCGCAGCCGCGGCTCGTGGTCGAGGAAGTCGGCGGCCATCCAGTCGTTGACCGCCCGGGCGATCGCCGCGGCGGCGTCCGGGTTGCGCACCGACTCGACGCCGTAGGAACACGTGAGGATGGCGAGCTCGGCGCCGAGCGGGTCGAGCGCCTGGGCGCGGATCGCCGCCAGCGTCGCGCCCGGCGGCTGGCCGTCGACCGGCTCCAGGCCCGGCCGCAGCGAGGTGGGCAGCGTCGGCGGGTAGGGCGAGTCGGTGGGGCCCTTGAACTGGCTGGTGGCGATGACCTCGCGCCAGTGGTCGTCGAGGTAGGGCTCGAGCGTGGCGATCGACGGCACGACGGCGTGCACGTCGCAGTCGATCAGCGCCTCGCCGCCGGCCATGCCGTCACGCCTCCCCAGGGGCGGGGACCGGCGGGTCGCTGCGGTCCAGGAGCGGCTCGGTCACGTAGATCAGGTTGCCCTCGGGGTCGTGGAAGCCGCGGTAGCGGTACCAGTCGGACGCCACGATCTCGCCCGCCCAGCGCACGCCGGCGGCGTCGAGCTCGGCGATGGCGTCCTCGAGCACGTCGACCTCGAACGCGAACGAGTCGATGCCCGGCGGGTTGTCGGCGCCGGTATATCGCGGCGGCGGGTGGGGCATCGACGACTGCTCTTCGATGACGTAGATGACGACGTCGCCGGCGATGAAGCCGGCCCAGCCCTGGCCCGGCTCGTAGGGCAGCCGCAGCTCGAGGCCCAGGACGTCGCGGTAGAAGGCGACCATCGGCTCCACGTCGGTGCAGGAGACGTCGATGTTGTCGAGGCGCTTGAGGTTCATGTGTGGTCCCGGGGGATGGCGGCGGCGTGCGCGGCGCTGTGGACGCGCGTGTCGCCCTCGTAGGCGTCGAGCGTGCTCGACACGTGATAGCGGTCGGCGTCGGCGGTCATCACGGCGGTCACCTCGATCCGGGTCTCCCAGTCCGGCCGGCGGACGGTGATCCGCCGGCGGCACTCGACCCGTGCCGACAGCGGATCGCCGTCGACGATCGAGAAGACGACCGGGTCCTCGTCGTGGTACTCCAGGCCGCTGGGCAGGCGCTGGGCGCCGTTGAAGTCGCGCGCCATCAGCAGCTCGGTGCGGCCGGCGATCGCGTCGTGTGCGGTCCGCAGCTGCGGCGCGCGCGCCCGCAGCATCTCGACGTCGAGCGGCGGCGCGGTCTCGGGCTCCGCGAAGGCGACGCGCGCGTCGGCTGTCGGCCGCGGCGCCCGGGCCGGGAGGCGCAGCGCCGAGCCGGCGTGCACGGTGATCGTGGCCGGCGCGGGGAGGGCCACAGCCAGGGCCAGTAGCTCGTCGACAGCGCCAGGCGGACGCGGTGGCCGGGCGCGAGCGCGTAGCCGACCGCCTTGAGCGTGAACGCGACGCGCATCGTCTCGCTCGGGATGACCGCACGCGGGGCGTCGCGGCCGTCGCGGTGGCAGAGGTTCATCGCGCCGCGGGTGATCACGGTGGCGGCGCCGTCGGGCGCGACATCGCACAGGCGGGCCATGACGAAGGCGGCGGGGCGGTCGGCGTCACGTGGAGCTCCACGACCGGCTGGCCGAGCAGCTCGACCCGCTCGGCCAGCGGCGCCGAGTCGAACGTCAGCGAGCGCGCGTCCTCTGCGCGCTGGTCGGCTGGCAGGTCGCCGGGGTTGCCGTACGCGCACCACGCGCCGGCCTCCAGGCCGATGGTCTGCGGGCTCGAGCGGCGACCGATCCGCGCGGCGCGCCGGGCGATCAGGCCCACGGCCGGCGGGCTGAGGGCGAGGCCGATCGCTCGCGCTCCGTGGCGGCGAGGCTGCGGCCGACGCGCTTGAGTGCACGATCGATCCGCTCGCCGCCCCGCCCGCGTGCACCTCACCGCCGCGCGACCCGCTCGGGTCGAGCGCGAGCCGCACCTCCTGGGCCGGCGCCTCGGGCCGCGGCCACGCCTCTTCAGCCACCCAGCGGCCGGGGCGGTCGTGGTCGTCGCGCCCGGCGCGGGCCGGCTCCTGCATCCACGCGCGCAGCAGCGGCTCGTCCGTGACGCCCGTCGGCTCGTCTTTGAGCCAGTGGTCCCACCAGCGCACCGCCTCCTGCAGGAAGCCGATCGCCGGCCCGGGCGCGCCCTCCATCGGGAACTGGTGGCCCCACGGCCCGACGATCGCGCGGCGCGGGCAGCGCAGGCGCTCGAGCATGCGCAGGATCGCGTCGACGTAGGCGTCCGCCCAGCCGCCGACCGCGAGCACCGCGCACTCGATCGCGCCGTAGTCCTCGCAGATCGACCCGCCGCGCCAGTACTCGTCGCGGTGCTGGTGGGCCAGCCAGGCCTCGATGAGATGCGGGTTGTTGTGCAGGCGCTCGAGCCACATCTCGCGCCAGCGCTTCCCGACGATGGCCGGATCGGGCGGGCGCGCGTTGAACGCCAGCATCACCGACGACCACGGCATGAGGTAGTAGCCGAGCGGCAGCCCGCCGTAGTAGTGGACGTCGTTGTCGTAGCGGTCGTCGCTCGAGCACGTCGTGATGATCGCCCGCAGCGCTGGGGGCCGCCGGGCCGCCACCTGGAGGCTGTTGAAGCCGCTCCAGGAGATGCCCATCATGCCGACGGCCCCGGTGCACCACGGCTGCCGCGCGAGCCAGGCGATCACCTCGAGGGCGTCGTCGCCCTCCTGGCGCGAGTACTCGTCGCTGAGCACGCCGTCGGAGTCGCCGCTGCCGCGGATGTCGACCCGCACGGCCGCGTAGCCGCGCGCGGCGAAGTACGGGTGGACGAGCGCGTCCGCGGCCGCGGTGACGTCGTCCTTGCGGTAGGGCAGGTACTCGAGGATCGCGGGCACGGGGCGCTGCTGCGCATCCTCGGGCCGCCAGATGCGGGCGCACAGGCGGGTGCCGTCCGACAGCGGGATCCAGGCGGGGTCGACGACGCGGACGGAGGCGCTCACAGCGCGCCCGCCGCCGTGTTCCACTCCGGGCCCGAGCCCGCGGTGATCGTCCCGTCGCCGTCCACCGCGACGGCGCTCACCCGGCTGAACGCCAGCGAGCCCGGATCGGTGTCCTGGACGACGAGCTCGTGGCCGATCTCGGCGAGCCGGTCGCGCACCTCGGGCGCGACGCGCGAGTCCACGTAGGTCCGGTGGCCCTGCGAGTGCACGCGCGGCTGGTCGATCGCCGCCTGCACGCCGAGCCCGTGGTCGAGGACGTTGACGGTAGTGTGGACGACGCCGGCGAGGATCGGATAGCCGCCCGACCCGGCGACGCCGACCACGCCGCGCCCATCGCGCGCGGCGACGATCGCCGGCACCGCGAAGAACGGCATCTTGCCGGGCGCGATCGAGTTCGTGAAGCCGGGCCGCGGGTCGTAGTTGACCATCGAGTTGTTGAGCACGATGCCGGTGCCCGGCACCACGATGCCGCAGCCGAAGTCGCCGCCGATGGTGATGATCAGGCTGACCAGGTTGCCGTCGGCGTCGGCGGCGACGACCTGGGTGGTGCCGTGGACCCCGCCGGCCGACGGCGCGGGAGAGGCGCCACCGGCGGCGGGAGATGGTCGAACGGCCAAGGATCGGCCGCGACCACGGGCGGGCGGCGGCGCGGCCGGGGGTGAAGCCGGCCGCGCGCTGCGCCGCGTAGTCCTTGGAGGTCAGTCCGGCGATCGGGTGCGGACGTGCTCGGGGTCGCCGTAGTAGGTGACCGAGTCGACGAACGCGTGGCCGCAGGCCTCGGCCAGCAGGGTGCAGGTGCTCGGCGCTGCCGGGGCCGCCGGGGGCCGGCGCGAAGCGCTCGAGGATGTTCAGCGCCTCGTAGCCGACCGTGTCGTTGCTGGTCACGTAGCGCAGGCCGCGGTAGGTGCGCGGCTGCTCGTCGAAGACGAGCGGCCGGTAGTCGGCCAGGTCCTGCGCGTCGAGGATGCACCTGCCGCCCGGCGAGCTCGGCGGCGATCGCGTCGGCCACCGGCCCGCGGTGGAACGCGTCGGGCCCCTCGTCGGCGATGCGCGCCAGCACGTCCGCCAGCTCGGCCTGGTCGAGCCGGTCGCCGGGACCCTCCTCCGAGGCGGCGCGCGGCAGGCGTCCGCCGGGCATGAGCAGTCGCGCCGTGTCGGGCCGCGCCTGGATCGCCTCCGTGTGGGCGGCGATGAGCAACAGGAGGTTCCAGTGGACCTCGACCCCCTCCTGCGCGGCGCGGATCGCCGGCCCGAGGACGTCGGCCCACGCGAGCCGGCCGGCGTGGCGGTGGGCCTCGTACAGGCCCCGCACCGCGCCCGGGACGGCGACCGCGAGCGGGCCGGTGCTGTTGCGGTCGCCGACGGTCGCCGGCCAGTCGTGGCCCTCGGGCGCCTCGGGCACGAGCTCGAACATGTCCGGGGTGGCCCGACGCGGCGCGCGCGGGTTGTGGTCGACGGTCAGGAAGCGGTCGTCGGCGGCCAGGTACGCGCTGAGATGCCCGTAGCCGGCGATCGACACGTTGTTGGGCTCGACCACGCAGGCCACGAACGCGCCCGCCACGACGGCATCCATGGCGTTCCCGCCCGCCTCGAGCATCTCCAGGCCCGCGGCGACCTCGAGCGGATGGCCGGCCGAGACCGCCCCGCGACGCGAGGCGACCTGCACACCGCCGTGGATCGCGTGATGTTGCGACATCGCCATCGCCAGTTGGCAACTTATCGAACTGCGCGGCAGAGCGCGACGTGGGCCGCGCGGCGGAGCGCGAAGCGGCTCCGCTCAGCCCGGGTCCTCCGGGCCGGACTGGGGTGACGGAACACCGAGTCTTGGTTCCACGAACGTCCTTGACGCGTCGCGGGGCAGCGGTTACGCTCCTCCACCTTACTAACGACCGTAAGGCATGATTTCCGATCTAGATCTCCTTCTGTCGTTGCCGGATGACGACATCATCCGGTTTGCGGCCGCGGTGCGTGACGAGCGTGGCTCCCTGATCACGTACTCACCCAAGGCGTTCGTCCCGTTGACGAACCTGTGTCGCGACGTCTGTCACTACTGCACGTTCGCCCGTCCTGCTCGACGCGGACGACGAGCGTTCATGACAGTCGAAGAGGTCCTGCGCATCGCCGAGCAGGCGGCGCGGGCGGGGTGCACAGAGCTGCTGTTCACTTTAGGTGACAAACCCGAGCTGCGCTACAGCGCGGCGCGCGACGAGCTCAGGGCGCTGGGCTTCACCACGACGATCGAGTACCTCGCCCACGTGTGTGACGTTGTCCTGGACCAGACCGGGCTGCTCCCGCACGCCAACCCAGGGGTGATGACGTCGGGCGACATGGCGCTCCTGCGCGCGGTGAGCGCCAGCCAGGGGCTCATGCTCGAGTCGACGTCGACGCGCCTGTGCGAGCGCGGCGGGCCGCACTACGGATCGCCGGACAAGCTCCCGGCCCGGCGCGTCGAGACGATTCGCCACGCCGGCGAGCTCTCCGTGCCCTTCACCACCGGGATCCTCATCGGGATCGGTGAGACGCGCCGCGAGCGTCTGGAGGCGCTCGTGACGATCCGCGAGCTTCACCAGCAGTACGGACACATCCAGGAAGTGATCGTCCAGAACTTCCGGGCCAAGCCGGGAACGCTGATGGCGAGCGCGACCGGCCGACCCCCTGCTCGAGCTCCAGTGGACGATCGCGGCCGCGCGGCTCGTGCTCGGTGCGGACATGAGCATCCGACCGCCCAACCTGTCGGGCGACGCCTTCGGTCGCCTGCTGGACGCGGGCATCAACGACTGGGCGGCGTCTCTCCGGTCACGCCCGACCACGTCAATCCCGAGGCGGCCTGGCCGGCGCTCGAGGCGCTCTCGGCGGTGACCGAGGCCCACGGACATCAGCTCGCGGCCCGCCTGCCGCTCTACCCGGCCTACATCGCGGACATCGCCCGGTGGACCGAGCCTCGGGTGGCGACCGCGGTGCTGCAGCTCGCCGACGCCGACGGCCTGGCCCGGGGCGAGCGTTGGTCGGCGGGAGACAGCTCGATCACGGTGCCTGATGCGACGATCCCGCCGCTGCCCGGCGCCAGGCCCACCGACCGTGCACGCGATCCGCGCGTCGCGGAGGTCCTCGACAAGCACGAGGCCGGCCTGGAGCTCGACGAGGACGACGTCGAGGTGCTCCTGCGGGCCCGCGGCAGCGATGTTCGGGCGGTGTGCGAACGCGCGGACGCGCTGCGCCGGCGCGTGTGCGGCGACACGGTGACCTACGTCGTCACGCGGAACATCAACTACACGAACGTCTGCTACTTCCGCTGCGGGTTCTGCGCCTTCTCCAAGGGGCGGCTGGCCGCGAACCTGCGCGGTGCGCCGTACATCGTGCCCCGCGCCGAGATCGTCCGCCGGTGCGTCGAGGCATGGGAGCGCGGGGCGGTGGAGGTCTGCCTCCAAGGCGGCATCCACCCGGGCTTCACGGGCGAGTACTACCTGGATGTCTGCCGGGCCATCAAGCGCGAGCTCCCGGACATCCACGTCCACGCGTTCTCCGCGCTCGAGGTGTGGCAGGGGGCCGCCACGCTCGGTCTCGAGCTGCACGAGTACCTAGCCGAGCTGCGTGAGGCGGGGCTGGCCTCGCTGCCCGGGACCGCGGCCGAGATCCTCGACGACGAGGTCCGCGACGTCCTCTGCCCCGACAAGATCACCACGGAGGAGTGGCTCGCGGTCCACGACGCGGCGCACAGCGTCGGCCTCCGCTCGACCACCACGATCATGTTCGGCCACGTGGAGAGCGCCCGCAGCTGGGCGCGCCATCTCCTGGCGCTCCGCGACCAGCAGAAGCGCAGCGGGGGCTTCACCGAGTTCGTGCCGCTTCCGTTCGTGCACATGGAGGCGCCGATCTTCCGGCGCGGCCGCGCGCGTCCCGGACCCACGTTCCGTGAGGTCCTGTTGATGCATGCCGTCGCCCGCCTCGCGCTGCACCCGCACATCACCAACATCCAGGTCTCGTGGGTGAAGATCGGGCTCGACGGCGCCGCACAGGTGCTGGGCGCTGGGGGCAACGACCTCGGCGGCACGCTGATGAACGAATCGATCTCCCGCGCCGCCGGCGCCGCCCACGGGCAGGAGATGTCCCCCGAGCAGATGGACGCCGCGATCCGCGCGATGGGGCGCACACCGCGGCAGCGGACGACCCTGTACGGGGCTGCGAGCCCCGAGCGCGTCTCGGCGTCCTACGGCGCCCCGCCGCTGGCCGAGCCGCGGCAGCAGAAGGCGGCCGAGGTTCAGTTGCCGCGACGTGACGTCCTCGTGCGATCGGGACGACGGTGAGGATGAAGCGCGCGCGTCCGCATCACCCCTTCGGGTATGCCACATGTGTTGATGACACAGTGACGGTGATCGCCAGCCATCGCTCTCTGTCGTCGGATCTTGACAACACCGACCGGCATTGGTATTCATACCTAACTAGCGTTAGGTAGCCGCCTTTCCACCATGACCGTCACCGCTCCAGACAACGCGACATCGGCCCAGGACCCCCGGTTCCTGATCCTCCCGCGCTCGGTCGCGCTCGTCGGCCCCACGCCGCGCAACGCGGAGGTCGTCGTCAACGCGCTCGCCGGTGAGGCCCGGCTGTTCGGGGTGCATCCGACCCGCGCGTCGGTGATGGGCGTCGAGTGCGTTCCCGCGGTGGCCGATCTCCCGGAGGTGCCCGATGCCGCGTGGCTGCTCGTCGGTCACCAGCGGGTCGAGCAGGCGTTCGCGGAGCTCGTCGATCTCGGGGTGCGGGCGTTTTTCGTCCCGGGCCTGGGATCGGAGTCCGGCAGCGCCGGTCCCGCGATCATCGGCCGGATCGCCGCCCGTGCGCACGAGGTCGGCGCGGTGGTCCTGGGCCCCAACTGCATGGGCGCCGCCGTTCCGGGCCGCGCCTCCAGCTGGATCGGCACCATCCCGTCCAGCGTCCGGTCCGGTCACGTCACCGCGATCGTCCAGTCCGGGTCGATCGGCGAGGCCCTGCTGGCCCTCGGGCCCCGCGTCGGCTTCCGCGCGATCATCTCGACGGGCGCCGAGGCGGTCACGGGCGTGGCCGACTACCTGACGTGGGCCGCCTCCGACCAGCAGACGAGAGCGGTGGGGCTCTTCCTCGAGACGGTGCGGGACGCCCCCGGGTTCACCGACGGCCTCGAGCGCTGTGCCGCTGCCGGCAAGCCCGTGGTCTGCCTGAAGGTCGGACGCTCCGAGGTGGCGGCGCGGGCGGCGCTCGCGCACACCGGCGCGATCGTCGGCTCGGGGCGCGTCCTCTCCGCGGTCCTCCGGCGCCACGGGGTGATCGAGGTCTCCGATGTGCCCGAGCTTGTGGAGCTGCTCGAGGTGCTCGGCACCGCCGACCGGCCGCGCGGCGTCCGGGTCGGCGTCGTCACCGAGTCCGGCGGCGAGGGGGCGCTCTTCGCCGATCACGCCGAGCGCGCGGGCCTCGACCTCGGCCGCCTGCCGGACACCCTCGTCGAGCAGATCAAGCGTGAGTTCCCGAACTTCGTCGCGCCCGGCAACCCGGTCGACGCGTGGGCGGTCGACGACCCCGAGCTGGTGTATCCCCGCTGCATCGAGCTGCTCGCCGCGTCAGGCCAGTTCGACATCCTCGTCGCCCAGCTCGACCTGTCGCGCTTCCGCGGCCCGGCCGAGCAGCGCTGGTCCGAGGCGATCGTCCGGGCGCTGGTCGAACAGGCCCGATCGCACGCGATCTTCCCCGCGATCTCGACGGTCCACACGACGGACCCGCCCGAGTGGGCCCAGACGCTGTCGGCCCAGGCCCGCGTGCCGCTGCTGCGGGGAGCCGGGTGCGCGACGAACGCGCTGGCCCGGGCGGCCCGCTGGAGCGCGGTGCCGCGGGCGCAGGGCGCCGGCGACACGCAGGCCCGCCCGGCAGCGCCGATCGACGGTGACGGCGCGTTGACCGAGCACGAGTCGGCGACGCTCCTGGAGGCCTATGGCGTCCCGTTCGGCGCGCGGCGGCTCGCACCGACGCCGGAGGCGGCGGCCGACGCGGCACGCGAGCTCGGGCCGCCCGTGGTCGTCAAGCTCGACGGTCCCGCCCACAAGGCGCGCGTCGGCGGCGTCGTCCTCGACGTGTTCGATCCGCAGGCCGCGGCGCAAGCCGCGCGCCAGATGGGCGGCCCCGTGCTCGTGGCCAAGCAGCTCGCGCGCGGACCCGAGGTGTTCTGCGGCATGAAGCGCGATCCGCAGTTCGGTCCGGTGCTCGCGGTCGGCCGTGGTGGCACGGACGTCGAGCAGACGGGTTCGACCGCGATCGCGGTGGGTCCCCTCGATCTGACGGCGGCTCGGCAGCTCGTGTCGGAGTCAGGGGCGTCGGTGGAGGCGGAGCAGGCGCTGGCGGAGGTGCTCGTGGCGCTGAGCCGCATGAGCTTCGACCACCCCGAGGTGTCGGAAATCGATGTCAACCCACTAATCGTGAGCGGGAGTCGGGCCGTCGCTGTGGATGCGCTCGTCGTGCTCGATGGGAGGAAATCCTGATGTCGGACGTCGTGCTGTACGAGAAGCGCGGAGAGGCGGCGTGGATCACACTGAACCGTGCGGCGAAGATGAACGCGCTCAACTACGCGGTCGTCGATTCACTACGCGACTGCCTGTCGGCCGCAGCCGACGACGATGCCGTGAAGGTCGTTGTCGTGACGGGCGCGGGCGATGCCTTCTCGGCCGGATACGACCTCCAGGAAGAAGTCGCAGATCACATCGAGACCGGTGACGCCTGGCACCAGCTGCTGGCCAAGGACACATCGGTGACGATGCAGCTCTGGGGCCTGCCCAAGCCGACCATCGCCGCGGTGCACGGCTGGTGTCTGGCCGGTGGGTGCGATCTCGCGATGGCGTGCGACATGATCATCGCCTCGACCGAGGCGAGGTTCGGCGAGCCCGAGATCCGGTACGGATCGGGGCCCGTCACGATGCTGATGCCGTTCCTCATCGGCGAGAAGAAGACGAACGAGCTGCTGTTCACCGGCGATGTGATCTCCGCGGACGAGGCCGAGCGTCTCGGTCTCGTCAATCGCGTCGTGGCACCGGACGAGCTGGAGGAGGCCACCAGCGAGCTCGTGGCCAAGATCGCACCGACCCCGATGCCGGTCCTGCGCTACACCAAGCTCGGCCTGGTGCGGGCGTTCGAGGCCATGGGGCTGCGTCAGGCGGTCAACGCCAACGCGGATCTGTCGGCGCTGTTGAACTCGGCCGACACCGCGGAGCAGCGCGAGTTCGACCGGATCGCCGGCGAGCAGGGTCTGAAGGCCGCGCTGGAGTGGCGCGACGGACGGTACGGCCAGGTGCTCGGATCGGGCACGAGCAGCACATAGCGGGCGCGTCGGCAGAGGCGCCGACGCGCAGGGTCGTCAAGTAGATCACCAAGAAGGAGAGGTTCCACGTGACAGTCACAAAGCCGCTGCGGGTTGGCCTGTCGATCCACCAGCGCTATCCCAAGCAATACCGCACGAAGTCCTGGTCGCAGCTGTACCAGGACGAGATCGAGCTGGTCGTCCACGCGGAGAACCTCGGGTACGACACGTGCTGGGTCTACGAGCATCACTTCAGCGAGCCCGAAGGGCACTGCGCGTCGCCGATGGCGATGTGTGCGGCGCTCGCCGCCCGGACGCGGCGCATGGAGATCGGCCCGAACCTCATCGCCCCCTTCCACGATCCGGTGCTCATCGCCGAGGAGGCGGCGACGATCGATCTGCTCTCGGGCGGCCGCTTCGTCATGGGCTTGGTCCAGGGCTACCGGGCCGAGGAATACGCCGCCTGGGGCATCCCCACCAAGGAGCGCGGACCGCGCCTCACCGAGGCCGCCGACATCATGCGCCGCTGCTGGACCGGGGAGAGGTTCGACTACGACGGCAAGTTCTGGAGCTACCGCGGGGTGGAGATGACGCCGCCTCCGGAGCGCGAGATCCCGATCTTCTACGGCGCGCGGGCTCCGGCCGGGTGCCGGCGGGCGGCCCGCGACGACGTGGGAGTCATCTCCCAGGGCGACGGCGTGGAGAGCGTGAAGATCTACGCGGACCATTGCCGGGAGCTCGGCCGCGAGCCCCGCGGCGTGCGGCACCTGCGCTACATCTGGGTGTCCGACGATCCCGATCGCGAGTGGGCCTGGCTGAAGCCGTACGCCCTCAACATGATGCAGGTCTACGAGCAGTGGATCGGGACGTCGTCCGATCAGGGCCTCGACGTGCCGCAGGGCGAGGAGCTCGACGCCGACACCCTGCGCCAGGCCGACATGTACCTGATCTCGACGCCGGAGGACGCGGTGCGGCGCATCAACGCGCTGAGAGAGGAATACCCCGATCTCGAGGAGGTCTGGGGCCTGTTCCACTTCCCCGGCGTCCCCCACGAGAAGGTGGCCGAGCAGCTCGAGCTGTTCGCGTCGCGTGTCATCCCGCACATCCGCACGCCCGAGAACCAGCCCGCGCTGGCCCGCACCTGAGGCACCCCGGGGCGCGCCGCGACGCCGAGCGTCGCGGCGCGCGCCATACGCCGATCCACGGGTCGGACGGTCGACGACGAGAGAGGAACAGGAGGAGTCATGGGGTTCAAACCGCGTTGGTTCACGGCGGATGACGTGCGGAAGTGGGAGGAGCGCCGGGTTGGGCGGCGAGAGTTCATCGGCATCGGGGCCGGCGTCGTCGCCGGCGGCGCGTTGCTCGCCGGGTGTGGAGGCTCGGGTTCCGGGTCCACCGGCACCGGCACCTCGACGGCGACGTCCACGGCGGCCGCCGGTGCCGTCGGGGAGGGCAAGACGATCGGGCTGATCCTCAACGGGTTCAACGAGTACGACCAGAACCTCGCGACCGGCGTGCTGAAGGCCCTCGAGGGAACGAAGTACGACTTCGTCGGCCTGCAAGGCAATTTCGCCGCCCCCGCCGAGGTGTCCAACTTCGAGACGATGATCTCGCGCAAGGTCGACGGGATCGTCGTGCTGCCCAACACCGTCCAGGGCGCCTCGCGGGGAGCGCTGGCCGCCAAGGCGGCGGGGATCCCGGTGGCCAACCTGCTGTGGTCGGAGCCGACCCCGGGCGATCCCGCCTACGTCGTGCGGGTCCGCGTCGACAGCGTTCATGGCGGCGAGCTCACCGGCAAATGGATCACCGAGAACACCGACCCGGGCGGCATCATGCTGGTCACCGGCGTACCCGGCCAGGGCTTCTCGGAGGACATCACCAAAGGCCTGCGCCAAGCGCTGGCTCAGTACGGCAACGGCAAGTGGGAGATCGTCGCGTCGCAGCCGGGGCTCTTCACCCGCACGAAGGCCATCACGGTCGCACAGAACATGATGACGGCGAACCCTGACGCCAAGATCATCTTCTGCTATGCCGCGGAGATGGCGAATGGGGTCGCCAGCTTCCTCAAGAAGTCCGACAAGACCGGCATGGTCCTCATCGGCGATGACGGCAACGATGAGATGGTCACCTGGATCAAGAGCCCCTGGATGCAGTCCGCCCGGTACTACTCGGGCGCGCAGGAGGGCCGCGTCGGGACCGAAGCCCTGCGGCAGTACCTGGAGGAGGACAAGCAGTTCCCCGAGCCGCTCGACGTCAAGCAGGGCATGGTGACCAAGGCGAACATCGATACCTGGCTCCGTGATCAGCCGCTGAGTTACCCGGAGTTCATGAGCGAGGTGAAGAAGATCGGTTGACGCCGACGAGAGTGTCATGGAACCGTCTGTGCGTCATATCACTCCTGTGAAAACGCCTCCCTCCGGTGGCTCGCAGCTCCGCGATCCGGTGCTGTCGGTCCACAACGTGACCAAGACGTATCCCGGCGTCATCGCGCTGACGGATGTGTCGTTGGATCTCGAGCCCGGAACGGTGCATGCACTCGTCGGCGAGAACGGGGCCGGAAAGTCCAGCCTGGTCAAGGTCATCACGGGCGCACTCGTCCCTGATTCCGGTCGGTTGCGCATCGGCGACCGAGAGGTCACGCACCTGACGCCCCAGAGCGCTCAGGCCATGGGCATCTCGGTCATCCAGCAGGAGCGCCAGATCGTTCCTGATCTCTCGGTCGCCGAGAACGTGATGCTGGGCCATCTGCCCGGCCGGGGCGGGATGGTGGACTGGCCGGCGGTTCGCCGGCAGGCGCGCCAGCGCCTCGCCCAGGTCGGGGCGACGACCGACGTGCGGCGATCGGTGCGCAACCTCGCCGTCGCCGAGCTCCAGGAGCTCGAGATCGCGCGGGCGCTGTCGTCCGACGTTCGCGTCCTGGTCATGGACGAGCCCACGAGTGCCTTGAGCCGGCCGGAGGTCGAACGCCTCTTTGCGGTGATGCGCCGGCTCCGCGAGCACGACGTGGCCATGCTGTACATCTCCCACCATCTCGAGGAGATCTTCGAGATCGCCGATGTCGTCACGGTGCGATGGCACCGCCGTCGCGACGCGGCCGACAGCCTCGATCCCGACGAGCTGGTCCGGCTCATGTTGGGCCGCGAGGTCGCGCCGCTGGTCCGTGCCGCGCAGGCCACCGGGCCGAGCAGCGCGGCGAGGTGGTGCTTGAGGCCCGTGAGGTCCATCGTGCCCCCACGCTGCACGGCGTGTCCGTCGACCTGCACGCCGGCGAGATCCTCTGCGTCACCGGCGCGATCGGGTCGGGACGGCGGGAGCTGGCGCGGTGCCTAGCTGGTGCGGACCGTCCCGACCGGGGAAGCGTCAAGCTTCGCGGACGACCGCTCGGACGACCGCGCAACGCGATCCGGCGAGGTGTCGTCCTGGTGCCCGAGGATCGCAAGCGCGAGGGGCTGCTCCTCGAGCTCGCGGTGCTCGACAACCTCATGATCGGGTCCGTCGCGGCGGGCCGGGCGCCGATGATCTCGCCGATCGGCTGGCGTCGCAAGGCGGTCCGGCTCGTGCAGCGCCTGCGCGTGAAGACGCGATCGGTCAACACACCGGTCCGTCTGCTGAGCGGCGGCAACCAGCAGAAGATCGTGGTGGGGCGGTGGCTGAACACGGGCGCCCAGGTCTTCGTGTTCGACGAGCCCACGGCCGGGGTCGACGTGGGCGCCAAGATCGAGATCTACACCCTCCTGCGCGAGCTCGCGGACGCCGGCGCGGCGCTCGTCGTCTTCTCCAGTGATTTCGAGGAGATCAAGCTGCTTGCGGACCGGACGCTGGTGCTCCGTCGCGGTGTGGTCGCCGGAGAGCTGCCGACCCACGAGCTGAGCGATGAACGACTACTCGCCCTTTCTCTTGGGGGATCATCATGAACCAAGTCGAGGCAGCGCCCGAGATGGCGTCCCCGCCGACCCCGACCCCGACCGCGTCACGACTTCCTCGCCCCCAGGTGAGCGAGTCGCTGAGAGCGCTGGCTCCGCTGGTGCTGGCCATCATCGGCCTGTGCGTGTTCGGCACCCTGAAGTCGAGTGAGTTCCTGACGGTGACGAACTTCCAGAACGTCTTTCAGCAGGTGGCGGTCGTGGGCATCCTCGCGGTCGGTGCCACCCTGCTGATGGTGGCCGGGCAGCTCGATCTGTCGGTCGGTAGCGGCGTGTCGCTGATCAGCGTCGTGGCTGCGAAGATGCTGTCCAACGGCTCGAGCGAGGTGACTGTCATCCTGGTCGCGATGGGCATTGGCCTGGGCATCGGGCTCATCTTCGGCGCCATCGTCGCCGTGACCCGGGTTCAGCCCTTCGTGCTCACCCTGGGCGGCCTCAGCGTCCTCGCCGGCATCGCGCTGATCCTGTCCGATCAGCAGCCCATCTCGGTGGGCGTGGCCCTGTCGGGGCTGTCGCTGAACAAGTGGGGGCCGATCCCCGTGCCCGCCGTCGTCTTCGGGGGCCTGTGCATCCTCGGCAGCGTCATCCTGCGCTTCTCGCGCTTGGGGCGATCCGCGTACGCCGTCGGCTCCAACGAGGAGGCCGCGTACCTGGCCGGCGTGTCGGCGGGCGGCACCAAGATCATCCTGTACGGGCTCAACGGCGCGCTGGTGGGGGTGGCGGGGATCATGTTGCTGGCCCGGCTGGGCAACGGCGATCCCAACGGCGGGATCGGCCTGGAGCTTCAGGCGATCACGGCCGTCGTCCTGGGCGGCGCCAGCCTGGCCGGCGGGCGAGGGTCGATGCTGGGCACCTTCCTCGGCGTCCTGCTGTTGGGGCTCATCTCCAACGCGTTGAACATCGCCGGGGTCCCGAACTCCTATGAGAGCGTCGTCTTCGGCGGCGTGCTGATGATCGCCGTGGTGTGGGCGGCGCTGGGCATGCTCAAGCGCACGTCGAACGTGTCGCTGTGGCGGCAGGTCGCCGTCGCGGTGCGAGGGGCGCGATGATCGGCGGCCGACATCTCTCGATGTTCCTGGCCCTCGTCGTCGCCGGGCTCGCCCTGCGCCCGCAGATCATCGGGATGGGCCCGCTGCTCGATCCGATCGAGCGCGATCTCCACGTCTCCCACGGCGTCGCCGGCTTGCTGACGTCGATCCCCGTGCTGTGCATGGGCGTCGCGGCGCCGCTCGCGATCGCCGTCGCGCGCAGGATCGGGACCGGGGCAGCGATCTCCTGGGGCCTGCTGGGGATCGCCGGGTTCGGGCTGGCCCGCGCCTTCGCGCCGTCGGCGGCGCTGCTCTTGCTGCTCACGATTCCGCTCGGGGTGGCCATGGCCATCTGCAACACGCTGCTGCCCGTCGCGGTCAAGCGCGCCGTGCCGTCCGAGCCCTTGACGGGCACCGGGTCGTACTCCGGCGGCATCCTGCTGGGTGGGGCCGCGGCGGCGGCGGCCGTGGTGCCCTTGGCCAGCTGGCTCGGCGACTGGCGTGACAGCCTCGTGGCCCTGTCCGTCGTCGGCGTGGCCGCGGCCGTCGGATGGCTGCTGATCGCCGGGCGGCGTTCCGTCCTGCGCCGGGACGAGCGCGTGCACGAGGTCCGGCGCGATGGACGGCAGGTCACGTGGCGCGATCCGGTCGCCTGGCGGCTGGCCGTGCTGCTCGCGCTCCTGGCCACCGCCTTCTACGGGCTCTCCACGTGGCTGCCGGCGGTCGTGGTGGAGCACGGCTGGAGCGAGGACAGCGCCGGCCACCTTCTGGGCTTCTACAACTTCGTGATGCTCCCGGCGACGCTGGCGCTGATCGTCCTGGGACGGCGGCTGCGGTCTCGCTGGCCCTTGATGCTGGGGCTCGGCGCCCTGCTCTCGGTGTCGGCGGCGCTGCTGGCCGTGCTTCCTGGCGCGGCGTACGCGTGGGCGTTCTTGGCCGGCTGTGCCCAGGGGGCCCTGTTCACGCTCACGCTCACGCTCCCGCTCGATCTCGCCGATCGCCCGGAGGCGGTGGCCGCCCTCGCGGGGTTCATGCTGGGGCTCGGCTACACCCTCGGCTCCGCCGCGCCGTTCGTGCTCGGCGCGGTGCGCGACCTGACCGGCTCGTTCGCCACGAGCATGTGGGTCCTGGCCGCCGCCGGGCTGGCCACCACGTGGATGATCGCCAGCCTGCGCTCGTCGACCACCGCTCACGCCAATGCGCTCAGCGGTGACGGTCGGCCCGCTCTCGATGTGCGATCGGAAGCCGCATCGTGATCTGTCTGCCTCCTCACACCCCCGACCCGAGGACATGTCATGACTGAATTCGCCTCTCCGTTTGCTCCTGCGAACTGGCCGCTCACGCCGAACCGAACGGCGCTCGTGCTCATCGATCTTCAGAACGACCTGCTGGACCCCAACGGCTGGTACGCCCGTAGCGGGATCGACATCTCCCACATGCGCCGGGTGATCGAGCCGACGCGCGAGCTGGTCGCGGCGGCCCGCGAGGCCAGCGTCCCCATCATCTGGACCCAGCACGGATTCCACAACCTTGTCGACGCGGGCACCTTCGTCCGGATCCGCCCGTTCCTGAAGGACGGTGGGTTCCGGGTCGGGTCCTGGGGCTACGACATCTACGACGCGTTCGAGGTCGCCGACGACGACTGGATCGTCCACAAGAACCGCCTGAGCGCCTTCTACAACACCAACCTCGAGCTGATCCTGCGCGGACTCAACGCCGACTCGGTGATCTTCACCGGAATCCTCACCAACCAGTGCGTGGCCGCCACCTCCAAGGACGCGCAGTTCCGTGACATGAAGCCCGTGATCGTGGAGGAGTGCACCGGGACGACCGTCCCGGAGCTGCACGAGCCGGTCCTGAAGTGCATCCAGGTCGGCTGGGGCGACGTCCGCCCGCTCGACCACGTCGTCACCGAGCTGGCATCGCTGCGGGGGGCCGCGGAGCCCGAGAGGAGCCTGTCATGACCGTCAACGACGTCTCGACCCAAGACGCCCCGCAGTCGGAGCGCCTGGACCCGACGACCTTCGCCGTCATCTTCAACGCGCTGAACTCGATCGTCGAGGAGATGTCGCTGACCTTCGAGTACTCGGCGTGGTCCTCGATCATCGCCGAGGCTCGGGACTTCTCGTGCGCCATCTACGACGCCGGCGAGACCCCCAACGCGCTGTGCGTGTTCGACGGCCTGCCCATCCACGTCAACGCGCAGCCGGTCACGATCTCGGAGATCGCGAAGTTCTTCGGCGACGACCTGCAGGACGGGGATGTCATCCTCGTCAACAGCGCCTACTACGGGAACACCCACCTGGGTGACTTCGTCATCGCCGCCCCGATCTTCCACGACGGGCAGCATCTGTTCTGGGCGGCCGCGACCGGGCACCACATGGACGTGGGGTCGGCGTTCAACACGAGCGTGCCGGTCCAGGCCGCCGACACGTTCGCCGAGGGCCTGCAGATCTCCCCGGTGAAGCTGTACGACCGCGGCCACCTGCGCCGTGACGTCCTCGAGCTCATCCTCGGCAACCTCCGGTACCGGGATTTCGTCTACGGCGACCTCATGTCCCAGATCGGATCGGTGCGCACCGGCGGCAAGCGGGTCCTGGAGCTCGTCGAGCGCTGGGGCGCCGAGACGCTCGAGGTGTTCGGCGCGGACCTGATCGCCTACGCCGACCGGCGCACGCGCGATGTCATCGCCGGCTGGCCGGACGGCACCTACCAGGGTGAGATGTGGGTCGACTCCGACGGCAAGGGCGCCCGCGACATCGCCATTCGCGCGACCGTCCGCATCGAGGGATCCGACGTCTACATCGACTTCACCGGCAGCGATGCTCAGGCGCGCGGCGGGGTCAACGCGGGCTGGGCCACCTGCCAGAACGCGGCCAGCACGCCCATCCTGTGCTGCCTGGACCCCGACATCCCGCACAACCAGGGCTGCTTGCAGCACATCCACGTGAGCGCGCCCAAGGGGACCATCGTCAACGCCGAGTGGCCGGCCGCGACCGCGGCGGCGACGATCGTTCCGTCCGACTCGATCAGCGATGCGGTCTGGAAGTGCCTGGCGCACGCGATCCCCGACGCCATGTCGGCGGGCTGCGGACACGTCGCACCGAACTGCGTGACGGCCGGGATCGACCGGCGCGTGCCCGGCGAGGAGCAGCCGTTCGGCATGATCCTGTTCAACGGCTCGTCCGGCGGGGGCGCGACGGCGGTCGGGGACGGCTGGCCGTTCATGGTCACCCCGGGGACCATCGGCGGTCTGAAGTTCGCGCCGATCGAGATCATCGAGCTGCACTATCCCCTGCTGGTCGAGGAGTATCAGGTCCGCACCGACTCCATGGGCGCCGGCCGGTATCGGGGAGGCCCCGGTCTGTCGTTCCGGCTCACGCCCGTCGGCACGCGGATCGACAACTACGGCTACGGCGACGGGATGTTCAATCCGCCGTTCGGCGTGTACGGCGGCGAGCCGGGGGACGGCGGCGCGCTGTACCGGGTCAACCGCGACGGCACCAAGACGCTGTTCAACGCGCTGGCCTACTTCCGGGTCGAGGAAGGCGAGACCTGGGCGGCGATCTCCAGCGGAGGCGGCGGCTACGGCGATCCGCTGGATCGCGAGGCGGAGCTCGTGCAGCGCGACGTGCGCGACGAGTTCATCACGATCGCCGTGGCGCGCGACCTCTACGGCGTCGTCCTCGACGACGCGAGCCTGGAGATCGACGCCGAGGCGACGCAGAGCCGGCGCGCAGAGCTGCGTCAGCAGCGGACGGTGGAGGTGGTCACCCCGACGCAACCCAGCGCCGCCACCTACTACCAGAGCCTGGCCGGACCGGGCGACACGATCGAGATCGACCCGCATCCCGCCGAGGATGCCGCAGCGACGCTGTGACGAAAGGGACAGAGGCAGCCATGGGAATCCGACTGGGCATCGACATCGGCGGGACGTTCACCGACTTCACGGTGATCGACGACTCCGGCCGGCTGCGCGTGTTCAAGACGCTCAGCACGCCGTCCGCGCCGGAGGAGGCCATCAAGACGGGCCTGGCCGAGCTGGCCAGCCAGGACGGGCTGTCGGTCGCGGCCTTCCTGGGCGGCGTGGACCTGTTGATCCACGGAACGACGATGGCCCTCAACACGGTCATCAAGCGCGACGGTCCCAAGCTGGGGGTGGTCAACACCGAGGGATTTCGCGACATCCTCTACCTGCGCGACGGCCACAAGCCGGACCGCTACAACCTCCAGATGGCGCCGCCCGAGCCGCTGGTGGCGCGTCATCTGCGCGCCGGCGTCGCCGAGCGCGTCAACTACCAGGGCGAGGTGGTCCGGCCCCTGGACGAGGACAGCGTGCGCCGCGCCCTGAGGCACTTTCGCGCCGAGGGCGTCCAGGCGATCGCGGTGTCGCTGCTGTGGTCGATGCTGCGGCCTGACCACGAGCAGCGCGTGGCGGAGATCATCGCGGAGGAGCTGCCCGACGCCTATGTCGCGCTGAGCTCCGAGATCCTGCCCGCCATCCGCGAGTACCCGCGGACATCGGCGACCGCGCTCAGCGCGTACGTCGGACCGGTGCTGGGCCGGTATCTCACCCGTCTGGAGCAGTACCTGCGCGACAACGGGTACGAGCGGGACATGCTGATCATGCAGGTCAACGGCGGCCCGGCGCCGGTGCGTGAGATCGAACGGCGCCCGGTCCTGGCTATCGGCTCGGGCCCCGCGGCCGGCCCCGCCGCCGCGGTGGCCATCGCCGACGAGCCGGACCTGATGCTGGTCGAGATGGGCGGCACGAGCTTCGACGTCAGCCTCATCACCGACGGCCAGCCGCCGATGAGCCAGGATCTGACCATCGGCGACATGCCGCTGGGGGTGTCCGCGGTGGACGTCCACTCGGTCGGCGCCGGCGGCGGCAGCATCGCGTGGATCGATGCCGGCGGCATGCTGCGCGTCGGTCCGCGCAGCGCCGGAGCAGATCCCGGCCCCGCGTGCTACGGGCTCGGCGGCACCGAGCCGACCGTCACCGACGCCAACCTGATCCTCGGATACCTGAGCCAGGACAACTTCCTGGGCGGGCGGATGCGGCTCGATCGCGCCGCGGCGGAGCAGGCGATGCGCACCATCGCGGACCCGCTGGGCATGGACGTCGTCCAGGCCGCGGCCGCGGTGTACCGCGTGGTGAACACCGAGATGGTCGGCGCGATGCGGGCGGTCTCGGTCATGCGCGGCGTCGACCCGCGCGGGTATGTCGCCGTGGTGGGCGGCGGCGCGGGCGGGACGCACGCGGCCAAGATCGCCGAGGAGCTCGGGATGCGCAAGGCGATCTGCCCGCTCGTGGCCGGCGGGCTGTGCTCGTTCGGGATGCTCGCCGCCGACGTGCGCCAGTCCTACCTGGTGACCTTCCCGACGAACACCGCCAAGCTCGATCCGGCCAAGGCCGACGAGATCTTCCGGGACATGGAGCGTCAGGCGGTCGAGGAGCTGCGGGCGCAGGGCTTCGCCGAGGAGGACATCAGCCTGTCTCGGTACGTCGACGGCAAGTATCCCTACCAGATGCACGAGATCACCGTGCCCGCGCCCGGCGGCGCGTTCACGGCACAGGCCGTCGCGCAGCTCGCGGGCAACTTCCACGACGAGCACGAGCGGCTGTACACCTACTGCCTGCGCGATATGCCGGTGGACGTGAACGGCTGGCGCGTCACCGCCTCGGGCCAGCTGCCCGCGCTCCCGGTCCGGCAGCGGGCGCTGGGCGACAGCGACCCGGAGCCGGCGGGGCGCGGAACCCGCACGGTGTACTTCGAGGAGCTCAACGGGTTCGTCGACGTGCCGATCTTCGACGGCGAGCACCTCGAGCCGGGTATGATCGTCGACGGCCCCGCGGTGGCGGAGCTGCCGACGACGACGATCGTCTTGTTCCCCGGCCACCAGCTCACGGTGAACGCCACCGGCGACTATCACATCGAGATCCCGCAGTCCGGGGGGCGGCCCGCGGTCGCGGCCGCGGCGTCGGCGGTCGGTTCATGAGCCCGGCGGCAGTCGGGGCCTCGGCTGATGGGCCGTACATTGATGGCATGGCACCGAATGCCGAGCCGACCACGCGCGAGCGGATTCGCGAGGTCGCCACTGCGCTCTTCTACGAGCAGGGATACCACGCCACCTCGATGAGGGAGATCGCGTCGGTCGTGGGGATCAAGGCCGGCAGCCTGTACAGCCACTACTCCAGCAAGGAGCAGATCCTCCTCGAGATCGCCTCGGAGACGATGCTCGAGCTGCTGGACGGCGCCCGCGGCGTGCTGAACTCGGTGTCCACCCCGGCGGAGCGGCTGCGCGAGCTGGTGCGCTGTCACGTGGTCTTCCACGCGGTCAACCGGCTCCAAGCGAAGGTCGCCGACGACCAGCTGCACGCGCTCTCGGAGACGAACCGCTCCGCGGTCGTCGAGATCCGCGATTCGTACGAGGACATCGTGAAGTCGGTGATCCGCGACGGCCGCGACGAAGCGGGCTGGCCGGTCCCGGACGTGGCGATCGTGACGTTCGGGATCCTCACGATGGCCACCGGGGTGGGGACCTGGTTCCGCGACAACGGCCGGGTGTCCCCGGAGCGGGTCGCGGAGATCTACGCGGACTTCGTGCTCAACGGCCTGACCTGCGTCCACGACGGTGGCGCCAAGGCCGGCGGCGGCGGCCGAGGCCGGCGCACCGTACGCACGTAGCCCCGCCGGACGCCGGTCGCTCGGCGGCACGGCGTCTCGGCTTGTCAACTCGAAACAGCACGTGGAGGTACACGGGTGAGCACCTCATCCACAACGACCCGTCTGGCTGGCGACGTCCTCGCCGCCCTCGCAGCAGACGCGACCCCGGAGGAGTTCGGGGCGATCCCGGTCCCGACCGAGTATCGCGCCGTCGCGCTGCATGCGGCCGACATCGACACGATCGGGGCGCTGCCACGCGGCGAGAAGCGTCCGTCGATGGCGATGCACGTCGACGAGATCCCGACGCCCGAGCTCGCCCCCGACGAGGTCCTGATCGCGACGATGGCGTCGTCGATGAACTTCAACACCGTCTGGTCGGCGATCTTCGAGCCGGTGCCCACGTTCGCCTTCCTGCGGCGCTACGCCAAGGTGCGCGGTGGTGGGCAGCGCCACGCCCAGGAGTTCCACGTCGTCGGCTCGGACGCCTGCGGCGTCGTGCTGCGCACCGGCAGCGCGGTCACGCGGTGGCGGCCGGGGGATCGGGTGCTCGTCCATCCCAACGACGTCGCGCTCGAGGACCCCCAGGGTCACGACGACGCGATCCTCGATCCCGACCAGCGCGTCTGGGGCTTCGAGTCCAACTACGGTGGCCTCGGCGAGCTGTGCCTGGCCAAGGCGCATCAGCTGATGCCCAAGCCGGCGCACCTGAGCTGGGAAGAGGCGGCCTCCATGCCGCTGGTCAACTGCACCGCGTACCGCATGCTCGTGGGGCGTCAGGGCGCCCGGATGCAGCAGGGCGACATCGTGCTGATCTGGGGCGCCGCCGGCGGCCTGGGCGGGTTCGCCCTGCAGTACGTCCTCAACGGCGGCGGGTATCCCATCTGCGTGGTCTCGTCTCCCGAGAAGGCCCAGGTGTGCCGGGAGGCCGGGGCCGAGTGGGTCATCGATCGCGCCGAGCACGGCTTGACGTTCTGGGAGGACGGCCGGCAGAACCCCAAGGAGGCGCAGCGCTTCGGCAAGCTGATCCGCGAGCAGACCGGCGGCCGGGATCCCGACATCGTGTTCGAGCATCCGGGCCGCGACACGTTCGGCGCCTCGGTGTACGTGGCGCGGCGGGGCGGCAAGGTCGTGACGTGCGCGTCGACGACCGGGTTCACGCACGAGTTCGACAACCGCTACCTGTGGATGTTCACCAAGACGATCGTCGGCTCGCACCTGGCCAACTACGCGGAGGCGTGGGCCGCCAACGAGCTCGTGCGGGCGGGCAGGACGCAGCCGATCCTCTCGCGCAGCTATCCGCTCGAGGAGGCCGGGCGCGCGGCGGACGACGTCTTCGGCAACGTGCATCTCGGCAAGGTCGGCGTGCTCTGCATCGCTCCCGACGAGGGGATGGGCGTGACGAACGACGAGCTGCGGCGCGAGCACATCGCCGGCATCCGCCGCTACGCGTCTCCGGTGGGCTAGGGCGCCGACCCAGCATCGAACGGGCCAGGCCGCGACCGCTGCGTGAGCGGCGGCGCGGCCGGGCTTGACCTTGGCCGCTCCCCGGCCTGGCCCGGCCCGGCCGGAACGCGTACAAGCTCACGGTCGAGCCGGCGTTCGCGGGCGCCGGCGCCGCGGGTGCGGGCCGGGTGGTGCGCGGAGCGTTGGTCTAGCGCCAGTACGGTTCGCGCAGGAGGTACTTCTGGATCTTGCCGGTGGCGGTGCGCGGCAGGGTGTCGCGCCGTTCGACGCTGGTGGGGCACTGGAAGCCGGCGAGGTGCTCACGGCAGTAGGCGATGAGCGCCGGCTCGTCGAAGGCGGCGCCGTCCTTGAGGACGACGAGGGCCTTGGGCGTCTCGCCCCAGCGCTCGTGGGGGACGCCGATGATCGCGGCGTCGAGGACGTCGGGGTGCTGGTGCAGGACGGCTTCGACCTGGAGGGAGGAGACGTTCTCGCCCCCGGTGACGATGACGTCCTTCTTGCGGTCGGTGATGCGCAGGACGCCGTCGTCGAAGGTGCCGCCGTCGCCGGTGCGAAACCAGCCGTCGTCGGTGAACGCCTGGGCGGTGGCGTCGGGGTTGCTCCAGTAGCCGTCCGTGGCCTTGGCGGTGCGGGCGAGGACCTCGCCGGCGGGGCCGGTGTGCAGGCGGACGCCGAGCAGCGGCGCCCCGGCGGCGGCAAGGCGCCGGGCGCGGTCGGCGGGGGAGAGGCCCTCGCTGGGCAGCACGCGGTTGGCGGTCAGCACGGGGCCGGTCTCGCTCAGGCCGTAGGCGTGGATCATCTCCCAGCCGGTCGCGCGTTCGAACTGCTCGATGACCGCGGCGGGGGTGGGGGCGCCGCCGGAGACCATGCGGGTGCGGCCCTGGCCGGGGACGGGCGCGCCGGCGTCGCGCAGCTGCTGGGCGGCCTGCTCGATCGTGGCGGCGACGGGAGCGGCCCCGCACAGCAGCGTGATCGCCTCGGCGTCCACGCGGCGCAGGATCTCGGGGCCGCGGACCTCGCGCTGGATGACCTGGGGGACGCCGAGCGCGGCGCAGGCGAGCGGCAGGCCCCAGCCGTTGACATGGAAGATCGGCAGTGTGTGCAGGTAGCGATCGGCCTCTGTGAGACCGAAGCCCCAGCCGACCGCGGCGGCGTTGAGCCAGTGGCTGCGGTGCGTGAGGATCACGCCCTTGGGCGCGGCGGTGGTGCCCGACGTGTAGTTGATGGTGGCGGGCGCGTCCTCGGCCAGCGCCGGCCACTCGACCGGCGCGTCGGCGGGCGCGAAGAGCTCGGCGTCGTGCTCGCCGTCCAGGACGATGCGTCGCGGCGCCGTGACGGCGGCCAAGCGCTCGTCGAGCTCGGCGTCGACGAGCAGCAGCGACGCCCCCGCGTCGTCGACGATGTAGCGGGCCTCCTCGCCGGTCAGGCGGAAGTTGATCGGCACGAGGATGCGGCCGGTGCCGGTCGTCGCGTACAGCGCGATCAGCAGCTTGACCGCGTTGGGCGAGACGATCGCGACCCGTTCGCCGGCGCCGATGCCCATCCGGTCCAGCGCCGCCGCCATGCCGTCGCAGCGCAGCATCAGCTCGCCGTAGGTCAGACGCCCGAGCGCACCGGGCACCCCGGGCTCGTCCACCGCGCCCAGACGCGAGGGATGGACGGTCCGGGCGCGATAGCAGAAGTCGGCGGTGGTCAGCGGGACGTGCATGCGGTCTCTTGCGACGACGCCAGCATATGGCCGCCGCCACCAGCCCGGTTCGATCGGGGAGCTCAGCCGACCCAGGTCACGATCCACGCGGTCAGCGGCGCGAAGAAGATCGACGCTGCCACGGCCAGAGACAGGAACGCTCGTGCACTCATGTGGCGCAGTCTGCCGTCGCCGGGCAACGGCGCGGTGAACGAGCTGTGACCCGCTCGGCTCAGCTTGGCCCGGGAAGCTCGGCACGCGCTCAAGCCAACCGAGCCACATGCGCGGTCTTACGATAGTCGGATTAGCGCATATCGGGTATGCTCGCGCTTTCGATCCGACGTTTCAGACAACCCCACTGGAGAGCACATGGAGACGACCTCGGACGTGTACGCGGTTCCTCAGGAGTTGTTGGATTTTCGTGACACGATTCGCCGGATCGTGGTCGAGCGGATCGTGCCGCGGGCGGCGGAGATCGATCGGAGCGGGGAGTATCCGTGGGATGTGCGGCGGCTGCTGGCCGAGCAGGACGTCCTTGGGTTGCCGTTTGCGGAGGAGTATGGGGGGACGGGGACGGGGACGTTGATGTTGCAGATGGCGGTGGAGGAGATCGCCAAGGGGTGTGCGTCGAGCGCGTTGATCTTGATGATTCAGGAGTTGGGGACGTTGCCGATCGCGTTGTATGGGTCGGATGAGCTGAGGGCGCGGTTGTTGCCGCGTTGCGCGAGCGGGGAGTGGTCGCCGGCGTTTGCGTTGTCGGAGCCTGAGGCGGGTTCTGATCCGGGGGCGATGCGTACGAGCGCGGTGCTGGATGGGGATGAGTGGGTGATCAATGGGGCGAAGAACTGGATTACGAATGCGGGGATCGCGGATTTCTATGTGGTCTTCGCGGTGACTGATCGTGAGCGGCGGCGGATCACGGCGTTCGTGGTCGAATCGGATCGGCCGGGGTTGTCGATTGGCAGGCTGGAGCACAAGTTGGGGATCAAGGGCTCGCCGACGGGTTCGCCGGTCTTTGCGGATGTTCGTGTTCCGGCTGCGAATGTGGTCGGTGAGGTGGGGCGGGGGTTGTCGGTGGCGTTGGCCACGTTGCAGCGCACGCGGCTGGGGGCGGCGGCGCAGGCGGTGGGGATCGCGCAGGGTGCGACGGACTATGCCAGCGCGTATGCCCGCGAGCGGGTGGCGTTTGGGGCGCCGATCAATGAGTTGCAGGCGATTCAGTTCAAGTTGGCCGATATGGAGACGGGGACGGCGGCGGCGCGGGAGTTGCTGTATCGGGCGTGTGCGATGGCTGATCGTCGGCGATCCGTTGGCGGGCAAGTACAGCTCGATGGCCAAGTTGTTTGCTTCGGATAACGCGATGCGGGTGACTGTTGAGGCGGTTCAGGTTCTCGGTGGTTATGGCTATGTGACCGAGTATCCGGTCGAGCGGATGATGCGTGATGCCAAGATCACCCAGATCTATGAGGGAACCAACGAGATTCAGCGGGTCGTGATCGCCCGCACCATGCGCTGAAGTCGTTTCCCACATCACCAGTCGACCCGACTCCAGCTTCTCAGGTTGGTCGTCCAGCCGTCGGCGAGCCTCGCCATGTGGCCCGCGCGCGGAGGGACTGCCTCCCATTCGGCTGAGCCGGCCATCCCATCAATCGTGGAGTCGACCTCGGGTTGCATTGGAGGCTCGCATGACGATGCGGGTCTCGGTGGCGCGACTCCGCCTTGGCTGCGGAGTTGGCGGACCGTGTCGTCGAGGTCAGCGGTGTCGCGGCAGGCGAGCTCGACGATGAAGTCGAAGCGGCCGGTCACGAAGACGATTCTCTGCGTTGCGACAAGGGAGAGGGCGAGGCGCTCGAACGTCGCGGGGTCGGTCGTCGCGAGCAGGCGCACGTCGATGTAGGCGACGAGGCCGCGGCCAAGTTGCTGGGGATCGATCTGCGCGGTGTACCCGCGGATGACGCCGCGGCATTCCAGTCGCCGGATGCGCTGCGCGACGGCATGAGCGCTGAGGCCGACCTCGTGGGCGATCTGGGCGTAGGTCGCGCGACCGTTTCGGATGAGAATATCGAGGATTCGGTCGTCAACCGTGTTCGACACAGCCGATATCACAGCAGATCAGCGGTTCCTCTTGCGTGTCGGTTGCCAGGATGAGATTGATGGCCCATGACTGTCGTAGGCGTCCCCACGGAGATCAAACCCGACGAGTTCCGCGTGGGTGTCACGCCGGCCGGGGTCCGAGAGCTCATCCGACACGGTCATCAGGTGTTGGTGCAGGCGGGGGCGGGGGAGGGTTCGGCGATTGCTGATGCGGCGTATGTCGAGCAGGGGGCGCGGATCGTGGCGGGCGCGCGGGATGTGTTCGCGCAGGCGGAGTTGGTGGTCAAGGTCAAGGAGCCCCAGCCCGGCGAGGTGGCGCTGTTGCGTGGCGACCACATGGTGTTTACGTATCTGCATCTGGCGGCGGACATCGAGCTGACCCGCGGGTTGATGGCGTCGGGGGCGACGTGTATTGCTTATGAGACGGTCGAGGATGGGCGGGGGCGGTTGCCGTTGTTGGCGCCGATGAGTGAGGTGGCGGGCAAGATCGCCACGCAGGCGGGGGCGTTCATGCTGGAGAAGCCGTTGGGGGGTCGGGGCTTGTTGTTGGGTGGGGTGCCGGGGGTGGCGGCGGGCAAGGTCATGGTCATTGGTGGTGGGGTGGTGGGTCAGAACGCGGCGGAGATCGCGATCGGGATGGGCGCGGAGACGTATGTGTATGACCGCTCGATCGATCGTTTGCGTGAGCTTGAGGTGCTGCTCAATGGGCGCTGCTCGACGTGTTTTGCTTCGACGTTGGAGATCGAGGAGCGTTTGCCCGAGGTCGATCTCGTGGTTGGGGCGGTGTTGATTCCTGGGGCCAAGGCGCCGCGGGTGATCACCCGCGAGCAACTACGGCTGATGAAGCGTCACGCGGTACTCGTCGACGTCTCGATTGATCAGGGTGGGTGCTTTGAGACGTCGCGGCCGACGACGCATAGCGATCCGACCTATGAGGTTGACGGGATCACGCATTACTGCGTGGCGAATATGCCGGGGGCGGTGCCGATCACCTCGACGTATGCGTTGACGAACGCGACGATGCCGTATGTCGTGCGTCTGGCCGATCAGGGCTTGGCGGCGCTGCGTGGTGACCCGGGCTTCGCGGCTGGCCTGAACGTGCATGGCGGGCAGGTCACGTATGCGCCAGTCGCCGAGGCAGCCGGCGTGGAGGCAGCCCTCCCCGAGCTCCAGCGATCGACGCTCGCATGAGAGCAGGCGGTGCCGGCGGATGCCACTCGCCGGCAACGTCCTGATTTCACCCGTTGTGGGTCCCGAGCCGATCGACTCTGACTTGCGGTCGGGCTAGGGGGTAAGCCCGCGGCCGGGGCCCGCCCTGCTCGTGCGTCGGTGCGGCTCCCCATCACCCAGCAGCGCCTCGCGCAGCGCCGCGATCGCCTCCTCGTAGTAGGCCGCCTCCGCCTGCGCGGAGTACCACGCCGCGTGCGGCGTCACCACCAGCCGCGGCGCGTCGAGCCGCGGGTCCGGCAGGACCGGCGGCTCCTGGGGCCAGACGTCCCAGAACGCGGCGGCGAGCCGGCCGTCGCGCAGCGCGGCGCCCAGCGCGTCGAGGTCGACCACGCCGGGGCGCGCCAGGTTGACCAGCACCGCGCCCGGCCGCATGAGCGCCAGCTCGCGCGCTCCGATCAGCGGGGGCGGGCCCGGCGTCCACGGCAGGTGCAGCGAGATCGCGTCGGCGCGGGCCAGCAGCTCGTCGAGCGCCACCAGCTCGACCTCGCCCGCACCGGCGTACGGGTCGTGGGCGACGACCGCGATGCCCAGTGCCCGCGCCCGCGCGGCCAGGGCGCGCCCGATCCGTCCCAGCCCGACGATGCCCAGGCACGACGCGTCGGCGCGCCGCAGCAGCCCGGCCGCGGCGTAGTCCCAGCTGCCGCCGCGCACCGCCGCGTCCAGCGCGAGCAGCCCGCGCCAGCCGGCCAGCACGCACGCGAGCGCGTGGTCGGCCACCTCGCCGGTGCAGTACGTCGGCGTGTTGCGCACGACGATCCCCCGCTCGACCAGCCCGGCCACGTCGATGTGGTCGGTGCCGATCGTGCAGGTCACCACGGCCCGCAGCGCGGGGTAGGGCGCCACCTCGTCGCGCCCGATCGGCACGGCGCCGGTGACGATCGCGACCACGTCGCCGGCCTCGCCGGGCCCCACCGCCTCGCGCGCGTCGAGCTCGCCGGCCAGCGCGTCGGCGATCGGCCGGTGGTCGAAGCCCCGATCGACGTAGAGGACGATCGGCCGCCGCGCGCTCACGCTCGCGGCTGGCTCTCCGGGAACGTGGAGGCGCCGGCGTAGCCCTTGGCGTGGAACTCCCCGTCGAGCATGGCCTGCCCCACCTGGTGCATGTACTGCTCGTCGCGGAAGTGCAGCGTGAACGTCCGGATGTCGCGGAAGATGCGCTCGATCGCGTGGTTGCGGAAGGTGGCCCGCGCACCGCAGATGTCGAACGCGCGCTGGCTGATGTCCAGCGCCACGCGCTTGGCCTCGTGCAGCGTGCGGATCGAGGCCAGCTCGGCGGCGTCGTGATCGCCGCCGTCCCACAGCGCGGCGGCCGCCGTCATCGCGCTGCGCACCGCGAACAGGTCCGACGACATCGCGCCCAGCGCGACGCGCGTCACCTCGGAGCCGGCGAGGTCCGGTCGCTCGCGCACCCATCCGGTGACGAAGTCGAGCGCGTTGCCGGCCGCGCCGATGTGGTTGGCCGCGAACGCGAGCGTGAACGTGCGCGGATCGCTGCGCATCCACGCGCCCGGCTCGCCGATCAGACGGTCGGCCGGGACGATGTAGTCGCTGACCTTCACGCTCCAGCTCACGGTCGCGCGCATGCCGAGCACGTCCCACTGGTCGATCAGCTCGACCTCCGGCGCCGTGCGCGGCACCAGGGCGATGATCGCCCGGTCCTGGAAGGGACCGGCGCCCGGCACCGCGGTCCAGATCAGCAGCTCGTCGGCCCCCGGCGCCAGCGACGCGAAGTACTTGTTCGCGGTCAGGTGCCAGCCGTCCGGGCGCTCCTCGAGCTCGGCCCGGCTGATGTCGGCGAGCTTGCCCGACGGGTTGGCCTCGCTGCCGACCGAGGCCAGCAGCTTGCCCTGGGCGACGATGTCGGGCAGGTGGCGCCGCCGCTGCTCGTCGCTGCCCAGGCGCGACAGGATCCCCAGCGCGTGCGAGTGCACCTGCAGCAGCTGGGCGGTCGTGCTGTCGATCCGCGCCAGGTGCTCGATGAGCTCGTAGTACTCGCCGTAGCGCCCGTCCCACCACATGCCGTCGCCGCCGAACTCGACCGGCGCGGTCAGCGCGAGCAGCCCCGCCGCGCGCAGCTCGGCGAGGTTCTCGGCCGGGAGCGCGGCGGCGTCGTCGAGCGCGCGCGCCCGGGCTCGGAAGCCGCCGGCGAGGGCGTCGATGCGGTGCAGCCGCTCGGCCTGGTCGGTGGTCCGCGTCGTGGTCATGTCATAGCTCCGTCGCGTAGGCCTGGTTGTGCTCCTTGAGCTTCTCGTCGCTGCCCAGGAACGCATGCTTGCTCATGTCGGGGCTGAAGCGGCTCGCCGCGGGCCTGCGCCCGAGCGCCTCGGCCATGCTGCGGGTGTGGTGCGCGCCGTTGCCGCAGCACACGCCGAGGTAGCGGATGCCCATGTCGTAGGCCGCGCGCGTGAACTCGGCGATCTCGTAGCGGTTGCACGTGAACGGGTCCAGCGCGGTCGGGAACGGGCGCCCACCGGGGATGCAGTCGCAGTCGGGGTCGGTCAGCGACTGGAAGCTCGGCTCGTCGTCGGTCGTGCGGTAGGGGACCGGCACCGCCGCGACGTGGCCGTCGACGGCGTCGCGGATCTCGGCCACCAGCGGCAGCAGCGTGCGCGGCCCGCGGATGCAGTTGAGGCCGACGACGTCGGCGCCCGCGTCGGCCAGGCGACGGCAGGCCTCCTGCGGCGACCAGCCCTCGCGCGTCTCGGGGGCGCGGTGGATCGCCAGCGTCATGACCGCGGGCAGGCCGGCCTCCCGGATGACGTCGAGCGCGATCAGCGCCTCTTCGCCGTAGGAGAACGTCTCGCCGATCACGAAGTCCATGC